>NZ_JBVHFK010000009.1:0-433417 GCF_055562375.1 Actinoplanes sp. NPDC019969 | reverse complement strand
CACCAGGGCCCCGGCCTGATCCAGGTGGTGCTCAACCAGCGGGGCACGGTCGCCCGCGTCTACCTGCCGCCGGACGCCAACACCCTGCTGTCGGTGGCTGACCACTGCTTCCGTTCGAGGTCGTACGTCAATCTGATCGTCATCGACAAGCAGCCGCAGTTGCAGTGGCTGACCATGGATCAGGCGGTCGAGCACTGCGCGAAGGGCGCCGGCATCTGGGAGTGGGCCGGCAACGACGACGGCGACCGCGACCCGGACATCGTCCTGGCCTGCGCCGGCGACGTGGTGACCATGGAGACCGTGGCGGCAGCGCAGATCCTCAAGGAGAAGCTGCCGCAGCTCAGGGTGCGGGTCGTGAACGTGGTCAACCTGATGACCCTGCCGCGGCCCAAGGACCACCCGCACGGCATGACCGAGACCATGTTCCGCGAGCTGTTCACCGACCACGTCGACGTGGTGTTCGCCTTCCACGGCTACCCGGGCGCGATCCACCAGCTGGTGCACGGCAGGCCGGACGCCGACCGGTTCCGGGTCCGCGGCTTCATCGAGGAGGGCACCACCACCACACCGTTCGACATGACGGTCCGCAACAAAGCGTCGCGCTACCACCTGGTGATCGACGCGATCAACAACGCCGGGCGCCTGCCGGCCGGCGCGAGCGAGCTGAAGGCCTGGTGCGAGTCGCAGCTCGAGAAGCACGCCGCGTACGTGGTCGAGCACCTCGAGGACATGCCGGAGGTCCGCGACTGGTCGCTCGGCGACTGGGCCCAGCACTGACCGCGTGTTGAGTTCGGGCGCGCTACGCGGCCGAACTCAACACGCGTGATCTTGGCGGTGGGAAATCCCACTGACAGCTGCACGATGGTGAGCGTTACCGCGCGCGAATCTTCAGATTCGTGCGCGGTTCGCGTATCGGAATTCGCGAATCGGTCAGCAAGTCCGAAGCATTTCTTGCGAATGCCTGGTCGAGACTCGTCTCACCCTTTTATTCGTCGGCGTGGGAAGCGAAAGTGAGGGGAGCACACACCCGTCGCTCGACGAAGAGGAAGGGGACCCCCTCTATGACCGCCACCCTGAACCCCTGGCCGACGACCCGGCAGGGCTCCACCGAGCACCAGGTCCAGACCCTCCAGTACCTGCTGCTCGCCCACGGTCACACGGTCAGCATCGACGGTGTCTTCGGCTCCGAGACCGGCGACGCGGTACGCGCCGTCCAGCGGGCCAAGAACCTTCCGGACGACGGAGTCGTCGACGGTAAGACGTGGCAGGCGCTGCTCATCGCGGTGCGGCCGGGGATGCGGGGCAGCGCGGTGCGCGGATTGCAGGAGGAGTTCGCCCTCGACGGCGCCGACGGCATCTACGGCCCGAAGACCGAGGCGGCGATCCGCGACCTCCAGGCGACGATCCGCAACGGGGGAGTGCCGGTCGAGGTGGACGGGGTGGTCGGCCCGCGGACCTGGCAGGCCCTGGTCAGCGGACTGCGGGAGGCGGCCCCGCTGTCGAAGGCCGCCTGAGCCCGGTCATCGCTGCTGCGGCGCCTCGACCTCGACCTCGTCGTCCGGCACGACCGGCGGGAGGTCCTCGTCGAGGATGCTGCCGTACTCCCCGGTGGCCTGCGGGGCGGCCGACTCGCCGACCCGCTGGCCGTCGTCTTCGGTACCGTCCGGCGTCTGCTGCTGCGTGGTCACGGCACGCTCCTCTCCGTCACCCGCCATCGTCCCAGGTGAAGCCCCGCCCGTGTGTTGAGTTCGGCCGCTATGCGCGCCGCAACTCCACACGCGGAGCCGGTGGCCCGGCGGCGTGTGGAGTTCGGCCGTCATGTGCGCCGCAACTCCACACGCGGAGCCGGTGGCCCGGCGGCGTGTGGAGTTCGGCCGTCATGTGCGCCGCAACTCCACACGCGGAAGTGGGGGTGTCAGCGGCGGGCGGTGGCGGGGTCGAAGCCGAACGGGAGCTCCAGACGGTGCGCGGCCATCAGGTCGCGGTCGGCCAGCAGGGCGCCGGTGGGGGCGTCGGCGACGATCCGGCCGGCGTCCAGGATCACCGAGCGGGGGCACAGCTCCAGGGCGTACGGCAGATCGTGTGTCACCATCAGCACGGTCACCGGCAACGACTCGATGATCTCGGCCAGCTCGCGGCGGCTGGCCGGGTCGAGGTTCGACGACGGCTCGTCCAGCACCAGGATCTCCGGGCGCATCGCCAGCACCGTCGCCACCGCCACCCGGCGCCGCTGGCCGAACGACAGGTGATGCGGGATCTGATCGCGGTGCTCCAGCATCCCCACGGCGGTCAGCGCCTCGGTGACGCGGTTGTCGAGGTCGTCACCCCGTACCCCCAGATTGGCCGGACCGAACGCGACGTCCTCCGCGACCGTCGGCATGAACAGCTGGTCGTCGGGATCCTGGAAGACGACGCCGACCCGGCGTCGGATCTCGGTGATCGCCTTGCGATCGCCCGGCGTCACCGGCAGCCCGGAGATCTCCACCCGGCCGGCGCCGCCGTGCAGGATGCCGTTGAGGTGCAGCACCAGGGTGGTCTTGCCGGCGCCGTTGGGCCCGAGCAGCGCCACCCGCTCGCCGGGCGCGACGGTCAGGTCGACGCCGCGCAGCGCCTCCCGCCCGTCGGGGTAGGCGAAGGTGAGGCCGGTGATCTGCAGCGCCGCGGTCATGTGGTCATGCTAGAACCGCGGCGGCGACGGCGATTCCGGCGGCGGCCACCGGCAGCGCCGACGAGATCGCCCACTCGCGGGCCGGGGCGGACCGGTCGGTGGCGGACGGCATCGTGCCGGCGTAACCGCGGGACAGCATGGCCAGGTAGACCCGCTCGCCGCGTTCGTAGGAGCGCAGGAACAGCGAGCCGACACCGACCGCGAACGCCTTCACCTGCCACAGGAACCGGGGGTCGTAGGCGCGGGCGAGCCGGGCGATCCGCATCCGGCGGGCGTCGTCGATGAGCACGTCGACGTACCGCAGCATGAACGTCATGATCTGGGTGATCACGGCGGGGCAGCGCAGCCGGTCCAGGCCGACGATCAGATCACGCATCGTGGTGGTGGCGGCGAGCAGCAGCGACGCCAGCACACCGAGGGTGCCCTTGGCGACGATGTTCCACGCGCCGTAGAGGCCGTCGACCGACAGCGACATGCCCAGCCACCGCACCTGCTCGCCGTGACCGGCGAACGGCAGCACCACGGCGAGCACCACGAACGGCAGCTCGATGGCCGACCGTTTGAGCAGCCAGCCGGCCGGGACCCGGGCCAGCGCGGTGACCAGGGCGATCAGGACGGCGTAGCCGGCGAAGGCGGCGAACTCCTCGCGCGGCGTGATCACCACGACCACGGTGAACAGCAGCACCGCCGCGATCTTGACCTCGGGGGAGAGCCGGTGCACCCGGCTGTCCCGGTCGAGGTACAGGCGCTCCACTACTCTTTCCGGCTGGGCTCGCGGCGGCGCAGCAGCCAGAACAGGCCGCCGCCGATGGCGAAGGTGAGCAGCACCCCGGCGATCCCGGACAGGCCGGTGGAGAGGAACTCGTTGTCGATGCCCTTGATGCCGTAGTCGGCGAGCGGGCTGCCGGCGAGCTGATGCTCCTGCTCCTGCTGGGCCATGCAGGTGCCGCCGGTGATCTCGTCGTCGGCGTTGAACGTGCAGCCCTCACGGGCGGCGTGGTCCAGGCCGTCGGGGCTGCTGGAGGCGAAGCTGGACGCGACACCGGCCAGCAGCAGGGCGACCAGCAGGCCGGCGATCAGGAAGGTCTTCTTCTTCATGCGGGCACCTTGATCGGCTTGGGGCGGAAGGCGCGCAGGGCGTAGACCAGGTCGGGGCGGACCTTCGCGACGGTGACCACGGTGGTGGCGGCGATCAGGCCCTCGCCGACGCCGATCAGGGTGTGCGTGCCGGCCATCGTCGCGGCGATCGCGCCCAGCGACAGCTCGGTGGTGCCGCCGAACGCGTACTCCACCACGAAGCCCATCGAGGCGACCACGACACCGGCGATCGAGGCGATCAGGGCCGTCGCGCCGAGCCCGCCGGTGGTCCGCGGCAGGATCCGGAGAAGCAGGGCGACCAGGAGGTACGCCGCCGCGGTGCCGAGCAGGGCCATGTTGGTGATGTTGAGCCCGATCGCGGTCAGGCCGCCGTCGGCGAACACCAGCGCCTGCACCAGCAGCACGGTGGCGACACAGAGCGCGCCCACCCACGGGCCGACCAGGATCACCGCCAGGGTGCCGCCGAGCAGGTGCCCGGAGACCCCCGGGAGCACCTGGAAGTTGAGCATCTGGACGGCGAAGATGAACGCCGCGACCAGGCCCGCCATCGGGGCGAGCCGGTCGTCGAGGTCGACCTTGGCCCGCCACACGCAGACCGCGAGGCCCGCCGCCGCTATCGCTATGAAGATCGCGGAGACGGGACCGTTGATGATCCCGTTCGCGATGTGCATCGCCTGCACGTCCATGCCGTCAGCATATGAGTACAGGTGGTTGTTGCCTACAGTTGGCAACTACGCCAGTGATGATCTTCACCCGACGATGACGTCGGACACGTCCCGCCGCGGCGCCGGGTGACCGGGCCTGCCGTACCCGATCCGGAACGCGATCTGCGGGATCCCGGTCCGCCCCAACGACCGCCGCAACTGGTCACGGGCCGGCGCCACCTCGATCGGCTGCGAGATCATCGAGCTGGCCAGGCCCGCGTCCGTCGCCGTCAGCAGCACGTGCTGCAGCGCCTGGCCGGCCATCAACTGGTCCAGCTTGCGGTCGGCGGACGTGCCGAGGATCCCGACCAGCGGCTCCGGCTCGTAGTCGCGGCCCGGCGCCCGCCGCCGCCCGCCGAAGTCACGCTGCGGCAGCAGATCCTGGGCCTCGGTCACCGTCGCGGCGGCGGCCACCGGGATCCCCTCGGTCGCCGACGCGGTGTCCGTCCAGGTGATCAGCTCGGCCTGATACCGGGTGTCGCGGCGCAGCACCCGGTCGGCGCTGTGCGCGATCTCCGAGAAACCCGACAGGGCGGTCATCCCGACCAGCAGGTCCAGCCAGGCGCCCTCCACCCGGGCCGCCTCGATCAGCCGGACCCGTACGTCGGCCGGCACCGGGTCGGGCCAGAACGGCTGCCGGTTGCTGTGCCGGCGCTCGATCGCCGTGTACAGATCCCGCTCGGTGTAGGTCGGCGGGCGGTGCGGGGCCGGGGAGAGCCGCGCGACCAGGTCCGGCTCCTCGGGATCCGGCAGCAGCATCACGTCGGCCGGTGCGCCGCCCCAGGCCAGGGCCAGCCGGGCGTTGAACGTCGCCGCGCCGAGCGCCAGCCGCAGCGCCCAGCCGCCGCCGTCGGCGACCGAGAGCTGCCGGCCCGGATCGGCCAGCACCTCGATCGCGCCGTCCCGCAGGCGGAACGCCCACGGCTGGCTGTTGTGCATGGAGGGAGCCCGGACTGCTGCCGCGGCGGCGCGCCGCAGGTCCGACAGGTCGTAGGCGTTCATGTCTCCACGGTGCCGCGCCGGGCGGTTTCCGTTAAGGGCCGAAGGTCCCGAGGGGCACGCGCCAGGTGACCAGGGTCCCACCCCCGCCCGGGCGGGGCCCGATCTCGAACGTGCCGCCCAGGTCGCTCGCCCGCTCGCCCATGTTCACCACGCCGCCGCGGGCCAGGGCCGGATCGATGCCGACCCCGTCGTCCTCCACCTGCAGGACGACGTGGCTGCCGTCGACCCGTACCGAGACGCGCACGCTGCGGGCCCCGGCGTGCCGGGCCACGTTCGACAGGGCCTCCCGCAGCACCGCGATCAACTCCGGCACGATGTCGTCCGGCACCGAGCTCTCCACCGGCCCGGACGTCTCCAGCGTCGGCCGGAACCCCAGCGTGTCCAGGGCCGCGTCGCAGGTGTCGCGCAGCTCGGTCCGCAGCGTCGCGCCGACCGGCGCCCGCAACTCGAAGATCGACCGGCGGATGTCACGGATCGTCGCGTCCAGGTCGTCGACCGCCGTGTTGATCCGCTTCACCACCTCCGGCCGCACCCCCGCCGGGGCGACCGCGCCCTGCAACTGCATGCCGGTCGCGAACAGCCGCTGGATCACCACGTCGTGCAGGTCCCGGGCGATCCGCTCGCGGTCCTCCAGGACGGCCAGCAGCTCCCGCTCCTCCTGCGCCCGGGCCCGTTCCAGGGCCAGCGCCGCCTGCCCGGCGAACGTCGACAGCAGCGCCGCGTCGTCCACGCTGGCCGGCCGGCTCACGATCAGCACACCCTGTGGGGTGCTCTGCAACGGCGCGACCAGGGCCGGGCCGTCCGGCACCGGGCCCGGCCACTCGGCGGCCTGCCGCAGGTCCTCGACCAGCCGGTACGACCCCTCGGCGTCGAAGGCCGGCAGCACCTTGCCGGTCAGCGCCGAGTCGGCGCCCTCCACTACCTCGACCCGGTAGCGGTCGCCGTCCGGCTCGTAGAGCAGCACCAGCACCTGCTCGGCGTCGGCCACCTCACGGGCCCGGCGGGCGATCAGGCGCAGCGCCTCGGTCCGGCGCACCTGGCCGACCAGCACACCGGTGATCTCGGCGGCGGCGGACAGCCAGCGCTCCCGGCGCTGGGCCAGCTCGTACAGCCGGGCGTTGTCGATCGCCACGCCGGCCGCGGCGGCCAGCGCCACCACGATCTCCTCGTCGTCCTCGGTGAACTCGTCGGCGCCCCGCTTCTCAGCCAGGTAGAGGTTGCCGAAGATCTGGTCGCGGGTGCGGACCGGGACGCCGAGGAAGCTGTGCATCGGCGGGTGGTGCGGGGGGAACCCGTACGAATCAGGATGTCTGGTGATGTCCGGCAGCCGCACCGGTCGCGGCTCGGTGATCAGCAGGCCCAGCACACCCCGCCCGTGCGGCAGATCGCCGATCTTGGCGTGTGCCGCCGGGTCGATGCCGGTGGTGACGAAGTCGGAGAGACTGCGCCGGTCCGGGGCGAGCACGCCGAGAGCGCCGTACCGCGCGCCGGCCAGGGTGCACGCGGCCTCCACGATCCGCTGCAGCGTGCTGCTCAGATCGAGATCGGTGCCGATGCCGACGACCGCGTCGAGCAGCGCCCGCAGCCGCTCCCGGCTGGTGACGATGTCGCCGACCCGGTTCTGCATCTCCTGCAGCAACTCGTCGAGCCGGACCCGGGACAGAGGGCTGAGCCCCAGTGAAGGAGTCGATGCTTCGGCCACGCCATGACCTTAACCGGCGGGACTTTGGTCCCTAGGTGACCGGGTCCTCGAGGAGGTAGGAATGAGACATGATCCGAGTCTTTCTCCTCGACGACCACGAGGTCGTCCGCCGTGGCCTCGTCGACCTGCTCCAGGCGGGCGGGGACATCGAGGTGGTCGGCGAGTCCGGGTCCGCCCAGGAGGCGGCCCGGCGCATCCCAGCCCTGCGCCCCGACGTGGCGGTCCTCGACGCCCGGCTGCCCGACGGCAACGGCATCGACGTGTGCCGGGACGTGCGTGCCGTCGACTCGTCGATCAAGGGCCTGATCCTGACCTCCTATGAGGACGACGAGGCCCTGTTCGCCGCGATCATGGCGGGCGCCTCGGGCTACGTGCTCAAGCAGATCCGCGGCACCGATCTGGTCGACGCGGTCCGCCGGGTCGCCGCCGGGCAGTCGCTGCTCGACCCCGCCGTCACCCAGCGTGTCCTCGAGCGCATCCGCAACGGCGTCGAGCAGCCGCGGGAGCTCGCCGCGCTGACCGATCAGGAGCGGCGCATCCTGGAGTTCGTCGCCGAGGGCCTGACCAACCGGGAGATCGCGGGCCGGATGTTCCTCGCCGAGAAGACCGTGAAGAACTACGTGTCCAGTCTGCTCGCCAAGCTCGGCCTGGAGCGTCGCACGCAGGCCGCCGTCCTGGCCACCAAGCTCCTGGGCGACCACCCCTCGCAACACTGACCCTTCCCTTTCTTTTTCGTACGGGCTACGCCAGGTCCCGTGACCACCGCGCGAGGTCCGCGGTGGTCACGGGCCGGCCCGGACCGGCATGCATCCGGCAGGTGCCGCCGGGTCGGCACATCCTGGAGCTTGTGCGGGCCTCCGGCGCCGGACCAGCATCGAGTGATGACCGACTTCTCCCGGGCCGAAACGGGGATCTCCGGGGCACTCACGTCCTCAGGCTTCGCACCCTGCCGGATCGAGTGGGCGGTGACAGGCCGGCCGGATCGCGTCCCCCTGCTCGTCACGGTGCGGGACGATGCCGCAGGGCAGGACGGCCCCGCTCCGGGCCCGGCGCCGCGCAGCTCGGCATCCGGCGACGTCGGCCCGCTGGCCGAAGCTATGGTACGGCTGCTCGCCAGGTTGATCCTGCAGGCGCGGGACGACACCGAGGACGGTACGGGCCCGGATCCGACGAGACCGCTGGCGATCGCCTGCCTCGCCCTGGTACGAGCCCTTCCTCCAGCGGACATGGAAATTCTGATCGACCGGCTGGGGCGGGAGGAACCGGATCTGGCCGGCCGGATAGCGGCCCTGCGCGCCGCGGGCCAGCCAGGAGATGACGAGGCCACCTGGCAGCTGACCCGCTCAATCGTGATCATCTGCCTGTGCACCCTGGTCGCCAGTGGTGTCGCGGCCCCGCTGGCGGCCATGGCCGTGGGCGAGAACGTGGCCGAGGAGATGCTCGCCGATGCGCTGAAAGCGGTGCTGACCGTGACGGCAGCCGAGGTGACGCTCACCTACCTCGACGCTTACCGCGAGGCACGTGTCGAGAAGCAGGACGATTTCTCGACCGCCCCGGGCGTCGAAGCCGATGCGGCCCCGCAGCATCGGTGGCGAAGACCCCTCCCCAAGCTCTTCCGCGACCCGCCGATGAGCTCCGACCCGGTCACGGACACGTCGGTCATGCCGTCGTCGGATCGGATGGAACCTCCGTTCCTGCTGCCGGGACGCCTGGAGCACGACACACAGGAGGCCGAGGCCGGCCGCCGATACAGCGAACGCCTGCCGGATCCCGGCCCGGCGCGTGCGGGCGAGGAAGCTCCGTGGGAAAGGCCGGGGAAGGCCGCAGATCGGGACGAGCCCGGTTCTCCGGGCCTCTCCGGTCCCACCCTCTGACACCGAGCTGACCTTGCTCGCCATGGCCGGGCGGTATCACGGCCAGGCCAACGAGCCGATCTGCGGATGGACGGTCTGGAGCCCGTTCGGCGGGCTCACCGGCCGGGGCGCCGGGATGACTCCGGCACCGGGGGCGTCGGGATGGACGCCTGCCCGGGTGGGCTGCGGCGGGCCGGTGGCGGCGTCCGGGGTGTCGCAGATCGTGAAGGGCGGGCATCCGGCGGCGACAGCCGGGCCCGCCGCGAGCACCGGGCCCGCGGCGATCCCGAGGCCGGCTGCCAGCAGAATCAGCTTGTTCATGAGTCGAGTCGACCATCGCGCGGCCGGCCCCGTGCCCCGAATCCCGGGCGATAAACCGTTCGCAGGATGCGGCTCGGACTGAACAGGTGATCAGTAGACGGTCAGGCCGTACGCGCGGAACTGTCCACGCACCCGGTCGAGCAGTCCCGCGTCCGGGGCGGGCGTGCCGGCCAGCGGGAACGGCTGGTTGAGGGCGGCGTACTTGGCGGCGCCCAGCCGGTGGAACGGCAGCACCTCGACCCGTTCGACGGTGCTGATCGAGGCGGCGATGGCGGCGACCGCCTCGACGTTCTCGACACTGTCGGTGAGGCCGGGCACCAGGACGAAACGGACCCAGATCGGGATGCCGCGTTCGGCCAGGCGATGCGCGAACGTCACGGTCGGTTCCAGGCTTCCGGTACGGGTGACCCGGTGGTACGTCTCCTCGTCACCGGCCTTGATGTCGAGCAGCACCAGATCCGTGACGTCGAGCAGTTCGTCGGACGCCTTGGCGCCGAGTGCGCCGCTGGTGTCCAGGGCGGTGTGGATGCCCCGTTCCCGGCAGCGGGTGAAGACCTCCCGTACGAAATCGGGCTGTTGCAGGGCCTCACCCCCGCTGAGCGTGACGCCGCCCCGGGCGACCTTGATGAACCGCTCGTATCGCGCGATCTCCGCCAGGAGGTCGTCCGCCGTCATCGGCCGGCCGCTGCGCCGGTACCAGGTGTCCGGGCTGTGGCAGTACTGGCAGCGCAGCGGGCACCCGGCCAGGAACGCGACGAAGCGCGTCCCCGGCCCGTCGACGCCGGTCGAGACGTCGAACGAGTGCACACTTCCCTCGATCGTCACAACGATCCGTGGAAGGTCCGCGAGATGACGTCCCGCTGCTGCTCCCTGGTGAGCCGCACGAAGTTGACCGCGTAACCGGAGACCCGGATGGTGAGCTGCGGGTACTTCTCGGGGTGCTCCATCGCGTCCTCCAGGGTGGCCCGGTCCAGGACGTTGACGTTCATGTGGAAGCCGCCGCCGTCGGTGTAGCCGTCGAGCACCCCGACCAGGTTGCCGACCTGCTCATCCTTGGTGCGGCCGAGGCCGTCCGGGGTCGAGGTGATGGTCAGCGAGATGCCGTCGCGGGCGCTGCGGTACGGCAGTTTCGCCACCGACAGGGCCGCCGCCACCAGGCCGTGCTTGTCGCGGCCGTTCATCGGGTTGGCGCCCGGCGCGAACGGCTCGCCGAGCCGCCTGCCGTCCGGGGTGTTGCCGGTGTGCTTGCCGTAGACCACGTTCGAGGTGATGGTCAGGACCGACAGGCTGGGCTCGGCGCCCCGGTACATCGGCTGCCGGCGGATCTTCTCCATGAACCGTTCCACCAGGTCCACCGCGATCGCGTCGACCCGGTCGTCGTTGTTGCCGAACGTCGGGTAGTCGCCGTCGACCTGGTAGTCCACGACCAGCCCGGTCTCGTCCCGGACCGGCTTGACCTGGGCGTACCTGATCGCGGACAGGCTGTCCGCGGCGACCGAGAGGCCGGCGATGCCGGTGGCCAGGAACCGGTGCACCGGGTAGTCGTGCAGGGCCATCTCGAGGCGCTCGTACGCGTACTTGTCGTGCATGTAGTGGATGACGTTGAGGGCGTCCACGTACGTCTCGGCGAGCCAGTCGAGGGTCCTGTCGTACGCCTCGAAGACCTCGTCGTAGTCCAGCACGTCCTCGCCGAGCGCCTTCGCCGCGGGGGCCACCTGGGCCCCGCTGATCTCGTCGCGGCCGCCGTTGATCGCGTACAGCAGAGCCTTCGCCAGGTTCGCCCGCGCCCCGAAGAACTGCATGTCCTTGCCGACCCGCATGCCGGACACGCAGCAGGCGATCGCCGCGTCGTCGCTCAGGTACGGCCGCAGCAGGTCGTCGTTCTCGTACTGGATGCTGCTGGTGTCGATGCTGACCTGCGCGCAGAAGCGCTTGAAGCCCTCCGGGAGCCGCTGCGACCAGAGCACCGTCATGTTCGGCTCGGGCGCCGGGCCCAGGTTGTAGAGCGTCTGCAGGTACCGGAAGCTGGTCCGGGTGACCAGCGGCCGGGCGTCCGCGCCGATCCCGCCGATCGACTCGGTGACCCAGGTGGGGTCGCCGGAGAACAGCTCGTCGTACTCGGGGGTGCGCAGGAACCGGACGATCCGCAGCTTGATCACGAAGTCGTCGATCAGCTCCTGGGCGAACTCCTCGGTGATCCGGCCCTCGGCCAGGTCCCGCTCCAGGTAGACGTCGAGGAAGGAGGAGGTGCGGCCGAGCGACATGGCCGCGCCGTTCTGCTCTTTGGTGGCGGCCAGGTAGGCGAAGTACAGCCACTGGACGGCCTCCTGCGCTCCGGTGGCCGGGCCGGAGATGTCGAACCCGTAGGCGGCGGCCATCTCCTTCAGCTCACCCAGCGCGCGGATCTGCTCGGAGAGCTCCTCCCGGTCGCGGATCACGTCGGCGACCGACAGCCTGGCGTCCAGCGACTTCTTGATCTCCACACGGTCGGCGATCAGCCGGTCCACGCCGTAGAGGGCGACCCGGCGGTAGTCGCCGATGATCCGGCCGCGGCCGTACGCGTCGGGCAGGCCGGTGATGATGTGCGAGCGGCGGGCGGCCAGCACGTCCGCGGGGTACGCGTCGAAGACGCCGGCGTTGTGGGTCTTGCGGTAGGACGTGAAGACCTTCTTGAGATCAGGATCAAGTTCGCGGCCGTACGCCTGGAGCCCGCCCTCGACCATCCGCAGCCCACCGAACGGCATGATCGCCCGGCGTAGCGGCGCGTCGGTCTGCAGGCCCACGATCAGTTCGCGGTCCCGGTCGATCCAGCCGGGGGAGTGGGCGGTGATCGTGGACGGCGTCGTGGCGTCCACGTCGTAGATGCCGTCGGCGCGCTCCACGGCGAACATCGCGGACAGCTTGTCCCAGATGGCGGTGGTCCGCGCGGTCGCGCCGGCCAGGAAGGCGGCGTCACCGTCGTACGGCAGGACGTTGTCGTGGATGAAGCCGGCCACGTCGATCGTCGTACGCCATCCGCTGCCGGTGAAACCACGCCACGCGTCCGTGTTCTGCTGCATGACCCCTCCTAAAGGCTCCCTCCCACTGTCTCGTCCCGCTGTCGGAGCCGGGCAGGGCCGGAAGTCCCGGGGCGGCGGGGCAGCCGGACCGTGGCCACCGTGCCACCGCCCGCGTTGCCGGTCAGCGTGATCGTGCCGCCGTGCAGCTCCACGATGGCCCGGCTGAGCGCCAGTCCCAGCCCGGCGCCGGGGATGCCGCTGTGCCGGGCGTTGGTGGCCCGGTAGAGGCGGGCGAACAGGCGGGGGCGCTCGCCGGGCGGGATGCCGATGCCGGAGTCGGTGACGGTCAGGACCGCGGCGTCGTCGTCGGCGGTCAGCGTCACCCGTACCCCGGCGCCCTCCGGGCTGTACTTGACGGCGTTGCCGATCAGGTTCTCCACCACCTGCCGCAGCCGGGCCCGGTCCCCGGCGACGGGCAGCCGTTCCGGGGCCTCGGCCTGCGCCCCCTGTTCGGCCGCCGCCACCGTGACCAGCGCGGCCAGGTCCACCTCGCCGACGGTGAGCTGGGCGTGCCCGGCCTCCAGGGCGGCCAGGTCGAGCAGCCGTTCGACCAGCGAGCGCAGCCGGGCGTTGTTGCGCTCGATCACCGCCAGCAGGTCGCGGACCTCGCCGACGGTGGTGTCGTCGTCCGACTCGCTGATCAGGTCGGTGTAGGTCCCGATCGAGGTGAGCGGGGTGCGCAGCTCGTGCCCGACCAGGGCGATGTACTCGCCGACGCTGGCCGCGAGCTGACTGGCCAGCTCCTCGGCCCGGCGCCGCTCCAGGAACGCGCCGATGTGCGCGGCGATGCCGCTGAGCAGCACGGTCAGCGCCGGGTCCGGCCGCTGCCGGTCCGGCGGCTCCGGGATCCGGAACCCGAGCACGCCGATCACCTGCTCGCCGCTGCACACCGGCACCGCGCCCTCGGCGCCCTCCCACACCGGCTCGGCGGTGTCCCAGCAGACGCCCGGCACCCCGTCGCCGCGGGCCGGGGACGACGGCATCCGGATCTGCGGGGCGGCCGGGTCCAGGTGGGTGGCGGCCGGGCGCAGCCGTTCGGTCACCGGGTCGACCAGCCACAGCCGCAGGTACGGCCAGCCCAGCTCGGCCGCGATCGTGCGCAGCACCTCGGCGCCGGCCTGGTCGGCGTCCGGGGCGTGCACCAGGGCTTTGAGCACTTCGGTACGGCAGTGCTCGTACTGCCGCTGGTGGTGCTCGGCGGTGATGTCGTGCACCGCGGCGACCGCCCCGAGGATCCGCCCGCCGCCGTCGCGGACCGGCCGGGCGTTGATCGCGAACCAGCGCCGCCGGTGCCGCCGGTCGAGGGCGAGCACCTCGTCGTGGCGTACCTCCTCGCCGGCCAGCGCCCGGTAGAGCGCCACCTCGTCGCCGGGCAGGTCGCTGCCGTCGGCCCGGCGCAGCCCGAACCGCCGCGCCCACTCCCGGACCGGCACGCCGAGGCTGTCGTCGCCGAAGAAGTCCCGGACCGCCTGGTTGATCACCACGAGGCGGCCCTCCAGGTCGCAGGCCACCACCCCGGCGTCCAGGCTGCGCAGCAGCGCCTCGGTGAAGGCCGGGTCGTGGCCGCCGCCGGCCGGGCTCAGGCAGCGGCGCAGCGTCTCGGACAGCTCCTTGACGCTGAACGGCTTCGGCACCACCGCGAGCGCCCCGGACTCGGCCAGGGTGGTGTCGCCGGGCGGCAGGTACGCGGTGATCAGCACGACCGGCACGGCGGCGGTGGCCGGGTTCTCCCGCAGCGCCCGGCACATCCGGATGCCGTCCAGGTGCGGCATGTCGACGTCGGCGATTACCAGGTCGGGCGGGCTCGCGACGGCGGCGGCGAGACCGGCACGGCCGTCGTCGGCGAGGCTGACCCGGTGCCCGAGCCGGCGGACCACCTCGGCGATGACCGCCTGATGTTCCGCGTTGTCCTCGACCACGAGCACGGTTGCCATGATTCCAATAATAAATCATGATAAATCAGACATCAGGCGCCGCCCGGGTTTCGACTGCCGCGAAGCCGGGGTATGGTCCGCCCGCATACAGGCGATTGCACGGGGTTTTGCATGAGCGAGCTGACCGCCCAATTGGACCTTCCCCTCGACCGAGGGGCCCCCGCCGCCGCCCGGCACGCCGTGACCGCGGTGCTGACCGGCTGGGGGTTCCGTGACGACGACTGGCTCGACGCTGCCGCCGTGGTGGTCAGCGAGCTGGTCACCAACGCGGTCCGGCACGGCGGCGGCTGTGTGGCGCTGCAACTGGAGGCACACGGCGAACGGGTCATCGTGTCGGTGGCCGACGGTTCGTCGGTCGTGCCCCGGCGCCGCGATCCCGACAGCGTCGGCGGCCGGGGCATCGCGCTGATCGAGGCGATGGCGGCCGGCTGGACCGTGCAGAACTACCACGGGGGCAAACGCGTACGGGTGGAACTGGTGCCGTGTCCCCGCGTTCAGGAGAGTGCCGCATGAGGATCGTCCGGCTGGACGACGGCCCGGTGACCCGCCTGCAGCTCGCCGGCGAACTCGATCTGGACACCGGCGACGACTTCGAGGAGCAGGTCGCCCGGGTCCTCGGCGACCGTCCCGGAGAGTTGGTCGTCGACCTGGGCGGGGTCACCTTCTGCGACTCGTCCGGCATCGACGTGCTGCTCGCCGCCTGGGAGACGGCGTCCAAGGCGCGGGTCGGCTTCCGGGTGACCCGGGCGACCGGCATCGTGCTCCGGACGCTCACCGTCACCGGCGTGCACGACCTGCTGAGCGGCGCGGAGACCGGCGGATCAGATCGAGAACCGGCCGACGGCCGCACGTAACCCGTCGGCGAGCGACTGCACGTCCTCGGCGGTCCGGGCCACCTCACCGACGGCCTCCCGGCTGGAGGCGGTGCCGTGCGCCACGCTGGCGATGTTGCCCGCGATGTCGGTGACGCCGGCCGCGGCCTCGCTCACCCCGCGGCTCATCTCGGCGGTGGTGGCGCTCTGCTCCTCGACCGCCGAGGCGATGGTGGTCTGGAAGTCGCTGATCTGCTCGATGATCCGGCTGATCTCGTCGATCGCGGTGACCGCCTGACCGGTGTCGCTCTGGATCGCCGCGATCTGCTGGGAGATCTTCTCGGTGGCCCGGGCGGTCTCCTGGGCCAGGTCCTTGACCTCGCTGGCGACCACCGCGAAGCCCTTGCCGGACTCGCCGGCGCGGGCCGCCTCGATGGTCGCGTTCAGGGCGAGCAGGTTGGTCTGCGACGCGATCGCGGTGATCGTCTCGATCACGTCGCCGATCTGCGCCGACGACTCGCCGAGCCGGTTGATGGTCTCGCTGGTGGCCCGGGCCGCGGCGACCGCGTCCGTGGCGACCTGCGCGGCGTCGGCGGCGTTGCGGGAGATCTCGGTGATCGCCGAGCCCATCTCCTCGGTGCCGGCGGCCACCGTGTGCACGTTGCCGGACACCCCGCCGGCGGCGGCCGCGGCCAGCCCGGCCTGCTGGTCGGCCTCGGCGATGGCGGAGTCGATCTGCTGGCTGACCCGGCGCATGGTGTCCGAGGCGCCGGTCAGCCGGCCGCCGTTCTCGGCGATCTCGGCGACCGTGCTGCGGACCCCGTCGACGGCCTCGCCGACGGCCCGGCCCATCGCCGCGATCTCGTCGTTGCCGGTGGTGTCCGCCTTCTGGGTGAGGTCGCCGCGGGCCATGCCGCGCAGCACCTCGACGAGACGGCCGATCGGGCCGGTGACGCTGCGGGTCACGGCGACGGTGAACAGGACGGCGGCGGCCACGGCCAGGAGGAAGACGACGATCATGACGGTACGCATCAGCGCGGCCTCGTCCTGGGCGTCCTTGGTGGCCTGGTCGGCCCGGCCGACGACCGAGGTGACCAGCTTCGCGGTCGACTCGTTGATCGTGAAGTAGACGTCGTAGCTGTCCTTGAGCAGCGCCGCGTCACCCTCGTCGATCCGGCCCGCCGCGTACAGGGCGACCATCTTGTCGTCGGCCTTCTTGTAGTCGCCCCAGAGGTCCCGCAGTGTCGCGAACTCGGCCCGCTCCGAGTCCGTCATGACCGACGTGTCGATCTCGCCGATCAGCTTGTTGAGCAGGTCGAAGTCGGCCAGGAACCCGGCCCGGTTCTCGTTCGCCGGAGCCACCGCCGCCTTCGGCCCGATCCGGCGGGTGTCCCACACGTACGCGATCTGCCAGCCCGAGATGTCGCCGTTGTAGTACTTCTGCTCGTCCACCTGATGCATCAGATGCTGCAGCTTCTGGATGTCGCCCGCCGTGGTCGCCTGGCGCGTCAGGCCCCACACGCCGACCCCGACCGCGACGCCGAGCAGGAGCAGCACCACGAGGAAGGCCACCCCGAGCCGCCCGGCCAGTCGCATCCGCCGCAGAATCGCCATCGGTTTCCCCCGCTCAGCCACCGGCTCCGACCTACCCATCGGCAGGTCCGGCACGGCACTGAGACCGAGGTCACCCGGTGATGGACATCCGGGCCGTCGTTCCCCGGCCGAGGCCGTCCGACTCGATCGTCAGCGAGCCCTCGTGCGCCCGCATGATCCGGTCGGCGATGCTGAGCCCCAGCCCGACCCCCGGCACCGCCTGGTCCCGGGCGAACCCGCCGCGGTAGAACCGCTCCGCCACGTGCGGCAGCTCGTCGGCCGGGATGCCCGCGCCGGTGTCGGTCACCTCCAGCCAGCCCGCGCCGATCCGGATCGTCACGGCCTGCCCGGTCGTGCTGAACACCACCGCGTTGCGGACCAGGTGCTCGGCGGCCTGGCAGAGCCGGGTGAAGTCGCCGGGCACCGACGACGGCCCGGCCGGCGCCTCGATCACGATCGGCACGTCCCGCTGCGCCGCCTGCGCCTTGCAGGCGGCCATCGCCGCCTCGGCCACGGCCACCAGATCGGTGCCGGCGCGCAACAGCGGCAGCGGCGCGGCCGACGGCCGGGTGCCGGCCAGCAGGTGGTCCACCATGCGGACCAGCCGCTCACCGTTGCGCTGGATCGGGTCGATCAGACGGCGGTACGGGGCCAGCTCCTCGTTGTCGACCAGCAGCTCCAGATATCCCTGGATGGTGGTGACCGGGGTACGCAGCTCGTGCGACACGGTCGCGACGAAGTCCTCCTCGCGGCTGATCGCCCGGGACAGCTCGTCGCCGATCTCGGCCAGCAGCTGCCGGTTGCGAACCGCGGCGAGATGCCCCGCCGCCTGCCCGGCCATCGTCGTGAGCAGCTCCAGCTGCCGGGCCCCGGCGGTCCGCGGCTTGTCGTCCAGCACGCACACGCTGCCCAGGGTGTGCCCGTCCTCGTCGACCAGCGGCACGCCGGCGTAGAAACGGATGTTCGGGGCGCCCCGCACCGTCGCCCACGACCGGAAGTCCGGCTCGTCGAGGGTGTCCTCGACGACCAGCGGCCGCTGCGACCGCACCACCCGCCCGGAGAACGAGGTGGCCAGCGGCCCGCCGTTGCCCGGCACCCCGGTCTTGCCGGCGAACCACTCCCGGTCGCCGTCGACGAGCGTGACGGTGGACATGGGCGCGTCGAAGACGGCGCCGGCCAGGCGTGTCAGCTCGTCCAGCACCACCGGCCGGGGGGCGTCGAGCAGGTGATAGCTGTGCACCGCCGCCAGACGGGCGTCTTCCCCTACTGCGCTCACATCAGTGTCCGTTTCTCACAAGCGGTGGGCGGATGCTCCGCCGCGACCCGTGGATCGCCTTTCGGCGCTGGGCCGGGGCCGGTTGAGGAGTTCGCCGGTGAGGAATTCGCGACCGGCCTAACGCTCAGGGGATCGCCGGGTCCGGCGATAGGTCCGCATGTACCACCACGGCCGGTCAGACGGAGGAGATCATGATGCGGACCGAGCTCTACCGGTCGGGCGCCGACACCAGGAAGCTGCCCCTTCTGCTGCTCGTCGACGACGACGAGGTGGTGCTGGAGACGCTGTCCATCCAGCTGGGCCGCGACCACAAGCTGCTGCTCGCCGAGAACGCGGAGAAGGCGCTGCAGTTGCTCGCCGCCCACGACGACGTGGCCGCGGTGGTCAGTGACGTGCAGATGCCCGGCATGGACGGTATCGAACTGCTCGGGAGGATCCAGGCGGACTACCCGGACGTGATGCGGATCCTGCACTCCGGGCACGGCGACATGAGCACCGTCATCGCCGCGATCAACTCCGGCGGCGTCTACCGGTACCTGCCGAAGCCGGCCAGCCGTGCCGACATCATGGACGCGATCAAGAAGGCCGTCAGCAAGCACGACCACGCGATGGCCGAGCGCAAGATGGTCGACACCACGCTGAAGACCAGCATGCAGGCGCTGTTCGGCATCCTCGAGCTGTCCAGCCCGGTCGGGTTCGCCCGGGCCGGCCGGATCCGTACGCTGGTCGGCGAGCTGACCCACGCCCTGGAACTGGACGGGCTGTGGGAGATCGAGGTGGCGGCGATGGCCTCCCAGGTCGGCGCGGTGACCGTGCCGCCGGAGGTGATGCGCAAGCTGGCCGAGGGCGCCAATCTCACCCCCGACGAGCAGGGCGTCATCAACGCGATGCCGGCGTCGGTGCTGCCGCTGATCAAGGACATCCCGATGATCGAGGACGTGATCGACACGATCCGCGGGCTGGCGGGGGAGAGGCCGCCGGCGGGCGGCTGGTCGCCGCTGGTCGAGGGCGCGATCAGCGTGGTCCGGACGGCCATCGAGTACGACACCGCGCTCGCCCGCAGCAACGCCCCGGCGGCAGCGATCACCGCGCTCACCAAGTCCGACAAGTGCGCCCCGCACGTGCTCGCCGCGCTGCGCCAGATCAAGGGGGTGCAGGCCCCGGTCGCCGGGTCCACCCACGCCTACGCCATCGCCGACCTGCAGGTGGGGATGCGCCTGGCGCAGGACGTCACGGCGACCAACGGCCTCGTCCTGATCAGCAGCGGCACGGTGATGACCGAGGCGATGCTGGACCGGCTGACGAACTTCAACCGCGCGCTGGGTCTGGTCGAGCCGGTGCTGACGGCCGCCTGACCCGCGGCTCACGGGACGAGCCGCCGGTAATCGAGAGCGACGGCACGGACCGCGTGCAGCGATTCGTCGAGCAGCGCGCGCAACCGTTCGGCGGTGGCGCGCGCGTCGGGGACGGTCCCGGCGCGCGCCTGGTCCTCGACCGTCGCGCAGAGAGCGGCGAGGGCCGTCGCGCCGATGTTGGCCGACGACCCCTTCAGGCTGTGCGCCTGGTCGCGCACCGGCCCCGGGTCACCGTCCCGCAGCAGGCCGACGAGCAGGTCCGCCGCGGCGGGCGCCTTCGCGGCGAACGACTCCAGCAGCCGCAGCACCAGGGCCAGTTCGGCCGGCGACGGCTCCGCCTCGACGAGATCGGCGAGGCGGGCCCGGACGCCGGCCACCGCGGCGGCCCCACCCGCCGGCTGCGTCCCGGTTCCCATCCGCCCATGGTGCGCCCGGGCGGACGCCGCCAGCAGGTTTTTCGCCTATTACGCCCCCCAGCTCGCCTGGGTCCCGCCGACCCGCTCGGCGGCGGCCGTCTCGGCGTACCCCGAAGCTTGGAAAGCCTTGACCGGGTCCCTCGGCAGCCCCCGCGCCTCCCGCCGGTCCGCGAGAGCGGACCGCACGTCGGTCTCGTAGGCGTCCATCAGCACCTGGTGGGCGCCGAGCACGTCACCGGCGCGCTGGGCGGCGGCGAGCGCCTCCTGATCCACCTGCAGCGCCTTCGCGAGAGCCTGCTCGACGTTGAGCACCGACAGGATCTGGCCGGGGATCTTCTCCTCGATGTTGTGACACTGGTCGAGCATGAAGTTGACGCCCGACTCCGGCCGGTGCGCGTCCGCCGCCACGATCTCCGACATGATCCGGAACAACTGGAACGGATCGGCCGAACCCACGATCAGGTCGTCGTCGGCGTAGTAGCGGGAGTTGAAGTCGAACGCGCCCAGCTTCTTCTGCCGGATCAACTGCATCACGATGAACTCGATGTTGGTGCCCGGCGCGTGGTGGCCGGTGTCCAGCACCACGGTGGCCCGCTCGCCCAGCGCCAGGCAGTGCAGCAGCGAGGTGCCCCAGTCCGGGATGTCGGTGGAGTAGAAGTACGGCTCGAAGAACTTGTACTCCAGCAGGATCCGGTGATTCTCGTCGGAGGCGTCGTAGATCTCCCGCAGCGACTCGGCCAGCCGGTCCTGCCGCCCGCGCAGCGAATCCTGGCCGGCGTAGTTGAGACCGTCCGGCAGCCAGATCTTCAGATCCGTCGAGCCGGTCTGCCGCATCACGTCCAGGCACTGCTTGTGGTGGTCGATCGCCTTGCGGCGGATCGCCGGATCCGGGTTGCACAGTGAGCCCAGCCGGTAGTCGTCGTCCTGGAAGACGTTCGAGTTGATCGCGCCGATCCGCACACCCAGCTTGTCGGCGTGCGCCTTCAGGTCGCTCCAGTCGTCGACGAGGTCCCACGGGATGTGCAGGGAGACCCGGTTGGCGAGCCCGGTGAGGCGGTTGACCTGCGCGGCGTCCGAGATCTTCTCGTACGGGTTCCGCGGGCCCCCGGGACGGGTGAACACCTTGAACCGGGTGCCCGAGTTCCCGTACGCCCAGCTCGGGACCTCGATCGTGAAGCCGTCCAGGCCATCCAGGTCGATCATGGGGTTCCTCCGTACTTGCGGTTGGTGAGCCCGTTCAGCAGCGCGGCGAAGATCAGCACCGCGCCCAGGGCGAGGAGCTGGTACTGCGAGCCCTCGTTGCCGACGAAGGCGAGCAGGATGCCGGCGTTGAGCCAGACGATGAGCAGCGTGGCCAGCACGACCCCGGCGACCCGGCCGATGCCGCCGGTGATCGCCACCCCGCCGAGGACGGCGATGGTGATCGCGGGCAGCGCCATGCCGTTGCCGGAGACGCCCGCGTCCGGCCGCGCCGAGGCGAACTGCCCGACGGTGACCACGGCCACCAGGCCGGAGATCAGGCCCGCGTAGACGTACGCCTTGAAACGCGTGTCCCGGACCGGGATGCCGGCCCAGCGAGCGGCGACGTCGTTGGTGCCGATCGCGTAGAGACGCCGCCCGTAGGCGGTGCGGGCCAGCAGCAGCCAGACCGCCACCACGGTGGGCAGCAGGAACGTGAAGATCCCGAGGGGCACGTCCGGGATGTACTGGCCGAACAGGGGCAGCTCGACCGACTTGCTCAGGGTGAACAGCTCCTGGATCGGCTCGGTGCTGATCGGCTGCTGGTCGTTGATCACGATCGCGAGGGATTTGTACGCGTAGAACGTCGCGAGCGTGGCGATCAGCGCCGGGAAGCCGATGTAGGAGACGAGGAAGCCGTTGACCGCGCCGAGAAGGGCCCCGAAGCCCGCGGTGGCGAGGATCGCCAGCCACAGGGGCCAACCCCATTCGCCGTACGCGAAACCGAACCCCATCCCGGCCAGGGAGACGATCGCGCCGACACTCAGATCGATGCCCCCGCGGCCGGAGAGGATGACCAGCAGTTCCGCCAGGCCGAGCATGGCCAGGGGGACGGCGCTGATCAGGCTCGCCGACATGTAGTCGAAGTCGTACGGGGCGGTCAGGTAGCCGCCCAGGTCGTTGAGGATGAACGTGACGACGACGATGACGATGAGTACCGCGAGGAGGGCGATCCGCTGCGTGAGGAGGACCCTCACGAAGTCTGATCTTTCCCGCTTCTCCGTTATTGCTGTCATCGGGATCTCCTCGCCCGCGCCCGGAGCAGGTCGGCGCCGACCGCCACGATGATGAAGATGCCGACGAACAGGTCGGACAGCTGAGAACGCCAGCCCAGCTGGGTCACGCCGGATGCGACCGACTGCACCAGCAGCGCGCCCAGCAGGGTGCCCAGCACCGAACCGCGGCCGCCCATGATGCTCGTGCCGCCGATCACCACCGCCGCGATCACCGCCAGCTCCTTGCCGGAGCCGACCGACTGGTCCAGTGTCGACGTGCCCTGGGCGATCACGAAACAGGACGCCAGGCCGACCAGAAGACCGGTCAGCACGTACGCCAGCAGCACCCGGCGCTGCACCCGGACACCCGCGAGACGGGCCGCCTGGGCGTCGCCGCCGATCGCGAAGAAGTGCCTGCCGCCCGCGGTGTGCCGCAGCCACCACCAGGCCGCGGCGGTGATCAGGACGGTGATCAGGAAGGCGTGCGGGATCCCGAGGGTACGGCCGTCCGGCCCCCGCCCGAAGAAGGCGAGGGTGTCCGGGATGCCGTTCACCGTGCCGGAGCCGAAGATCCGCAGGCCGAGGAACATGAACAGGTTGGCCGTACCGAAGGTGATGATGATTGCGTGCACCCTGCCGTAGGCGATCAGCACGCCGTTGACCAGGCCCAGCACCCCGCCCGCGGCGACCGACAGCAGCACCGCGGCGCCCAGGTTCACCTCGGCGCCGACCAGCGCCTTCGCCGTCAGCACCGAACACACCATGATCGCGCCGCCGACGCTCACGTCGATGCCGCCGGTGATGATCACGATGGTCATGCCGACGCCGACCAGCGCGATCGGGGCGGTCGCCACCAGCAGCGGCTGAATCGACCCGGCGGTGAAGAACGCCGGCGTGCTGACGGCCAGAGCCGCCCACAGCACGGCGATCACCCCGACCAGCACGATCTCCTGGCCGGTGACCGGGCTCGGCAGCACCCGCTTCCTGATCTTCGCTTCCGCTACCGCGGTCATGCGTTGCCTCCCGCGGCTGCGGCCAGCAGGTCGACCTGGCTGGCGTCGGGGCCGAACTCGTCGGTCGTCGTGCCGCCGCGCACCACCTGGATGCGGTCGGCGATACGCAGCGCCTCCGGCAGGTCCGAGGTCACCACCAGCACGGCGGTGCCCTCCTCGGCCAGCTCGGTGATCAGCCGGTGGATCTCCTCCTTGGCGCCGACGTCCACACCCTGCGTGGGCTCGGCCAGCACCAGAACCTTCGGCCGCTCCACGAGCTGCCGGGCGAGGACCACCTTCTGGGCGTTGCCGCCGGACATCGCGCTGATCGGCTGCCGCTCGTGCGGGGTCTTCACCGCGAGCCGCTCGATCAGCGTGAGCGCGACGGCCTTCTCCCGCGCCCGGTCCATCCAGACGCCGAACCTCGACAGCAACCCGAGATGACCCGCGGAGATGTTGAACGCGATCGACTGGAAGCCGAACATGCCCTCGACCTTGCGGTTCGCCGGCAGCAAGGCGATACCGAGCTGCTGTGCGTGCTGTGGACTCCTGATGTCGACTTGAGTTGAGTTGACGAGCAGTTGTCCATGTGTATGGCGATCAATGCCGTACACACAGGCCGCGATCTCCGAGACACCCGAGCCGACCAGCCCGTAGAGCGCGACGATCTCGCCGGCCTTCACGCTCACGTCGACGTCCTGGAACTTCCCGGTCCTGGTCAGGCCCTTCAGCTCCAGGACCGCCGGGCCGTCCGGGACCTCGCGGTGCGGCCGGGCGTCCGAGAGCTCCTCGCCGACCATCAGGTGCGCGATCTCGCGTACCGTCAAGTCCTTGATCTGGTACGTCCCGATCGTGCGGCCGTCCCGCATGACGGTGACCTGGTCGGCGATCCGGAACAGCTCGTCCAGGCGGTGCGAGATGTAGATGACCGCCACGCCCGTCGCGGTGAGGCGCCGTACGACGTCGAAGAGGACCTCGATCTCGGCGTCGGTCAGGATCGCCGACGGCTCGTCCAGGATCAGCACCTTCGCGTCCGAGGCGAGCGCCTTCGCGATCGACACCTGCTGCTGCTCGGCCACCGAGAGGGTGCCGACCTCGGCGGTGGCATACCGCTCCGGCAGCCCCAGCAGGTCGAGCAGCTCGACGACCTTCGCGTTCTGCGCCGCCCAGTCGACCCGGCCGGTCTTCTTGATCTCGCGGCCCAGGAAGATGTTCTCGGCGACCGTGAGCTCCGGGAAGAGCTGCGGCTCCTGATAGACGGTGGCGATGCCGAGCGCGATCGCGGCGGTGGTGCTGCCGAGCTTGACCGGCGCACCCTCGAACTCGATCTCGCCGGTGTCGGCAACCTCGGCCCCCGCCACAATCTTGATCAATGTTGACTTGCCGGCGCCGTTCTCACCGACCAGGGCGTGGACCGTGCCCGCCCGTACCGTGAAATCGGCGTGCTGAATGGCCCGGACCGCGCCGAACCGCTTGCTCACAGCGGTCAGGCGCAGCCGGGGAACCTCGTTCTCGTCGGTCATCAGTAGTTGAACTGGTCGACGTTCTGGTCGGTGATAGCCAGCGCCGGGCCGAGCAGCAGCATCTTGTCGGCGTCGGTGTAGGCGACCGCGGAGAGTTCGCTGGAGACGTTGTTGGTCGCCTGGAACGGCTTGCCCTGCGCGATCTGGGCGCCGGCCCACGCGGTCAGGTAGCCCAGGTTCTCCACGTCCCACAGGATCGCCGCGGACGACGACTTGTCCTTCAGGTACGGCTTCATCGCCTGCGGGGTGCCCAGGCCGACCGTGAAGACCTTGCCGATCTTGCCGGCGTCCTTGACCGCCTGCGCCACACCCGGGGCGCTCGACGTGCACTCGCCGACCAGGCCGGTCAGGTCCGGGTGCGCGTTCATCAGGTCGGTCGCCATCTGCGTGGCCTTCGCCTGGTCCTCGCCCGCGTAGACGACGTCCACGATCTGCGCGTCCGGGTACTTCGTCTTCGTGTACTCCTGCTGCACCTTGATCCAGGCGTTCAGGTTCTCCGCGGTCTGGCCGCAGGAGACGATCGCGTACTTGCCCTTGCCGCCCATCTCCTTCAGCAGCGCGTCGGTCAGGCCCTCGCCGATGCCCTGCGCGGTGGCCTGGTTGACGAACACCTCCCGCACACTGGTCGGCGCGTCGGTGTCGGCGGTCGCCACGTGGATGCCGGCGTCCTTGGCCTGCTGCAGCAGCGGGGCCATGCTGTCCGGGTCGTTCGGGGCGACGATCAGGGTGTCGACCTTCTGCTGGATGTAGGAGCGCACGATGTCCGCCTGCGCCGCCGCGTCCGCCTGGGTCGGGCCCTGGTAGAGCCACTCGACGTTGCCGAGCGCCTTCGCGGCCTCCTTGCCGCCCGCGTTCATCGCCTCGAAGTAGGGCACACCCTGGAGTTTCGGAACGAATGCCACCTTGTATGTCTTGTTGCCCGAACCGGCGGTGGCGCCGGAGTCGGTCTCGTTCTTCTTGGTGCAACCGGTGAGAGCTATGGCGGCCGTCGCGGTGAGAGCGACGGCGGCAGCGAACCGAGGACGCATGACGCCTCCCGAGAGGAGTTCTTGAAACGTTCTAGCTGAGGTGTGACTCACGTTACGAGGCCGTTAGGGCAGGGTCAAGAGTTGATTCTCAACCCGGGCGTGATTCCTGTTGAGCTGGGGACTGCTGGTGCGGGGGAGCATATGAGACGTTTCAAGGGAGTCGGCGGGGCGGTTGGCCGTTTCCCTGCTTTCGGTCGACCGCGTGTCCCCGTTCCCCGCTGGTTTTCAGTGCCGTCTCCGACCCTGGCTGGTTCTCACCGCTGCCTCCCGGGTGGCCGGAAGATCTCGGCTGGTGCTCATGGCTGTCTCCGGGCGGCCGAGACAGCCGTGAGAACCAGCTGGGGAAGATCCACCGTCGGCGGGGCTGAGGTCTGCGGGGGCGGACGGCGGCAGAGCCGCCGGCCCGGGCGTGGTGCCCGGGCCGGCGGCTCTGTGGTGAACGGTTCTGTGGTGGTGGTCAGCGCCGTTTCCGGATGAGGACGACAGCGGCTGCGGCGGCGGCCAGAACGGCGCCGATCAGGGCATACCGGTTCCGCTGGTCGGTGACCCGGTCCGGCAGGGTGCCGGCCGCGGACGACGCCCGTTCCCGGATCGTGTCCATCGCCCCCGAGGCCCGGCCCGGAAGCGTCCCGAGCGCGGTGGTGGCCCGTTCCGCGGCTTCGGCTGCCGCTTCGGCGAAGTGGGTACGCGTCTCGGCGGACGTCTGCCTCCACTCCGGCTCGTCGCGTCCGGCGGGTGCGGGCCGCGTACCCGTACCCTGAACCGACCTCGCCTTTGCCGCGATGGTGTCCGCAGCCTCGGCCAGCTGGGTCTTCTTCTCCGCGGCGGTCCCGGACAGCTGGTCCTTCCTCTCCGCCAGGGCAGCGGTCAGCTGGTCCTTCTTCTCGGTCACGGCTTCGACCAGGTGGGACTTCTTCTCCGCGGCGGCGTCCTTCACCCGGCCGGGCACGTCCAGCTTCGCGACGAGCGCCGCCGCCGTCTCGCCCAACTCGGCCCGGGTCTGCTCGATCTCGGCCCGGAGCGCCTCCGCCTGGTCCGACGGATCGTCCGGCTCCCCGCCGCGCGCCCGAGCGGCGGCGGCGTGGATGCTGTCGTTGCGGTCCGTCTCCGGAACGTCGGTTTGCGCTCCGGACGTCTCCCGGGCGTCGCTCCTGCCTGAGTCGCCGACGACGTCGGGTGCGCTGTTCTGCGGCCGCGTCGTGTCGTCGTGGCGGTTCACGGCGTCATCCGTCACGCGGTAGGCGTCCGGCGCGGGGTGCTGAGGCACCGTGGCCCGCCCGGTCGCCCGGCCCGGTGTGACCGTGACCTCGGCCGGTGCGTTCTTCCTCGGCGCTCCGGTGCCGCCCGGCTCGTCGTGGTGGATCCTCGCGGCGGCGTTCGCCGGGGTTCCGCCGGCGGCCGGTTTCTCGGCGCCGGTTGCGGCGGTCGGCTTCGGTGCGGTCGTGGTGTGCTTGCCGCCCAGCGTCGCTTCGGGCGAGGGCGTCGGTTTCGGTGTTCCCGGGTTGTGCGGGGTCTGCGCGTGGCTCGCCGGAATCGTGCCGGGCGCCGGTGTCGGCTTCGGTGATCCCGGGTTGTGGGCGGGCTGCGCGTGGCTCACCGGGGTCGTGCCGGGTGCCGGCTTCGGCGTTCCGGTGTGGCCGGCTTGCGGCGCGGCACTCGGGGAGCTGACGGTTCCACTGCTCGTACCGGACGGTGTGGGTTTCGGCGTCGTCGCAGGTGCTGAGCTGGTCGGCCCGCTGTCACCCGGGGATGCCGTGCCGCTCGGCCTGCCCGTCGTGGTCGAGCTTGCAGCGGGTGAGGTCGCCGCGTGCGCGGCGCCTCGAGTCGAGCCCGCTGCGGGTGCCCCCGCTGTAGTGCCGGTCGCCTGGGACCCAGGGGAATGCCCCGTCCCGTGGGCCGTCACGGTAGTGCGCGATCCTGGGCCCGGCGTCACCGTACTGTGCTCCGCCTTGCCCGCGCCCGCAGCACTCGGTGGGGGCGCGTCGAACAGCGTCTCCGGGCGGTGTGGCATGCCGGAAGTCCCGCTGCCGGGTGGGGTCGCCGGCCGAGTGCCGCCGGCCGTGCCCGCTCTCGCGCCGGCCGGTGACGTGCTGGACCGCGCGACACCGGAAGTCGCCTGCGTCGCGCCGGGCATCGCCTGTGCGGTTCCTGGGGTGGCGTGCCCCGTCCCGGGCTTCGCTGTGTCTGTTGTCGGCTGTCCCGGACCGGGCCTGGGAACGCTGGGTGTTGTCTGAGGCGCGCCAGGCTTCGGGGAACCCGGTGTTGCGTGGGTGACGCCGGGCTTGCCGGCACGGGGTGTTGCCTGAGCAGTGCTGGGCTTGGTAGCGCCCGGCGTCGTCTGCGCCGTGCTGGGCTTGGTGTCACCGGCTGTCGCCTGAGGCGCGCTGGGCTTGGCGGTACTCGGTGTCGTCTGGGGTGCCCCGTGTTTCGGCGCTCCCGGCGTCGCCTGCGGAACGCCCGGCTTGGCGCCGGAGGTCGTCGGGGGCATACCAGACGTCACCGGGGAAGCGCCGTGTCCGGACTGCGCCGCGGGAGACGGTCCCGGTGTCGCTGCGGCCGACGGCATACCCGCGGTTCCCGGCGAATCGCCCGGCGACGGCTGTCCCTCGGCGGGTGCCCGGCTCGATGCGGGTGGACCGGGCTTCGGGCGGTTCCGGTTGGGTGACGGCCGGCGTGCTTCGGCGCGGCTACGGTTGGGGGCGCTCATGACCGGCCTCCACGGCGCGCGGCGTTGAGGATCTCGTCCACGTCACGCCGGCCGCTGGCGATCGCTGCCTCGGGCGTGGGCGGGACCGCCTGCTGAACCTCGCGCTTACCGGCCACCGCCGCGATCCCCGCGCCGGCGAACAGGATCACCGTGATGATCAGGGCCGCCGCCCACACCGGCATGACCAGTGACAGCGCGGCGCCGGCGGTGAAGAACAGTCCCCCCAGCCCGTACAGGGCGACCACCCCGGCCCCACCGAGCAGCCCCGCGCCCTTGCCTGCCTTCTTTCCCTTTTCGGTCATCTCGATGCGGGCGAGCGCCAGCTCGTCCCGGACCAGCGTGGTCACCTGCTCACTGAGCCGGGTGACCAGTTCCGCTGTCGATTCATCGGATCGTGCGTCTGTGCGGGTCATCGTCCCTCCGTCCTGCACGGTTGTCCCAGCAGACGTACCCCCACCAACCCTGACTAATCGCCCGCTCCCGTCACCCCCGAAATCCCGCTCCGCCGCAGGGCGCCCTGATCGCTTGCGGTCTGCGGCGCTTTCAACCCCTCTTCGGTACGGGCCACGCACGCTCCTGTTCCGGCCAAGGCAGTCAACCGCCTCGCCACCGTGCCACCCGACATGAACGAGACGTCGCCTTACGCCCACCGGCGCGCACTTTCACCGTTCGGCTCAGTAGCCGCTCGTCGCTGCTGGGCGGTCGCCTCAGTAGCCGCTGTTCGTCGCTAGCCGTTCGCTGCTCGTCATTCGCCCAGTAGCCGCTGTTGGTTGCTCGCCACTCGCCGTTCGCCCAGCAGCCGCTGTTGGTTGCTCGCCACTCGCCGGTCGCCCCGGCAGCCGCTGTTGGCCAGTCGCCGTTCGCCCAGTAGCCACCGTTCGCCACTCGAGACTCGCGCTCACCCGGCGGCCGCCGCTTGCCCCAGCGGCCGGTGCCCGGCGTCTGGCGCCTCCGGCTACGATCTTGCGCGGTTCATGCCGGCGTGTTCCGCCCATGATCGATAAGACTCGAGATCTTGGGCGGGGGATGCCGGGATCCCGGAGCCGAAAGCGCAAGCACGCGCAGGATTCTGATCTTGTGCGCCTGGCTCCGGTGCGGGCTCCCCAAGATCGGGCGCGTGGGCGGATCCGTAGGTCCGCACCTCGATCACCGAGTTCTGGCCACGCCTGCGCACCTGCCCAGTTCGGACGCGCTCGCCGGGCCGGTGCGTCTGGCGGGCGTGTTGGCCAATGTGTCGCCTTGCGCGGCGTGTTCTCCGGGCGGGTGCGTCGGCCAGCGTGTCGCCTTGCGCGGCGTGTTCTCCGGGCGGGTGCGTCGGCCGACGTGTCGCCTTGCGCGGGTGCGTTCGCCCGTGTGCCGGTCAATGTGTCGCCTTGCGCGGGTCCGTTCGCCGGGCGGGTTAGTCGACCAGAGCGCCGCCTGCGCGGGCGTATTGGACCACGGCGCCGGCCGATGCTCGGGACCGTGGTGGCGGTGCGGGCATGCGGGATGTCCGTTATACGGCTTGGGGTAAGTGGGGGTTCGCGTTACAGGTGCGGCGGGCGGGTATAACGGTGCCCATGCCTGATGCGCCCGTGTTGCTCGCCGGACGGTACCGGCTCGGCGAGAGCCTGGGCCGGGGTGGGATGGGTCAGGTTCTGCTGGCCCGGGACGAGACCCTGGAACGGGACGTCGCGATCAAGGAGCTGGACCGGCCGTTCGGTACCGACGACGCGGCGTCGGCGCGGCGGACGCTGCGGGAGGCGCGGGCGGCGGCGCGGATCAATCACCCCAACGTCGTTCAGGTGTACGACGTTCTGCAACTCGACGACCGCACCTGGATCGTCATGGAGTACGTGCGATGCCGGTCGCTCCGGGAGGAGATCGCGGAACAGGGGCGGCTGGACCCGTACCGTGTCGCCCGGATCGGTCTTGATCTTCTCGGGGCGTTGCGGGCCGCGCACCGGTTCGGGGTGGAGCACCGGGATGTGAAACCGGCCAACGTGCTGCTCGCTGATGACGGGCGGGTGCTGCTCACCGACTTCGGCATCGCCGCGGTCGACGACGACGGGGTGATCAGCCGCTCGGACATCCTGGTCGGGTCGCCGCAGTTCATGGCGCCGGAACGGGCCCGGCACGGAGCCAGCGGGCCCACGGCGGATCTGTGGTCGCTCGGCGCCACGTTGTACGCGGCGGTCGAGGGGCGGTCGCCGTACGAGCGTGGCTCCACGATGGCGACGCTCGCCGCCCTGGCCACCGAGGAACCGGATCCGCCGGTCCATGCCGGTCCGCTGCGGCCGCTGCTGGACGGCCTGCTCCACAAGGATCCGACGGCCCGGATGAACCTGGAGGACGCCGAGGCCCTCGCCCGCGCCATCATCGACGAGATGTCGGCTCCGGAGGCCCCGCCGACCGGGTTCGCCGGGCTGGCGGCGGCGCTGCGGATACCACGTCCCCGCGCCCCCAAGGAGACCCCGCCGGCGAGCGCCAGAGGCAGCGCCGGCACCGCGAACAGGGACGTCCCGAAGAAGGACGTCGCGGGCAGGGCCTCCCCAGGAAAGAGCGCCGTGGGTAGGGCCGTCCCGGGTATGGCCGCTCCGGGGAAGGGCCATGCTGGCGGGGTCGCTGCGGAGGGAGACGTCGGCGGCGGAGACGTCGCGGGAAAAGAGGCCGCGGGTAAGGACGTCACCGGTGCGGACGCCGTGGGCGCGGAGGCGGTGGGTACGACTGCCGCGAGCGAGGATGCCGTGGCCACGGATGCTGCGGCGAATGATCTTGCTGGCAGGGATGCCGCGGGCACGGGTGCTGCGGGGAGTGATCTTGCCGGGGATGCCGCGGGTACGGATGCTGCGGGCAGAGCCGCAGGTACGGATGCTGCGGCGAAAGCTGCGGGTACGGATGCTGCAGAGAGTGATGTCGCCGATGGGAACGCCGCAGGGAGAGTTGTCTCGGACGGGGATGCCGGGAGAGACGTCTCGGACGGCGAAGCCGCCGGCGGGGATGCTGCGGGCCCGGATGCCGTAAGGAAAGAGGTCGCGGGTAGCGCTGCCGTAGGGAAGGGCGCTGCGGGCGCAGACGCCGCCGGGAAGGGGGCCGCGGACAGTGCGGCCGGCACCGATTCGCCGGCGCCTGCGGACACGAGCGGACCCCAGGCAGCGCGGAACGAGCGTGGCTCCGACGATGCCGTCCTGTCCGGGACGAGCGCCGCTGGTGACTCGGGGGTGGCCGGCGACGGCGACGCCGGGGTGAGCGACGACGTTGCAGGATCCGTTGTCACGGAGAGCGACAGAGCTGAGCCGAACCTGGACGCGACCCGGGTCGACGATCCGGTGACGGAACCGATGGCCGGGGCGCCCGCGGTGGGCCGGGGGGTGATTCCGCGGCAGCGTCGTCCGGGCGTACCCCAAGAGATGGGTGACCGCAAGCGGCGTCTGCCGCTCGTCGGGGCCGCAGCGCTCGCCGTGGTCCTCGCCGGCGCCGGGGCGCTGTGGGCGCTGAACCGGCCGGACGGTGCGACGCCCGAGGCACGCCCGACGGTCGCCGCCACCGCTACCGTCGCGCCCACCCCGGACTCCTCGGGCGGCGCCGACGCGGTGCAGGCGCCACCGCCCACGTCACCGGTGAGCAGCAGCAGCCCGAGCGCGACGCCGAGCGCCGGCACGACCCCGGCGACCGGCGGCCGTCCGGCGCTGCGGCCCGGCTGGGTGAACTACAAGGACGCCTCCGGCTTCTCGGTGTACGTGCCGGAGGGCTGGACACGTTCCAAGGAGGGCACGATGGTCTACTTCCGGAGCGCGGGCAAGATCTTCGGGGTGGATCAGACCGATGATCCGAAGCCGGATCCGGTCGCGGACTGGCGGGAGCAGTCCCGGTCACGGCAGGCGAGTGGTGACTTCCCGGGGTACCAGGAAATCAAGATCGCGTCGGTGAAGTACTTCCGGACGGCTGCGGACTGGGAGTTCCTCCGCAACCGCAGTGGTGTCCGGAAGCACGTCAACAACCGTGGTGTGGTGGTCTCCGACAACAAGGCGTACGGCTTCTACTGGGAGACGCCGGAGAGCGAGTGGGCCGCGTACCGGGACGACCTGCAGTACATCTTCGACAGCTTTCAGCCCGCGAAGTAGCCCGTAGCCGCCAGGGCGGCGACGCGGACCAGCGCGAACTCGGAGTCGTCATCCCACGCGGAACAAGGGGTGGGGGGCACCGAAGGCGGAGGAGTCAGGCGGCGATGTCGTGAACGTTCACGGTTGTTCTCCCGGGACCAGGGCGGTGGTGTCGAGGGCGAACGGGAACGGATGCCGCGCGGTGAGGGTCTGCCCGTGCACCGCGACGGCCGCCTCGACGTAGCGGCTGCCCTTCAGGCGGAGCAGCCGCAGCCGCAGCGAGGCGAAGCCGGGGAGTTTCGGCTCCACCAGCAGGTACCAGGGGATGCGGGCGGCGGCATACAGATGCATCCGCAGCACCCGGTCGACGGCCACCGTGCTGGCCGAGATCACCTCACCGACGAGAGCGACGTCGGCAGCCTCGAATCCGAAGTCGGCGAACGCCCCGGAGAAGGGCGAGGAACTGGGATGCGGCGCGGGCCCGGGACTCGCCGAGGGCCTGGGATACGGGGCGGCGCCGGAATGGGGCGGGTCGGCATGCGGCGGCGGGCCGGTGATCGGCGCGGGGCGGGGAAGGGGCACGGACCCGGAATCGGCCGAGGAGCCGGCGACGAGTGGCGCGCAGGCGGCAGCCGCATCATCAGGGGTCGATGCCGGGCGGCGGAAGGAGGAGGCGGGTGAAGGCGAGGGACGGAAAGAACGGAGGGAGGACGAGGGAGGGGACGAGGCGGGGAGAGTGGCGACGACCAGGTCGGGGCCGAGGATGGTCTCCGGGCCGAGGGAGACGTTGATGTAGTGGAGGGCGTGCAGGCCCGCCGCCTTGGCCGCCGGGTGGATGGCGCTGACCAGGGCGCCGACGACGGCCTGGTGGTCGGGCTCGCCCCGCGGCCCGGACCACAGGGCGCCGTCGATCAGGTCGACCCGGCTGAGGGTCTCGCCGAGGGCCAGGTATTCCTCCGCCGTCCACGGCAGGGAATGGTCGAGAACGGAGTCGATCACTGCCGCACCTCTCAGAAGTCGATCAGGAAGTCGGTGTCGAGGGACATGGGCACCGGGTGGCCGAAGGTCAGGACCTCGCCGGGCGCGGCGGTGGCGACCGCCGCATACTGCTTGCCGCGGAGCTGGAACAGGCGCAGCGTGACGGCCCGGTAGTCCGTGAAATCGGGCTCGGCGAGCAGGAACCAGCCGATCCCGGCCTCGGCGTAGAGCTGCTTCTTGAACCCGCTGTCGAAGGCCGTGACGCCCGGCGCGGTGACCTCGCAGGCCAGCAGGACCCCGGCGGGGTCGCCGAAGTCGAGGTCGCCGGAATCCTTCTCGATCACGAGGTCGGGGCAGACGATCCGCCCGCGGGTGAGGCGCAGGCCGGCGGCGAGCCGGACCCGCAGGCCGGCGGCCTGCCCGGCCGGGTGGAGTGCGGTGAGGAGGGCGGCCGCGATGTCGTTGCGGCGGCGGTTGGGGCGAGGGGTCATCCACAGGCTCCCGTCGATCAGCTCGATGCGGTGCAGGGGGCCGCTGAGGGCCAGGAGATCCGCCTCGGTCCACGGGCCCGGATGGCTGTCGAGGGAGACCTCGGTCAATGGCGTGGTATCGCAAGCGCTCATGTGGACACTGTCCCATGCACACCTGTCACAGAGCAAGCTGATAAGGGTCAACGCGGGATCGTCGGCGCCGCCGCCCGGGCGGCCGTGGCCAGCCGTTCCGCAACCGCCGGGTGGTCGCCGGCGACCAGGCCGACTGTCACCCGAAGGTGTGGCGGCATGCCCGGCCCGACCGCGAACGCCGTCCCGGCCGCCGCCCCGATCCCGGCGCTGGCGAGGCTCAGCAGGGCGGCCTGCTCGTCGGCGACCGGCAGCCACAGGTTGAGGCCCTCGCCGGGCGGCAGCACGATCCCGGCGGCGGCGAGGCCGGAGGTGATCAGGTGGCGGCGGCGGGCGTACTCGTCCCGGGCGGCCGCGACCGCCGCGATCGACGACGGCTCGGTGAGCAGGGTGAGCAGCAGGTGCTGCAGCAGCCGGCTGGTCCAGCCCTGGCCGAGCAGCCGCCGCTCGAGGATCGGGTCGAGCACCGTGGCCGGGCCGCTCACCGCGGCGAGCCGCAGGTCGGGGCCGTGCGATTTGGAGAAACTGCGGACGTGCACGGTCTGTCGCGGGAGGTGGGCGCCGATCGACAGCAGCGGCCCGGAGGCGAGGTCGCCGGCGGAGTCGTCCTCCACCACGTACACCGCGGGGTGTTGCGCAAGCACCGCGGACAGCGCGGCGGCCCGCTGCGGTGACCACGACGCGCCGGTGGGGTTGAGCGCGCGCGGCTGGAGGAAGACCGCCGCGGGACGCCGGGACAGCGCGGCGGCGAGCTGGTCCGGGAGCATGCCCTCGGCGTCGGTGCCGACACCCGTGACCGGTACGCCGAGCGCGTCGAGCAGGTCCAGCAGCGGCGGGAAGCACGGGTTCTCCACCAGCGCGAGATCGCCGAGCCGCAGCAGCGCCGTCGCCACGTGGTCGATCGCGTCCATCGCCCCGTCGAAGACCGCGAGACGCTCGGCGGGGTACGGCCACCGCTCCCGCAGCAGCGCCCCGAGCGCCGGCAGCACCGGCTCGTCGAGGTAGCTGCCGGGCGCCGTCGACAGGCCGTGCAGCCCCGGCATCGGCGGGAGGAGCCGCGGGTCCGGCACCCCGGTCGACAGGTCCAGCCCGAACCCGGACGTCCGCCGCAGGGCCGCCCGGTAGCGCCCCGGCCCACCGGTCCCGGGGGTGGCGACGACGGTGCCGCGCCTGCCGTCCGTGCGGATGGCGCCCGCCCGGCGCAGCAGCTGCCACGCCGCGTTGACGGTGCTGGGGGAGAGGTGCAGCTCGGCCGCGACGGCCCGGACCGGCGGCAGTCTGGTCCCGCCGGGCAGGGCGCCGTCGCCGACCGCGCGGCTCACCGCCCCGGCCAGCCCGCGGGCGGTGGGTTCGGTGAGGCGGTCCATGACGGCCGGGTAGAACATTATGTGACAGTACAATTCAAGCATTGTTCGGTCCATAGGTGTCACATAATCTCGCCGCATGACTCACATCGCGCACTGGATCGGCGGGGTCGAGACCGCCGGCACGTCCGGCCGGGTCGCCCCGGTCTTCAACCCCGCCACCGGCGAGGAGATCGCCGAGGTCGACCTCGCCTCGGCCGCCGAGGTCGCCGCCGCGGTCGCCGCCGCCACGGAGGCCGCGCGATCGTGGCGCGAGGCGAGCCTGTCGAAGCGGTCCGCGGTCCTGTTCACGTTCCGGGAGCTGCTCGCCTCGCGCGCCGGCGAACTGGCCGCGATCGTCACCCGCGAGCACGGCAAGGTGCTCGCCGACGCGGCCGGGGAGGTCGCCCGCGGCCTGGAGAACGTGGAGTTCGCCACCGGCATCCCGCACCTGATGAAGGGCGGCTTCTCCGAGCAGGCCGCCACCGGCGTCGACGTCTACTCGATCCGCCAGCCGCTCGGTGTGGTCGCCGGCATCACCCCGTTCAACTTCCCGGCGATGGTGCCGCTGTGGATGTGCGCCACCGCGATCGCCGCAGGCAACGCGTTCGTGCTCAAGCCCAGCGAGAAGGACCCGTCGGCGGCGATCTGGCTGGCGCGGCTGTGGCGGGAGGCGGGCCTGCCGGACGGCGTGTTCACCGTGGTCAACGGCGACAAGGAGGCGGTCGACGCGCTGCTGGTGCACCCGGACGTCGCGGCGGTCAGCTTCGTCGGTTCGACCCCGATCGCGAAGTACATCTACGAGACCGGCACCGCGCACGGCAAGCGGGTGCAGGCCCTCGGCGGGGCGAAGAACCACATGATCGTGCTGCCGGACGCCGAGCTGGACGCGGCGGCCGACGCGGCGATCTCGGCCGGTTACGGCGCGGCGGGGGAGCGCTGCATGGCGATCTCCGTGGTGGTGGCGGTCGGTGAGATCGCGGATCCGCTGGTCGAGGCGATCGCCGCGCGCATTCCCCAGATCAAGATCGGCGACGGTACGGATCCCGAGTCCGAGATGGGCCCGCTGATCTCCGCCCAGCACCGGGACAGGGTGGCGGGCTACATCGCTGCCGGGGCTGACGCCGGCGCCACGGTGATCACGGATGGCCGTGACATTTCGGAGAAGTCAGGATTCTTCCTCGGGGCCACCCTGCTCGACAACGTCACGCCCGACATGACCGTCTACACCGACGAGATCTTCGGCCCGGTGCTCAGCGTCGTCCGCGTCGACACCTACGCCGAGGCCGTGCGGCTGGTCAACGACAGCGAGTACGGCAACGGCACCGCCATCTTCACCCGCGACGGCGGCGCGGCCCGGCAGTTCCAGTTCGACGTGAACGCCGGCATGGTCGGCGTGAACGTGCCGATCCCGGTCCCGGTCGCCTACTACTCGTTCGGCGGCTGGAAGGCGTCGCTGTTCGGCGACACCCACATGTACGGCCCGGACGGCATCCACTTCTTCACCCGCGGCAAGGTCGTCACGTCCCGCTGGCCCGACCCCGGCACGTCGTCGATCGACCTCGGCTTCCCGCAGACCCGGTAAGGATGATCGTCGTGAGCGATTCCGTTGTCCGCGCTGATGACCGCGCGCATGTCTTCCATTCCTGGTCGGCGCAGGGCCTGATCGACCCGTTGCCGATCGCCGGCGCCCAGGGCAGCCGTTTCTGGGACTACACCGGCCGGAAATACCTGGATTTCTCCTCGCAATTGGTCAACATCAACATCGGGCATCAGCACCCGCGGATGATCGAGGCGATCAAGGAACAGGCCGAGAGGCTCTGCACCATCCAGCCCGCCTTCGCCAACGACAAGCGCGGCGAGGCGGCCCGGATGATCGCCGAGATCGCCCCCGGCGATTTGAACAAGGTTTTCTTCACCAACGGCGGCGCCGAGGCCAACGAGAACGCGATCCGGATGGCCCGGCTGCACACCGGCCGGCACAAGGTCCTCTCCGCCTACCGCAGCTACCACGGCTCGACGGCCACGGCGATCACCGCCACCGGCGACCCGCGGCGCTGGCCGAACGAGCCGGTCGCCATCGGGGTCGTGCACTTCTGGGGCCCGTACCCCTATCGCTCGCCCTTCCACTCCGCGAGCCCGGAGCAGGAGGCCGAGCGGGCGCTGCGGCACCTGCGCGACACCATCGTCTTCGAGGGCCCGGCCACGATCGCCGCGATCCTGATCGAGACGGTGGTCGGCACGAACGGCATCCTGGTCCCGCCGCCCGGCTACCTGGCCGGCGTGCGGGAGATCTGCGACGAGTTCGGCATCGTGTTCATCGCCGACGAGGTGATGGCCGGGTTCGGCCGCTGCGGCGAGTGGTTCGCTGTCGACCACTGGGGTGTCGTCCCCGACCTGATCACCTTCGCCAAGGGCGTGAACTCCGGGTACCTGCCGCTGGGCGGGGTGGTGATCTCCGACGAGATCGCCGAGACGTTCCGGGAGCGGCCGTTCCCGGGCGGCCTGACCTACTCCGGGCATCCGCTGGCCTGCGCGTCGGCGGTGGCGAGCATGCAGATCTTCAAGGAGGAGGGCATCGTCGAGCACGCCCGCATGCTGGGCGAGCAGATCATCGGCCCGGAGCTGGAGGCGTTCCGGGAGAGGCATCCCAGTGTCGGCGAGGTCCGGGGGCTGGGTGTCTTCTGGGCCGTCGAGCTGGTGCGTGATGGAACGACCAAGGAGCCTTTGGTACCGTTCAACGCCGCCGGCGCCGCCGCCGCGCCGATGAACGCGGTGGCCGCGGCCTGCAAGGAGCGCGGTCTCTGGCCGTTCGTCCACTTCAACCGGCTGCACGTGGTGCCGCCGTGCACGATCACCGAGGCCGAGCTTCGCGAGGGCCTCGCGATCCTCGACGAGGCACTGACCGTCGCCGACGGCTTTTACGCCGCCTAAAACCCCGGAATGCGTCGCTGGAATGGGTCGGATCTTCTGATTCCGTTTCGGTTTTGGAAACTACTTCGGATTCCCTTGCTGATGCACTCGGTGGTGTGACAAGGTCCCTCCAGTCCGGGTGAGAAGCCCCTGACCGGAAGGCCGCATTCCCTTGAGCACAACCCTTCCCGTGCTGCGCAATTTCGGCGCCGGGTCCTACCGCGACACCGAGGACGGCCTCACGTCCCCGGTGATCGACCCCAGCACCGGGGAGGCGTACGCGCACGCGCCGGTCTCCTCGGCGCGGGACGTCGGCGTCGCGGTCGAGGCCGCCGCGCAGGGCTTCGAGATCTGGCGGGACAGCACCCCGGCCGAACGCCAGCGGGCGCTGCTGCGGATCGCCGACGCCATCGAGGCCCGGGCCGACGAGATCATCGCCGCCGAGGTCCGCGACACCGGCAAGCCGGTCGCGGCCACCCGCGCCGAGGAGATGGGCTCGATCCTGGACGAGCTGCGCTTCTTCGCCGGCGCGGCCCGGGTCCTGGAGGGCAAGTCGGCGGGGGAGTACCTGCGGGACCACACCTCTTTCGTACGCCGTGAGCCGACCGGCGTCTGCGCCCAGATCACCCCGTGGAACCATCCGATGGTGATGGGTGTGTGGAAGTTCGCCCCCGCGATTGCGGCCGGCAACGCGGCGAAGGCCACCCGGGTCGGCCCGCCGTCGGACACCGGGGCGTTCTCCGGCCCGGTCAACGACAGCGTTCAGCTCGAGCGGATCACCGGCTTCCTGGACCGTACCCCGGCGCACGCCGAGGTGGTGGCCGGCGGCAACCGCGTCGGTGATCGTGGTTACTTCTTCGAGCCGACCGTGGTCACCGGCCTGCGCCAGCCGGACGAGATGATTCAGGACGAGGTGTTCGGGCCGGTCGTGACGGTGCAGACCTTCGACGGCGAGGCGCAGGCCGTGCGCGGGGCCAACGACGTGCGGTACGGGCTGAGCGCCAGCGTCTGGACCGAGAACCACGGCCGGGCGATGCGGGTCTCCCGCCGTCTCGACTTCGGCGCGGTCTGGATCAACACGCACCTACCCTTCGTCTCCGAGATGCCGCACGGCGGTTACGGTCACTCCGGCTACGGCAAGGACCTTTCCCTGTACGGATTCGAGGAGTACACCCGGATCAAGCACGTGATGAGCTACACGGGCTGATCCGCGCCACCCCCGATGCCGCAACGCCCTGTTCGAGGTGATAGATGACCACTGCTCCCCCTACGCCGCCGACCCAGGCGGCGATCGAGTTCGTCGGCGTGCGCAAGGACTACGTGTCGCACGGCGAGGCGGTTCCCGCCGTCAGGAGTCTGGATCTGGCGATCGGACAGGGGGAGTTCTTCTCGCTGCTCGGGCCGTCCGGCTGTGGCAAGACCACCACGATGCGGATGATCGCCGGCTTCGAGGAGCCGACCGCCGGCAAGGTGTTCCTCGACGGCCGGGACGTCACCGGCGTCGCGCCGAACAAGCGCGACGTCAACATGGTCTTCCAGTCGTACGCCCTCTTCCCGCACCTGACCGTGGCGCAGAACGTGGCCTTCGGCCTGGAGCGCCGCAAGGTCGCCAAGGCGGAGATCCGCAAGCGGGTCGGCGAGATGCTCGAGATCGTCTCGCTGACCGGCATGGAGAAGCGGCAGCCCCGGGAGATGTCCGGCGGCCAGCAGCAGCGGGTCGCGCTGGCCCGGGCCCTGGTCAACCACCCGCGGGCGCTGCTGCTGGACGAGCCGCTCGGCGCCCTGGACCTGAAGCTGCGCCAGCAGATGCAGATCGAGCTCAAGCGGATCCAGCGTGAGGTCGGCATCACCTTCGTCTACGTCACCCACGACCAGGGCGAGGCGCTCACCATGAGCGACCGGATCGCGGTGATGAACAACGGCAGGATCGAGCAGCTCGGTACGCCGCGCGACATCTACGAGCGCCCGGCGACCCGGTTCGTGGCCGGCTTCATCGGCACCTCGAACCTGGTCGACGGCCACGTCAGCTGGTCCGACCAGGGGTACGCGGTCCTCGACAAGGGCCCCGGCGAGCGGGTCGTGGTGCCCGTGCCGGGCGGCGTCGAGGTGGGCCGGCAGATCGAGATCTCGGTCCGGCCGGAGAAGATCGACCTGCACCGGGCGATGCCGTCCGAGGTCACCGGGAGCCTGCTCGCCGGCGTCGTCACCGAGGTCGTCTACCACGGCACGTCGACGAACTACACAGTGGCGACCACCGCTGGAACGGATTTCGTGGTGTTCGATCAGAATGCTCACGACGCAGAGGACGTCGCGTCTCGTGGCGAGCGCGTCTTCCTCACTTGGGCCCCTCAGCATTCGTACCCGATCGGAGTCTGATGTTCCAGACCAGCAAGCCGAACCCCTCCCTCCTGCGGGGCATGACGCAGTCGCGGCTCGGCCGCCGTGACGCGCTGCGCCTCGGCGGGTTGTCGGCGATGGGCGCGTTCCTCGCCGCGTGCGGCGTGGAGGGCAAGGGCAAGCCGCAGGCCAGCGTGGCGCCCGACGCCGTGGCGAAGTACTGGGCCGGCAAGGCGCAGAACGGCACGCTGAACTTCGCCAACTGGCCGGTGTACATGGACCCGAAGAAGCCGGAGATCGCGGCCTTCACCAAGAAGACCGGCATCAAGGTGACCTACGACGAGGTCATCGCGGAGATGGGTCCCTGGTTCGCCAAGGTGCAGCCGCAGCTGTCGGCCGGGCAGTCGATCGGTTACGACCTGATGGTCATCACCAACTCGGTCCAGTTCGGCCAGTTCCGTGACTCCGGCTTCCTGGCGCCGCTGGACCACTCGAAGCTGCCGAACTACGCGGCCAACGCGGCCAAGTCGTACGCCACTTCCGCGTACGACCCGGGCAACGTCTTCAGCATCCCGTACACCTCCGGCATCACCGGTATCGCGTACGACCCCACGAAGATCAAAGAGCCGATCACCAAGATCTCCGACCTGTGGAACCCGAAGTACAAGGGCAAGGTCGGCATGATGCGTGACCCGCAGGAACTCGCCAACTTCGGCATGCTGGCGCTCGGCCTGGACCCCGCCAAGTCGGACGAGACGGCGTGGAAGCAGGCGGCGGCCAAGCTCAAGGAGCAGAAGGACGCCGGCATCGTCCGCAACTACTACGAGCAGAACTATCTCGACGCGCTCGGCAAGGGCGAGATCTGGATCACCATGGCGTGGTCCGGTGACATCTTCCAGAAGAACGTCTCCGACGGCACGAACTTCAAGTTCGTGATCCCTGAGGACGGCGGCACGATCTGGACCGACAACATGGCGATCCCGGTCACCGCGGAGAACCCGGTCGACGCGATCATGATGATGGACTTCCTGTACGAGCTGGAGAACGCCACCACGCTCGCCGAGTACATCAACTACGTGTGCCCGGTGCCCGCCGCGCAGGCCTTGATGAAGAAGCACGCGGCCGCGGCCACCGGCGAGGACCGGGACTTCCTGAACGCGGTGGCCACCAGCCCGCTGGTCTTCCCGGGCGAGGCCGAGTACAAGCGGCTGCACTACTACGTCAACTTCAACACCGCCGAGGAGAAGAACGACTTCGAGCGGGTGTTCCAACCGATCGTGCTGGGGTAAAACGGATGGACCGGGTGAAACGTGCACTCGCGCCCTACCTGCTGGTGCTCCCCGGCGGGCTGTGGCTGCTGCTGTTCTTCGCGGTGCCGATGGCCACCATGTTGTCGCTGTCGCTGCAGGAGGGCGACATCGTCAACGGCTTCGTCTTCACCGGGCACTGGCAGAACTACACGGAGTCGCTCGCCGACTACCAGACCCAGTTGGTCCGTTCGCTGGTGTACGGCGCCGTCACGTCGATCGTCCTGATCGTGCTGGCGTTCCCGGTCGCGTACTGGATCGCCTTCTACGGGGGCAGGCGGAAGGCGACCTACCTGTTCCTGATCATGCTGCCGTTCTTCGTGTCGTTCGTCCTGCGCACCATCTCGTGGCGGATGCTGCTCACCGACGACGGCGTGCTGCTGCACCCGCTGAAGGAGGCCGGCCTGCTCCCGGACGGCTTCCAGGTGCTCGGCACCTCCACCGCGGTCGTCGCCGGGCTGGTGTACAGCTTCCTGCCGTTCATGGTGCTGCCGATCTACGTGGCCCTGGAGCGCATCGACCCGCGGGTCGTCGAAGCGGCCCGGGACCTGTACGCCTCCCCGATGACCGCGTTCCGCAGGATCGTCTTCCCGCTGGCGCTGCCCGGCGTCTTCGCGGGCGTGCTGATGACCTTCGTGCCGGCCAGCTCCGACTACGTCAACTCGGAGCTGCTCGGCAGCTCCGAGACGACCATGATCGGCCAGGTCATCCAGGCGAAGTTCCTGCAGAGCTCCGACTACCCGTCCGCGTCGGCGCTGTCCTTCACGCTGATGGCGGTGCTGCTGATCGGCGTCTTCGCGTACGCCCGCGCGCTGGGCACCGAGGACGTCATGAAGGTGGCCGCCCGGTGAGCGCGCTGCGGATCAACGGGGCCCGGGTCCTGCACGCCTACACCTGGCTGCTGATCGCCTGGCTCATCCTCCCGATCGGGGTGATGATCCTGTTCGGGTTCAACGACCCGAGCGGGCGGTACAACCAGACCTGGCAGGGCTTCACGCTCCAGTGGTACAGGGACGTGTTCGCCCTGGACGCGCTCACCGACGCCCTGGTGGTGTCGCTGATCGTCGCGGTGCTCACCGCGCTGATCGCCGGGGCGCTGGGCACCGGCATCGGGTACGCCCTGGGCCGTTTCCGGTTCCGCGGGGCCGGCGGCCTCAACCTGCTGATGTTCGCCGCGATCTCCTCGCCCGAGCTGGTGATGGGCTCGTCGCTGCTGAGCATGTTCGTGTCGCTCGGGGTCAGCCCCGGCATCACCACCATCACGATCGCCCACGTGATGTTCTCGGTGTCGTTCGTGGCGATCGTGGTCCGGGCCCGGGTGATGACCCTGGACCGGTCCCTGGAGGAGGCGGCGGCCGACCTCGGCGCGACCGGCTGGACCACCTTCTGGAAGGTGATCTTCCCGATCATCCTGCCGGCGGTCCTGTCCGGGGTGATGCTCGCGTTCGCGCTCTCCATCGACGACTTCGTGATCACCAACTTCACGGCGGGCACGACGCAGACGTTCCCGCTGTGGATCTGGGGCGCCACCCGGGTCGGCCTGCCGCCGCAGGTCAACGTGATGGGCACGATGATCTTCGCGGTCGGCGTGCTGTTCGCGGTGATCGCCAACGTGCGGTCCCGGTCCCGGAAGCGGTAAGGAGTCCCTGGGGAAGGCCCGGCATCGGTTGCCGGGCCGGTCCTCGGCGATCAGGGGGCGGTGCGCAGGCCCCACCCGTACGGATAGAGCGGGTCGTAGTTCTCGTCGCCCACGTTGACCGGAACCTGTGCGACGGTGCGCGGCCACGAGAACGACAGCCTGCCGGTGAAGGGCCGCTTGCCGAACAGCACGTCGGCGACCCCGGCGCCCTCGCTGCCGGGCAGCCACGAGGCGACCAGCGCGTCGATCTTGCCGAGCTGGCCGGTGATCACCTGTGGGCGCCCGGAGACGATCAGCACCACGCACTTGTCCACCGCGTCGCAGACCTTGTCGACGACCGCCCGGTCGCCGGGCTGCAGGGTGAGCGACTTGGGCTCCTTCTGCTGCTCGGTGCCCCGTGACCAGACCGGGCCGCCGACGTCGCCGAAACCTTCGGTGTACGGGGTCTCGCCGACCACGACCACGCCGACGTCCGTCCGGGCGATCGGCGCGGAGGCGTCCGCGCTGTACGTGACGTCGGGCGCCGCTGCCCGGATGCCGTCGAGGATCGTGGCGCCGGCGGTGATGTCACCGTCGCGGCCCTGCCAGTCCATGGTCCAGCCGCCGGACTGGTTGCCGATGTCGCCGGCGTTGCGCCCGGCCACGTAGAGCCTGGCGCCGGCGCGCAGCGGCAGCAGCCGGTCACTGTTCTTCAGCAGCACCTGCGACTTCGCGACGGCCTCCCGGGCGAGCGCGCGGTGGGCGGGAGTGCCGACCTCGCCGGGCGTGGCGTACGGGTTCTCGAAGAGCCCCTGCTCGAACTTGACCCGCAGGATCCGCCGGACCGCGTCGTCGATCCGGGCGACCGGCACCCGCCCCGCGGTGACCTCGGCCTTGAGGTGCTCCTGGAAGCGCCGCGACGTGGCCGGCTCCATGAACATGTCGATGCCGGCGTTGACCCCGGTCCGCACCTGCGAGGCGGTCGGCTCGGGGGTGCCGGCCGGCTCCTCGGAGGGGATCTGGTGGATGCCTCCCCAGTCGCTGATCACGAAGCCGTCGAAGCCCAGGGTCCCCTTCAGCGTGCCGGTGAGCAGCTCCTGGTGGGCGTGCATCTTGACCGGGCCGCCGGCGCCGTCGTCGGTCCAGTCGACGCTGGAGAACGACGGCATCACGCTGCGGACGCCGTGCCGGTCGACGGCGGCGACGTACGGCGTGAGGTCGAGCCGGTCGAAGTCGCGGCGGCTGGTGACGGTCACGCCCTGGTCGATGCGGTAACCGTTGTCGCCGGTGCCGTACTCGGTGTCGCCGTCACCGGCGAAGTGCTTGACCGTGGCGACCACCCCGTTGCGCTGGAGCCCCTCGACGGCGGCGCCGCCGAGCACGGTGACCAGCGCGGGATCCTCGCTGAAGCTCTCGTAGGCCCGGCCCCACCGTTCGTCGCGGGACACGCACACGCACGGCGCGAAGTCCCAGGTGATGCCGGTGGCGCGCATCTCCTCGGCGGTGGCCCGGTAGACCTGCTCGACCAGGGCCGGGTCGCGGGTGGCGCCGAGGCCGACGTTGTGCGGGAAGACCGTCGCGCCGGACACGTTGCCGTGGCCGTGCACCGCGTCGATGCCGTAGATCAGCGGGATCCCCAGCGGGGTGGCGAGAGCCGCCCGCTGCAGCGAGTTGACCAGGTCGACCCACGCCTGCGGGGTGTTCGGGGTGGGCGCCGAGCCGCCGCCGGACAGCACCGAGCCGAGCCGCCACCGGGTGATCAGGGTGGGGTCGGCGGCGACGTCGGCCCGCTCGGCCTGGGTCATCTGCCCGATCTTGTCGTCCAGGGTCATCCGGGCGAGCAGGTCGGTGACCCGGTGTTCGACCGGCTGGCGGGCGTCGCGGTAGAGCGGCGCCGTCCTCGTCCCGGCCGCGGTCCCGGGCAGCAGGGACGCGACGAGCACGGCGGCGGCGCCGGCCGCGACGCGGCGAACGGGTGATCGCATACGGTTCCCCTCCGTGGCGGCGGAAGTCGCACGATACCGGCTGCGGCGAGCGGCATATCGGCGGCGTTGGTTGTTCCGGTATTCGCCCCGCCTCGTGCCGGGCTGGCGCATGCTGGGAAGACGGACCTTCCGACGGAGCTGATATGGCCGTTTTGCTGATCGCTGAGGACGACGAGGACATCGCGCTGGTGCTGGCCCGGGTGTTCAAACGGGCCGGGATGACGGTGCTGCGGGCCCCGGACGGCAAGGCGGCGTTCCAGGCGGTCGTCGAGCACCGGCCGGACGTCGTGCTCACCGATCTCGGGATGCCGATCATGGACGGCTGGGAGCTGATCGAGGCGATCCGCAGTCATCCCGACGACGGCATCCGGCGGCTGCCGGTGGCCATCCTCAGCGGTCATCTGCGCCCGGGTGATCCGCGCGCCGGAACCAGCCGGGTCTGCGCCATCCTGCTCAAGCCGTGTCCCAACGATCAGCTGCTCGCGACCATGGGCGAGCTGGTGACGATCGGCCCGCACGACCACGACGCGGCCGACAACCGATGCCCCGCCGACATGCCGGTTTCAGTATGAATAATACTTAATTGGGTATGTGCCCAGGAAGCCCGTGACCACGGGCCTCAGCCGGGAGAAGCGGGCGGTTCATGGTGGTGCTGGGAGAGGCGGCGACCGCTCTGGACAACGGCGCCTTTCTCGGCGCGCTGCTGGAGAGCATGGACGCGGGCGTCCTCGCGTGCGACGCGGGCGGCCGGGTGGTGTTCGCCAACCGGGCGATGCGCGAGTTCTCCGGCGCCGGGCTGGACGGGCCGCTCCCGCCGGACTTCGAGCACCAGACGTTCCAGCACCTCGCCACCCCCGACATGCGGCCGATGACCCGGGCCGAGAGCCCGCTGCTGCGCGCCCTGCACGGCGAGCACGTGGACTCCGAGGACGTGCTGCTGCGCCGGCCCGGCCACCGGCTGCGGGTCTTCGACACCAGCGCGCAGCCGATCCTCGGGCCGGACGGGACGGTCCTCGGCGCGGTCGCCGTCGCCCACGAGGTCACCGCGCTGCGCCGGGTCGAGCGGTTCCGCAACTGCCACATCGGCGTCGAGCACGTGCTGAAGCGTTCCACCACCATCGCCGAGGCCACCCCGGAGGTGCTGCGCGCGGTCACCGCCACGCTCGGCTGGCCGTCCGCGGAGCTGTACCTGATCGACGACGCCTCCGGGCTGCTGCTGCCGGCCGGGCACTGGGACTCGTCAGGGCTCGAGCCGGACGAGTTCTTCGGGCACCTCCCGGTGCGCGGGCAGGGCATCACCGGGCGGGTGTGGGAGAGCGGCCGGCCGATCTGGGTGCCCGACCTGGGCCGCAGCGCCGACCTGCGGACCGCCCACGAGCGGGAGCGGGTGGAGATCTGCCTGCGGCGCGGGGTACGCACCGCCCTCGCCGTCCCGGTTCGCGACGGCGGCACCCTGCTCGGGGTGATGACCTGTTACGCCGGCACCCAGGAGTACGAGCCCGACCTGCTCACCGTCCTGCTCAACGGGGTCGCCGCGCAGGTCGGGATCTTCGTGGCCCAGCGCCGCGCCGAGGAGCTGTCCCGGCAGCTCGCCCGGGCCCAGGGGGACTTCGTGGACCTGGTCGGGCACGAGTTGCGTACCCCGCTGACCGCCATCACCGCGAACGCCACCCTGCTCGCCGAGGAGTGCGCCGGCCACGACGCGGACTGCGCGCAGATGGCACAGGTGATCGCCCGCAACGCGGCGGCCCTGCAACGCATCGCCGACACCCTGCTCGACCTGGCCGGCCTGGACTCCGGGCACCTGGCCCTGAACGTCGCCGACGTCGACCTCGCCGCGCTCGTCAGCGACGCGGTGACCTGCCTGCGGCACGGCGGCGGCCGGCTCACCCTGGTCACCGAGCTGCCGGCCCGGCTGCACCTGCCCGGCGACGACTCCCGGCTGCGCCAGGTCGTCGACGATCTGCTGTCCAATGCGGTCCGGTACAGCCCGCCGGGCGCGCCCGTGCACGTCACGCTGCGTGCCGACGACACCATGGCGGACCTGTGCATCGCCGACTGCGGCATCGGCACCCCCGACGGCGAGCAGGACCGTGTCTTCGACCGGTTCTTCCGCGGCAGCAACGTACGCCACCAGGGCACTCCCGGCAGCGGGCTGGGCCTGAGCCTGGCCCGGGCGATCGTGCTGCTGCACGGCGGCACGATCACCCTCGCCGACAACCGGCCGTCCGGCACGATCGTCCGCGTCCGCCTGCCCCTGGCCGGCCCGCCCTCCTGACTCGCGTGTCGACTTCAGGCGCGTATGACGGCCGAACTCAACACGCGGGGTTTCACCGGGTTCCCCAGGCGTAGGTCTGTTTGGCCAGCTTGAGGTACATGAAGGTGTCGGTCTCGCTGACGCCCTCGATGGCCCGCAGCTTCTCGTTCAGGATGTCGAGCAGGTGCTCGTCGTCGGTGCAGACCAGCTCGACCAGCAGGTCGTACCGGCCCGCGCAGATCACCACGTAATCCACCTCGGGGATCTCGGCGATCCTGTCGGCGATCGCCCGCAGGTCCCCGTTGACCCGCAGCCCGACCATCGCCTGCCGGGCGAAGCCCAGGGTGAGCGGGTCGGTGACCGCGACGATCTGCATCAAGCCGTTGTCCAGCAGCCGTTGCACGCGCTGCCGGACGGCGGCCTCGGACAGGCCGATGGTCTTGGCGAGCGTGGCGTACGACATCCGCCCGTCACGCTGCAGGTGCTCGATGATCAACTTGTTGGTGTCGTCCAGGGTCACGTCCGTCACGGCGCGATTCTTCCCTGTCACGATTGTCGTAGGCAAAGGGGTCGCCCGTCAGGTGCGCAGGGCGCGCAGAAGGATGTCCAGCCCGCGATCCAGGTCCTCGTCGGAGATCACCAAGGGCGGCAGGAACCGCAGCACGTTGCCGTAGGTGCCGCAGGTCAGCGTGAGCAGGTCGGCCTCGTGGCAGGCCTGGGACACCGCGGCGGTCCGGGTCGGGTCCGGCTCGCCGTTCGGCAGCACCAGTTCGACGGCGATCATCGCGCCGCGGCCACGTACCTCGGCGACACCGGGCAGGTCATCGCCCAGAGCTTTCCTGATCTTCTCCTCGATCCGCCGGGCGGCGGAACAGAGATCCAGTTCGCGCATCGTCGCGATGGCGGCCAGGGCGGCCGCGCACGCGATCGGATTGCCGCCGTACGTGCCACCCAGCCCGCCGGCGTGCACCGCGTCCATCAGTTCGGCCCGCCCGGTGACCGCGGCGATCGGCAGGCCCCCGCCCATCCCCTTGGCCGTGGTGATCAGATCCGGTTCCAGGCCCTCGTCCTCGGACGCGAACCACCGGCCGGTCCGGGCGAAACCGGTCTGGATCTCGTCGGCGACGAACACCGCCCCGTTGGCCTTCGCCCACGCCGCGAGCGCCGGGAGAAAACCTTGCGCGGGTACGACGAAACCGCCCTCGCCCTGGATCGGCTCGATCAGAACAGCGGCCACGTTGGACCCGCCGACCTGCTTCTCGATCACGTCGATGGCCCGGCGGGCCGCCTCCGCGCCGGACAGGCCGCCGTCGCGCAGCGGGTACGACATCGGCGCCCTATACACCTCCGGGGCGAACGGGCCGAACCGGTGCTTGTACGGCATGTTCTTCGCCGTCAGCGCCATCGTCAGGTTGGTCCGGCCGTGGTAGGCGTGGTCGAACACCACGACGGCCGGGCGCCCGGTCGCGTGCCGGGCGATCTTGACGGCGTTCTCCACCGCCTCGGCGCCGGAGTTGAACAGCGCGGCCCGCTTCTCGAACGTGCCGGGCGTCAGATCGATCAACTGCTCACAGACCGCGACGTACGACTCGTAGGGCGCGACCATGAAGCAGGTGTGGGTGAACCGCTCCACCTGCGCCCGGACCGCCTCGACCACCTTCGGCGCGCTGTTGCCGACGTTGGTGACGGCTATACCGGACGCGAAGTCGATCCACTCCCGGCCGTCGACGTCGGTGAGGGTGCCACCGGCGGCGTGGTCGACATAGGAGTCGATCACCGAGCCGACCCCCTTGGCGACGGCCGCGAGACGCCGCTTGTGCAGTTCACCCGAGCTCATCAGGCCCCCACGTGGTGCATGACGTGCTTGATCCGGGTGTAGTCCTCGAACCCGTACACCGAAAGGTCCTTGCCGTGCCCGGAATGTTTGAAGCCGCCGTGCGGCATCTCCGCGACCAGCGGGATGTGGCAGTTGACCCACACGCAGCCGAAGTCGAGGCGCTGCGTCATCCGCATCGCCCGGCCGTGATCCTTCGTCCACACGCTGGAGGCGAGGGCGTACTCGACGCCGTTGGCGTACCGCACCGCCTCCTCCTCGTCGCCGAACCGCTGCACGGTGATCACCGGGCCGAACACCTCGTTCTGGATGATCTCGTCGTCCTGCCGCAGCCCGGAGACGACGGTGGGGGCGTAGAAGAAGCCCCTGTCACCGACCCGGGCGCCGCCGGCCCGCACGGTCGCGTGATCGGGCAGCCGGTCGACGAACCCGGCGACCCGGGCCAGCTGGTCCGCGTTGTTGACCGGGCCGTAGAGCACGTCCTCCTGGTCGGGCGCGCCCGTCTTGATGCCACGGGCCTGCTCGGCGAGCGCGGCCACGAAGTCGTCGTAGGCGCCGGCGGCCACCAGCACCCGGGTCGCGGCGGTGCAGTCCTGGCCGGCGTTGAAGTAGCCGGCCTCGGCGATCGCCGCGGCGGCCGCCGGGATGTCGGCGTCGTCGAAGACCACCACCGGGGCCTTGCCGCCCAGCTCCAGGTGCGTGCGCTTGAGATCGGCGGCGGCGCTGCCGGCCACCTCCATGCCGGCCCGCACCGAACCGGTGATCGACACCATCCGCGGGGTCCGGTGCGTGACCAGGGCCCGGCCGGTGTCCCGGTCGCCGAGGACCACGTTGAACAGGCCGTCAGGCAGGAACTCGGCGGCGATCTCGGCCAGCAGCACGCTGGTGACCGGGGTGGTGTCGGACGGCTTGAGAACCACGGCGTTGCCGGCGGCCAGCGCCGGCGCGATCTTCCACATCGCCATCAGCAGCGGGTAGTTCCACGGGGTGACCTGGGCGCAGACGCCGATCGGCTCGCGCCGCACGTAGCTCTCGAACCCGTTCATGTACTGCCCGGCGGAGCGGCCCTCCAGGACCCGGGCGGCGCCGGCGAAGAACCGCAGGTGATCGATGGCCGGCGGCAGCTCCTCGCTGGCGGTCAGGCCGAGCGGCTTGCCGGTGTTGCGGCTCTCGGCGGCGACCAGCTCCTCCGCGCGGGCCTCGATCGCGTCGGCGAACCTCAGCAGCGCCCGCTGCCGCTCGCCGGGGGTGGTGTCGCGCCACTGCCCGAACGCGGTGGAGGCGGCCCGCATGGCCCGGTCGACGTCCTCGGGGCCGGACACCGGGGCGGACGCGAACACCTCGCCGGTGGACGGGTCGATGAGGTCCTCGTACCGCCCCTCGACGGGAGCGGCGGCCTCGCCCCCGATGAGGTTGTGCAGTACCGTCTTCGCGCTCATCCGGCCTCCAGCAGTGGTATCAGCGAATCCGGCCCCATCTTTTCCGCTGAATCCGTGGTGAACAAGGGGTTTGAGGAATATTTCCGCACGGCCGAGGGCCTCTCATCCGCGTCGCCGGACGGCGAGAACCGCGACGTCGTCGGTGGGGGACTCGTCGGCCGCGCCGGTGATGACCGTGGCGCAGACCGCCTCCGCCGGCTCGGCCCGGACCAGGCCGACCAGGCGCTCCAGACCGGTGTCGATCACCTCGCCGCGCCGCTCCACCAGGCCGTCGGTGTAGCAGAACAGCACCGCGCCGGGCGCCAGGGCGACGGTGGCGGTACGCCGGCCGCGACCCGGGTGGACCACCCCGAGCGGCGGATCCACCGGCACCTCGGCGAGCGCCGCCGGGCGGCCCGGCTCGGCCAGCACCGGGCACAGGTGCCCGGCCGACGACACCACCGCCCGGTCCCGCTCCGGGCTGATCATCGCGTACAGGGCGGTGGTCAGGCTGCCCGCCTCGAAATGCTGCACCTTGCGGTCCAGCAGGCTGAGCGCGTCGGCCGGATCGTCGCAGATCAGTGCGTACGCCCGGAGCGCGCTGCGGATCCGGCCCATCACCACGGCCGAGGCCAGCCCGTGCCCGGAGACGTCGCCGATCACCACGCCGATCCAGCCGGACGGCAGCTGGAAGACGTCGTACCAGTCGCCGCCGACGCCGGAGGAGTGACCGGGCACGTAGCGGGCGGCCAGGTCCAGCCCGGCGACCCCGGGCAGCCGGGCCGGCAGCAGGCTGCGCTGCAGGGCCAGCGCGGCCGCCTGGTCCAGCTTCGCCGACCGGATCCGCCCGGCCACCGCGGCCCGGTCGGCGACCAGCTGCAGCAGCCGGATGTCGTCGTCGCCGAACTCGCGGCGGGTCAGCGAGCCCACGTGCAGCACGCCGACCACGTCCCGGCCGGCCACGATCGGCACCCCGAGCAGCGACCGCAGGTTCTTCTCCAGCAGCAGCGGGTTCACCACGTCGGCCGGTGTCACGTCGGTGATCCGCACCGGCCGGCGGGTGGCCGCGATCCGCCCGGCGAAACCGCGGCCCACCGTCACCCGGAACCCGTCGCGTACCTCCTCCTCGAGCCCCTTCGCCGCGGTCGCCACCAGTTGCCGCGCGTGCACGTCGAGCAGCAGGATCGCCGCGGTGTCCACCTCGAGGAGGTCACGCACCCGGTCCAGCAGCTCGTCCAGCAGGTCGGACGCGCCGAGCCGGGACAACGTCTCGTCGGAGATCGCTTCAAGACGGCGGAGCCGCTCGTCGTCGTTGATGCGTGGGGGCACGTCGTCAGCCTAGTGCCCGGCGGGTGATCACGACCCGGCGTGACGCACCTCCACGGGCGTCGACAGGACCCGGTCGGCTCCGGCGTGCCGGACCGGCCCGGTCAGCTCGACGACCCCCGCGCAGGGCAGGTCGGCGGCCGACGTGCCGACGAGAATCCGCAGCTCACCAGGCTCGACGATGCGCCGCAGGTCGCGCCCGGTGAACGCCGTCCGGTCGGTGTGCACCCGGAACGTGACGTCCGCGGCGGCGCCGGCGGCCAGCGCGACCCGCTGGAACCCGGCGAGCTGGATCACCGGACGGGTGACCGTGGCGACCGGGTCGGACAGATACAGCTGGACCACCTCGGACCCGTCCCGGCCGCCGGTGTTGCGGACCCGCACCGAGACGGTGAACTCGCCGTCGGTCGGCACCCGGGTCTCCGGGATCCGCAGATCGTCCACGGCGAACGTGGTGTACGCCAGGCCGTGACCGAAGGCGAACAGCGGCGTCGGGTCGAGGCTGCTGGTGCCCAGGTGCTCGGCGCCGAGCCGCGGCTGCAGGTAGGTGCCGGGCTGCCCGCCCGGGTGCCGGGGGATCTGCACCGGCAGCCTGCCGCTCGGCTGGACCCGGCCGGACAGCACGCCGGCGATCGCCGGTCCGCCCTCCTCGCCGGGCATGAAAGCCTGGACCATGGCGGCGGCCCGGCCGGCGAACTCGCCCAGGGCGTACGGCCGGCCGGAGACGACCACCACGACCACCGGCTTCCCCGTCGATAGAAGCGCTTCGACAAGATCAGCCTGGACGCCGGGCAGGCGCAGGCCGGCGGCGTCGCAGCCCTCGCCGGAGGTGCCCCTGCCGAACAGGCCGGCCAGGTCGCCGACGAAGGCCAGCGTCACGTCGGCGGACGCGGCGGCGGCCACCGCGGCGGCGATGCCGGAGCGGTCGTCGCCGTCGACGGCGCAGCCGGGCTCGTACACGATCTCGGCGCCCTCGAACTCGGCCCGCAGCGCCTCGACCGCCGTCGGCAGCTCGATCTCCGGCTTCATCCCGGGGTAGCGGGGCAGCACGTGGTTGGGGAAGGCGTAGCAGCCCAGGAACGTGCTCGCGTCGTCGGCGCACGGCCCGGTCACCGCGATCCGGCCGGTCCCGGCCAGCGGCAGGGCGGTGCCCGGGTCGAGCAGCACGATCGAGCGTTCGGCCAGCTCGCGGGCCAGATCCCGGTTGGCGGGGGAGTCCAGCACGACGGCGTCGGCGCCGGCCACCGAGGCCTCCGGGGTCCAGTCCGCGTCGAGCAGGCCCAGCTCGGCCTTCTGGGTGAGCAGGCGGCGGGCCGCGCGGTCCACCAGGTCCTCGGCGACCGCGCCGCGCCGGACCCGGTCGACCAGCTCGTCGCCGTAGCCGACGGTGTCCGGCAGCTCCACGTCGATGCCGGTGGCCAGGGCGAGGGCCCCGGCGTCGCCGTTGTCCGCCGCGATCCGGTGGTTGCCGGCCAGGAACGGGATCGCCCAGTAGTCGGAGACGACGGTGCCGGTGAAGCCCCACTCGTCGCGCAGCAGCTCGGTGAACAGCCACTCGTCGGCGCCGGCCGGCACCCCGTCGATCTCCGAGTACGAGTTCATCACCGACCGGGCGCCGCCCTCGCGCAGCGCGGCCTCGAACGGCGGCAGGATCACGTCGAGCAGCTCCCGGCGGCCCATCGAGACCGGGCCGTGGTTGCGGGCGGCGCGGGACGCGGAGTATCCCGCGAAGTGCTTGAGGGTGGCGATCACCCCGGCGCTCTGCAATCCCCGGACGTACGCCGCGCCGACCGCGCCGACCAGGTACGGGTCCTCGCCGATGGACTCCTCGACCCGGCCCCACCGGTAATCGCGGACCACGTCGAGCACCGGCGACAGTCCCTGGTGCACGCCCAGGGCGGCCATGTCGCGGCCGATCGCGGCGGCCATCCGCTCGATCAGCTCCGGGTCGAAGGTGGCGCCCCAGTTGATCGCGGCCGGGTAGACGGTGGCGCCGTGCGCGGTGAAACCGGTCAGGCACTCCTCGTGCACGATCGCCGGGAGGCCGAGCCGGGACGACGCCATCACGATCCGCTGCTGGCGGACCACCTCGGCGGCGCCCTCGGCGACGGAGAGGGGGTAGCTCCCGTAGACCCGGGTGAGGTGGCCGAGACCGTGCCGGCTGGCGTCCTCCAGGGCCGGCCCGGCGGCGAAGTCGCTCTCCATCGGGGCGACCTGGTGGCCGTCCTCCGGTTCCGGTCCGGCCGGGCCGGTGGCACCCTTGTCCTTGCCGAGCCAGCGGCTGCCGAGCTGGCCCACCTTCTCCTCGAGGGTCATCGCGGCGAGCAGAGCCTCGACCCGCTCGGCGAGGGGCAGGGTGGTGTCCTGCCAGGGTTGTCCAGTCAACGAAAACCTCCGGAAGTTTCGGTGCCCCCTGATCGGGGGCCGGTGGACCGCGCCGGACGGTGACGCGGCCACCGGCGGTACCAACTCTTGCGCTACTGGAACGGTTCAGGCAAGAGTCTTGACACTCGTCACGGCGAAACCATACGTTAACGAAACCTCGCGTTAATTTGCAGCTGTAACTCGAAACTTTCGGTTCGCTCTCGACGGCTTTCTGCTTCGAAAACGGAGATCAGTGTGAAGCGCAGGAACTTTCTGACCCTTACCGCGGGCACCGCTGCCGGTGCCGCGCTCGCCGCGTGCGGCAGTTCCGGCCCGTCCGACCCCGGCAAGACCGCCGCGGGCGAGGCCTCCTACTGGTTCCTCAGCGGCCCGCCCGGTGAGAAGCCCCGGACCGGCGCGGTCGAGCGGTTCAACGCCGCCAACGCCAACGGCAAGATCAAGATCACCACCTTCCAGAACGACGCCTACAAGGACAAGCTCAAGACGGCGATGGGCGCCGGCCAGGGCCCGTCGATCATCTGGGGCTGGGGCGGCGGCGGCCTGAAGCAGTACGTGGACGCCGGCCAGGTCGAGGACCTGACCGACTTCTTCACGCAGAACGCCGCGGTCAAGGACCGGCTGTTCCCGGCCTCCTTCGGCCCGGCCACCATCAACGGCAAGATCTACGCGATGCCCTCCGAGACGGTGCAGCCGATCATCCTGCTGTACAACAAGGAGGTCTTCGAGAAGACCGGCCTGAAGCCGCCGACCTCGTGGAACGAGATCATGGCGCTGGTGCCGCAGCTCAACGCCAAGGGCGTCGCGCCGTTCTCGCTCGGCGGCCAGTCCCGCTGGACGAACATGATGTGGCTCGAGCTGCTCTTCGACCGCATCGGCGGCACCGAGGTCTTCAACACCATCTACGAGGGCAAGGACCCGAAGGCCTGGAACAACCCGGCCGCCATCGACGCGCTCACCAAGACCCAGGAGCTGGTCAAGGCGAACGGTTTCGTCAAGGGCTTCTCCTCGATCACCGCGGACTCCAACGCCGACCAGGCGCTGCTCTACCGCGGCAAGGCCGCCATGATGCTGCACGGCAGCTGGTCCTACGGCATCATCCAGGCCGAGGGCGGCAACTTCATCAAGGACGGCAAGCTCGGATACATGAACTTCCCCCCGGTGGAAGGTGGGAAGGGCAACCCCGAGGACACGTACGGCAACGCCGGCCAGTTCCTGTCGATCTCCTCCAAGGCCTCGGCCGAGCAGAAGGACATCGCGAAGAACTTCTTCAAGAGCCTCTTCGACGAGACCGAGCAGAAGGACTGGATCGGCACCGGTGGCGTGCCGATCGTCAAGGACGCCGAGTCCAAGCTCAGCGCCTCGCCGGACGCCGACTTCCTGAAGTTCATCTACGACGTGTCGAGCAAGGCCAAGAACTTCGGCCAGTCCTGGGACCAGGCGCTCAGCCCGACCGCCGCCGAGGCCCTGCTGAGCAACATCGCCAAGCTGTTCACGCTGGACGTCACGCCGCAGCAGTTCGCCGACAACATGAACGCGGTCATCGGGAAATGACCATCGCTCCGCCCGTAGTGCGGACCGCTCCCCCCAGCGCCTCGAGCGCCGGGGGGAGCGGGTCCGTCTCCTGGATGGCCTGGCCGGCGCTGATCTCCTTCACGCTGTTCGGCGTGGTGCCGCTGGTCGGCGTCCTGGTGCTCAGCTTCACCTCGTGGAGCGGCCAGACCGAGGACATCCCGTTCACCGGCCTGGACAGCTGGCGCTCGGTGCTCTCCGATCCGGGCCTGCCGCACGCGCTCTGGGTCACGTTCCTGATCATGGCGGTCTCCTGGCTGGTGCAGACGCCGATCTCGATCCTGCTCGGCGTGTTCCTCGCCGCCCAGCACCGCTACCGCGCCGTCCTCGCGGTGCTGTACTTCATCCCGCTGCTGCTCAGCCAGGCCGCCATCTCGATCACCTACAAGGCGCTGCTGGACCCCAACTTCGGTCTCGGCGCCGGCCTCGGTCTCGAGTTCCTGCAGCAGGACTGGCTCGGCAACGGCACCCTCGCGCTCGGCGTGGTGGTGTTCGTGGTGTCCTGGCAGTTCATCCCGTTCCACTCGCTGATCTACCAGGGCGGGGTGCGGCAGATCCCGGCCAGCATGTACGAGGCCGCCCAGATCGACGGCGCCGGCAAGATCCGCCAGTTCTTCAGCATCACGCTGCCGCAGCTCAAATACACCATCATCACGTCGTCGACGCTGATGGTGGTCGGGTCGCTGACCTTCTTCGACCTGATCTGGGTGCTCACCGCCGGCGGACCGGGCGACGCCACCCGCGCGCTCGCCGTCGACATGTACTCGCGCGGTTTCCGGTCCAACCTGATGGGTCCGGCCAGCGCCATCGCGGTGATCCTGGTGCTGTGCGGTCTGGCCCTCGCCCTGGGGCTGCGCCGGCTCGGCGGCCGCGACCAGGCCGACAGCCAGATGGAAGGAGCCTGAGGTGACGACGATGCTGGACAACAGCCGGACCTCACCGCCGACCCGGAAACACGCCGCGCCCCCGAAGGCGAAGCGCCGGCTCAACCTGCGGGAGTGGAACATCCTCGGCGGGCTCGCCGGCTGGCTCTGGCTGGGTGTGGTGGTGGTCCCGCTCTACTGGATCATCATCACCAGCCTGAAGATGCAGGCCGACTACTACGCCACCAACCCGCTGGCCCCGCCGACCGATCCCACGCTGGAGAACTACCGGTTCGTACTGGAGAGCGACTTCGTCCAGTACTTCATCAACAGCGTGATCGTCACCGTCGGCTCGGTCGGCCCGGCGGTGCTGTTCTCGTTCATGGCGGCGTACGCGTTCGTCCGCGGTGGCGCCAACAGCCGGTTCCTGCGCGGCGTGAACGGCCTGTTCCTGATGGGCCTGGCGATCCCCCTCCAGGCCGTGATCATCCCGATCTACCTGATCATCATCAAGATCCAGATGTACGACACCCTCGGCGCGATCATCATGCCCTCGCTGGCGTTCGCCATCCCGCTGTCGGTGCTGGTGCTCGGCAACTTCATCCGGGACGTGCCGAAGGAACTCTTCGAGTCGATGCGGATGGACGGCGCGACCGAGTGGGGCACGCTGTGGCGGCTCGCCTTCCCGCTCACCCGGCCCGCGCTGGTGACGGTCACCATCTACCAGGGCCTGACCGTGTGGAACGGTTTCGTCCTGCCGCTGATCCTCACCCAGAGCCCGGAGCAGAGGACCCTGCCGCTCGCCCTGTGGGAGTTCCAGGGGCAGTACAGCGTCAACATCCCCGCCGTGCTGGCCTCGGTCGTGCTGACCGCGCTGCCGATCCTCACCCTGTACGTGATCGGCCGCCGCCAGCTCCTCAGCGGCCTGACGGCCGGCTTCAGCAAGTGAGGTGACCGGTTCCGGGCGGCGCCCGGCCTTCGGGCCGGACGCCGCCCGAACCGTCTGCGCGGGTTGCGGCTACCCCCGGCTGGTTCTCATGGCTGTCTCAACGCAGTTGAGACAGCCATGAGAACCAGCCCGTTCTGACCAGGGCTTGTGGGGGCCGGCCCGTTGTGGCTTCGGCTTGTGGGGACCAGAACGTTCTGGTCTGGGCTTGTGGGATCAGCGCGTTCTGACCTGGGTTTGTGGGGACCGGCTCGTTCTGGCTGGTGCAGTGGGGCCAGCCGGGGTCGGGTGGGGCCGTGAGAACCGGCGGTCAGGCGTCGGCCGGAGGGCTGTCGGGGTCCGCCGGGCGGGGGCGGGTGCTCTCCCGCACCATCAGCTTGGTGACCAGCTCGACCCGCGGGTTCTCGATGGTCTCGCCGCGGGACAACCGCAGGATGGTACGGGCGGCGAGCGCCCCCATCTCGGCGAGCGGCTGGCGGACCGTGGTCAGCGGCGGCGATGCCCACCGCGACTCCGGCAGGTCGTCGAACCCGACGACGCTGAGCTGGTCGGGGACCCGCAGACCGCGCCGCCGGGCCGCCTCGCACACGCCGAGCGCCATCAGGTCGCTGGAGGCGAAGATCGCGGTCGGCGGGTCGGGCAGGTCGAGGAGGCGGGAACCGGTCTCGAAGCCGGACTCGTATTTGAAGTCGCCGACGGTCACCAGGTCCTCGTCGACCCGGACCCCGGCGGCCTCCATCGCCGACCGGTAACCGTCCAGCCGGGCCCGGCTGCACAGCAGATTGCGCGGGCCGCCGACGAACCCGATCCGCCGGTGGCCCAGCTCGAGGAGGTGATCGGTGGCGGTGCGGCCACCCGACCAGTTCGTCGCGCCGATCGTCGGCACGTCCGCCGCCACCCCGCCGGCCGGATCGATGATCACCACCGGAACCTTGAGCCGGTGCAACTCGCTGTGCACCGGCTCGGCCACGTCGGAGGTCACGAAGACGACGCCGTCGGAAGCGCGGGCCCGCAGGTTCTGCAGCCACTGGCGGGTCGCGCTGCTGCGACGGTGCACCTGCGAGACCACGGTGCCGACACCGGCGGCATGGGTCACGTCCTCGACGCCGCGGACCAGCTCCAGGGCCCACGGGCTGTCCAGGTCGTCGAAGACCAGGTCGACCAGCCGGGCCCGTCCGGTATGCCGAGAGTTGCGGGGCCGGTAGTCGTGCTCCCGCAGCAGCCGCTCGATCAGCTCACGGGTGGCGGGGGAGACATCGGTCCGTCCGTTGAGCACTCGGGACACGGTCGGAACGGACACGCCAGCGGCTTCCGCGATGGCCGCGATGGTCACTCTGCCCCTGCCAACGGCCACGGGGGTGCTCCTTACCGCCGACCTGACTCGGCTGCAACTTTCGGAAACCGGCACCGAAATTCTGCCACGCCGTACTCTGTGGAGAAACGCCTGGTGAACGTGGGATCGCTCCCACTTCAGTTTCTTGCAGCGAAACAGACATTTCCAACACCTTTTCCGGGGGTACGGGGCCGGCGCGCGGGAAACCGGCGGCCCGGGTGTGGGAAACGGGTGAGCCCTCGTCGACCCCGGGGGATCGGCGAGGGCTCATGTGTGCCGGGTGGCGGCTTACGCCGTACCCCGCGAAGGGGTTGATCAGGAGAACTGGGGGATGATCTCCTCGGCGAAGCGCAGCAGCGGCTCGTGGTCGTAGGCGACGCGCGGGATGTACACGATCACGTAGTCGGCGCCGGCCTCGACGAGCTGCTCCAGCTTGGCGATGTTGTCCGCGGTGGACGTCTCGAGGTCCAGGTGGAAGCTCGTCGACTTCTTGATGCGGTCGTAGTCGCGGCCCAGGTTGTCGCAGTGTTCGCGCAGGATCGCGGCCTTCTGGCGGAAGATCTCCGGGTCGCCGTTGCCGAAGTTGGAGCCGTCGGCGTACTGCGCGACCAGCTTGAGGGTCACCTTCTCGCCGCCGCCGCCGAGCCAGAACGACGGGTGCGGCTTGCGGACGCCCTTCGGCTCGTTGATCGGCTGGTCGATGTGGTAGTGCTTGCCCTCGAAGACCGGGCGTTCCTCGGTCCACATCTTGTGCACGATCTGGACGGCCTCCTTGAAGGCGCGCATCCGCTCCGGCACCTCGGCCCACTCGTAGCCGTACGCCTTCCACTCGTGCTCGTACCATCCGGCGCCCAGGCCCGCGTAGAGCCGGCCGTGGCTGGCCACGTCCACCGTCGACGCGATCTTGGCGTAGAGCGCCGGGTGCCGGTACCCGTTGCAGCCGACCATCTGGCCGATGTTCACCCGGCTGGTGTCACGGGCCAGGGTGGAGCTGACCGTCCAGGCCTCGAAGGTCGTGTTGATGGTGGGCTCCGGAACGGTGTGGAAGTGGTCGTACACCCACACCGAGTCCCACGGGCCCGCGTCGGCGAGCTTCGCGACCGCCGTCATCGCCTCGTACTGCTCGACCGGGTCGGCGATCTCGACCAGGTCCATGCGCCATCCCTGCGGCACGAAAACCCCGAAACCAATGCTCATCGAAATCCTTCCGTCGAAGTCCCCAGGCTTCAGCCGGGGGAGATGGAACCCCGTTTGTTGTCAGATTGCTGCAGCGGTGTACGACGTTGTTGTCCTCGAACCCGAACGAGAGTGGCAAGCGGTTGAAGGGCTCGCTGCCGAGCCTCGAGTGCACCACCCGGGGTTTCTCGATCAAGGGTGACCGCCTGTGTCACGCGGGCGGGCCGGAAGGTGGTGCTGTGCGCGGCCTGCGGTTACACCGCCGACCGTGGCCTCAACGCCGCGAGGACGATCCTCGCCACGGCTGAACGCGATCGTGTCAGTGCTGACGACGTGAGACATCAGATCGCCTCCTTCCGGGAGCGTGGATCGGGTGCGGTCGGAGCTGGGAATCCCCCGAGGTCATCCAGGGGGAGTCGTTAAGAGATCAACTTACCCATTGTTGAGAGTTGTGATCCGCCCCAGGGTGAGAACCTTGATCAAATCCTACCTATCCTATCGATGATGAGTTGCTGCACGCCGTCGTCCGACCGGCCGCCCGCCCCGTCCGTACCGGTCTCCGGCACGGGTGCGCACACCGTCGAACAGGTGGCGGTGCCCGCCCAGGCCTACGTACGCGATGGGCGACGCCCACGGCGACGGCGCGGCGGGCGACGGGGAGCGGCCCGTTCATGAGGTACGCGTCCCGGCGTTCACCATCGACGCCACCGCGGTGACCGTCGCCGACTTCCGGGCGTTCGCCGATGCCACCGGCTTCCGCACCGACGCCGAACGGTACGGCTGGTCCGCCGTCTTCCACCTGGCCCTCACCGACCCGGACCGGGCCGCCGGCCGGATGCACGGCACCCCGTGGTGGCTCGGCGTCGAGGGCGCCGACTGGGCGCACCCCGGCGGCCCGTCCGACACCGCGGCCGACGACCACCCGGTCGTTCACGTGAGCTGGAACGACGCGGAGGCGTACTGCGCGTGGGCGGGCCGCCGCCTGCCGTCGGAGGCCGAATGGGAGGCCGCCGCCCGCGGGGGCCTGCCGTCGCGGCGATACCCCTGGGCGACGAACTGCCGGCCGAGGGGCACGCGCTGAACATCTGGCAGGGCGAGTTCCCGCTGGCCGACACCGGCGGCGACGGCTGGATGACCACGGCGCCGGTCCGCTCGTTCCAGCCCAACGCGTACGGCCTGTGGCAGCCGGTCGGCAACGTGTGGGAGTGGGTCGCCGACTGGTTCTCGCCCACGTACTACGCCGAGTCGCCGGCCGAGGATCCGCGCGGCCCGGCCGTGGGGGCGGCCCGGGTGATCCGCGGTGGCTCGTACCTCTGCCACGACTCGTACTGCAACCGCTACCGCAATGCCGCCCGCTCATCGAACACGCCGGATTCCTCGACCGGGAACATGGGGTTCCGTACAGTGGCCGCATGAGCGATTGGGTGTCGGTGTACTCCTCGAACGGCGGCGGCCGGTTCTCCCTGTCCGATTGACTGGCCCACCGCGGGATCGACTGGGATCCCTTCCGCGACGGTGAGGTCCGCGGCGGCGTCGCGTGTGGCCGCAACGACGAGACCGGCCGCTGGTGGTGCCACTACTACATCGACATCGACGCGGGCGCGCTACGGCGTCTCGGGCTGCATCCCGACCAGCCGCTGTCCCGGATCGTCAGCCCTCCGTTGCAGCCGTCACACGTCAAGAAAATCTTGGCGGAACGGTTGGCACTCGAGGCGTGGCAGTGCTAAAAAATGTCTTGTCGGACCTGGTCAGAGAGATCCAGGGATGACCTCGGCGAGTGTTGTCAGCCGAGCGCCACGCGCCGCCGGAGAGCCCGGCGGCCGCTTCGAGGAGGTTGATCGTGGTGCTGACTTTCGATCCTTTCCGCGAGTTCGACCGCCTGGCCGGCCAGATGCTGGGCACCCCCGGCGTCAGCGGCGCCGCCGCCGTGGCGATGCCGATGGACCTGTACCGGTCCGGTGACCACTTCGTGCTGCACTGCGACCTCGCCGGCATCGACCCGGGCTCGGTCTCCGTGGACGTCGACGGACGGGTCCTCACCATCAAGGCCGAGCGCACCGCCCGTACCGACGCGGACGTCCAGTGGGTCCGCCGCGAGCGGCTGACCGGCACCTTCGAACGCCGGATCACCCTCGGCGACGGCCTGGACCTGGCGAAGATCGACGCTACCTGGCAGGACGGGGTGCTGACCGTGACCATTCCGGTCGCCGAGGCCGCCAAGCCGCGCCGCATCGAGATCGCCACGAACCGCGCCCCGGCGCTGGCGAAGCCCGAGCCGGCCACCATCGAGGGCGACACCACGTCGTCGAAGTCTCTCGCCAGCTGAGTAACCCCAGGTCCGGGCCGGCGGTGCGCCGGCCCGGACCCCGTCCGCTTGCGGAATCCCGCCTGTTCCAGGCGCTGCCCGTTACCCGGACTCTGTCCGTTGCCGGGACGCGTTCGACGGGTGGATGCCGTTCGCCGGCGACGGGTGGATGCCGTTCGACGGCCGGACGGTGGAGATCATCGGCCGATGCGGCGTTGCCGGGGATCGCGATGCTGCGGCATTGTTGCGGCTCCCGCCGACTACCTCCGGCTGGTTCTCATGGCTGTCTCAACGGCGTTGAGACAGCCATGAGAACCAGCCACTCTCCCCCCGGAGCCTGCCTTGTCCAGCCGCACCTTCCGCCAGGTCGCCGCCGTCGCCGCGCTCGTCTTCATCGGCGCGGCCCTGCTCGCTCTTAACGTTTCGGCGGCCGGAATTATCGGCATCGCCCTCTTCGCCGTGCTGCCGCTGGCCTGGCTCACCGTGTTCTGCAGCCTGGCCGGACTGGCCCTGGCTCGCATCCGGTACTGACAGCCCTCGGACGGAACCGCCAGGGCCGCCGCTCGGAACGGCGGCGGATCACTGGAAACGATCGCGGATCGCTCGGGAACGGCGGCGGATCGCTCGGAAAAACAGCGGACCGCTCGGAAAAACAGCGGATCGCTCGGAAACGGCGGCGGATCGCTCGGAAACGGCGGCGGATCGCTCGGGAACACAGCGGATCGCTCGGGAACACCGCGGACCAGTCGGAACGGCGGCGGATCGCGAGGGAAGGCGGCAGCCCGCTTCCAGGGCGTGGCCCGCTCGTGGAAAGACCGCGGCGGAGTTCAGCCGGACGACCGGCCGAACTCCGCCGCGGTCAGCGGATCCTGTCAGGGACGGTTCAGGAGCCGGCCGACGAGGCAGCCGGCTTGAGCAGCGGTACCCGCTCCCACACCCGGTGCTTGCCGAGCGCGGCGGCCAAGGTCTCCGCGTCCGGGTCGAGCAGGATGCCCGGGGCCTTCGCGTCGATGCCGGCGTTGGCCAGCAGCTGCTCGCCCTTGCCCCACACGCCGATCGGCTTGAGGTGCCGGAACGCCTCCTGCAGCAGCACCGTCATCTGCAGGTCGGTGGTGGCCGTCGCGGCGATCACCGCGTCGAACTCCACGGACCGCGCGGTCTGGAACGTTCGTTCCACTCCGGGGCCGCCGACCGGGGCGATCACCCGTACCACCACGCCCTGGGCCTTCAGCGCCTTCTGCAGCGCCTCCGCCTGCTTGTCCGGCGTGCCGATGATCCCGACGACCCGGCCGGCGATCGGCCAGACGCGATCGGTGATCTGAGCCAGCGCCGGCGACGGGGTCACCTGGACCGGCGGCTTCCCCTCGGGGGCCGGGAGACCCAGGCCCGCCGCGACCTTGGCGGTCAGCTCGGTGTTCACGTTCGCGAGAACGGTCAGCATGCGTACCCGGATCGCCTGCTCGTAGCACTTGCTCAACTCGAACGTGAACGCCTCCACGATGTGGTCCTGCTCGATCGGGCTGAGGCTGGCGTAGAAGAGCGCCGCCTGCGTGTAGTGGTCCGCGAACGAGACCGGGTTGGCCCGTACCTTCTCACCCACGACGGGCGTGGGCAGGTTGACGTACCCGCCCTTCTCCGGGCCGGCCGGGACCGGGCCCTCCTCGCCGGCGAGGCTGTTCGGCAGGTACGCCACGATGCCCCGGTGCACGACGCTCTGGTGCAGGCCGTCCCGGTGGTTGTCGTTCACCGGAGCGTGCGCCCGGTTGATCGGCAGCTGCGTGAAGTTCGGCCCGCCCAGGCGGCTGAGCTGGGTGTCCAGGTAGGAGAAGAGCCGGCCCTGCAGCAGCGGGTCGTTGGTGACCTCGATGCCCGGCACCAGGTGTCCCAGGTGGAACGCGATCTGCTCGGTCTCGGCGTGGAAGTTGTCCGGGTTCCGGTTCAGCACCAGCTTGCCGATCGGCTGCACCGGCGCCAGCTCCTCCGGCACGATCTTCGTCGGGTCGAGCAGGTCGATGCCCTCGAACGTCTCGTCGGCGTTGTCCGGCATCACCTGGATGCCGAGCTCGTACTCGTAGAACAGCCCGGCGTCGATCGAGTCGGCCAGGTCCCGGCGGTGGAAGTCCGGGTCGACACCACCGGTGATCTGGGTCTCCTCCCAGGCCTGGGAGTGCACCCCGGCGACCGGCTTCCAGTGGAACTTCACCAGGACCGACTCGTTGGCCTCGTTGACCAGCCGGAACGTGTGGACGCCGAAGCCCTCCATGGTCCGGTACGACCGGGGGATGGCCCGGTCGGACATCGCCCACATCACGTGGTGGGTGGCCTCGGTGTGCAGCGACACGAAGTCCCAGAACGTGTCGTGTGCGGTCTGCGCCTGCGGGATCTCCCGGTCCGGGTGCCACTTCGCGGCATGGATGATGTCCGGGAACTTGATCGCGTCCTGGATGAAGAACACCGGCATGTTGTTGCCGACCAGGTCGAACGTGCCCTCCGGGGTGTAGAACTTGGTCGCGAAACCACGCGTGTCACGCACCGTGTCGGCGGATCCGCGGGAGCCCAGCACGGTGGAGAACCGGACGAAGACCTCGGTCTCCCGGTCCTTCTCGGCCAGGAACGGCGCCTTGGTCACGGACGCGGCGGTCCCGTACGAGGTGAACGTCCCGTACGCGCCGGACCCGCGGGCGTGGACCACCCGTTCCGGGATCCGCTCGTGGTCGAAGTGGGTGATCTTCTCGCGCAGGTGGAAGTCCTCGAGCAGCGCCGGCCCGCGCGGCCCCGCCTTCAGGGAGTGATCGGTGTCCGGCAGGCGCAGGCCCTGGGCCGTGGTCAGATGGTCGCCGGTCTGCAGTCCCCGCACCGGCGCCAGCGACTCCTTCACCGGGCTGGTCGCGGCGTCCTGCTTCACCTTCGGGCTGGGAACGGTCGGCTCCATATCGGTTTTCCGTTCTGTGTGACATCTGGGATCGAGCCGACTGCTTACCCAGACAATTCCCGGCAGAACGTCGGACACGGGTACGGTTTTCCGGATGAGCGCCCCGCAACTGCTGTCGGCCTGGGCCGGCCACTGGACCGGCGACGGCACGGGCGTCACCGTGATCCTCCCGCCGCCCGGCACCGTCGGGTCCGGTGAGGTCCGCGGCGGCGCCCCGGCCACCCGCGAGTTCGCCCTGCTGGAGCCGGGGCGCCTGGTCGACCGGGTGGACGCGGTGGTGCTGTCCGGCGGGTCGGCGTTCGGGCTGGCCGCCGGTGACGGGGTGATGCGGCTGCTGCGTGAGCGCGGCCAGGGTTTTCCGACCGATCGGGGGCCGGTGCCGATCGTCGTCGGCATGTCGATCTTCGACGGGTCGGTGGCCGGCGAGCCGCCGGGCGCGGCGGAGGGCCGTGCCGCCGCGATCACGGCCCTGAGCGGGGAGCCGCTGCACACCGGCACGGTCGGCGCGGGCACCGGCGCCACCGTCGGCAAGTGGCGCGGCGCGGTGTCCCCGGGCGGGGTGGGCCGGGCCGCCGGGCGGGCCGGCGCCGCGACCGTCGAGGCGATCGCCGTGGTCAACGCGTGGGGCGACGTGCTGACCGGCGACAGCGTCCCGGTGGAGACGGTGCACACGCCGTTCCCGGTGCAGAACACCACGATCGCCGTGGTGCTCACCGACGCGCGGCTCAGCAAGCTCGACTGTCACCTGCTCGCCCAGAGCGGCCACACCGGGTTCGCCCGGGCGCTGCACCCGGCACATTCCCGCTACGACGGCGACGCCGTGGTGGCCCTCGCGACCGGCGAGGTGGACGGCGCCGACCTGGACCTGCTCCGTGCGGTCACGGCCGAGGTCATGGCCGGCGCCATCCGGGCCGCGGTCAAGCCTTCGTGACCGGCAGTTGCAGCTCGGTCACCCAGTCCGCGCGGTCGGGCGGGCATTCCAGGTTGACCTCGCGGGCGTACCCGAGGGCGGCGTACCCGTTCGCCTCGATCCAGCGGGCCAGACCCTGTTCCACCGGCACGATCGCCTCCATCGGGCCGTGGTGCACGATCGTCGCGGCCTCCTCGATCGGCGGCAGATCCCGTACCTCGAGATCGCCCGCACCCGGGCCCACGGCGACCTGGACCGCGGCATGGATGGTGATGCCGCCCTCCGCCGCGTCCTCGTAGAGGGCGATCCCCGGGCCGCTCGGCGTGACCCCGGCCGCCGCCAGCCGCCGGAACAGCTCGTCGTAGAGCGGCCCGATCACCGGGCCGACGTCCTCCGGCTCGTAGCTGGCGGCCGGTCCGGACACCTGCGCGACCCGTACCGCCGGAATCCGTTTGATGACGACCTCGTTCTTCGGCATGTGACCCTCACTCTCGATGGCCCGGAGCCGCGCCTCGACCTGCGTCAGCCGGGCCTCCGACGCGGTCACCGCCGCCGCCAGCTCGGCCCGGCGCAACCGCAGCATGCCGCGCAGCTCCTCGGTGCTCAGCGTGCCGGCGACGATGTCGTGCACCTGCTGCAGCGTGAACCCGAGGTTCTTCAGCGCGATGATCCGGTTGAGCGGGGCCAGCTGAGCGGCCGTGTAGTGGCGGTAGCCGGTGGCCGGGTCGACATGGGCGGGCCGCAGCAGCCCGATGGCGTCGTAGTGACGCAGCATGCGGACCGACACGCGACCGTGACGGGCGAAGTCTCCGATGGCGAACATGATGGCTCCGACTTCACCGTCTGACACGGTGTGAGGGTCAAGGTCCGATGTCGCGGCGCGATTGATCGGGGCGCGATATGACCGGCCTCAGGCCGCGATCGTCAGTTCCACCTTGTTCGGGTAGAAGGCGACATGTCCGCGGATCTCCGAGACGGCGTCGTACGGGTCCGCGTACTCCCACATCGCGTCTTCGATCTCCGGCAGCGAGTAATAACCGGCCTCGCCCTTGTAAGGGCAGTAGGTGTGACTGTCGCTGCGGGTGAGCAGGGTCTGGTCGACGTCGGCGAGCGGGATGTACTGCACTCCCGGGTAGCTCGCCTCCTGGAGGGTGAGCGCGTTCGCCGTGTCGGCCACCACCTTCCCGCCGGCGGTGACCGTCACCCTTCCGCCGGTCGGGGTGATCGTGATCGGATGGTCCGGGCCGGGCTGCAATCGAGGCTTGGGCATATCAGGGAGCCTACTGTGACCACCGCCGTCGCCGCCGTCGAAGCCAGCGGGATCGACCACGACGTGATCCGGCACGGCCCGGTGAGCAGCGTGGCCGAGGCCGCCGCCGCCCGCCGGGTCGAGATTCGCGATCTGGTGAAGACCTTGGTGGTACGCCGTGCCGACGACGACTACCTGTTCGTGCTGGTTCCCGGTGACCGGGCGATCTCCTGGCCCAAGCTGCGGGCCCTGCTCGGGGTGAACCGGCTGTCGATGCCGGACGCGGCGACCGCCCGGGACGCCACCGGTTACGAGCGCGGGACCATCACGCCGTTCGGGTCGCGCCGGCCGTGGCCGGTGATCGCCGACGCGACGCTGCGCGGCCGGACGGTCAGCCTCGGCGCCGGCGAGCACGGGGTGGCCCTGCGGGTCGGCGCCGACGCCGCGGTCGCCGCCCTGGACGGGTCCTTCGCCGATGTGACCGAGCCGGTCAGTTCTTGAGCGCTGCGGCCACCGCGTCCTTGAGGGGGGTGGTCGGGCGGCCGATCAGGCGGGTCAGGGTGCCGGTCTCGTCGTCCAGGTGGCCGTCGCGGATCTTGACGTCGGTGTCGGCCAGGAGCGCCGCGAAGCCCTCCGGGACCCCGGCGCCGGCCAGCGCCGCCTGGTAGTCGGCGGCCGGCAGGTCCTGGTAGACGACCGGGCTGCCGGACTGCCGGGCCACCTCGGCGGCCAGCTCGGCCAGGGTGAACCGCTCGTCGCCGGCCAGCTCGTACACCCCGGTCTCGCCGCTGATCAGCACGGCGGCTGCCGCCTCGGCGAAGTCGGCGCGGGTCGCCGCGGCGATCCGGCCCTCGCCGGCGGCGCCGTAGAGCGTGCCGCCGCTGATCGCCGGGCCGAACGAGCCGGCGTAGTTCTCGACGTACCACCCGTTGCGGAGCAGCGCGAACGGGATGCCGGACTTCTGAATCAGCTCCTCGGTGGCGAGGTGCTCGGGCGCGAGCCCGATCGGTGAGGTGTCGGCGCGCAGGATGCTGGTGTAGGCCAGGAAGCCCACGCCCGCCGCCGTGGCCGCCTCGATCACGGCGGTGTGCTGCGGGATGCGCTGGCCGACGGCGTTGCCGGAGATCAGCAGCAGCCGGTCCACCCCGGCGAACGCGGCGGCCAGGGTCTCCGGGCGGTCGTAGTCGGCCTCGCGCACCTGTACGCCTTGGGCGATCAGGCCGGCGGCCTTGGCGGTGTCCCGGACGGTGGCGATGATCTCGCCGGGCGCGGTGCCGCGGGCGATCAGCGCGTCCACGACGAGACGGCCCAGGTGTCCGGTGGCTCCGGTGACGGCGATGGTCATGGTGACTCCTTGGTGGTCGAGCCCGGTGAGGCGGTGTCGAAAGGATGGCACTAACTTTTCGAAAGTGCAAACCGTCCCGCAGCGCTGATAGGATGCGCAGCGTGGACGACGACCTCATCGCCAGCGTCTTCGCGCGGGACTGCGCCTCCCGCGGCGTGCTCGCCGACATCACCGGCCGCTGGGGCACCCTGGCGCTGGCCGCCCTCCACGAGGGATCGTTCCGGTTCAACGCGCTGCGCCGCCGGGTCGACGGGGTGAGCGAGAAGATGCTGGCCCAGACGCTGCAGGCGCTCGAGCGCGACGGCCTGGTCCGCCGGGAGGTGCAGGCCACCATCCCGCCCCGGGTGGAATACAGCCTGACCGACCTCGGCGCCCGCGTCGCCGCCAAGCTGGTCGAGCTGATCGAGCTGGTCGAGGGCGAGATCGGCGTCGCCCGCAAGGCGCAGGACGCCTACGATCGCGCCCATTGATAGGTTCTCCGGCGTGACGACCAGCGAAGACCCGATTCAGACCGACGTCCCGCCGTCCGGCCCCGGCTGCCAGGAGTGCACCGGCAACGGCGGCTGGTGGTTCCACCTGCGCCGGTGCGCCCAGTGCGGCCACGTCGGCTGCTGCGACAGCTCACCCGCCCAGCACGCCACCGCGCACTGGAAGGCGACCGGCCACCCGGTGATCCAGTCGTTCGAGCCCGGTGAGGACTGGTTCTGGGATTACCGTAGTGAGCAGGCCGGATCCGGCCCGGTGCTGACCCCGCCGTCCAGTCACCCCGCCGACCAGCCCGCGCCCGGCCCGGCCGGCGCCGTCCCGGCCGATTGGACCCGACGTTTGAACCGCTAAAAGTCGGACATGAGGGCTTCTTCCCGGGTCCTCAGGTGAGCCGCGCCACGCCCGATGGTCCGTACGTCGGATGCTAAGGAGGGCAGATGCGCGGGTTACAGAACATAGGCACCGCCAAACGGCTGGGCGCCATCGTCGCGGCCGGAGCGGTCGCACTCGGTGGCATGGCAACGATCACCCTGATCGGCCAGTCGAGCATCACCACCCAGGCCGAGGAGATGCGGGCCCTGGAGGCGTGCCGCGCCGCCATCAACCACCTGAACAACCGGCAGAGCGAACTCAAGGTGGACGCGTACCGGTCGGCGCTTGGCCACGACGTCAGCGGCGACGCCGACGAGGACGTGGCGTCGTCGGTCGAGGCCGCCGGCGCGGTCACCGCCTGCGGGCTGCCGACCGAACTGCTGAGCGAGTTCCAGGCCTCCGCACCCGACTTCGACGCCTTCAACGACTTCATCAAATCGTTCGTCGCGGCCGGGGTAGCCAACCCCGAGTCGGTGATCAACCGGACCGACGAGATCGCCGAGCGCAACAACAAGACCGACGACGCCCTCGACGCCCTCACCGAGAAGGTCGACGCCGCGGTCGCCGAGCAGAAGGAGCACCTGGCGAGCACGGTCAGCTCGACCCGCAACACGGCGATCGCCGTCGGTGTCCTCGGGCTGGTGCTGCTGATCGGCATGGCGGTGCCGATGGTCCGCTCGATCCTCGGCCCGATCCGCAAGCTCGGCGCCGTCATCGACGCGCTCGCCAAGGGGGACCTGACCGTGCGCAGCGGCATCACCAGCAAGGACGAGCTCGGCGTCATGGCCGCCGGCCTGGACGGCTCGCTGGACAAGCTCCGCGAGTCGATGCAGACCATCGCCCACGACGCCGACAGCCTGGCCGCCGCCTCCACCGAGCTCGCCGCCGTCTCCGGCGAGATCGCCTCGGCCGTCGACAACACCGACCGGCAGAGCAGCTCCGCCTCGATCGAGGCCGACGAGATCTCCCGCAACGTGCAGACCGTCGCCGCCGGCAGCGAGGAGATGGGCCTGTCCATCCGGGAGATCTCCCGCAACACCAGTGAGGCCGCCCACATCGCCTCGATCGCCGTCTCCGAGGCCGCCCGCGCCACCGACACCATCCGCCAGCTCGGCGAGTCGTCCGCCGAGATCGGCAACGTCATCAAGCTGATCACGTCCATCGCCGAGCAGACCAACCTGCTCGCCCTCAACGCCACCATCGAGGCCGCGCGCGCCGGGGACGCCGGCAAGGGCTTCGCCGTCGTCGCCAGCGAGGTCAAGGACCTCGCCCAGGAGACCGCCCGCGCCACTGAGGACATCCACAGCCGGGTCAACGCCATCCAGCAGGACACCGGCGGCGCGGTCGAGGTCATCAACCGCATCTCCGAGGTCATCGCCCAGATCAACGACTTCCAGACCACCATCGCCAGCGCGGTGGAGGAGCAGACCGCGACCACCGGCGAGATGAGCCGCAGCATCGCCGAGGTCGCCGCCGGTTCGCAGCGGATCGCCGCCAACATCAGCGACGTCTCGTCGGCCAGCGCCGCCACCGTCGGCGGGGTCAACCAGACCCGCGAGGCCAGCACCGAGGTGTCGCGTACCGCCGAGGAGCTGCGCAGCCTGGTCGGCGCGTTCAAGTTCTGAGTCAGCGAGCGTACGGGGCCGGTCGAGTTTCTCGACCGGCCCCGTCGCCGTGTTCGCTCATGCTCCGCGCCGGGCTGCCGATGGACCGTTCATGCGTACGCTGCTGACCCGCCGCGTGGCCGTAGCGGTCGACGACGACGCGCTGTTCAAGCGGCCCGGCTCGCCGCCTACGCCGGCCAGCGGGCCGGCCGCCCGCTCGGGGTGCTACTGCTCGACCTCAACGGATTCAAGCAGGTCAACGACACGTACGGGCACGCCGCCGGTGACCTGCTGCTGCACGAGGTCGGCAGCCGGATCACCGCCGTCCTCGGCGACGGCGGGCTGGCCGGGCGGATCGGCGGCGACGAGTTCCTGGTGCTGCTGCCGGAGGCCGCGGCGGACGGGCTCGTACCCGTCGCCGACCGGATCCGCGCCGCCGTCCGCCGGCCGATCGACATCGGCGGCCGCGAGGTGACCGTCGGCGTCAGCATCGGCACGGCGCACCGTGCCGCCGGGGGAGAGGCCACCCTCGACACGCTCAGCGCGGAGGCCGACGCGGGCATGTACCGCGACAAGCGCCGCATCGCCGCCTGACGTCGACGGATCGACACATTGCAATGAACTTCGAGGGCGGGTAGGTTCTCCGCCAAGGGCTGCCCGGGCGGGGTGGAACGCGTCGACGCACGCTGTCCGACTCCCCCTCACGAGGCAGGTCATGAAGAGAAGACTGGCCACGATCGCCGCCGTCCTCATCACCCTCACCGCATCCGCGCTGATGTTCGTCCGTCCCGCGTACGCCGCCGCCGGCCTGCACATCGAAGGCCGCAACATCGTCGAGGCCAACGGCAACACGCTGGTCATGCGCGGCGTCAACCACATGCACACCTGGTACGCCGGGCAGACCGGCTCGTTCGCCGACATCAAGGCGACCGGCGCCAACACCGTCCGGGTGGTGCTCAGCGGCGGCCGCTGGACCGCCAACACCGCCGCCGACGTCACCAACGTGATCGCGCTCTGCAAGCAGAACCGGCTCATCTGCGTCCTGGAGAACCACGACACCACCGGGTACGGGGAGGACGCCGCCGCCTACAGCCTGGACCGGGCCGCCGACTACTGGATCGGCCTCAAGAGCGTGCTCACCGGCCAGGAGAACCACGTCGTCATCAACATCGGCAACGAGCCGATCGGCAACACCGACCCGGGCCAGTGGACCGCCGCGACCGTCGCCGCCATCCAGAAGATGCGCGCCAACGGCTTCGAGCACCTGCTGATGATCGACGCGCCGAACTGGGGCCAGGACTGGCAGTACGTGATGCGCGACAACGCCCAGACCGTGCTCGACGCCGACACGCGGGACAACACCGTCCTGTCGATCCACATGTACTCGGTGTTCAACACGGCCGCGTCGATCCGGTCGTACCTCGACACCTTCCAGGCGAAAGGCTGGCCGCTGGTGATCGGCGAGTTCGGCTGGCAGTTCGACGCCGGCCAGGTCGACGACCAGACCATCCTGGCCGAGGCGCAGGCCCGCGGCATCGGCTGGCTCGGCTGGTCCTGGGCCGGTAACACCGACCCGATCCTGGACATGACCGACAACTTCAACGCCGCGTCGCTGACCACCTGGGGCGAGCGGATCATCAACGGCCCGAACGGCATCCGCGCCACCAGCCGCGAGGCCACCATCTTCGGCGGCACCCAGCCCAGCGGGTCGCCCAGCACGTCCACCTCGCCCTCGACCAGCCCGTCCACCCCGGCCGGTGGCGGCTGCACGGCCACCTACGCGGTCACCGGCCAGTGGCCCGGCGGCTTCCAGGGCGACGTCAAGGTCACCGCGGGTTCGGCCGCGATCAAGAACTGGACCGTGACCTGGACGTACGCCAACGGCCAGACCGTCGCCAACGCCTGGGGCGCCATCGTCACCAGCAGCGCAACCACGGTGACCGCCCGCAACGCCGCCTGGAACGGGGCCCTGGCCGCCGGCGCCTCCACCAACTTCGGCTTCCTCGGCTCCTCGACCGGCGCCAACCCCACCCCTACCCTGACCTGCACCGCTTCCTGACCCTGGCGTGTCGAGTTGCGGTGGACCGTTCCACCGCAACTCAACACATTGTATTGGGAGCGCTCCCATGGCAACATGGGTGACGACGCGCCCCCGCCCATCCCCGCGTTGTTCACAGCCCTCGGCCGGTGAAGCCAGAACTCCGGACTTCACCGGCCCGCACGTCGACCCGCTGTCGGCGCACGGTTTCCCCGGCTCGCCGTTCGTGCTTTCCGGTACGCCGTGAGCGTCCCGGCGGCTGGTTCCGGTAGCCGTCTCCGGTCGCTCGAGACAGCCACCAGAACCAGCCGGGGGGTGACCGGGACGGGCATGCATGACCCGCACCCGGAGACGGTCGTGAGGGCACGCCTGCCGTGGCCGCCGCGAGTCACGGGACGCTTCGTGGCCCGTACCGAAGCATGGGTGTGAAGTGTCAGGACCAGGTGGAGAGGACCTCGGTGACCGTCGCGGGCCTGACCGCGGCCGGAGTGGCGGCGGGAGTGCGGAGCAGCCGGGGCGCCGGGGCGGGCTGAACCACGCCGTCGATCTCCACGAACGCGTTGCGGGCCTGGTTGTGCGGGTGGGAAGGCGCTTCCGCGGGCGACAGGACCGGGCTCACGCAGGCGTCCAGGCCGTCGAAGATCGAGGACCATTCGTCGCGGGTACGGAGGGCGAAGCGCTCGCTGAAACGGCGGCGCAGCTCCGGCCACTGGGCGACGTCGAACTGGCCGGGCAGGCCCGGGTCGTCGTCCAGGCCGAGGCCCTTGAGCAGCGCCGCGTAGAACTGCGGTTCGAGGGAGCCGACGGCCAGGTAGCCACCGTCGGAGGCCTGGTACGTGTCGTAGAACGGCGCGCCGCCGTCGAGCAGGTTCCGGCCGCGGCCGGCCGGCCACTTCCCGCCGGCGAGGAAACCGTGCAGGAAGGTCATCAGCAGGGACGAGCCGTCGACCATGGCGGCGTCGACGACCTGGCCGCGGCCCGACGTCGCGCGTTCGAGGAGGGCGGCCAGGACGCCGACGGCGAGGAGCATGCCGCCGCCGGCGAAGTCGCCGAGCAGGTTGATCGGGGCGTGCGGGCGTTCGCCGGGACGGCCCAGGGGTTCGAGGGCGCCGGCGATGGCGATGTAGTCGATGTCGTGACCGGCGGCGGTGGCGAGCGGGCCGTCCTGGCCCCAGCCGGTCATCCGGGCGTACACCAGGCGGGGGTTGATCTTCTCGCAGTCGGCGGGGCCGAAGCCGAGACGTTCGGCGACGCCGGGACGGTATCCCTCGACCAGGACGTCGGCCTTCGCGATCAGGCTGAGCAGCTCGGCCTTGCCGGACTCCGACTTGAGGTCGAGGGTGACCCGGCGCCGGCCGCGCTGGAGCGGACCGATCGGTCCGGTGCCGCCGGGGCGGTCCACCAGCACGACGTCGGCGCCCAGGTCGGCGAGGATCATGCAGCCGAACGGGGCCGGCGCGAGGCCGGCCAGCTCGACGATCCGGATGCCGGCGAGGGGCCCCTGATCAGAGGACACGGGAGATCAGCTCCTTCATGATCTCGTTGGTGCCGCCGTAGATCTTCTGGACCCGGGCGTCCGCGTACATCTTCGAGATCGGGTATTCGGTGGTGTAGCCGTAGCCGCCGAAGATCTGCAGGCAGCGGTCCACCACCTCGCACTGGCCCTCGGTCAGGTACAGCTTGGCCATCGCGGCTCCTGCCACGTCCAGCTCACCACGGGCGTGCCGCTGGATGCAGTCGTCCAGGAAGATCCGGGACGCGCGGGTCCGCGTCGCGACCTCGGCCAGGACCATCCGGGTGTTCTGGTGGCCGACCAGGGGCTTGCCGAAGGCGGTGCGTTCCTTGGCGTACGCCACCGCCAGTTCGACCGCCCGCTGCATGGCGGCGACCGCCCCCACTCCGATGACCAGGCGCTCCTGGGGCAGCTGCTGCATCATCTGGACGAATCCGGCGCCTTCGCCACTCTCGCCGCCGAGCAGGTTGGCGGCCGGCACCCGGAAGTCGTCGAAGAAGAGTTCGGCGGTGTCGTTGGAGTGCAGGCCGATCTTCTCGATCTTGCGGCCGCGGCGGAAACCGTCGGGGTCCCCGGTGAGTTCGCAGACGACCAGTGACATGCCGTGCGCGCGTGCGGACGCGTCGGTCTTCACGGCGAGGACCAACAGGTCCGCAAGGATTCCGTTGGTGATGAACGTCTTCGAACCGTTGATCACGTAGTCGTCGCCGTCGCGGACGGCTTTCGTGCGGATCGACTGGAGGTCGGAGCCGCCGTCCGGCTCGGTCATCCCGATCGCGCCGATCAGCTCGCCGCTGACCAGGCCGGGCAGCCAGCGCTGCTTCTGCTCCTCGGTGCCGTACTCGTTGAGGTAGCCGGTGACGATGCCGCTGTGCACGGCGATCCCGAGGCTACCCTCGCCGGCCAGGGTCTGTTCGTGCAACAGGACGGCTTCGTGGGTGAAGTCGCCGCCGCCCCCGCCGTACTGCTCGGGGATGGAGAGACCGAGCAGGCCGAGTTCGCCGGCCCGGCGGTAGTGCTCGCGGTCGGGGTGGCCCTGCCGTTCGAGGCGCTCGGCGTGCGGCAGCACCTCCTTGGTGAAGAAGGCGCGGGCGAGCTCGGCCAGGTCGTCGTGTTCCGGCTTGCGCCACGGTTCGACGTAACCGTCCAGTCCAGGGGTCGGCATCGACACACCATCGAACACTATTGGCGATGTGTCAATAAGCGCGATATGAATCGCCGCCATTCATCTGTTGCGCCGATCGGCGGATCGACAAATCCCCCATCTCGGCCGCCGATGGATCGACGTGCCGTAAGGTTCCGCTGGTGAGTGTCGAGTCGGTGCGCCGGCGCCGGCTGGAACCGGACGCCCGCCGCGAGCAGATCCTGTCGGTCGCGATCCGCCTGTTCGGGGCGAAACCGTACGCCGAGGTGTCCACCACGGACGTGGCCCGGGACGCGGGGGTCGCACGCGGCCTGGTGAACCACTATTTCGGCACGAAAAAGGATTTATACCTCGAAGTCGTCCGGGTCATGCTCACTGTTCCCGAGGGCGCCTTCGACCAGCTGAACCAGGGCGAACCGGCCGAACGGGCCGATTCCATCGTCGGCTACTTCCTCGACGTCCTGTCCCGGCACAGCACCTCCTGGCTGGCTGCGATCAACGCCGGCGGGATGGCCGGTGATGCGGATGTGGACCAGGTGATCACCGAGGCGATAGACAACGCGGCGGACGGGATCCTACGGGCGGTGGGGATGGGGGAGCAGGCGACTCCGGCGCTGCAGGGCATGGCGAGGTCATATGTGGGGCTGGCGATCCACACGGCGCAGGAGTGGCTGCAACGGGACGTCCTGACCCGCGACCAGGTGCACGCGCTCCTGGCGACCACCCTGGTCACGATGGTGGAACGAGTGTTCCCGCAAGCGTGAAGCGGACCGGACCGTCCGCGAGGGGGACGGTCCGGTCCTCCTAGGATGCTGGACAAGGTGTGCTCGCCGGGGCAGCGTCTGGCCATGGGTGCATACCGGGAGGCGTACGAGCGCAGCATCAACGACCCGGCCGGCTTCTGGCGGGACGCGGCCGGGGCCGTCGACTGGATCGAGCCGCCGGACCGGATCCTCGACGACACCGAGGCGCCGATCTTCCGCTGGTTCCCCGGCGCCACCCTCAACACCTGCCACAACGCCCTGGACCGGCACGTCCACAGTGGCCACGGCGACCGGCCCGCGCTGATCCACGACAGCCCGGTCACCGGCAGGGTCCGCACGTACACCTACCGGGAGCTGCGCGACACGGTCGCCGTGTTCGCCGGGGCGCTGCGCCGTCTCGGGGTGGAACGCGGCGACCGGGTGGTGATCTACATGGCGATGGTGCCGGAGGCGGTCGTCGCGATGCTGGCCTGCGCGCGGCTCGGCGCGGTCCACTCGGTGGTGTTCGGCGGGTTCGGCGCGGGGGAGCTGGCGGCGCGGATCGACGACGCCCGGCCCCGGGTGATCGTCGCCAGCTCGTGCGGCATCGAGGCGGCCCGGGTGGTGCCGTACCAGCCGATGCTGGCGGCCGCGCTCGCCGAGTCAGCCCACCAGCCGTCGCGCTGTGTGATCCTGCAGCGCCCGGAAGCGCCCGCGGAGCTGACGCCCGGCCGGGACCTGAGCTGGGCGGACGCTATCGACGGGGTGGATCCGGCGGACTGCGTGCCGGTCGCGGCGACCGACCCGCTGTACATTCTGTACACGTCGGGGACGACCGGCCGGCCCAAGGGCGTGGTCCGTGACAACGGTGGGCACGCGGTCGCGTTGCGGTGGTCGATGGAGAACATCTTCGAGGTACGGGCGGGCGAGGTCTTCTGGGCCGCCTCGGACGTCGGGTGGGTGGTCGGGCATTCGTACATCGTGTACGGTCCGCTGCTCACCGGCGCCACCACGATCCTGTACGAGGGCAAACCGGTCGGCACCCCGGACGCCGGCGCGTTCTGGCGGGTCGCCGCCGAGCACCGGGTGGCGGCGATGTTCACCGCGCCGACCGCGATCCGGGCGATCCGCAAGGAGGACCCGGACGGGCAACTGCTTGCGGCGTACGACCTGAGCAGTCTGCGGACCCTGTTCCTGGCCGGGGAACGCCTGGACACCCCGACGTACCTGTGGGCGCAGAACCTGCTCGGCGTCCCGGTGGTCGACAACTGGTGGCAGACCGAGACCGGCTGGCCGATCGCGGCGAGCCCGCGCGGCCTGGAGCCGCTGCCCACCCGGCCCGGGTCGCCGTCGGTGCCGATGCCCGGCTACCGGGTCCGGGTCGTCGGCCCGGACGGCGCCGACGTGGCCCCCGGCGAGGAGGGCGCGATCGTGCTGGGCCTGCCGTTGCCGCCGGGCTGCCTGCCGACGCTGTGGGGCGACGACGAGCGGTACGTGCGCTCCTACCTGACGGCGTTCCAGGGCAACTATCTGACCGGCGACGGCGGGGCGTTCGACCCGGACGGCTACCTGTACGTGCTGGGCCGCACCGACGACGTGATCAACGTGGCCGGGCACCGCCTGTCGACGGGCGCCATGGAGGAGGCGCTGGCCGCCCACCCGGCCGTCGCCGAGTGCGCCGTGATCGGGGTGGGCGACCTGCTCAAGGGCCAGGTGCCGCGCGGTCTCGTGGTGCTGCGCAAGGACGTAGCGGACGATCCGGTCCGGTTGTCGGCCGAGCTGGTCACCTGGGTTCGGGACCGGATCGGCCCGGTCGCCTCGCTGCGCCGCGTGGATGTGGTCGAGGCCCTCCCGAAGACCCGTTCCGGCAAGATCCTGCGCGGCACCATGCGGGGCATCGCCGACGGCCGCGAGGAGCCGGTCCCGGCGACCATCGAGAACCCGGCCGTCCTGGAGGCCCTGCGCCCGGTGCTGCGCTCACCCCGTTGAGGTCTGACACCGGCTCCACAGGCAGCAACCGCCGGCCCGGCGGCCAAGATGTTACGGGCCGCGTTGACGTCGCGGTCGTGGGTCGCCCCGCAGGGGCAGGTCCACGTCCGGATGTTCCGTGGCATCTTCTCAGCGATGTGCCCACACTGCGAGCAGAGCTTGGACGACGGGTACCAGCGGTCGATCACGACCAGGTCCCGGCCGTACCAGTCGGCCGTGTATGTCAGCAGCTCACGGAAGGTGGTCCAGGCCGCGTCGGAGACGGCGCGGGCCAGGGTGTGGTTCTTGACCATGTTGCGCACGGTCAGGTCCTCGATCACGATTGTTTGGTTCTCACGAACGAGTCGAGTAGTGAGTTGGTGCAGGGTGTCGCGGCGCCGGTCGGCGATCCGGGCATGGACGCGGGCGACCTTGAGCCGGGCCTTGGCCCGGTTCGCCGAACCCTTGTCCTTTGGAACGAATCCTCCGGGCGGTCTATGGGTGAACGCCGAGTTCGCCTTGACGGCGAATCGGCTAACCCTGACCTGCTCCGCAGGAGTCCGTTCCTCTCCGGCCGTCAGGCCGGAGTATCCACGGAGGAACCTGATGAATCCACGGTCGCGGTTCCTCGGGACGGCGGTGGTCCTCGGCGGTGTCCTGCTGGCGGTCGTGGGGTTCCTGGCCCGCCCGGCGGAGTCCCAGGATCTGCTGGACAAGGGCGCGAGCCTGGTCGGCGCGCTCGTCGCGGTGGCCGCGCTGCTGTTCGCGATCTGGTCGCGCGGCGACGCGGAGCCGGCCGGCGGGACGGCGGACGACGACGTGGAGCGGCTGGCCCGTCTGCTCCGCACCCGGTGGACCCGGGAGGCGGCCCGGCGCGGCCTGCTCACCCAGGATCCGCTGGAGGTGACGTGGCGGGAGGCGGAACGGTCGGTCCAGGTGCTGCTGACCGCGGTGGCCGCGCCGGGCGAGGAGCCGCCGGGGGAGTCGGGCCGGGCCGGTGACCTGGTCGCGGAGTGGCGGCGGCTGCCGCGCCGCCGGCTGGTCGTGCTCGGGCTGCCGGGCGCCGGCAAGACGTCGGCGGCGGTGCTGTTCACCTGTGCGCTGCTGACCGGCCGGCAGCCGGCCGATCCGGTGCCGGTCCTGCTGGACCTGGCCGGCTGGCGGCCCTCGCGGGAGGAGTTCGAGGAGTGGCTGCGCCGGTCGCTCGCGGTGCGGTACGGCCTGCCGGACATCGCCCGGACGGCCGGGCGGATGATCGCCGACGGCAGCGTCGTCGCGGTGCTGGACGGTCTCGACGAGATGCCGGAGAGCGAGCGGGCGGAGGCGATCACCGCCCTCAACGAGCTGGCCGATCTCCCGGTGGTGCTGCTGAGCCGGGCCGGGGAGTACGAGGCGACCGTCGTGGCCACCGGGAAGCCGCTCACGCACGCGTTCGCGGTGACGCTGGAGCCGCTCGCGCCGCGGGACGTGGCCGCCTACCTGCCCGGGGGGCAGACAGGGGCGGGCGCGGCGCGATGGGCGCCGGTGGAGTTGCATCTGCACGCGGCGGCACAGGACCGGCCCGGGGATCCCCTCGTGAAGGCGTTGTCGGTGCCGCTGATGGCCTATCTGGCGCGCACCGTGTACCGCCGGGCCGGCTCGGACCCGGCCGAGATGATCGCGCTGGCCGAACGCGGTGAGCTGGAAGGACATCTGCTGAGCCGGTACCTGCCCGAGCTCTATCCGGACCGGCGGCGCGACCGGGCGCCGTACCGGGCCGATCGTGTCCGCGAATGGCTGGGTCACCTGGCCCGGACGCTGGAACGGCAGGCGGAGACGGACCTCGCGTGGTGGCGGCTGGGCTGGTCGGGGACCCGGCGGACGCCGGTGGCCCGGTTCGCCACGGCGTTGCACGTGTGGCTGCCGGGCCTGCCCCTGTTCGGCCCGCTCGTCGTGGCCGGCGCGTGGAGGAACCCGCAGATCGCGCTGATGGTGCTGCTCTGGACGGCGGCCGGGCTGGCGAACATCGTCGCCCAGGCCACGGTGCCGCCGGCCGAGCCGCACCGGGTCCGGTTCCGGGCAGCGGCGTTCTGGGCGACGTCAGGGGCCGGGGTGTTGTGTTTCGTCCCACCGGTTCTCGCCGGCGCCGGCCCGGTGCTCGGCCCGGTCCTGCCGGTGATCCTGCTGCTCGCGCCGGGCGTGGCCGCGGCCTGGACGCTCCGATCGCAGCTACGGGCCGTGACGCGGGCGCTGGGCGTCGTGGTGCGGTCGTGGGTGAAGGGCCGGGGCGGGCCGGACGAGGGGGAGGTTCCGGAGATCCCGCCGGGCAACAAGGCCGCCGCGGCCTACCTGCTCGGTCTCGCTGCCGTCGCCTGGGAGGGCGGGATGACGTCGACGTCGGCGCCGGACCTGGCTCTCGACGCTCTCTTCGCCGCGGCCTTCGGTCTGCTCTGCGGTGTGCTGTTCGCGCTGGCGACGGTGCTGGCCAGGCCCGCGCCGGACAGCGAGCGGTGGGATCCGGAGCGGTCGTTGCGCGACGACCGGGTCGCGTCGCTGTTGCCGCCGGCCGCGGCCGGTCTGGTGGTGCTGGCGCTGACCCTGGCCGCCGGCGCCGCGGGCCTGATCCCGGGTGGGATGCGCGTCGCGCTGGGGCTCGGGGTCGGGTTCGGGTGGCTCGCGGTGATGATCGTCTGGGTGATGGTGGGCGGCGCCCGCGAGCTGCCGTCGTGGTTCACGTTCGCGGTGGTGCGGCGGTGGCTGGCGGCGCGGGGACGGCTGCCGTGGCGGCTGATGCCGTTCCTGGCGGACGCGGCCGAGCGCGGGGTGTTGCGGCGCAGCGGGGCGGTCTACCAGTTCCGGCATCAGCGGTTGCAGGCGTACCTGGCGGAGAAGGGCGGTGTGCGGCGCCAGAAATGACCGGGACCGCGCCGCACACCGCGTTCAGGGGTGGCGCCCGTCAGTGGGCGCCCGGGGCGGTGCCGAAGGCCTGGAAGAACCGGTCGCGGAAGGAGTCCATCGGCCAGACCGGGGTGGTGGCGGTGGGTTTGAGGCCGTCGGCCCAGTTCCACGAGGTGATCCGGTCGAGGACGGCCGGGTCCTTGGCGACGATCGTGATCGGGACGTCGTGGCTGGCGTTGTCGCCGGTGACGACGCTGGCCGGCTGGTGGTCGCCGAGGAAGACCAGGACCAGGTCGTCGTCGCCGTACTCGCGGACCCAGTCGATCAGGGTGGTGAGGGTGTACTCGATGGACTTGCCGTACGCGGTGCGGACCTTGTCGGCGCTGGTCCAGATGTCGGCCTTCTTCGCGCCGGCGGCGGCGATGCTGCGGTAGACCGAGCCGTCGCCGACCTTGTCCCAGTCCATGAAGTCGGGGATCGGCGTCCACGGGGTGTGGCTGGAGATCAGCGGCATCTCGACCATCAGCGGCTGCCGGTCCTTCTTGCCGTATTCGAGCTCGGTGAACTTCTGGAGCGTGTACTGGTCGGGCATCTGCGCCCAGCTGAACTTGGGGCCCTGGTAGCCGAGGTTGCGGGAGTCCCAGACCCGGTTGTAGCCGTAGAAGTTGCCCTCCGGCCAGGCCCGGGTGGCGCCCGGCATGACGCTGACGGTGTCCCACTGGGCGTCACGGAAGGCGCTGGTCAGGGTGAGCCGGTCGCTGGCGGTGAGGCTGCGGTACCGGTACTGGTTGTTGATCCACAGTCCGGACAGGAGGGTGGAGTGGGCCAGCCAGCTGTTGCCGCCGAACGTCGGGGAGGTGAGCCAGCCGGAGCGGGCGCTGAACCCGGCCTCCTTCAGCTTGGTCTCGCCCTCGGCGAGGACGGCGTTCGTGCCGGGGGCCAGCTCGGGGGCCTCCAGGGCGTTGCGGCCGTAACTCTCCACGAACGTGAGCACGACGTCCTTGCCCTTCAAGCCGCTGACCAGCTGAGCACGGGGGGTGTTCTGGTACGCGTCGACCTTCACCTCGTCGGCGAAGCGGGCCTTGTTGACGACGCCGATGGCGGCCTGCCGGGCCCGGTCGTAGGCGTAGGTGGCCGAGGTGCGGGCGGCGACCGGGACGGTCGGGACGACCTGGACGCCGAGGGCGAAGGTGAGTACCCAGGCCGCTGCCACGCCGGCGGAGGCGAGCATCGAGCGGCGGCGGTGCCGGGCCAGCATGTCCGACATCCGCAGCACGGCCCAGGCCATCAGGGCCATCACGGCGAGCCCGCCGAGGACCAGCCCGGCGGCGGCGCCGTACGCGCCGGCCTGGCCGTAGGAGTCGCGGATGTAGCTGTACGTGTCGTCGAACAGTTCCCAGTCGAGGACCATGTCGAACGGGCGGGCCAGGGTCTTGAACCAGCCCATGTCGAGGCTCTTCTGGATCAGCAGCCAGCCCAGGCCGGCGCCGAGGACAGTGCCGAGCACGAGGCGGGGGCGGCGCGGCAGCAGGGCCATCACCAGGATGCCGGCGGCGAACTCGATCGGGATGCGGGCGAAGTTGCCGAGGGTGAGGCGGCGCAGCACGTTCGGCCAGAGCAGGGCGACGTAGACCAGCACGCAGGCCAGGGCGGTGAGACTGTACGAGGTCCACCGGGAGCGCAGGAAACGGCGTACCCGGCCCGGGGTCTTCTCTTCGCCGGAGACCTCGGCCTCGGGCGGTGTTTCGTCCGCCGGCTGCGAAGACGGGTCCTGCGGCTGGTCGGCGAGGTCTGTCGGCTGCACGTCATGAGGAACGTCGCGCGGGCCGGGATGGTTCATCGGGCCGGCCGCGAATGTGGGTGGCGGAAGTCATAGCCTCTTGCCAATTTCCTATCGGAACTATAGGAAAGGTGGAGAGGAGGAACCACTCATGCGCCGTACCCGACCCGCCGCCGCCGCCGTCCTGGCTCTCGCTCTCGCCCTCACCGCCGCCTGTTCGTCCGGGACAACGGGAGCCGCCGATGCCGGTCAGCCGGTCCGCGGCGGGTCGCTGACCTGGGCCGTCGAGACCGAGCCGATCACCTTCAACCCGCATCAGTACGCCCAGGCGAAGGCCCGCCTGCTGGTGTGGAACGCGTTCGAGGCCCTGCTCACCCACGACACCCAGGGCGGTTACGTGCCCTGGCTGGCCACCGGCTACGAGGTCTCACCCGATGGGAAGACCTACACCTTCACCTTGCGTACGGACGTCACGTTCAGTGACGGCACGAAGTTCGACGCGGCGGCCGTGAAGGCGAACGTCGAGCAGTTCCGGGTCGAGGGCTACAACCCGCAGGTCCTGGCCGTGCAGTTGCGCAACCTGGAGTCCGTCGAGGCCACCGGCGCGTCGACCGTCGTCTTCAAGCTCAAGCAGCCGGACGTGCTGCTGCTGGACTTCCTGTCGTCGCCGCAGGGCGCGCAGGTGTCGCCGAAGTCGATGAAGGAGGCCAAGAACCTCAAGGCGGGCGGTCCGGACCTGGCCGGGACCGGCCCGTTCATCCTCGACCGATACACCGCCGGCCAGGAGGTCCACTTCAAGCGGAACCCGGCGTACAACTGGGCGCCCGCCACCGCGGGGCACTCCGGGCCGGCCTATCTGGACGAGGTCACCTACCGGTTCCTGAAGGAGTCGTCGGTGCGCGTGGGCGCGCTGACCTCCGGCCAGGTCCAGGTGATCGAGGGCGTGCCGGCCACCGACGAAGCGCTGATCACCGCGAACAAGCAGCTCACCCTCAACCGCGGGCTGAACTCCGGCTCGGCGTTCTCCTACTACTTCAACACCGCGCGGGCGCCGTTCGACGACCTCAAGGTGCGGCAGGCGTTCCGGGAGGCCGTCGACGTGGACGCGGTGCTCACCGGCGTCTACCGGGGCAGCGCCACCCGGGCGTGGAGCGTGATCGGGCCGACCAGCCCGTTCTACGACAAGAGCCTGGAGAAGACGTACGGCGGCGACGCCGCCAAGGCGAACAAGCTGCTGGACGAGGCGGGCTGGACGGCGCGGGACGCCGACGGCTTCCGGGCCAAGGACGGCAAACGCCTGACGGTACGCCTGGTGCAGTCCGCCCCGTTCGTGCGGGACCGCCGGGACGTGCTCGCCCAGGCCGTGCAGGCGCAGGTCAAGCAGAGCGCCGGCATCGACCTGAACGTGACCCTCGCCGACCAGGGCACCGCCGCCAAGGCCCTCACCGACGGCGAGTACGAGGTGTTCGAGAACTCCCGCGCCGACACCGACGCCGGCGCCGCCCTCAACCTGCTGCTCAGCTCCAACGGGTCGATCAACCGGACCGGGTTCAAGGACGCCGGCCTGGACAAGCTCCTCGACCAGGGACAGGCGAGCACCGATCAGGCGAAACGGCTGGCCGCGTACCAGCAGGCGCAGAAGCTCGTCATCACCGACCAGGCGCTGATCCTGCCGCTGTACGCCCCGGCCGACCAGATCGCGTTCGGCAACACCGTCGGCGGGGTCGGTTTCGAGCCGACCGCCGGGGTGCCGGGCAGCGCGTACAACGTCTGGGTCGGCAAGTGATCAGGGCGGTCACGCGGCGCGTCGTCACCGGCGTGGTCGTGCTGTGGGCGGCGGCCACGGCGGCGTACCTCGCGCTGCTGGCCGCCCCCGGCGACATCGTCGACGCGATCATCGGTGACGGCGCCGACACCCCGCAGATCCGCGCCGAGATCATCGCCGAGTGGAACCTGGACCGGCCCGAGATCGTGCAGTACCTCGACTACCTGTGGCGGGCCGCCCAGGGTGACCTGGGCCGCTCCTACCTGCTGCAGCGCCCGGTCAGTGAGGTGATCGGCGACCAGATCCTCCCGTCGCTGAAACTCGCCGTCGCGGCCGCCGTGTTCGGCATGGTGCTGGCGGTCGTCCTGGCCGTCACCACCCGGCACCGCTGGGCGCGGCGGGTCAGCTCCACCGCCGAGCTGGTCCTCGTCTCCACCCCGCCGTTCCTGATCGGGATCGTGCTGCTCAGCGTGTTCTCGTTCCGGTTCGGGATGTTCCCGGTCTCCGGCGACCGGGGCTGGGCGGCGCTGGTGCTGCCGGCGATCACTCTCGGACTCCCGATCGCCGGGGTGCTCGCCCAGGTCCTGCGCGACGGACTGGACCGGGCCCTGGACGAGCCGTTCGCGGTCACCGCCCGGGCCCGGGGCCTGCGGGAACGAGCGGTCCTGATCCGGCACGCGCTGCGGCACGCCCTGATGCCGGTGGTCACCATGCTCGGCTGGTTCATCGGCGTCCTGTTCGGCAGCGTGGTGATCATCGAGCAGGTGTTCGGCCGGCCCGGGCTGGGTCAGGTCACCCTGCAGGCCGTCGGCAACGGCGACATGCCGGTGGTGCTCGCCGTGGTCGTGCTCGCCGCCGTCGCCTTCGTCGTCATCAGCACCCTGGCCGACCTCGCCTACCTGCTCATCGACCCGCGTCTGCGAAGGAGCTGAGCGACACGTGACCCTCGCCCTGCCCCGCCCGGTGGCCCACCGGCTGACCCTGCGACGGCCCCGGCCCGGCGTCGCCGCCGCGACAGTCGTCCTGGCCCTGACCCTGACCGCCGTGCTGTGGCCGTCACTGTTCGCCGGTGACCCGCTCGCCGCCGACCCGCTGCACGTCCTGGAAGGACCGTCGGCGCAGCACTGGTTCGGCACCGACCAGCTCGGCCGGGACGTGTTCGACCGGGTCGTGCACGGCGCCCGGCACTCGCTGAGCATCGGAGTGGCCGCCACCGTCATCGCGGTCGGCGCCGGCATCCTGCTCGGGCTGCTCGCCGGGCTCACCCACAAGTACGCCGACGAGGTGATCAGCCGTGGCTTCGACGCTCTCGCCGCGTTCCCGCTGGTGCTGCTCGCGCTGCTGTTCATCGCGGTCGCCGGGACCGGCACCACCAGCCTGATCGTGGCGATCGGCATCGCCACCCTGCCGCACTACGCCCGGGTGGTGCGCGGACAGACCCTGGTGGTGCGGCAGGCGCCGTACGTCACCCAGGCCGTCGCGTTCGGCGCGTCCCGGGGCCGGCTGGTGCTGCGGCACGTCCTGCCGAACGTGCTCGGCCCGATCCCGGTCCTGGCGGTCATCGGGCTCGGCGAGGCGATCCTCGTCGCGGCCGGTCTCAGCTTCCTCGGGCTCGGACCGCAGCCGCCGTCGCCGGAGTGGGGCGCGATGCTCTCCGAAGGCCGCGGCTACCTGCACATCGCGTGGTGGGCGGCGGTGCTGCCCGGCGCCGCCGTGACCGCCACCGTCATCTCTCTCACCGTGATCGGGCGGCATCTGCAAGCCCGGTTCGAAGGGCGGCACCAGTGATCGAGTGCACCGCAGCGGAGCAAGGGCCGCGAGAGCACTGGAGGTTGGCACAGTGATCGAAGTCGAGAACCTGCGGGTGACCTTCCAGCTGGGGAAGAAGCGGGTGGAGGCCGTCCGCGGGGTCAGCTTCGAGATCGACGAGGGCGAATGCGTCGCCCTCGTCGGGGAGAGCGGCTCCGGCAAGAGCGTCACCGCCCGCAGCCTGGCCGGACTGGCCGGTCCGAAAGCGCACGTCGAAGCGGACACGTTCACCGTCGACGGCCACGACGTGCGCGCGTTCGCGGCCCGGGACTGGCGGCGGCTGCGCGGAAGATTCGCCGGGCTCATCCTGCAGGACGCGCTGGTCTCGCTCGACCCGCTGCGCACCGTCGGCGCCGAGATCGGCGAGGTGCTGCGGGTCCACGACATCGGTGACCGGCGGGACCGGCCGCAACGGATCCGGCAGTTGCTCACCGGCGTGCACGTGCCGGAACCGGAACGGCGCGCCCGGCAGTACCCGCATCAGCTGTCCGGCGGGCTGCGGCAGCGGGCACTGATCGCCTCCGCCATCGCCGGCGGGCCCCGGCTGCTCATCGCCGACGAACCGACCACCGCCCTCGACGCGACAGTGCAGGCGCAGATCCTGCGGCTGCTCGCCGAACGCAACGAGGCCGGGGAGACCCTGCTGCTGATCAGCCACGACCTGGCGGTCGTGTCGAAACTCGCCGACCGGGTGCTGGTGATGAAGGACGGGCGGATCGCCGAGTCCGGCAGCACCCGCACGATCCTGACCGGGACGGGTCACCCGTACACCAGGGAACTGGTCGCGGCCGCGAGCGGGAAACGGCGCGCCACCACCGTCGCGCCCGGCGACGTCGTCGCCGAGGCCACCGCCTTGCGCAAGGTGTACGGCGACCGCACCGTCGTCAAGGACTTCGCTCTCACCATCCGCCGGGGCGAGATCGTCGGGCTGGTCGGCGAGTCCGGGTCCGGCAAGACCACCGTCGCGCAGCTGATGTTCGGGCTGGCCGAGGCCACGTCGGGGCACGTCCGGTTCGAGGGCCGCGACTTCAGCGGCGTGCCGGAACGTGCCCGCCGCCCGATCCGCCGCCGTCTCCAGCTGATCGCCCAGGACCCGCTGTCGGCGTTCGACCCGCGCTGGACCGTGCGCCGCATCCTCGGCGAGGCCCTGAACGCCGGCGAGTCACCGGAACCGATCCTGGAACGCGTCGGTCTCGGCGCCGACGTGCTGGACCGGTACCCGCGGCAGCTGTCCGGCGGGCAGCGGCAGCGGGTCGCCGTGGCCCGCGCCATCGCGCCGCGACCGAGTCTGATCATCTGCGACGAGCCGGTGTCCGCCCTCGACGTGTCGGTGCAGGCACAGGTCCTGGACCTGCTCGCGCGGATCCGCGAGGACGACGGCACCGCCCTGCTGTTCATCTCCCACGACCTCGGCGTGATCCGTGACCTCGCGGACCGGGTCCTGGTCATGCACGACGGCCGGGTGGTGGAGCAGGGACCGGTCGAGGCCGTGTTCGACCACGCCGGGCACGAGTACACCCGGGCGCTGCTCGCCGCCGTGCCCACTCTGGAGGTTGCCTCATGACATTGCACCTGGCGGTCGCGTTCTCCGGCGACTCCTTCGACGCCGGCCACTGGATCCCGCAGGTCCGGCAGGCGGACGAGGCGGGGCTGGACTTCGTCACGTTCGACGACACGTTCGGGCGGCGCGGGCCGGACGCGGTGCTGCTCGCGGCCCGGCTCGCCCCGCTCACCCGGCACATCGGCCTCGTCCCGGTCGCGACCACGACCCACACCGAGCCGTTCCATCTGTCCACCGCCCTGGCCACCCTCGACCACGTCAGCAGGGGGCGGGCCGGCTGGCAGGCGCGGGTGTCGCACGACCCGGCCGAGGCGGCGCTGCTCGGCCGTCGCGGACCCCTCGACACCGGCGACGCGCTGGCCGAGGCGTCCGACGCGATCGAGGTGGTGCGGCGGCTCTGGGACAGCTGGGAGGACGGCGCGATCATCAAGGACGTCGCCACCGGCCGGTTCATCGACCGGGAGAAGCTGCACTACATCGACTTCGCCGGGCCGTACTTCTCGGTCAAGGGCCCGTCGATCGTGCCCCGGCCGCCGCAGGGCCAGCCGGTCGTCACCGCCCTCGCGCACGGCCCCGAGGTGTGGGAACGCCTCGACGCCGACGTCTTCTTCGTCCGCCCGGACGACGCCGGCGCGATCATCCGGAGCATCGCCCCGGAGCGGAGGGTCTTCGTGGACGTCCCCGTGGCAGGCCCGGCAGCCCAGCTCGCGGACCACCTTCAGGAGACGTGGGCCGCCACCGGCATCGACGGGGTCCGGTTGCTGGCCGACGACGTCGCCCGGGTCACCGCCGAGGTGGTGCCCGAGTTGCGGCGCCGCGGCCTGTTCCAGCCGTCGGCGAGGACGACGCTGCGAGAGCGGCTGGGCCTGCCGGTCGCCGTCAACCGTTACCAGGAGGCCGGCCGTGCCTAAGCAGATCATCCTCGCCGCGCACTTCCCCGGCGTGAACAACACCACCGTCTGGAGCGACCCGCGCGCCGGCAGCCAGATCGACTTCGACTCCTTCGAATATCTGGCGAAGACCGCCGAACGCGGGAAGTTCGACTTCTTCTTCCTCGCCGAAGGGCTGCGGCTGCGCGAGCAGCGCGGGCTCATCCACGACCTGGACGTGGTCGGCCGCCCCGACACGCTGACCGTGCTCAGCGCCCTCGCCGCCGTCACCACACATCTCGGGCTGGCCGGCACCCTCAACGCGACCTATCACGAGCCGTACGAGCTGGCCCGGCAGCTGGCCACCCTCGACCACCTGTCCGGCGGCCGGGCCGCGTGGAACGTGGTCACCTCGCCGGGCGCGTTCTTCGGCGAGAACTTCCGCCGCGGCGGGTTCCTCGACCATGCGGACCGCTACGTCCGCGCCGGGGAGTTCATCGAGACCGCCCGGGCGCTGTGGGACACCGACGGCGGCGAGTTCGCGATCAGGAACAGCCAGTTCGACATCAAGGGCCGGTTCGGGGTGCCGCGCAGCCCGCAGGGCCACCCGGTGATCCTGCAGGCCGGCGACTCCGACGGCGGCCGTGAGCTGGCCGCCCGGCACTCCGACGCGATCTTCTCCCGGCACCACCAGCTCGACGACGCCCGGATCTTCTACCGCGACGTCAAGGACCGGCTCGCGAAGTACGGCCGCGCCGCGGACGACCTGAAGATCATCCCGGGGGTGTCCTCTGTGCTCGGCGACAGCGACGCCGACGCCCAGGAGAAGGCGCACCACATCCGCCGCCAGCAGGTCAGCCCGCAGACCGCGATCCTGCTGCTGGAACAGCTGTGGAACACCGACCTGTCCGGCTACGACGCGGAAGGGCCGCTGCCGGACATCGACCCGGTCCTCGACGAGGACGACACGATCATCAAGGGCCGGGCCGGGATGTACCCGGACCGGCTGGCGACCGCCCGCGAATGGCGGGCCCGGGCCGAGGCGAAGAACCTGTCGATCCGCGACCTGATCATCGAGGTGACCGGGCGGCAGAACTTCATCGGCACCCCGGCGCGGGTCGCCGAGCAACTGAACGATTACGTCCAGACCGATGCCTGCGACGGCTTCATCCTCGTCTCGCACCTGACCCCGGCCGGGCTCGACGACTTCGTGGACCAGGTGGTCCCGCTGCTGCAGGAACGCGGGGTGTTCCGGACCGGGTATTCCGAAACCACCCTGCGCGGGAACCTGGGACTCGGGCCGGCATGAGGTTCCTGCTGCTGGTCGGCAGTCCGCAGCAGCTCATCGACAAGGTGCACCGCTACCACGAGCGGTTCAGGCACGAGATCACCCACCTCAGCGCCGACACCGAAGGACTCACCGAGAAACAGAACCGGGCCGGCCTGGAACTGTTCGCCAGCCACATCGCCCCCGCGTCACGCCGATTGAAAGGGCGGTAGCCATGTCCGTACCCCTCTCCGTCCTGGACCTCTCCCCGCTGGTCTCCGGCGGTGACGTCCGCGACGCGCTGCGCCGCACCCTCGATCTGGCGCGGCGGGCCGAGCAGTTCGGCTACCACCGCTACTGGGTGGCCGAACACCACTTCACCCCCGGCGTCGCCAGCTCGCAGCCGGCGCTGCTGCTCGGCCAGATCGCCGCCGTCACCGACCACATCCGGCTCGGCTCCGGGGCGGTGCAGACCGGCTTCCAGACCGCGCTGTCCGTCGTGGAACAGTTCGGGCTGCTCGACGCGCTGTATCCGGGCCGGTTCGACCTCGGGCTGGGCCGCTCCGGGCAGGCCAGGAAGGAGGCGATCCGGGAGGCCGCCAAGCACGCGGAACCGCAGGAGGAACGGGTCGTCGACGGCCTGCTGATCCCGAAGCCGTTCTCCTGGGCGCCGATCTTCGCCTCCAGACGGGCCCAGCTGGCCGGCAGCTTCCTCACCCAGCCCGGCGCCGAACCGCTCGGCCTCACCGACGTCCTCGACCAGATCTTCGCGCTGCTCGCCGGGCCGGTCACCGACGACGAGGGCAACGAGGTCGTGGCCACCCCCGGCGCCGGCGCCGACCTGGACGTGTGGCTGCTCGGCAGCTCCGGCGGGGAGAGCGCCCGGACCGCGGGCGCGCGGGGCCTGCCGTTCGCGGCGAACTACCACGTCGCCCCGGCGAAGATCCTGGAAGCCGTCGCGGCGTACCGGGAGTCGTTCGTGCCGTCCGCGGCCAACCCCGAGCCGCGCCTGATGGTCTCCGCCGACGTGCTCGTCGCCGAGGACGACGAGACCGCCCGGCGGCTGGCGCAACCGTTCGCCGTCTGGGTCCACAGCATCCGTACCGGCCTCGGCGCCGTCCCGTTCCCGAGCTTCGAGGAAGCCGCGTCGTTCGCGTGGACCGACCACGCCCGTGACCTGGTCGCCGACCGGGTCGCCACCCAGTTCGCCGGCTCACCGCAGAAGGTCGCCGCCCAGCTGCGCATCCTGCAGCGCGTCACCGGCGCCGACGAGCTGCTGATCACCACGATCGCCCACGACCACGCCGACCGGGTCCGCTCCTACGAACTCCTCGCCAAGGAGTGGAACGCCTGACGTCGATTCATCGGGCATGATCGGGGGCGGCACACATCTGCCGCCCCCGATGGAGGTCCGCATGACCCGCCGCCGTCTCCGCCCGCGCCGCTGGAGGCCGCCGCGTCTCGCCGACCCCGGGGCGACCGGCACGCTGCGGGTCGCGGGGCGGCTGGCGACCGGCGGGCGAGGACCCGAGGACGTGGTGTTCGGCCACGACGGGCGGATCGTCTGCGGGCTCGGCGACGGGCGGATCGTACGGATCGACCCGGTCACCGGCGAACGGGCCGTGCTCGCCGACACCGGCGGGCGGCCGCTGGGGCTGCACCCACGGGACGACGGCGGGCTGCTCGTCTGCGACCACGACCGGGGGCTGCTCCGGGTCGATCCGGACGGGACGGTCGAGGTGCTGGCGGAGGTGACGTTCGCCAGCAACGTGGTGGAGGCCGCCGACGGGACGATCTGGTTCACCACCTCGACGACCGAATGGAGCCTCGACGAGCACCTCGGCGATCTGTTCGAGCACTCGTGCACCGGCCGGCTGCTGCGCCGGGACCCGGACGGGACGGTCGCCACGCTGCTGGACGGGCTCAAGTTCGCCAACGGGCTCGTGCTCGCGCCGGACGGGTCGCATCTGCTGGTCGCGGAGACGGCCGGGTACCGGATCCAGCGGTACTGGCTGACCGGCCCGCGAGCCGGGACCGCGGAGATCCTGATCTCCAACCTGGCCGGATTCCCCGACAACATGTCGCTGGGCGGGGACGGGCTGCTCTGGGTGGGGATCGCGGCGCCCCGCAACGCGCTGCTGGACCGGCTGCTGCCACTGCCCGGCGCGCTGCGGACACTGGTGTGGAACCTGCCCGAGGCGGTCCGGCCGAAAGCCGTCCCGATCGCGTGGGTCATGGCGTTCACCCTGGACGGCACGCGGGTGCACGACCTGCGGGCCGCCGACGGGTCGTACGGCTTCGTCACCGCGGCCGCCGCCCAGGACGGAACGGTCGTTCTGGGCAGCCTCACGGAACCGGACGTGGCGACCGTACAAATACCTCTTTAAGGTGATTTTGGGGTTGAAGGGTGTGGGGTGGTGGCCGGGCGAGCACCATCGCAGGGTGGAGTTGCGGCAGCTCAGCTATGTCGAGGCGGTGGCGCGCTACGGGGGGTTCACCCGCGCCGCCGAGCGGCTGCACGTCGCGCAGTCGGCGGTGTCGGCGCAGATCCGGGCCCTGGAGATCGAACTCGGGGTGACGCTGTTCGCGCGGACCACCCGCAAGGTGGCGCTGACCCCGGCCGGGGAGATGTTCGTGGCGCGGGCCCGGCGGATCCTCGCCGAACTCGACGGCGCCCGCGCCGAGATGAACGAGATCAACGCCGTGGTCAGCGGCCGGGTGACCGTCGGGGTGACGGCGGTGCTCGGCGCCTACGACCTGCCGCGGGCGCTCGCCCGGTTCCGCGAGCAGTTCCCGAAGATCGCGCTGCGGCAACGGTCCGGGCTGATCACCGGGCTGCTCGGCGCGCTCGACGGCGGCGAACTGGACCTGGTCGTCGGGCCGCTGCACGCCGACCTGCCGGTCCGGTTCGAGGCGCTGCCGCTGGTCGACGAATACCTGTCGCTGGCCCTGCCGGTGGGGCACCCGCTCACCCGGGTGGGCCGGCTGACCCTGGCCGAGGCACGTGACGAGCCGTTCGTGAGCCTGCCTCGAGGCAGTGGGCTGCGCTGGATCCTCGACGACGCGGCCCGGTCGGCGGGGTTCACCGCGCGGGTGCAGTTCGAGACCGACGGCCCGGCGGGGGTACGGGAACTGGTCGCCGCCGGGCTCGGGGTCGGCCTGCTGCCCCGGTCGGCGGCCCAGGCGCCGTGCGGGTCCGAGGTGGAGATCCGGCAGCTGCATCCGCCGCCGCCGCACCCGCCGATCGGCGTCGTGCACCACAAGGACCGGCCGCTGGGCCCGGCCGCCCAGTCGTTGCGGCACCACCTCGCCGAGTTCGCCGGGCCGCGTCCCCTGCCCGCCCCGGAACCCGAACCCTCCGATGCCGACGACTTCGCCGAGGTCCCCGACTGACTCCCCGTGTGGCGAGTTCGGCCGTCATGCGCGCCCGAACTCGACACGGTGGGGTGTGTGTTGGGTTCGGCCATCATGCGCGCCCGAACTTCACACGCTGGTCAGAGGCGGCGGTACTGGGTGAAGTCGGTACGTCTGCGCAGCTCGAAGCCGATCGACTCCTTACCGGCGATGTCCTCCGGCTTGGTGACCTGCTCGCCGTACCCCTGCTTCGCCGGCCACGCCAGGTTGTCCAGGCGGTAGGTGACGAAGTCGTACTTCTGCTTGCGCTCCTCGGTGACCGTGATGTTCGACGCGCCGAGCTGGTACTTGCCGCCGTTCTGCAGGGCGGTGAGGTGGGGGAGGAGGTTGAGGTTCTGGAAGACGAAACCGATCCCGATCCGCTGCTTGAGGATCTGCCGCTCGCTCAGCTCGCCGTCCACCCGGACCGTGCCGCGGTTCACCTTCTCCAGGTGGTTGACGCACCGCAACAGGGTGGACTTGCCGGAGCCGGACGGGCCGAGGACCACCGTGACGGTGCCGGCCTCCGCGGTCAGGTCGACGCCCTTGAGCACCTCGACCGGGCCGAACGACTTGTGCACGCCGGAGATCTCGATCATCTGCGGAACGCCGCCTTCAGTCGCTGGAACGGGGTGGGCGGCAGGGTGCGGACCGCGCCGCGGGCGAAGTGCCGCTCGCGGCGCCAACCGGGACACCAGGAAGTAGCCGGCGAACGTCGTTGCGCGTGGGACGGGTATTGCCAGTAACTCCATAGATGCGATAGGAATACCGGGCATTCATCGCGTACCCCTGCCTGGAGTTTCCTTTGACCACCTCCGTCGCCCCCGCGCCGCCGGCCGCGCAGGCCGTGAACCCCGCGGCCGGCCGTCCCGCGGCGCTCGCGCCCGGCGGCGGCCTGCGCCGCCGGCTCGCCCTGCGGTTCCTCGCGCTCGTCGTGCTCTACGTGCTGTGGGAGATCACCGCACGCGTCATGCGCAACCCCACCTTCATCCCGTCGCCCGGCGCGGTCTGGGACCAGCTGATCACCACCTCGACGACCCACGACGGGGTACGCGGATACAGCGGCCACCTGCTCATCGAACACCTCGGCGTCAGCCTCCGGCGCATCGTCGTCGGCTCCGCCATCGGCATCGCCGGCGGCCTGCTCATCGGCGTGCTGCTGGGCACCGTGAGCTGGCTGCGGGTGGTCGCCGAACCGGTCATCACGTTCGTCCGCGCGCTCCCGCCGCTGGCCTACTTCAGCCTGTTCATCATCTGGTTCGGCATCGACGAGACCCCGAAGCTGTGGCTGCTCGCCATCGCCGCGCTGCCGCCCGTCGCGGTCGCCACCGCCGCCGCCGTCCACAACGCCCCCACCCACCTGGTCGAGGCGGCCCACGCGCTCGGCGCCGGACACCGGCAGGGCATCCGGGACGTGGTGCTGCCGAACGCCCTGCCGGAGATCTTCACCGGTGTCCGGCTGGCGGTCGGGGTCGCGTACTCCTCGGTGGTCGCCGCCGAGACCATCAACGGCGTCCCGGGCATCGGCGGGATGATCCGCGACGCCCAGCGCTACTCGCAGACCGACGTGGTCGTGCTCGGCCTGTTCGCCATCGGGCTGTCCGGGCTGCTCATCGACGCGCTGCTGCTGACCGCGGAGAACAAGCTGATCCCGTGGCGCGGCCGCGCCTGACCACCCTGTCGAATAATTTCAGCCTGAACAGTTAAGGACCCCCGTTGAAGAAACTGCTCGCCACCGTCATCTCCGTCGCGCTCGCCGGGGCTCTCACCGCCTGCGGTAGCGGCGCCGCCAGCGGCGGACCGAACCCGGAGCAGAAGACCATCCGCCTGGCCTATCAGGCGTTCCCGTCCGGCGACCTGATCGTCAAGAACCAGGGTCTGCTGGAGAAGGCGCTGCCCGGCTACAAGATCACCTGGACCAAGTTCGACTCCGGCGCCAGCATCAACACCGCGTTCGTGGCCAAGAGCGTCGACATCGCCGCGATCGGCTCCAGCCCGGTCGCCCGCGGGCTGTCCGCGCCGCTGAACATCCCGTACCAGGTCGCGTTCGTGCTGGACGTGGCCGGCGACAACGAGGCCCTGGTGGCCCGCAACGGCAGCAACGTCACCGACGTGGCGTCGCTGAAGGGCAAGAAGGTCGCCACCCCGTTCGCGTCGACCGCCCACTACAGCCTCCTCGCCGCGCTCGACAAGGCCGGCGTCAAGGAGTCCGAGCTGACCATCGTCGACCTGGAGCCGCAGGACATCCTGGCGGCCTGGACCCGCGGTGACATCGACGCCGCGTACAGCTGGCTCCCGTCGCTGGACGAGCTGAAGAAGACCGGCAAGGTCCTGATCACCAGCCGGGAACTGGCCGCCGGCGGCAAGCCGACCCTCGACCTGGGCGTCGTCTCCACCGCGTTCGCCGAGGCCCACCCGGACGCCGTCGACGCGTGGCGCAAGGTCGAGGCCGAGGCGCTGCACATCATCGCGAGCGACCCGGACGCCGCGGCCAAGGCGGTCGGCGCCGAACTCAACATCTCCGCCGGCGACGCCAAGGCGCAGCTCGCCCAGGGCGTCTTCCTCAAGCCGGCCGACCTGTCCTCGCCGGAGTGGCTGGGCACCGAGGGCGCGCCCGGCAAGCTCGCCGACAACCTGCTCAGCGCCGCCGAGTTCCTCAAGTCCCAGCAGAAGATCGACGCCGTGCCGGCGCTGGCCGACGTGCGGAAGGCCATCTACGTCAAGGGGCTTCCCGGTGTCCTCGGCTGACGCCATCCGGATCGACGGCGTCGCGCACTCGTACGGCGACGTCACCGCGGTCGGGCCGATCGATCTGACCGTTCCGCAGGGCGAGTTCCTGGTCCTGGTCGGCGCGTCCGGCTGCGGCAAGAGCACACTGCTCCGGCTGATCGCCGGGTTCGAGCAGCCCACCACCGGGACCGTCCACACCGATGGGACGGCTCCGGAGCCCGGCCGCGGCGCCGGACTGGTCTTCCAGCAGCCCCGGCTGTTCCCGTGGAAGACCGTCGGCGGGAACGTGGCGCTCGCTCTCAAGTACGCGGGCCTGGACGCCTCCCCGGCCCGGGTGGACGAGCTGCTCGCCCGGGTCGGCCTGCACGACGTGGCGAAACGCCGTACCTGGCAGATCTCCGGCGGCCAGCAGCAGCGCGTCGCCATCGCCCGCGCCCTCGCGGTCGAGAACCCGCTGCTGCTGCTCGACGAGCCGTTCGCCGCCCTGGACGCGCTGACCCGCGAGAAACTCCAGGACGACCTGCGGCAGGTCAGCGCCTCCACCGGGCGGACCAGCGTGTTCGTCACGCACAGCGTCGACGAGGCGGTCTTTCTCGGCAGCCGGGTCGTGGTCCTCACGCCCCGGCCCGGCCGGATCGCCCTGGACCTGCGCATCGACCTGCCCCGTACCGGCATCACCGCCGACGAGCTGCGGGGGTTGCCCGCGTTCGCGGCGCTGCGCGCCGAGGTCGGCCACGCCATCCGCGACCGGGTCACCGTCTGACCCTCCGCAAGCGTGTGGATTTCGGCCGCGCATAGCGCCCGAAATCCACACGCCGGGGTGACCGGGAGCCGGGGCACAATGCGGTGGTGATCGAAACGACCCGGGACCTTCTCGCCGTGCTGGAACCGCTGGCCCACCGGCCGCGGATGCGCCACATCGCCGCCTGGGCGCGCGGCGCCGCGGACCGGGCCGAGGTCTGCGCCGACCTGCGGCGACACGGGCCCTACGAACGGCATGTCGCGCTGATCGCGGCGATGGCGGCCCAGGACGCCGCGGGCATCGAGGCGGCCACCCGGGACCCGCTGCCGTCGTTGCGGGCCGCCGCGTACACCGCCGCGCTGCGGGCCGGGGTGCTGGGCGGGCGGCAGGACGACCTGGCGGCCGCGGACCGCCGGCTGATCTACCGCAAGGTGCGCCGCCTGCGGAGACCCGGCGTCGCGGACGCGCTTGTCCACGAGGTCCTGGAGCATCACGGGCCGGGCGAGGCGGCGGCGCTGCTGCCGGTCTGTTCGGCGGAGACGGTCCGGGCCCTGCTGCCCGGCCTGGAGCACGCGGTCAACCTGACCGCTCTGTCCTACGAACACCCTGATCTGGTACGGGATCATCTGCGCCGCCGCTTCGACGAGACGCCGCCCGAGCACCGGGCGTGGCTCTGGCACCGGGCGGCCGCGCCGATCCTCACCGGCGATCCGGCGGCCGCGCTCGAGATGCTGGAGCGGTACGCCCCGGAGGATGCGCTGCCGGGCGCGCTCACGGCGTACCGGAGAATCGACCCGCAACGCCTCGCCCGCCTGCTCACCGCACCCGGCCGCACCGCCTGGCTGCGTCGCCAGACGCTCCCGCCGGGACTGCTGCGCCGCCTCGCCGCGCTGCCCGACGAGCTTCTCGTGCCGATCGGCCGGGTGTTCCGCGACGACCCGCGCATGTTCCCGAAGCTGCTGGCCGCGCTGCCGCCGGCCCGCCGCGGCGCGTTCCACGACCACGTGCTGGCCGACATGGACACCGCCGCCCGGACGCCGTCGACGCAGGTCATGGACGTGCTGCCGGCCGCGGTCCGGATCCGCGAGGCGACCCGGGTGCTGAGCCTGCCGGCGACCGGCGAGCAGGAGGTGAACGTCTACCGGTGGAGCACCTACCTGGCCTGGCCGGAGGCGTCCGCGGCGCTGGAGCCGGCGATCCGGGCCGCCGACGCGGGCACCCGGAGCCTCGGCTGGTCCCTGCTGGTCGCGGCGGCGGTCCGGAGCCGGGAGACCGTGCCGGTGGCCGAGGTGATCGAGCGGATGGGGCGGCTGCGCAACGAGCAGGATCCGGTACGGGCGTCCGCGCTGCGCGCCCTGGTCCGGGCCGGCCGGCTGGTCACCCCCGCGAGTGTGCCCGGCCTGACCCGGATCGTCACCGACGTGGCCGAGGCCGCCGACGCCTCCGAGGACACCCGCCGGTCGGTGGGCCGGCTCGCCGGGGAGGTGCTGCGCCACCAGCCGGGCGTGCCGGAGCTGGTGGACTGGGCGCTGTTCGCCTGTCAGCGGTTGCGCGGCAGCGTGCTCGCGTCGCCGCTGGAGCTGCGGCACGGACAGGAGACGCTGGTCTTCGAGCGGCTGCGGCCGGACCTCGAGGCGGCGTTGCGGAGGGGCGCGCCGGCTGACCTGTTCGCGCTGACCAGGGCCTTCGGGCGGCGGGCCGGGGACGTGCCGGGTCTGCAGGAGTTGCTGCGCCGGTGCATCGAGCCGGGCGTGCCGGAGTCGACGGCCCGGCGGGCGATCGAGCTGTGGCTCGAGAATCCGCGCCATCGCGGGGAGCGGGTCGCCGAGGTGCTGGCCACCGACCCGACGGCGGTGGCGATCCCGGTGGTGTGGGCGACGGTGTGCGCGACCCGTACCGACCTGCTCGACGTGGTGCTCGCCGACCCGCCGCGACCCCGGTCCGGTCTGCGGGCCGCGCTGTCCGGCAGCCGCCCACGCGGCCGCTTCCTCCCCGAGGGCGTGCGGTGGGTCCCGTCCCACGTGGAGCACGCCGGCCGCTGGACGGCACGGCAGCAACGCCGCCTCGTCGAGCTGATGGCCCGGGTCGTCGACGACCCGGGCCGGCCGGACCACGAACGGGCCGCGGCGCTGCGGACCGCGTCCGTCGTGCCGGTCGCCGGCCTGGAGCTGGTGCTGCGCCACCTCGACGGCCCCGAGGTGGTGATCGCCGAGGCCGCGCTGCGGGCCCTGGCCCGGACCGGCCGGCCGGAGGAGGCCCTGCCGAGGCTGCTCGCGCACGCCGGCGGCGACCGGGCCCGGGCCGCGATGTACGCCGCGACCCGGGCGGTCCGGCACCTGCCGCCGTCACGCCTGCCGGACCTGCTCGCGCCGGTGCTCACCGGACCGGCGAAGGTCACCAGCCGCAAGGAGGCGGCGCGGATGCTCGCCCACTACGGCCCGCCGGGCGCGATGGAGCTGCTGCGCGACGCCTACCGGGCCGAGGGCCGGCACCGTGACGTCCGGGCCGCGATCGTCACCGCCGCCCGGCAGCACCTGGCGAGCCCGGTGAGCTGGGACATCCTCGACGCGTCGGTGCACGGCGGCCGCGAGGAACGGCAGGCCGTGCTGGACGCGAGCCCGGAACTGATCGCGGTGGCCGACCGGCCCCGGTACGCGGCCCTGGTCGCCGCCACCTGCCGTGCCACCGACCGGTCCCTGCGCCGGGAGGCGTACCACCGGCTGCCCGTCTGGGCGCCCTGGTCGGGTGACGTCACCGCGCTGATCGTGGAACGGCTCACCGACCTCGGCGAGATCCTGGACCGGTACGAGGCCGGCACGCTGCTGGCCGTCGCCGGCGGCGGCTGGCTGCGCGGCGCGTTCGACAGCCTGGCCGCCCGCGACGCCGCCGACCCCGAACCCGGCCGCTCGGGTTCGGACCGGCCGGCCCGTCGCCGGATCGAGGAACTCGCCCGGGCGACCCTCGCCGTCTCCTCCCGGGTGACCCGGGCCGAGCTGGCGGAGGAGATCCGGTGGCTCGCGCGGCGCCCCGAGTACCTCCGCACCGCCGTCGTCACCCTGATCGGGCTGGGCCGGCTGGACGACCTGGCGGAGGCCGCCGATCTGTGCGCGGATCGGCCGGCGCTGGCGGTGCGGGCCGCCGAGACGGCCGGGACCCGGCTGCGGCAGCTTCCGGAGCTGATCGACGCCGGGTTCCTGGAACCGCTGATCACCGGCCTGGCCGGGCGCGGGGACCTGGCCGGCGGGCTGATCGCGGTGGAACTGGTCCGGCCCGGCGCCACGTTCGGCTGGGCCGAGCCGTGGCGCGGGCTGCTGCTGGCGCTGCGCGGGCACCCGGCGCCGGACGTCCGGGACGCCGCCTGCGCGGTCGACATGACCTAGCCGGCCCTGACGACGGCCTTCTTGCCGGAGATCGTCACGGTGTAGGCGGCGGACCTCCTGGTCCACGGGTTCACGGCGGAGACCCGTACCCCGCCCGCAATGTCCTTGACCTGCACCATCGCCACACCCGCCGCCTTGTTGGCGGACGCCGCGCCGCTGCGGGCGAGCTTGCGCAGCGCGGCGATCGTGGCGGTGCCCTTGGCGGTTCTGGTGACGACCTTGCGGACCACGGCGGCCATGTCGAGGTACGCGACACCCTTCGCCAGCGTTCCCCCGGCGATCGTGACGGCCCCGGCCGGCAGGGTGACGGTCTGCGGGCCGTAACCGAAGACGATGGAGGCCCGGCTGACCCCGGTCGCGCCGGCGGGCACCGCGTCCACCCCGGTCAGCACCGATCCCGCGCCGACGTGCAGGGTCACCGTGTACGGGTCGTCGCCCTCCTGGTCGAGGACGGTGAAGTCGGCGGTCCCGTCGTCGTGGACGGTCCTGGTGCCGGCCCGCGCGTAGTATTCGGCCATGTCGGCCGGGGCGGGCGCGTTGTCGGCGGCCAGGAAGGCGTCCAGCTTCAGGGCCTTGTCGGCGCTGAACACGTACGTCACCGCGGCCTTGCCCATCATCCGCAGCGCTGCCGTCTGCCCGCCGTCCTCCACCGTGCGGTACACGCCCTCGCCCGCGGCCGCGTAGGTCTCCTCGCGGCCGTACCTGCCCAGGTCGACCACGTTCGCGTACCGCCCGTGCACCGGATCCACGACGGTGGTGTCCGCCATGGTGATCGTCCCGGCCTGCGGCGCGGTCAGGCGGAAGTCCGTGACCGCCCGCCAGCCACCGGCCCCGGCCAGCGCCGACGCCGCCGCGACCGGCTGCAGCGCCGCCGTCATCTCGGCGGCGGTCAGCGTCGTGGTGGCATCGGCGGCGAAGGCCGGGCCGGGCGCGACGAGCAGACCGGCCGCGACCGAGGCGGCGGCGAGCAGGACAGCGGGCCGGGATCGAACGGACATGCGGTGACCTCGGGATTCACGTGGTGGCTGACACCGCTTGCGATCGGCCGCCGGCCCGCGGTCCGTACCGTCCGGCCGGTAGCGGTCCGGGTGCAGTCCTTCGCATCGGGATGTCTGCCGGCACTTCACCCGGAAGTGAGTGAGGAGTGTGGACCGGCGCGGTGTTCTTCACTATGGTTCACGAGTTCCTCCATCATTTGCGAGTGGATCGACGACACTCAGCAGCGATACGGGCGTGCATGATGGAGTCAGGAGGCGGGTGCACGGAGGCGATGGGAGAGGTCCGGTGCCGCAGGGCTCGAACAAGAAGGATCCTGCAACCGACCTGAGGGATGCGCTGATCAAAGCCCTCATCGAGATTCCGTTCATGAACGCGCTGCCCGATCGGCGGCTGTTGCTGCAACTCATTCGCCGCGACGTGGTCAATTTTCCCGACGTTCAGGAGCACAACGAGGTCCGTCTCCACGTCGTGCAGATCGTCCTGGCCTGTCTCGGTCATCCCGGCGGCCTGCGCGCGCTGACCGCCGCGCTGTCGACGATGGCGCCGGACGCATCCGGGAGCAGGCGGGCGGTCGAACTCATCGACACCGCGTCACTGCTCAGCCTCCTTCCCGAGAGCGAGAGCAAGCGGATCAACGACCTGCTGCGCCGGGCCGAGACCGAGCAGGGCGAGCGGGGCTGGTGGCGCTCCGGGGCGATCGAGGCGGGCATCGGCGTGCCGCCCGAGGCCACCACCCTGAACGCCGCCTTCGCCGGGCTCGCCGCGCGGCCGGCCGGCCCGGGGACGGAGCTGTCCGCGCTGACCCTCACCCGGCACGTCGCCGACCGGCTGACCGGGTCCCTGGCGGTCGAGCTCTCGCACTGGTCGGCGGGCCAGGCCGACCGGCTGGAGATTCCGGAGCCGGCCGCGCCCGCCACCCCACCGTGCGCCGGTGACGAACCCCTCGTCACCGGCGTTCCGAGCACCACCCCTGCTGTTCCAGATGACCCGGGCGGTGGCGCGAAAGGGCCAGTGCCTACAATTACCCCGGACAGTCCGGACAACTCGGGCGAATCGTCTGAAGTTTATCCGGCGGAGGAGGGCATCGAACCGGTCCGAGCGGGCGACAGCGATTCGACTTCACTGCGAGGAGATAGTGCGATGCCTCCCGTCGGCACCACCCCGCCACTGGTGAAACTGCCCCAGGTGTGGGGTGAGATTCCGCAGCGCAACCCGACCTTCACGGGACGTGAGGACCTGCTCAAGGTCATCCACGAGGAACTGAACCGCAGCCAGGAGACGGCGGTCCTGCCACAGGCGCTGCACGGCATGGGTGGCGTCGGGAAATCCCAGGTCGCCATCGAGTACGTGTACCGGCACGCCGCCGAATACGATCTCGTCTGGTGGGTGCCCGCGGAGCAGGAGGGCCAGATCCTCGCCTCCTTCACCCAGCTCGCGCAGCAGCTGAAACTCGACGTCGGCCCGGAGGTCAACACGGCGGTGCCGGCCGTGCGGGACGCGCTCAGCACGGGTCGCACCCCGTACAGGAACTGGCTCCTGGTCTTCGACAACGCCGAGGCGCCGCAGGCGGTCAAGAAGTTCTTCCCGACCGTCGGGTCCGGCAAGATCCTGGTCACCTCCCGCGACCGGGACTGGACCCGGTTCACCCGATCGGTCGAGGTCGATGTCTTCACCCGGGCGGAGAGCCGGGACTTCCTGCTCGGCCGGGAGCTCGGCCTCGACGACGACGACGCGGAACGGCTCGCCGAGGCACTCGGGGACCTGCCGCTGGCGATCGAGCAGGCGGCGGCCTGGCGGGCCACCACCGGCATGCGGATCGAGGAGTACCTCGACCTGCTGGAGCAGAAGCGCATCGACGTGCTGGAGACCAGCCCGTCCCCGGACTACCCGGACTCGGTGGCCGCCGCGTTCGAGCTGTCGCTGGAGAAACTGCGCGAGAAGAACCCGGCCGCCCTGCAGTTGCTGCAGATCTGCTCGTTCTTCGCACCCGAGCCGATCGCCCGTGACCTCTTCGCCGGCTCCCCGGTCGCGCCGATCAGCGAGGCGCTCGACCCCGTTCTCAGCGATCGGTTCCGGTTGAGCCGCGCGATCCGCGACATCCAGAAGTACGCCCTCGCCAAGATCGACCACGCCCGGGACGCGCTGCAGATCCACCGGCTGGTCCAGGCCGTGCTCGTCGGCCGGATGACCGACGAGGAACGGATGCAGATGCGGCGGGGCGCGCACACCCTGCTGGCCAACGGCAACCCGAACAACCCGAGCCGGCCCGAGGAGTGGCGGCGTTACCAGGGGCTGCGCCCGCACGTGGCGGTCTCCCGTGCCGTCGAGTCCTCCGACCCGCGCGTGCAGGACCTGGTGTTCGGCATCGTCCAGTTCCTGTACTACTGGGGCGACCACACCGGCAGCGAGCAGCTCGCCGAGGAGGCGCACGGCTGGTGGGTCAAGACCCGCGGCGCCGCCCACCCGGAGACGCTGCGGCTGGCCAAGTGGCTGGGCTGGATGCGCTGGGTCAACGGCGACTTCGCCGGGGCCAAGCAGCTCAACCAGCGGACCCTCGAGCTGTACCAGGAGCACATCGGCGACCGCGACGAGGGCACGCTCGACGCGATGTACATGGTCTCGATCGACCTGCGGACCAGTGGCGACTTCATCGCGGCCCGGGATCTGGACGAGCGGGTGCTGACCATCGCCCGGCAGGAGTTCGGCAAGGACGATCCGGCGACCCTGATCTTCGCCCACAGCCTCGGCGTCAGCTTCCGGTTCACCGGTGAGTTCCAGCGAGCCGAGGAGTACGACGCCGACACCCACCGCCGCCGGGAGATGGTTCTCGGCGTTCATGACGAGAACACCCTGAACACCCTGAACGCCCTGCTGATCGACCGGCGGGAGCTCGGTCATTACCTGGAGGCCGCGCGGCGCCAGGAGGAGCTGTACCACCAGCATCTGGAGCTGTTCGGCAACGACAAGCCGTCCACCCTGCAGGCCGCGCGTTACCTGGCCATCGCCCGGCGCAAGGCCGGCGACCATCCGGGGGCGCTGAAGATCGCCCAGGACACCCTGGAGCGGTACACCCGGCGCTACGGTCCCGACTATCCGCGCACGATCGCCATGGCGGTGAACTACGCCATCGACCTGCGACATGCGGGCGAACTCGAGCGAGCGGCGGCCTACAGCACCGACACCTACGACCGGTACCAGCGAATGTTCGGCGCCGGCCACATGTACACGCTGGCCGTCCGGACCAACCTCGCCGTCGTGCTGCGGCTCCAGGGTGAGTGCGAGCAGGCCAGGCAGCACAACGCCGCCGCGCTGCAGGGACTCGAGACGGGCCTGGGCCCGGACCATCCGATCACCCTGATCTGTGCCACCAACCTGGCCAGTGACCTGCACGCCCTGGGACGTTTCCAGGAGGCCTACGAACGCGACACCGACACTCTGGCCCGGTCGTCGCGGGTTCTCGGCGACGAGCACCCGTCGACTCTGGCCGTCGGGGTCAATCTGGCGCTCGACCTGCGTTCGCTCGGCCGTGTCAACGAGGGCGACAAGATCCTCGCGGACACGATGCTGCGGCTGCGGGCGACCCTGGGCGACCGGCACCCGGCCACGCTCAACGCTTTGCAGAGTCTGCGTGCCGACTGTGACGTGGACCCGCCGCCGCTCTGACGCCGACGCTCCCGGGCGGGTCGGACTCTCAGTCGACCCGCCCGGGGCTGCCGCCGCCGCCGAGATTGGCGCGAGGAGTGTCGACCTGCTCGAGGATCCTTCTCATCGACGCGCTGAGCACCGAGGGATCACAGCGGTGCAAGGACGCGAGAGAAATCTCGGAAAGGTCGATCAGATCGGTCTCCACCTCAACCGGAGAAAGATCCACGGGGCGAGCCTCCCTTGATTCCGAATGCGGGCGCGCGCATCCATGGCCTCCACTATCGCATATAGCACTTGATTCACCCGGCGAACTTATTTCTGTACTTATCCACCACCGGCATGCCAGGCTAGCGGCGTCAATGTCCGCGGCAGTGATCGGATGCCGGGTGAACGTTCGTTCCATGAGAGTCGTCGTCGACGCGCTGGAGAACATCCCCCTGATGCGCGACGACTATCAGCGCCGCCTGGTGCTGGACCTGTTACCCGTCCGGATCCGTTCCGGGATCGCGGACAGCACCCTTCCGCGGGTGCACCTCGTCGCCATCGTGCGGGGCTGTGAACAGGACCCGGGGGGCCGGCACGCGCTCGTCGAGGCCCTCCGGCTGGTGCTCGGCGACGACTCACCGGACTTCCGGCACTTCGACGGCGTCGTGCGCGCCCACTGGTAACGCCCGCTCCAGCCACGTGGTCGTAGTGAGCGGATCGGTGACGATGTGCCGAGCGCGGAGGGCGGCGTGCAGGGCGTAAACGATCTCGGGGAAGGTCGCCAGCACCGAGCCCGGGGCGATGGTCGCCGCCAGAGCGGCCCAGGCGGGCGGGTCGGACGGGCGGTCCGAGATGGCACGCAGTGCGGCGTCGCGGGCGGTGTCCACGTCGGCGGCCAGCACCGTGGCGTGGAATCCGGATCGTTCCACCTCTCGGGCGCCGGCCAACCGCCACGCGGTGATCCGCCAGACCAGCGACCAGCGTCCGTCCCCATCGGGCCGGACGGTGCGGGCGGTCAGGCCGGCGGCCCCGGCCGGGTCGGCGGGCCAAGCGGCTGCCAGGCGCCGGATCAGTTCCGGGTCCGGTGCTGACTGCCGGATCCGCCATTCCAGCCGGTGCACCGCGCAGAGCCGGGTGGCGATCGTGACCGCCAGCGGATCCACCGGGCCGTCCGGCCACTCCCGTACGGAACCGGCCAGCCCGTCGACCATGCGGCGGCCGGCCTCGGTCAGGCCGTCGGCCCCGGACAGTTCTCGCAGGGCCGCTTCGACCTGGTCGCGGGCGTACCGGAAGGCGAAGTCCGCGACGGTGCGCCGCCGGCCCTCGGTGCGGAGCCGGCGGGTACGCCAGAAGTCGGCGATCCCGAAGAACGCGTACACCCCCTGCACCAGCCCGGGGAGCGGACGGGGGTCGTCGCGCCACGGCGCGTACAGCACCGGCGCGCCGTGGTCGCCGGTCAGGGCGGTCAGATGGATGAGGCCGCCGAGCTTGATGTGCTGGAACTCGTGGACCAGGCCGACCGCCAGATCGACGTGATCGTTGGGTGGGGAGATCATCACGCTGCCGAACGCCTCGCCGGTGGAGGCGCTGCGGGTGATGCCGGTCCGGTCGTCGGGCAGCGGCACGAGGCTGACCACCCCGGCGGCGAGGGCCTCCGCGGTCACCGGATGGTCCCGGCACAGCACCGACCAGGCGCCGTCGAGCAGCTCCGTCCAGCGGTCCACGTCGCCGGCGTCGAGGCGGTCGGGCGCGACCGGGTCGGCGAGCTCCCGGAACGGGTCGATGTCGTCCAGGAACACCGACAGGCGAGGCCCGTCCCCGGTCCGGATCCGCCGCAGCGGCCACCACCCGGGCGCCTCCGGCTCCGGACCGTCCGGCACCAGCACCTCCCGCCCACCGGCGCGCAGCCGGATCACGCCGCTCGCGCACGTCGCCTCGACCGTGTCCCACCGGTGCAGTCCCGGGAAGGTCGCCATGCCGAGGGCGGGCAGCATCACCCGGCCGCTCCTGGCCGGCAGCCGGGTCCACCAGCTGATCCCGGCGCGAGCGGCCGCGATCAGCGCGATGGTGTGCAGGACCCCGGCGTCGACCCAGAACGGGGCCTCGGACGCCGCCCGGTTCCGGCTGCGCCGCACCACGTACGCGGCCCATGATCCGACCTGCGGATGGAGCAGCAGCTCACCGGCGCCGGCATCGGTGCCGGCGGCGAGAAGGACCGTCCAGGCCTCGTCCGCGGGTGGCAGGGGGCCCATCCCGGCCGGGTCGGCGGTGACGGCGCGGTGGACGGCGTCGAGCAGGAGCAGGCGGCGGCTGCGCTGGCCGGCCCAGAGTGTGCGGATCGCCGGGACGCTGCCGCCGCCGGCGTTCAGTTCGGCCAGCTGGTCGGCCGGGATGCGGTGGTTGTGCAGCGTGTGTTCGTGGTCGGCAGTCTGTCCCACAGGTGTGCCCCCGCTCAGGCCGATCGACGCTGATCACTGTTTGATCCCAGGGTGATCGTACGCACACGGTCGGCAGTCGTTCGAGGGTGCGCCGGGCGGGGTTGAGGGAGTCCGGCCGGCGTGATGGGGTGGGGCGGTGACGGACTCCGAGATCGAGACTGATCGGCAGCCGTGGCTCGGCGGCCTGTGGGCGCTGGTGCCGCACCTGATGCTGCTGGTGTGGATGCTCTGGTCGGCGGCGACCGCCGAGGAGCGGCCGGAGCTGGCCGGGATGCTGGTGCTGCTGGAGATCTGGCTGGCGCCGGCCGGGCTGATCGCCGCGGCTCTGCTGTGGCGCTCGGACCGGTTCCGGGCGCGGACGCCGTGGGTGGCCGGCGCGACGGTGCTGGGCGCGGCGATCGTGTGGATCGCCGCCGTCTCGCTCTGACCCTCCGGTGTGGACGTCAGTGCCGGGCCGCGTATGCTCGGCGCCGATCGTGACGCCGCCGACGGGAGCCGCCGCCATGACCGACCAGGACGTCGCCGCCAAACTGGACACCAGCGTGCCGCACTCGGCGCGGGTGTGGAACCACTGGCTCGGCGGCAAGGACAACTTCCCGGTGGACCGGGCCGTCGGCGACGACTTCGCGAAGCTGTACCCCGACATCGAGGTGGTGGCCCGGCACTCCCGGGCGTTCCTCAAGCGGGCCGTCACCTTCCTGGTGACGGAGCGCGGCATCCGGCAGTTCCTGGACATCGGCACCGGCATGCCGACCGCGGAGAACACGCACCAGGTCGCGCAGGCCGCCGCCCCGGACACCCGGATCGTCTACGTCGACAACGACCCGCTCGTGCTGGTGCACGCGCGGGCGCTGCTGACCAGCACCCCCGAGGGCCGCACCGACTACATCGACGCGAACCTGCACGAGCCCGCCGCGATCATCGAGGCGGCCGGGGCGACGCTGGACTTCACGCAGCCGGTCGGCCTGATCCTGATGAACATCCTCGGTCACGTGCCCGACCTGGACCGGGCGGTGGAGATCGTCCGGGCGCTGCTGGCCGAGCTGCCGTCCGGGAGCTACCTGCTGACCGCCGACGGCACCAACGTCATCGACGGCCCGGCGTTCGAGGCGGCGATCGCGGTGTGGAACGCGAACGCCCCGCTCGGCTACCACCTGCGTCATCCCGACCAGATCGCCCGTTTCCTGGACGGCCTGGAGGTTCTGGAGCCGGGCCTGGTGCCGTGCTCGCGGTGGCGCCGGTCCCCGGACGCGTCCGGCGAGGACCTGCGCGAGGTCGACGAGTTCGGCGCGGTCGCCCGCAAACCCTGAGGCAGGGCGTGCGGCCACCGGTCTGCCGCCGGCGGGGTCAGACCTTGCGGGGTACGCCCACGCATGACCGCATCGACGCAAGAGGCGGTGTCGCGCGACCGGCTCTCACCCGAAGCTGAGACGCGGCCGCGCGACGACGCCTCTTTCGTGGGCCCGGTCATGTGTGGCCGTACCAGAAGAAAGCGGCTGACCGCCATGAGTGTCGCGCCCATGGTGACCGGCCGTCCCCCTCCGTCCCGGGGGCGGCCGGCCACCGGTCTCACGGGGCTAGATCGACCACCAGACGGTGGTGTCCGGGGGCAGCACGACGGTGCCGGCGTCGCCGCCGAGCGGGCCGCTGGCCAGCAGGATCTCGCCGGAGCGGGGGAGCGTGACCGGCTCGGCGCCCATGTTGACGGTGACCCGGACCGCCGGGGCGCCCGCGGCCTCGCGCTCGAACGCCAGCACGCCGGCCGGAGCGGTGATCCAGCGCAGGTTGTCGATCGGGGCGAGCGCCGGGTTGTCGCGGCGGATCGCGAGCGCGTCCCGGTACAGCTCCAGCGTCGACCCGGCGACCCCGGCCTGCGCGGCGACACTGAGTCCCGCCCAGGACGCGGGCTGCGGCAGCCAGCTGCCGCCACCCTCCGGGCCGAAGCCGTACGGCGCGGTGTCGCCGCTCCACGGGATCGGCACCCGGCAGCCGTCGCGGTACCCGTCCTGGCCGGTGGCGCGGTGGAACGCCGGGTCCTGGCGCACCTCCGGCGGCAGGTCGATGACCTCGGGCAGGCCGAGCTCCTCGCCCTGGTAGAGGTAGGCGGAGCCGGGCAGCGCCAGCATCAGCGCGCTGGCCGCCCGGGCCCGGCGCAGGCCGGCGATCTCGTCGACCGCCTCGGGCTTGCGGCCGGCGGCGTCGCCCTCGACCTTCTGCATCAGGCGGGTGCTGTGCCGGACCACGTCGTGGTTGGACAGCGTCCAGGTGGTCGGGGCGCCGACCGCGCGCATCGCGGCGAGCGACTCGTCGATCATCTCGCGCTGCTCGTGGGCGTTCCACGCGGTGCCCAGGTAGCTGAAGTTGAACGCCTGGTGCAGTTCGTCGTCGCGCACGTAGTTGGCGACCCGGGCCAGCGACGGCGCCCACGCCTCGGCGACGGCGATGCGCTCGCCGGGGTACTCGTCGAGGATCTTGCGCCAGTCGCGGTAGATCTCGTGCACGCCGTCCCGGTCGAAGAACGGGCTCTCGCCGGCGCCGAGCAGGTGCCACTCGCCGGTCTCGCCGATGTCCGGCAGGCCGGCCTCCTTGACCATGCCGTGCGCGACGTCCACCCGGAATCCGTCGACGCCCAGGTCGAGCCAGAACCGCAGGATGGTCTTGAACTCGTCCCGGACGGCCGGGTGCTCCCAGTTGAAGTCGGGCTGCTCCGGGGCGAACAGGTGCAGGTACCACTCGCCGTCGGCGACCCGGGTCCAGGCCGGGCCACCGAAGATCGACGGCCAGTCGTTGGGCGGCAGCTCACCGTTCGCGCCCTGGCCGGGACGGAAGTGGTAGCGCTCGCGGAACGGGGACCCGGGGCCCTCGGCGATCGCGCGCTTGAACCATTCGTGCTGGTCCGAGGAGTGGTTGGGAACGAGGTCGACGATCACTCGCAGGCCCAGGGCGTGCGCGCCGGCGATCAGCTGCTCGGCGTCGGCGACGGTGCCGAAGATCGGGTCGACGGTGCGGTAGTCCGACACGTCGTAACCCGCGTCCGCCTGGGGCGAGGCGTAGAAGGGGGAGAGCCACACCGCGTCGACTCCCAGATCCCGCAGGTACGGCAGGCGGCTGCTGATGCCGGGCAGGTCGCCGATGCCGTCGCCGTTGGAGTCGGCGAAGCTGCGCGGGTAGATCTGGTAGATGACCGCGTTCTGCCACCACGATGCCGGGGGCGCCTCCACGGTGGGCGGTGCGATCAGTTGGTCCGTCATGGCGACGAACGCTAGCAGCTTACTAACTCGTGTTACATAGCTCGACGGCTGCTTTCTTTCAGCAAGTTCTTGCAGTGATGGGTTATGTCGGTTTCGCGGTGGATTCCCGGACGATCAGAGTAGTGCCGAGGGTCTGCTGCGGGTGCTGCGCCTCACCCCTGATTGCCGAGATCAGGAACTCGGCGGCCATCCGGCCCTTGGTCACGATCGGCTGGCGTACGGTGGTCAGCCGCGGCCGGAACCACGAGGACTCCGCGAGGTCGTCGAACCCGGTCACGGACACCTCCTCGGGCACTTTGATTGCAAGTTCTTGCAAAGCATCCACGGCCCCGTAGGCGAGCACGTCGGACAGCGCCAGCACCGCTGTCGGACGGTCCGGCCCGGCCATCAGCGCCATCGTCGCCTGATAGCCGTCCGCCCTGGTCACCGGCACCTCGGCGAGCCTCATCCCGGCCATCGCCAGACCCGCCTCGCCGAGCGCGTCGGCGATCCCGGCCATCCGCCGCGCCACCGGCCCCCGATAACCGCGCACCGCCGCGTCCGCGCCCGGGTCCATGGACAGCACCGCCAGCCGCCGGTGACCGAGTTCGAGCAGGTAGCGGGTCACCTCGCGGGCGCCGCCCCGGTCGTCCACCTCGACACTCGGGGCGCCGGCCAGCCGGTCGCTGTCGATCAGCACGAACGGGATGCCGCGCCGATCCAATTCGGCCACCTCGCCGCGATCGGTCTCCAGCCCGCACACGATGAAACCGTCCACGGCGGCGTACGGGATCGCCTTCAGCACCGAGTCCTGCAGCGGCGGCGTCAGCAGCAGCGTGTAGCCCTCCTGGTCGCACACCTGCCCGGCGCCCATCAGGAAGCGGGAGTAGTACGGGTTCTCCAGGATCCGGGCCAGCCGCTGCGGCAGCAGCACCCCGAGCGAGTTGGTGGTGCCGGCCTGCAGCATCCGGCCCAGCGTGCTCGGCGCGTACCCCAGCGTCTCCGCCGCGGCCAGGATCCGCTCCCGGGTCGCCGGCGAGATGCGCCGCGGATTGTTGAAGGCGAACGAGACGGCGGAGCGGGACACCCCGGCCGCCGCCGCGACGTCACTGGACGTGGCCTTTCTCGACGGCATGGGCCACCATAACGCACCCAATCTGACCGTACGGGTTCCCCCGGCCGGGGGATCGATGGCCCGGTGGGCCGGTCGGTACGCCTAACGTGGGAGCGGTGAGCCCGACCCTCTTACCCGACCACACCTGCTGGTCCTTCGACGACGATCGGGCCTTCGAACGGCACGCCCGGGAGTTCCTGCACACCGGCCTCTGCTGCGGCGAGCAGGTCTGGTACGTGCCCGGCCCGCGCTCCGACGGCATCGCCGACTGGCTGCTCGACACCGCGACGGGCCGGGAGCGGTCGGTGCGGATCCTGGACCCGGAACTCGCCTACCCGGCGGACGGCGCGATCGACCCGGACGCGCAGACCGCCGCCTACGTGGCCGCCACCGAGGAGGCCCTGTCCGAAGGTTTCACCGGCCTGCGGGTGGTCGCGGACGCCACCGCGCTGGTCCGGACCGCCGCCCACCTGGACGCCTTCGCCCGCTACGAGTACGCCATCGGCCGCTACATGCGGATCGCCCCGCTGCGCGCCCTCTGCGTGTTCGACCGCTCCGCCCTCGGCCCCGACGCCGTGGCCGAACTCGCCTGCCTGCACCCGCGCACCAACACCGCCGAGGTGCCGTTCGGCCTGCACGCCGGGGCCACCCCGCGGACCGCCGTCCTCGGCGGCGAACTGGACGTCTCGGTGACCGAACTGTTCGCCCGCGCCGTCGAGCGCGCCGGCCTGCGGCCGGTCCGCGGCGAGGTGGTGGTGCACGGGGAGGGCCTGCGCTACATCGACCACCACTGCCTGCGGGTGCTGCACGAGTACGCGGAACGCAACGCGATCACCGTGGTGCTGCGGACCAGCCTGAGCACGGCGCCGGTGATGGTCGAACTGCTCGGGCTGATCCGGCTGCGGGTGGAGATGCTGCGATGACCGGGAACCTGCACCAGGCCCTCTGCTACGACTCCGACGACCACCTGCTCGCCGTCGCCGTGCCGTTCCTGCTCGGCGGGGTGGCGGCGGGCGAACCGACGGTGGTGTCCCTCGGGCCGCGCAACGCCGAGCTGGTGCGGGCGGCGCTGCCGGCGCTGGTCGGGGTGACGTTCCTGGCCGGGGGAGCGGTGTACGGGCGGCCGGCCGCGGTGCTGCGGGAGTACCGGCAGATGCTGGCGGCGTACGTGGCCGCCGGCGCGGGCCAGATCCGGATCATCGGCGAGCTGCCGCCGAAGATGCTCGGCGCGACCTGGGACTGGTGGGCACGGTACGAGGCGACGGTCAACCACGCGCTGCGGGAGTTCCCGCTCTGGAGCATGTGCGCGTACGACACCCGGATCACGCCGGAGACGGTGCTGGCCGACGTGCTGCGGACCCACCCCGGCACCGCGGACCCCGACGGCCGGCACCGGCCCAGCGCGACCTACACCGACCCGGCCGTGTACCTGATGGAGCCACGGGAGCCGCTCGTCGACCCGCTGCAGTGGACCGAGCCGCACAGCGACCTGAAGAACCCGAACGGCACCGTCACCCGGCAGGCGGTCCGGGAGGCCGTCCGCGGGGTGCTCGCGGCGCCGTCCGCCGACGAACTGCTCATGGTGGTCAGCGAGGCGGTCACCAACGCGCACCGGCACGGGCAGGGCATGGTCCGGGTGCGGATCTGGGCCGGCAAGGACCGGGTGGTGGCCGCCGTGAGCGACGAGGGCCCGGGCCCGGCCGACCCGTTCGCCGGGCTGCTGCCGCCGCGGGACGTCACCCGGGGCGGGCTCGGCCTGTGGCTCACCCACCTGTTCAGCGACCACGCGGTGCTGGACCGGCGGCCGGACGGATTCACCATCCGCCTGACCGCCGGCGACCCGCACTGGTGCTGACGGTCAGGCCGCTCATCCTATCTACTCAATAGGAGAAGCAGAAGATGCCGGGCAGCCTCGGGCTGCCCGGCATCCTTCTTTCGCTAGCGGTGGGTCTCCTCGGTGAGCTTGGTACGGTTCACCGCGTCCCAGTCGGTGTCCGGCCGTGCCTGCGGCCCGTCACCCTCGCCGGACCCGGCCACGCCCTGTGGCCGGCCCGGCCACCAGAACCGGTCGCCGGTGAGCGTGGCCAGGGCGGGAACCAGCACGGTACGCACCAGCAGCGTGTCCAGCAGCACACCGATGCCGACGATGATGCCGATCTGGGTCAGGGTGACCACCGGCAGCACCCCGAGCACCGCGAAAACCGCGGCGAGCAGGATCCCCGCGCTGGTGATGACCGCGCCGGTCACCGCCAGGGCGTGCACCATGCCGTCCTTGGTGCCGCGGGTCGCCGCCTCCTCCTTTGCCCGGGTGACCAGGAAGATGTTGTAGTCGACGCCGAGTGCCACCAGGAACAGGAACGAGAACAGCGGCACCGAGTTGTCCAGGGCCGGGTAGTCGAACACGTTCCGGAACAGCCAGGAGCCCGCACCGAGCGAGGCCACGAAGCTGATCACCACGGTGATCATCAGCAGGATCGGCGCGACCAGGGCCCGCAGCAGCGCGACCAGCACCAGGAACACCACGGCGAGAACCACCGGGACGATCACGGTCAGGTCCCGCCGGGCGGCGTCCCGGGTGTCCAGGGCGGTCGCGACCGTACCCCCGACCAGGGCCTCGCCGTCCAGGTTGCCGCGCAGCTCCCGGATGGTGTCGAACGCCTCGGCGGTGTCCGGGGCGGCCTCCAGCACCGCGCTGATGCTGACCCGGGCGTCGGTCGTCTCCGCGATCCGGGCCTGTGCGACCCCCTCGGTCTTCGTGACGGTGTCCAGCACCTGCTGGGCCTTGGCCGGCTCGGTGAGGACCACCGCCGGCCCGGCGGCGCCGGCCGGGAAGTACTTGGAGAGCGTCTCCAGGCCCTGCACCGACTCCGCCTCGACCCGGAACTGCTCGGCCTGCGACAGGCCGACCTTGGTGCCGAGCCCGCCCAGCGAGAGCAGGCCGAGCACGACCACCGACAGCACGGTCACGGCGACCGGGCGGCGGACCACCGTCTTGCCGACCCGCGCCCAGAAGCCCTTGCCGTCCTCCGGCCCGGCCTGGCCGACCTTCGGGATGAACGGCCAGAACAGCCCACGACCACAGATCACCAGCGCGGCCGGGAGCACCAGCAGCGCGAACACGGCGGCGATGGCGACGCCGGCGGCCGCGGTGATGCCCAGCGCCACGTTGCTCTTCAGGCTGGCCAGCATCAGGGTGAGCAGCGCCAGGATGACGGTGCCCGCGCTGGCGGCGATGGCCGGGCCGGCCCCGCGCAGCGCCTTGCCCATGGCCTCGAACCGGTTCTCGTACTTGTGCAGCTCCTCGCGGTACCGCGAGATCAGCAGCAGCGCGTAGTCGGTGCCGGCGCCGAACACCAGCACCGTGACGATGCCTGTCGTCGAGCCGTTCACGGCCAGGTCGGTGTGCTGCGACAGCAGCGCGATCACCTTGGCGGAGAGCTGGTCGGCGAAGCCGACGACGAACAACGGCACGACCCAGAGGATCGGGCTGCGGTACGTGATCAGCAGCAGCACCGTGACCACCACGACCGTGACGATCAGCAGTTTGGTGTTCGCGCCGCTGAAGCTGTTCGACAGGTCGGCGCTGAAGCCCGCCCCGCCGGTGACCTGCGCCGTCACGCCGGGCGGCAGGCCGGTCGAGGCCTTGGCGCGCAGCTCGTCGACGGCCTTGATGGTGGCGTCCGCGTCGCCGGTGGCCGGCAGCACCACGGTGACGATGGCGGCCTTGCGGTCCTCGGAGAAAATCGGCTGCCCGAGGTCCTTGACCGTGACCAGGTCCGCGTCGGTGAGCGCCTCGCCGTTCTTGGCGACCACGATCAACGCCGGGTTGGTCCGCCCGGAGGGCAGCTCCTTCTGCAGCTCGGCGACCCGGGTCGACTCCGCCGAGGACGGCAGCGACGACGTGGGGTCGTTGTCCGTCTCGGTGGAGCCGGCGAACCCGAAGACGAGTCCACCGAGCAGCAGGGCCAGGAGGAGCGTCGCCCATGCCCTTCTCATTACTGGGCCCCCTATGAGGAATCTTCAAGACTGAGAATCTTTACCATCGAGATTGTTCATCACTGGCACGGGATCTGCAACACTTACCCCCGTGGAAGTGAACGAGACCGCAGAGCGACAGCGGTTGCGCAGGGAACTCGTCGACCTGCTGAACACGTACAGCGGTGAGGCGCAGCACATCGGGCACGCCTTCGCCAACCAGCACCGGCTGCACGCCACCGACATGCACGCCCTGCTGGCGGTCATGCACGCCGAACGCAAGGGCGCCCCGCTGACCCCCGGCAAGCTGGGCGAAGCCATCGGCCTGTCGTCCGGCGCCACCACCGCGCTGATCGACAGACTGGAGCGCGGCGGCCACCTGCGGCGCACCCGGGAGAGCGCCGACCGCCGGGTCGTCCACCTGCGCTACGCCGACGCCGGCATGGCCCTGGCGCTCAGCTTCTTCGCGCCGCTCGCCCCGCGCACCGACAAGATCATGTCCGACTTCTCCGTCGGGGAACTCCAGACCATCGAGAGATTCCTGCAGAGCATGATCGCGTCCGTGGTGTCGTACCGGGACGAGCTGCGCAACGCCTGACGCCCGGATCGCAACGCACTGTCAACCGGCGGTTGCCGCAACCCCGGACGGTGCGGGCCGATCGAGAACGGCGTGCAGATCCTCGCCGAAGCCGACGCCCTCCTCGCCCGCGGGCGGGCCCACAACGCCGAGCGCCTCCTCGCGCCCTTCGTCGGGCGCGAGCCGGAGAACGTCGGCGCCTGGCACCGGATCACCCGGGCCCGGCTCGAACTTGACGACCGCACCGGGGCGCTGGTCGCCGCACAGGCGGCGTGGCACCTCGACCCGTACGGCGCCGAGTCGCTGTACTGGCTCAGCCAGGCCCGCAGCCGGCTCGGCGACCACGGCGAGGCGATCGCGGCCGCGGCGGCGGCCTGCCGGGAGGACCCCGGCAACCCGCGCCTGCACAACCGGCTCGCCCAGGCGCAGCTCGCGGCCGGTCTGCCGACCGACGCCGCCGAGGGGTTGCGGTGCGTCGTGGACCTGGCGGGGTACGACGCCGACCTGCTCGTGACGTACGGCCAGGCGCTCTTCGCGATCGGGCGGCCGCTCAGCGCGCGGGAGGCGGTCGGGCGGGCCCTCGCCATCAATTTCGGTCACGCCGGCGCGCGGGCGGCGCTGAAGGCCTTCGAGAAGTCGATGAGCACGGCGGTCGACGCCGCGTCCCTCGCCCTCGCGGCCGACGAGTTCGCCGAGTCGCTGCGGATCCACCCGGGCCGGCCGGTACGGCGGCGGCCCGGTGCGGGGCAGGCGGCGCTCGGGCACTTCTCCCGGGTGGCGCTGGCGTGGTTCCTGGCCGTGTTCACCCTCGCCGGGATCCTCGAGACGTTCGGCGTGACGACCGTGCCGACCGGCGTGTATCTCGGGCTGCTCTGCGCCGGCGGCGCGACCGGGTGCGTGGCGGCGCTCGCCGGGCCGTCGCGTTAGCCCTGGCTCCTGTCCCGCTGTTCCTCCCGCGCCTCGTCCGGCCGGCGGCTCTCTCCCGCGCCGTCCGGCGAGCGGCTCTCCCTTGCGTCGTCCGGCCTGCTGCTCTCCCGCGCGTCGTCCGGCCAGCGGGTCTCCCGAAGGCGGCGGAGGATGCGGGTCAGGTCGGCGCGGTCGGCCGGGTCGAGGCCGGCGAACAGGTGCTCGGCCTCGGTCTCGCGGGCCTTCTTGATCGCCCGGGCGGTGGCGATGCCCTGCTCGGTCAGCACGACCAGGGTGGCGCGCCGGTCGGACGGATCCGGGTGGCGCTCGACCAGGCCGCGGCCCTGCAGGTCGTCGATCACCTCGGTGGCCGAGCGCGGGGCGATCCGCAGATGCTCGGCCAGGGCGCTCAGGCGCATCTCGCCGTGCCGGGCGAGCATGCCGAGGGCCCGGGACTGCGACGGCGAGACGTGCCAGGGCTCGAGGGTGATCCGGGTGTGCTCGCGCAGGCGCCGGGTCACCGCCCAGAACGATTCCAGCAGGCCGTCGTCCTCCATGGGAACAAACTATCAGCGACTACCGTTGTTCCCTCATGGTGAGGTAACCTCAGCTTGTCGGAAATCGTACGGGAGGCCCGCTCTTGGCTGGACGAAAAGGTCAGACCCTGACCGCCGCGGAGAAGGCGCAGGCACGCGCCGTCTCGCTGCGCCGCATCGGCGCCCTGTTCACCGGCCACCGCCGGCATCTCGCCGTCGTCGTGGCCGTCATCGTCCTCTCCTCCGTGATCTCGATGGCGTCACCGTTCCTCCTGCGTGAGGTTATCGACGTCGCCCTCCCGCAGTCCGACCTCCGGCTCCTCGTCCTGCTCGTGGCCGGCATGGTCGGCGTCGCCGCGGCCACCTCCGCCCTCGGCGTCGTGCAGACCTGGATCGCCACCACCGTCGGCCAGCGCGTCATGCACCGGCTGCGCACCGACGTGTTCGCGCACCTGCAGCGGCAGTCGATCGCGTTCTTCACCCGCACCCGCACCGGCGAGGTGCAGTCCCGCATCACCAACGACATCGGCGGCATGCAGCAGGTCGTCACCACGACCGCCACCTCGGTCGCCGCCAACCTGACCACCGTCGTCGCCACCGTCGTGGCGATGACCGCCCTGTCCTGGCAGCTCACCCTGGTGTCGCTGATCGCCCTGCCACCCGCGGTCTACTGGACCCGCCGGGTCGCCCGGATGCGCCAGGCCATCACCGCCCAGCGCCAGCGCGAGCTCGCCGACCTCAACGTGATCATCGACGAGGGCCTGTCGATCAGCGGCGTGCAGCTGGCCAAGACGATGGGCGCGAGCGGCGCGCTGACCGAGCGGTTCGCCGCCTCCTCCGGCCGCCTCATCGACCTGGAGCTGCGCTCCGAGCTGGCCGGCCGCTGGCGGATGGCCAGCATGAACATCGTCTTCGCGATCATCCCCGCCGCGATCTACCTGGCCGCCGGCCTGCCCGGCACGTTCGGCGCGATGAGCATCGGCACCCTGGTCGCGTTCACCGGCCTGCAGGCGGGCCTGTTCCGGCCGCTGATGAGCCTGCTCGACGTCGGCGTCACGCTGGTCGCGTCACTCGCGCTGTTCCAGCGCATCTTCGAATACCTCGACCTGCCGGTCGACGTCCGGGAGCCGGCGACGCCGGTGCGCCTGCCGGAGGTGCGCGGCCACTTGAGGTTCGAGGACGTCACTTTCGCGTACGGGGAAGGCGCCGCCGCCGTCGCCGGAGTCAGCCTGGACGTCCCGGCCGGCACGTCGCTGGCCCTCGTCGGGGAGACCGGCTCGGGCAAGAGCACCATCGCCGCCCTGATCGCCCGGCTCCACGACCCCACCTCGGGCCGCGTCACCATCGACGGCGTCGACGTGCGCGACCTCGCCCTCGACGACCTGGCCGGGATCGTCGGCGTGGTCAGTCAGGAGACCTACCTGCTGCACACCACGATCCGGGAGAACCTGCGCTACGCGAAACCGGACGCCACCGACGCCGAGATCGAGCGGGCCGCCCGCGCCGCCCAGATCCACGACCTGATCGCCGCCCTGCCCGACGGCTACGACACCATGGTCGGCTCCCGCGGCCACCGCTTCTCCGGCGGCGAGAAACAGCGCATCGCCATCGCCCGCACCCTGCTGCGCGACCCGCGCATCCTGGTCCTCGACGAGGCCACGAGCGCCCTCGACAACGAGACGGAGCGGGCCGTGCAGCGCGCTTTCGACGCACTGTCCGCCGGCCGCACGACGGTCACCATCGCCCACCGCCTCTCCACGATCCGCGACGCCGACCAGATCGCCGTCATCGACCACGGCCGCATCCTCGAATCCGGAACCCACGACACCCTGCTCGAGGCCGCCGGCCGCTACGCCACCCTGGCCCGCTGACCGGCGCCGTCAGTCCAGGGCGAGGATCAGCACCTCGAGGGCGCCGGGGGAGCGGCGGCGTTTCGCCAGCAGGTTCATGGCCAGGGCCACTTCGATCAGGTCGACGGCGAACGGGGTGTTCCCCGCGATCTGCGCGAGACGGGCCAGCACCAGGGCCGGCGCGCGGACGGCCGCGGCCGCCGCGTCGGTCACCTGGCGTTCCCGCCGCAGGAGCGGCCCCGCGGCCTCCAGCAGGTTGTCCAGACCCCACGCGACCTCGGGGGTGAGCGGCGGCCAGGTGCTGTGGTCCGTCATCTTCCGGACGGCGCCGGCCAGCCGGTTCAGATCGACGGGGAACGGTTCCCCGTCCAGGTATCGCTGCGGCAGCAGAGCCCGGGCCACGTCGACAGCCGGCTTCGAGCTGATCAGACCGGGAAGCGGCAGGTTGATTCCCATCCGGTGCGGCGCGGCGAGCGTCCGGTCCAGGAGCGTCCGCCGCCACGGCGGTGGGCGGTGCACCCGGAGCGCCGGGATGGCCTGGTCGATCTCCGCGAGCACCTCCTCCAACTCGGCGAACAGTTCCGTCTGCCCGGGACCCTCCCGGTCGGCGGCGTTACGGGGGATCCGGGCGATGGCCTCCCGGACCGGAGTGAGGTTGATCTCGAGCAGGTCCGTGATGACCGTGGCCACCAGCCGGGACACCTCCTCCGGTATGCCCCGGAGAACGTTCCGGAACGAGATCGTGGCCTCCCTCAGCTGCTCGAGCCGGCCCTGGAGGTCCGTGGCGACACTGCGAACCCGGTTCCGGGCCCCGGCCAGCAGGGTCGGATGGTCCCCTGGCGTGGCGAGCACCGCCGCGAGATAGTCGGAGGCCTCGCGCAGTTGCGTGGCATCCGCGTCGATCTTCCAGTGCTGGCGGATCACCGTCCGGATCCGGTGCGCCTTCGCCAGCAGAATCGTGTTGAGCAGCCGTGAGCCCGGCAGGTCCACGGCCAGGGAGGCGACCATCTCGTTCGCGGTGACCTCGAACCGGTGCTGGTTCGGGTGCCGCAGGCGCGTCCGGGCCCCGTCGGTGGCCCAGGCGGGGCTGGTGGGTTTCACCACGTCCAGTTCCGCGACCGTGGGCAGCCGGAAACTCGTGCCGCTGGCCCCCCACGGCCCGGCGACGATCAGCGCGTTGATCCACTGCAGGAGCGCGTGGGCGTCGTCGCGCCACACCCCGCGTACCGGCTGATCCCTGTCGTCCGGATCCGGCGCCTCCGGGAACGGGTTCGCGGTGTCCAGCGCGAACAGCCGGAACATCTCCGCCGAGATCGGCTGTCGAGTGATCTTCGAGCCGTCCGGAGTGGTGACCATCGTGCGCAGCAGCCGGCCGATCAGCACGTTGGCGGTCAGGGTCCGGTCGGACTGCTCGGCGTTCGGCAGCGATCCGCGGCTCAGCACGACGTCCAGCCGGGCCCGGAGATCCGAGGACACCCGGGAGGACTGCTCGGCGATCTCGAACGCCAGGGACAACGCCACCACCGTGCCCGACGCCAGCGCGCTCTCCACCAGCGGATCCGGGTCGTTGTCGGCCGCGTACAACAGGATGGTGTCCCGCCACCACGGATCGTCGATCGACTCGGTCAGCAGAACGGACAGGTTCTGCTCGGCGATGTGGCAGGCGGCCAGGTACTCCTGGAAGGTCTGGTGGGCGAAGGTGAACTGTTGCAGATCGGGGATCGGCAGGAGACCACTGGCCTCCATCTCCTCCAGGAACCGTTCGGCGGTGATCCCGCTGCCGGTCTCCGCCAGCCACGGCTCCACCGTTCGCAGCAGCGCGCGGCGGTCCATGCCACGGGTGCCTTCCCGCATCCAGTCGAACGCCAGCCGGGACAGCAGGCGCAGGCGCTGCTCCCCGGCCGGCCCGACATTGCGGCCGCGTTCCTCGTCGCGGCGCCACAGCATGACGTCGCACACTTCGCGGTACAGCATGGCGCGGTTCTCGGGCAGCCGTTTGCCGTACCGGTGCACGTTGGCGATCATCGTGAGCAACAGCGGGTTCGCGGTCAGATCGTGCAGACCCGGGATGGCGTCGATCTGCCCGAGCAGGTGCGCCGCCGCCTGCCGGCCCCGCGCCGCGGCGGCCTCCAGTTCGTCCGGGTCGGCGTCGTGCTTCTCGGCGGCGATGTACCACTTCTCCAGGAACTGCCGGACCTGCTTCGGCGCGAACGGGAGCACCTGGACCGTCGCCGTGGCGTCCACGAACGACGTGCGGTACCCGTGCGGCCGCGACGTGATCACGAAGTCGTCGGCCGGATGCGCCGCGAGCTGTGCGTTGATCCACTGGACGACCACCCGGCGCACCTCCGCCTCGCCGGCCTCGTCCAGCCCGTCGAGCAGCACCACGCACCGGCCGGCTCGCAGCTGGCGTTCCCACCACCGGGCCGGCTCCGGACCCACCGAGGGCGGGACGGTCTTGCGGATCAGGTCGGTCAACAGGATGTCCGGCTCCGCCACGATGGCCGGGGCCACATCCCGCAGTTGAAGCCAGACCGGCACCGGCCGGGTGATCCGCGGCCGCTCGGTGGCCGCGTCCCGGTGCCGCTGATCGGTGGCGGTCTCCCGGGCGACGTGACTCAGCAGGGTGGTCTTACCGCTGCCCGGCGGGCCCAGCACGGCCAGCACCACCCGGGGCCGCCGGTTCAGGAAGTACCAGATCGACCGCACCCGGCCGCTCTCCGGTGAGTTCGGCACCACCCCGGACGGCACCTGACCCGGAGCCTTCGAGGTGAGCGCCAGGCGGACGAACGCGACGTCCAGATCGGGGCTGAACGGGCCGATGATGTTCAGGCCCTTCGAGTCCATGGTGCGCCGGCTGTCCCGGACCCAGCGCTGGTAGTCCCGGAGGTACGCCGAGGTCACCCGGTCCAGCAGCGCCCGCCGCAGGCCGCTCGCCCTCCCCGGGTTGTCCTGCAGATGCTGGTACAGGCCGGTGCCGACGGCCAGCACCACACACGCCGCGAAGACGGTGCCCATCAGCCGCCAGTCGTGGGCCCACGCCCAGCCGTCCGGGAGGGCGCCGGTGAAGATGTTGGTGACAGCCCCGACCGCCACGGTGACGAGCACGCCGATGGTCACCGTCCAGCGGCTGGTGGCCGGCCGGCGGCGATCCGTCATCGGGCCATGATGGCAGTCCCGTGGCGTGTGCCGGAAGCCGTCCATGGTCCTTTGCGGACCACGGAGGCGCGCCGTCACCCGGGGCGCCTCCGGCAAGCCGTACGAAATCAGCTGCTCGTGAACCTGTCGAAGTGGACGACCTCGTCCAGGGGGCGGCGTTTCGGCTCGGACCAGCGGCCCTTGCTCGGGTGACCCAGCGGGATCAGCGCCATCGTCAGCGCGTCCTCCGGCAGGCCGAGCAGTCGGCGGACGTCGTCCTCGTGGCCGATGTGCAGGGTGGTGAGGGTGGCGCCGAGGCCGTAGGCGCGCGCGGCCAGGATTAGATGCTGGATCGCGCCGTAGATCGACGATCCGAGCCGCGGGTTCGTCGACTTCGCGGCGCCCAGCATGACCGGGATGATCCAGACCGGGGCCTCCTCGAGGTGGTTGGCCAGGTGATCGGCGGCGAGGAAACTGCGCTTGCTCATCGGGCCACCGTCCGGCGCGCCGAGGATCTGCTCGCGGCGGGAGCCGTAGTGGCGTTCCCATCCCTCCCGGTACCACCCGGCGATCTGCTTCTTCACCTCCGGATCACGGACCACGATCCAGGCCCAGAACTGGCCGTTTCCGGCGGAGGGCCCACGGATCGCGGCGTCCAGGATCGCCCGGATCACGTCGTCGGCGATCGGCTGGTCCGACAGGTAACGGCGGGCCGGGGTGGAGTGCAGCGCCTCGAGGAGGGAAAGCGCTTTCGGATCGGGAGAAGTCATGCGCCCGAGCCTACTGGCCGGTAGGGATCAGGCGGGCGGGTTGCCGGCGTAGGTTCCGGACGGGCGGAAACGGAGCGGGCGGTCGCCGTACTCCTCCAGGGCGTGCGCGAGCCAGCCGGCGGTCCGGGCCACCGCGAAGATCGCCTCGCCGGCGTCCGCCGGCATGCCGTGGTGCAGGGCGAGGGCGGCGAGCGCGAGGTCGACATTGGCGGGGGTGCCGGATCGGGTACGCATGGCGTCGTCCAGCTGGATAGCGGTTTCCTTCGCCGGGCCGTCGTCGAGCAGGTCGAGCAGGGCCGCCGCCCGCGGATCCCCGGCCGGGTAGAGCGGATGACCGAAACCGGGCACCGGCGATCCGGTTCGCAACCGCTCGGCGATGGTGGCGACCGGGCCGGGTCCGGTCATCGCCTCTTTCACCAGCGGGTACGCCAGTCCGCTCGCCGCGCCGTGCAGCGGGCCGTCGAACGCGGCCAGGCCGGCGCTGACCACCGCGTACGGGTGTGCGCGGGTGGACGCGGCGACCCGGGCGGCCAGCGTGGATGCGGCGATGTCGTGGTCGGCGAGCAGGACCAGCGCCGCGTTCAGGATCCGCAGCGCGGACTCCGTTGCCGCGGCGGCCGTCAGCCGGGGCCACAGGATCGCGGCCAGCCTCGACCGGTCCAGTCCGTGATCCGCCGCGGGCTCCGGCGTGCGGGGGATCTCGGAGAGCCGTTGCAGGCGGATCGCCGACGGCCCAGGCGCGGTCGGGTCTTCCGGGGCGAGCCGTTGCAGGCGGATCGCCGACGGCCGAGACGCGGTCGGATCCTCCGGGGGGACCCGCTCCGGGGGGACCCGCTCCGGTGGATCGGCGGGGAGCAGGGCGTGGACCATGGTGGCGATCAGCTGGCGGCCGGTGGTGACGACGGCCGCCGGGGTGGTGTCGAAGCGCAGCGGGTCGGTGGCGGCGACGGCGGCGACCGTGACACGGAAGCGGTCGGTGAGGCGGGCCGCCGCGGGCAGCGGGCTGGTCACGGCCCGGGCCACGGCGTGCTGCTCGGCGCTGAGCGGGAACGGCACGTCGTCGAGCGCGCCGGTCCAGAGCAGGCTTGCCACCGCCTCGAACGGCGTGTCCCGGGCCAGGGCGACGGCGTTGTGACCGCGGTAGTGCAACGCGCCGTCCCGGATCAGCGTGATGCCGGTCTGGATGCCGGGCGTGGTGGCGCGGCGTCGGCCGGCCAGGAACGTGTCGACGTCGGCCTTGGCGAACAGGCTGCTCTTGCCGTCGGCGTTACGGCGGCTGGAGAGAAGACCACGGCTGACGTACGCGTACACCGTCGCGGGTTTGACGCCCAGCAGCGTAGCGACTTCCTCGGTGGTCAGCAGGGGTTGCGAGGACATGTCGTCATCCTCTCATATTGACTGAATCAACATTGACATCAACATGTCGGTTATCCACATTGAGACCATGTTGACGGTGAATCCTGGACTTGCCGGTGTCGTCGCGTTCGACACCGAGATCGCCGAACCCGACCGGAACGGCGGAGCGCTGCGATACCGCGGCGTCGACATCACCTCGCTCGCCGGGGCGGTGTCGTTCGGGGACGTGTGGGGACTGCTCGTGGACGGCGACTTCGCCCGCCCGCTGCCCGCCGCCGGGGAGCTGCCCGCGTCGGCGGCGAGCGGCGACATCCGGGCGGACGTGCAGGCCGCGGTCTCGCTGCTCGCCCCGCGGTGGGGGTTGCGCCAGCTGATCGACATCCCGGAGGCGCAGGCGCGGGACGATCTGGCGCGCAGTTCGGCGGCCGTGCTGTCGTACGTCGCACGGGCCGGCCACGGCGATGCCGCACCGGTGCCGCGGCGGCTGGTGGAGGCGGGGCGGACGGCGACCGAACGGTTCATGATCGAGTGGCAGGGCGAGCCGGATCCGCGGCACGTCGCGGCGATCGACAGGTACTGGATCTGCGCGGCGGAGCACGGCATGAACGCGTCGACGTTCACGGGGCGGGTCGTCGCCAGCACCGGCGCCGACGTGCCGGCCTGCCTGTCCGCAGCGGTCGCCGCCCTCTCCGGGCCGCTGCACGGCGGGGCGCCGGCGCGGGCGCTCGGCATGATCGAGGAGGTCGAGCGAGGGGCGGAACCCCGGCGGTACGTACAGGGACTGCTCGACGGCGGCCAGCGGCTGATGGGGTTCGGGCACGCCGTGTACCGGGCCGAGGACCCGCGGGCCCGGATCCTGCGGCAGGCGGCGCGGGAGCTGGCCGCGCCCCGGTACGAGGTGGCCCGGGCACTTGAGATCGCCGCCCTGGCCGAACTCCGGGAACGCAAACCCGACCGGATCCTGGAGACCAACGTCGAGTTCTGGGCGGCGGTGATCCTCGACTTCGCCGGGGTGCCCGCGGAGATGTTCGCGGCGATGTTCACGTGTGCCCGCACGGCGGGCTGGAGCGCGCACATCCTGGAGCAGAAGCGCCTCGGCAAGATCATCCGCCCGTCGGCGGATTATGTTGGCCCGGGGGAGCGCGACGCCTCCGCGGTCGCGGGTTGGCGGGACGCCCTGACCCGCAACGGCTGATCCTCCGGTCTGCCCTCGGCCGTCGCTTGCAACGGCGGGTCTTCCGGCTGCCGGGCCGTCGATCCCCGGGTGCGGCCGGTGACAGCCGGTCGTCAGGCGCCGCCCCTACCTGCTGATCTTCCGGCTGCCCGGCGCGGCCGGCGACAGCCGGTCGCCAGGTGCCGTCCGCGCTGGCCGGTCCTCCGGCTGCCCGGCTGTTCGGTCCCCGTGCGGCCGGGCCGGCCGGGCGCAGGCGTTGCCCGCACCGACTTGGTCCTTCGGTTGCCGGTTTCGGCGGGAGGGAAAGCGTTGGCGGTACGGGGAGAGCGCACCGGCCGTGACGGCATGGCGAGACGCACTGAGTGTGCGCGGGAGAGCCGCGCCACAATAGCGACACTACGGACAACCGCATCCAAATAGGAGGCGTCCGGGTTGTCAGGTCGGATGGCGCCGCGGAGCACGGCGCGCCGGCCGGCGGCGTACACCGGCGGCCTGAATCATGCGGAAGGCGTTCGATGGTTGCCAGGCGGTGGGGTGTCGTGTTCGCGGCGGTGGGGCGTGAGGCGCGCCGGCGGCCCGGGCTGAGTGCGGTGTTCGCGGCGGTGGCGGTCGGGGCGGTGATCGTGTCGGCGTTCAGTGCGGTCCCCGAGCCTCCGCAGTTCCGGATGCCGCCGGTCGCCGCCCCGCAGCCGTCCGCCGTGAAGGTCTCGGCGGCGGCGGTCCACTCGGGTCTGGCACCGTACGCGCCACCGGCCGAACCCTCGGCGGCCCCGGCAACGCGCGGCGGGCGTACCCAGGGCACGCCTGACGACCGCGGGGTTCCGTCGCCGGCGGCGTCCACCAGGACCGGCGCCGCGACGGTGTCGCCGTGGGTGAGTTCCGCGCCCGTGGGGAAGCCGGCCGAGACCCGGGGGAGTACGGGTTCGGCCAGCGCCGGGACACCGGAGAAGGCGGCGACGATCCGTATCGGACAGCCCGGCGACGGCGAGACCGTCGCCGCGAGCGCCACGGTCAGCGGCGACGCGGACCTGCCCGGGGACCACGAGATCTGGCTGCTGTGGCGGCACGGCGGCGGCGCCTACCACGTCGCGGGCGCCTGCCGCGCCGGGCGGGCGTTCACCTGCGGCCCGGCGGGGCTGGAGAGCGGCGGCGAGGACGGTTTCACGCTGACGGTGATCGTCGCCGACCCGGCGACGGGACGCACGCTGAGCGCGGGAGACTCCCGGGAAACGCTGCCCGCGCACGTGGCCCGCGACGAGGTCAGCGTCCGCCGCGCCGCGGCTTAGCCGGCCTCGGTGAGGGACGGGAGCGGTCCGGGCGGCGCCCCCTTTGACGCCGCCCGGACCGTGCCCCGGAACGAGGTCTCTAGACGGCCACCTTGGCGAGCATGGGACAGACCAGCCCCGCGAACTCCTCCGGCCGTTCGATCTGCGGCATGTGACCCGTCCGGGCGAACAGGTGCGACTGCGCGTGCGGGAACGCGGCCCGGGCCGCCGCCAGGTGCTTGCTGGGCAGGATCAGGTCGCGGTCGCCCCAGACGAGCATCGTCGGTCTCGGGTGGGCGGTGAGACGGCCGAGCAGCTCGGCACGCCAGGCGGCGGCCACCCCGCGGAAGCCGCCGAGCGCCTTGGCCGTCTCCAGGTACACCGCCGCGAAGTCCGGCTGCCGCGCGATCCGGATGGCCATCTCGATCCGTTCCGGGGTGACGTGCGCCCGGTCGGCGAAGACCATGCGTTCCATCCGCGGCGCGGTGAGCCGGTCGACGCGGCGCAGCATCTGCCGGCCGAGACCGGGCACGGCCAGCAGGCGCAGCGCGACCGTCACCTCCTTGCCGAACCCGGCACTGTTGACGAGCGTCAACGTTGACACCCGTTCGGGTGTGCCGGCCAGCATCGTCATCGACACGGCGCCGCCGAGCGAGTTCCCCATCAGGTGCACGGGCCGGTTCTCGCCGAGCGTGTCGAGGACCGCCCACACCCCGCCGGCGAGCCCGTCGAGGGTGGTCGGCGCGGGCAGGCGCTGCGACAACCCGAACCCGGGCATGTCGACGCTGATCACCCGGTACTCGCTGTCGAGCAGCGGATGCTGCAGGGACCAGTCCTCCAGGCTGCGCCCGATACCGTGCAGCAGCACCACCGGCGGTGCGGCCGGATCACCGCTCTCGTGGACGCGGACGCGCGTATCCCGTACGTCGATGAATCTCATCTTCCGACCACCGATCGCGCGCCGCGGGACGCCGTGGCGACGGTGAACGCGCGCACGATCCGGGCGTGACCGACCGGCAGCAGCCGGGCCAGCAGGTCGGGCGCCTTGGCGCTGGCCGCGATGAGCAGCCGGGCCTTCCGCTTCGCGACGGCCCGCAGGATCTGCTCCGCGGCCTTGTCCGGGGGATAGCTGAGCAGCGCGGCGAAGAGTTTCTGGTTGGGCTCGACCTCCTCCTGCGGTACGAGTGACCCGACCAGAGCCGACTCCGCGATCCTCGTGGCGATCCCGCCCGGATGCACCGTCGTCACCCCGACCCCGTTGTCGATGAGTTCGCTGCGCAGCGACTCGCTGAGCCCGCGCAGCGCGAACTTGCTCGCCGCGTACGCGCTCTGGCCGGGCGGCGCGATCAATCCGAACAGACTGGACAGGTTGACGAGATGTCCACCCGGTGTGGCCGTCAACGCGGGCAGCAACGCGTGCGTGAGCAGCATCGGCGCCCGGAAGTTGACGTTCATGACCTGCTCGAACTGCTCGACCGACACCTGGTCGAAGCGGCCGCCCAGCGCGATCCCGGCGTTGTTGATCAGCAGCCCGATCGCCGGGTGCTCGTCGAGGATCCGGGTGGCGAGGGCCTCGACGGCGGACCGGTCGGCCAGATCAACATTGATCGTCTGTACGGTGACGGCGGGGTGGGCGGCGCGGATCCGGTCGGCGACCGTCTTGAGCCGGCTCTCGTCGATGTCGGCGAGGACCAGGTCGCTGCCGCGGAAGGCCAGGCCGTAGGCGAGATGTTCGCCGATGCCGCTGGCCGCGCCGGTCAGCACTGCGGTGCGCCCGGCGAACCGGTACTCGGGGATTCGCGTCATGAGACCACCTCGGTAGAACGGACGGGAGCGGGCTTGCGGCTGAAGGTCATGTCACGGGTGACATCGGCGCGCGGTGTGGCGACGACGTCGCGCAGGTAGTTCTGCCGGACGATCCACGGGTCGCGGTCGCCCTGGCGGGGGAACGTGTCGAGGGCCCGCTGCACGTACCCCGACGAGAGGTCGAGCAGCGGCGCGCCGGTGCCGGACGGGCTGGTCGGCGTGGCTGCCGCGTACCCGTGCCGGTCCATGTGGCCGAGCAGTTTCAGCAGGTAGCGGTGGGACAGGTCGGCGCGCAGCGTCCACGACGCGTTGACGTACCCGATGCAGTAGGCGAAGTTCGGCACCCCGCTGAGCATCAGCCCGCGGTAGGCGGCGGTCTTGCCGACGTCGACCGGTTCGCCGTCGACGACCAGCTGGACACCGCCGACCGGCAGCAGCGACAGCCCGGTCGCCGAGACCACCACGTCGGCGTCGAGCACCGCGCCGGACCTCAGCCGGATGCCGTCCGGGACGAACGTGTCGATGTGGTCGGTGACGACCGATGCCCGGCCGTCGGTGATCGACCGATAGAGATCACCGGACGGGATCACACAGAGCCGCTGATCCCAGGGGTCGTAGCGGGGTTTGAAGTGCTCGTCCACGTACCCCGGATCCTGCAGGAAGTGGATGGCGGCCCGCCGCAACGCGCCGCGCACCAGCTTGGGCCGCCTGCGTGCGAGGTGGTAGAAGCCCTGCGTGAGCAGGAGATTCTTGGCGCGGGCCACCCGGTTCGCCGCCTTCGGCGGGAGGAGACGCCGGGCGACGTCGGCGATCAGGTCGCGGTCCGGGAGAGGCGTGACGTACGTGGGGGAGCGCTGCAGCATCGTCACGTGCGCCGCGTCGGCGGCCATCGCCGGGACCAGCGTGACCGCGGTGGCCCCGCTGCCGATCACCACCACGCGCTTGCCCCGGTAGTCGAGGTCGTCCGGCCAGAACTGCGGGTGCACGAGCCGCCCGCGGAAGTCGTCCCGACCGGGGAAGTCCGGCTGGTAGCCCTCGGCGTAGTTGTAGTAGCCGGCGCACCCGTACAGGAATCCGCACGTCAGGACGTCGCCGGCCGACGTGTGCACGGTCCAGCGGGCCTGTTCCGTCGACCATGCGGCGCGGACGACCCGCGTACCGAACCGGATCTTCGGGGTGATGCCCGCCTCGTCCGCGGTGGCCTCGATGTACCGGCGGATCTTCTCGCCGGAGGCGAGGGATTCGGGCTCGCGCCACGGCCGGAACGGGTAGCTGAGGGTGAACATGTCCGAGTCGGATCGCACGCCGGGATAGCGGAACAGGTCCCAGGTGCCGCCGATCGCGTCCCGCGCCTCGAGGATGGCCCAGGTGTCGCCGGGCCGCTGCCGCTGGAGCCGCCAGGCCGCGCCGATGCCGGACAGCCCCGCGCCGATGATCAGTACGTCGAAGTGCTCACCGGGCATCCGTGGCCTCCTCCGGAGCGGGGAACCACGGCGGCGTGCCGGTGCCGGAGATGCGGATGCCGCCCCACGGGTCCGGGTCGCCCAGTCTGACGGCCGTCTCCGGCGCGCCCGGCACCACGATCGTGGCCGTGCGCAGGCCGCCGCCGACCCGTTCCCGCAGCATGTCGTGCGGCCCGGTGCGCCCGGCCCAGCGGAACCGGCCCTCGATCGGCTCGAAGCGCGCGGACATCCGGATCTCCACCGGGACCGGGCCGTCGTCCAGCCGTAACGTCGCCGGCCCCCGGTACTCCTCCTCGTCGGTGCTCATACGTCTCTGGCCCACCCTTCGGTCGCGGCGAGTCCACCGGGGACGTCGGCGGCGCGGCGCATGCCGGCGATGCCGCCCCAGAGGAACGTGGTCAGGTATTCGCCGAGCGCCTCGCGGCTGATCGGCTGTTGCTGGCGCAGCCACCAGTCACCGACCGACTGGACATAACCGACGACGCCGTACGCCCACGGCAGCGCCGCCCCCGAGTCGAGGCCGCGGGCCCGCAGCCGGTCGCCGAGGATCCGTGCCAGGCCGCTGGCCACGGTGTCCATCACGTCGGCGACCACGTCGCGGTGCCGGGCGATGTCCGGCTGGTGCACGACGAACCGGTACAGGTTCACGTCGGACTCGATCCGGGTCAGGTAGATGTCGATGGCGGCGGCGACGATGTCCCGCTCCTCGCGGACGGCCGAGATCGCCGGGACCATGTCCTCCAGAACCATCGCGCCGGCCACCTGGCCGACGGCCAGCCACAGCTCGGACTTGTCGGCGAAGTAGCGGTAGAGCACCGGTTTGCTCACTCCGGCGTGCGCGGCGATGGCCTCCATGCCGACGTCCGGGCCCTGCGCGCGGATCGCCTCGATCGCGGCGTTGGTCAGCTCCGCCCGCCGCTGCTCACGATGGCCGTCCCAACGGCCGCGGCGGCCGTCACCGGATCGACGGGGATTGACGGGTGGGGTGACCGAGTTCATAGTACGAGTAGTAACTGTTACCGCCGGTAACGTCAAGCGTCTTCATCGTTTTCCCGCTTCCCTGGGAGGTCCCGGATGACCACCACCCCGACCGAACGCGACCGCACGGCCACCCGGCTGCTCCGCTCCTCGGCGGAACACTCGTACGACCCCGAGGTGGAGATCGACTGGGAGGCCCCGTTCGTTCCCGGTAGGTACTTCGTGCCGCCGCACCGCTCCAGCCTGTACGGCACCGCCCTGTGGGACCGGATGACCGAGGAGCAGCGGATCGAGCTGACCAAGCACGAGGTCGCCAGCATCGCCGGCCTCGGCGTCTGGTTCGAGACGATCCTCATGCAGCTGCTCATCCGGGACTACTTCAAGCAGGACCCGACCGCCCCGCACGCCCAGTACGCGCTCACCGAGATCGGCGACGAATGCCGCCACTCGGTGATGTTCGGCCGGATGATCGCCCGCCTGGACGCGCCGCTGTACCAGCCCACCGGCGTCAACCAGTGGCTCGGCAAGTGGATCGCGCACACCGGCGTCGGCCCGCGGATGTACGCCGCCATCCTGATCGCCGAGGAGATCCTGGACACCCTGCAGCGCGAGGCCATGAACGACGAGAACGTGCAGCCCCTGGTCCGGATGGTGTCCCGCATCCACGTCGTCGAGGAGGCCCGGCACGTCCGGTACGCCCGCGAGGAGCTGGCCCGGCAGATCCGGGCCGCCGGGAAGGGCCGGCTCGCCTTCGACAAGCTGGTGATCGCGCGGGCCGCGTACCTCACCGGCACCCGCCTCGTGGACCCGCGCGTCTACCGGGCCGTCGGCATCGACCCGGAGGAGGGCCGGCGGGCGGCCCGCGCCAACCCGCACCACCGCGAGACCATGCGCTGGGCGGGCGAGCGGATCGTCACCTTCCTCAAGGACCTGGACCTGATCGGCGGCCCGGGTCTGGCCCTCTGGCACGCCTCCGGCCTGCTCCCGCGTACGCCTTCCGCCGCCTGACCCGACCGGCCGGTGTCAGCCGCCGACCAGGGGGACCAGGCGGATGAAGGCGACGCTGTCGCACTGCCGCAGGTCGATCACCTCGTCGAGGGACTCGATCTGCCGGTCGCCGGTGAGCATCACGAAGCCGTTGCGGTCGAAGGCCGCGCACGCGGCAGCGGCCTGCGCCTCCCCGTCGATCCGGGTGACGCCGGGAAGCCGGAAACCCCGCGGCGTCTCGGCGGCGGCGGCCGGGCGCACCAGCCCGTGGAACAGGTCGCCGCCGGCCAGGTTGAAACGGGCCACCTCCTCCCGGACCCGCAGCCGCACCAGTTCGCGGGCGGTGATCGTGTCCGGCAGGCCGGGCAGCACCCAGGAGTTGATCTCCCGCCCGCTCATCGTCTCGTCGCGCACCACCGCGTCGGTCATGGCTCCTCCAGAACCGGCCAGGGGTCAGCGCGGCAGCTGCCGCAGGATGGTGGGGTCGGTGATCCGGTTGTCGGCGGCCAGCAGCAGGGCCTTGGACAGGATCAGGGAGAGCCGCTCGTCGTCGTCGAACGGCAGTGGCACCGCGCCGGGCCGGCGGTCGGGGACGATGCACAGGTAGGAGTCGTCCGGTTCCATCAGGATGTTCGCCGAGCCGAGGTGGATCTTGTAGACGGCGCGGGTGCCACGGACCTTGAGGAACCGGTCGGTCAGCTCGCACTTCGGGCCGATCCTGAGCCGGGGCAGCAGCCGGGCCAGCACGTCGCGCCGGATCTCGGCGCTGCCGGTGAGGGCGCCGAAGGCGGCCTCCGACCAATAATCCCGGAAGCCGTGCTCACCCCGGTCGGCCCAGGTCTCGTCGGCGGCGATCGACGTCACCCCGACGAACAGGTCGACGTCACGCATCGCCTCGCTGAGCACCCGGGCGGGCACCTCGGCGAGCGGCGTGAGCTCCCACCGGCGGCCGTCGCGGCGGGCGAACCGCACCTGATCGGTGGAACAGAACTCGACATCCTCGCTCCGGTCGGTGAGGCCGGTGATCTCGTGCCGGAACGACGCCCGCCACGTCCCGGCCGCGAACTCCTTGGTGGCGTCGCTGTCGTAGCCGCCGTCCCACGCGCCGAGGAACGCCGCCGCCCAGCCGCGCACCCGCATCAGGGCGCTGGCCTGCCGGTAGCGCAGGATGTGGCCGGCGAACCGGTTCGAGTAGACGCGGGTCTGCTCCTCGGCGGGAGTCAGCCGGTAGACCTCCCGGAACGCCTGCTTGACCGGCTGCCGCAGGCCGGCGGCGGTGACGTGATCGCGCCAGGCGGCCACCTCGGCCGGGTCGGCGAGCACCGGATGCCACAGCCGGACCGCGAGCGCCGCCCCGGACCGGCCGGCGAGCGACCAGCCGGTGCCGTCGTGCTCGGGCAGGCCGGTGGTCCACGTCGCCCCGTCGGCGGACACCTGCCAGATCAGCCGGCGGCCGATCGAGCCGGTCACCGGATGCTCCAGATAGCGCTGACGCCAGGTGTCCCCATCCCAGATCCGGTCGTGGGAAAGCAGGCCCTCGATCCGGCTCCGCTCGGTCGCCAGCGTCCTGTTGACCTCCTTGGCCAGCGCTTTCGCCGCGGTGACGGCGTCGTCGCCGCGCACCGTGGCGGGCAGGCTCCGCAGCGGCGAACCGTCCCGCCAGGCCCGGACCACCGCCTTGTCGCCGTCGATCTCCACGGTCACCGTGTGGTCACCGGGAGCCGGCCAGGACCGGCGGCCGCCGGAGTCCAGGCCGTGGTCGTCGATCGCCAGCTCCAGGGCCTCGCCCGGCTCCCACCCGCGCAGCGTGCCCATCCGCTCCAGCGCGGTGCGGACCCGGTCCCGGACCGGCCGGCTGCGGGCGGTCAGCGCCAGCCGGGCCAGGGCGCGTGCCGGCGCGACACCGGGCCGCCCGGCCACGATCTCCACGGCGGCGGCCGCGGTCCGGGGGGCACGCGCCCACGCGCCCCGGCCCGGAGACGTCCCGGCCGCCTCGGCCACCGCGGCCAGCAGCACCGTGACCTCTTCAGCCGCGGTGCTCGAGGCGTCCGGGTCGGCGGCGGCCAGCCAGCAGACGCCGCGGAGCAGATAGTCGTTGTCGTCGTGGACCCGGCCGGTGGTGAGCGTGAACGCCGTCAGGATGTCGCGGATCGCTGCTGTCGAGCCGGCCGTGAGCACCGCCGCGGCCTGCCGCAGCCAGGCCTTCGTGGGCACCGGCTTCGTCAGCGTGCCGGCGAATGTCAGTGCGGCGACCGTGGCCGCGTCGAACCGGTGCCCACCGAGACGCTCGAGGGCTTCGGCGCCGAACGTGTCATGGGCGATCAGGAGCTGCATCGGCATGCCGCCGGCGATGCGGGCCAGCGCACTCCCGAACCGCTCGACCAGAGCACGGCGGTAGTCGACGGGCATGTACCAGTCGTCGTTGCGCCGGAGCCTGCCGATCACCCCGGTCAGGGCGGGCGCGCAATCGGCCAGCCACTCCACCGGGATCTGCTCGGCGATCAGCGCGGGCAGGTGGTAGGGCCCGGGATCGGACGACGGGAGGTGTGCCCCGTTCTCGTCAGCGCGCAGCGCCCACTCCAGATCGCCGTGCTGCCACGGCACCGGGCCCGCGGCGATCCGGTAGATCTCCGGATCGGCGCCGTCGTAGCGATGCTTCCCGGCCAGCGCCTCCTGATGCCAGGCCATGGCGGCCTCGCGCCGCTGTCCGGGCGTGCGGGGGTGACTCTGGAGATCCATGCCGGACATCATGCCGAGGGGGTACGACAGAAACGCGTACGGTGGCACTCGTGGATCTGGAAGAACGTATCGCCCTGTTCCTGGACTACGAGAACCTGGCGATCGGCGCCCGCGACAATCTCGGGACCGCCTTCGACCTGCGGCCGGTCGTGGACGCGCTGGCCGAGCGGGGCCGGGTGGTGGTCCGCCGGGCGTACGCCGACTGGTCGTACTTCGACGAGGACCGGCGCATGCTCACCCGCTCGCACGTCGAGCTGATCGACATCCCGCAGCGGATGGGCGCGTCCCGCAAGAACGCCGCCGATATCAAGATGGCGGTGGACGCGCTGGTGCTGGCCTTCGAGCGGGAGTACGTGACGACGTTCGTCCTCTGCACCGGCGACAGCGACTTCACCCCGCTCGTCCACAAGCTGCGCGAGCTGAACAAACGCGTGATCGGCGTCGGCGTGGAGAAGTCGACGTCGGCGCTGCTGCCGCCGGCGTGCGACGAGTTCCTCTTCTACGACCGGCTGGAGGGTGTCGAGATCCCGGTCCCGCGGGGGCGCCGGGTCCGGCAGAGCGCCCCCGAGCCGGTCGTCCCGGAGCCAGTCGCCGCCGAGCCGGAGCCGGAGGGCGGCGACCTGGACTCGCTCGCGGTGCTGGTCGCGCAGACCGTCGCTGGTCTGCAGGCGAGTTCGAGCGGGCCGGTCAACGCCTCCACCCTGAAACGGACGCTGCTGCGCAAGGACCCGACGTTCAACGAGGCCGAGTTCGGTTTCCGGGCCTTCGGCGAGCTGCTGCGCCACCTCGCCGGGAAGTCCGTGGTCGAGCTGTCCGAGCGGTCCGCCAAGGGTGATCCGGAGATCACCCTGCCGGAGCGCGGCGACCGGGAGATCGCTTTCGACCTGCTCCGCTCGACGGTCCGGGACCTGGCCGAGCGGGACGGGCCGGTGGCGCTGTCCGGGTTGAAGAACCAGGTGCGCAAGGCGGCCCCGGAGTTCAGTGAGAAGAAGCTCGGGTACCGCAGCTTCCTGCAGTTCTGCAAGGCGGCGGCGGCCGGCGGCGCGGTGGCCCTGGAGTGGGACGCGGCCGCCGACGACTACCTGCTGGCCGTGCCGGCCGAGCGGTGACCGCGGTCAGGAGCGGCGGCGCAGCAGCGTGGTCCCGGCGGACTGCCCGGCCGTGACGTAATCGGCGCGCAGCCTCGCCAGCGCGGCGTCCACGGTCTCCTCGGTGGCCATGCTCAGGTGGTACGGCTCGGTGTAGACGACCCAGTCCGGGTGGATGCCACCGCCCGGGTGGCCGGGGAAGAGATAGACGGTGCAGCGGGCGGTCAGTTGCGGGGCGAGACGGTTGTCGGCGGCCACCGTCGCGCCGTCCGGGATCATCGCCAGCAGCCGGTTCGCCGAGGTCACTGACGGGTCGGCGCGCCAGGTGGCGGGGTGGGCCAGGCCGCGGAGCGGCAGCGGGGCCAGGACGGTCGCGGCGACGGCGATCCCGGCCATGGCGGCGGGGACGAGACGGGACAGGCGGGGCAGCTTGGGGAGGGCGTCGAGGGCGGCGACGAAGACGATCGGCATCAGCACGGCGCTGTACTGGAAGCCGGTGCCCCAGTAGAACCCGTTGGTCGACCAGAACCGCCACAGCAGGGTCGGGAGGGCGATCAGGAGCAGCGGCGATCGTACGGCCACCAGGCACACCGGCGCGAGCAGCAGCAGGACGGTCCGCCACTTCTCCAGCGGCGTGAACAGGCGGTGGAACGGGTTCTGGCCGTCGGCTGCGGTGCTCGCCGTGTAGGCGTACGTCTCGGCGGGGTTGAACGCCGGGATGACGACGGTGATGATCAGGACGCCGGCGGCGACCGCGGTCACGGCGAGGGCCGCACCCGCCCGGCGCCGGCCGCGCAGGGCCAGCACCAGGCCGATCGCGGCGACCGTGGCCGGCAGGTCCTCCTTCACCAGCAGCAGCGGGAGCGCCCAGCAGACCGCGGCCCGCCAGCGCCCCTCGGCGAGCGCGACCAGGCTGAACGCGAGCAGCGGCACCGCGAACGCCACCTCGTGGAAGTCGAAGTCGGCGGCGGCCTGCAGCCCCCACGACAACCCGTACGCGGCGCCGGCGGCGACCCCGCGGGCCGGCCCGGTGACTCCGATGGCGAGCCGGGTCACCGGGAGCGCCGACACGGCGATCAGCGCGGCCTGCGCGACCAGCAGCGTGACCGGGCCGGGGAACAGCCGGTACAGCGGGGCGAGCGTGGCCAGGATCGGATGGAAGTGGTCGCCGAGCAGGTTGAACCCCGGCGCCTTGAGGTCGGCGACCGGTGGGCCGAACCCGGCGTACCCGCGGACGGCCTGCTCGAAGATGCCCAGGTCGAAACCGGTCGTCTCGTGCCGCCGGTGCAGCGACACCGACCACGCCGCGTACAGCGTGAACAGGACGATCCCGGTGATCCACGGCAGTCTCTCGCGGGTCATGGCGGGCAGCGGCACCGCGCCACCGTAGCCAGCCGGTTCAAGCGCCCGGGCTCACGGGCGGTTGTGCAGGAACCAGGTGTCGCCGCGGGTCACCGCGAGGGCGATCTCCCACAGGTCCATCTCCAGGTTCGCGGCCAGGTGCTTGATCGGGACGGCCAGGTCCCAGGCGTCGTCGGCGGAGTTGGGGCGGTGGCCGACGGCGAACTGCAGCATGGTGTCCCAGCAGGCGACCAGTTCGGCCTCGCACCGCTGGCGCCACTGCCACGGCCGGCGACCAGGTGCGGTTCGGTGAACGGCAGCAGGATCAGCCGTACCGCCTCCGGTTCGTGCCAGTCGCCGGTGAGACGGTCGTCGTGGGGGACCAGGCCGAGGAGGTACGGGTCGGTGCGTACCCGATCGAAGAGGAAGCGGTTGAGGGCCCGGACCGTGACCGTGCCGTCGGTGGCGGCCCACGCCTCGGCCTCGTCCAGCAGGCCGGCGCCGGGGAGGTCGCGCACGTACAGGCAGATCTCGTCCACCGGGATCGTGATGTCCCACCACGCCGTCCCGGGCGCCGGCCACGGGTCGACGGTCCGGGCCTGCCGGTCCAGGAGCGCGTCCTCCGCCTCGCCGCGCGCCGACGGGAAACCGTCGAAGACGTGCGGCTCGGCGCTCAGGAGGATCGGCCGCCGCCCGGTCGCCGGCATGACCGCACGGGCGGCCCGCCACGCGGTCAGGACCTCGGCCGGCTCCACGCCGCTGACGACGAGGCAGTCACCGGGGAACTCGCCGACCGGCAGACCGCGGAGCCTCGTGCCCTGCAGAACTCGTCGAACCTCGTCGATACCGGCTGTCACCGGACGAGTATCCGCCGGTGTGGGGTGACGTACATCGCAGGGTGCGGAACGGTTTCGGCGAGGTTGCCGGTGTTCCCGGGACGGCAGGCGGAGGAGCCGGCCCGGACGGTCCGCCCGGATCGAGACCATCGGACGGTGAAGGGAGGTCTCACGGTGTGCGAGATTGTCGCGACGTTCCGCGCCAGGCAGCGAGAACGCGGTGACGCCGGGGGAGAGAAGACAGATGGACGACGCTCTGGTGGCCTACAACGCGGGCCGGGTGGACGGGGCGGCCGGATACCGGGACCCGCAGATCGCTGCGGACGCCGAGGTCGGTGCCGACTACCGGATCGGGCTGCTGGACGGGCGGATCGCGGCGTTCCATCTGATCATGGAGGTGCGGCGGATCCTCGGTGTGGAGGGTTCGCTGTTCGAGCGCCCGGACGATGTCACCGGTTCATGATCAACTGCTCACAAGGGGTGCTCGAAGCCAAGTGATCGGCCGTTATTCTGACGGAAACATTCACTTGGTGGTCCCGAAACCAGGCCTTAGGACTCTTGCACCGGACGGCGGCACAGGATGGGGACCGGATGATCGAGGGTGCACTGGCCGGCTTCACCGTGGCGGTGACCGCGGAACGACGCCGGAGCGAGATGGCGGCGTTGCTGGAGCGGCGCGGGGCGAGAGTGATCAGCGCATCCGCGATCACGATCATCCCGCTGATCGACGACGAGGCACTGCACGCGGCGACGGCGGCCTGCATCGGCTTGGAGCCGCACATCGTGGTGGCCACCACCGGATTCGGTTTCCGGGGCTGGCTGGAGGCGGCCGAGGGCTGGGGGATGGCCGAGACGCTGCGTGAGTCGCTGCGGAACGCGCGGATCATCGCCCGCGGCCCGAAACCGTGCGGGGCGATCCGCGCGGCCGGGCTGACCGAGGACTGGGCGGCGAAGACCGAGGCCTCCGAGGAGGTGCTGGAGCGGCTGCTCAGCGAGGGCGTGGCCGGCAAGCGGATCGTCGTGCAGGAGCACGGGGAGCCGCAGACCGAGTTCGTGAAGGCGCTGCGGACGGCGGGCGCGGCGGTCGTCGAGGTCCCGGTGTACCGGTGGGCGATGCCGCCCGACACCGCGCCGGTGCGGCGGCTGGCCGAGCAGGTCGCGGGCGGCCAGATCGACGCGGTGACGTTCACCAGCGCACCGGCGGTCAAGGCGTTTCTGCAGGTCGCCGAGGAGGCGGGGGCGGACGTCGGGGCGGCGTTCAACGGCGGCACGCTCGCCGCGTGCGTCGGCCCGGTCACGGCGGCGCCGCTGATCGACCGCGGCATCGAGGTGGTGATGCCCGACCGGTACCGTCTCGGCGCCCTGATCAAGACGGTCACCGACGAGCTGCCCCGGCGGGCGGTCCGGCTTCAGGTCGCCGGCACGACCTTGGAGGTACGGGGCCACGCCGTCCTGATCGATGCGGTCCCGCACGCGCTCGCCCCGGCGGCGATGGCGATCCTGTCGGCGCTGGCCCGCAAGCCCGGCGCGGTCGTCTCCAAGGACCAGCTGGCGGCGGCGCTGCCCCGGGGCAACGACGGGCACGCGGTCGACGTGGCGGTGGCCCGGCTGCGCGCGGCGCTCGGCTCCGGCAAGCACATCGAGACCGTGATCAAACGCGGTTACCGGCTCCGCGTCGACGAGGCGGCCTGAGATCGGGGAGACCTGAGATCGGGGAGACCTGAGATCGGGGAGACCTGAGATCGGGGAGACCTGGGACCGGGGAGACCTGAGATCGGGGCGGCCCGGGGCGAAACACTGGGACCGGAACCGCAACACGGGCAACATCAGCCGGAAAAGCAGGACCGGCAGTATCGACAGGGCCGGGTGGACCGGCAGGAAGAGCACCCTGGCAGGGACCGTGAGATCCACGGGTCCCGCAGGATGGAGCAGTGACCGGACGCTTCGCCGCAGCCCGTGACAAGCCGGGCGGTCGAGGCGTCACGGCCGGCGACGAGGCCGGATCCGCCGAGCGCCCGATGTCCATGCCGGGCCGGCGGGGGGACCAGACCCGCGGCCGGGATCGTCACCCGGAGGGAAGCCGGTGGCGGCCCTGGCCGTACGGAAAGACGAATGAGCCTGATGCGAAGCCGGGCCGATCCTTGTCGCGCACCACTGTCGGAGGAGATGTCCCGTGAGTGAGAACACCACCCTGATCGCCGTCGCCCACGGCACCCGCTCCGCGGCCGGCCGCCGCCAGATCCAGGAGCTGGCCGCCGCCGCGGCCCGCCGCCGGCCGGGACTCGACGTCCGGCTCTGCTACGTCGACGTGCAGGAGCCCAAGGTCGCCGACATCGTGGCCGGCGTCGTGGCGGAGCAGCGGGCCGCCGTCGTCGTCCCGCTGCTGCTGTCCTGCGGGTATCACGTGCGGGTCGACATCGCGGAGGCGGTGGCCGGCACCGATTTCCCGGTCAGCGCGCCGCTCGGGCCGGACCCGGTGTTCACCGGGAGCCTGCGCCGCGCCCTGCCGGCCGGGGCGGACGCCGTGGTGCTCGCCTCCGCCGGATCGTCGGACCCGCTGTGGGTCGAGGGCATCCGGCAGGTCGCCGCGGAACTGCCCGGCCGGGTCGAGCTCGGGTACACCGCGGGCAGCGGGCCACGGGTCGCCGACGTGGTGGCACGCCTGCGGGCCGAGGGCGCCCGGACCGTCGCGGTCGCCGCGTACCTGCTGGCCGAGGGACTGTTCTACCGCACCCTGCACACGGCGGGCGCGGACGTGGTGACCCCGCCGCTGTGCGCCGACCCGGCGGTCGCCGACCTGGTGCTCGACCGCTTCGACGCCCTGCGGCTCGCCACCGTCTGAGGTTCGCGAGGTCCCGGGGCAAGGGGCCGAAGGTCCCAGCGGACGGTCCCATGACGCACTGATCATGGCCCGGTGGATCCCGGAGGATCGGACAGGTAACCGGTGGCGGCGCGGGACGGCGCGGCCCCGGAGAACCTGACGAAGAGGGAGCCCGGCCGTGAGCAGGCAGCGACTGGTCGTCATCGGCAACGGCATGGCGGGGGCCCGCACCGTCGAGGAGATCCTCGACCGTGACGGCGACTTCGACATCACGATGTTCGGTGACGAGCCGTACGGCAACTACAACCGGATCCAGCTGTCCAACCTGCTGGCCGGGGTGGAGGACGAGTCCGGGATCTTCCTCAACGAGCTGGGCTGGTACGCCCGGCACGGCATCACCCTGCACGCCGGGGTCCGGGTGGACCGCATCGACCGGGTGGCGCGGACGGTGCACGCGGCGGACGGGTCGGTCACCCCGTACGACAAGCTGATCATCGCGACCGGCAGCCACTGCTGGACGCCGCCGGTGCCGGGGATGACCGTCGCCGGGGGCGGCTACCGCCGGGGCGTCTTCGCGTTCCGCACCCTCGACGACACCCGCGGCATGATCCGGTACGCCCGTGAGCACGAGCGCGCCGTGGTGATCGGCGGGGGCCTGCTCGGCCTGGAGGCAGCCCGCGGGCTGCAGAACCACCTCGGCCACGTGACCGTCCTGGACGCCCTGGGCCACCTGATGAACGTGCAGCTCGACGAGCGGGCCGGCGCGATGCTCAAGGACAGCGTCGAGGGCCGCCTCGGCGTCGAGGTGCGGCTGAACGCGCGGATCGCCGAGGTCCTCGGCGAGGAGAAGGTCACCGGGGTACGGCTGGCGAACGGCGCCGTCCTCGACGCCGACCTGGTCGTCCTGGCCGCCGGCATCCAGCCGAACACCGACGTCGCGGTCAGCAGCGGCCTGCCGGTCGGGCGCGGGATCGTGGTCGACGACCGGATGCTGGTGAGCGGTGAGGACGACGTCTACGCGGTGGGGGAGTGCGCCGAGCACCGGGGCGAGCTGTACGGCCTGGTCGCCCCGCTGTTCGAGCAGGCGAAGGTGCTCGCCGACCACCTCACCGGGCGGGACCCGGCGGCCGCGTACACCGGCTCGAAGGTCTCCACGAAGCTGAAGGTCGCCGGTGTGGACGTGGCCGCGATGGGCCGCAAGGAGCCGGAGAGCGCCGACGACGAGGTGATCGTCTATGCCGAGCCGGCCCGCGGCCTCTACAAGAAGCTGATCGTCCGGGACGGTGTGCTGGCCGGCGCCATGCTGGTCGGCGACAACGGCAAGGCCGCGAGCCTGATCCGGGCGTTCGACCGGGGCGAGTTGCTGCCGGAGAACCGTTCCGAGCTGATCTTCGACCTGAACGGGCCGGCCGAGGAGGAGTCGCCCGCCGACATGCCCGACGACACCCAGGTCTGCAACTGCAACGGGGTCACCAAGGGCGACATCTGCACAGCCGTACATGACGGCTGTACGACGATGACCGGGGTGATGGACAAGACGCGGGCCGGGCGGGGCTGCGGCTCCTGCAAGCCCCTCGTGCAGCGGATCGTCGAGTGGGCGGCGGGCGGCCACGTCGAGGAGGACCCTCGAGCGTCCTGGTACGTGCCCGGCGTCCCGATGCCGAAGCCGGAGCTGATGGCCGCGATCCGTAAGTACGGGCTGCGCAGCGTCTCGTCGGTGTTCGCGAAGCTGGCGCCGGGCGGTCACGAGGACGCCAGGAGCAAGATGGGCCTGGCCTCGCTGCTCAAGATGATGTGGGCCGATCAGTACGTGGACGAGCGGGACGCCCGGTTCATCAACGACCGGGTGCACGGCAACATCCAGAAGGACGGCACCTTCTCGGTGGTCCCGCAGATGAAGGGTGGCGTCACCTCGGCGGCCCAGCTGCGCCGGATCGCCGACGTGGCCGACAAGTACGACGTGCCGATGGTGAAGCTGACCGGCGGCCAGCGCATCGACCTGCTCGGCGTGCCGAAGGAGCAACTGCCGGCGATGTGGGCGGACCTGGACATGCCGTCGGGGTACGCGTACGCGAAGAGTTTCCGCACGGTGAAGACGTGTGTCGGCTCGGAGTTCTGCCGGTTCGGCCTCGGCGACTCCACCCAGCTCGGTATCGCCCTGGAGGAGCGTTACCAGGGTCTGGAGGCGCCCGGCAAGATCAAGATGGCGGTGACCGGGTGCCCGCGGAACTGCGCCGAGGCCTACTGCAAGGACGTCGGTGTGGTGGCGATCGGCGGCGGGAAGTGGGAGATCTACGTCGGCGGCGCGGCCGGCGCCCACATCCGCAAGGGCGACCTGCTCGCCACCGTGGACTCGGCCGACGAGGTGATCCGCCTGACCGGCCGGTTCCTGCAGTACTACCGCGAGAACGCGAACTGGCTGGAGCGCACGTACGCCTTCGTGCCCCGGATCGGCGTCGAGACGATCCGCCGGGCCCTCGCCGACGACGCCGCCGCCCTGGACGCCGCGATCGACGAAGCGGTGCGCTCCTACCAGGACCCCTGGGCGGAGCGGGCCGAGCCGGCCACGCCCGGCCAGTTCCGTACCTCTCTTCCCCTGACCGTTCTCCCGAAGGTTCCGGTGCGCTCATGACCATCGCCATTTCTCAGACCGACCTCGGCGGCGTCGACGACATCCCGCCCGGGGAGGGCCGGACCTACGCCGTCGGCGACGACATGATCGCGGTGTTCCGGCTGCGGGACGGCGCGCTGCGGGCGGTGTCGGCGGTCTGCCCGCACCGCGGCGGCCCGCTCGCCGACGGCCAGATCGACGACGAGATCGTGGTCTGCCCCCTGCACCTGAACGCCTGGGACCTGGCCACCGGGTGCTCGAAGTCCGGTCACCCGGCGCTGCGGACCTACCCGGTGTGGGTCGAGGACGGCCGGATCCTGCTGGGCGAACGGCGCGACTGAGTCGGTTCGGTAGCGCAAACCTCACAACGGTCCGTAGCGCTTTGTAGTCACAAGCGTGGCGGACCGGTTGTAGGGATTCCTGTACAACAGCGTCACCGGGAGGCGTCGTAAGGGTTAACGGCAGCCGTAAAACATTCATGGCGTGACGGCGACCCAGACGCATTGCCCGTACTGCGCACTGCAGTGCGGAATGACGCTGACGCCCGAGATCCCGCTGCGACCGGGGATGCCGGGTGTTCGGCTCGAGCCGGCCGAGTTCCCGGTGAACCGGGGCGGCCTGTGCGCCAAGGGCTTCACCGCGGCGGACCTGCTGGACCACACGGACCGGCTGCTGACGCCGCTGGTGCGCAAAGAGCCCGGCAACCGGGAGTCCCCCTTGCGGGAGGCGTCCTGGGAGGAGGCGTACGAACGGATCGTCACGGCGATCCGGAACAGCCAGGAGCAGTACGGCCCGGACAGCGTCGGATGTTTCGGCGGGGGCGGCCTGACCAACGAGAAGGCGTACGCGCTCGGCAAGTTCGTGCGGGTCGCGCTGCGCTCGTCGGCGATCGACTACAACGGCAGGTTCTGCATGTCCAGCGCGGCCACCGCCGCCAACCGGGCGCTCGGGATCGACCGTGGCCTGCCGTTCCCGCTCGCCGACGTGGCCGAGGCGCGGACCGTGCTGCTGGTCGGCGCGAACCCGGCCGACGCGATGCCGCCGTCGATGCAGTACCTGGACACCGGCCGGTCCAACGGCGCGAAGCACATCGTGGTCGACCCGCGCCGCACCAGCACCGCCAACGGCGCGCACCTGCACCTGCAGCCGCTGCCCGGCACCGACCTGGCCCTGGCGAACGGGATGCTGCACATCGCGATCCGCGAGGGATACGTCGACGAGGCGTACGTCAAGGAGCGGACCGAGGGTTTCGAGGCCGTCAAGACAGCGGCGAACGCGTACTGGCCGGAGCGGGTCGAGCGGATGACCGGCGTCCCGGAGGCGCAGCTACGGGAGACCGTGCGGCTGCTCGCCACTGAGGGCCCGAGCATGATCCTCACCGCCCGGGGCGCGGAGCAGCACAGCAACGGCACGAACACCGCGCAGGCGTGGCTGAATCTGGCCCTCGCGCTCGGGCTGGTGGGGAAACCCTTCGCCGGGTACGGGACGATCACCGGCCAGGGCAACGGGCAGGGCGGCCGGGAGCACGGTCAGAAGGCCGACCAGCTGCCCGGGTACCGCCGGCTCGACGACCCGGCCGCGCGCGCTCATGTCGCGGCGGTCTGGGGGATCTCCCCGGACGATCTCCCGAAGCCGGGCGTCTCGGCGTACGAAATGATCAATGCTCTCGGCGCCGACGGCGGGGTCCGGGCCCTCTGGATCCTGGCCAGCAACATCGTGGTGTCGGCGCCGCACAGCGGCAACGTCGTCGCCAAGCTGAAGCAGCTCGACTTCCTGGTCGTCTCGGACATCTTCCGGTCGGAGACCGCGGAGCTCGCCGACGTCGTCCTCCCGACCGCCCAGTGGGCGGAGGAGGAGGGCACCATGACCAACCTCGAAGGCCGGGTCATCCGCCGGAGGATGGCGCTGCCGCCGCCGCCGATGGTCAAGAGCGACCTGACGGTGCTCAACGACCTGGCCGGACTGCTCGGCCGCGGCGAGTTCTTCTCCGACGAGCCCCGCGCGGTGTTCGAGGAGCTGCGCCGGGCCAGCGCCGGCGGGATCGCCGACTACGCCGGGATCAGCTACGAGCGGATCGAGGCCGAGCAGGGTGTCTTCTGGCCGTGCCCGTCCGAGGAGCACCCCGGCACGCCGCGGCTGTTCGCCGACGGCTTCCCCACCGCCTCCGGCCGGGCCCGGTTCATCCGGGTCGATCACCGCGATCCGGCCGAGGTCCCGGACACCACCTTCCCGTACGTGCTGACGACCGGCCGCAACATGCAGCAGTACCAGTCCGGCACACAGACCCGGCGGGTACGGGCGCTCACCGTGGCGCTGCCCGAACCGCGCGCCGAGATCCACCCCGACCTGGCCCGCCGCCACGGCATCGCCGACGGCGACCTGGTCGAACTCCGAAGCCGCCGAGGCGCCGCGACGTTGCGCGCCCGGCTCAGTGACGGCATCCGCCCGGACACGGTGTTCGCGCCGTTCCACTGGCCCGGAGCCAACGCCCTGACCAACCCGGCACTGGACCCGCACTCCAAGATGCCCGCTTTCAAGGCCTGCGCGATCGCGATCTCGCGTGCGCCGGAACGTTTGGAGAACTGATGACTCAGAAGCTGGTTGTCATCGGCAACGGTATGGCGGGCGCCCGCACGGTCGAGGAGATCCTCGCCCGCAACGGCGACTTCACCATCACGATGTTCGGTGACGAGCCGTACGGCAACTACAACCGGATCATGCTGTCCAACCTGCTCGCCGGGGTGGAGGACGAGGCCGGGATCTACCTGAACGACCTGAGCTGGTACGCCGACAACGGCATCACCCTCAACGCCGGGGTCAAGATCGAGAAGATCGACCGGGCGAAGAAGGAGGTGATCGCGGAGGACGGGACGCGGACCCCGTACGACAAGCTGATCATCGCCACCGGCTCCAGCTCGTGGACCCCGCCGATCAAGGGCATCCACAACCCGAAGCGCGGCTTCCACCAGGGCGTCTTCGCGTTCCGCACGCTCGACGACACGCGCGGCATGATCCGCTACGCCCGGGACCACGAGCGCGCCGTCGTCATCGGCGGCGGCCTGCTCGGCCTGGAGGCGGCCCGCGGCCTGCAGAACCACCTCAGCGACGTGACCCTGCTGCACGCCATGGGCCACCTGATGGAGCGGCAGCTCGACGAGAAGGCCGGCCACATGCTGCAGGCCAGCGTCGAGAACAAGCTCGGCATCAAGGTCGTCACCAACGCGATGACCACCGAGATCCTCGGCAAGGACAGGGTCGAGGGCGTCAAGCTGGCCGACGGCACGGTGATCCCCTGCGACGTCGTGGTGATCGCCGCCGGCATCCGGCCGAACACCCAGATGGTCGCCGACAGCGGCCTGCCGGTCGAGCGCGGCATCGTCGTCGACGACCAGATGCGGGTCCAGGGCGAGCAGGACGTCTACTCGGTGGGTGAGTGCGCCCAGCACCGCGGCAACCTGTACGGCCTGGTCGCGCCGCTGTGGGACCAGGCGAAGGTGCTCGCCGACCACATCACCGGGCGGGACACCACGGCGGCGTACGAGGGCTCGAAGCTCTCCACCAAGCTCAAGGTCGCCGGCATCGACGTCGCCTCGATGGGCCTGATCGCCCCGGAGACCGACGACGACGAGGTCATCATCTACAACGAGCCCAAGAAGGGCATCTACAAGCAGCTGATCATCCGGGACGGCGCGCTCGCCGGCGCGATCCTGGTAGGCGACAACAGCAAGGCCGCCAGCCTGATCCAGGCGTTCGACCGGGCGCAGGCGCTGCCGGACGAGCGCGCCGAGATGCTGTTCGACATCGGCGGCCCGGCCGGCGAGGTCAAGCCCGAGGACATGCCGGACGACGCGCAGGTCTGCAACTGCAACGGCGTCAGCAAGGGCGCCATCTGCGGCGTCGTCAACGCCGGCTGCAAGACCGTCTCCGGCGTCATGGACAAGACCCGCGCCGGCAAGGGCTGCGGCACCTGCAAGCCGCTCGTGCAGCGGATCGTCGAATGGGCCGCCGGCGGCGAGGCCGAGGAGGACCCGGCCGCGTCCTGGTACGTCCCGGGCGTCCCGATGCCGAAGCCCGAGCTGATGGCCGCGATCCGCAAGTACGAGCTGAAGAGCGTCTCCTCGGTCTTCGACAAGCTGGTCCCCGGCGGCGAGCACGACGCCAAGAGCAAGATGGGCCTCGCCTCGCTGCTCAAGATGATGTGGGCGGACCAGTACGTCGACGAGCGCGACGCCCGGTTCATCAACGACCGGGTGCACGGCAACATCCAGAAGGACGGCACCTTCTCGGTGGTCCCGCAGATGAAGGGCGGCGTCACCACCCCCGCCGAGCTCAAGCGGATCGCCGAGGTCGCCGAGAAGTACAACGTGCCGATGGTGAAGCTCACCGGCGGCCAGCGCATCGACCTCCTCGGCATCCCGAAGGAGCAGCTGCCGGCCATGTGGGCCGACCTGGACATCCCGTCCGGGTACGCCTACGCGAAGAGCTTCCGCACGGTGAAGACCTGCGTCGGCTCCGACTTCTGCCGATTCGGTGTCGGAGACTCCACGGCGCTCGGCATCGCGATCGAAGAGCGGTTCCAGGGTCTGGAAGGCCCCGGGAAGATGAAGCTGGCGGTCACCGGATGCCCACGGAACTGTGCTGAGGCGTACGTCAAGGATCTGGGTGTCGTCGCGATCGACGGCGGCAAGTGGGAGATCTACGTCGGCGGCGCCGCCGGCGCCCACATCCGCAAGGGCGACCTGCTCGCCACGGTCGACTCGCCCGAAGAGGTCATCCGCCTGACCGGCCGGTTCCTCCAGTACTACCGCGAGAACGCGAACTGGCTGGAGCGCACCTACGCCTGGGTGCCCCGGGTCGGCATCGAGAAGGTCCGGGCGGTCGTCGTGGACGACGCCGAGGGCATCGCCGAAGCCTTGGACGCCGCGATCGAAGAGGCCGTGCAGGCCTACAAGGACCCCTGGAAGGAGCGGGCCGTCCCGGCCACTCCCGGCCAGTTCCGTACCTCTCTTCCCCTGACCGTTCTCCCCCAGGTTCCGGTGCGCTCATGACTCTCGCCATTGAAAAGACCGTCCTCGGCCCCATCGACGAGATTCCGTTCGGCGAAGGTCGCACCTACGCCGTCGGAACCGACATGATCGCCGTCTTCCGCCTCCGCGACGGCTCCCTGCGCGCGGTGTCGGCGGTCTGCCCCCACAAGGGCGGCCCGCTCGCGGATGGACAGATCGACAACAAGGTTGTCGTCTGCCCGTTGCACCTGTACGCATGGGACCTCTCCACCGGGTGTTCCCAGTCCGGCCAGCCCCCGATCAGCGTCTACCCGGTCCGGGTCGATGACGGTCACATCATCCTGGGAGACTGACAATGACTGCGACGTTGCCCCCTGTCTCGCTGGACAGACCCGGCGCCCGGACCCTCCACGGACACTGGATCGACGACTGGCGGCCGGAGGACAGGGAGTTCTGGGAGTCCGGCGGCAAGCAGATCGCCAAGCGGAACCTGATCTTCTCGATCTTCTCCGAGCACATCGGCTTCTCGGTCTGGTCGCTCTGGTCCGTGATGGTCCTGTTCCTCGGCCCCGCCTACGGGTTCGACCCGGCCCAGAAGTTCCTGCTCACGGCGGTGCCCACGCTGGTCGGCGCGGCGCTGCGGATCCCGTACACGTTCGCGGTCGCCAAGTTCGGCGGCCGGAACTGGACGATCATCAGCGCGTCGCTGCTGCTCGTCCCGTCGGTCCTGATGTCCTTCATGATCGAGCCGGGGGTCGAGTACAACACCCTGCTGATCCTGGCCGCGCTGGCCGGCGTCGGCGGCGGTAACTTCGCCTCCTCGATGGCCAACATCAACGCCTTCTACCCGGACCGGCTCAAGGGCTGGGCGCTCGGCATCAACGCCGGCGGCGGCAACATCGGCGTCCCGGCGGTCCAGCTGGCCGGCCTGTTCGTCCTCGCGGTCTTCGGCGCCGGCAGCCCCGGCATCGTGGCGGGCATCTACATCCCGCTGATCGTGGTCGCGGCGGTCGGCTCGGCCTTCTCCATGGACAACCTCTCGCAGGCCCGCAACGAGAAGAAGGGCATGCGGGACGCCGCGAAGCAGGGCCACACCTGGGTCATGTCGGTGCTCTACATCGGCACCTTCGGCTCGTTCATCGGGTTCGGCTTCGCGTTCGGCCAGGTGCTGCAGGTGCAGTTCGCGGACATCTTCAACACCCCGGTCAAGGCCGCGTACCTCACCTTCATCGGCCCGCTGCTGGGCTCGCTGATCCGCCCGTTCGGCGGGGCGCTCGCCGACCGGTTCGGCGGCGCGAAGGTCACCTTCCTCAACTTCCTGGCGATGGCGGCCGGCGCGTCGATCGTGCTGGTCGCGGCGCAGCAGCGGTCGCTGCCGCTCTACCTGGTCGGCTTCATCAGCCTGTTCATCCTGAGCGGGCTGGGCAACGGCTCGACCTACAAGATGATCCCGGCCATCTTCAAGCAGAAGTACGCCGGTGACGAGGCGACGGCCCGGCGGATCTCCGGCGCGGTCATCGGCATCGCCGGAGCGATCGGCGCGGTCGGCGGTGTGCTGGTCAACCTGGCCTTCCGCCAGTCGTTCCTGACCTACAAGGACGCGGACGCGGCGTACATGGCGTTCATCGGGTTCTACGCGCTCTGTGTGGTGATCACCTGGGCGGTCTACCTCCGCCCGGCGGCCCGTACCAAGATCGCGGTCTGACCTCCTCTCCACGGAGGATCACACCCTGGCTGAAAGTATGAACTCCCGCAGCTGAGCTGCGGGAGTTCACTCTTTCGGGGTGCGTGTTCCCAAGGTCAACACCCCCTGTCGATCATACGATCCACCTTGTCCAGAAATTACCCTTTCTTACGGAAATGGTGATCGTATGAACAAGGTGACACGTGCGTTCGTGATGACCGGCGTCGCTGCGGCGGCCGGCCTGACCATGGCCGCCGGGCCCGCCGCGGCCTCCCCGGCGGCCCCCGCGACCCCGTCGGTGAGCGCCGCCGGGACCACCGCCGGCCAGCAGCAGGACGTCCGGCGCCGGGACCGCATCTACGGCTTCTACAACAGCCCGGGGACCTGCCACCGGATCGGCAAGATCGGGCAGTACAAGCGGCAGTGGCAGCGTTACAGCTGCTTCAAGGTCTACCGCGGGTTCCACAGCGGCGAGTGGGCGCTGAAGGTCTCCTACGGCTGGAACTACAACCACGGCAACAAGCACTGGAACAACGGGCCGGACATGCACCACTGGAACAACGGCCCGCAGCAGGGCGGCGACTACGGCCAGCCGGGGCCGTACCAGTACTGAACGTCAGCGCGATCGGCCGAGGGCCGCACTCCTTCCGGGGGTGCGGCCCTCGGCCGTGATCCGCCCCCGGGCCGCTACCAGCCGTACCTCCTCGAGCGCGCCGATGTCGCGCATCGGATCGCCCCGCACCACCGGCAGGTCGGCGTCGAGCCCGGCGCGCAGCCGCCCGGTGCGGCTCGCCGACCTGCTCACGCCGCGGTCCCCGGCTCGTAGTGCTCCGCCCATCCGTCCGGCGCGACACGGTTCGCTGCGACGGCGACGATCACACCGTCTTTCGCCGGCACCGTCGCTCCGCCGGGCAGCTCCCGATCGCCATCGAACGCGACGTCCGCCCGCACCGGGCATCACACTACGCTTGTAGTAGACACAACTACAAGCGTAGTGTGCACGGTATGGCAAGCAGACGGGACGAGGTGCTCGATGCCGCTATCGAGGTTCTCGGGCAATCCGGCATGCGCGGTCTCACCCACCGCCGCACCGACGCCACGGCCGGTCTCCCCGCCGGTTCCACCTCTAATCTCTTCCGGACACGGGACGCGCTCCTCACCGCCGTCGTCGAGCGCTTCGCCGACCGCGAGCAGCACAACTTCGAGGCCCTCGTCCTCGGCGTCGCGCCCTCCACACCGTCCGACATGGCGCACGTGATGACCCGCGCCGCTCACGACGCCACCGGACCCCATCGCACTCTCACCCTGGCCCGCTACGCGATCCTCGTCGAGGCGGGCATCCACCCGAGCCTGCGTGATCGCCTGCGGGCCACCGGCGCCCGCGTCAACGCCTGGTTCCACACCTGGCTGCGTGCCGCGGGCTCGGCCGATCCCGGGCGCCACGCCCCCCTGCTGATGAACCACTGGACCGGCGTGGTCCTGCACGAGATCGCCATGCCCGACCCAGCCTTCGACCCGTCGTCCCAGTTCACCGACCTCGTCACCGCCGTCCTCGCACCGGTCCGCACCGCCTGAGGCCATCCCGGACAGGAACCGACATGGACCCATGGCCCGAGATCCACCGACAACGGCTCGCCATCGCTGACCTGCTCGACCGCCTCGACCCGGACGACTGGGACCGCCCGTCGCTCTGTGCCGGCTGGACGGTCCGCGACGTCGCCGCCCATCTCACCCTCCAGCAGCTCGGCCTCCGCGACCTGGCCGGCATGCTGCGGCACTGGCAGCGCGGCGGCATGGACGCGAACATCCGGGCGGCGGCCCGCCGGCAGGCCGCCGCGCACACCCCGGAGCAGCTGGCCGGCGAGATCCGGGACACCGCCGCCCTGCGCCGTCGCAACATCGGCGTCACTCCGATGGAGACCCTCATCGACCTGCTCGTCCACGGGCAGGACATCGCCGTGCCGCTCGGGCGGGACCATCCGGTGCCGCCGGAGGCGGCCGCCGCGGCCACCCACCGCGTCCTGACGATGCGTTTCCCACCGCCGTTGCGGACCGTCCGCCTGCTCGACGGCCTTCACCTCGCCGCCACCGACGTGCCCTGGACTCACGGCGAAGGCCCCGAGGTACGCGGCCCGATCCGTTCCCTCCTGCTGATCAGCACCGGTCGCACGATTGCCCTGCCCGCTCTGACCGGCCCCGGCGCTCCCACCCTCACCGCCCGCTTCACCGCATCGTGAGGTCACCCCCCGGCTGGTTCGCAGGGCTGTCTCATGCCTGCCGAGACAGCCCTGCGAACCAGCCGGGCGAATCGGGCATGCGGGTGGCTTGCGGGTCGGCGGTGAGTCCCGGCTGGCTCTCACGGCTGTCTCAACCGCGCGGAGACAGCCGTGAGAGCCAGCCGGACACGGGTGGATCACCCGCTGTTTGTGTGTGATCGGTAAGCTGCGCCGTCCGGCATCTCCGCCGAATCGGGAAGGCTCCTCACGTGCGCGACGACACCACCACCAGCATCGAGACGCTGCCGCGGACCGTGCCGCCCGCGGCCTTCGACCACGCCGGCGAGAACCACGCCGGCGCGACCCCTGCCGGCGCGACCCACGCCGGCCAGGACGAGGGCGGCCACGACGGGACCGACGGCGACACGCTGCCCACCCCCGACGAGATCATCAACGAGCTCGCCGCCCTGCTCCGGGAGATCCTCCCGGCTGAGGCGGAGGAGCTGGTGCTCGACGGGGAGGTGGACGACGAGTGGTCCAGCCACAACTACACGATGTGGCGGCCGGACGGGACGTCGTTCACGTTCGACGGCGACCCGGAGGAGGCCGACGACGTCGCGGGCCTGCTCGGCGACCTGTGGGACGCCACGCAGGAGCACGGCGACGACCCGTGGACCGGCATCACCCTGACCGTCCGGCAGGACGACACCTTCGAGCTGACGTTCTGGGACGACGCGGACGACGACGGGCCCGGGGCGGCGGAGGACGACACGGTGGGGACCGCGGGCAGGGCCTGACGAGGGCGCGCGGGCTGCCCGGCGAGGCCGGGCAGCCCGCGGCCTCAGGCGGTGGTGGGACGGGGGCGGCGGCCCCACAGGACGAGGCCGGTCAGCAGCATCGCGCCGCCGAGGGCGACCATCGCGACAGCCGTGCCGGTCCGGGCGCCGCCGGACAGGTGCGAGGCCACGATCCAGCCGCCGGAGATGTCGAACACCAGCACCATCAGTCCTTGCGGGACGACCGGGATCCAGCCCACGGTCAGCAGGCCCAGCGCCCACGCGGTCGCCCGGTTCTCCCGGTACCACGCGGCGTCCAGCTTCAGCGGGATCGGCGTCTCCGGCGCCCGGGTGCGCTGCCCGGCCGCGGTGAGGACCTCAGCGCCCCGGTTGGCCAGCCGGTCGTCGGCGAGCCAGGCGCCACCGGCCCAGGCGGCCACCCCGGCCGCGACGCCGAGCAGCGGCGCCACCCACGCCGTCCCGCCGGGCCCCCAGATCAGCCAGGCCATCGGCACGGCGGCGGCGACCAGGCCGCCACCGCTGGCGACCAGCACGCTGACGATGTCGGTCGGATTGTCGGCCGCGGTGGGATGCCGCGCGTCGGGCACCGGCCGGACCCGCAGCAGCGACACCCACACCGGCACTGTCGCGCCGGCCCCGAGCACGGCGGGCAGTACCGCGAGCGCGGGCAGCGGGTCGGCACCGGGTGCGGCGACGATGCCGGCGACGGTCAGCAGCACCGCGATCGGCGTGATCAGAATCAGCCAGGCGGCGGCACGGCCCCGGACCTCGGCGCGTTCCCCGGCGGGCATGGTGAGGGGCATCCACAGCGCGGTGCCGTCCAGCCCGACCAGTCCCGCCGACATGGCCGCCGCCCACAGCGCGGTGAACACCCCCGCCCACGGCGCCAGCAGTGCGATGCCGTCGAGCAGCGGCAGGCCGGCCAGCAGCGCCCCGTAGACCACGGCGAACGTCAGGTACTGCAGGCGCAGCGGGTGCCGCGCCCATGTCCGCAGTTCCCGGCCGGCCACCGCCCACATCGGCCCGGCGCCCCACCGTCCGCCGGGGACACGCCGCGGGCCGGCGGTGGTCACGGCGGGCTTCGCGGCTCGCGGCAGCCGGGGCCGCCAGGAGGTGCGGGCGACGAGGGTACGGCGGACCAGCGCGACATATCCCGCGATGACGACGGCGGCGACCGCCGTGAGCCCGAGGAGCAGCCCGGCGGCATGCGGTGCCGTCCCGCCCGCCGCGGACAGCGGCCAGCTGCCCGGGAAGTACGCCAGCCAGCGCACGACGTGCTCCGGCGCGCCGTCCAGCAGATCGGTGATCCACGGCGCGACCGCCCACACCGACCCCAGCACACCCATGACCGTGCCGGTGAACGCGCCGGTCAGGATCGCCCCGGCCGGCCCACCGGCGTGCCCGATCGCCTCGAGCGCGAGCGCCGACCCGGCGAGCCCGATCAGCCACAGCAGCAGCGCGCCGAGCCCGGCGGCGAGCACCGCGCCCGGTCCGCCGGAGGAGGTGGCCGCGTGCACCGGCAGCGCGGCGAGGGCCACGAGGGACACCAGCGGCCCGATCCCGACCGCTGACGCGAGCAGCAGGCCGGCCGCGGCGCTCAGGCTGCCGATCGGTTCCAGGCGCAGGTGCGACGGGCGGACCCGGCCGCGCCCGCCGCCGAGCATCAGGGGGAGCACGATCCACCCGAGCACCCACGTGCCGGCCAGGATGGAGAGGGTGTGGCGGTCCCCGTACGCCGCGTAGTGAATCAGCCAGCCGGCCGCGAGCAGGCCGGCCAGCGCGGCCACCGCCGGCGCGGGGTTCTCGCGCAGCGAGCGCCGCAGCATGACCGCCCGCATCTGAGAGGGGGTGACGATCCCGCCGGCGACGCTCACCGGACCAGCCACGACAGGCCGTCGGCGCCGGACGTCTCGGCGCCGACGAGTTCGACGAAGCGGTCCTCGAGGGGGAGGCCGCCGGCCACCTCGGCGACCGTGCCGGCCGCGACCACGGCGCCCTGGTGGATGACGGTGACCTCGTCGCACATCTGCTCGACCAGCATCATCGAGTGGGTGGAGAGCACGCAGGTGCCACCACTGTCGACGAAGCGGCGCAGCACCCGCCGGATGCTCGCCGCGGACACCGGGTCGACGGCCTCGAACGGCTCGTCGAGCACCAGCAGCCGGGGCGCGTGCAGCAGCGCCTGGGCCAGGCCGACCTTCTTGCGGTTGCCGGTGGAGCAGTCGGCGAGCGGGGTGGCGGCGGCCTTGACCAGGCCGAGGACCTCGATCAGCTCGGTGACCCGGTCGGCCGCGGCGGCGCGGGACAGGCCGCGCAGCCCGGCGCTGTACCGCAGCAGTTCCGCTCCGGTGAGCCGTTCCGGCAGGTCCAGGCCGTCCGGCAGCACCCCGGTCAGGGCGCGGGCGGCGGCCCGGTCGCGCAGCGCGTCGTGGCCGAGGATGCTGATCTCCCCGGCGTCCGGGACGATCAGCCCGACGGCCATGCCGATGGTGGTCGACTTGCCGGCGCCGTTGGGGCCGACGATCCCGTGGAACGTGCCCTGACGAACGGTCAGGTCGACCCCGTTCACCGCCCGGAAGGTTCCGAAATTCTTGCGAAGCTGACGTATTTCCAATGCTGGGGACGGCATGGCCGTCAGCGTAATCAATACGAGACACGCGGGGGTTCCCCTGGGTATTCGTAGATGGAAATGTGTCTCCTCATGGGATGGAGAAGGTCTTTCACCGTGACGGTCGTCGCGGTCCTCCTCGGGGCGACGGCGGGACCCGCCGCCTCCGCGGGGGCCGCACCGTCGCTCGGCTATCTGCAGCCGGGCGGCCAGCCGCGCCTCGTCGAGAAGGTGCCGGTCAACGTGGTGTTCGTCGGCTACGAGCCGGAGCAGGTCGCGAAGAGCGCCTTCACGGCCGAGCTGGCGAGCGGGTACGAGCCGGTGGTCCGTTCCCGGCTGTGGTACGGCGTGACCGAGAAGCTCGGCATCACCTACAAGTACGACTACAAACTCACGTACACCGGCAAGTCGTACGAGGACAGGTTCTTCCAGCAGCTCGGCAAGCTGGCCAAGCCGGCCCCGCTCACCGACTACCAGCAGGCCTACAACGACCAGGCGAAGAACGTCCTGGACATTCCGAGCAACCACACCATCGACGCGCCGAGCGTGGAGAAGTGGCTGGCCTTCAACCCGCCGGCCGGTGTCGACACCCGCCGCAACACCGTCTTCTTCGTGAACTGGTACGGCCGCTCCGACTTCAAGCACCACGTCTACACCAAGATCGGTGAGCCGGACCCGGACACCGGCAACGACTTCGGCGCCGTACGCGAGAGCCGCAAGATGATCGCCTGGGGCGGTACCACCGCCGACGACGAGGAGACCGGCCTCGGCGCCACCCGGCGGGTCTGGTTCCACGACCTGTCGGCCGGCCCCGAGGCGTGGACGGCCAACTACGACGTCGACAACGCCGACGTGGACGGCGACGGCGTGCCGGACTACCGGATGCCGCCGATCTGGGAGTACGCCGCCAACGGCTTCCGTGCCCCCGCGGCGCTGGCCGGCGACCTCGGCAAGATCACCCGGTACGTGGCGCTGAACCTGCTCTTCACCACCTCGCCGCTGTACCCGGTGGAGCTGCCGACGGCCTGGCCGCCGAAGACCCTCGACCTGGACAGCAACACCTACGAGGGCTGGCCGGGCGTCGACGCGTCGAAGCAGTACATCAAGCCCGGGCTGCTCGTCGACGAGCTGTCCGAGCTGCGCTGGCGCAACCGGTTCTCGCAGGATCAGCAGGACCTGCCGTTCGACGCGAAGGCCGAGGAGTGCTACCTCGGCTACCTCAACGGCGACAACCCGTGCTACCCGGACACCGACCTGCCGGCGAGCGCGAACCTGTTCATCTACAACAACCGCAACCTGGACCGGGCGCTCGACGACCAGGGCCGGGTCGACCACGAGATCCCGATGTTCAACTACGCGGTCGGGCCGGGCGTCGGCACGCCGGGCCTCGGCGTGGCTGACGACAACTGGGTCGACGGCACCCAGTCGTACGTGTTCTCGTTCATCTCCCCGGAGATCGTCGAACTCGGGTACGGCCTGACCACCACCCAGATCCACGAGGTCGGCCACCACCTGGGCCTGAGCCACCCGCACGACGGTTACGACAGCGCGACCGGTGTCGCCTACGGCGCCGGCGGCGAGTTCTTCTTCGTCAACGCCGGCGACGAGAACAACTCGATCATGAGCTACATCGATGTCAACTGGGACTTCAGCCAGTTCGACCGGGACAACAGCGACCGGTTCCTGACCGCCGCCTACTGGGAGGCCGCGAACCGTCTCGCCGCGACCGTCCCGGCCGGCAAGGGCAGGCTCGCGCTGAAGGCCGCCGACGCCCTGCTCGGCGGCGCCTCCAAGGCGTTCGCCGCGCACGACTACCGGGCCGCCTACGTCCTCGCCGAGAAGGCGTACGACACGGTCGCCGCCATCCCCGGTGTCGACACCAAGGGTGTCTCGGCCGCGCTGAAGGCCGAGGCGGACGCCGCCCGGACCAGCAGCAAGGTGCACGACCCGCACGAGTTCATCGACACCCTGGGCCCGGAGAGCCCGCGCAGCCAGCCGTGACGATCCGCCGGCCCCGGGTCTCCCGGGGCCGGCGGCTCACATCTGGCAGAGTTTCCCGCCGGACCGCATCTCCTCGAGGTTCGCGCGCAGCGCCGCCAGCCGTTCCTCGGCCTCCCGGATCAGGGTGTCGGCGATCCGGCCCCAGTCCTCGGGAGCGGGATCCTCGGGCAGCGCGGCGAAGACCTCGGTGATCTCCCGGACGGTCAGGCCGACCCGCTGCGCGACCTTCGCCACCCGGATGCGGCAGGCCGCGTCCGTGCTGAACCGGCGCTGGTCACCGGCGGTGCGCACGGCCCGGATGACGCCGTGCTGCTCATAGAACCGGACGGCCGACGAGGCGACGCCGCCGGCCGCCGCGACCTCGCCGACAGTGAGCGTGTAAGTGGTCTGCGCTGGTGCGGTCATGACGTCATCCTGCTCCACCGAGCGCTTGACTTCAACATTGGTTGAAGCCCGAGCCTGTGGTCATGACTGAGACATCCTTCGCGGAACCACCCATCACCGTGCCGGGCCGGGAGCCGCTGCGGATCGCGGTGATCGCCGCCAGCGTCCGCGAGCAGCGGGTCGGCCGTGCCGTCGCGGAATGGGCGGCGTTCCGCGCGGCCGGCGCGGCCTTCGAGGTCGATCTGATCGACTGCGCCGAGGCCGGCCTGCCCGATGACGGACGGCTGAGCCCGGGCGGCAGCGCCGGCTCCCCGCTGTCGGACCGGCTCGCCGCCGCCGACGCGTACCTGTTCGTCACCCCGGAGTACAACCACAGCTATCCGGCCGGCCTGAAACGGCTCATCGACTGGCACTACCGGGAGTGGATGTTCAAACCGGCCACCGTGCTGTCCTACGGCGTCCAGGGCGGACTGCTCGCCACCGAGCACCTGCGCGCCGTCTTCGCCGAACTGCACATGGTCACCACCCGGCGGGTCGTCGGGCTGGCGCAGCCGTGGACGAACCTCGGCCCGGCAGGCTACACCCCGCCCGAGGACGTGGCCGGTGCTCTCGACGCGGCCCTGCACGAGGTGCGGTGGTGGGCGGGACTGCTGCGGACGGCGCGGCGCGAGCAGCCGTACGCCCGCTGATGAGCGCCGTGGGAACCGGCCGGACGGCTGCGGGCCTGGACCGGCGGACCCGGGCGATCGGATTGAGCCTGGCGCTCGGCGGCCTGATGGTGGTCGTCGACACGACGGTGACCGCGGTGGCCGTCCCGGCGATCGTCGCCGGACTGGACGTGCCGTTGCCGGCCGCCCAGTGGGCCACGATCGCGTACCTGCTCGGGCTGGTCGCGGTGATCCCGCTCGCCGCCTGGGCGATGGACCGCTTCGGCGCCCGCCGCGTCTACCTGGTGGCGCTGCTGGTCTTCACCGTCTTCTCGGCGCTGGTCGGGCTGGCCTGGGGCATGGTGTCGCTGGCGGTGTTCCGGTTCCTGCAGGGACTCGGCGGGGGCCTGCTGAATCCGGTGGCGATGGCGATCGGGTTGCGGGCGGCGCCCCGGGAGGCGCGCGGCCGGCTGATGAGCCTGCTGGTGCTGCCGCTGGTGATCGGCCCGGTGGCCGGTCCGCTGCTGGCCGGATGGCTGATCGACACGGCCTCCTGGCGCTGGATCTTCCTGATCAACATCCCGGTCGGCGTGCTCGCCCTGGTGGTGTGCGCCCGCGTCCTGCCGTCCGGCGACGGCCCGCCGGCGCGCCGCCCGGTGGACTGGACCGGCCTGCTGCTGCTCTCCGGCGGGGCGGTGCTCCTGGTGCTCGGCGGAACCCTCCTCGACCGGCCGTTCGGCCCGGTGCTCGCGGCCGGCGCGGGGCTGCTGGTGACCGGGGCGGGCATGCTCGCCGGGTTCGTGCGGCGGGCCCGGCACCTCGATCATCCCCTGGTCGATCTGCGGCTGCTGCGGCACCAGCCGGTCCGGGCCGGGCTCGGCGTGCTGAACACTCTCGGTCCGGCCTACTTCGGGACGATGACGGTGTTGCCGCTGTACGTGCTCGGGGTACGGGGCGATCCGGCGACGCTGATCGGGCTTCTCACGCTGCCGTCCGCGATCACGGTCGGGGTGGTGGCGCAGATCGCGACCCGGCTCGTCGACCGGGTCCCGGCGCGGCGGATCATCCTGACCGGTACGGGTCTCGGCGCGGCCGGGGGAGCGGCACTCCTCGCCGCCACCGTCACCGACGCCGGCTATCCGTGGATCGTGGCAGGGTCGATGCTGCTCAGCGCGGGTTCCGGGGCGACCCTGATGCCGACGATGACGGTCTCGCTGCGGGACCTCGACCAGGCCGAGACGCCCCGGGGCACCACACTGTTCGCGCTGGCCCAGCAGTTGTCGTCGGCGGTGGGCGGCGCGGTCGTGGCGATCACGCTCAGCATGTCGGTCGCGGCCCGGCTGCCGGGTGGCGTGAGCGGGATGCTGGCTCTGGACCCGGTGGCGCGGGCGGCGGCACAACCGGACCTCGCGGCGGCGGTCGGCGCCGCGTACCTCCTGCCCGTGATCCTGCTGGCCCTGAGCTGCCTGATCGCCGCCCGTTCCGTCCGGTTGGTCGTGGGAGCTGTCCCGACCGGGTCGAGACAGCCCTGAGAACCAGCCGGGGGTGACCGGGACGGGCATGCATGACCCGCACCCGCGGAACGGCGGTAAGGGGACGCCTGCCGTGGCCGCCGCGAGTCACGGGACGGTGCGTGGCCCGTACCTCAGCATGGGGTTGATCGTCAGCGAAATGGTGAGGGCCGCACCGGAGATCCGGCGCGGCCCTCGGTGACGTGCGGGGTGTCAGCCCTTGACGCTGCCCGCGAGCAGCCCTCTCACGAAGTAGCGCTGGAGCAGCAGGAACACCGTGACCGGGACGATCATGGAGACGAACGCGCCGGCCGACAGCAGGTACCACGCGGTGCCGCGGGTGCCCGTCATGTTCGACAGCTGCACCGTGATCGGGGAGATCTGCGGCCCGGTGAAGGTCAGCGCGACCAGCAGGTCGTTCCACACCCAGAGGAACTGGAAGATGCCGAACGCGGCCAGCGCCGGGGTCAGCAGCGGCAGCAGCACCCGGAAGAAGATCGACACGTGGCCCGCGCCGTCGATCCGGGCCGCCTCGATGAGGCTGGACGGCACTTCCTTGATGAAGTTGTGCAGCAGGTAGATCGCCAGCGGCAGCGCGAACGTCGAGTGCGCCAGCCAGACCGTCCAGAACGTGCCGGCCAGATCGATGTCGACGAAGAACGTCAACAGCGGGATCAGCGTGACCTGCAGCGGCACGATCTGCAGCGCGAAGATCACGATGAACAGGAGGTTCTTGCCGGGGAAGTTCATCCAGGCGAACGCGTACGCCGCGAGCGACGCCAGGAACAGCGGGATCAGCACCGAGGGGATGGTGATGACCAGCGAGTTCAGGAAGTAGTCGGCCAGGTTGACGCCGCCGTCCCCGCCGCCGAAGACCGCCTCGTAGTTCTCGAAGGTCACCAGCGGGTTGGAGAAGAACGTCCACCAGCCCGTCTTCTTGATGTCCGCCTCGGGCCGGAACGACGTGATCAGCAGGCCGAACGTCGGCAGGGTCCAGAGGACCGCGATGACGATCGCGGCCAGCGACGCCCACGGCGACGAGAGCTTCTTCTTCGCGGCGGCCGCCGGGGTGGCGACCTTCTTGACGGCTCCGCCGACCGGCGCTGTGGTGATGGGTGCTTCGGTGGTCATCACGCCTCCGAACGGCGAAGCTGGCGGATGTTGTACACGACGATCGGGATCACGAGGATGAACAGCACGACCGCGAGCGCCGAGCCGAAGCCACGGTCGCCGGTGCGGATGGCCTGGCTGTAGAACTCGTTGGCGATCACGCTCGTCTCGAACCGGCCACCGGTCATGGTCTGCACGATGTCGAAGACCTTGAGGGTGCCGATGGCGATGGTGGTCAGCACGACCACGAGGGCCGGCCGGATCGCCGGGACCGTGACGAACCGGAACATGCCCCACGGGGTGACGCCGTCGAGCCGGGCCGCCTCCACGATGTCGTCCGGGATCGCCTTGATGGCCGCCGACAGCACGGTCATCGCGAAACCGGCCTGGATCCAGATCATGATCACGATGAGCAGGAAAGTGTTGAGCGGCGAGTCGATCAGCAGCTGCTGCGGCTTGCCGCCGAACAGCACGATGATCTGGTTGATCACACCGATCTGCTTGATGTTGCCCTGGTCGGGGCGGTACTCGTACATGAACTTCCAGATGACCGTCGCCGCCACGCCGGAGATCGCCATCGGCAGGAAGATCAGCGCCTTGGCGAACGACTCACCCTTGGCCTTGTCGACCAGGATCGCGTAGAGCAGGCCGATGCCGGTGGCCGCGAACGGCGTCACCAGCACCCAGAAGAACGTGTTGCGGAGTACGAGTCGCTGGTCCGGATCCTCGATGATCCGCTGGTAGTTGTCGAGCCCGATGAAGTTGTTCAGCGAGGCGTCGAAGAACGACTGGTAGATGGTCCGCAGACCGGGGTAGAGCAGCCCGACGCTCAGCATGATCACGACGGGGGCGAGATAGAGGGCGGCGACCGCCCGATCGCTCTTGCCGGTGAACCGGCTGGCGATGAACAGGATCAGGCCGACGACGGCGGCGAACAACAAGATCGCTGCGACCATCTGCAGCAACTTGTCGCTGGTGGTGGAGGCGGTGGTGAACACGCGGCCCGTTCCTCCCTGGCGAGTTTCCAGTAAGGGGTATCAGTGAAGAACAAAAGTGATCGGACTGCCAGGGGCCGGTCGGGTATGTCCCGACCGGCCCCTGTGTGCTAACCGATTACTTCGGCCACGATGCTTCGATCTTGTCGAGCGTGGTCTTGGTGTCCTGGCCGGTGATCCACTTGGTGGTCTCCTTCCAGAAGGAGTTCGCGCCGACCGCGGCGGGCATCATGTCGGACGCGTCGAAGCGGAAGGTCGCCTTCGGGTTGAGCAGGATCTCGGCGGACAGCTTGTCGACCGGGTTCTGCAGGTTCGCCGGGTCCAGGCCCTTGTTGGCGGTCACCCAGCCGGACGAGACCTTGGCCTTGGCGTTGGCCCAGGTGTCGCTGGACAGGTAGGTCTGGAACGCCTTGACCTCGGGACGGTCGGCGAACGCGAGGGTGAACTCGCCACCACCGAGGACCGGGGCGCTGTCGGCGGTCTCACCCGGCAGGTAGAAGGCGAAGACGTCGCCGTCCGGGCCCACCTTCGCGGTCTTCGGGAAGTTGGCCGCGTAGAACGAGGCCTGGCGGTGCAGCGAGCACTCGCCCTCGAGGATCGGCAGGCCGCCGTCCTGGAAGGTGGTGCTGGCGATGCTCTTGACGTCGCCGAGACCGCCGTTGACGTACTTGTCGTTCTTCAGGTACTCACCGACGGCGTCGAGGGCCTTGGTGGCCTCGGGGCCGTTGAAGGGGATCTCGTGCTTCAGCCACTTGTCGTAGGTCTCCGGGCCGGAGAGCCGCAGCATGAAGTCTTCCATCCAGTCGGTGAGCGGCCAGCCGGTCGCCTCACCGGAGTTGATGCCGGCGCACCACGGCTTCTTGCCGTCGGTCACCATCTTGTCGGTGAGGGTCTTCAGCTCCGCCAGGGTCTTCGGCTCGGCGTAACCGCTGTCCTTGAACTCCTTCGGGGAGTACCACACCAGCGACTTGACGTTGGCGCCCAGCGGGGCGGCGTAGAACTTGCCGCCGACGGTGCCGTACGCCTTCCAGTCGGCGCCCCAGAACTTGTCGACGTTCGCGGCGACCTCGGCCGGAGCCTCCTTGGCCTTGCCGGTGTCGACGAGGCGCTGGAGCAGACCCGGCTGCGGCACGAAGGCCAGGTCGGGCGCGTTGCCGGCCTCGGCGCGGACCAGGATCTGCGTCTCGAAGGCCTTGTCGCCCTCGTACTTCACCGTGACGCCGGTGCACTGCTCGAAGGGCTTGTAGGACTCCTTGTGCGGGGTGTCCTCCGGGGTCACGATGCCCGTGTAGATCGAGACCTCTTTGCCGGTCAGGTCGCCGAACGCCTTGTACGGCGTGCAGTCGATGGCGGCCAGCGAGGTCGCGCCGGTGCCCGGCTCCTCGTCCTTGCTGTCACCGCACGCACTGAGACCGAAGACGAGGCCCATGCTGAGGGCCCCGGCGATCGCGACCCGCGAACGCGAACTCCCACGATGAACGAACATACCGCTCCCTATGTCATAGCGCCTCCGGCGTCTTGCGACGCCGCCGTCCGAAGCGCTTCTTGACCAACAGTCAAGAGGTAACCGGCAAGTTGCGCAATGATTTCAGCGCGATCGAGTCGGTAACGATATCGCTGCGACCCACCGGCACCTTAACCGGTTAAGAAGATTGGCGGAAGAGCCTACCGGTATCCGACTCTCACTGCGCTGACTTACCCGGATTTATCCAGACTAAACGGTTATCCCGTATGGTGTGAGTCGGTTTTGTTGGGGCCTCGTGGGAACCTATGCGCTTATCCGTCACTACAGCCCCAAAAAGGAACCGCCGCGGCAGCCGGCAGGCCGCCACGGCGGTGAGGTGGCGAACTCACGGACGCCACACGGTAAGGGGGTCTAACCGGCGACCGCCACGTAACGGTAGCCGAGACGGCGCATCCGGTCCGGGTCGAGCACGTGCCGGCCGTCGAGCAGGATCGGCGTGCGCATCAGGCCGACGAACTTCGACCAGTCCAGCTCGAGGTACTGGGCCCATTCGGTCACCAGCACCACGGCGTCGCAGTCGGCGAACACGTCGTCGATGGTCGGGCTGAGGTAGGCCGCGAGCTCCGGCTGCTCGGCGCGGAACCGCTCGGCCGCCACCGGGTCGTGCAGCTTGACCCGGGCGCCCCGGGCGATCAGCGAGTTCGCGATGTCGAGCGCGGGCGCGTCGCGCAGATCGTCGGTGTTCGGCTTGAACGCCAGCCCCAGCAGGCCGATCTTGCGGCCCTTCAGGATGCGCAGCTCGTCCTGGAGGCGCTCGACGGCGATCGCGCGCTGCCGGCTGTTCACCTCGCGGGCGGCCTTCACGATCGGCATCTCGAGGTTGTACTCGGCGGCGGTGGCGATCAGCGCCTTGGTGTCCTTGCCGAAGCAGGACCCGCCCCAGCCGACGCCGGGCTGCAGGAACCGCGAGCCGATCCGCTGGTCAAGGCCCATGCCGCGGGCCACCTCGGTGATGTCGGCGCCCACCTTGGCGGCGAGCTGGCCGATCTCGTTCGCATAGCTGATCTTCAGGGCCAGGAACGCGTTGGCCGCGTACTTGATCAGCTCGGCGGAGGCCAGGTCGGTGGAGACCAGCGGGACCGCGTTGGCGTCCTCCGGGCGCGGCAGGAAGCTCGGCGCGGTGAAGGTCTGGTTGATGATCGGCCGGTAGAGGCGGTTGAGCACCTCGAGGCTGCGCGGGTTGTCCGAGCCGATGACGATCCGGTCGGGGTAGAGGGTGTCGGCGATCGCGTTGCCCTCGCGCAGGAACTCCGGGTTCGACGCGACGGCGAACTCGACGCCGGCCGGGCGGTCCTCCCTGGTCGCGAAGGAGTCGCGCAGGATCGCGTCGACCCAGTTGCCACTGCCGATCGGCACGGTCGACTTGTTGACCACCACGGTGAAGTCGTGGTCGAGGGCGTGCGCGACGCTCTCGGCGGCACTGCGCAGGTAGCGAAGGTCGGGGCTGCCGTCCGCGGCCGACGGCGTCTGCACCGCCACGAAGACCACGTCGGCGCCGGGCACGCCCTCCGCGTACGAGGTGGTGAACGTCAGGTTCGGCGCGGCCTCCGCGAGCAGGTCCTCCATCCCGGGCTCGTAGATCGGGCACTTCCCGGCACGCAGCATGTCGACCTTGGCCTGGTCGAGGTCCACACAGGTGACCTCGTGACCGAGGAAGGCCAGGCTGACGCCCGTGGTCAGGCCGACATAGCCGGTACCGACAACGCAAACCTTCATGCAATCTCCTCCACCGCTACGCCGGACCGCGGTCACGCCACGTGTTCGGATCGTGGCTCAACCGGCCTCTTCCCGGCCCGGCCGGCCGGCTCCTCGGCTGGTTCCGGCCTGCGTGTTCCGGCCGAATGATACACACGCGACTCGCCTCTTATTTGTCACTGAATGTCGTCTTCATGCCCCTGGCCTCCCGCGCTCGAACCGAGCGTCGCGGAGTGTGGCCCAACTGTCACCAAGAGATTTCCGGCTCTTGACATGAAGATGACATCGGCAGACGCTTCTGGGAGCGCTCCCACTCATGCTTCTCGATGAAAGGGTCCTTCTCGATGCGAAGGTTCCCCGGCGTCGCGATCGTCGCCGCCCTCGCGACCGCCGTCACGGCGGTCGCCGTCGCCTCCGGCCCACACCTGGCTGCCGCCGCCCCCGCGGAGCCCTACACCTGGCAGAACGTCCGGATCGACGGCGGCGGGTTCGTCCCCGGCATCGTCTTCAACCGGGGCGAGAAGGACCTCGTGTACGCCCGGACCGACATCGGCGGCGCCTACCGCTGGAGTCAGGCCACGCAGAGCTGGACCCCGTTGCTGGACTGGGTGGGCCAGGACGACTGGGGCCACAACGGGGTGCTCAGCATCGCCACCGACCCGGTCGACACCGGCCGGGTCTACGCCGCCGTCGGCATGTACACCAACTCCTGGGACCCCAACAACGGCGCGATCCTGCGCTCCAGGGACAAGGGCGCCACCTGGCAGCGGACCATGCTGCCGTTCAAGGTCGGCGGCAACATGCCCGGCCGCGGCATGGGGGAGCGGCTCGCCGTCGACCCGCGGGACAACCGGAAGGTCTATTTCGCCGCGGAGGGTGGGAACGGACTCTGGCGCAGCACCGACTACGGCGCCACCTGGGCCGAGGTGTCCAACTTCCCGAACGCCGGCAACTACGTGGCCGACCCGTCCGACACCAGCGGGTACCAGAGCCAGAACCAGGGACTGACCTGGGTCACCTTCGACCCGGCGTCACCGGCGGTCTACGTCGGCGTGGCGGACAAGGAGAACCCGGTCTACCGGTCGCTGGACTCCGGGGCGACGTGGGAGCGGATCCCCGGCCAGCCGACCGGGTATCTGGCGCACAAGGGCGTGGTGGACGGCAGGTACCTGTTCATCGCCACCAGCGACACCGGCGGGCCGTACGACGGCGCCGCCGGCCAGGTCGCCCGGCTGGACACCGGCACCGGCGTGTGGACCGACATCTCGCCGACCCCGGCCGCCGACCGCTACTACGGGTACTCCGGACTGACCGTGGACCGGCAGAAGCCCGGCACGCTGATGGTCGCCACCCAGATCTCCTGGTGGCCGGACGCGATCTTCTTCCGGAGCACCGACTACGGCGCCACCTGGACCCGGATCTGGGACTGGAACGGCTACCCGAGCCAGACGAAGCGCTACACCATGGACATCTCGGCGAACCCGTGGCTGGACTTCAACGGCAACCCCAGCCCGCCGGAGACCGCCCCGAAGCTCGGCTGGATGAACGAGAGCCTGGAGATCGACCCGTTCGACTCCGACCGGCTGCTCTACGGCACCGGCGCGACCCTGTACGGCACCACCCAGCTGACCAACTGGGACTCCAACACCACGTTCGCCATCAAGCCGTTCGCGAAGGGCATCGAGGAGACCGCGGTCCTCGACCTGGCCAGCCCGCCGTCCGGGGCGCCGCTGGTCAGCGCCCTCGGCGACGTCGGCGGCTTCCACCACGCCGACCTGGACACGGTGCAGCCGAGCTTCCACGACAGCCCGGCGCTGGGCAGCAACACCGGCCTCGACTTCGCCGAGCTGAACCCGGCGTTCTTCGTCCGGGTCGGCAACGCCGAGGCGGCGCCGCACATCGGCGTCTCCACCGACGGCGGCAAGAACTGGTACCCGGGCCAGGAGCCGTCCGGCGTCACCGGCGGAGGCACGGTCGCGGTCGGCGCCGACGCCACCGCGGTGGTCTGGTCGCCGGTAGGCGCCGGCGTGCACTACTCGACCACCCGGGGCAGCACCTGGACCGCCGCCACCGGCATCCCCGCCGGGGCCAAGGTCGAGAGCGACCGGGCCGACCCCAAGACCTTCTACGGGTACGCCGCCGGCACGTTCTACACCTCCACCGACGGCGGGGCGACCTTCACCGCCTCCGGCGCCGCCATGCCCACCGCGGGCCGGGTCAACCTGAAGGCCGTGCCCGGCGCCGCCGGTGAGGTGTGGCTGGCGGGCGAGACCGGCCTGCTGCGCTCCACCGACTCCGGGAAGACCTTCGCGACCGTCGGCGGCGGCGTGACCGAGGGGATCAACGTCGCCTTCGGCAAGGCCGCCCCCGGCGCCACCAGCCCCGCGGTGTTCCTGGTCGGCACGGTCGACGGCGTGGACGGCGTGTTCCGCTCCGACGACAGCGGCGCGGCCTGGGTGCGGATCAACGACGACAAGCACCGGTACGGCAACGCCGGTGACGCCCTGGCCGGTGACCCGCGGATCTACGGCCGGGTCTACCTGGGCACCAACGGCCGCGGCATCCTCTACGCCGACCGGCAGGGCGGCCCGTCCAGCCCGACCCCGTCGACCTCCGTCCCGGTGTCGCCCTCGATCCCGGTCTCCCCGTCGATCTCCGTCTCGCCCAGCACGTCCACCGGCTGCACCGCCACCTACCGGGTGACCGGCCAGTGGACCGGCGGCTTCCAGGGTGAGGTCACCGTCACGAACAACGGCGCGTCCGCCACCACCGGCTGGAAGGTCGGCTGGACCTATCCGAGCGGGCAGAAGGTCACGCAGAGCTGGGGCGGCGCCGCCACCCAGTCCGGCACGGCGGTCAGCGTCGTCAACGCCGGTTACAACGGCACCCTCGCGTCCGGGGCGTCCACCACGTTCGGATTCCTCGGCAGCACCACCGGCACCAACCCCGTCCCGTCCCCGATCACCTGTTCCACCACCCCGTAGGCCGGGCCCCGGCGGCTGTGTTGAGTTCGGGCGCGCATAGCGGCCGAACTCAACACACCGAAAGAGCCGCCCGTACCCCGGCGGAGAGGAACACCCCCGTGAGTCCCTTCAGGCAACGCCTGCGACGCAGGCTCGCCGCCTCCGGCGCCGCCGTTCTCGGCGCCGGAGCGATCCTCGTGGCCGGCGCCCCGGCCTATGCCGCGGCCGGCTGCACCGTGGTCTACAAGGTGCAGAGCCAGTGGCCGGGCGGTTTCACCGGCGACATCCAGATCAAGAACACCGGTGACGCGCTCAGCACCTGGAAGCTGGAGTTCGACTTCCCGGACGCCGGCCAGAAGGCGGTGCAGGGCTGGAGCGGCGTGTACAGCCAGACCGGCCAGCACGTCACCGTCAACAACGCCGCCTGGAACGGGTCGCTGCCCACCAACGGCACCGTGAGCAGCGGCTTCAACGGCACCTTCACCTCGGCCAACCCGGTGCCGACCGCGTTCACCCTGAACGGCACGGCCTGCAACAAGACGGCGAACGCGCCGGCCGTGGCGATCGACAGCCCGGCGGCGAACACCCGGTACACCGCGCCCGCGTCGATCCCGATCGCGGCCACCGCCACCGCGGCGAGCGGCCAGACCATCAGCAAGGTCGAGTTCTACCACGACGGGCTGCTGCTGGGCACCGACACGAGCGCGCCGTACTCGTACAGCTGGGACGGGGTCCCGGCGCAGAGCGCCGCCTACCACCTGCAGGCGATCGCCTACGACAACGCCGGCACCAAGAGCAGCACCGCCGACGTGCCGGTCTTCGTGGACGCGGCCACCACCCCGGCGATCGTCGCCGACGCCACCTCGCTCGCCATCAACCCGGGCGCCAGCGGCTCGTTCAAGATCTCGCTGAGCAAGGCGCCCACGGCGAACGTGACGGTGGCCGTGGCCCGCAGCGCCGGATCCACCGCGGTCACCGCGACCCCGGCGACGCTGACCTTCACCCCGTCGAACTGGAACACCGGCCAGGCCGTCACGGTCGCCGCCGCCGCGTCGGCCACCATCGGCGACACGGCGACGATCTCGGCCACCTCCAGCGGCTACACCGCGGCCCAGCTCGGCGTCTCGGTGGTCAAGGCGGGCGCTGTCGACGCCCGGTTCACGCAGCTCTACAACGACCTGAAGAACCCGGCCAACGGGTACTTCAGCCCGGAGGGCGTGCCCTACCACTCGGTCGAGACGCTGATCGACGAGGCGCCCGACCACGGCCACGAGACCACCAGCGAGGCGTTCAGCTACTGGCTGTGGCTGGAGGCCGAGCACGGGCAGGTCTCCGGTGACTGGGCGCCGTTCAACGCCGCCTGGGCGACGATGGAGAAGTACATCATCCCGTCGCACGCCGACCAGCCGACCAACGACAAGTACGACCCCTCGAAGCCGGCGACGTACGCGGCCGAGCACCCGCTGCCGTCGCAGTACCCGTCGCAGCTCGACCCCAGCGTCTCGGTCGGGCAGGACCCGCTGGCCAACGAGCTGAAGGCGGCGTACGGCACCTCCGACATCTACGGCATGCACTGGCTGCTCGACGTCGACAACACGTACGGCTTCGGGCGCTGCGGCGACGGCACCACCCGCGTCGCGTACATCAACACCTTCCAGCGCGGCCCGCAGGAGTCGACCTTCGAGACCGTGCCGCAGCCCTCCTGCGACACGTTCAAGCACGGCGGCCCGAACGGCTTCCTCGACCTGTTCACCAAGGACTCGTCGTACGCCAAGCAGTGGAAGTACACCAACGCCCCGGACGCCGACGCGCGCGTCGTCCAGGTCGCGTACTGGGCGCTGCAGTGGGCCACCGCGCAGGGCAAGCAGGCGCAGCTCGCCACGACCGTCGCCAACGCGGCGAAGATGGGTGACTACCTGCGGTACTCGTTCTACGACAAGTACTTCAAGAACCCCGGCTGCGCCTCCACGTCCTGCGCCGCCGGCACCGGCAAGTCCAGCTCCAGCAACCTGATGTCGTGGTACTACGCCTGGGGCGGCGCCTACGACACCAACGCCGGCTGGGCGTGGCGGATCGGGTCCAGCACCAGCCACTTCGGCTACCAGAACCCGATGGCCGCGTACATCCTGTCCAACGTCAGCGCCTTCAACCCGAAGTCGCCGACCGCGAAGGCCGACTGGCAGGCCAGCCTCGACCGGCAGCTCGAGTTCTACCAGTGGCTGCAGTCCTCCGAGGGCGCCATCGCCGGTGGCGCGACCAACAGCTGGAACGGCAACTACTCGGCCCGGCCCGCGAACGTCCCGACGTTCTACGGTCTGGCGTACGTCGAGGCCCCGGTCTACGCCGACCCGCCGTCCAACCGCTGGTTCGGCATGCAGACCTGGTCCCTGGAGCGGCTCGCCGAGCTGTACTACGTGACCGGCAACGCCAAGGCCAAGGCGGTGCTCGACAAGTGGGTGCCGTGGGCGCTCGCCAACAGCACCATCGGGGCGAACACCTTCTCCATCCCGTCGGACCTGGCCTGGACCGGCGCGCCGGCCACCTGGAACCCGTCCAGCCCGGCCGCCAACACCAACCTGCACGTCGAGGTCACCAGCCACGGCCAGGACCTGGGCGTCGCGGGCTCGTTCGCGAAGGTGCTCACCTACTACGCCGCCAAGTCCGGCAACGCGCAGGCCAAGACGGCGGCCAAGGGGCTGCTCGACGCGATCTGGGCGTTCAAGGACAGCAAGGGCGTCTCGGTCACCGAGACCCGGGCCGACTACAACCGGATGGACGACGTCTACGACGCCACCACCGGCCAGGGCATCTACATCCCGCCGGGCTGGACCGGCAAGATGCCGAACGGCGACGTGATCAAGCCGGGCGTCTCGTTCCTGGACATCCGCAGCTTCTACCGCAACGACCCGGACTTCGGGAAGGTCGACGCCTACCTGAAGGGCGGCCCCGCGCCGACGTTCAACTACCACCGATTCTGGGCCCAGGTCGACGTCGCCACCGGCTACGCCGACTACGCCCGGCTGTTCCCCGAGGGATGAGCATGAAACTACTGAGAATGGCCGCGGTGGTCCTGTTCACCGCCGCGGCCGGCGTCCTGGCAGTCCAGGCGTCCCCGGCCCAGGCGCACGGGGCGATCCAGGTCCCCGGCAGCCGCACCTGGTTCTGCTACCAGGACGGCCGTAACCCGCAGACCGGGGCGATCGAGCCGAAGAACCCGGCCTGCGCCGCGGCGGTCGCCCAGAGCGGGGTCACCTCGCTCTACAACTGGTTCGCCGTGCTCCGTTCCGACGGGGCCGGGCGGGTCAACGGGTTCCTCCCGGACGGTCAGCTGTGCAGCGGCGGGACCGGTGGGCCGTACAACTTCACCGGGTTCAACCTGGCCCGGGACGACTGGCCCACCACCCACCTGACGGCCGGCGCGAACGTGCAGTTCAAGTACAACAACTGGGCCAAGCACCCGGGCACGTTCTCGCTGTACATCACCAAGGACGGCTACAACCCGGCCAAGCCGCTCGCCTGGAGCGACCTCGAGTCCACGCCGTTCGACCAGGTGACCAACCCGCCCGCGAACGGCGGGCCGGGCACCGACGACGGGCACTACTACTGGAACGGGCGGCTGCCGGCGAACAAGACCGGCAAGCACCTGATCTACTCGGTGTGGTCGCGCTCGGACAGCCAGGAGACCTTCTACGGCTGCTCGGACGTGGTCTTCGACGGCGGCAACGGCGAGGTCACCGGCATCGGCGGCGGGGGCACCACCAGCCCGTCGCCGTCCACCTCCACGACCACGCCGCCCCCGCCGGTCCCCGGCTCCTGCACCGCGATGTACACCGTCACCTCGGCCTGGACCGGCGGATTCCAGGGCGAGGTCATGGTGCACGCCGGCACGACGCCGGTGAACGGCTGGAACATCTCCTGGACCTGGCCGGGCGCGCAGAAGCTCGCCCAGGTGTGGAGCGGAAAGTCCACCAGCACGGGATCCCTGGTCTCGGTCACCCCGGAGAGCTGGAACGGGAGCGTGCCGGCCAACGGCCATGTGACGTTCGGATTCCTGGCCTCGGGCACAGCCACCCCACAGGTCCAGAACTTGACCTGCGCCACAGGTTGACGCCCTTGTGACCGCTCCTCCGGCAGTGTGTACCTTCCTCATGCTGCCGGGGGAGCGATACACGGGGGAGAGCTTGACGCGTCTTCGCGACTATACGTATTTTACCCGTATAGGTGATAAAAGGTATTTTACTGGAATAGTGAACCGCCTCCGGGGGAGCGGCGCCTTCGCCGGGGCGCCGAGCTGGTCGCCGATGCACCGCGCGGTGACCCGCCGTGGTCTGCTGCTGGGCAGCACCTCCGCGGCCGTCGTGCTGGCCACGCCCAGCGAGGCGGCCTTCCCGGATCCGGTCCGGGTCGGCACCTGGGCGTGTGTGCCGACCGCCGTGCCGCCCGCGTCGGTGCTCACCCTGGACGGCGGCCACACCGTCCGGCAGGTGATCCACGTCAGCGTCGGCGGTGATCTCCCTCGCGTCACCCTGACCAACGAATACGGCGCCGAACCGGTACGGATCGGCGCGGCCCGCCTCGCCCAGCGCGCCGGAACCGGTGATTCCTGCGACACCGTCCCGGGCAGCGACCGCCCGCTCACCTTCGGCGGCGCCGCCGAGACGTTCCTGCGGCCGGGCGAGGCGCTCACCAGCGACGCCGTGCGGATGGCCGTCAAACCCGGCGAGGACCTGGTGCTCAGCCTGTACCTGCCGGAACGCACCGTCACCGGCACGGTCAGCCCGCGCGCCCGGCAGACGAACACGATCCTGCCCGGCGACGAGACCACCACGACAGTGGTCCGGCTCCTCGGCGGCCGGCGCGTGGTCAACGACTACCTGTGGGTCCGCGGCGTCAGTGTCCGCACCGTCCACGGGGTGTCCGCCATCGCCGCCTTCGGCGACTCGATCACCTCCGGCATCGCGACCACCGAGAACACCAACGTGCGCTGGCCGGACCTGTTCGCGGCCCGGCTGCGGGCGTCCGGCCGGTCACGCGGCGTCCTGAACGCCGGGCTCAGCGGCAACCGGCTGTTCTACGGCTACGAGGACCCGACCGGGCGGGCGGCGCCGCACGCGTACATCGGGGCGCCCGGCGTGCGCCGGTTCGACCGGGACGTGCTCACCCAGCCCGGTGTCCGCGACGTGGTGACCCTGATCGGCGTGAACGACCTCGCCCACGACCCGAACATCCCGGTCGCGCGGCTGATCGCCGGGCACCGGGACCTCATCCGCCGGGCCACCGCCGCCGGGATCCGGATCGCCGGCGGCACGCTGCTGCCGTTCGGCGCGCACCAGCCCATCGCCAGCAAGAGCAACCTGGCGAAGCGGGAGGAGCTGAACGCCTGGATCCGGACGTCGGGGGAGTACCCCGCGGTGATCGACTTCGACGCGGCGGTGCGCGATCCGGCCGATCCGCGGCGCCTGCTGCCGGACTTCGACGCCGGCGACGGGCTGCATCCCAACGACGCGGGAACGGCGGCGCTGGCCGAGGCCGTCCCCCTGGAGATCTTCGCCTGAAGGAGTGCCGGAGGCGGCATGACCGCCTCCGGCGTCGCCCCCCATGGACGTCAGGACGTCCACGACCCCCCGTGGTCGTCGTGGACGCGGGGACCATGGTGACGGCCCCCGTTTGCAAATCGCTTGCACATCGGCAATCGTTTCAACCCCGCCCTCGACGGCGGGGGTACGGGAAACAACGGGGGATCGACGCGATGCGCTGGCGTCTGCTGGGGCCGGTAGGGCTGTCCGACGGGCCGGAGGGCGTGGATCTCGGCACCGGCAAACAACGCTGCCTGCTCGCCGCCCTGCTGCTCACCCCCGGCCAGGTGGTGCCCGCCGGCACCCTGATCGACCGGATCTGGGGCGACTCGCCGCCGCGGTCGGCCACTCCGCTCGCGCCGTACGCCACCCGCCTGCGCCGCGTCCTCGACCCGGTGCCCGGCGCCGGCGGCATCCGGTACACCGCCGGCGGATACCTGATCGACTGCCCTGCCGACACCGTCGACCTGCACCGGGCCCGCCGCCTCGTCTTCGAGGCCCGCGCCGCCGAGGAGGCCGGCGACGACGCCCGTGCCACCTTCCTGCTGCTGGACGCCCTGGACGGCTGGGACGACGAGGCGCTGGGCGGGGTGCCGGGCGGCTGGGCGGCCCGGATCCGGGAGTCCCTGGGCCGGGAACGGCTCGACGTCATGACCCGGCTCGGCCGGACCGCGCTGCGCCTGGACCGGGCCGAGGAGGTCGCCGAGCGGCTCGCCCCGTTCGCCGCCGAGCACCCCACCGTCGAGGGCCTGGTCGCGGTGTTCATGGACGCGCTGGTCGCGGCCGGGCGGCCGGCACAGGCCCTGGAGGCGTTCGCCCGGACCCGGGAGGCCATCGCCGACCGGCTGGGCAGCGAACCCGGCCCGGAGCTGACCGGCCTGCACACCCGGATCCTGCGCGGCGCGGCCGGGCCCGCGGTGAGCGCCCGGCCCCGGCCCGGCGCGCCCGCCCAGCTGCCCGCCGACGCCATCGCGTTCACCGGCCGCCGCGCCGAGCTCGCCGCCCTGGACCGGGCGCTCACCGGCGGCGCGCGCCTGGCCGCCGTCACCGGCCCGCCCGGCGTCGGCAAGTCCGCCCTGGCCGTGCACTGGGGACACCGGGCCCGGCACCGGTTCCCGGACGGCCAGCTCTACCTCAACCTGCGCGGCTTCGACCGGGGCGAGGACGTGATGGCGCCCGAGGAGGCGGCCCGCAACCTGGTCGTCGCGCTCGCCCCCGGCCACCCGGTGCCGGCCGGCCTGGACGCCCGCACCGGCCTGCTGCGCAGCCTGCTCGCCGGGCGGCGGCTGCTGATCGTGCTGGACAACGTCCGGGACGCCGCGCACGTCCGGCCGTTGCTGCCCGGCGCCGGCGACTGCGTGACCGTGGTGACCAGCCGGGACCGGCTCGCCGGGCTGGTCGCCTCGCACGGCGCGCTACCCGTCCCGCTGGACGCCCTGGATCCCGGCGAGGCCGGCGAACTGCTCGCCGGCCGGCTCGGCGCGGGCCGTCTCGCCGCCGAGCCGTGCACCGTCGCCGCGCTGGTCACGGCGACCGCCGGGCTGCCGCTGGCGCTGGTCACGGTGGCGGCGCGGGCGGCGATGCGGGCCGGGCAGACGCTCGGCGAGCTGGCCGCCGAGATCGCCGGCTCGCGCCTCGACGGGCTCGGCGCGCCGGAACTGCTCGGCGACGAGACCGACCCGCGGACCGTGTTCTCCTGGTCCTACCGGGCCCTGAGCCCGGCCGGGCAGCGGATGTTCCGGCTGCTCGGCGTCACCCCGGGACCGGACCTCTCGGTCGCCGCGGCGATCTCCCTGGCGGGCGTTTCCGACCGGCCCGGCGTTTCCGGCCGGGCCGCGGCCTCCGCGGTGCCCGGCTGCTGCGAACTCGCCGGCAGCGGCCTCGGCGAGTCGGTGACGGCCGCCGCCCTCGCCGAGCTGGTGGCGGCCAGCCTGATCACGGAACACCGGCCCGGCCGGTACGTGATGCACGATCTGCTCCGGGCGTACGCCGCCGATCTGCTGACCGCAACCGAACGCGAACCCGCGGCCCGCCGCCTCCTCGACCACCACCTGCACACCGGTCATGAGGCCGCGCTGCGCCTGGACCCGCAGCGTGAGCCGCTGCGTCTCGCCGCGCCCGCGCCGGGTGTGCGGCCGGAGCCGATCCGCGGTGAGGCCGCCGCCCTGGAGTGGTTCGCCGCCGAGCACGCCGGCCTGATGGCGCTGATCCGGCACGCCGACGAGGACTACGGCTGGCAGCTGCCCTGGGTGGTGATCGACTTCCTGGACCGGCAGGGCCACTGGGACGACTGGATCACCGTGGAGCGGATCGCCGTCGCCGCCGCCCGCCACCGCGGCGAGGTCCGTGCCGAGGCCCTCGCGCAGCGGGTCCTGGCCCGCGGTTACGTGCAGCTCGGCCGGTACGACGAGGCGGAACCGCACTACGCCGCCGCGGACCGCCTCTACGAGCGGGCCGGTGACCTGGTCGGCCGGGCGCACACCCTGTTCAGCCTCACCTGGCTGCGCGAGCAGCAGGGCCGCGAGCAGGACTGTCTCGACCTGACCACCCGCGCCCTCGAGCTCTACCGGCGGGCCGGGCACCGGTGCGGGGAGGCCCGCGCCCTCAACGCCCTCGGGTGGTACCTGGGCCGGGCCGGGAACCACGAGCTGACCCTGCGGCACTGCGCCGAGGCGTTGCGGTTGCAGCAGGAGCTCGGCGACCGGTACGGCGAGGCGGCCGCCTGGGACAGCCTCGGCTGGGCCCACCACCACCTCGGCGACCACGACCGTGCGGTGGCGGCCTACCAGCGGGCCCTCGACCTGTACCGGACGGCCGGCGACCTGCTCAACGAGGCCGAGATCCGGCAGCATCTCGGGGACGCGTACGCGCACGTCGGCGACCTGTCCTCGGCGACCGGACACTGGCGGCAGGCGCTCGCGCTGCTGGAGAAACTCGACCATCCGGGCGCGGCCGAGCTGCGGATCAGACTTCGGCCGCGGTGAACCGGCCCGGGTCGCCGGCACCGACCCGCAGGATCTCCGGGGCGCCCTCGGACAGGTCGACGACGGTGGTCGGCTCGGTGCCGCACTCGCCCTCGACGACCGCGTCGAGCACGTGATCCAGGGTCTCCTTGATCTCCCAGCCCTGGGTCATCGGCTCGTCCTCGCCGGGCAGCAGCAGGGTGCTGGAGACCATCGGCTCACCGAGTTCGGCCAGGATCGCCTGGGCGACCGCGTGCGCGGTGATGCGTACCCCCACGGTCTTCTTCTTAGGGTGCAGCAGCCGGCGCGGCACCTCCTTGGTCGCCGGGAGGATGAACGTGTACGGCCCCGGCGTCGAGGCCTTCACCGCCCGGAACAGCGCGTTGTTGATCGTCACGAACTGCCCGAGCTGGGCGAAGTCATGACACAGCAGGGTGAAGTGGTGCCGGTCGTCCAGGTGCCGGATCGCGCGGAGCCGCTCCAGGGCGTCCTTGCTGCCCATCCGGCAGCCCAGCGCGAAACACGAGTCGGTCGGGTAGGCGATCAGCCCGTCGGCGCGGATCAGGTCGGCGACCTGGGCGATGCTGCGCGGCTGCGGGTTGTCCGGGTGCACGTCGAAGTACTTGGCCACTCCCGACAGCCTAGGCTGTGATCAGGTCCGCTGTTCACCGCCCGGCCGTGATCGCCGCGTTCACGCCGTGACGCGGGCCGTGTTCACGCACTCGGCGACGTCGAGGACCAGCAGCAGCCGGCCGTCGGTCTTGTAGGCGCCGGTGACCAGCGCCCGGGACGGGCCGGTCAGCGTCGCCGGCGGCTCCTCGAACAGCTGCGCCTCCAGGTAGGCCACCTGCCCGATGCGGTCCACCAGCAGGCTCACCGGCTCGCCGTCGTGCCGCACGATGACATTCATCACCAGGCCGGTCATGTCCCGGCGGGGCAGCCCGAACTGCACCCGCAGGTCCACCGCGGCGATCACCTGGCCGCGCAGGTTGAACAGTCCGCCGACCGCGCTGGGCGCCATCGGCACCGGCGTGTACTCGCTGTACGACAGCACCTCCTGCACGGCGTCCACGTCCACGCCGAAGAACTGGCCGGCGACCTCGAATGTGACGAACTGACGACTGGACACGCGTGACTCCCCCGAAAGTGATGACTGCCGGGCCTATCGGTCGTTCGCGGGCCGGTTCAAGCACGAGGGGGATGTTGCTCCCCCGCTGAAACCGTGACCCAGGCGGCGGTGTCGGGCGGCAGGGCGCCGTCGGCGGTCAGCGGGCCGCTGGTCAGCAGGACCCGGCCGGGCGGCAGCGGGACCGGGCCGGCGCCCATGGCGACGGCCAGGGTGAGGGCGGGCCGCTGTGCCAGCAGCCGGTCGTCGTGGTCGACGGTGACGGTGACCGGGTCGTCGGGGGACAGCGCCAGCTCGCGGCGCAGCCCGATCGCGGCGCGGGTCAGCGGCAGGGTCGCCGAGGTCAGATGCTCGTCCCAGCCGTCCGGGACCGGCAGCCACGGCGGCGCCGAGCCGGGCGGGAAGAAACCGCCGGGCCAGGGCAGCGGGACGCGGCAGCCGTCGCGGGAGAAGCCGGAGCGCCGCCAGGCGGGGTCCTGGCGGGCGGCGTCCGGCACGTCCGCCTCCGGCAGGCCGTACTCCTGGCCCTGATACAGGTACGCGGCGCCGGGCAGGCCCAGGATCGTCAGCAGGGCGGCGCGGGCGCGGGCCGGGCTGCCGTACCGGGTGGCGGTACGCACCACGTCGTGGTTCTCGACGACCCAGGTCACCGGCGGGTGGGCGAGCAGCCGGGTGACGGTGTCGCGCCAGGCGGGGGCGCTCCACGGGGCGATCAGGAACTCGAAGGCGAACGACTGGTGCAGGCGGTCCGGGCCGACGTACGCCGCGGCGCGGTGCGGGTCCAGGTTGACCTCGCCGATCAGGGCGCGCGGGGGATCGTACGCGTCGGTGATCGTCCGCCACCGGCGGTAGACTTCGATGGTCTCCGGCTGGTCGCAGCACAGCGGGTTCCCGCGCAGCCGGCCGGGTTCGGGCACCGTGCCGGGCGGCAGCGGCGGCAGGCCGTCGGCCTTGAACAGGCCGTGCGCGACGTCGATGCGCAGGCCGTCGGCGCCCCGGTCCAGCCAGAACCGCAGCACGTCGTCGAAGAACGGGGCGGTCCGCGGGTCACGCCAGTTCCAGTCGGGCTGTTCCGGCGCGTACAGGTGCAGGTACCACGAGCCGTCCGCCACCTGGGTCCAGGCGGGCCCGCCGAAGACGCTGGGCCAGTCGTTGGGCTCGGCGGCGAAGTGGAAACGCGCGCGCGCCGACGGGTCGCCGCCGAGCGCCGCCCGAAAGAGCGGGTGCTGGTCGGAGCAGTGGTTCGGCACGATGTCGACGATCACCCGCAGGCCCAGGTCATGGGCCCGGGCCACGAGCGCGTCGAAGTCGGCGAGACTGCCGAACAGCGGGTCGACGTCCGTGTAGTCGCTGACGTCGTACCCGTGGTCGGTCTGCGGCGACCGCTGGAACGGGGTCAGCCAGATCGCGTCGGCGCCCAGCCCGGCGATGTGATCGAGGCGGGCCGTGAGGCCCGCCAGATCACCGACGCCGTCGCCGGAGGAGTCCGCGAACGAGCGCGGATACACCTGATAGACGACCCCGTCACGCCACCACACGAACGCCGAGGTTAACGGCGCGGCCCGCGGTTCTGCAGCCGGGTGAACAGGTTGCGGAGACGGGCCTGGTTCTCCGGCTTGGCGAGCTGACGGCGGCCCTGCTCGGTCAGCTTGCGGCCGTTCGGGCTCTGCAGGAATGCCTGGATGCGCTGAGTGATCGTAGCCATGACTGTTATGTGCCCACTGGAGGCGTGGCACAACCCTGCACGGGGGACGATGCTCACCGGGGGACCTGTTCGACGTGAGGAGCTGTGGTGGAGACCGAACTGTTCATCGGCGGGAAATGGGTGCCGGCGTCGGCGGCCGGCCGGTTCGACGTGCACGATCCGGCGACCGGTGACGTGATCGCGTCGGTCGCCGACGGCGGCGAGGCGGACGCGATCACCGCGGTGGACGCGGCGGCGGCGGCGGGCCCGGGCTGGGCCGCGACACCCCCGAGGGTACGGTCGGAGGTGCTCCGCCGGGCCTTCGAGCTGATGACCGATCGGGCCGCCGAGCTGGCGAAGCTGATCAGCCTGGAGAACGGCAAGGCGCTGGTCGACGCCAAGGGCGAGGTGGCGTACGCGGCCGAGTTCTTCCGCTGGTTCGCCGAGGAGGCGGTCCGGGCCGACGGCGCGATCGCGACCGCCCCGTCCGGCGCCAACCGGATCCTGGTGACCCGGCAGCCGGTCGGCGTGTGCCTGCTGGTCACGCCGTGGAACTTCCCGGCCGCGATGGCCACCCGCAAGATCGGCCCGGCCCTGGCGGCCGGCTGCACGGTGATCCTCAAGCCGGCCAGCGACACCCCGCTGACGGCTCTCGCCATGGCGGCGATCCTGGCCGAGGCCGGGGTGCCGGAGGGCGTGGTCAACGTGCTGCCGTCGCGCAGCTCCGGCCGGGTGGTGTCGGCGATGCTGCGGGACCCGCGGGTCCGCAAGCTGTCGTTCACCGGCTCCACCGAGGTCGGCCGGATCCTGCTCGCCCAGGCCGCCGAGAACGTCGTCAACACGTCGATGGAGCTGGGCGGGAACGCGCCGTTCGTGGTGTTCGCCGACGCCGACCTGGACGCCGCCGTGGACGGGGCGATGATCGCGAAGATGCGCAACGGCGGCGAGGCGTGCACCGCCGCGAACCGGTTCTTCGTCGAGGCGCCGGTCGCCGCCGAGTTCGCCCGCAAACTCGCGCAGCGGATGTCCGCGCTGGTCGTCGGGCCCGGCACGGACGAGGCAACGCAGGTCGGCCCGCTGGTCAACGAGAACACCGTGGCGAAGGTGGACAGCCTGGTCAAGGGCGCCCTGGACGGCGGCGCGGAGGCGATCACCGGCGGCAGCAGGCCGGACGGCCCGGGCTTCTACTACCCGCCGACGGTGCTGACCGGGGTCGCCGCGGACGCGCCGATCCTGCGCGAGGAGATCTTCGGGCCGGTCGCGCCGATCGTCACGTTCACCGGCGAGGCGGAAGCCGTCCGGCTCGCCAACGACACCGAGTACGGCCTGGTGGCGTACGTCTGGACCCAGGACCTGGCGCGCGGCCTGCGGGTCAGCGAGGCGATCGAGGCCGGCATGGTCGGCCTGAACCGGGGCCTGGTCAGTGACCCGGCGGCGCCGTTCGGCGGGGTGAAGCAGAGCGGCATCGGCCGGGAGGGCGGCCACGAGGGGCTGCTGGAATACCTGGAATCCAAGTACATCGCGGTGAACTGGTAGTCCACGGGTCGCGCATCCCCCGTCACGGACTTAACGTCATTGATGGAACCCATCTGTTGCGGGGGGTGCATCTCAATGACGAGGTCCAGGTGGTCGGCTGCCGCGGCGGCCCTGATGCTCAGCGTGACACTCGCCGGGTGCGGCGACGACGGCGGCGGCGAGGACGGCGGCACCCTCACCGTCTGGAGCCTGGAGAACCTGACCGACCGGATGCAGGCGACCCAGAAGATCGTCGACGAGTTCACCGCCGCCACCGGCATCCCGGTCAAGCTGGTGGCCACCGACGAGAACCAGTTCAGCAACCTGATCACCAACGCGGCGGCGGCCGGGACCCTGCCGGACGTCGTCGGCGCGCTGCCGCTCGCGGCCGTGGCCCAGATGCACACCAACGAGCTGGTCGACACCGCGGCCGCCAAGGCCGTCGTCGACCAGCTCGGGGCGAGCGGATTCTCGCCCCGGGCCCTCGAGCTGACCAGCCAGGACGGGGCCCAGCTGGCCGTACCGTCGGATGCCTGGGCGCAGTTGCTGTTCTACCGCAAGGACCTCTTCGACGCCGCGGGCCTGCCGAAGCCGGAGACGTACGACGCGATCCGCGCCGCCGCCGAGAGGCTGAACTCCAAGGACGTCGCCGGGATGACCATCGCGACGGTCGGCAACGACGCCTTCACCCAGCAGACCTTCGAGAACCTGGCGCTCGGCAACGGCTGTCAGCTCGTCGACGACGCCAAGACCGTGCAACTGGACTCGCCGCAGTGCGTGGCCACCTTCCAGCTGTACGAGGACCTGGTCAAGAAGTGGTCGGTGCCGGGCGCCCAGGACGTCGACACCACCCGGGCCACGTACTTCTCCGGCAAGGCGGCCATGGTCGTCTGGTCGTCGTTCCTGCTCGACGAGCTGGCCGGGCTGCGCAACGACGCCCTGCCCACCTGCGCGCAGTGCAAGAGCGACCCGGCGTGGCTGGCGAAGAACACCGGGGTGGTCGCCGGCATCGCCGGTCCCGGCGGGCAGCCCGCGCAGTTCGGCGAGATCACCAGCTGGGCGATCACCAAGGACAGCCCGCGCAGTGATCAGGCGAAGAAGTTCGTCGCGTACATGATGAACGAGGGCTACGCCGACTGGCTCGCCATCGCCCCCGAGGGCAAGCTTCCGGTACGCCAGGGCGCCGCCGACTGGAAGTCGCTGCCGGCCGGCGTCGACACCAAGAAGCCGCTCGCCGAGATCTACCCCGCGGACGTGCTGGACACCCTGGCCAAGAGCCCGGACACCTTCCAGCGCTGGGGGTTCCCGCAGAAACAGGGCGCCCTGGTCGGCGCCACCCTGGGTGAGCTGCCGGTGCCCAAGGCGATCAACGATCTCGCCGGCGGCCAGCTGGACGCGGCAGGCGCGGCGAAACAGGCGACCGAGGACGTCAAGGCGATCCAGAAATCCCTCGGGTGAAGAAGCCGCTGACCGCCCGGCAGCGGGAGAGCCGCGCCGGGCTCGCCTACCTGTCCCCGACCCTGGTCGTGGTCCTGGTCGTGGTGGTGATCCCGATCCTCTGGACGGTCATGCTGGCCTTCCAGCGGATCCGGCTGATCAACGTGCGCCGGGCCGGCGTCTTCGGCCAGTACACCCTGGCGAACCTGGAGACGGTGCTGGGCTCGCCGGGGTTCTGGTCGTCGCTGTGGACCACGCTGGTCTACACGGTCGGCGCCACGTTCGGCTCGATCGTGCTCGGCCTGATCGCGGCGCTCGCCCTGCGGGGCCGGTTCCGGGGCCGCACGTTCGTCCGGGGGTCGGTGCTGCTGCCGTACGTGGCACCCGTCGTGGCCGTCGCCTTCGTCTGGAACGTCCTGCTCAGCCCGCAGTTCGGGCTGGTCAACGACTGGGGGGTGCGGTTCCTCGGCTGGGACCGGCCGATCGCGTTCCTCAGCCAGCGCGAGTACACGCTGAACCTGCTCGGCCTGCACCTCGATGTGCCGCTGGCCCTGCTCACCGTGATCGCCTTCGAGACGTGGCGGTACTTCCCGTTCGCGTTCCTGTTCCTGCTGGCCCGGCTGCAGGCGGTGCCCGGTGACCTGGAGGAGGCGGCCCGGGTCGACGGCGCCGCGCCCACCCAGATCTTCCGGCACATCCTGCTGCCCCAGCTGGGGGCGGTGATCGCCCTGCTCAGCGTGCTGCGGTTCATCATGACGTTCAACAAGTTCGACGACGTCTACCTGCTGACCGGCGGCGGCGCCGGCACCGAGGTGGTCAGCGTCCGGGTGTACGAGTACCTCACCGCCCGCTTCGACATCGGCGCCGCCGCCGCGCAGGCGCTGGTGCTCGCCGCCGGCCTGCTCGTCCTGCTGGTGATCTATCTGCGCTTCTTCGCGCCCCGCATCGAGGCCGCCGAGGGGGAGGGCTGATGGCCGACCGCGCCGAGGTGGAGACCCGGATCCTGCGGGTGCTCCGGCCGATCGTGATCGCGGTGATCGCGCTGATCACCCTGTTCCCGTTCCTCTACATGCTGCTGCTGTCGATCCGCCCGATCGAGGACCTGCTGCAGAACCCCGGCCAGTTGTGGATCGCGCCGTCGGAGTGGACCACCCGCACCTACCGCGAGGTGCTGACCTCGGTGGAGGACGGCGGCCAGGGGTTCCTCAAGTTCCTGCTGAACTCGGCGATCGTGTCGGTGGCCGCGACGGCGCTGACCCTGCTGGTGGCGATCCCCGGCTCGTACGCGGTGGCCCGCCTGCGGTTCGCCGGCCGCCGGCAGGTGCACTTCCTGTTCCTCTCGGTGTACCTGTTCCCGTCGATCCTGCTGGCGATCCCGCTGTTCGTGCTGTTCACCCGGCTCGGGCTGCGCGGGTCGCTGGGCGGCCTGACGCTGGTGTACATCGCCCAGACCGTCCCGGTCTCGATCTACATGCTGCGCAACTACCTGTCGACGATCCCGGCCAGCCTGGAGGAGGCGGCGGCGGTCGACGGGTACAGCCGCCTGCAGACGCTGCGCAAGGTGATCCTGCCGCTGGCCGCGCCCGCCGTCATGGCGAACGCCCTCTACGTCTTCATGATCGCCTGGAACGAGTTCCTCTTCGCGCTGCTCTTCCTGGTGGAAGATCGAGCCGATTGGACAGTCTCGCTCGGCCTGGCGCAGTTGTCGGGTGGCATCGAGGTCAGCAAGACCGTCCTGATGGCCGGTTCTGTTGTGCTGACCCTGCCGATTGTGATCATATTCTTCGCGGCGGAGCGGCTCCTCACCGAAGGATTGACGGCCGGCGCCGACAAGGGTTGACACGGGGAAGCAATACGCGATCACTGACAGTGATTGTTGGCAGGATCGCGGTGAAAATGAATAATCTTGTTCCCCGGCCCCCCACCCGATGCTGCGGCCGTGACGCGCTGGCCGATACTTGGCGGACCGTTCAGCGTCTCCGCGCAGCTCGGGACACCGTGAGAGGAAACACATCGCCATGCGCAAGTCTCTGGCCATCCTGGTCGCCGCCGGCCTGCTGACTTCGGTCACGCTCACGGCATGTGACGACGGGGGCGAAGACGGCGCCGCCGGGAGCGTGGCGACCACCAGCGGCGGTAGCGAGAAGGTCACCGGCAACGACGGCATCGCCGTGATCCTGCCGGACACCAAGTCCTCCCAGCGGTGGAGCACCGACGACCCGAAGTACCTGGAGGCGGCCTTCAAGAAGGCGAACGTGCCGTACCAGATCTTCAACGCCGAAGGCAACAAGGACGAGTTCCAGCGGATCGCCGAGACGGCCCTGGACAAGGGCTTCAAGGTGCTGGTGATCGCCAGCCTCGACTCGGTCAGCGGCAAGGCGGTCATCCAGAAGGCCCACGACCGCAAGGTCCCGGTGATCGACTACGACCGGCTCACCCTCAACGGCGGCGCCGACTACTACGTGAGCTTCGACAACGTGGCGGTCGGCGATCTCCAGGCCAGGGGGCTGGAGAGCTGCCTGAAGGCCAAGGAAATCGAGAAGCCGGTCATCGCCGAGCTGAACGGCTCGCCCACCGACAACAACGCCACCCTGTTCAAGGAGGGCTACGACGCCCACCTGAGCACGATGTTCAACGCCGGCCGGGCGGTCCAGGGCCCCGACCAGTTCGTGCCGGACTGGGACAACGACGAGGGCCGTGAGATCTTCGCCCTGATGCTCAAGCAGTTCCCGAACATCAACGGCGTCCTCGCCGCCAACGACGGTCTCGGCAACGCGGCCATCGAGGTGCTCCGCGAGAAGGGCCTCGCCGGCAAGGTCCAGGTCACCGGCCAGGACGCCACGACCCAGGGCCTGCAGAACATCCTCGCCGGCGAGCAGTGCATGACCGTCTACAAGGACGTGAAACTGGAGGCCGACGCGGCCGCCGAGCTGGCGATCAACCTGTTCCAGAACAAGAAGCCGCAGCTCAAGGACAAGCTGAAGGACCCCGAGTCGGGCGCCTACGTCCAGTTCCGGAAGCTGACCCCGCGGGCGATCACGATCAACAACGTGAAGTCCGTGGTCGAGGCCGGCTTCGTGGACGCCGCGGCGCTCTGCACCGCCAAGTACCGCAAGGCCTGCCGCACCGCCGGCATCGTCAAGTAGGCGGTCCGTTCTTCGTCCCGGCGCCGGCGGAACCGGCGCCGGGACCCACCGTCAGGTGCGCAGGACGGCCAGCCGGCGGGTGGCCCGGGTCATCGCGACATAACGGTCGACGGCGCCCTCGATCCCGTCCCCGAACGTCTCCGGATCGACCACCACGACCAGGTCGAACTCCAGGCCCTTGGACAACTCGGGGGTGAGGACCCGTACCCCCGGGAAATCGATCGGACCGCGAGCGATCACGCACGCCGTGCCCTCGCGGTGATCCGCCAGGATCGTCTCCAGATCGGTGACGGGACCGTGATGGACCGGGATCCCGCTGCTCCGGATCGAGGTGGGCACGTTGGCGTCCGGCAGCGCGGCCCGGATCACCGGCTCCGCCTCGGCCATCACCTCCTCCGGCGTCCGGTAGTTGACGGTCAGCGACGCCATCGCGATCCGGTGGAGACCCACCCGTTCCAGGCGCTCCGGCCACGACTCGGTGAAGCCGTGCCGCGCCTGCGCCCGGTCCCCGACGATGGTGAGACTCCGCGACGGGCAGCGCGACAGCAGCATCCGCCACTCCGCGTCGGTGAGCTCCTGCGCCTCGTCCACCACGATGTGCGCGAACGGGCCGGCCAGCAGGTCGGGGTCGGCGGCCGGGAGCGCGCCCCCGGTGTCCAGCACCTCCCGCAGGTCCTGCTGGCGCAGCATGGTCATCAGGCCCTCGCCGTCGTCGTACTCGTTCGACGCGATCAGATCGTCGACGACCCGGTCCATCGCCCGCCGGCCGGCCGCGACCGCCGCCCGCTCCCGGCGCCGCCGATCGGACGCCGCCGGGTCGCCGAGCCGCTGCCGGGCCGCGTCCAGCAGCGGCAGGTCGGACACCGTCCAGGCCCGCGGGTCGTCCCGCTGCAGCGCGCGGATCTTCCCGGCGCTCAGCCAGGGCGCGCACTTGCGCAGGTACGCCGGGACCGACCACAGATCGGCGACCAGGTCGGTGGCCTCCAGAACCGGCCACGCCCGGTGCAGGGCGGTCCGCAGCTCCGGGCTGCGCGCCAGTTCCGCCTCGCTCGCGCCGGACCGTTCGGCGAGGATCGCGTACAGCTCCTCGGCGATCTGGTCGCGCGCCTCGTTGTGCGGGGTGCCGGGGTCCGGCGCCTCGAACGCCGCGGCCCAGTCCGCCGCGGTCACCCGGACGTCACCGTCGCCGGTGCCGACGGTCAGCGGCGTCACCGGCGGCTCCTCGTAGAAGCGGACCGCCGCGTCGATCGCGCCGACCAGGGCCGCCGACGACTTCAGCCCGGCCACCGCCGGATCGGCCTCCACCCCGGCGTGCGCGCCCTCGGCCACCAGGTCCCGGATCGTGCACGTCTGCACGTCGTCCTCACCGAGGTTGGGCAGGACGTCGGCGACGTACGCCAGATAGGGCTCGTGCGGCCCGACGAACAGCACACCGCCCCGGCCCCGGCCCAGCCGCGGATCGGAATAGCGCAGGTAGGCGGTCCGGTGCAGGGCCACCACGGTCTTGCCGGTGCCCGGCCCGCCGTCGACCACCAGCGCGCCCGCCGAACCGGCCCGGATGATCGCGTCCTGGTCCGCCTGGATGGTGCCCAGCACGTCCCGCATCCGCGGTGACCGGCTGCTACCCAGGCTGGCGATGAACGCCGACTGGTCGTCCAGAGCCGCGTTGCCGTCCAGCCCGTCGGCGTCGAACACCTCGTCCCAGTAGTCGGTGACCCGGCCGTCCGACCACCGGTACCGGCGGCGGCTGACCAGGCCCATCGGGCCGGCGTGGGTGGCGCCGAAGAACGGCTCCGCGGCCGGCGACCGCCAGTCCACCAGCAGCCGCCCGCCCGCGCCGTCGGTCAGCCCCAGCCGCCCGACATAGACCGTCTCGCCGTTCGCGAACACCATCCGGCCCAGGCACAGGTCCAGGCTGTACCGGCGCAGCGACCGCAGCCGCGCGTTCATCCGCCGGACCGCGTCGTCCCGGTCGACCGCCTGCCGCCCCTTTCCGGCGGGCGCGCGCCGTTCCGCGTCGAGCTGTTCCGACAATGCGGCGATCGACCTCTGGAGGCTTTCCGCTATTTCCGCGAAATGCTTTTCGTCGGCCGCGATCATCGCCGGCTCCGCTTTCGCGGCGAGCCGCTCCGGCAGGGCGAAAGCGCTGGTGGCAGACATGTTCACGGCATCCCCGTTTCGGCAGACTGCGTTACGGTGGACGATTCTCCGCCGCAACCGGGGTCTTGCCGCAAGCCCCACCCTGTGCTATAGCTTAGAAGTGGCGGGAGAGTGTTTCGCCCTCCTCAATCGCCCTTCATCAATTCCCGGACCCGTGGGATCACCTCTTCGGCATAGAGCCGGATGCAGGTCATCAGCTGATCGTGCGGCAGCGGCCCGTGGGAGTACTTCAGGTCGAAACGGTCGATGCCCAGCGCCTGGATCGTCGCCGCGATCTTCCGGGCCACCGTCTCCGGCGAGCCGACGTGCCAGGCGCCCTCGGCGACATCGGCCTCGAACCGGTCCCGGGTGATCGGCGGCCAGCCCCGCTCCCGGCCGATCCGGTCCAGGTTGCGGCGCGCGTGCGGCCACAGGACGTCGGCCGCCTCCTGATCGGTCGCGGCCACGAAACCCGGGCAGTGCACGGCGATCGGCTGCGGCGCCTGGTCCAGCTCCTTGAGCGCGCGGTGGTACAGCTCGGTGTACGGGGCGAACCGGGCCGGGGCGCCGCCGATGATCGCCAGGACCAGCGGCATGCCGTACTGCGCGGCGCGGACCACCGACTCCGGGCTGCCACCCACCCCGATCCAGGTGCGGATCGCGCCGGACGCCGTCTTCGGGTAGACGTGCTGCTCGACCAGCGGCGGCCGGATCGAACCCTCCCAGGACACCGGGCCCTCGGAGAGCAGCTCCGACATCAGATCCAGCTTCTCGGCGAACAGGCGCTCGTAGTCGCCCAGGTCGAACCCGAACAGCGGGAACGACTCGGTGAACGAGCCCCGGCCCAGAATGATCTCGGCACGGCCGCGGGCGACGGCGTCCAGGGTGGCGAAGCGCTCGAAGACCCGTACCGGATCATCGGAACTCAGCACCGTGACCGCCGTGCCCAGCCGGATCCGCTCGGTCCGCGCGGCGATCGCCGCGAGCACGATCTCCGGCGCCGAGATCGCGTAGTCGTCGCGGTGGTGCTCGCCGACGCCGAAGAAGTCGATGCCGAGACGGTCCGCGAGCACCCCCTGCTCGACGACGTCCCGGATCACCTCCGGATAGGGCTTGCCGTTGACGTCACCGAAAGTGTCCAGACCGAATTCCACGTGCCGAGCCTAGCGGCGGCCGTCGACGCCTTTCAGGCGACGGCCCATCTCCTTGGCGATCTCCTTCTTGGCGTCCCGCTCGGCCATGACCTGCCTTTTGTCGTACGATTTCAGGCCGCGCGCCAGACCCAGCTCGATCTTGGCCCAGCCGTCCTTGAAATACAGCGACAGCGGCACCAGGGTCAGGCCGGAGCCCTCCTTGAGCTGGTTCAGGATCTTGACGATCTCGACCTTGTGCAACAGCAGCTTGCGGGTACGCCGCGGCGCGTGATTCGTCCACGAGCCGAACCCGTACTCCGCGATGTGCAGGCCGTAGAGCATGATCTCGCCCTCGTGCTCCTGCGCGAACGTGTCCACCAGCGACGCCCGGCCCAGCCGCAGCGACTTCACCTCGGTGCCGGCCAGCACCAGACCCGCCTCGTACGTCCGCAGGATGGCGTAGTCGTGCCGCGCCTTCTTGTTCGACGCGATCAGCTTGACGCCGGTCTCCCTAGGCACGCTCGTCCACCACGGCGGTCTGCATCGCCACCAGGTCGGCCGGGATCGGGCGGCGCATCGAGTACGTCACGCTGCTCAGCCGGTGCGGCTCGCCGATCACGTGGATCACCGACCGGTCGTACGCCTGCCAGCCGGCCGCGCCCGCCCGGTTCAGATGCCGCAGGTCGTCGAAACGCTCGTCGGTGCCCCAGCGCAGCACCCCACCCGGATGATGGAACGTCGCGGTCCAGTCCATGAAACGGTCGGCGCCGAGCGTGCCCGCCGCGCGGTACTCCAGTCGCGCGTACTCCCAGTTGTCCACCGGATGATTATGCCGTCCGATTCGGCCCGTTGCCGCCCGAGAAACGGGCTTCGTGGGAGTTCCGCTCCCCGCGGCGTGCGCAGGATGTCGATCATGACCGATGGCCTCCTCCGGCACCGGCCCGGCCGCGACGGGTTCGTGCCGGCGCGCGGGCAGCGACCGGAGAGAGCCGCTGACGGTACGGAGATCGACCTGCTCGCGGCGATCCCGCTGCACCCGGCCGAACTTACTCCCCAGCGCCGGCACGGGCCCGCGGCACTGATCGACATCCTCCACCAGGGCCGCGTGCCCGAACCGCTCGAACCGTCCCGGCCCGCCCTCGTTCCCGGCGCCTGAACGACGCTACTGCGGCTCGGCCGTCACGGTGCGGCCCGCGAGATGCCGGAAACCCTCGGCCACCAGGTCTCTCAGGACCGCGTGGTCGACGTCGGCGAGACGCTTCAGATAGAGACACGACTTTCCGGTACGGTGCGGGCCGAGCCGGGCCAGCAGATCGCCGGCGCCGTCGAAACCCGTCGAGATGTACAGGGTCAGCGCCTGCTTGCGCGGCGACAGGCCGACCGGTGGCCAGTCGCCCTCACGGCCGGACGCGTACCGGTAGTGGTACGTCCCGAACCCGATGATCGAACCCCCCCACATCGCCGGCGCCACCCCGGTCGCCTCGGTCATCAGCGTGACCGCGGCCTCCGCGTCGGCCCGGCGCGCCGGATCGGTGACGGCGGCGAGGAACGCCGCCACGCTCTGCTCGTTCCGTTTCGTCTTCGCTTCCGCCATCCCGCCAGTCTGGGCCGCGCCGCCCGCCCGCGGGATCACCCGAGCGGACGGCACCCCGGCCGGCCGCAGATCGTTCCTGGCGCCTGACTCAGGCCGTGACGGCGCCCGGCCGGCGCTCAGGGCTGTCTCGCGCGCGTTGAGGCAGCCGTGAGCGCCAGCCGGGGTTTGCCGGCTCGTTGTCACGGCTGTCTCGCGCGCGTTGGGGCAGCCCTGAGCGCCAGCCGGGGTTTGCCGGCCGGTCGTCAGGGCTGTCTCGGGGACGCTGAGACGGCCCTGGCGATCGGCTGAGCAGGGTCAGGGGAGAGCGTCCCGGACGGCGGGGAGCCATCGGGCCGCGATCTTGGTGTTGCCGGCGTCGTTGGGGTGGACGCCGTCGTACGTGTCGGTGGCCGTGTTGAACCCGGTCCACTGGTCGACGACGGTGATCGGGGAGGCGGCGGTCGACAGGGACGCGGCCCAGGACGGGATCGCGGCGTTCAGGGTGACCACGCGCTGGCCGCAGTCGGCGCAGGTGGACGGGTTCAGCGGGATGATCTGCGCGACGATGATCTTGATCTTGGGGTTGGCGGCGCGCATCTGGCCGACCAGGGTGGTGTAGGCGTTCAGGATCGTGGTGGCCGGGATGTTGCTCCACGCGTCGTTGGTGCCGAAGTGCATCAGGACCACGTCGGGATCGCTCGCGGAGAGCCAGGCGGGGAGCAGGTTCTGGCTCGCCACGTTGGTGACGAGGTAGCCGCCGTGGCCCTCGTGCTCGCCGTCGTACGGGAACCCGCAGCCGTCACCCGGAAGCGTGCCGACGAAGTCCACCGCGGTGGCGGGCAGTTGCTGCCAGAGCTGGGCGCGCCAGCAGCCGGGGGAGCCGGTGATCGAATCGCCCAGCGCCATGATCTTCGTCTTGCCGCCGGTCGGGTCCGGGGTCGGGTCGGTGGGGGTGGGATCGACCGTACCGGTGCAGGTCACGCCGTTGAGGGAGAACGACGTGGGCGCCGGGTTGGAGCCGGTCCACGATCCGTTGAACCCGAACGAGGCCTTGCCGTTGGTCGGGATCGCACCGTTCCAGCCGGTGTTGCGGACGGTGACCGACGACCCGGACTGGGTGACCGAACCGTTCCAGAGCTGGGTGATCGTCTGGCCGGCGCCGAAGCTGAACGCCACCGACCAGCCGGTCACCGGGTCGCCGAGATTGGTGACGTCGACGTTTCCGCCGAAGCCGCCCGGCCACTGGCTGGACACCGTGTACTTCACCGAGCAGCCGGCGGCGGCGTGCGCGACGCCGCCGGTGACCAGGGTGAACGCGGCCGCGGTGGTGGTGGCGAGGAGGGTCGTCAGGCCGAGCGAGGCCCATTTCCGTCGATGCATGGGGATGCCTTCCGGGGGAGGTGCTTGACGGGACGTGCGGGGAGGGGCATGGTGGGAGCGCTCCCAATTTAACGCATATCAATGTGTTGGGCGGGTCCCCGTCCGCCATTCGCTCAGAACGCCGCCACGCGAGGTGCTGGATCAGACGTGCGGCGCGATGGGATGGGTGCCGTACGGGCGGGTGACCGTGGTGGGGGAGAGGTCGGCAGCGCGGGGGCGCAGCGACCTCGCTCAACGGCCACCGGCCGGGAGAGCGCGGGGAGAACGGGTGCTACGGGACCCGTTCTCCCCGCGGTTCCTCACGGCGCGGATGTCAGCGTGGCCGCGGGCAGCCCGCGGATCGAGGCGTCCAGGACGTGGGCCGTGTGGGCGAGGGCGATCGTTCCACCCCGGCGGCGGACCGCGGCGGCGACCTGCATGAGACAGCCCGGGTTGGCAGTGACGAGCAGCTCGGCTCCGGTGGCCAGGACGGCTTTCGCCTTGCGGTCGCCGAGTTCGGCGGCCGGGCCCGGATTGAGTACGTTCCACACGCCCGCCGATCCACAACAGATCTCCGGATCGGCGATCGGGCGCACCTCCAGCCCGGGGATGCCGCGCAGCAGGGCCCGGGGCTGTGCGCGGACACCCTGCGCGTGCCCGAGATGACAGGCGTCGTGGTACGCGACCGTCATCGGCAACGGGTGCCGGATGGCGACGGGCCCCAGTTCGGCCAGCAGTTCGGCCAGGTCACGGACCTTCGCGGTGAAGTCGGCGGCCCGCCTCGCGTACGCCGGGTCGTCGGCGAGCAGCTCGTCGTACTCCTTCAGCGACGAACCGCAGCCCGCCGAGTTGACCACGAAGTAGTCCATGCCGGTGCTCTCGAACGTGTCGATCAGCCGCCGGGCGAACCGCTGCGCCTCGGCCCGGCGGCCGTTGTGCACGCTCAGCGCCCCGCAACATCCCTGGCTCGGCGGGATCAGCACCTCACAGCCTTCGGCGGCGAGGACCCGTACCGTCGCAGAATTGACGTCCGGAAAGAACGCGCTCTGAACACAACCGGTCAGCATGCCGACGACGGCGCGGCGTTCACCGCGGGCCCTGACGCGTTCCGGAGGGCGCGGCACCCCGCGCAGGCGCGGAGCCAGGGATTCCAGGGTGGCGAGGGTCGGCGCGAGGCGTTCGAGCAGGCCGCTGCGGGCGACGAGCTTCTGAAGACCGGATCTCTGGTACGCCCGGAGCGGTCCCCGCAACAGCCGGAGCCTGCGGGGGTACGGGAACAGCGCGAAGATCGCCGCCCGCAGGGCCCGGTCCCGCGTGCGCCGGGCGTGGCGGCGTTCCACCTGGGCCCGCGTGTCCTCGATCAGCCGGTCGTAGCGGACGCCGGACGGGCACGCCGTCACACACGCCATGCAGCCGAGACACCGGTCGAAGTGGGTGACCGTCGAGTCGCTCAGCGGCTCGCCGGAGAGTCCCTGCCCGATCAGGTGGATCCGGCCGCGTGGCGAGTCCATCTCCTCGCCCCAGAGCACATAGGTCGGGCAGGTCGTCAGGCAGAACCCACAGTGAACACAATCGGACACGATGTCGGCGCTGGGCGGATGGTGGCCATCGAACGCGGGTTCCCCCGGCGGCACCGTCCCGTTCTCCGCGGCCCGCAGCGCGTCGACCGGCGGCGTCCCGGTGCCGTGCGTCGCGCCGACCGGCGTCCGGCCATCCGCGGCAGCCCCGCGATCGTGGTGGACGGGGCGGGGGCCGTCGGTGCCGGGCATCAGATTCCTCCCACGAAGCGGCCGGGGGCGAAGCGGTGATCCGGGTCGAACTGGTCCTTGATGCGGCGCATGAGGTCGAGGCCGGGTACGGGGCCCCACATGTCGAGGCCGTCGCGCGTGCCGCCGGGTGCGGAGAGCACCACGGCGTGCCCACCGGCGGCGGTCGCTGCCGCCCGCAGCACCGCAACGATCCGGGCGACCGCGTGGCGGTCAGGGGTGGGGGTGGCCGTGTGGCCGTGCGACGCGGAGGAGAACGTTCGGTCGGTGGTGGAGGCGCCGGTGCTGGTTGCGGGGATGCCTGCGTAGAGGACGCCTGTACCGGCGGAGCCGCGGATCGTGAGGCCGGCGTCGACGGCGGCCGTGACCAGGTCCGGGACGCGGGAGAGAGCGGCCGTGAGTTTCACCAGGAGACCCCCGGGCGGGGCAGGGGGAACGCCCCACCAGGGTGGAGGTTCGGTGGTGACGTCGCCGCCGAGCAGGCGGGCCACGGCGGCGGCGCGGTCGCGGACGCCGGCCGGGGTGCCTTCCAGCAGGACGGCGATCTCCGGGTCCGCGCCGGGTGCGGCGTTGATCTCGATGGCGCTGGGTGCGAACTGCGCGGACAGGACCCGCGCGGCCAGGCCGCTGGGAGCGATGGCCCGTACGAAAGCGGTGGTTACCGGAACCGGATGCAACCGGAAGACGCACTCGGTGATCAAGCCCAGCGTGCCGAAGGAGCCGGTGAAGAGTTTGCCCAGGTCGTAGCCGGCGACGTTCTTGACCACCTTGCCGCCCGCCTTCGCGATCCTGCCGTCCGGGCGGACCACGGTGATGCCGATCAGCAGGTCGCGGGCCGTGCCGTAGCGCAGCCGGCGGGGGCCGCTGGTGTTCGCCGCGACAGTGCCGCCTGCCGTCGCCGCGGCGGGCGCGTCCAGGGCGAGTTGCTGGCCGGGCAGACGGTGCAACTCGGCCATCGGGGTGCCGGCCCGGACCACGGTGATCAGGTCGCCGGCGGCGTGTTCGACGACTCCGGCCATCCGGCGCGTGTCGATGATCAGGTCCAGGTCGCGGGGTGGCGGGCCCTGCTGCAGCCGGGTGCCGCCGCCGCGGACCACCACGGTGAGATCGCGGGCGGCGGCGATCAGCGCGGCGGCCTCCTCGGTGCCGGCGGGCGCGGCCACGAAACGGGCGGGCACCCCGCAGACCACGTCGTCGTCCCCGGCTTTCACCGCGAGATCGTCGAGCACGCTCATCAGAAGACCTCCGCGCCCTGATGCTCGAAAGCGCCCTGCCTGCGCCCCGGCCGTTCGCCGCACAGGCGCGGGGTGGGGAAGACCTTGCCCGGGTTGGCCAGGCCGTCCGGGTCGAACGCGCACCTGACCAGCTGCATCGTGTCGAGGTCGGTGTCGCTGAACATGCGGGGCATGTACCGGGCCTTGTCCACGCCGACGCCGTGTTCGCCGGTGATCGAGCCGCCGTACTCGATGCACAGGTCGAGGATCGCGCCGGACACCGTCTCGGCGCGTTCCGCCTCGCCCGGCACCGCGTCGTCGAACAGCACCAGGGGGTGCAGGTTGCCGTCGCCGGCGTGGAAGACGTTCGCCACCCGGACCCCGTGCGCCGACGCGACGTCGGTGATCCGGCGCAGCACCTCGGGCAGCGCGGTCCGGGGGATCACCCCGTCCTGGACGATGTAGTCGGGGCTGATCCGGCCGACCGCCGCGAACGCCGACTTGCGGCCCCGCCAGATCAGTTGCCGTTCGGTGTCGTCGGCGGCGACCCGGATCTCGAACGCCCCGTTCGCCTCGCACAACGCTGTGACCTCGTCGAACTGAGCTTGCACCTCGGCGGACGGGCCGTCCAGCTCGACCACCAGGACCGCGCCGGCGCGGGGCGGGTAGCCGCAGTGCACCGCCGCCTCGGCGGCCTCGATGGAGAGCGCGTCCATCATCTCGATCGCGGCCGGCACCACCCCGGCCGCGATGATCGCCGACGTGGCCGCGCCGGCCTGGTCGGTGCCGTGGAAGGCGGCGAGCAGGGTCCGGACCGTCTCCGGCAGCCGGGTGAGCCGCACCGTGACCTCGGTGGCGACGCCGAGCGTGCCCTCCGAGCCGACGAACGCGCCGACCAGGTCGTAGCCGGGGGTGTCCGGGGCGGCCCCGCCGAGCCGGACCAGGTCGCCGTCCGGGGTGACGATCTCCAGGCCGGTCACGTGGTTGGTGGTGAACCCGTACTTGAGGCAGTGCGCGCCGCCCGAGTTCTCCGCCACGTTCCCGCCGATCGAGCAGATCTGCTGGCTGGACGGGTCGGGGGCGTTAGCCGTGCGGGGTGGCGGCCTGTGTGACCTGCAGGTTGATCACGCCGGGCTGGACGACGGCGCGTTCGTCCGCCGGGCGCATCTCCAGGATGTCGCGGAGCTGCGAGGTGACGATCAGGACGCCGTCGGCGTGCGGCAGCGCCCCGCCGGACAGGCCGGTGCCGGAGCCGCGGGCGACGAACGGGACCTTCGCGCCGGCGCAGGCGCGGACCACGGCGGCGGTCTGGGCGGCGGTGCGGGGAAGGGCGACCAGCGCCGGGATCACCTTGTAGTGGGCGAGGCCGTCACACTCGTACGTCCGTAGCTGTTGCCTGTCGGTGAGCACCTGGTCCGGGCCCAGGGTGATCCGCAGGCGGGCGGCCAGTTCATCGATCGCGGTCATGCGCGTGGACCTCCTCGGCGACGCTGCCCTGGGGTCACGCTAACCCTGTTCGACCTCCGGCGCGAGAAGCAGAGCGCCGCCGCGTACGGCAGCGCCTCCTGGTCCACGCGTACCGGGAAAGGCTCGTGTTTTTCTGGCTGCGCTCCGTGTTCTGGCAGGATGGCCGGATGCTCGTGACCGCCAGATCCCTCCGTGCCGCTGTCGGGGCCGTGTGTGCCCTGGTCCTGGCGGCCGGGTGCAGCTCCTCCGACGGCGAGCCGGACGCCGGGCTGATCACTGTCACCACCATGCGGGGCGCGTTCCTGCAGCCCGCCGAGATCGGGCCGGCCTGGGCCGCGCCGCAGCAGAGCGCCGACCCGCAGCAGATGGTGAGCTTCTGCGGCGGGACCAGCAAGCCGCCGCAGGCGCCGCCGGGCGCGGAGATCGTGTCGGCGGCCGCGGCAGACGAGGGGGAGAAGGGCGCGCAGACGCTGCAGCAGACGGCGCTCGTCTACGCCGACGAGGCCAGCGCGACGGCCGGGCTGTCGCTGCTGAAGACGGTCGCCGAGCAGTGCCCGAAGTCGGCGGAGGTGCCGGCGACGGTGACGGCCGACCGCAACGAGCCCGCGTACACCGAGACGGCCGAGTTCCGGGATCTGAACGAGGGCGCCTGGTCCGGGTTCGTGATCGTGCGGCACAAGCTGTACGAGTCGCAGCACCCGGGCACCGCCGACACCGCCGTGGCCGTGCTGCGCACCCGCAACGTGGTGCTGGTCGACAGCTACGCCCTCTACCGCCTCGACAACGCGTCGGCGTCGCCGAACTTCGAGGCGGACTGGCAGCGGCTCGTCGGATCCGTCGTGCAGCGGGTCGGCTGATACTTCCGGAGGCGGTCCGGCCCTCCGGGATGGACAGCGTGCCGAACGTCGTCTAATGTTCGCGGTGCGCCGTTGCGAGTTCTTCCCCCGTGGAATTCGCAGCGGCGCCCTTATTTTTTGCCGTGAACCGTCCCGGCGACCCTCCCTCACCACGTGATCAGAAGCAGTCGCGAAAAGGCCATCTAGGCGTACGACTACCGGCTGACCAAGGCCGCTGCGCGTTCGTGCGCGGAGAGAGCGCGTACCGATCACGCTTCTCCGCGCCCGTGTGGAAAAAGCCACCGCACTGTTAACTATTCGCTGTACTCATGCTTAGCCTTACGAATCCCAGGGCAGGAACTGATGTCCGCCGCGGATTCTTAACCGGAGGTAGTGGCATGACGTTCGTCTACGACTTCGCCGAGGGCAACAAGGACCTCAAGGATCTGCTGGGTGGCAAGGGCGCCAATCTCGCGGAGATGACGAACCTGGGCCTGCCCGTGCCTCCCGGCTTCACCATCACCACCGAGGCGTGCCAGCAGTACCTGCGCAACGGCACGCACGCCGACGGTCTCGCCGGCGAGATCGACGAGCATCTCGCCACGCTCGAGTCCACGATGGGCCGGCGGCTCGGCGACCCGGCCGACCCACTGCTCGTGTCCGTGCGGTCCGGGGCGAAGTACTCGATGCCCGGCATGATGGAGACCGTTCTCAACGTCGGGCTCAACGACGAGTCGGTGGCCGGGCTGTCCCGGCAGGCCGGCGGCAACGACCGGTTCGCCTGGGACTCGTACCGGCGCCTCATCCAGATGTTCGGCAAGACCGTGTGCGAGGTGCCCGGCCACGAGTTCGAGGACGCGCTGCACGAGGCGAAGACGGCCAAGGGCGTGCGGGACGACGTGCAACTGGATGCCGAGGATCTGCGGGCACTCGTCACGGCGTACAAGAAGGTCTTCGTCAAACACACCGGCCACGAGTTCCCGCAAGATCCGCGCGAACAGCTCGACCAGGCCGTCGAGGCCGTCTTCCGGTCCTGGAACGCCGACCGGGCCGTGCTGTACCGCCGCCAGGAACGCATCCCCGCCGACCTCGGCACCGCCGTCAACGTGGTCGCCATGGTCTTCGGCAACCTCGGCTCCGACTCCGGCACCGGCGTCGCCTTCACCCGCGACCCGGCCACCGGCGAGCAGGGCGTGTACGGCGACTACCTGGCCGACGCCCAGGGCGAGGACGTGGTCGCCGGCATCCGCAACACGCTGCCGCTGGCCGATCTGGAACAGCTCGACAAGACGTCCTACGACGAGCTGATGCGGATCATGGCCACCCTGGAGGGCCACTACCGGGACCTGTGCGACATCGAGTTCACCATCGAGCGCGGCAAACTGTGGATGCTGCAGACCCGCGTCGGCAAGCGCACCGCGGCGGCCGCCTTCACCATCGCCGCCCAGCTCGTCGACGAAGGGGTGATCGACCTCGACGAGGCGCTCACCCGGGTCAGCGGGGCCCAGCTCGCGCAGCTGATGTTCCCGCGGTTCGACCTCTCGGATTCCCCGGAGTCGATCACCCGCGGGGTCGGCGCGTCCCCGGGCGCGGCGTACGGCCAGGTCGTCTTCACCTCCCAGCGGGCCGTCGAGGTCGCCGCCGAGGGCAAGCCGGTCATCCTGGTGCGGCGCGAGACCAACCCCGACGACCTGCCCGGCATGATCGCCGCCAACGGCATCCTCACCAGCCGCGGCGGGAAGACCTCGCACGCCGCCGTCGTCGCCCGCGGCATGGGCAAGACCTGCGTCTGCGGCGCCGACACGGTCGAGGTCGGCCAGGACTCCTTCACCGTCGGCTCACACACCGTCCGCGAAGGCGACACGATCTCCCTCGACGGCACCACCGGCCGGGTCTACCTCGGCGAGGTGCCGGTGCGGCCGAGCGAGGTGGTGCAGTACTTCGAAGGGGACCTCGACCCGGCCCAGGCGAACGATCCGCTGGTGGCTGCCGTACACCGGATCCTCACGCACGCCGACGAGAAGCGGCGCCTCACCGTGCGCACCAACGCCGACACCGGAACCGACGCCGCCCGGGCACGGCGTTTCGGCGCCCAGGGCATCGGCCTGTGCCGCACCGAGCACATGTTCCTCGGCGACCGCCGGGAACTCGTCGAACGGCTGATCCTGGCGCGCAACGAGACGGAGCGCAACGAGGCCCTCGCCGCGCTCCAGCCGCTGCAACGGGCCGACTTCCTGGAGATCTTCCGCGAGATGAACGGGCTGCCGGTCACCGTGCGGCTCATCGACCCGCCGCTGCACGAGTTCCTGCCGTCCCTCGAGGAGCTCGCCGTCAAGGTCGCCGTCGCCCACGAGCACGGACAACACGTCGAACACGACGAGCAACTGCTTGCGGCGGTACGGCGGATGCACGAGCAGAACCCGATGCTGGGCCTCCGCGGCGTCCGGCTCGGACTGGTGATCCCCGGACTGTTCGCCATGCAGGTACGGGCCATCGCGGAGGCCGCCGTCGCGCTCGCCGCAGAAGGTGGCAACCCGCGCCCGGAGATCATGGTGCCGCTGGTCGGCGCCGTCCAGGAGCTGGAGACGGTACGGGCCGAAGCCGAGCGGATCATCGCCGAGGTGGTCGGATCCTCCGGCGTCAGCATCCTGATCGGAACGATGATCGAGGTGCCGCGGGCCGCGCTCACCGCCGGGCAGATCGCCGAGGCCGCCGAGTTCTTCTCCTTCGGCACCAACGACCTCACCCAGATGGCGTGGGGGTTCTCGCGCGACGACGTCGAGGGCGCGTTCTTCTGGCGGTACCTGGAGTTGGGGATCTTCGGCATCTCCCCGTTCGAGTCCATCGACGCCGACGGGGTCGGGCGGCTCGTGACGATCGCGGCGGAGGAGGGCCGGGCCGCCCGTCCCGGCCTCAAGCTGGGCGTCTGCGGCGAACACGGCGGCGACCCGGACTCGGTCCACTTCTTCCACCGGGTCGGCCTGGACTACGTGTCGTGCTCCCCGTTCCGGGTGCCGATCGCCCGCCTCGAAGCAGGCCGCGCGGCAGTCGAGTCGGAGGGCTCCGACCACCGCTGAGTGAGCCGGGCGGCGGGTCCGGGGCGGTTCGCTCCGGACCCGCCGCTCTTTCTGTCGCGTCTTTCCTCAGCCGCCCGTCCGCCGGTGTCGGCCTCCGCCGGTGCCGAGCGGGCGCGGCGCTGTGTTGTCCGCACACTCCCGATCGCAATCAACAGATCCATCGGTGGCCCTCTTGGGGCTGGGCGGGTGCGAGCTGGTCAGCCGCGGTCGTGTGGGGCGTCGCGGTAGGCGCCGTCGATCACCGGCGGTGGCGTGGCGCCCGAGGGCCTGGCCTCGATGAAAGCGTCGGCGACCGCGGCGTGCAGCCGCTGCGCGATCCGCGGGCCGCCGGTGGCCAGCAACTCCGGGACGGCATGCTCCAGGATGGCGGCGGCGCGCGGCCAGTCACGGGCGGCGACGTCGGTGAGCAGCCGGGCCGCGTCGGCGGGACGGTGCCGGAACAACAGCACGCAGAACTCCGGCACGGTCTCCGCCGGGCGGTCCAGAAGCGGATGCGGGTCGCCGAAACCCGCGTCGGCGAGGATCAGCAGCGACTCCCGGTCGCCCGCCGCCGTGGCGTCGGCCAGCACCCGGCCGGCCAGGGCCGCCACGATCGGCGTGCCCGCGTTGTGACGGACGATCTCCGCATACGCCGGCAGGCGCTCCGGATCCAGCCCACCGGGAACCGGCTCGGGAACGAGGTCCGCCGCGCCGAGCCGCCGCACCCGCACCGTGCGGGCCGTGATCCGGGCGTGCAGCCGGTAGACGGGGTCGTCGATCGGCAGCTCCGCGCCCCCGAGAACCTGCTCGTTGGCGGAGACCACCGCGGCGTCCACCGGGCCGGCCGGACTCCGGCGCAGGCTCTCGTGGGCGTCGGCCAGCTCCGGATCGGGACGGCAGCACGCCAGGCGCTGGGCCGTGTATCGGTCCGAGGCGTCGCACGCGTAGGCCTGCCGGAACACCGCACCCAACGCCGGCAACCCGGCGAGCAGCGCGAAACCCAGATCCGGCGCCATCGGGAGCATCCCGATCGCGGTGTCGAACCGGGCCCGGTGATCGGGGCGAAGATAGGCCACGGCTTCACGGTCGTGGCCTGCCGAACAGTCCCGCCAGCGCCACGCCCGCATCCGGGTGAGCAGATGCCGCAGCCGGGCCCAGGCCTGCTCCTCACCGTCCAGGTCGCGCTGGCCGACAGCGGCCGCGACCAGCGCACACTGTGCCACAGCCGACTCGCCGGGATCCTCGATCAGGTCGGCGAGGGCGGTTGCGGTGTGCCGGTGGGTTGCGGCGAGTTGCACCACAAAGGTACGGAGGACGCGCCCCAGCGAATGCGGATGCCCCGCCATCGGGGCCGGTGGTGACAGCGCGCTGAGCAGATCAGCGGGCGTGGTGAACAGGTGCCGGCGCGTGTGGCCGACCCACCGCGCATGGATCTCCCGCAGGCAGGCGTCCGCCCGGCCGCGCCCAAGATCGACGGCGTCCGCTCGGCCGTGCCCCACCTTGACGGCATCGGCTCGCCCGTGCCCCACCTCGACGGCGGCGGTGGTCGCCTCGCCGTGGCCGTGGGGCCGTGGCGCGGAGCCCGCAGCGGAGCCCGCAGCGGAAACCGCCGGTGGATGGCGCGCCGGCGGTGCCATCGGCGCGTAGGGCGGTGTGGCCGCGGGACGGCGCGAGGCCGGATCTCCCGCGGTGAGGCTCAGGTACAGAAGGCCGGGCAGATCCTCGACGGTCGCTGCCATGCCGGCCTCCTTGATCGACTTGTGCGTCTTCCTCTTTCGTGCCTCCGGGCGCCTGCTCGCCCCGCGAATGCTACCGGCGGGGTACGACAAAGAACCCCTGCCGACTCTGCCAGCCTGCGGACGTTCCCGGCCGGGTGGAGCCGGTCGGAGGCGGGCGAAAATGTCGGGGGGTGGAGAAGCAGATGTGGGGCGACGAGTTCGGCCAGCTCACCGACCGGTTCGGCATCCCATGGATGGTCAACATCGTCCAGCCGCAGTAAGTCCTGCCGACCAGCCCACGTGTGCCCGGCCGGACCGGGTTCCGCGGCGGCAACCGATGTGGGCGTGCGCCGGACGGCCCGGCCATGCCTCCCTGGTGGCCGCATGCGTGCGGCAGGGCGGCTCGGGTCGCCGGCGGGGATAGCGGAGGGAGATCCCGACAGTTACGGAAGGTTACTGAAATTGGGACGGGATGGCCGGTGTCGTGCTTCCGACGCGGGACGGGAATCGGGGTGAATTGCTCAGGGAATTGCGTTTTGGCTGTTGGGGGAAGTGCGGGCAGGCGGCGCTGCGAGGCTGTTTTGTTGGTAATGGGCGATTTCGGCGCGACCGGTCCACTGTGGTGGCCGACACGTGACGCATTCCTGGGGGTGACTGTCCGAATGGTGTGATGCATAGAATCTCCGCGAAATCAGCATCGGAGAGCCAGGGGGGCTCGTGCGCCGCTGTGCGGTGACGATGCTGCGAGGGGGAGAGCTACGTGACGGTCGAGCGGCCGGTCCGTGAATGGAACGGCCTGATCATCCCCGATCCAGGGGTGTACACGCTGGACGAGGCGCACAAGCGGATCGGATTCGTGGCGCAGCACATGATGGTCAGTCCGATCCGGGGGGAATTCGCCGAGGGGGCGGCGACGATCGTGGTGGGGACGGATCCGCTGCGTTCGTCGATCAGCGCGACCATTCGCGCGGGAAGTATCAACACGCACAATCCGGAGCGGGACGCGCATCTGTCGAGCGCGGATTTCCTGGATGTGGCGCGTTATCCGACGTTGGAGTACCGCAGCACCGGCATCGCCTGGGAGGCCGACACCGATCCCATCTTCAATTGGGCGCGGCTGCGGAACAATCCGCTCGGCCGGCGCGGCACGGTCGCCGATCTGCCGCCGGCGGCGACCCGGGCCTCGGGCCGGTTCGTGATCAAGGGCTATCTGACGGTCAAGGGCGTGACCAGGCCGATCGACATGCACATGGAGTTCGGTGGGGCGCGCCGCGACCCGTACGGGCGGGAGATCTTCGGTTTCAGCGCCACCGCCGAGATCGACCGTGAGGACTACGGCCTGATCTGGAACGTGATGTTGGAGGCCGGCGGCGTCCTGGTCGGCAAGAAGGTCCGCATCGAACTCGCCGGTGAGGCCATCCGCAGTGCCTGAAGCCCGCCCGGGGTGAAAGGCGGGCTTCAGGACGGGGGGCCAAGGCGGGCTTCCGGGTAGGGGTTACTCGTAGCCGGGCTCGCCGAAGAAGTCGGGCTCGGGTGGAAGCGGGATCGCATCATCGTCGTCGGCCACCGCGTACTGCCCCGCCCGCGGAGCTGAGGACCGTGTGGCTGAGGACTGCGGTTCCGCGGACGGGGTGACCACGTCGGCCGGGAAGAGCTGGCCGGGGGAGGGGGCGTCGCCCGGCGAGAGGGTGTCCCCGGGGGAAGGGATGTCGCCGCGGACGACGGTCAGGACCTGGTCGCCGAACTTGGCGAGTTTGCCCTGGCCGACGCCGCTCACCGTGGCCAGCTGGTCGAGGGTCCGCGGGGCCAGCGTGGCGATGCCGCGCAGGGTCGCGTCGTTGAAGATGATGTACGGCGGGACCTGCTGCTCCCGCGCCATCGTCGTCCGCCACGCCCGCAGCCGCTCGAACAGCCCCCCGGCCTCCGGGGAGAGATCCGCAGCCGCCGGTGACGGGGCCGCCCCGGACCGGGACGAGCCGCCGGACCGCGACTTGGCAACCGCCACCTCCCGGCGCATCGGCAGTTGCCGCTCACCGCGCAGGACTTCCCGGCTGCGCTCGGTCAGGACGATCGTCCCGTACTCGCCCTCGACCGCCAGGAACCCCCCGGCCAGCAGCTGCCGCACCACCCCGCGCCACTCGGCCTCCCGCAGGTCCGCGCCGATGCCGAAGACGCTCAGCTCGTCGTGCCGGAACCGGGTCACCTTGTCGGTCTTCTTGCCGAGCAGGATGTCGATGGACTGGCCGGCGCCGAACTTCTGCCCGCGTTCCTTCTGCAGCCGCAGCACCGTGGACAGCAGTTTCTGCGCGGGCACCGTCGCGTCCCACGACTCCGGCGGCGTCAGGCAGGTGTCACAGTTGCCGCAGGACTCGGCGGCGGTCTCGCCGAAGTAGGACAGGATCTGCGAGCGGCGGCAGGTCACGCTCTCGCACAGGGCCAGCATCGCGTCGAGGTGCCGGCCGGCGTTGCGGCGGAACGCGGCGTCCCCCTCCGACCCCTCGATCATCTTGCGCTGCTGGATGACGTCCTGCAGCCCGTACGCCAGCCAGGCGGTCGACGGCAGCCCGTCCCGCCCGGCGCGCCCGGTCTCCTGGTAGTAGCCCTCGAGGGATTTCGGCAGGTCCAGGTGGGCGACGAACCGTACGTCCGGCTTGTCGATCCCCATGCCGAAGGCGATGGTGGCGACCATCACCAGGCCGTCCTCGCGCAGGAAACGGGCCTGGTTGGTGGCGCGGGTCCGGGCGTCCAGCCCGGCGTGGTACGGCAGCGCCGGGATCCCGTTCTGCGACAGGAACTCGGCGTGCTTCTCCACCGACGCGCGGGACAGGCAGTAGACGATCCCGGAATGGCCGGCGTGCTCGCTGCGCAACAGGTCGAGCAGCTGCCGGGACGGGCTGTTCTTCGGCACGATCCGGTACTGGATGTTCGGCCTGTCGAAACTCGCCGTGAAATGCCGGGCGCCGGTCAGCTGGAGCCGGCCGGCGATCTCGTCGCGGGTGGTCGTGGTGGCGGTGGCGGTCAGCGCGATCCGCGGCACGTCCGGCCAGCGCTCGTGCAGCATCGACAGGGCCAGGTAGTCGGGCCGGAAGTCGTGGCCCCACTGCGACACACAGTGTGCCTCGTCGATCGCGAACAGGGAGATCTTGCCGCGGTCCAGGAGCCGCTGCACACCGGCGGTGCCGAGGCCTTCCGGCGCCACATAGAGCATGTCGAGCTCACCGGCGACGAACTCGGCCTCGACGATCCGCCGCTCCTCCAGGTCCTGCGAGGAGTTGAGGAAGTTCGCCCGGACGCCGAGGGCACGCAGCGCGTCCACCTGGTCCTGCATGAGCGCGATCAGCGGCGAGATCACCACGCCGGTGCCGGGCCGCACCAGCGCCGGGATCTGGTAGCACAGCGACTTGCCGCCGCCGGTCGGCATCAGCACCAGCGCGTCGCCACCGGCGATCACGTGATCGACGATGTCGCCCTGCTGCCCACGGAACGATGGGTAGCCGAAAACGCGGTTGAGGGCGTCGATGGCACTGGACACGGGAATGGGGGGCGCCGAAGTCACCCGGCGAAGTCTAGAGAACCGAACGGCGGATCGGATTCACCCTGTGGATGAGAGATCGGTGGACGAGAGGTCTGTGGATGACGGGAGGCCGACCAGGTCGAGGATCCGCTGGGCGGGACTGCCCGGCGGCGCGATCAGCGTCAGCGGCGCCTTCTCCAGCTGATGCTGCGCGGCCACCTCGTGCAGCGCCGAGACGCCCGCGCTGGACAGATGGCCGACCCCGGACAGGTCGACGGTCATCGGCACGGTGCCGCCACGGCTGCGGCGCAACAGCTCCTGGCGTACGGCGGAAGCAGTCACCGCATCCACCGGCCCTTCCACCCGGACCCGCGCCTCGTCGTCCCCCGGAAGCTCGGTGATCGCCAGATCAGCGACGGCCCCTGCCCCGGCGCCCGTCTCGTCGAGGCTGGTCAGCAGGCGTCCTGGACGGCTCAGCGGATGCCGCAGGGTGGCGACCGTGCCGTCCGGGCCCGGCTCCACCCGCAGGCTCTCCACCAGCTGCGCGGTGAGCGCCAGACCCCGGCCGCGCGCCGGTTGCCGTTCCGGCGCCCGCCAGCCGCCGTGATCGGTGACGATGGCCTCGACCACCCCGGACGCCTCCAGCCGGGCCCGGATCTCCACCTTGTCGCCGCCGGCCGCGTGCTCGATGGCGTTGGTGGCCAGCTCACCGATGGCGTGCTGGAGCAGGAAGACGTCGCCGGCGCCGGCGCCGGCCGCGCCCAGCCAGCGGGCGAGCTCGACCCGGGAGCCGCGCAGAGCGGCCGGCTGCGCCGGAAGTTCCAGGACCATCTCGGGTACGGGGGGAACGCGCTGCGCCGCCAGCAGGGTGATGTCGTCGGCGTGCCCACCGAAGCGGACCAGCAGCTCCAGGGTCTGGGTGCAGACCCGTTCGGCGACCGTGGCCGCCGGATCGTGCAGGGCCCGCCCGGCCGCCGCGTCCGCCGCGACCCGGGCCAGCTCACCGTCGGGGTCCGGGCCGGCGCCGGGCCGTTCCAGGATGCCGTCGGTGTAGAGCAGCAGCGTGTCCCCGAGTTCCAGACGGGCCGTCCGCACCGGGAACGTCCCGCCGGTGCCGAGCGGTGTGCCGCGGGTGCCGGGCAGGTACCGGGCCTCGCCGGACGCCGGGATGACCAGCGGCGCCGGATGCCCGGCCGTGCAGTACTCCAGATCTCCGCTGCCCGGGTCGAGCACGGCCAGGCAGACCGTCGCCGCGTACGCCGCACGCACCCGCCGGGCCAGCCGGTCCACCGCCGTCAGCGCCTCCACCACACCGGCCCCGGCGTCGAGCCGTTCCTGCAGCACCGCCCGTAGCTGCCCCATCACCCCGGACGCGGTCACCCCGTGCCCGACGACGTCCCCGGTGATCAGGGCGATCCGCCCGTCCGGTGTGGTGACCGCGTCGAACCAGTCGCCGCCGGCCCGGGTGTCCGCGTCGGCGAGCAGGTAGCCGGCGGCCACCTGCAGGCCGGGCAGCACCGGCAGCCCGGCCGGCAGGAGCTCCCGCTGCAGGGCGTCGATCACCTCCCGGCTCTGCTCGTAGCGTTTCCGCAGCCGGTCCGCCTCCTGCTCGGCGGCCTGCTGCTCGCGGGCCAGGGCGGTGACGTCGAACGCCGCCCCGATCACACCGCGCAGCCCGCCGTCCGGGCGGCGCCACGGGACGATGGTGAACGTGGCGTACATCTCGTGGACCGACCCGTCGGGCTGGTCCAGATGGGCCCGCCACTGCCGGCCCATGATCGGCGTGCCGGTGCGGTAGACCTCGTAGTACGCGTCCACGAACTGCTGACCGGTGAGATCGCTGAGCACGTCCCGGATCGGGCGACCGATCCCGTCGCGTCCGGGCAGGACCGCCCTGGTGGCCGCGTTGTACGCCACCAGCAGCAGGTCCGGCCCTTCACAGACGGCGACGATGAACGGCAGCTGATCGACGGCGGCGATCAGCGCCTCGAGATCGCCCGCTTCCGGTATGTCCACGCCCGCCACCCTGCCATCGTGCCGGTCCGCCCGCCAGAAGGCGCCGGGTGTCACTCGGCCAGGGGGAGTTCGATCGTGTGTGACGTGTGCGACGCCTTCACCGACAGGTACCGCACGTTCGCCGCGGACAGGTGCACCCCGGTCGGGATCCGCTGGGTCACCTCGATGCCGAGATCGGTGAGCTGGCCGGCCTTGTCCGGGTTGTTGCTGAGCAGCCGGACCCGGTCCACGCCGAGGGCCAGCAGCATCTGCGCGGCGGCCGTGTAGTCCCGCTCGTCCTCACCGCGGCCCAGGGCGACGTTCGCCTCGTACGTGTCCAGGCCGTCGTCCTGCAGCGCGTAGGCGTCCAGCTTCGCGTACAACCCGATGCCGCGGCCCTCCTGCCGCAGGTAGAGCAGGAACCCGCCCTGGTCGGCGATCCGCTCCACCGCCTCCCGCAGCTGCGGCCCGCAGTCGCAGCGCTGGCTGCCGAACACGTCCCCGGTCAGGCACTCGCTGTGCGGCCGCACCAGCGGCGCCCGGCCGCCGGCCGCCGACTTGGTCAGGGCCCGTTGCCAGTCGCCGAGACCGAGCGCCAGATGCTCCTTGCCGTCGGCGAGCCCGTCGAACGTCATCACCCGCGCGCTGGTCGTGTAACCGTCGGGAAAACGCAGCGGCACGGTGACCTGCCGCCGGATACTCGCCTTGGTGATCGCCGGGGCTTCGGACATGGGTCCTCCTCATTGGTTCGCGCCGTCAATGCTCTGCCCAGAGATCGCCTTCCGCACACGGGGATAATGGTGAGGACAATCTCTGGAGGCGTCATCAGTGGCTGATCGTCCTTACACCTTGCTCAGTTGTGGCATGTCCATCGACGGATATCTCGACGACGCCTCCGAGGAGCGGCTGCTCCTGTCCAACGACGCCGACTTCGACCGGGTCGACGCGGTCCGCGCCGAGTGCGACGCGATCCTGGTCGGCGCCGCGACGATCCGCCAGGACAACCCGCGTCTGCTGGTGCGCTCCGCGGCCCGCCGCGCCGCCCGGATCGCCCGAGGGGAAGATCCGGACCCGGTGAAGGTCACCGTAACGGGCAGCTGCCACCTCGACCCCGAGGCGTCGTTCTTCACCACGGGTGCGGCGGACAAGCTGGTCTACTGTGCGACGCCCGCGGCCGGCGACGCCCGTGAGCGGCTCGGCGACCGGGCGACAGTCGTCGACGGCGGTGATCCGGTCGACGTCCGGCTCGTCACGGCCGACCTGGCCGCGCGCGGCATCCGGCGGCTGATGGTCGAGGGCGGCGGCCGGATGCACACCCAGTTCCTCACCGCCGGGCTGGCCGACGAGTTGCAGCTGGTGGTGGCCCCGTTCTTCGTCGGTGACTCGCGGGCGCCCCGGTTCGTGCACGACGGCGACTTCCCGTGGACCTCCCGCCACCGGGCGACCCTCGCCGAGGTCCGCCCGATCGGCGACGTGGTGCTGCTGCGGTACGCGCTGTCGGAGCGGTTCGGGGAGGACTTCGCCGGCGGACATGGTGAACGGCTGGATCAAGCCGCGACGCTCCCGGAGTAAGCGGGCTGCCGCACCGGGAGCGGCAGGACGATCGGCTGCGGCAGGACGACCGGCTGCGGCACGGCGACCGGCTGCGGCGGCACCACGGCGGCGACCAGCGGCTTCCTCGTCTCGGCGCGGCGCGCGACCAGCCGTACCACCAGGATCGCCGCACCCGGGAGCGCCGCGACGAAAGCCAGAATGCCGTACGCCACCGCGATCGTCAGACCCTGCGCCGCGCTCAGGCCCGCCGCGCCGAACGCCCAGGCCATCACGCCTTCGCGCGGGCCCCAGCCGCCGATGTTCACCGGCAGGCCCATCGCGATCAGCGCCAGCAGCAGCAGCGGCGCCAGCTCCAGCAGCGAGGCGGAGGTGCCGGCCGCGTACGCCGCCACCAGGAACGTCGCCAGATGCCCGGCCAGCACCGCCGCCGACGCCACCAGCACGCCCGGCCCGTTGCGCCGCGACAGCAGCCCCGCGCGGATCTCCGCCAGGCCGGTGCGGGCCTTCGCGCTGCCCCGGTTCCGCAGGGCGCGCATGCCGAGGAAGACCAGGACGCCGGCCGAGGCGACGCTCGCGGCCACCGCGGCGACCTGCGATCCGTGCGCCTTCAGGAGATCAAGAACGGGTGAGGGTACGGAGAACAGCACCGCCGCCCCGACTCCCAGCAGCACCAGCTGCCCTGCCGTACGTTCCAGGACCACCGCCCGGACCCCACGCCCCAGGTCGCCCTCATCCCTGCCGTGCCGCACCGCGCGCCCGACGTCACCGAGGATCCCGCCCGGCAGCGCCGCGTTCAGGAACAGCGCCTGGTAGTAGTCGGCGGTCGCGTCCTTCAGCGTCAGCCTCATGCCGAGCCCGCGCGCCACCAGGCACCACCGCCACGCGCTGAGGACCGTGGTCGCCGCACCGATCGCCAGCGCCGCCAGCAGCGCGCCCCCATCCAGGACCCGCATGCCGTCCAGGAACGCGCCGGTCCCGAGTCGCCACAGCACCAACGCCAGAATCCCGGCGCCACCCAGCAGCCGCAGCCACGCCCAGATCGATCGGTTCACGGTTCCAGTCCCCTCGTCGCTTTCAGGAACTAGTACGCCCGTGCCGTGGCCCGCGGTTCACTTGATGATCGTGTTCACCCGAAGATCGGTGTTCCGCCTTCTTCCGCGTGTTGAGTTCGGCCGTCATGCACGCCCGAACTCAACACGCTCGGGTTGTCAGTCGAAGGTGGCGAGCAGATCCGCGTGGCCGACGGAAGCCTGCGGGAGGGCGGCCAGACGGCGGTCCAGGTAGTCGCCGAGCGGCAGGTCCGGGCGCTGCTCGCGCGCCGCGCCGACCCAGCCGCGCAGCCACTCCACGGTCAGTGCGGGGTGCTCCGGGCCCAGACGCCAGGGACTCGGGCGTACGGTCACCCGCGCGCCCGCCCTCCGGAACGCCTCCGCCGCGACCTCCGGGGCGTCCGGGCCGAGCAGGCGGCGGCCGTCGTGCGTACGCCGCTGGTGCTCGTTGAAAGCCGCCACCACCTGCGCGTCCAGGGGATCCTCCGGCGTCAGCCGCACCTCGCCGGTCACCGACAGGGTGAACAGCACTGTCACCCGGGCCTCGGCGCAGACCGCCGCCAGCCGTTCCACCTCACCGGCCGTGAGCAGGTCCAGCAGCGCCGAACAGGTCACCAGATCGGTGCCCGCGAGGTCGGCCGCGGTCAGATCCGTCACGTTCAGCTGTTGCGTGCGCACGGTCGTGCCGTCGGGCATCCCGGCCGCGGCCCTCCGGAGCAGCGCCGGATCCAGATCGGTCATGATCCAGTGCTGGGGTGTGCCCAGGTGCGGGGACAGCCACCTGCCGAGCGAACCGGTTCCGCAGCCCAGGTCGCGGACCGTCCGTACCGTCTCCGGCAACTGCCCCACCAGATCGAGCGCCCGCGCGGCGGCGTCCGCGGGCTCCCGCAGGTCCAGCCAGGTGGCACTGAACTCGCCGGCCGGTTCACCGCCGGGCCCGGTCTCGCTGAACGTCCCCAGTTCGCCGGCCGCGGCGTCGCGCGGCCCGGCTCCCGGCAGCGGCCCGTTCAACCTGCCGGCCCCGTCGCCGTCGGTCGCCGCGCGCCGGCCTGTCTCGATCCTGCCGTGCACCTCGGTCATCGGAAAACCTCCGTGGAAACCCCCGGCTTCAGCCGTGGGGAGGAAACGGAATCCCTGCGGAGCAGGGCAGGGAAAGCCGATCCGCCGCCGAGGCGGATAGGCGTCACCACGAGCGGGGCGTGACTTGCCGCAGCCTCGTGATGAAGCATCGGCGCCGCGAGGGCGACCTCGACACGGCGGAGCGTAACCGTGCCGGTGCTGACGATGTCAGACATGCGAGTCACCGTTCTTGGACAGCGGGTCGGGTGCTATCTGAGCTGGGAAATCCTCGGATTCATCCGTGGGGATGGCGTTAAGGTCGTGCCTCCCTCGGCATCGTCGCTCTCGTCAGGCGTGCGGCTCGGTATTCGCGGGACCCGTTCGCGCCAGGTCAGTGTTCGCCGGAAGTGGCGAGTCCATCCAGCACCTCCCGGAGGAGCCGGGCGGTCTCGTCCCAGCCGGTCAGTTCCGCGCGGCGGGCCAGGGCGTGGCGGCGCCAGCGTTCCCGCAGATCGGGGTCGGTCAGCCAATCACGCAGGGCGGCGGCCAGCGCCTCCGGATCGTCCGGGGGGATCAGGCGGCCGGGGATGCCGCCGTCCGGGGCGGCGCCGAGCGCCTCCGGCACGCCGCCGACATCCGCGGCCACCACCGGGAGTCCGCGGGCCAGGGCTTCGGTCACGACCATGCCGTACGTCTCCGCCCGCGACGGCAACACGAACAGATCCGCGTTCGCATAGACATCGTCCAGCGCGTCTCCACTGAGCGCCCCGACAAACCGCACACAGTTCCCATTGTTCCGGTCGTTCCCGCCATTCCGGTCGTTCCCACTGTTCCCGTCGTTCCCGCTGTTCCCGTTCCGGTCGTTCCCGCCGTTCCGGTCGTTCCCACGATTCCGGTCTTTCCCGGCGGCGTTTCCGGCGTTGCCGTTTCCCGCCGGATCTTGGGCGGTGGTTTCCCTTGGGGAGCGGTCGGTCGTCCAAGATCGGGAGATGTCGTCGGCGGTGTCCTTCGCGCTGTCCGGGAACGTTGAGCCGGCGTCGGAAAGGGTGAGGGTCGCGGGTGGGGTGAGAGTGGAGTTCGGGAGGTTGCCGGCGCCGGCGACGGTGCACGTCCACGGCAGGCCGGCGGGGAGCCGGTGGAGGGCGTCGAGCAGCAGGTCCTGGCCCTTGCGGTGGGTCAGCGACGCCACGTTGAGCAGGCGGTGACCGGTCGGGGAAGGGGCTGCCGGGGGTGCGGGGTCGACACCCGGGGGGATGGCGTGGACGCCGGAGATGCCGTGGAGTTCCTCGACGCGGCGGGCGGCGGGTGTGCTGGTGGCGATCACCGTGGTGGCCAGGCGCAGGGTTCGGGACTCCAGGGCCCGCAGCTCGGCGGCCTCGGAGGCGGGCAGGCCCGTCTCGTCGCTGAGCGGCAGGTGAACCAGGACGGCGAGCATGAGGCGGGCGGCGTGCGGTTCCAGCAGGTCCGGTACGCCACAGGCGATCAGGCCGTCGATGAGGACCACCGCGCCGTCGGGGATGGCACGGAGCGCGTCGGCGAGAGCCTTGCGGGCGGTCTGTTCCGGGCGGGGCCACGAACCAGGGATCAGCGACTCCGGGATCCCGTCGACGGCCCGGTCCGGAGGTGCGGCTGCGGGAGTGGGATCCGCGCGCGGGCGGTCCTCGGCGGTGGCACGGCCGGCGGGGGGAGCGGCGTGGTGAGGGCAGGGTGGGGGAGTGTGCTCCGGGCGTACCGCCGCAAGGGTTCGATCTCGGGGGGTGGCCGTGAGGTGGCGGAGGACCTCGCGGTCGTAGCGATTGCCGCCGCTCGGTGCTGCCGGGTCGTCGACGGACGCCGGCAGCACCGCGAACAGCGGGTGGGTCACAGGGTGCGCTCGTAGGACGCCCACGCGATGTGCGACTCGTGCAGGGTCACCGAGATGCCGGTGAGGCCGGTGGCGCCCGGGCCCAGCTCGCCGGCGTTCGCGCGGACGGCCAGGCGGTCGGCGATCACCTTGGCCAGGAACTCCGTCGACGTGTTGACGCCGGAGAACTCCGGGTCGTCGTCGAGGTTGCGGTAGCTGAGCCCGGAGCAGATGGTGTGCAGCTGCTCGCTCGCCCGGCCGATGTCCACCACGATGTTGTCGTCGTCCAGCTCCGGGCGGCGGAACGTGGCGTCCACGACGAACGTGGCGCCGTGCAGGCGCTGGGCCGGTCCGAAGACCTCGCCGGAGAAGCTGTGCGCGATCATGATGTGGTCGCGGACGGTGACGCTGAACAAGGGCTCGTCTCCTCTGTGGGGTTGCGGGGCGTAGTACGGGTACCCGGCGGTCAAAAGATCAAATCGGGTAGTCGATCACATGGCAGAGGGCCTCCAGGCTGCCGTCGGCCAGGGCGGGAAGAACCGTCGGCAGTTCGTCGAACGGGCTGTGGCCGGTGGTCAGGGCGTCGAAGCGGGGGTCTTTGAGCAGGTCAAGGGCTACTCCCAGTCGCTGAGCGTAGTCGCGGTGCCGGGTGGGGGAGATGCCGCCGACCTGGCTGCTGCGGATCGTGAGCCGCTTGGAGTGGAAAAACTCCCCCAAAGGGACAGATATCCGGTTATCGCCGAACCAGCTGAGTTCGACGAGGGTGCCCTCGGCTCTCAACAGCTCGAGTCCTCTGGCCAAGCCTTTTTCCGTGGCGCTGGCGTGGATGACGATGTCGCGCTCGACGGCTGCTTGATCAGGGTGCGCAAATCCGACATGTATTGATTTAGCGATCTCTTCTCGTGCGGGGTCGATGTCCACGAGCTGCACGTCCGTCGCGGGCAACCCGGCCAGGACCGCCGCGACCGACGACCCGACCATCCCGCCGCCGATGACCGTGATCCGGTCGCCGATCTGCGGGGCGGCGTCCCACACCGCGTTCACCGCCGTCTCCACCGTCCCGGCCAGCACCGCCCGCGCCGGGGGAACCTCGTCCGGGACGACGGTCACCGCGCTCACCGGCACGACGTAGTGCGTCTGATGCGGGAACAGGCAGAAGACGGTCCGGCCCAGCAGATCGGCCGGACCGGCCTCGACGACGCCGACATTGAGATAGCCGTACTTGACCGGTGCCGGGAAATCGCCGTCCTGGAACGGCGCGCGCATGGCCGCCCACTGGCTCTCCGGGACCCGGCCCTGGAACACCAGCGTCTCGGTGCCCCGGCTCACCCCGGAGTGCAGTGTGCGGACCCTCACCTCCCCTTCGGAGGGATCGGCCACGTGCTCGGCGCGTATCTCCCCGGCTCCGGGGGAAGTCATCCAGAAGGCTCTGGGCAAGGTTCGTCCTCCATAGCTGAACCAAAGGGCCCCGGAGAGCGTGTCAATCGGGGACAGCGGCTAAACCCTACGTCCAGGAGGAACGGTGACCATCAGTACCGCCACGACCACGACGAGTCCGTCCCGGGCTCCGCTGGCCGGGTTCGCCGCCCAGCTCCTGCTGCTGGCCGTTCTCGCCCTGACGATCGGTCTCAGCACGTGGGGTTGGGCCGCCGGGGTGCTGTACGGGGCCGTCCTGTGCGGTCTGCTCGCCCTCGCCCTGCAGCGTGCCGGGATGACCACGCTCGGATGGGCGAATTCGGTCACGTTCGGCCGGGCCATCCTCACCGGCGGGGTCACCGCGATGATCGCCGGCTCGGGCGCGCCGGACCTGCTGATCGCCGGGATCGCCGGGATCGCCCTGGCCATGGACGGGGTCGACGGGCAGGTGGCCCGGCGTACCGGCACCACCACCTCGCTCGGCGCCCGCTTCGACATGGAGATCGACGCCTTCCTGATCCTGGTGCTCAGCCTCGCTGCCGCCGCCGAATTCGGCTGGTGGGCCGTCGCCATCGGCGCCTTCCGGTACGCGTTCGTCGCCGCGTCGTGGGCGCTGCCCTGGCTGAACGCCCCGCTGCCGCCGAAGTTCAGCCGCAAGGTCGTCGCCGCCCAGCAGGGCGTGATGCTCGCCGTCGTGGTCAGCGGCCTGCTGCCGACGGTGGTCGCCGTGGCCGCCCTGATGATCGCGCTCGGCTCGCTGACCTGGTCGTTCGGCCGTGACATCGCCTGGCTGTACCAGGCCTCCCGAGTCCGCGACGCCGCCCGCAGCCGCTGGTCCGCCCCACGCCGGGAGCACGCACTCGCCCGCTGACGTGCCGTCGATGGCCGGATGACCGTTTTGCGGGGTGGTGTAGCGCGCTGTCGGAAGGCAGCATGTCCGGGTGCCCGAGAATGCCGCATTTCCGCAACTCCGTCAGCGTGCCGACGCCCTCGCCGAAGCCGGCAACCCGGACGGGGCCGTCGCCCTCCTCGAACGCGCTGTCGAACTCGGCCGGACCCGGCTCGCCGAAGGCGACCCCGAACTGCTGGCCACGATGCGGCAGCTCGCGGGGTTGCACGTACGGGCGGACGATCCGATGTCGGCCCGCCGGGTTCTGGAAGAGGCCCTGGAGGCGCGGCAGCGGGCCGGGGAGCCGGACGAACTCACCGTGATGCTGGCGTACGACCTCGCGGTGGTCGCTCAGGAACTGGCGAACCGGCATGTGGCGCGGACCAACTTCGCGATGGTGGCGGAGTTCGGGCCGGGACTGCTGGGGGTGGATCATCCGGCGGTGGTGCAGGCCCGCACCTACCTGGAACCGGAGACTCCCGCCGTTCCGCCACCGCCGCAGCCCACGCCTGCTCCGATCCCGCCCGTTCCAGCCGCGCCCGTTCCAGCCGCGCCCGTTCCAGCCGCGCCCGTTCCGGTTCCTGCCGCTCCAGCCCCGGCCGCTCCGGTTCCGGCCGCTCCGGCTCCGGTCCTCCCCGCCCCGGCAATCCCCGCGCCAGGTCCGGCCTTCGAGCAGCGGCAGCCGACGGCGGCGCAATCGCGGCGTACCTGGGTGCTCGCCGGAGTCACCGTGTTGTCGTTGACCGTCGCGGTGGTCGCGGTCTTCGCCCGGCTTCCCGGCGGATCGGAACCCGCCGAGGCCGGTCAGACCGCTGTCGCCGCGGCACCTTCCTCCGCGGCCCCGGAGTCCGGTGCTCTCTCCGCCTCCGCGCTGCCGGCCCCGGCGCTGACCACGGCGCCCAAGTCCGTTGCGGCTTCGGCGCCCGCGCCCGCCGCGACGACACCGCGGACAACAGCCGCCACCACCCCGGCGGCCCCGGCGCGGACCACTGCGGCGACCGGAGCGGCGACGGCGGCCACGGTACGGACCCGCATCGTCTCTCCCGCGAACAACAGCGCTGTCCCGTGGCCGTTCGACGCGAAGTTCACCGTGTCCGCTGCCGACGCGGCGGCCACCGGCACCGTGGTGTCACTGTCGATCTGCATCGCCGGCCGCTGCTACCTGGACGGGAAGCTGGACATCCACGGCAGCGAGGTGGCCCCGTACACCGTGTATCTGGGGTCGACCAAGCCGGAGGGTACGGGTGTGCCCTGGAAACTGCGGCTCGACCGGATCGCCGGCGGAACCTACGACAGGCTCGTCGCCGAACGGAACGCGGCCATCGCGGACGGCACGTGGGGCGACAAGGGAACCCGGATGGGCGCGCTGAACCCCACCCCGATCAGCACCCTGACGGTGACCAAGGCCGGTTAGCCGTTTCCGGTGTGTGGAGTTCGGCCGCCATGCACGCCCGAACTTCACACGCCGAAGGTGTTCCGGAGGCGGGCACGTCGCGGGCGGATGGAACCCCCGTACAGGTGAGTGCGGTGGTCGACGTCGTGGCCGGGTGTGCCGGAAAGCTCTCGGCCGTGCGCGAGGTGCACCGTCCAGCTCTCGTAGTACCAGCTCGGATTGCAGGGACACTCCGTGTGCCGGCGGCGGAAGTTGGCCCGGTACCGTGCGGTCTCCCCGGGCCGCAGGACGAACAGGCGGGCCGGCAGCTCGTGCCGGGGGTACGCCGCGATCACCGGCAGCCGTTCCACCCGCCACGCGGCGCCCTCCGGCGTGAGGCGCAGGCCGATCCGCTCGGTGTCGCCGGACCAGACCTCGGCCCGGGGCTGGTATCCGGCTTCGTCGGCGGCGAGGACCTCGTGAACGATCACCTCGCCGTCCGGGAGCCGGCTGGGCAGAGGGATCAGGCGGTCGAGGCCACGGCGGGCGTTCGCTTCTCGCGCTCCCCGCGATGCGGGACCCCACCGGACGCGCACCCGCTGAATCGTGACCACGCCACACCATGACGCACCGCGCCCCCGCATCACCACCGCGTTTCCCGGTGCCCTACCGCTATCCCGTGTTTCCGGGCGCCCACCGCTATCCCGTTCCGGTCGGCCGGCGGACGGAAAAGTCTGGAGAGCCGGGAGAACCGGGAGAACCGGAGGAGGCGGGAAGGCCGGGAGGATAGGGAGAGCCGGGAAATCCGATAAGACCAGAAAAGCCGGAGGAACGGGGAGGGCGGGAAGGCTCGCGGAGCGTACCCCGCAAGCCCTTGATCTTGGTCAGGGTCTGCCGGCCTCGGCGGGAGGGTGGGGATCGGTGGCGGGGGCGGGGCGCGCGTACCCGTTGAACAGCAGGTTGAGGAGGAAGACCACGATGACCGTGGTGGTGATCGAGCTGCCGAAGATGATCTCCAGCTCGTCCGGCATCCGGCTGTAGAAGGCGGGCGCGACCACCGGGATCATGCCGACGCCGATCGAGACCGCGATGATCAGCAGGTTGTTCGTGCCGTCGAACTCGACGCGGCGCAGGCTGCGGATGCCGACCGCGGTGACCGTGGCGAACATGACCAGGGCGGCGGCGCCGATGACCGGCCCGGGGATCGCGGCGATTATCTCGCCGAGCTTGGGGATCAGGCCGAGCAGGACCAGGATGACGCCGGCCGCGGTGACCACGAAACGGCTGCGTACCCGGGTGACCTGGACCAGGCCGACGTTCTGCGCGAACGCGGTGTCGAGGAACGAGTTGAAGACGCCGGCCAGGATGCCGGAGAGGCCGTCGGCGGCGAGACCACGGGCGATGTCGTTCTCGGACGGGCGGCGGCCGACCGCCTCACCGACGGCGAGCATGTCCGCCGTCGACTCGACGTAGATGATCAGCATGACCGTGCACATCGAGATGATCGCGGCGGCCTCGAACTCGGGCGGGCCGAAGTAGAACGGCCGGGCCAGGCCGAACCAGCTCGCGTCGCCGACCCCGGAGAAGTCGACCAGGCCCATGAACGACGCCACGATCAGGCCGAAGATCAGGCCGATCAGCACCGACAGGGACGCCAGGAAGCCCCGGGCAACCGGTTGACCAGCACGATCAGCAGGATGATCGCGGCGGCGAGGGCGAGTTTGTCGAGGGCGCCGTACCCGGGGGCCTCCTCGTTGTTCCCGGCGATCAGGCCGGCGCCCGCGTCGATCAGCGACAGGCCGATCACCGTGATCACCGTGCCGGTGACCAGCGGCGGGAAGAGGTGGATGATCTTCGCGAAGGGTTTGGCGATGAGCAGGCCGAAGACGCCGGCGGCCAGGAAGGCGCCGTAGATCGCGGGCAGGCCGTACTTCGCGCCGATCAGGATCATCGGGTTCAGCGCGGCGAAGGTGGCGCCGGCGACGACCGGGAGACGCACGCCGAGGATCTTCCCGACGCCCAGGTTCTGGATGATCGTGATGATGCCGGCGACGAAGAGGTCGGCGTTGACCAGGATCGCGATCGTGCCCGCGTCGAGCTTCAGCGCGCCGCCGACGATGAGGGGCACGGCGACGCACCCGGCGTACATGACGAGGACGTGCTGCAGACCCAGCACCGTGAGGCGGCCGACCGGGAGCATCTGGTCGACCGGGTGCCTGCTCCCGACTGTTTGCGACATTCCGCGGATTCTCGGGACGCTTTGTTTACGGCAGAGATCCGCGTGTTGCTTCCCGGTGAACTTCCGCTATGTCTATGCACACCCCGGCCCGGCGGCCACGCCGTCGACGATGCGGTACTTCGAGATGTCGCCCCGCACATAGCCCGTGATCTGCCGGATCGAGGTCGGCGCCTCTCCGTTGTTCATCAGGTACCCGGTGATCGCCGTGTTCACGGTGCGACAGGTCGCCTGGTCGGCCACTACCTGGACGCGTGACTGCGTCTCCGCGGGATTCAACGCGACGTAACCAACGCCGCAAATACTGAGAGTGATGGCACTGGTCATCGCAAGCTCGATCAAACGCACCGTCGCAGGTTAGTCATGATCACGCAAAGTAGGCATTGGGCCGTTCGGCTGAGATCAACAACTCTGTGTGATCAACGGGTGGGGCGAATGAATCGACGTGAGCCAGTGTCAGGGTGGTACCTTGATTACTCACCGCAACGGTCTGATAGCGCTGGAGGATCCCATGCGTCGTGCCGCTGTCGTTCTCGCCCTCGTCTTCGCCGGCCTCTGGATCGCCGCCCCGGCCCAGGCCTTCGCGCACAACGCCGTGCACAACCCGGCCCTGCACGCCGTGCTCGACGGACTGACCCTGCTGGTCGTCTCGTCCCCCGTCTGGACGGCGATGCTCTGGGCAGGCGGCCGCCGCTGGCTGCTCGCCGCGCTGATCGGGGTGGTTCAGATCCCGGTCGCGATCATCGGGTTCGTGCCGATCGCCAACCCGTACCTGCACCTCGCCCTGTTCGGGATCGCCCTCGGCCTGACCGCCGTCTCGCTGCGCGTCGTGCGCTCGCAGGCCCGGGCCGCAGCCGCCGCGGCACGATAAGGGCACCGAGGAAGGACCGGGCCTCTCAGCGGCCCGGTCCTTCGATGTGATGACGGCGTAACCTCGCTGTCAGTGAGCCTCCCCACAATGAACCCGTGGTACACGAGACGATGATGCCGGTCAACGGCATCCAGGTGTGCGTGGAGACGTTCGGCGAGGCCACCGATGCCCCGCTGCTGCTGCTCGCGGGTGACGCGAGCCCGATGGACCGGTGGGACGACGAGTTCTGCCGCCGGCTCGCCGCCGGCAACCGGTTCGTGATCCGTTACGACCACCGGGACACCGGCCGGTCGACCTCCTATCCGGCGGGCGCGCATGCCTACTCCGGCGCCGACCTGATGGACGACGCCCTCGGCGTGCTCGACGCGCTGCGGGTGCCGGCCGCGCATCTGGTCGGGTTCGCGCTCGGCGGCGCCCTGGGCATGCGCATCGCCGTGCGGCGCCCGTCCCGGGTGCTGAGCCTGACCCTCATCGCGACCAGCGCCGACACCCAGGGAGCGGATCCGGCGCCGGTTGCGGTCGGCGGCCCGGTCCCGGTCGTCGTGGCCGCGGTTCCGGGCGGCATCCGTACGGTCGAAGCCGCACCCACCCCCGACCCGGACCCCCTCCTCCCCGACACATCACCGCCCGGCCCCGATCTGCCCGGCGTCTCGTCGCCCGGCTCGCTTTCGCCCGGCGCCTCGTCGCCCGGCGTTGCGCTGTCTCGCCCGGGCGGTGCGCAGGAGCCCGCCGACGCCGGCACCGACTGGTCGAACCGGCGGGCCGCGGTCGCCGGGATCATCGCCGAGCTGCTCGACCACGGCGGCCCGTTCACCCCGGACGAACCGCAGTTGCGGCGGCTCGCCGAACGGATCTTCGACCGCTCCGCGGACCTGGCGGCCACCCGCCTCAACCACCGGCTCGCCGGTTACGGGCCGCCGGTGCGCGACTCGCTCGGCGCCATCGAAGCGCCGACGGTGGTCCTGCACGGAACCCTGGACCGGCGGTTCCCCGCCGAGCATCCCCGGGAACTGGCCCGCCGCATCCCCGGCGCCCGCCTGGTCTGGCTCGACGGCGTCGGCCACGAACCCCCACCCCGCGCGGTCTGGAACCAGGTCCTCACCGAGATCCTCGACCTCGCCGCCTGACTCGCGCCCCCGGGAAGCTGCTCTCCGCTGCCACCGCGTCGCGCTCGCCCGTCACCGGGGCGGGCGGACTGTTGTGGCCGTGTGCCAGCATCACGCCCGTGCGGATCCTCAAGACCGGTGGGACGGATCGGTTCGGGCGGTTCGTGCTCGTGCCGGCCGCGATCCTCGTCGCGGTGCTGCTCGTGTGCCATCCGATCCTGCCGGGTGGCAGCCTGCTTCCGGCCGTGCTGCCGTGGCTCGGGCTCGCCGTACCCCCGCTCCTGGCCCTCGCCCTCTGGCGCCGCTCCCGGCCCGCCATGATCGCCACCGCGCTTCCGCTGGCCGCCTGGCTGGTCCTCTTCGGCGGCCGTCTGATCCCGGGCGGCCCGGGCGACGGCGACGGGCACGACCTGATCGCCGTGCAGCACAACGTCAGCGACGAGAACGGCGACCCGGCCGGAACCGTCCGGGCGCTGACCGCGACCGGCGCCGACCTGATCGGTCTCGAGGAGGTCACCCCGGAGGCGCTGCCGGCCTATGCCGAGGCGTTCCCCGCCGAGTACCGGTATTTCACCTTCCAAGGGACCGTCGCACTGTGGTCCCGGCATCCGCTCGCCGAGGTCGCCGTTCTGGACATCCGGCCGGCGGATCTCGGCGCCGACTGGAACCGCGGGCTGCGGGCGGTCGCGCGCACCCCGCGAGGCGACATCGCGGTCTACGTCGTGCATCTCCCCTCCATGCGACTCGGTCCGGGCGGCCTGGACTCGGCGCGCCGCAACGAGAGCGCCAGCCGCCTCGGCGCGGCGCTGGCGGCCGAGAAACAGGACCGGATCGTGTTGCTCGGCGACCTGAACGCCACCGTGGACGACCGCGGCCTCGAACCCGTCACGGCCCACCTGCGCACCGACGAGTCAGCGTTCGCGTTCAGCTTCCCGGCGAGCCTCCCCGCGGTCCGTATCGATCACGTCATGGCCCGCTCCCTCGCTGTCGAATCCGTTCGCACGCTGCCGGAGACCGGCAGCGACCACCTCCCCGTCGTGGCGCGCCTGGGGTTCTGACCGCAGCGGGCGCCGCCTGTCACCACGACGGCCGGCCCGGCCTCCTGCCTGAGAACCGTGGGCGCGGCCGGACCCAGCGCTGAGCACGGTAAGGCGGTGTCGAGACACCCCCTAACCGAGACCGGCGCCGCCGCGGGTGTGGGCTCAGCCGGTCCCGCGGAGGGTCAGGCCGGCGGCGACCGAGCCGGCGCAGGAGGCCAGATAGAACAGGATCAGGCCGAGGCCGGTGAACACGCCACCGCCGGCGAACAGCAGGATGACCAGGAAGGTGCCGGCGACCGGGCCGGTGACCAGCAGCCAGGCCGCGGCCTTCTGCGCCGGGCTCCAGCGTGGCGAGCCGGCCGCGATCAGCAGCGCCGCGCTCTGTGCCACGAACGGCAGCACGAACGCCCCGCCGGCCAGCAGCGCGACCACGGTCCGGTCGGCGCCGTGACGGTCGGCGCCGTGACCGCCGGGGGCGGGAGCGGGCGATGGTGGCACCGGCAGGCGCAGGTGGGTGGGGGTGCCGCTGCGGCGCACGGCTGCCACCAGCTGCTCGGGCGGGCCCAACCGGGTGAGCGTCCGCGACGGATCGCCGGCCAGGTCGTGCCGCATCGCGATGTAGCCGGACACGGTGTTCATCAGCTCGTCCCGGGTCGCCGGGGGCAGGTCGTCGCTCGCCGCCCAGAGCGCGGCCAGGTAGTCGAGGACGAGCGTGTCGTCGTGGGCGAGAGGTGCCGTGGACATCGAGTTCCTTCCGCCGGAGTGGACGGCCGGACGGGCGTGGGGGAGGGTCACGCCCGTTCCGGTGCCTGACAGCATTCCCGCCCGCCGGCGCCCGGCGCATCGGACCACGGTTGTAAGAAACGGGGGAGGGCATCAGACTTTGGTCGTAGGCCTGCAGGATGGTGGACATGCGACTGGTCTCTCTACTGCCGTCCGCGACCGAGATCGTCTACGCCCTGGGGCTGGGGGACGACCTGGTCGGAGTCACCTTCGAGTGTGACGAGCCGGCGACGGCGCGGACCACCAAGACGGTCGTGGTGGGCGGCCGGGACACCCGCGGCATGACCCCGGCCGAGATCGACGGCTACGTGCGTACGCAGATGGCGGCCGGTGGCGACCTCTACACACTGCACGCGGACGCGCTCGCCGGCCTGGAGCCGGATCTGATCCTCACCCAGGACCTGTGCCGGGTGTGCGCGCTGCCGTCGGGGCACGTGGACGAGGCGCTGGACCATCTGGGCTGCCGGGCCGCCGTGCTGTCGCTGGACCCGTACTCCCTGGAGGACGTGCTGGCCACGTTCGCCGAGGTGGCGAGCGCGGTGGGCGTACCGCACAAGGGTCTCGATCTGGTCTCCGGTCTCCGGGAGAGGCTCGGGCGGGTGGCGGCGGCGGTCGCGGGACGGGCACGCCCGCGGGTGGCCGTGGTGGAGTGGGTGGATCCGCCGTTCACCGCCGGTCACTGGGTGCCGGACCTGGTGACCGCGGCCGGCGGCGAACCCGTCGCGGCCCGTCCCGGCAAGCGGTCGGTGCAGGTGACGTGGGCGGAGCTGGCCGCGCCGCAGCCGGAGATCGTGCTGGTCACGCCGTGCGGCTACCACCTGGACGGCGCGATCCGCCAGGCGGAGGCGGTGGTCGAGCATTTCCCCGGGGCCGCGGTGTGGGCGATCGACGGCGACGGCCTGGTGGTACGCCCGGGGCCGCGCCTGATCGACGGTGTGGAGGCGATCGCCGCGATCCTGCACCCGGACGCCGTGCCCGCCCCACCCCCGAACTCCGTGCACCGGGTGGCCTGACCTGCGGTTCCCGAAATTGTCGGACCCGCCTGGTATCAATTTCCGCATGAACATCGAGCACGTCGATCCCGCGGTCCTCGCCGAGCTTCGTGACGCCGTCGGCGCTGACGACGGCGGGGCGTCGGCGCTGGGCTGGCCCGCCGTGCACGCCTTCGAGGCCGAGCACGGCGTGGTGCTGCCCGAGCCCTACCGGTCGTTCGTCGCCGAGGTGTCCGACGGCTCGCACGCCGGCCCACCCGACTACGGCCTGGTCGGTCTCGCCGAGCTGCCCGCCGACTACGGCAGCGACGGCTCGGAGCGTGATCTGACCAGGCCGTTCCCGCTGACCGGGCCCTGGCTGTGGGAGGGTGACGAGGAGGAGCCGGATCCGGCCCGGCTTCAGAGCGTCCTCGACGACGGCTCGATCGTGCTCGGGACCGACGGCTGCGCGATGAACTGGCATCTGATCGTCTCCGGCCCGCAGCGCGGCCACGTGTGGATGATCTCCGGGGAGGGCGCGATGCCGTTCGGGCAGGCCGCCGGCGAGCCGGGATTCGCCGGATGGGTGCGGCACTGGGCGTCCGGCGAGGAGTGGTTCGACGCCGGGTGACAGGCCGGTGCGGCGGGCGATTTACGATCGGTGCGTAACACCGGACATGACGGGAACGGGTGACGATGGAGACGTTGGAGTTCCAGGCCGAGGCGCGCCAGCTGCTGCAGCTGATGGTCCATTCGATCTACTCGAACAAGGACATCTTCCTGCGCGAGCTGATCTCTAACGCGTCGGACGCGCTGGACAAGCTACGCCTGGCCAAGCTGCAGGACGGCCTCGAGGCGGACACCTCCGACCTGCACATCGAGGTCGAGGCGGACGCCGAGGCACGCACACTGACCGTCCGGGACAACGGCATCGGCATGACCCGCGACGAGGTCGTGGAGCTGATCGGCACGATCGCCAAGTCCGGCACGGCGGAGCTGCTGACCAAGCTGAAGGAGGCCAAGGAGAGCCCCGAGCTGATCGGCCAGTTCGGTGTCGGCTTCTACTCGACGTTCATGGTCGCCGACCGGGTCACGCTGGTGACCCGCAAGGCCGGCACCGAGGGGCACGGCACCCGCTGGGAGTCCGAGGGCGCCGGCACCTACACGATCGACGAGGCGCCGGACGTTCCGGTCGGCACCACGATCACGCTGCACCTGCGTCCCAAGGACGAGGACGACGCGCTCTACGACTACACCGACGAGTGGAAGATCAAGGAGATCGTCAAGCGGTACTCCGACTTCATCTCGTTCCCGATCCGCAAGGGCGACGAGGTCCTCAACTCGCAGAAGGCGCTTTGGGCGCGGCCGCGCAGCGAGGTCACGGACGAGGAGTACCACCAGTTCTACCGGCACATCAGTCACGACTGGACCGACCCGCTCGAGATCATCAACATGAAGGCGGAGGGCACCTTCGAGTACGAGGCCCTGCTCTTCATCCCGTCCCGGGCGCCGCACGACCTGTTCCAGCGGGACGCCCGCCGGGGCCTGCAGCTCTTCGTCAAGCGCGTCTTCATCATGGACGACAGCAAGGAGCTCATCCCCGACTACCTGCGCTTCGTCAAGGGCGTGGTGGACGCCGCCGACCTCTCGCTGAACATCTCCCGCGAGATCCTGCAGCAGGACCGGCACATCCAGATGATCCGGCGCCGGCTGGTCAAGAAGGTCCTGTCCACCATCAAGGACCTGATGAGCAGCAACCCGGAGAAGTACGCGACGTTCTGGCGCGAGTTCGGCCGGGCCGTCAAGGAGGGCCTGCTCGCCGAGCCGGACAACCACAAGCCGATCCTGGAGATCGCGTCCTTCGCCACCACCCACGGCAGCGAGCCCACCACCCTCGCCGCCTACGTGGAGCGGATGAAGGAGGGCCAGGAGGAGATCTACTTCCTGACCGGGGAGAGCCGCTCCCAGGTGGAGAACTCGCCGCACATGGAGGCGTTCCAGGCCGAGGGCTACGAGGTGCTGATCCTCACCGACCCGGTGGACGAGATCTGGGTCGACGCGGTCCCCGAGTGGGACGGCAGGAAGCTGCGCTCGATCGCCCGCGGCGCCGTCGACCTGAAGAAGGACGAGGAGGAGAAGGAGCCGGAGGGTGACTTCGGGCCTCTCCTCGGCTTCCTCAAGGAGAAGCTGGACGAGCGGGTCAAGGAGGTCCGGCTGTCGCACCGGCTGACCACCTCGGCGGCCTGCCTGGTCAGCGACGCCGACGACATCACCCCGGCGCTGGAGAAGATGTACCGGGCGATGGGCCAGGAGGGGCCGCGGGTCAAGCGGATCCTCGAGCTGAACCCGGACCACCCGCTGGTCGCCGGTCTGCGGGCGGCGCACGAGCGGGGCTCGGAGGACCCGGCGCTGCCGGACACGGCCGAGCTGCTGTACGGGACCGCGCTGCTGGCCGAGGGCGGGGACCTGGACGACCCGGCCCGGTTCGCGAAACTGCTCGCGGACCGGCTCGCTCAGACGGTGTGATCGATTCCCGGCCCGCCGGTGCTGCCGGCGGGCCGGGTTCTCACCTGATCTGTGCCAGCCAGGAGCGTGGGCCGGCGTGGGAGACCCGGATCGCGGCGATGCGGGACGCATAGGCGATCGCCGCGGGCAGGTCGAGGTCGCCGCGGGCGAGAGCCACGGCGAGGGCGCCGTGGAAGGCGTCCCCGGCGCCCGCGGTGTCGACGGCGGTCACGGGCGGTACCGGCACCTCGCCGGCAGCCGAGGGAGCGCTGAACCAGCGGACCGGTCCCGGCCCGTGGGTGATCACGACATGAGGGGCGGCCACGGCGGCGGCGGTGGCCGCGTCGTCCGCGCTCGCGGCGGGGCGATGGGAGGCGTTCGCGGCCGGGTGGCGGAAGTCGGCGGAGCAGGCGACGACCTCGGCGTACGGGAAGACGTCGGTGAAGACCGGCCGCCAGCTGCCCGCGTCGACCAGCAGGCGGCGTGCCGAGCGGGCCGCAGCCACCGCGAGCACCGGATGATGCCCGTCGACCAGGGTGAGGTCGGCTTCCGGCAGGCCGCCCGGTGGGACGGCCACAGCGCGGTTGCCGGCGTTGCGGCTGACGATCGTTCGTTCGCCGGTGGTGGCGTGCACGGTCACGGCGGAGACCGGCGGCGGCTCGGACGAGTCCGGCGACGCGTCGATCACGGTGACCCCGTGGGCGGCCAGGTCGGCCCGGACCAGAGCCCCGAGGGGATGCGATCCGACCGCGCTGACCAGGGTGACCTCGCAGCCGAGCGCGGCCGCGGTGACCGCCGCGTTGGCGGCCGGGCCGCCCGCCGCCACGTCCACCGACTCGGACTGGACCTTCTCGTCGGCGCCCGGGAACCGGGCCACCCGCTGCACCAGATCGACAGTGGCCAGACCGACGAGGAGCAGCCGCGGCGGGGACGTCACGGTCAGCGGTTGAACAGCTCGGTGAAGAACGTGCCGATGTTGCGGAAGATGTCGGCCACGCCGTCGCCGAGGCTGCGGGCCACCTCAGCGGCCGGTCCCGGGTTGGTGCCGATCCAGAAGACGAGCAGGAACACCAGGATCCAGCCCAGAACCTTCTTCATCGGGAATCGATCCTCCGCATGCCGGGTCGCCGGGAACGCCATCCAAGATCGTGGCACAACGCCGCAACGACCCGCAGGCTGGCACGCCGACCCTGAGCATACTCACAGGAAAGTGGTGCCGACTTTCTTTTGAGAGTTACTGTCATTTAATGGCTGCCATCACGAAAGTCACGCCCACGCGCTGGTACGCGCTCGGCGCCCTCGCTCTCTGCTCGGTCGTCATCGGCCTCGACAGCACGGTCCTCAGCGTCGCGCTGCCCACCCTGGCCCGTGATCTCGGCGCCGACACCGCTGACCTGCAGTGGTTCACCACCTCCTACCTGCTGGTCCTGGCCGCCGCCCTGCTCCCGGCCGGGATGCTCGGCGACCGTCACGGCCGCAAACGGCTCCTGCTGATCGCCCTGGTCCTCTCCGGAACGGCGTCCGCCGCCTGTGCCCACGCGCAGAACACCGGCCAGCTCATCACCGCCCGGGCCGTTCTGGGACTCGGGTCGGCGGTGATCATGTCGTTGATCGGCGCGGTCCTGACCGTCCTCTTCGACGAGCGGGAACGCCCCCGCGCCCTGTCGATCTGGGTCACCGCGAACGCCCTCGGCATCCCGCTCGGCCCACTGCTCGGCGGCTGGCTGCTGGACGAGTTCCACTGGGGCGCGGTCTTCCTGATCAACCTGCCGATCGTGGGGCTCGGGCTGATCGCGGTCACCGTCCTGGTGCCCGAGTCGTACGGCGACCGGCGGCGCCGCTTCGACATCCCCGGCATCGCGCTGTCGGTGACCGGGCTGGTCGCTCTCACGTACGGCGTCATCGAAGCCGGGGAACGCGGATGGAGTGACCCGCGCGCCCTGCTGACCATCGCCCTCGGGGTGGGCGCGCTCGTCGCGCTGGTGCTGTGGCAGCGCCGCGCCACGGAGCCGCTGATCGACCTGGCGCTGCTGCGCGACCGGTCGTTCGCCGGTGGCACGCTGCTCGCCACGGTCGCCGGTTTTGCCTTCTTCGGGCTGCTCTTCGCCCTGCCGCAACTGTTCCAGGCGGTCGGCGGCGCGGACGCGTTCGGCACCGGGCTGCGCCTGCTGCCGGTGATCGGCGGCCTGATGGTGGGCGCCCGGATCGGCGTGAAACTCGGCGCCCGGATCGGCGAGCGTCTCGTGGTCGCGTCCGGCCTGGCCCTGATGGCCGTCGCACTGGTGGCGGGAGCGGTGGCACCGACGGGATACGGCTGGGTGGCCGCCTGGATCGCGGTTTCCGGGATCGGCCTCGGATGCGCCATGCCGACCGCGATGAACATCGCGATCGGCGCCCTCGACGTGGAGCGCAGCGGCGTCGGAAACGCTCTGATTCAAGCGATCCGGCAGGTCGGCAGCGCGATCGGCGTCGCGGTCCTGGGCATGGTGCTCAATGCGGGATACCGGGAAACGGTTCAGGTCGGCGGTCTCCCGCCGGAAACCGCGGAAACGGTACGGGCCAGCGCGGCCGGTGGTGTCGCGGTGGCCGGGCGGCTCGGCGATCCCGGTCTGCTCACGTCGGTCCGGGACGCGTTCGTGCACGGGATGAGTCAGTCCCTGCTGATCGCCGGCGCCTTGGCCGGGGCCGGCGCGGTGTTCGCCCTGGTGATCCTTCCGCGGTCCGGGCGGCCCCGTACGGTGCTGGCAGAATCGGGGGTATGACCGCGATCCCGACCAGCCTGCGTGAACGTAAGAAGGCGAAGACCCGGGCCGTGATCCGCGAGCAGGCGATGCGGTTGTTCGAGGAGCAGGGGTTCGCCGCGACCACCGTGGACCAGATCGCGGACGCGGCCGAGGTCTCGCCGAGCACCTTCTTCCGCTACTTCCCGGCCAAGGAGGACGTGGTCCTCGCCGACGACCTGGACGAGGTCATGGTCCGGACCTTCCTCGCACAGCCGGCCGATCTGGCGCCGCTCGACGCGATGATGGCGGCCATGCGGGACATCTTCACCGGCATGGACCCGCAGATGTGGGCGTTCGAGCGCCGCCGCCAGAACCTGATCTTCGGCGTGCCCGAGCTGCGGGCCCGGGCGATGCAGCAGATGACGGAGACCATCGACCTCTTCGCCGGGGTGATCGCGCAGCGGCAGGGCCTGCCGGCCGGCCACTTCCCGGCGCGGGTAATGGCGGGTGCGGCGGTCGGCGCGATGATGGCGATCATGCCGTCCGGGGTCAGCGCCCAGGGCGTCAGCCCGGCGGACCACTCACGGATGGAGCAGGCCCTGACCCTGCTGCGCGACGGCCTCCCGCTGGACTGAGCCCGAGCGGTTCTTCCGCTGGTCTGAGGCCGAGTGGGTTTCTGCTGGTCCGAGGCCGGGCGGGTTGTCGGCGGGGCTGAGGCCGAGTGCCGCCCGGGCCGCCGTCAGCACCCGGTCGGACAGGTCGGTGCCCTCGGTGGCGCGGGCCAGGACCAGGGCGCCGACCATGGTGCTGAGAGCGGCCAGGTCCGGCTCCCCGTCGGCTCCGAGCCGCCGGGCGAAATTCTCGACCCCTTGGGCGTACGCCCACCGCGTCGCCTCTCCACCCGCGGCCCGTGCCACGTCCCCGCCGAAACCGGCGGTCGGGCACCCGCCGCCGGGGTCGTCCCGGTGCGCAGTCGTCAGATAGGCGTCCATCACGTCGTCCCGGTCCCGCGCCGTGGCCGCCTGCTCCGCGAAAGCGCCCGCCACCGCCTCCGCGACCAGCGCTTCCTTCGACGCGAAGTGCTTGTAGAACCCGCCGTGGGTGAGCCCCGCCTCGGCCATCACGTCGGCGACGCTCACACCGGCGATCCCGTGCTCGCGGAACAGCCGGGCCGCGGTGGCGACGATCCGTTCCCGGTTGCGCGCGGCCTGTTCCTTCGACACCCGTCCCATGCCCGCAACTATAGATGAGGTGTGTCATCTATTACCTGGTGCGCTTTAGATGATGGTCCTAATCTAAATCGCATGGATCTCACCAGTGCAGTCGCCGTCGTCACCGGAGCCAACCGCGGTTTCGGCCGTCATCTCGCCCTCCAGCTGCTCGACCGCGGCGCCAAGGTCTACGCCGCCGCCCGCAATCCGGAGACCGCCGACCTGCCGGGCGCCGTCCCGCTCCGGCTCGACGTCACCGACCCCGCCTCGGTCGCCGCGGCCGCCACCGTCGCCGCCGACACCACCCTGCTGATCAACAACGCGGGCGTCGCCGCGGGTGGCCCGGTGATCGGCGGTGACCTGGCCGGCATCCGGCTCGACATGGAGACCAACTACTTCGGGACCCTGCACGCCACCCGGGCCTTCGCGCCGGTGATCGAGGCCAACGGCGGGGGAGCGGTGCTCAACGTGCTGTCCGTGCTGGCCTGGCTGCACCCCGGCGGCTACGGGTCGTACTCGGCTGCCAAAGCCGCGGCCTGGGCACTCACCGGCGCCACCCGGGAACTGCTCGCCCCGAGCGGCATCACCGTCACCGGGCTGCACGTGGGATACATGGATACCGACATGGCCGCCGCCGTCCCCGCCGACCGGAAGAGCGACCCGGCGACGGTGGCGGCGCTGGCTCTGGAGGCGGTCGCCCGCGGCGACGCCGAGGTCCTCGGCGACGACCTGTCCCGGACGGTGAAGGCCGGCCTCGCGACCCGCTGACCGCCGCCGGCACGGTCCGCGGACCCGTCGGCCGCCGCGTCTCGCGGGCCCGTCGGCCGCCTCATGACCGCCTCTCGGAGGCCGGTGGGCGGCGCCCGTCGCTGGAACATCGACCCCGGTGGTTGAGAAGTGTTTCCGCGGGGTAACGCGGCCCCATGATGTCTCTCGCCGCCGAAGCGCCGATCACCGACGCCGGGACAACGCAACTCGTTCTCGCCGCAGTGCTCGGCATCGCGGCCGTGGTCGTGCTGATCGCCTGGGCCAAATGGCATCCGTTCCTCGCCCTGATCTCCGGCGCGGGCGTCCTCGGCCTGGCCGCGGGCGCCGCGCCGGGCAAGACCGTCGACTCGTTCATCGACGGCGTCGGCAACACGGCAGGCAGCGTCGGCGTGCTCATCGCGCTCGGCTCGATGATCGGCGCCCTGCTCGCCGAGTCCGGCGGCGCCGACGGCATCGTGAACCGGATCGTCAACGGCGTCTCCGGCGCCGCCCTGCCGTGGGCGATGGCCGGTGTCGCGGCGCTGATCGGGCTGCCGCTGTTCTTCGAGGTCGGCGTCGTGCTGCTGGTGCCGATCGTGCTGCTGGTCGCCCGGCGTACCGATGTCGGCCTGCTCCGCCTCGGCATCCCGGCACTGGCCGGGCTGTCGGTGCTGCACGGTCTCGTCCCGCCGCACCCCGGCCCGCTGGTCGCGATCGAGAGCCTGCAGGCCGACCTGGGCCTCACTCTGATGTTCGGCCTGGTCTGCGCGATCCCGACGGTGATCATCGCGGGCCCGATCTTCGGCAACTTCATCGCCAAGCGGGTGCCCCTGCAGGTCCCGGCCCTCGCCACGGCCGGCGCCGCCTCCGGCGGCAGTGGCTCGGCCGGCAGCGGTTCGGGTGGCAGCGGGCCAGTCGCGGGCCGCGACTTCGTGGACCGCGACGACCTCGCCGACCCGGTCAACCCCGGCGACCCGGTCGACGAGCAGCTCGGCCCGCGCCGTAACCCCGGTTTCTGGGCCGCGGTCCTCACCGTGCTGCTGCCGGTCGCCCTGATGCTCGCCCGCGGCCTCGCCGAACTGTTCCTCGCCGAGGGCTCCACCGCCCGCGACGTCCTGGAGGTCGTCGGCGAACCGGTCGTCGCGCTGCTCGCCGGCGTCTTCGTCGCCATGTGGGCGCTCGGCCACCGGGCCGGGTTCGACCGCAAGGAGACCAACGCCGTCCTCGGCGGCGCCCTCCCGCCGATCGCCGGCATCCTGCTCATCGTCGCGGCCGGTGGCGGCTTCAAGCAGGTCCTGGTCGACGTCGGCGTCGGCAACGTGATCGCCGACGCCGCCCAGGACGCCAACATCAACGCGCTGGTCCTCGGCTTCCTGGTCGCCGTCGGCATCCGTATCGCCACCGGGTCCGCCACGGTCGCCACCATCACCGCGGCCGGCATCGTCGCCCCGCTCGCCACCACCCTGGACCGGCCCGAGGTCTCGCTGCTGGCCCTGGCGATCGGCGCCGGCTCGCTGTTCTTCTCGCATGTCAACGACGCCGGTTTCTGGATGGTCAAGGAGTACTTCGGCATGACCGTCGGCCAGACCATCAAGACCTGGTCGGTGATGGAGACGATCATCTCGGTGGTCGGTTTCGCCTGCGTCATGCTGCTCTCCCTCGTCGTCTGAGCCGGCCCCGGGCGTATCTCGATGGACATTCCCGGGGCGCTCCCGCATGGTCCGGACATGGACACGCTCAGCGGGAACCGGCGCGCCTGGAAGACGGCCTCCGGCAAATACGTCCGGGAGCATCAGGAGTTCCTGGCCGAGGCGGCCGCCGGCACCTCGCTCCTCGACCTCGAACGCGACCTGCTCCGCGACATCCTGACCACCGCCCCCGACGTCGTGCACTGGCAGAGCGGCAACGGCACCGACGGCATCGCCCTGCTGCGGGCCGGCGCGCGGTCGGTGGTCGGCCTGGACTTCAGCGCCGTCGCCGCCGGGGCCGCCCAGCGGCGGGCCGGAGAACTCGGCGCGGCCGCCCGTTACGTGGTCGCCGCGCTGCCCGGCGCCCCACTGGCGGCCGGCTGCGCCGACCTCGTCTACACCAGCAAGGGCGGCCTGGTCCGGTCGCCTGCCGAACTCCTTCAGCCTGCTGGCCGGCCGCTGACTTCCCGGCCGCCGTCATGCCCGGACCGGGGCCGGTGTGCGGAACCAGGCGTTCGCCGGCGGTGTGAACATCAGGGTCAGACCGGTGAGGACGGCGGCGACGTGGAGGGCACGGCTGGCGCCGAACGCCAGGTCGGCCGGCCCGCTGCCGGCGATCAGGCGGGGCACCGAGTTGCCGGCGGCCAGCCAGGCGATCGGATCGGCGATCAGCGAGGCGAGACCGACCACGCCCAGCCCGACGGCCAGGACGAGGCGGGCCCACCGGTGGCCCGCGTACATCTGCCAGGCGACGGCGACCGCGACCGCGAAGACCGCCGTGCGGACCGCGGCGCCGGTCGCCACGTCACCGCTCAGGCCTTCCCTGGCCACGATGGAGCAGGTCTCGAACACGCCCGCGCCCACGGCGACGAGCCAGCTGCCGAAGGCCACCCGTACGGCGGCAGGTGCTCTCCGCGAATTCCGCATGGCCCGATGGTGCGCCGCGGCGCGACGGCCTCGACATCCCGCGGGCTCTACTCTTCGGCGTAGTGCCAGGTCTACTGTCGGCCGGCCTCGCGGACCGTAGCATCGGCGACCATGCGGCTCAGCTCACACAACCCCGGATCACCGGGCCTCCGGGTCCGGGCCGTTCACCGCGCGGCCGCCGTCGACCGGCAGGATCACGCCGTTGACGAAACCGGCCGCCGGCGACAACAGGAACGCCACGGCGCCGGCGACCTCGTCCGGCGTGCCGGGACGGCCGAGCGGATGCAGGGCGGCCATCTGCGCGTCCACCTCCGGATGCGCCACCCGGTACTCGTCGTACCGGGCGGTGACGATCGAGCCGAGCGCCACCGCGTTCGCCCGGATGCCGTCCGGCCCGTGATCGACGGCCACCGCCCGGGTGAGGCCCTCGACGGCGGCTTTCGCGGTGGCGTACGGCAGCGCGCCGCGGACCGGCCGTTGCGCCTGGTGCGAGGAGACGTTCACGATCGCGCCGGGCCGCCGGTGCCGCAGGAAGTGGTTCACTGCGGTGTGGCAGCCCGTCACGGCGAGCGCCAGGTTGGCGGTGATCAGCGCAAGGACCTCAGGCGCCCCGGCGCCGGCCAGCCCGGCGTCACGGAAGATCGCCGCGTTGTTGACCCATCCGGCCAGCGGGCCGGCCGCCTCGGCTGCCTCCGCCGCGTGCCGCGCCATGACCGGATCCGCGGCATCCCCGCGGACCAGGGGCATCGTGTCCGGCCACACCTCGCCCGGATCCGGGGCGAGGTCGAGGACCACCACGTGCCCCTCGGCGGACAGGCGCTCGGCGATGACGCGGCCGACCCCCTGAGCGGCCCCGGTGACGACGAAGGACGGGCGCGCGGTGACAGGCATCCACTCATGGTGCGTGCTGTGGACAGTCCCCGCAGTGTCGGAGCGGGGGCGGAGAGGTCGCGTGACCACCGCATCCGCCCGGTGACGGGACCGCCTGACGGGGACTGGCAGGGGCCAGGGATCCGGTGGGGGCGGCCCACGGCGTACCGGAGCAGGGGTTTGATCGGCTGTTGTGGCTACCCTGTCGCGGTGAGGTTGCGGGTGGTCGTCCGGGGTGTCTCGATAGTGGCGGGCCTGATGGTGTGTTGCTGGGGAGGGCAGTTCCTGAACCTGATGATGTTCGGGGACGAGGGCGCGATGCCGCCGCGATGGCGGATTCCGGAGGTGCCGGCGGGGGTGACGGTGGTCGAGGACACCAAGGTGTGTGGGTCGGGCGGATGTGGTTGGAGCCTGACGCTGCAGCCGGCGGCGGGCCAGACAGCCGAGGAGTTGGCGCAGCGGATGGATGTGGCGCAGTGGCGGGAGGAGCGGCCGACGTTGACCGATCCGGCGTTCGTCAGCGTGGGATCGCACATCCGGCGCGGGCAGGTGGTGGTCTACGTCGGCTACGAGTGAGGCGAGCCATATCCTATTCATTCCATAGGTAATACAGTCGATCGCATGGGTAGCCTGCGATCCCTCGCGTTCCTCACCCCGGGTAACTTTCCGGACGACGACCCGTTCAGTGGCCTGGACGCGACCCTCGACCTGTTCGCCTACGGGGAGCGGCTCGGCTTCGACGGCGCCTGGATCCGGCAGCGGCACCTGGAGCACGGCGTCGGCGCGGCGGCGGTCCTCCTGGCCGCCGCGAGCCAGCGGACCAGCCGGATCGAACTCGGCACGGCGGTCATCCCGATCGGGTACGAGAGCCCGTTCCGGCTCGCCGAGGACCTCTCACTGGCCGACGTGCTGTCCCGCGGCCGCCTGCAGATCGGCTTCAGCGCGGGCCTGCCGCCGCACGCCGACCTCCTCGGCGACCTCGTGTTCGACGGCGACTGGCGCGGTTTCGACCTGGGTTACGGCAGGATCGAGCGGCTCCTCGCCAACCTGCGCGGCGACTACCTCGGCGACCCGGACACGGTGATCCACTCACCGGGCAACACCCAGCGGCCCCGGCTCCAGCCGCACAGCCCCGGCCTTGCGCAGCGGATCTGGTACGGCGGTGGCAGCTCCCGCTCGGTCCGCTGGGCCGGCGCGCACGGGCTCGGCCTGCTGACCGGCAACATCGTGTCGGGGGAGCGCAGCGACGACTTCGTGACCGCGCAGGCACAGCTCATCGCGGAGTTCTCAGCGTTCGAGCAGGCCGGCCCGATCGCGGTCGGCCGGGTGATCGTGCCGCTGGACGGCGCCGACCGGCGGACCCGCAAGCGCTATCAGGAGTACGCGCGCAGCCGTCACGACCGGACCCTCGAACCGCACGGCGAACGGCGTACCCTCTTCGCTCCCGACCTGGTCGGCACGGCTGCCGAGATCGTCGAACGGCTGCACGCCGACCCGGTGGTCGCCGCGGCGAGCGCGTTGCGCCTGGAGCTGCCGTACGAGTTCGACCGTGCGGACTACGAACAGATCCTCGCCGACACCGTCACCCTGATCGCCCCACAACTCGGCTGGACGAACGGCCGAGAACCTCGTCGGTCAGGAACGGCAGGCGCCGCCACTCCCGGGTGAACCCGGCCCAGTCCTCGCCGATCAGGAGCGGGCGGGTCCGCAGATGGTCCCCGACGCGCTGGCCCTCGAAGGTCAGTCCGTCCGCCGGTGACAGGACGTAGCCGGTGTAGTCGTGCGTGACCGGGTGGCCCGCCGCATGCAGGTGGCGTTCCAGCAGCAGGGTGACCTCGGACGGGACCCGGCCGGTGAGCTCGATGCCGGCCAGCCGCACCTGCGGGCCCCGGACGGCGTCGGCGACCACGGCGGCCAGGCGGCCCGCCTCGTCGAAGAACGCCGTCACCGCCGGATCGGCGAACCGGATCCAGGCGCCGGCCTCCGGGCGCCCGGACTCGACCGGGTCACCGAGCGCCGCGCGCACCATCGCCTCGTTCGCGCCGAACTCCAGCGGGCCGACCCGCTGCAGCGGCTCGAGCACCCAGTCAGCCCGCACGTGCCCGGGCGCACCACTGTCGCCGTGCAGCAGCAGCGGTCCGAGGCGCCGCCACTCCGGCTCGTCACCGGACAGCAGCCGGTCGGTCCACCAGGGCGCGACGAGAACCGGCCGGGTGACCACCACGTCCACCCGGGACTCCGGGGTCAGGGCCAGGCCGAGACCTGGATGTACGGCGTCGTCGTGCGGGCCGACGGATACCGGGCCGAGGCCGTTCCGGTCGGCGTACCCCCGCAGCCAGGTGGTCATCGCCTCCGGATTCAGGCCGGCCAGCGGCATCCCGTCCAGGTGCGGCTGCGGGCCGTGCGACGGGTCGAAGAGAATCGCGCTGAGCCGGTCGTCGCCGTCGAAACAGGTGACAAGGCCGCATTCGAACCGGACCGAGGCGTCGTCGGACGAGAACCGGAACAGGTCTTCGAGGGTGTCCTCGACCTGCTCCCGGCTCATCCCGAAACGCACCGGCCCGGCGCCGGCCAGGGGGTCGACCGTCCATTCCCGGCGGCCGTGGCGGAGGGTGGAGGCAGCGAAGATCGACACCGCCGCAGCATAACGAGCAGACGCCAGCCCTCAGCCGGTCCGGCGGTGACACGTCGGTGCGCAGGTTCGAAGGTGGTGGGTCGGCCTCGGAGGGTCCCTGTGGACTGTCCGTCTGGCTGTACTCCCTTGGCTCAGACCCGGTCCAACGTGATCAAGGAGGTTCACGGCCGAGGAAGACGCCCGCGATCGGCCGCGCCGGCTGGGCCGGAACGGGATGTTCCGGGCCAACCGGCGCGATGATATTGCTCGAGATGATTCTCGGTGTGGCAGGCTGATCTTCGAGGGTCGGTGGACCAGCCTCCGGCCGTGAACGTCAGGCGTTGAGCTTGTCGCGCCAGGCGAGGTATTCGCGGAGTTCGGTGAGGTCCGGGTTCGGGCCGCTGACGTTGATGGTGAAGAGGCGGGCGCCCAGCTCGTACATCTTGTCCCGGTTCTCGGTGTGGCCCATCACGGAGATCTCGATCTCGCCGGGGTCGCGGCCGACGTCGGCGCAGTGCCGGCCGAGGATGCCGAGCTTGCGCTCGAGGGTCTCGGGGTCGGAGAAGCTGTGCCAGATGTCGGCGTGTTCGGCGGTGAGGCGCAGGGTCTTCTTCTCGCCGCCGCCACCGATCAGGACCGGGATGTCGCGGGTCGGTGGCGGGTTCAGACGCGACCAGCGGGACTCGATGCGGGGCAGTGCCTCCGCGAGGTCGTCGAGGCGGCTGCCGGCGGTGCCGAACTCGTAGCCGTACTCGGTGTAGTCACGTTCGAACCAGCCCGAGCCGATGCCGAGGATCAGGCGGCCCGACGAGATGTGGTCGACGGTGCGGGCCATGTCGGCGAGCAGGTCGGGGTTGCGGTAGCTGTTGCAGGCGACCAGCGCGCCGATCTCCACGCGTGAGGTGGACTCGGCCCAGGCGGCGAGCATGGTCCAGCACTCGAAGTGCAGGCCGTCCGGCTCGCCGCTGAGCGGATAGAAGTGGTCCCAGTTGAACAGGATGTCCAGACCGAGGTCCTCGGCTTCGGAAGCCGTACGGCGGATGGTGGCGTAGTCCATGTGTTGCGGCTGCAACTGCAGCCCGATGCGAACCGGCCTATCGATCATGTGACCGAGCCTACGTCCCGCGTCACCCGGTGAGGGCGCGGATCAGGCGGCGCGCCGGGTCGATGGACTCGCCGGGCGGTGTCCGGAACGCCGCCCACGAGCCGTCCGTGAACGTGATCCGCAGCCGTCGCCGCAGCCGGTGCCGGTGGATGCCGGCGGCGCTGATCCCGGTCCGCGGCACGGTCCCGATCGCGTCGAGGTGGTCCCGGCTCTCGTCCGCCCAGGACAGCAGCGCGTGTTCCGGGGAGACCGCGACCAGCAGCCGCCGATCGGTGACGGCCAGCACCGTCGTCCGGAGGCCGGGCATGCGCAGACACGCGCTGTACAGCGTGCCGGCTGTCGATCCGGGCGGTCCGTCCGCGGCGACGCCGAACAGCAGGCGCTCGAGCAGGTTGCCTCCGGGCGGCGAGATGTCGAGCGACGCCGCGGCGACGAGCCCGGCGCCCACCTTGCCGAGCGGGCCCAGCGGGGCGTCGCCGGCGGGCTCGGGTGGCGCCGGGGGAGTGGCGCCGTCAGCGGTGCGCATCTCCTCGGCGGCGAGCAGGTGTTCTCCCGGTTCGAGCAGCGCCTCGGCGGCCGGCGTCCACGCGGATGTCATCAGGGGGTCGCGGCCGGGCGGCAGGTGCCGTCCAGTTTCCGGGCGATGGTGGTGAAGTCGCCGTTGATGAAGGCGCGGGGGTCGGGCTCCTGCGAACCGGTGGCGAGCGACCCGGCGATCTGGTCGACGGTGGCCCGCTGGCCCGCCTGGTCGGCGCGGGAACCGACGGCGGACATCTTGGCCGACATGTCGGAGAGGGTCTGCCGCAGGCCGTCCCTGCGGTCCGCGGCGGCGTCCTCGGCGAGCCGGACCGCGCCGTCGGTGAGGATCTTGTAGGCGGCGGTGCAGACGTACCTCGGGTCGCCGGCGGACGCGGACGGGATCGGGTTGATGCTGACCGGGGCCGGCAGGGAGCCGGCCGGGACCTCGATCTCGATCCCGTCGCAGCCCGCGGCCAGGGCCGCGAAGGCCGCGAGGCACGCGACGGTCCGGGCGGTGCGGCGACGGTGCGACACGCGCATTCCCCTTCTTCGATGAGGCACGGATCGGGCGTACGGGGGAGCATAGTGCCCGCCGCGACTTTTGCGGATCTCGGAAGTTAGCTCAGACGTGGCACAGAACCCCAGAAAAGGTAAGAACGCGCTCCGTCGTGCGATGATCACGGCCCTGTCGACGGTTCTCGTCGCGGCCGGCGGCACGGCGTTCGCGGAGATCGTCTCGACTCAGCCGGCCAGCACCCCCTCGTTCAACGGCCCCGTCTACGCGGTCGCCTACGGCGGCGACACCGTCTACGTGGGAGGCGCCTTCACCACCGCGTCGGACGGTGGCCGTACCGCCGCGCGCAGCCGGCTCGCCGCGTTCGACGCCCGCACCGGCGCGCTGCGGGACTGGCAGCCGGCCGCGGACGCCAACGTGCGGGCGCTCGCCGTCGACAACGGGATCGTCTACGCGGCCGGGGACTTCGACGCGGTCAACGGCGAGCAGCGGGACGCGGTGGCCGGCATCGACGGCGCGAACGGCACGCTCACCCCGCTGCGCCACACCGTGCTCGGGCAGCCGAACGCGATCGCGGCCGGGCACGGCCGGGTCTACCTGGGCGGCCGGATCACCGCGGTGGACGGGACGCCGCGGGCGAACCTGGCGGCCTTCGACGCCGCGACCGGCACGCTCGACGCGGCCTGGGCGCCGACCACCGACGACACCGTCAACGCGCTCGCGGTCACCCCGGAGCGGGTGTACGTGGGCGGCAGCTTCCACCGCACCAACGGCGTACGTTCCACGCTGCGGCTGAGCGCCGTGGACCCGGCGACCGGCGTGCTCGACCGGAGCTTCGCGCCGAAGCCGGTGTCGCAGGTGTTCGCGCTGGCCCCGCACGCGGACGGGGTGTACGCGGCGCTCGGCGGACAGGGTGGACGGGCGGTGTCGTACACGAAGGAGGGTCAGACCCGCTGGACCCGGGTGTTCGACGGTGACGCGCAGGCGATCACGGTGCTCGACGACACGGTCTATGTGGGTGGGCACTTCGACAAGGCGTGCACGACCACCAACAACGGGGTGCGCGGCATCTGCACCGACGGTTCGGAGGCCCGGGGCAAGCTCGCCGCCGTCGACCGGGAGGGCAATCTGCTCGGCTGGGCGCCGCAGGCCAACGGGGTCGCCGGGACGCGGCAGCTGGCGGCCAGCCCGCGGCTCGGCGCGATCAGCGCGGTCGGTGACTTCACCGTGGTCGGCGGCGTGAGCCGGAAGCGGTACGTGGAGTTCCACGGGGTGTCGCCGCGCCTGGAGGCGACCCCGGCGGTCTCCGGCCCGGTCGCGTCAGGCGGGAACGTCGCGGCCTACAACTTCGACACCACGATCGCGGACGGCACCTTCGACGACGGCTCCGGGCACGGGCACCTGCTGCGGGCGGTCACCCGCAACGGTGGCGCGCCGCGCCTGGTGCCGCACGACGCCGGGCATGCCCTCGGGTTCCCGGCGAAGTGCGCGGGCGACAACTGCCCGCGGCTGATCCTGCAGGCGGGCGACACCCAGGACCTCAACCCCCAGAGCCGGGCGCTGCGGTACGGGGCGAGCGTGCTGCTGTCCCCGGCGGAGACCGGCCGGGGCGAGAACATCCTGCAGAAGGGCCACTCGAACGTGGGTTCCACCGGCGGCCAGTACAAGCTGCAGGTGGACGGCCTGTCCGGCAAGCCGAGCTGCGGCATCAGCGACAAGAACGGGACGGTCGTGCACGTGGCCCGCAGCCGGATCTCGGTCGCCGACGGCAAGTGGCACACCCTGGAGTGCCGCCGTACCGGCCCGACCCTGGCGATCCTGGTCGACGACCGCCTCGAGTCGGTGACCGCGGTGCCCGCGACGCTGTCGGTCGACACGAACCAGCCGTTCACCGTCGGCGGCAAGGGCGTCGGCCAGAACAACGACCAGTTCCACGGCACCCTCGACGACATCTGGGTCAAGATCGGGTAGGCGGGGCTTCTCTCACCCATTTCCGGGGTACGGGCCACGCACGGTTCCGTGCCTCGCGGCGGCCACGGCAGGCGTCCCCTCCCTGCCGTCCCGCGGCCGCCGGGTCATGCATGCACGTCACGGTCACCCCTCGGCTGGTTCGCAGGGCTGTCTCAGCGGTGCCGAGACAGCCCCCACAATCAGCCGGACGACAACCGCAACCAGCCCGCGAACCGCTCGTGACAGCGTGTGGAGTTCGGGCGCGCGGAGCGCCCGAACTCCACACACGAATGCGACAGCGCCGCATGTGCCGGTCGGTGGGCCGGCGCATACGGCGCTGATCGCTGATCCGGGACGGCCCGGGGTTACGGAGACGACCGGCGAGGACGGGGCCGGCGGCGCCGGGCGGCACTGGATCGAAGGTCATCGTTGCAGGCGTGTTGCGTACGCGCAACAGGCGGTTTCACTGCGGAAGGGCCCGCGGCAGGCGGGTGGCGATCAGCGCGCCGGCGGCCAGGATCGCCGCGCCGGTCAGGACCGCGGGCACCACACCGTCCACGAAGTCCTGGTGACCGGCGAAGCCGCCGTACGTGCTGAAGATCGAGGCCAGCACCGCGACGCCCGCCGCCACCCCGAACTCGCGCACGGTGTTGTTGGTGCCGGAGGCCATGCCGCGCTGCATCGCCGGCACACTGGCCAGGGTGAGCGTGCTGATCGGCACGATGGTCAGGCCCATCCCGACGCCGCCGAGCGCGAAGGCGCCGACCAGGCTGCTGTACGGGGTGTCCGGCGCGGTGACCAGCCCGATCCAGAGCATGGCGCCGGCCAGGCACAGCTGCCCGGCGACGATCAGGTTGCGCAGGCCGATCCGCGCGCCGAAGACGCCGACGAGCGGGGCGACCAGCATCGGCGCGCCGGTCCACGGCAGGGTCCGCAGGCCGGACTCGAGCGGGCTGAGGCCCTGCACCACCTGGAAGAACTGGGCGAGCAGGAAGACCGAGCCGAACGCGCCCGCGGAGAACGTCAGGGTCACCAGGATGACCAGGCTGAACGTGCGGGAGCGGAAGAGGGTCAGGGGCAGCATCGGCGTACGGTTGCGGCTCTGCCAGAACAGGAAGCCGGCGATCAGCGCGGCCCCGGCGACCAGCATGAGCGGCACCCGGCCGGTGGTCCAGCCGTGTTCCGGGCCGTCGACGACGCCCCAGATCAGCAGCAGCATGCCGGTGGACGACAGGGCCAGGCCGAGCGGGTCGAGACGGCGGGCCCCGCCGCGGGACTCGTCGAGCGTGAGGCCGGCGATGACGACCGCGGCGACGCCGATCGGCACGTTGATCCAGAAGATCCAGTTCCAGGTGAGGCCGTCGGCGACGGCGCCGCCGACGACCGGGCCGACCGCGATGCCGAGGCCGGTGATGCCACCCCAGATGCCGACGGCCTTGTTGCGCAGATGGTCCGGCACGGCCGCGGCCAGCAGGGTCAGGGAGAGGGGCGCGGTCAGCGCGCCGCCCAGGCCCTGGACCGCGCGGGCGGCGGTGAGCTGCCACGGCTCGGTGGCGAGCGCGGCGGCGGCGGACGCGAGCGTGAAGACGGTGATGCCGGTCAGGTACATCCGGCGGCGGCCGAACAGGTCGCCGAGCGCGGCGGCGGTGAGCAGGAAGGCGGCGAACGGCAGCGTGTACGCGTTGACGAACCACTGCAGCTGCGAGATGGACGCGCCGAGGTCGGCGCGGATGACCGGCAGAGCGGTGCTGACGACGAGGTTGTCGAGGGCGGCCATGAAGGCCGGGATGCCGACGGCGGCGATCACCAGGCCGAACGGGCGGGTCCTCGATGCGGGTCCCGCGAGGGTGGTGGACACGGACTGCTCCCCTGGAAGTTGTTATCCACTGATAACTAGGACCGTATGCATCGACTGATAACCTGTCAACGTGACCCGGACCCGTCTCACCGCTCAGGAACGCCACGCCCAGCTCGTGCGGGCCGCCGTCACCGCGTTCGCGCAGGGCGGTTACGCGGGCACGACGACGGATCAGGTGGCGCGGATCGCCGGCGTCTCCCAGCCGTACGTGATTCGCCTGTTCGGGTCGAAGCAGGAGCTGTTCCTGGCCACCCAGCGCCACGTCAGCGACCGTCTGGAGCAGACCTGGCGGGCCGCCGCCGCGATCGAGCCGACGATGAGCGGGCTCGGCCGGGCGTACAAGGAGCTACTGGCCGAGCGGGATCTGCTGGCGGTGTTCCTGCACGGGTTCGCGGCCGCCGAGGATCCGGCGATCGGCGCGGCGGTCCGCGAGTGCTACAGCCGTCTGTACTACGTGGTGCGTGAACTCACCGGCGCCTCCGCGGAGGAGGCGCGGGACTTCTTCGCGATGGGCATGCTGGTCACCGTGCTCGGCACGATGCGTGTCCTCGGGCCCGGCAGGATCGAGACGCCGCCGCCGGGGATCGCCGAGATCATCGGCACGCTGCCGCACGATCCTCACATGTTGTGACGGGTGTAGGCGGGCTCCCGCCACCCCAGCATCGCCTCGGTCATCCGGATCGCGTCGGTGGCGGCCCGCACGTCGTGCACCCGCATGATCCGGGCGCCGCGCAGGATCGAGAACACCACCGTCGCGAGGGTGCCGGCGAGCCGGTCCTGCTGCGGCCGGTCCAGGGTCTCGCCGATGAAGTCCTTGTTGCTCAGCGCCGCCAGCATCGGGTACCCGATCGCCGCGATCTCGTCGAGCCGGCGGGTCAGCTCCAATGAGTGGTGGGTGTTCTTGTTCAGGTCGTGCCCCGGGTCGATGATGATCTGGTCCGGCCGGACGCCGCGGGACAGCGCGAGCTTCACCTTCTCCCGCAGGAACGCGCCGACCTCGCCGGTCACGTCGCCATAGGTGGGGCGGGGGTACTCGGTGCGCGGCGCCGCCAGGCTGTGGCAGATCACCAGCTGGGCGCCGGTGCCCACGACCGCGTCGGCCATCGCCGGGTCCCGCAGGCCGGACGTGTCGTTGACGACCCCGGCGCCGGCCTCGATCACCGCGCGGGCCACCTCGGGACGGAACGTGTCGACCGAGACGACGGCCAGGTCGCGGGCGGCCTCGACGACCGGGAGCACCCGGTCCAGCTCCTCGGCGGCGGTCACCTCGGGTCCGGGGGCGAACGGGACGCCGCCGATGTCGATCCAGTCGGCGCCGTCCGCGGCGGCCGCGGCGACGGCCTCGGTCGCCTTCTCCAGAGCGAACGTGCGGCCCTTGTCGTGGAAGGAGTCCGGGGTGCGGTTGACGATCGCCATCACCACGACCCGGCAGGAGAAGTCGTAGGACCGGCCACCGATGACCCGCTGCAGTTCACTCACGGTCAGCGACCCTAACAAAGGCCTCCGGACGTACCGGCCGGTACGCCGTACCCAAGATCAGGTCTTTTATCTCGTGGGTTTTAGCGCCATTCATCACAACAGCAGGCGAATCGACTGACGTGGACGGGGTAGCCCAGGGATGAGCGCAACAACCCCTCGGAGGAACCCATGAGTGACGTCTCACCCGGCCGTGTGCCGGATCCCGCGTACGATCTCACGCCCCCGGTGACCACCCCGGGACAGGGCTCCTACGCTCAGGTCGCGGAGTCCTACGGCCAGGAGCCGGAGCAGAGCAAGCCGCGGCAGGTCGCCGAGCAGAGCAAGGCCGCCGCCGGTGACGTCAAGGACACCGCGAAGGAGCAGGCGCAGCGCGTCGGCGCGGAAGCCCGCGCCCAGGCCCGCAACGTCGCCTCGGAGGTCCGCGACAAGTTCACCGAGCAGGCCCACGCGCAGAACGGCCGCCTGGTCGGCAGCATCCGGCAGACCGCCGACCACCTCGACGAGATGCGCGGCGCGCGGGAGGACTCGCCGGCCGCCGCCGTGGTGGCGCGGGTCGCCGAGGGCGGCCGCCAGTTCGCCGACTACCTGGACCGCAACGGCCCGGACGGGGTGCTGCGCGAGGTCGAGGACTTCGCCCGCCGCCGGCCCGGCGCGTTCCTGGCCACCGCCCTCGCCGCCGGCTTCGTGGTCGGGCGGCTCGGCAAGAGCATCGCCAAGGCCGACTCCACCGCCGGCACCGGCAAGCCGGCGACCGACGACTTCACGCCGGGCTACGAGCAGGTCCGGCCGGCGGCGCAGGAGGGGTACGTCGGCACCGGCCTGACCGACGACACCCTCGGCTACACGCCCGCGGCCACCGGCACCGGGTACGTCACCCCCGCCACCACCCAGTACGAGGCCACCGGCACCGGCCGGCCCGCCGTGGTGGACACCGATCCGGAGTTCCGGTCATGACCTCGCCCTACCGCAACGACCCGGTCGGCTTCGACCCGGACGCCGGTAAACCGGTCGAGGAACGCTCGATCGGCGAGATCATCGGCAACATCAGCGACGACCTCTCCCAGCTGTTCCGGCAGGAGGTCGCGCTCGCCAAGGCGGAGATCCAGCAGGAGGCCACCAAGGCCGGCAAGGCCGCCGGGATGCTCGGCGGCGCCGGATTCGCCGGCTACCTGGCGGTGGTGCTGCTCAGCTTCGCCGTCGTGTTCGGCCTCAGCAACGTGATGGACCCCGGCTGGGCGGCGCTGATCGTCGCGATCATCTGGGGCGCCATCGGCGCGGTCCTGTTCGTGAACGGCCGCAAGAAGCTCAAGACCGTCGACCCGGTGCCGCGCCGCACCACCGAAACGCTGAAGGAGGACGCCCGATGGCTGAAGAACCCGACCGGCTGAAGGCCGACATCGAGAACACCCGGGCGTCGCTGACCCGTGACGTCGACCTGCTGGCCGAGAAGACGAGTCCGCGCCAGGTCGCCCGCAGGCGCTGGACCGCGGTGAAGGAGAAAGTCATGGGCACCACGGAGGACACCCGGTACGCCGCCAAGGAGCAGGCCCACCGGGCCGGCGACAAGGCGTCCGAGCTGACGGGCGCCGCCCGCGACAAGGCGTCCGAACTCTCGGGCACCGCGCAGGACAAGGCGTCGGCGGCCGCCGGCGCGGTCCGGCAGGCCCCGCAGGCCGTCGCGCGGCAGACCCAGGGCAACCCGCTCGCCGCCGGCATCATCGCCTTCGGCGTCGGGCTGCTCAGCGCCTCGCTCATCCCGGTCACCGAGGCCGAGCGCCGGGCCGGGCAGCAGCTCAAGGACCAGAGCGGTGATCTCACCGAGAAGGTCAAGGACGTGGCGAACGACCTCAAGGACGAGCTGGGCGGCACCGTGCAGCAGGCCGCCGGCCAGGTCAAGGAGACCGCTCAGGACGCGGCGCAGGCCACCAAGGAGTCGGCGCGGTCCGGCGCGCAGGACGTGCGCGGGACCGCCACCTCCTGATCGGTGCGACGGCATGACGTGGCGGCTCCGGCCGCCACGTTTGCCGTCCCGGAACGCGGGAATCGCGACCGGCATGAAACTGGGATACAAACTCGCGGCCGAGGGATTCGGGCCGAAGGAACTCGTCCGGCAGGCGATCCGGGCGGAACAGGCCGGGTTCGACTTCGTCGAGATCAGCGACCACTTCCATCCGTGGCTCGACGTGCAGGGGCATTCCCCGTACGCCTGGAACGTCCTGAGCGCGATCGCTGCGCAGACCCGCACCCTCGGCCTCGCCACCGGTGTCACCTGCCCGTCGGTGCGGTACCACCCGGCGATCATCGCGCAGGCCGCGGCGACCCTGGCGATCCTGTCCGACAACCGGTTCACCCTCGGTGTCGGCTCGGGGGAGCGGCTCAACGAGCACGTGGTCGGGCAGGGCTTCGGCAGCGTCCGGGAACGGCACGAGCGGCTGACCGAGGCGCTCGACATCATCAACCTGCTGTGGCAGGGCGGCTACCAGTCGTACGAGGGCAAGCACCTGCGGCTGGAGGACGCGCGGGTGTTCGACCTGCCGGACGAGCTGCCCCGGATCGCGGTCGCCGCCGGTGGCCGCCGCGCCGCCGAGCTGGCCGCCACCCACGGCAGCGGACTGTTCGCCACCGAACCGCGCGCGGACCTGGTCGAGACGTTCACCGGGCACGGCGGGACGGGCCCGAAGTACGTGGAGATCCCGGTGGCGTGGGCGCCCACCGCGGAGGCGGCGGTCACCGAGGCGCACCGGACCACCCGCTGGGCGGTCACCGGCTGGAAGGTGATGGCGGAACTGCCGAACCCGGTCAACTTCGAGGCCGCCGCGGCGACCGTCACCGAGGACGACGTCCGGGAGAAGTTCGTCGTGGGGCCGGATCCGGCGCCGTACGCCGAAGCCGTCCGGAAGCACCTCGACGCCGGCTACGACCACATCGTCCTGATGAACGCCGGGCCCGACCCGGACGGCTTCCTCGACTTCTTCGCAGGCACGCTGCGCGATCGGCTCGTGCGGTGAGCGGGCCGGTCACGGCCCCGGCCCGGGGTACGTCCGGCGCCGAGACCAGCCGCGTCACCGTCGTGGTGGCGACCCGGGACCGCCGGGACCGCCTCTTCGAGACCCTCCCGCAGCACCGTGCCCCGGTCATCCTGGTCGACAACGCCTCCACCGACGGCAGCCCGGAGGCGATCGGCGCGGCGTTCCCGGACGTCGGGGTGGTGCGCCTGGACCGCAACCTCGGCGCGGCGGCCCGCAACGAGGGGGTCCGCCGCGCCGCCACGCCCTATGTGGCCTTCGCCGACGACGACTCGTTCTGGACCGAGGGCTCGCTGGCCCGGGCCGCCGAGCTGTTCGACGCGTACCCGCGACTGGGCCTGCTCACCGGCGAGGTGCTGATCGGGCCGTCGGCCCGCCCGGACCCGATCTCCGCCGCCCAGGCCGCCGCGCCGCTGTCCGCCCCGCGCGGCGCGCCCGGGCCGTCGGTGCTCGGCTTCCTGTCGTGTGCCGTGGTGGTCCGGCGTGAGGCGTTCCTGGCGGCCGGCGGGTTCGAGCCGCGGCTGTTCGTCTACGGCGAGGAGGCGCTGCTCGCCATGGACATGACCGCCGCCGGGTGGTGGCTGTGCTACGAGCCGTCGCTGACGGTCCGGCACTTCCCGTTGCCGGCCGGCCGGGACCGGTCCGCCCGCGACCGCATCGAATCCCGCAACCGCCTGTTCACCGCCGTGCTGCGCCGCCCGCCCGCCGTGGTCGCCCGCGATCTGGCCGCCACGTTCCGGGAATCACCGCTCGCGGTGTGGGACGTCGCCCGTGGGCTGCCGTGGGCGCTGCGGAACCGGCGCCCCCTGCCGCCGGTGGTGGAGGCGTCGGTGGCCCGCCTGGAGGGATAGGGTCGGCGGATGCTGGAGACGCAACGGCAGCCGGTGCCGCGTGACGACGGCGGGGAGATCGACACCGCGCTGGCCTTCCTGACGTTCGCCCGGTCGTGCGTGCTGAAGAAGGTGGACGGCCTGGACGCCGAGCAGCTCGGCCGCCGCCTGGTCGTCTCGGAGACCACGCTGATCGGGCTGGTCCGGCATCTCACCGACGGCGAGCGGTACTGGTTCGGCTACACGTTCGGCGGCGACAGCCGTTACGCGGACGTCGACTTCGCCATGACGGCCGGCGACGGGCGCACCCCGGCGGAGGTCATCGACGGGTACCGGGCGGCGATCGCCGCCAGCGACGCCGTCATCCGGGGTGCGGCCGGGCCGGACAGCCCGGCCGCGCAGACGGTCGACGGGGAGGTGCGCACGCTGCGCTGGATCCTCGCGCACGTCACGAGCGAGACGGCCCGCCACGCCGGCCACGCCGACATCCTCCGCGAGCTCATCGACGGCGTCACCGGCCGCTGACCCTTTGCCGGTGGCCTCCGGCCGGCCGCTGACCCTTTGCCGGCGGCCTCCGGCCGGCCGCTGACCCTTTGCCGGCGGCCTCCGGCCGACTGCTGACCCCCTTGCCGGCGGTTGCCGGTGTGACGCGGGGTCAGCGGGGGATCAGGCGGAAGACGGGGAAGCCGGGGGCGGCGGCCGTGATGTCGGCCTCGGGCGAGTCGGCTTTCAGGCCGTCGAAGAAGGCGCCCGTCTCCCAGGCCCATTTCCGCAGGTAGAGGCGGATCAGCGGGGGCTTGTCGGCGTCCGGGATCTCGACGGCGGTGACCGGCTCGGTGCGGCGGCCCAGGCGCAGCTCGGCGTCGGGGGTGACGCGGAGGTTGCGGACCCACTGGGTGTGGCCGCGCGGGGCGAGCAGATAGCGCTCGCCGTCGTGGGTGAAGAGGTTGACGACGGTGGTGCGGGTCTCGCCGGACTTGCGGCCGCGGACGGCGATGACGCGGGAGCCCATCAGGCTGACGCCGCGGGCGGTGAGCCACTTGGCGACGTTGTTGAAGACAGCGGCGCCACGGCCGGCGGTGACGTATCGCATGATTCCTCCAGGGCTTGACCGGCGGGTGAGAGCACTGCTCTCGCATGAGAACAGTGAACACCCGCCTGTCAAGGGCCGGGAGAACGCCGCCGCTACCAGCCGGCCGGTGGGGCCTCCAGGTGGACGGCGGTGGTGGCGGTCATCTCGTCGAGGAGTTCCGGGCCGTACCCGAAGCCCTGTCCGCTGCCGCGGCGCGGATGCGCGGCGCCGCCCGGAGCACCGCCGAACACCGCGTTGATCTTCACGGTGCCGACCGGAAGCTCCCGCCAGGCACGCTGGGCGTTGCTCATCGACGGCGTCAGAACGGTCGCCGCGAGCCCGTACGGTGAATCCGAAGCCCTGGTCAGAGCCTCGGCGAAGGAGTCGAACGTGGCCACCGGAGCCACCGGCCCGAACGTCTCCTCCCGCATCACCGGCATGTCGTCGGCGCAGCCGGCCAGCACGGTCGGCGGATAGTAGGCGCCGGCCCCGGACGGGATCTCGCCGCCGCACACCAGGCGCGCGCCGTCGCGTACCGCCGCCCGCACCTGGTGGTGCACGGCCTCGCGCAGACGCCGGTCGACGAGCGGGCCGATCTGCTTGGCCCATGTCTCGGCCTCGCCGCCGAGCGCCTCGGTGAACGGTTCGGCCAGGTCACGGTGCACGTAGATGCGCTCCACGGCGACGCAGATCTGGCCCGAGTTGGCGAACGCGCCGAGCGCCGCCTGCCCCGCCGCCCACACCGGATCCGATCCCGCGTCGACGATCAGCGGATCGCTGCCGCCGTTCTCCAGAAGAGCTTTGGCGCCGGTACGGGCACACGCGGCAGCGATCGAACGACCGGCGGCGGTGGAACCGACGTGGGCGACCACGTCCACCTCGGCCGACGCCAGGGCCGCCCCGACCGGGCCGTCGCCGTGCAGCACCGCCAGCACGCCGTCCGGGAAGTGCGGGGCGATCAGCTCGGCCAGCCGCCAGCCGGTCGCCGGGGTGCGCTCGCTCGGCTTGTGCACGACAGTGTTGCCGGTGACCAGGGCGGCGCCGAGCAGGCCGCACGAGACGGCGACCGGGTCGTTCCACGGGGTGATCACGGCGACCACACCGCGCGGGCGGTAAGCCATCAGGTCGATCGCGTCGTCGTTGCCGGCCAGGGCGCGGCCGCGGTGGGTGGGGCCGAGTTCGGCGTACTGGCGCAGGGTGCCGACGCCGGCGCCGATCGAGTCGCGGGCGCCGTCGACCGGCTTGCCCATCTCGGCGGCCATGATCTCGGCGAGTTCCCCGGCGGCGGCCTCGATCGCGGTCGCGGCGGCGTGCAGAGCGGCGGCGCGGGAAGCAGGGGCGGTGCGCGCCCATTCCGGGGCGGCCGCGCGGGCGGCCCGTACGGCGGCGGTCACGTCGGCGTCGGAGGCGACCGGCACCCGGCTCACCGGGTTGTCGTCGCGTGGGTCCGAAACGGTCAGGGTGCGGCCGGACGTGCCGGGAGACCAACTGCCGTCGATGAGCTGAACGACCTCATACATGGCGGCAGTCTGCCCACACCGCATCGCATAAAACTTGGCTTCCGGCAAAAGTCCCCTTGTGGACAGTGCCGATCAGTGCAGGTCATGGGGTCCTTTCAGGAGAATGTCAGTCTTTTGGGAGAAGTCGATGATCATGTGAGTAACCGAGTTTTTCCGGGGTATCCGCCCCGCCATGCGTGTTCTCGGGATCAACGCGATCTTCCACGATCCATCGGCTGCTCTGATCGTCGACGGTCGCGTGGTGGCGGCCGCGGAGGAGGAGCGGTTCAGCCGCCGTAAACACGGCAAACGGCCGGTGCCGTTCTCCGCGTGGGAGCTGCCGGAACTGGCCGCGGCCTGGTGCCTGCGGGAGGCCGCACTGCGGCCGGGCGATCTGGACGCGGTCGCCTACTCGTTCGATCCGGAGCTGTGCGCGGACCAGGCGTCGCTCGGCATCAACGACCCGTGGGACCACCTGCGCGTCGACTACGCGCGGCGGGCCCCGCAGTTCCTGGCCACCGCGCTGCCCGGGCTCGACCCGGAACAGGTGCGGTTCGTGCCGCACCACGTGGCGCACGCGGCGTCGGCGGGACTCAGCGTGCCCGAGGACAGCGCGGTCCTGGTGCTCGACGGGCGCGGCGAGTCGGCGAGCCACCTGGCCGGGGCGTACCGGGGCGGTCAGCTCGAGACGCTGCGCTGCCAGGAGCTGCCGCACTCGCTCGGGCTGCTCTACGAAGACCTCACCCGGCACCTCGGGTTCATGCACTCCAGCGACGAGTACAAGGTGATGGCGCTGGCCTCGTACGGCCGCCCGAAGTTCCTCGACATCCTGCGTGAACTGGTCCGGGCCGACGGGGCGGGCGGATTCACCGTCGACCGGATCGACTGGGACGCCCTCGCCAAGGCCCGCACCGCCGACGGCGAGATGACCGAGGCGCACGCCGACCTGGCCTCCAGCGTGCAGATCCGCCTCGAGGAGGTGCTGCTCGACCTGGCCCGGTGGACGTACGAGGCGTCCGGCGGCCTGAAAACCCTCACCATGGCCGGTGGCACCGCGCTGAACTGCGTCGCCAACGCCCGGATCGCGGCCGAGGGCCCGTTCGAGCGGGTGTGGGTGCAGCCGGCGGCCGGTGACGCGGGCACCGCTCTCGGGGCGGCGCTCGCGATCGGGGAGAAGAACGTTCCGTTCGGAAGCGCTGCTCTCGGCCGGGGCTGGTCCGACGACGAGCTGGAAGCCGAGCTGAAGCGGGCCGCGGTCCCGTACACCCGGCCGGCGTCGATCGCCGCCGAGGCCGCCGCCGTGCTGGCCCGCAACGGGATCGTCGCCTGGTACCAGGGGCGCAGCGAGTTCGGGCCGCGCGCGCTCGGTCACCGGTCCCTGCTCGCCCACCCCGGCGACCAGGACACCCAGACCCGGATGAACGACGTGAAGGGCCGCGAGCAGTTCCGGCCGATCGCGCCGATGGTCCGGGCGGAACGGTTCCACGACATCTTCGAAGGCGTGTACCCGAGCCCGTACATGCTCTTCGTGCACCAGGTGAAGCCGGAGTGGCGGGACCGGATCCCGGCCGTCACCCACGTCGACGGCACCGCCCGCGTCCAGACCGTGCACACCGACACCGAGCCCGTGGTCGCCGCCATGCTCGCCGAGTTCGAGCAGCTCACCGGCCTGCCGGTGGTCGTGAACACGTCACTGAACACGGCCGGCAGGCCGATGGTCGACACCCCGCGCGAGGCCCTCGAACTGTTCGGGTCCGCCCCGGTGGACCTGCTCGCCATCGGCCCGTTCGCGGTGCACCGCAGCCAGGTGTACGGGGGCCCGCGTTGACCGGCACCGCGCCCACCTCCGGGCAGCCCGGTGTGACCGGCAGCGCGGCTACCTCCGGGCAGCCCGGTGTGACCGGCAGCGCGCCTGCCTCTGGGCGGCCCGGTGTGAACGGCCTTTCCGCTCCCGTGCGGCCCGGCGTCAGCGTCGTCGTGCCCACCCTCGGGCGGCCCAGCCTGCGAGCACTGCTCCGCGCGCTGGGCCCGCTGCCGGAGGGGATGGAACTGCTGATCGTCGACGACCGGCCGGATCGGCGTACCCCCCTGGATCTCCCGCCGGACACGCCCGCGCGCGTGATCGCCGGGCGGTCCGCCGGGCCGGCCGCCGCCCGCAACACCGGCTGGCAGGCCGCCCGTCACGAGTGGATCGCCTTCCTCGACGACGACGTGATCCCCGAGCCCGGCTGGCCGGTCCACCTCGCCGACGACCTGCGCGACGCCGACGCGGAGACGAAGCGGGTCGGCGGTGTGCAGGGCCGGCTGTGGGTGCCGCTGCCCGCCGGCCGCCGGCTCACCGACTGGGAACGCGTCACCGCCGGCCTCGCCGACGGCGAATGGATCACCGCGGACATGGCCTACCGCCGGTCCGCGCTCTCCCGCGCCGGCGGTTTCGACGAGCGGCTGCCACGCGCCTTCCGCGAGGACGCGGAACTGGCCCACCGGGTGCGCCAGGCAGGCTGGGAGCTGCGGTTGGGAACGAGATCAACTGCTCATCCGGTACGCCCGGAGCAGCGCTGGATCAGCATCCGCACCCAGCGCGGCAACGCCGACGACGCCCTGCTGCGCCGCATGTACGGCCGCTCCTGGCGCACCGTCCTCGAGATTCCCCCCGGTCGCCGCCACCGCCACGCCGCGATCACCGCTTGCCTCGCCACCGCCGTGGCCTGCACCGCCGCCGCCTCCGTCCTGGCCGCCACCAGCCGTTCCGCGAATCCCCGTTCCAGCCGCTCCGGCTTCGGGATCCTCGGTTCGGGCCGCTCACGCCCCGGCGCTGGCAGCTTCATCCGCTCCGGGCTGAGCACAGCAATCGCTCGCGGAGCAGCCTCGACGCGCAGCGTCGGGAACGCCTCAAGAGTCGGGAACGCCTGGAGCATCGGGAACGCCTGGAGCATCGGGAACGTCGAGAGCGCCGGGAAAGTCGGTAAATCCGGGAGAGTCCGGAACGCCGGGAAACCCGGGAGAGTCACGAAAACCGGGAACGTCGGGAACCCCGGGATGGTCCGGGCTCTGTCGGTGGCCGCGACGCTGGCTGCTGCGGGCTGGGCGGCCGGGACCGCTGAGTTCGCTGCGGCGCGCATCGCGCCCGGCCCCCGGGATCGCCGCGAGGTGACCACCATGCTGCTGACCAGCGTCGCCATCCCGCCGGTGGCGATCGCTCACTGGTTGCGCGGCTGGTTCCGCTGGCGCGGCGCTGAGCCGCTGACCGAGATCCCCGCCGGGCTGACCAGGATCACCGCCGACTCCGGGTTCACCGTGCCGATCGGCCGCGTCGGCGAGAGAGCCGAGGCGAGCCGGTGAGCAGTGCTCTCTATGAAGCGGTGCTGTTCGACCGGGACGGAACCCTGGTCGTGGACGTGCCCTACAACGGGGATCCGGACAAGGTCCGGGTGATGCCGGGGGCGAAGGCGGCTCTGGACCGGCTGCGTGCCGCCGGGTTGCGGGTCGGTGTCGTCACCAACCAGTCCGGGTTGGCGCGGGGGCGGTTCACCACGGAGCAGATGGCCGCCGTCAACCAGCGGATCGAGGATCTGCTCGGGCCGTTCGACACCTGGCAGATCTGCCCGCACGACGACAGCGCCGGATGCCGGTGCCGCAAACCGGAGCCCGGCATGGTGTACGCGGCCGCGGCAGCGCTCGGCACGACACCGGGATGCTGCGTCGTGGTCGGGGACATCGGCCGGGACATGGAAGCGGCGCTCGCGGCCGGTGCGACCGGGATCCTGGTGCCCACCGAGGTCACGCTTTCCGCCGAGATCGCCGCGGCCCCCTGCCGTGCCGCCGATCTGAGCGCGGCCGCCGATCTGATCCTGCAACGCCAAGAACTGCTGACGCCCGCCCTCAGGCCGGACGCCCTCGGATCGGTGCTCCCGGTAGCACCAGGAGCGGTGCTCGCGGCAAGCCCAGAAGCGGTGCTTCCGGGAGAACCGGGAGAGCCGGGAGAGCCGGGAGAGCCGGGAGAGCCGGGAGAGCCGGGAGAACCGGGAATGGTGCTTGCTGGGGGACCGGGAGTAGCCAGCCCGGGGAAGGCGGGACGGGCCGGCAGGGCCGGGCGAGTGGGCACCGTTCTCGCCGTGCGGGCGGACTCCGCCGGGGATGTGCTGGTGACCGGGCCCGCGATTCGGGCGCTGGCGGCCGGGGCGGAACGCGTCGTGCTGCTCTGTGGGCCGCGAGGGCGGGCCGCCGCGGAGCTGTTGCCCGGTGTGGACGAGATCGTCGAGCGGCGGCTGCCGTGGATCGACCCGGAACCCGGGCCCGTCGACGACCGCGACATGCGGGAGATCGTGGAACGGCTCCGGGAGATCGGCGCCGACGAGGCGGTCGTGTTCACGTCGTTCCACCAGTCGGCGCTGCCGCTCGCCCTGCTGATGCGGATGGCCGGGATCGGGCGGATCACCGCGATCAGCGAGGACTACCCGGGATCGTTGCTGGACGTGCGGCATCGCGTACCGGAGGAGATGCCCGAACCGGAACGGGCCCGCAGTGTCGCGGCAGCCGCCGGTTTCGCTCTTCCCGACGGAGACGACGGCCGGCTGCGGGTGACCGTCGCGCCACGGCCACGCAGCGGCTACCTCGTGGTGCATCCCGGCGCGAGCTGCGAGGCCCGGTCCTGCCCGCCGGAGGACATGCGCCGTATTGTGACCGTTCTCGCCCAGGCTGGGCACCGGGTCGTGGTGACCGGCGGGCCTGGTGAACGGCACCTGGCCGGCTACGTCGCCGGGACCGACGGCACCGACGCCGGGCCGATGTCGTTCGCCGACCTCGCCGCCCTGATCGCCGGCGCGGACTGCCTGATCGTCGCCAACACCGGCCCGGCGCACCTGGCCGCGGCCGTCGGCACGCCGGTGGTGAGCCTGTTCGCCCCGACCGTCCCGTTCGGCAAGTGGGGCCCGTACCGGGTGCCGGTGGTCCGGCTCGGCGACGCCGGGGCCGCCTGCCGGGACACCCGGGCCACCCGCTGCCCGGTCCCCGGCCACCCCTGCCTGTCCGGAATCGATCCGGACGACGTCCTCTCCGCGATACGCCGGCTCGGCGTGCCGCGTGCCGACCAGATTGAGGTTGCCGCGTGAACATCCTGCTCTGGCACGTCCACGGCTCCTGGACGACGTCGTTCGTCCAGGGCAAGCACCGATATCTGGTGCCGGTCAACGAGGAGCGGGACGCGTGGGGCCGCGGCCGGGCGCAGACCTTCGACTGGCCGGACACCGTCGCGGAGCTGCCGCTGGACCAGATCCGTGACGTGGACGTGGCGATCGCGCAGCGGCCCGAGGAACTGGACCTGATCCCGCCGCACGTGCCGGTGATCTATGTGGAGCACAACACCCCGAAGGGCGACGTGCCGAACTCCCGGCACCCCCTCGCCGACCGGGACGACCTGCTGATCGCGCACGTCACCGACTTCAACGACCTGTTCTGGGACTGCGGCGGCACCCGTACCACGGTGATCGAGCACGGCATCGTGGAGCCGAAGGCCCGCTGGACCGGCGAGCTCGACCGGCTCGCGATCGTCACCAACGAGCCGGTCCGCCGGGGCCGGGTCACCGGGACCGACCTGTTCCCGCGGTTCGCCCGGGTCGCCCCGCTGGACGTGTTCGGGATGGGCGTCACCGGCCTCGACGGCGCCACCGCGCACGAGGACCTGCCGCAGCACGAGATGCACGCCGAGGTCGCCAAGCGCCGCGCCTACCTGCACCTGTGCCGGTGGACGTCGCTCGGGCTGAGCCTGATCGAGGCGATGCAGATGGGCATGCCGGTGCTGGCGCTCGCCACCACCGAGGCCGTCGAGGCGATCCCGCCGGATGCCGGTGTGCTGTCGACCCGGGTGGACACCCTGGTCGAGGCGGCGCAATGGCTGATCGACGAGCCCGACGAGGCGGCTCGGCTCGGCGCCCGCGCCCGCCAGGTCGCGCTCGCCCGGTACGGCCTCGACCGTTTCCTCGCCGACTGGGACCGACTGCTGGAGGAGCTGTGACCGACCCGGAAACGACGTCAGCGGGCGTGGCGCCGCTGCGGATCGCGATGATCTCCGAACACGCCAGCCCGCTCGCCGCGCTCGGCGGTGTCGACGCCGGCGGCCAGAACTCGCACGTCGCCGAACTCGCCGCCGCGCTCGCCGGGCAGGGCCACGAGGTGCGCGTCTACACCCGCCGCGACAACCCGGACCTGCCGCCGGTGGTGCCGATGGGCGAGCGGGTCGACGTGGTGCACGTGCCGGCCGGCCCGGCCACCGTGCTGGCGAAGGACGAGCTGCTGCCGTACATGGGGGCGTTCGGCGAGTGGATGGCGGCGGACTGGCGCGGCGAGTGGATGCCGCACGTGGCGCACGCGCACTTCTGGATGAGCGGCCTGGCCGCCCTCGACGCCGGCCGGGCGTGCGGGGTGCCGGTGGTGCAGACGTTCCACGCGCTCGGCACCGTCAAGCGGCGCCACCAGGGCCGCGCCGACACCAGCCCGCCCCGGCGGATCGCCTTCGAGTGCCATCTCGCGCAGGCCGTCGACCGGGTGATCGTGCAGTGCCGCGACGAGATCGGCGAGCTGCTGAAGATGGGTGTGCCGCGCAGCCGGATGGCGCTGGTGCCGTCCGGGGTCAACACCGAACGGTTCAGCGAACGCGGCCCTGCCGTGCCCCGGCGTGACGGGCTCGCCCGGATCCTCACGGTGGCCCGGCTGGTGGAGCGCAAGGGCGTCGAGGACACCATCCGGGCGATGGCCGCGGTGCCCGGCGCCGAGCTGGTGGTGGTCGGCGGGCCGCCGGCGGCGGAACTGGGCGCCGACCCGTACGCCCAGAAGCTCCTGGCCCTGGCCCGGCACTGCCGGGTCGGCGACCGGGTCACCCTGGCCGGGGCGGTGCCCGCCCACGAGATGCCGGCCTGGTACCGGTCGGCGGACGTCCTCGCGGCCGCGCCCTGGTACGAGCCGTTCGGGCTCACCCCGCTCGAGGCGATGGCGTGCGGCGTGCCGGTGGTCGCCACCGAGGTCGGCGGGCTCACCGACACCGTCGTCGACGGCGTCACCGGCGATCTGGTCCCGGCCCGCGACCCGCGCGCTCTGGCGACCGCGTTGCGGCGGCTGCTGGGTGACGAGGTGCGGCGTTTCTCGTACGCCGCCGCAGCCGCCGACCGTGCCGCCGCCTCCTACTCGTGGCCGCGCATCGCCGAACGCCTGACCGCCGTCTACACCACCGTCGCCGACCTGGAGGTCGCCGCATGACCGCCGTCCCGGCCGACCGCGACCCCGACATCAGTGCCGTCGATGCTCACCTTACCGGCCTCATCCAGGCACTTCTGCCGTATCGGGCGCAGGCCGGACGATTGGCCCGCTGGGGCATGTATCTCGCCCGGCACCTGGCCGGCGGCGGCCGTCTGCTGGTCGCCGGCAACGGTGGCAGCGCCGCCGAGGCCCAGCACCTGGCCGCCGAGCTGGTCGGCAAACTGCGTGAGGACCGGATGCCGCTGTCCGCGATCGCGCTCACCCCGGACTCGTCGGCGGTGACCGCGATCAGCAACGACTACGGGTTCGACGAGGTGTTCGCCCGGCAGGTCCGCGCGCACGGCCGCCGCGACGACGTGCTGATCGTGATGTCGACCAGCGGCCGCAGCCCCAACCTGGTCGCCGCCGCCCGCGCCGCGACCGAGGTCGGGGTGCGGACCTGGGCGATGGTCGGGGAGCGGCCCAACCCGCTCGCCGACATCTGCGACGAGGCGCTGTGCTGCCCGTCCCCGGACAGTCAGGTGGTGCAGGAGCTGCATCTGGTGTCGGTGCACCTGCTGTGCGAGTACGTGGACCGGTACCTCCCGGCGTTCACCGGCCGGCCCGCGCTGGAGGACCGGGAGAGCCCTTTCGACCTGGACCACGGCGAGATCGAGGAGATGGTCAAGGTATGAAGCTGGTGATCGTCGGGGACACGCTGCTGGACCGGGACGTCTTCGGAACGGTGAGCCGGATCGCCCCGGACGCGCCCGCGCCCGTGCTGGACGAGGAGACCACCCACGAACGGCCCGGCGGGGCGGGCCTCGCGGCGCTGCTCGCGGCCGGGCAAGGGCATCAGGTCGCGCTGGTCACCGCGCTGGCCGGGGATGCCGCCGGGGCGCGGTTGAGCGAGCTGCTCACGGCTGCGGGCATTGCGGTGTACGCGCTCCCGCTGCCCGGCTCGACCCCGGAGAAGATCCGGATGCGGGCCGACGGCCAGGTGCTGCTGCGGCTCGACCGGGGTGGCGCCCCGCAGCCGCCCGGGGACGCGCCGGACGCCGTCCTGACGGTGCTGCGGGACGCGGGCGCGATCCTGGTCAGCGACTACGGCAGGGGAGTGGCGGCGCATCCGGCGCTGCGGGCCGCGATCGAGGCGTCGAAGGCGCCGGTGGTGTGGGACCCGCACCCGAACGGGCCGGCGCCGGTGCCGAACGTCCGCCTGGTCACGCCGAACGAGTCCGAGGCGCGGCGGCTGTCCGGGGACGCCGGGCACGGGCCGGGGCTGGCGACCGCGCAGCGGGCCGGGCACGCGCTGCGGCAGCGCTGGCGGGCCGGGGCGGTCGTGGTGACCCGGGGCGCCGGCGGCGCCGTGTTGTGCCAGGGGAGCCCGACGCCGCTGGTCGTGCCGGTGCCGTCGGCCTCCGGCGGGGACACCTGCGGGGCCGGGGACGCGTTCGCCACGGCGGCGGCGCTCGCGCTGGCCGAGGGGGCGCTGACGTCCGAGGCGGTGGAGGCGGCGGTCGCCGCGGCCAGCGCCTACGTCGGCGGCAATCACGAGGGCGAGGTCACGGCGGAGGTCGCGCCGGAGCGGATCGGGGCCGACGAGGCCGGCCGGTTCGCCGCCGACGTGAAGGCCCGGGGCGGGACCGTCGTCGCCACCGGTGGCTGCTTCGACCTGCTGCACACCGGGCACCTCGCCACCCTGCGCGCCGCCCGTTCCCTCGGCGACTGCCTGATCGTCTGCCTGAACAGCGACGACTCGGTACGCCGCCTCAAGGGCGAGGGCCGCCCGCTGACCCGGCAGGACGACCGGGCCCGGCTGCTCGCCGCCCTGGACTGCGTCGACGCCGTCGTGGTGTTCGACGAGCCGACCCCGGTGCCGGTGCTGACCTGGCTGCGCCCGGACGTCTGGGTGAAGGGCGGCGACTACGCCGACGGCGGCCCGGAGCTGCCGGAGGCGGCTGTCGTCGAACGCTGGGGCGGGCAGACCGTGATCGTCCCGTACCTGGACGGCCGTTCCACCACGAGAACCATCGCCACGATCGGGCGTGTGGAGTACGGGCGCGAATAGCGGCCGAACTCCACACACGCGATCTTCCAAGCACGCAGGAGGTAGCTGTATGGACGCTGTCATCGTCACCGGCGGATCGAGCGGCCTGGGCGCCGCCGTCGTCGACGCCGTCGTCAAGGCCGGCGGACGCCCGTACGTCATCGACCGCCAGGCCCCGAGAGAGGGCGTCGAGTGGATCGAGTGCGATCTGGCCGACACCCGGGCCGCCGAACGCGCCACCCGCGAGTTGATCGAACGGGCCGGCGGCAGCATCGACGGCGTGGTCACCGCCGCCGGAATGGACGTGCCGGGCGCGCTCGCCGACATCCCCGGCGAGACCTGGGACCGGATCGTCGCCGTGGACCTGCTGGCCACCGCCGCCGTGATCCGGGCCGCGATCCCCGCGCTCAAGGAGACCCACGGCGGGGTCGTCACCATCTCGTCGACGCTCGGGATCAAGGCGGTGTCGGACGCGACGGCGTACTGCGCCGCCAAGTTCGGCGTCGTCGGTTTCACCCGGGCCCTGGCCGCGGAACTCGCCGGCCAGGTCAACGTCACCCTGCTGATCCCCGGCGGGATGCGCACCAAGTTCTTCGACGAGCGCGAGGACCGGTACAAGCCGGGCCCGGACGCCATCCTCAACGACCCGGCGAACGTGGCGGCGGCTGTCGTCTTCGCGCTCAGCCAGCCGGCCGGCTGCGCGGTCCGGGAGATCGTCGTCGCGGCGGAGACGGAGAGCTCGTACCCGTGATCCTCGTCCTGCGCGCGCTCGGCGTGGGAGACCTGGCGACCGCGGCGCCCGCCCTGCGCGGGCTCCGCGCCGCCTTCCCCGGCGAGACGCTGAGCCTGGCCGCCCCCGCCTGGCTCACCCCGCTGATCCAGACGATCGGCGGCATCGACCGGATCGTCCCGGCGTCCGAGCTGGAACCCCTCGCCGGGGCGCCGGCGATGCCGCGGATCGCGGTCAACCTGCACGGTTCGGGCCCGGAGTCGCACCGGCGGCTGCAGGCGCTGCGGCCGGGCGCGCTGTGGGGGTTCGCCAGCGCGCCGGCCGGCCACCACGACGGTCCGGGCTGGCACGACGACGAGCACGAGGTGCGGCGCTGGTGCCGGCTGGTGCGTTATTACGGCGTACCGTGCTCGGAAGAAGATCTTGATCTCGCGGTGCCGGGCGTGGACGTGCCGCAGGGGGTGACGATCATCCATCCGGGCGCGAAATCCCCGGCCCGGCGCTGGCCTCCGGACCGCTACGCGGCCGTCGCGCGACGGTTGCGGTCCGCCGGTCACCGCGTGCTGATCACCGGTTCCGCTGCCGAGAGAGACTTGGCGGTACGGGTGAGCGAGCTCGCCGGGATGACCGAGAACGACGTCCCGCGCACCGGCCTGGCGGAACTGGCGGCCCTGGTCGCCGGGGCGCGCCTGGTGATCAGTGGCGACACCGGCATCGCGCATCTCGCCACGGCCTATCGCACCCCGTCGGTGGTCCTGTTCGGGCCGGTCGCGCCCGCACGCTGGGGACCGCCCGCCGACCGCCCGTACCATCAAGCGCTCTGGCACGGCACCCACAGTGAGCGGGGGGACCTCCCGGGCCCGGTCCATCCCGCCCTGCTCGCCATCGGCGAGGACGAGGTCCTGGCCGCAGCCGAACGGGTACGCCATGCGGCTGCGGCGCACTGACCTGCGCAAGGCCGGCTACACGCGCCGGCCGGCCGGGAAGAACTTCAGCTATCTCGACGTGGACGGCGAACCGCTGCGCGACGACGACCAGATCCAGCGGGTCAAGGACCTGGTCATCCCGCCGGCCTGGCGCGACGTGTGGATCTCGCCGGATCCGCGCGGCCACATCCAGGCCACCGGGATCGACGCGGCCGGCCGCAAGCAGTATCTGTACCACCGGGCCTGGCGGGCGCAGCAGGACCGGGCCAAGTTCGACCACGCCCTCGAGGTCGGCGAGCACCTGCCCGCCGTCCGCGACCGGATCCACGCCGACCTCACCGGCCGCGGCCTCAACCGGGAACGGGTCCTCGCCGCGATCGTCGCGCTGCTCGACATGGGCATGTTCCGGGTCGGCGGGGAGGAGTCGGCGTCCCGCGAGGAGGATCCGACGTTCGGGCTGTCCACGCTGCGGCCCGCGCACGTCCGGTCCCGCGGCGGGTGCGTGCTGCTGGAGTTCCGCGGCAAGTCCGGGGTCGAGCACGCGGCGACCGTCGGCGACGGGGAGGTGTGCGCGGTGCTGCGCGATCTGCGGCGCCGGCGGCGGGGCGAGGAGCGGCTGTTCGCGTACTGGGACGCCGCCCGGCGCCGGTGGCAGGAGATCCGCGCCGGAACCGTCAACGACTACCTGCGGGAGATCAGCGGCGAGCAGATGACCGCGAAGGACTTCCGCACCTGGCACGGCACCGTCAGAGCCGCCGAGGTCCTGGCCGAGGCCGGGCCGCAGCCGACCGAGACGAAACGCCGCAAAGTTGTCGCGCACGCGATGCGGGAGGTGGCGGACCTGCTCGGCAACACCCCCACGGTGGCGCGGAACTCGTACGTCGACCCCCGGGTCCTGGAGTCCTACGCCGAGGGCGACGTGATCCCGGCGTCTCCGCCGCCCGACTCGTCCGCGGAAGAGGCCGTCATCGACCTGCTCACCGGGGACTCTGCTTGACTTGCCGGTATGAGTGGCTGGGAGGTGCGCCTGATCGGCTCCGGCGGGCCGGGGGAGACGGTGGCCGAGGGCATCGCCGCGCTGCTGCGCGACCTGGTCGCCGACGGCGCCGCCCTGGGCTGGGCGCATCCGCCCGCGGTGACCGAGGTGCACGATCTGGTCGCCGCGATCACCGCCGGGATCCCGTCCGGTGACGCGGCGATGGCCGTCGCGGTGACGTTCGGGCCGGGCGGCGCGGAGCGGGTCGCCGGGTTCGGGTACTGGCGCAGGGACCACCGGCCGCACGCCGACCTGGAGAAACTCGCCGTCGACCCGGCCGTGCGGGGCCGCGGGCTGGGCCGGACCCTGCTGTCCACACTGATCGCCGCCGCGCTGCGCCACCGCGTCGACGTCCTCACCCTGGACCTGCGCGGCGACGACAGCGCGGCCGCCGCCCTCGGCAAGAAGGCCGGCTTCCACGCCGTCGGGGAAACCCGCTACGCCCTGGACCTGCGCGACCTCCGCTGACCCGCCCTCACCAGTCCATCCAGCCGTCCAGCGGCGGCTTCTCCAGGTACTGCGGCTCGTCGTAGTCGATCGCGGTCAGCCACTGCGCCCCCGGCATCACCCGGTAACCCATCTTCCCCGCCAGCTCCCGCACCACCACCGGCATGTGCGCCGCCCCGAACACGATCGCCACCTCCATGTCCTCGGCCGCGAACTCGCCGTCGATCTCCCGGATCACCCCGAGCAGTAGCTCGTCTCGTTTGATCGTCTCCTCGTCCCGGTCGAACACCGTCCGGTCGGTGACGTCCAGCTTCTTGTTGCCCAGCCAGTCGCCGTCGCCGGTGAGCGCCATGTGCAGCGCCAGCACCGGCGTCAGCACGGTCACCACGGCCCGCTCGTCGGCGGCCATTCGCCGTTCCGGGTCGGCGTCCGGCAGCAGATAGGCGTCCGGGAAGATCACCGGCACGCCCAGTGACCCGTAGTCGATGTCCTGATGGACCAGGTCACGGCTGGCGCGCTGGCGGGCCAGGCGCAGCGCCCGCGCGTACAGCAGACCGGTCGAGCTGGGCCCGTCCCACACCTCGGCGATCACCGCCTGGCAGGACCGGAGCCGCTGCCAGATCGCCCAGTAGTAGTCGGCGTGCCCCATGTGGATCGTCGGAACGAGAACCCACCGCAGACCGGCGCCGCCCCGCCGGAGGACGGTCACCGACGTCCGGTATCCAGTGACGCTCATCTCCGTGAACTGCATTCCGCCAGCGTAGGTACCGGGGTAAACCCCGGCTGGTTGTCAGGGCCGCCTCGACGCCGTCGAGACAGCCCTCAGAACCAGCCGCACAAGATCTCAGAACAGGGATTCCGCCTGCGGCGGGTCGAGAACCTCGCGTAACGCCGCCAGTTCCCGCCGCCAGGCCCTCGCGGTCTGCTCCTCGAACCAGGCGTCGGCCATCCCACCGGCCTCCACCCGGTTCAGGGCCTTGAGTGCGGTCTCTCGCAGATCCCTGGCGAGTGACGGTATCCGTTCATCCGGGCCATAGACCGACGCGACCGGGACACCGCCCGCGCATCGTCGCCGGCGGCATCGTCGTCCTCGGCGGCGTCGACGAACCGCTCCAGCACCTTCCGGATCATGTCCGGCCGTGCCTCCGGCGGAGCGTCGTCCAGGTCACCGGCGAAGTCCGCCGCACCGTCGTTGTCGAACGGCTCCGGTCCCCAGGCTCCCACGTGATCAACCTAGGTAAGGGTGAGCCGGGCCGTGAGCAGGGGGACGCCGGGGCCGGACAGGTCGGGGAGGGCGGCGGCGCGGCCGGTGGCGGCCATGCCCAGGGCCTCGGCCGGGCCGGTCAGCAGCGGGCCGTCGCCGGTGGACCAGTCCAGGTCGGTGGCGGACAGGCGCAGGCCGGTGAGCCGGCCGGGCGGGGCCAGAGCCGGGGCCGCGGTGGGGGAGACCAGGTAGTCCAGCAGGATCCGCCAGTGCCCGGGCGGGACGTCGGCGGGCAGGCCGAGCGGGCGGGCGATGTCCCGCAGGTGCACGCACGTCTCGGCGAACGGGCCCATCGGGCCGACCCGGGGCGGGTCGACACGGTCGTTCGCGTGCTGCCGGAGCAGGGTGATCAGTTCGGCGCGGGGGCGGCGGGCGATCTGGCGGGTGAAGTGGTCGACGGTCCGGTCGGTGTCGCCGCGGTAGCGAATCGCGGCCAGGAAGAACCGCCCGAACCCGACGAGCATCGGCTGGACGAAGTGGGCCGCCATGTGCTGGACCGTCCAGCCCGCGCAGAGTGTCGGCTCCTGCCAGGCCGCGTCGTCGAGGCCCTCCAGGAAGTCAGCGATCATGAGCCGGTTTCCGCTGGTCAGCCGGTAGACGTCGGTCATTCGGCACCACCGCGGGTCTCGGTCTTCTCGGTGCTTGCGGCGCGCATGTCCCTTTCGGCCCTTTCGTCGAGTGCGGCTCGCTCGGCTCGTTCGGCGCTCTCGGTGCTTCCGTTGCTTTCGTTGCTTTCGGTGCGGAGGGCGGTGGCGCGTCGGCGGACGTCGCGATTCAGGGAGGTGAGGACCCGCAGCGCGGCGGCGATCTCCTCGTCGCTGTGCTCGGGGGCCATGGCGCCGAGGTGGGTGAGCTCGTCGGCGCGGATTCGGGCGAAGGTGGCGGCGCCCGCCTCGGTCGGGGCGATCAGGACGGACCGGCGGTGGGCGGGGTTCGGGCGGGACTCGACGAGACCCAGCGCGGCCAGGTCGTTGACGTGCCGCTGGATGCCCTGGCGGGCCAGGTCCAGGCGGTCGGCGATGTCGGGGACGGTCATCGGGCCCTGTTCGGCCAGCATCTCCAGCACCGCCCGCATGCCCACGCTCAGGCCGTCGTCGCGCAGGGACGCCTCGACGACCCGGGCGGAGTTGAGCACCAGGGGGCGGACGTGGCGCAGGAGGTCGTACAGCATCGTGCCTCGCTCCAACATGACAACGATGATGTCATATCGAGGGCGATTGCAGGGTTGTTTCCCGGGAGTCGTCCTCTGGGTTCCTCACCTCCGCGTCCGCACTCGGTGCGCGCCGATGGTGCGAAGTCGGCCTTCGCGCCGGGGGCCTCAGTGGTCACGGCTCAAGATCGCTGCGCGCGAGCGCCGATCCCGTCGAGGGATGGCGGACGCGGACGGATCTGGAACGCGTACAAGCGCTGACTCCCCCGAGGCTGTCACCGGAGTTCCAGGAGGACCGTCGCGCCTGCGGTGGTGAGGTGGCCGGCCAGCAGGCGCAGCTCCATCTCGGTGCCCGGCCGCCCGGGGCCCTGCAGTTCCGCGACGGCGGCCGGCGCCTCCCGCAGCGGGACACCGCGGTCGCGGAGGACCTTCATGACCGCGAGCCGAGGCCCGGCAGTCAGGCGCAGGCGGTAGGTGCCGCACCGGTCCAGCAGGGCCCGGCGCAGATCGGCGGGCGGCTCGTCGTGGCCGCAAGGGCATGGCCGTTGACGTCGTCCATGACGGGGTGGCTGCGCTGGACCCGGTCCGCGCGTCCCGCCTGGCCCCCACCGAAGCGCTGGCGGCGGTCTAGGCGCGGTCGGGCGGTTCCGCGGCGGCGCGGACCAGTTCCGTGACCCAGTCGACGGCGACCTGCGCCTGGGTGGGTGGGCCCGAGTGCAGGCCGTTGACGATCAGCCAGATCCGGTCGGCGAGGAGTTCGTCCCCGCCGATCCGGGCGACCAGACGATCGAGTTTGGCGCGGCTGTCGGCCAGGAAGCTCTGCGCGACCCGGGCCGGCTCGTCGGACTCTCCGGGGAACTCGGTCAGATAGTTACGGAAGGCGCAGCCCCGGTAGCCGGGGCGGCGCACCATGTCGGCGATCTCGGTGACCAGCGCGATCAGCCGGTCGGCCGGATCGACCGGCCAGCGGAGGGCTTCGGTGGTGGCGCGCTCCCGTTCCCGGCGGACAAGCGTGAGATATGCCGCCGCCAGCTCCGCTTTGCTGGGAAAGTGTTTGTAGAGCAGGTTCTTGCCGCAGCCCGCCGCCTCGACCACCTGTGCCATGCCGACGGCGCGGACACCGTACTCGTAGAAGAGCCCGGCGGCCGCGGTCAGGATCGTGTCCCGTGTTCCGGGAGCGGGCGTCCGTGCCATGATGCCCACTTTAACGGACCGATCAGTCCAATCGGACATGTCACCCGATAACCCTGATCCTGCCATCCTCCAGGGCGAGGGTCCGGTCCACCAGATCGAGGCCTTCGCGGCGATGCGCGAGCACCAGCACGGTACGGCCGGAGGCGGCGTCCAGCAGATCCGCCATCAGATCCGTGGCACCCGCCTCGTCGATGCCCTCCGTCGGCTCGTCCAGGATCAGCAGATCCGGCTCGGCGAGCAGCGCCCGTGCGGTCGCGAGCCGCCGCCGCTGTCCACCGGAGATCGTGCTGCCGCCGGTACCCAGCCAGGTGTCCAGCGGCAGCCCGCCCAGCCCGACCCGGCCCAGCACCTCGGCAAGCCGATCATCGCTTGCGGTGGGCGCGGCGAGACGCAGATTCTCGCGTACGGTCGACGCGAACACATGCCCCGTCTCATCCCCGACGAGCACCGTGTTCCCGCCGGACCGGACGACTCCGGCCCGCGGTTCCAGCAGGCCGGCCAGCACCGCGGCCAGCGTCGACTTCCCGCAGCCGGACCGTCCCACGACCGCCGTCCGCGACCCCGCCGCCAGCCGTAGCTCGAGCCCGTCCAGCACCGGACCGGACTCCGCATCCCAACCGGCCACCAGCCCGCTCACCCGTACCCCACGGGGTCCGTCCTTCTCGTGGTGGATCTCGTCCGGCTGGTCGTCACGGCTTTCCCCGGCGCCCATGCCGGCGGCGGTCCCGTGCTCGCCGGCGCCGGTCAGCGTGGCGACGCGGTGTGCGGCGCCCGCGGCGCGGCGGCGGGCGACGGCGGCCTCCGGCAGGGCGACCAGCGTCTCGCCGAGGACGACGGCGCCGAGCAGTGTCACAGCGCTCCATTCCGCGGACAGCGTGCCGCCCGCCAGCACCACGGCGACCCCGGCCACGGCCACGCCCCAGCCCGCATGGGCGATCGCCGCGGCGAGCCCGGCCGTCCGCGCCGCCCGCGCCTCCAGGCCGGCGAGGGTGCGGCTTCGCTGCCGGGGTACGCCCGGACGGCCACCACCGGCGGCCAGTTCCTCGACGCCGTCGACGGTCTCGACCATGGCGTCCCGCAGCTCGGCCCGGGCCGTACCGGTGGCCGCCTCCTGCCGATCGGCCTGCCACGCGGCGACCGCCGGGGCCAGCACACCGGCGACCAGCACGCCGAACACCAGCGGGACCGCCACCGCCGGAACGAGCCATGCCACCACGGCCAGGCAGACTCCCGCCGTGACGGCCGCGGCGACGGCCGGCAACCGGCCCCGGAGCAGGCCGTCGACCCGGGCGTCCACATCGTCGACGAGGCGGGTGAGGAGATCACCCCGCCGGCGCAGGCGCGGTCCGGGCACGTGCGGGATCAGGGCGGCGTAGACCCGGGCCCGCTGCCGGCCCAGCCGTGCGAACGCGACATCGTGGGCCACCAGCCGTTCCAGGTACCGGAGGAGGGGCCGTGCGACGGCGCTTCCCCGTACCAGCACGACAGCCGCCGACAGGCTGAGCACCGGCGGCAACGACGACGCCCGCACCAGCAGCCAGGCCGCCGCGGCGGTCAGCACGATCCCGGCCAGCGACGACGCCGCCCCCAGCGACACCGCTGTCCCCGGCCGTCGCAACCACCCTCGCCGGGGCCTGCCCTCGGTCCCGGCCCTTGACTCGTCTCTGCCCCCAGTCCTGTCTCCAGCCCTGTCTCCGGCCTCGGTCTCGGTCCCCGCGTCGAGGGGCCTGGCCGGTGGAGGCGCGGCGTCGAGTGCGGCCCAGGAGGGGCGCTCGCCGCCGGAGTGGATGGTGGCGGTGACGGTACGGCCGGCTGCCGCGGACGAGTCGATCTGGAGGATGCCGCCGGTGGGCGGGAGCAGGCCGACGACCCGGTCGGCGGCGGTGAGCAGGGCGGGGCGGTGCGCGACCACCAGGACCGCGCAACCCCGTGCGGCGAACTCGTGCAGCCGGTCGATGATCAGGAGTTCGGTGGTGAGGTCGAGATGGGCGGTCGGCTCGTCCAGGAGCAGCGTGACCACCGAGCTCGGCTGTTCGGAGAGGGCGCGGCCGGCCCGGTGCAGAAGGACGGCCAGAGCGAGGCGTTGCCGCTGGCCGGCGGAGATCCCGGTGACGTGTTCGCCGAGCGGTGTCTCCGGGGTGATCTCGGCGGCCAGTCCGGTGTGGCGCAGCGCTGCTCGTACCTCGTCCCGGGTGGTCTCCGGAGGAAAGGCCTCGGCGACGGTACGGGCGTGCGGCAACGCCGGCCGCTGCGGCAGATAGAACGTTCTGCCGACGGCGATCGCGCCTGCCTCGGCGGGGTGCAGCCCGGCCAGCACGCGCAGCGCTGTCGTCTTCCCGGCCCCGGACACTCCGCGGAGCGCGACCATCTCCCCGGCCCGGACCCCGAGTTCGTCCAACCGTACGGCGTCACCCCAGGCGCCCGGATAGGTCGCGCGCAGTCCGGCCACCCGTACACCCCAGCGCCCGTCCGCCCCGAACACCTGCCGCGCCGCCCGCCGCACCCGGGCGGCCTCCAGCCCCGCCACCACGTCCGTACCGGAGACGTCCGGCCGGCTCACAGTGCTGTCTCGCCCGGTCCGAGACGGCCCGACGGCATCCGACTGCGGCGCGGAGTCGCTCAGCTGGTTGTCATGGCTGTCTCGTGTGGGTTGAGACAGCCATGAGGGCCGGCCGGGGCTGTCCGGCTGGTTGTCAATGCTGTCTCGGGGCGAGTGAGACAGCATTGAGGGCCTGCCGGGTCTGTCCGGCTGATTGTCGTGGCTGTGGTGAGACAGCGCTGACGGCCGGCTGGCGTGGTGGGGCGGGGGAGCGGTGAGGATGGTGTCGACGTCGGCGATGACGGCGGCGGCGTCGGCGGAGGCGTGGTAGCGGGCGGCCATCTCGCGGAGCGGACGGTACGCCTCGGGGGCCAGCAGGATCACCAGCAGGGCCGGGCCCAGGTCCATCGTGCCGGCGGCGACGCGCAGGCCGGCCTGGACCGCGATCAATCCGACGGAGAGGGTGCCGACCAGGTCCAGGGCGGTCGACGAGAGGAAGGCGACCCGCAGGACCCGGAGCGTGGCCGTGCGGTGCCGGTCGGTCAGGTCGGCGATGACGTGGATCTGGCGTTCGGCGCGACCGTACATCCGCAGCGTGGCGAGCCCGCGCACGACGTCGAGGAAGTGGCCCGCCAACCGTGCGTCCGCGGCCCAGCGCTGTTCGGCGCGGGCCTTCGTGGCCCAGCCGATCAGCGCGCCCAGGATCGGGATCAGCGGCAGCGTGAACAGGGCGATCGTGGCGGACGCGGGGTCGGCCACGGCCATGATCAGGACGACCAGCGGGGGGAGGAGGACGCCGAGGATGAGCGCGGGGAGGTATCCGGAGAACCAGGGGCGAAGGGCTTCCAGACCACTGCCGAGTACGGTGCTGAGCCGTCCGGAACCGAACGCGGCTACCCACGCGGGGCCGCGGTGGACGATACGGTCCAGCAGGGACTGCCGTAGTTCGTCGGTCACACGGGCGGCGGTTCGCTGGGCGGCGATCTGTTCGGCCCAGGCCAGTAGCCCGCGTACCACGAACGCCCCGGCCAGCAGCGCGATCCCGGCCATCGGCACAGGTGTGCCGCCGAGGACGAAGCCGGCGGGGAGGTTGTCCGAGACGGGGCCGGGCAGGAGGCCGCCTCCGGCCACGATCCAGGTCAGCGCGAGGGCGATGGCGATCGTCGCTGCCGCCTGCCCGATTCCGATCAGGGTGAGCAGGGCGATTCCGGAACGGCTCGCCCTGGCGTGGCGCAGGAGCCGCGGGTCGATCGGCCCCCTGGCGGCCCGCGCGGCGCTAGTGGTAGCCGCATTACCAGTAGTAGCGGCGCTAGTGGTAGCTGCATTACGGGTAGCAGCGGCGCTGGGGGTAAGGGCGGCGCTGGTGGGAGCGGCAGCGGTGGACGTCTCGAGGGAGGGCCCGGGGGTCACGAGGGAACCCGCTCGCTGGCGATGCGGCGCCGGAAGACCCAGTAGGACCACGCCTGGTAGAGCAGGACGCCGGGAAGGATGAGGACGCCCGCGACGGTGATCAGCTTCAGGGCCTCGGGGCCGGCCGCCGCCGACGTCCGGGTCAGGGACCATGCCGGGTTCAGGGTGCTGCGCAGGACCACGTCCCCGTGGACCGTGAAGACGGCGACGACGGCGGTGGTGACGGCGACCGCGACGGCGGCGAAGGACGTCGCCTCCCGGGAGCGCCGGGCCTGCAACCCGGCCACGAACACGAGGGCGGCGGCGAGGAGGACCAGGCGGTTACCCGTACCGATGCCGGTCAGAAGCAGTGCGACGGCGCCGAAGGTGCCGGTGTGCCGGGCGATGTCGCGAGCCCGCCGGCGGACCGGCCCGGTGGTGCGCAGCGACAGGAAGGTGGCGCCGAGCAGCACGGCGGCGAGCAGCGCGGCGAGTGCCCCGAGACCGGCGGCGGGGGTGAGCAGCGGGCCCAGGCTGCGGCCGAGCCCGGCGCCGGTGACCTCGCCGCCGGGGCCGAGGGCGAGTCCGTCGACGAGGATGCCGAGGACGGCGCCCCACATCAGCACGATGCCGGCGGAGCTGACGGACAGCAGGATGTCGGCGCGCAGCCGCCAGGTCGGCGAGTCGTGTTTGCCGCGGAACTCGAGGGCGCAGCCGCGGATGGCGAGGAGCAGCAGGATCGCGACCATCGGCAGGTAGAGGGCGGACATCAGGGCGGCGTACCAGTCGGGGAACGCGGCGAACGTGACACCGACGGCGGCGACCAGCCACACCTCGTTGCCGTCCCAGAACGGGCCGACGGTGCGGACGATGGCGCCGCGTTCGTGTTCGCCGCGGCCGGTGAACATCAGCATGCCGACGCCGAAGTCGAAGCCTTCGAGGACGAAGTAGAGCACCCAGGCGAGGACGAGGACCGCGAACCAGAACGTGATCATGAAAGGTCGCTTCCTAGTAGGCGGGGGCGGGCTCGGGCGCTTCCGTGGCGGACTCCGCCGGAACGAGCGGCTTGCGGGACAGGTGGACGACGAGACGGAACCAGACGAGCGCGAGCAGGCCGTACACCAGCGTGAACCCGGCCAGTGACGCGATCACCTCGGCGCGGGTGAGGCCGGGGGAGATGCCGTCGGCGACCGTGGAGATGCCGAACGCGAGCCACGGCTGCCGGGCGGTCTCGGTGAAGATCCAGCCGAACGTGTTGGCGGCCGCCGGGATCATCGGGGCGATCAGCACGAACCGCGTGAGCCAGCGCGGCGTTCCGCCGCCGGGTTGCAGGATCCGGGGGAGCAGCGGTACGCGGCGGGTCGTCTCCCAGGTGGACCAGAGGTGGTACGCGGCCAGCGCCATCCCGAGCACCCCGGCACCGATCATGAGCCGGAACGTCCAGAACGCCACCGGGATCATCGGCACGTAGCTGCCGGGACCGAACTGGGCCACGTACTGCGCCTGGAGGTCGTCGATGCCCTGCACGGTGCCGCCGAACGACCCGGTGCCGAGGAACGACAGCAGTCCCGGGATCTCGATGCTGAAGAACGGCCGGTCGTGGCCGAGTTCCCCGATCGCGAAGAGGGAGAATGGCGCCGCGGTGGTGGTCTCGTAGAGGGCCTCGGCGGCGGCCATCTTCATCGGCTGCACGGCGGTCATCACCTTGCCGAGGTGGTCGCCGCTGATCGCGGTCACGGCACCGCCGATGAGCATGGTCCACGCGCCCACCTTCGACAGGGTCAGGAACGCGCGGTCGGCGACGGCGCGCCAGATCCCGATCGCCATCAGCAGGCCACCGCCGGCCATCGCGGCGCCGCCCATGGTGTGCGGGAACGCGGCGAGCACCACCTCGTTGGTCATCAGGTCGGTGAAGCTGGTGAGGTGGGCGCGGCCGGTGGTCTCGTCGAACGCGTACGCCACCGGGTTCTGCATGAAGGAGTTGGCGGCCAGGATGACGTACGCCGACAGCAGCGTCCCGACGGCGACGACCACGATGGTGGCGGCGTGGACGCGGCGGGGGAGCCGGTCCCACCCGAAGTACCACAGCGCGAGGAACGTGGCCTCGAGGAAGAACGCCAGCATGCCCTCGATCGCGAGGGTCGGCCCGAAGACGTCGCCGTAGAACCGGGCGAACGCGCTCCACCCCAGCCCGAACTGGAACTCCTGCACGAGCCCGGTGACCACGCCGACGGCGAACGTGACGATCAGCAGCTTGCCGGTGAACTTGGTCAGGTGCAGGTACTTGTCCTTGCCGGTGCGCATCCAGGCGAGCTGGAGCCCGGCCGCGGTGGCGGACAGGCAGATCGACACCGGCACGAACAGGTAGTGGTAGATCGTCACGACCGCGAACTGCAATCGCGTCAGGTCGAGCACGTCCATGGCAACCCCTCTACGACGATTCGTAGTAGATACTACGACGCGTAGTACGACGTCTTGAAGTAGAGTGGCTCACATGGCGAGGAACGATCTCGAGCGCGAGGTCATGACGAAACTGTGGGACGCGCGCGAGGCGCTCACCGTCCGGCAGGTGCACGAGCTGCTCAGTCGTGACCGCGACCTGGCGTACACGACGGTGATGACCGTCCTGGACCGGCTCGCCAAGAAGGGCCTCGTCGTCCAGCAGCGCGCCGACCGCGCCTACCGGTACGCCCCCGCGCAGACCCGCGAGGAGATGACCGCCGGTGTGATGCTCGACGCACTCAGCGCCACCCCCGACCGGGACGCCGCCCTCGCCTACTTCGTCGGCCAGTTGCCGCCCGAAGCTCTGACGGCGCTGATCGAGAAGGCCCGTAACATCGAGCGGTGACCGCCCTCCTGCTCGGCGCCCTCGGCCTGACCCTGTCACTGGTCGTGCCGACCGTCCTGGCGCGTGCCCGCTGGACCGACCGCGCCCCGGTCGCCGGCGTCCTGCTCTGGCAGTCACTGACGCTCACCGCCGTACTCTGCGCCCTCGGTGTGGTCCTCGCCGCTCCGGAGGAGATGGCCCGGGCCGCCGGCGCCCACCACCCGGAGACCGTCGCCGCGCTGCTGTTCTCCCTGGCCGTCGCCGCGACCATCGTGATCCGGCTGATCGTCTCGCTGGTCCGGGTCAGCTCCCGGGCCCGCGCCCGCCGCGCCCGGCACCGGATGCTCGTGGACCTGCTCGACCGGGTCGAGCGCCACGAGGATCTCGGCGGCGAGGAGGTACGGGTCCTCGACGGCCCCCTGCCGCTCGCCTACTGCGTGCCCGGCCGTCAGCCCCGGGTGGTGCTCAGTGACGGGGTGCTGCGCGTGCTCGACCGTGACCAGGTCGACGCCGTCCTCGCCCACGAGCGCGCCCACCTGCGGCACCGGCACGAGCTGGTGATGGAGTCGTTCACGGCGTTCTATCAGGCGGTGCCGCGGCCGCTGCGCTCGAAGGTGCCCCTCGACGCCGTACATCTGCTGCTGGAGATGGTGGCGGACGACGCCGCACGGCGCCGGACCGGCCCGGGTCCGCTGCGTGCCGCCCTGGCGACGCTGGCCGACGCCGTCCCCCTGGCGGAGGAGGTGACCGCCGACCCGGAGGGGGAGTCCCGGCGCCGCCGGCTGGCCCGCCTGTCCGATCCGGACCGCGCCTCCGCCGCCCTCACCGTGGCCGGCGCGGCCGCCGCGACCGGCCTGCTGGTGCTACCCACCGTGATCTTGGTGGTGCCGTGGCTGGGCAGGGCCGTGAACACCTGGCCTTTTTGATCACGCTCCGTGTTGCTGACAGTGCGTAACGTGCGGCGGCGTGTGCGACCTTCATTTGCCGCCTTGATCCGAGTACGGTGGTCCCCGGTTCGGCAGCCCCCCATCGGTCAACCGGCTGATCTGGCGAACCACCGCCTAATCGCGGATGCGAACCGGGGAACCGAGCAACTGGGGTGAAGCCGCCTTCCTGCGGAGGGCGGCCGGGCAGACTTCCCGCCCGAACCCGTCAGCTAACCCGGTCGGCGGCCGAGTGGGAAGAAAGGACAACGCGCTTACGTGAAACGGATGCGCACCCTGCTGCTGTCCGTCATGGCCACGGTAGGCATCGTTCTCGCGGGTCCGTCCGTCGCCTACGCCACTCCCTCGCCGTCTGACGTCGAGGCGCAGATCGACGGAGAGTGGAACAAGCTCGAGCCCGTCATCGAGGACTACAACAACACCCACAACAAGCTGACCAAGCTGCGGACGCAGCAGAAGTCGCTCGCCAAGACCCTGGCCCCGCTGCAGAAGCAGGTGGACGCCGCGATGGTCGAGGTGCGTGGGCTGGCCGTCGACGCCTACATCGCGGGGCCGCCCAGCGTGGCCAACGCGCTGCTCAGCGGTGACCCGGACGGGTTCGCCGAGAAGCTCACCCTTCTCGACCAGCTCGCCCAGAACCGCAAGGCGTCGATCGTCGAGGTCACCAAACTGCGGGACAAGTACGCCGCCGACAAGGCCGCGGTCGACAGGATGACGTCGGAGATCACCGTCCGGGACACCGACCTCAAGCAGAAGAAGACCGCGATCGAGAAGGAGATCACGAAGCTCCAGCAGCTCCGGATCGCCGCGTACGGCAAGGCGAACGCCGACGACGGCCCGCTGCGCACCGGCCCCTGCCCGGTCACCTACACGAACGACAAGGGCGGCCGTGCCGCCCAGAAGGCGTGTGACCTGATCGGCAAGCCGTACGTCTTCGGCTCCAACGGCCCGAACAGCTACGACTGCTCGGGTCTGACGCAGGAGGCGTGGAAATCGGTCGGGGTGCACCTCGAGCACTACACGAAGGATCAGTGGGGCTCCACCACGCCGGTGAGCCGCGCGGAGCTGAAGCCGGGCGACCTGGTCTTCTACTTCTCCGACGTGCACCACGTCTCCATCTACATCGGAGGCGGCATGGTGGTGCACGCTCCGCACACGGGTGACCATGTGCGGATGGCGACCATCGACCGGGGGCCCATCGCCGGTTACCGCCGGCCGGGCTGATCGCCGATCATCCCGCGGAGACCGCCGTCGCAGTCCGACGGCGGTCTCTTTCGTGTCAGGCGCGGCCGTCGGCCAGCGCCGGCAGGCCGGGCACCCCGTCCAGGTCCTGCAGCTGCCGGTGGACGTGGTCGCCGAGCGCCGAGCGGTAGCCGACGGCCAGCTGGTCCAGGCGGGCGATCTCCTCGATCACGGCCGCCCGGCTCCGGGCCAGATCGTCCATCGCCTCGGTGTGGCTGCGCTGCGCGTCCGCCTCGATGGCGCCCGCGGACCGCTCCGCGTCCCCGGTGACCTGGTCGGCCTCGGCCCGCGCGCCGGCCAGCAGATCCGCCGACTCGCGCTGGGCGTCCCGGACGTGCTCGTCCGCCGTCCGCTGCGCCATCATCAGCACCCGGACGTCACCGTCACCGGCCGGCGGGCCGGCCGGCGCCGACCGCGCCTCCTCGTGAGCGCGCTGCAGCCGCATCTGCATCTCCCGGGCCTCGTGCTCGGCCCGGGCCAGGCCCTCGCGCATCTGCCGCAGCCGGGCGGTCAGCTCGGCGACCTCGGAGTTCAGCACCGTCGTGACGGCCACCCCGGGATCGCCGCCGGTATGCCGTAACCGCTCGCTGAGCGCGCCGTTCTCTTCGATCAGCCGGACCAGCTCCTGCCCGGCCTCGTCCAGGAAGGCGTCGACCTCCTCCTCGTCGTAACCGCGCTTGCCTATCGGCGGCTTCCGGAAGTCCACGTTGTGGATGTCCGCCGGAGTGATCGCCATCAGAACCTCGAATTCCCGCCGGGACCGGTCCTGCGACCCGGCGTCGCTTGTCGACAGCCCCTTGCCCGGCAGTGTCACCGTTCAACCACAAGGAGCGGCTCGGCGAATCGTATCCGTGCGTGGCCACCCCGTCGCCGAAAGTGGACCGGCGTCACCCGCTGGCCAGGCCCCGGAACAGCGCGAACAAGGCCGAGTGGGGGAGTTTCAGATCACATTCGCGTTCCCGGTGGAGCACCCCGTCCGGGTGGCGGGCGGGCTGGGCCGCGCCGGGCATAATCGCTTGTCATGAGCGATGCCTTGATCAACAGCCTGCTGGCGGCCGTCGAGGCCCGGCCCGACGACCTGACGCTGCGGCTGCACCTGGCCGAGATGCTGGTGGCCGCGGGCCGCGGCCCGGAGGCGATCGGGCACGCCGCGGCGATCCTCGCGCGGGAGCCGGGCAACACGGCGGCGCAGCAGTTGATGACCCGGGCGCTCGGCGGGCCCGCTCCGGAGCCCGCGCCCACCACGGAACGCCCGCCGGCGCGGGAGATCGACTGGGCCGCGATGGAGGAGCAGTTCGGCGACTCGGTGCCGCCCCGGTTCGCGGGGGCCGACGGGGCGCCGGATCCGGTGCGCGGGCAAGCCGACCGGGCGTTCGACGTCGAACGGTCGGCGATCACCCTCGACGACGTCGGCGGCATGGCCGACGTGAAGCAGCGGCTCGAGGTGTCGTTCCTCGGCCCGCTGCGCAACCCCCAGCTGCGGACCCTGTTCGGCAAGAGCCTGCGCGGCGGGCTGCTGCTGTACGGGCCGCCCGGCTGCGGCAAGACGTTCCTGGCGCGGGCGGTCGCCGGGGAGATGGGCGCCGCCTTCGTCTCGCTGAGCATCACCGACGTCCTCAACATGTGGATCGGCAGCTCGGAACGCAACCTGCACGACCTGTTCGAGTCCGCCCGCGGCCACGCCCCGTGCGTGCTGTTCCTGGACGAGATCGACGCGCTCGGCCACAAGCGCAGCCAGTTGCAGTCGTCGATGCGTACGGTGGTGAACCAGCTCCTCACCGAACTGGACGGGGTGGACGGCGGCAACGACGGGGTGTTCGTGCTGGCGGCCACCAACGCGCCGTGGGACGTCGACGCGGCGCTGCGCCGGCCGGGCCGTCTGGACCGGACCGTGCTGGTGCTGCCGCCGGACCGGCCGGCCCGGGTCGCCATCCTGGAGTACCACCTGCGGGACCGGCCGATCGCCGGGATCGACCTGGGCGCGGTGGCCGCGGCGACCGAGCACTACTCCGGCGCGGACCTGGCGCACCTGTGCGAGACCGCCGCCGAGTTCGCGATGCGCGACTCCATCGCCGGCGGCGAGGTCCGCATGATCAACCAGGCGGACATGCTGGCGGCGGCGCGGGAGGTGCGGCCGTCGACCGACGCGTGGTTCGGCACGGCCCGGAACGTGGCGATGTTCGCCAACGAGAGCGGCGAGTACGACGACCTGGCCGCGTACCTCAAGAAGCGCAAGATCCGTTGAGTGCCGCGGCACGGGCGCGGGCGCTCGCCGGCGTCGGCCGCCTCGACCAGGCCGAGCGGGCGGTCCGGGACGGCCTCGCCGAGGCGCCGTCCGACGCGGAGCTGCTGGGCCTGCTGGCCGGCCTGCGGCGGCTGCGGGGCGATCATCAGACCGCCCTGGAGTACGCCGACGCCGCCGTGGCCGCCGCCCCCGGCCGGTCACCGGTGCACATCGAACGCGCCGAGTGCCTGCTTCTCCTCGACCGCCGCGCGGAGGCCACCGACGCGGCGCGGCGGGCTGTCCGGCTCGCCCCGGACCGTCCCGAGCCGCATCGTTGCCTGGCCCGCTGCCTCGCCCTGAGCCGGGACTTCACCGGCGCCCGGGAGGCGGCGACCCGCGCGATCGCCATCGCCCCGCACTCGGTGCCCGACCTGATGACCCTGGCCGAGGTGGAGCGCGGCGCCGGCCGCCGGGACGCCGCCCGCGCCGCGACCGCCCGGGCCCTGGCTGAGGATCCGGAGGACGCCGAGGGCCGCTGGATGACGGCGCTGCTGGACGCGGAGCGGTTGCGGGTCCGGGAGGCGATGCGCGGCTTGCGGCGGCTTGCCGCGGACCATCCCGATCGGTACGGTGCCCCCGCCCTCACCTGGCCGGTCCGCGGTCTCCTCGCCGGCCTGCGCGGCGGTCTGCTCGCCGGTGTCCCGCTGGTCGCGGTGCTGGCGGCGGCCGCTCACTGGTGGCCCCCGGCGCTGCTGCTCGCGCGGGGCGCTGCCGTCGTGCTGGCGCTGGTCCCGGCGGCGCTGGCGGTGCGGGTGCTGGTCCCGGCGGGCCGGCTGCCGTGGATCTGCCTGGGCCTGCTGCCGGCGCGCACGCGCCGGGCGGTCGGTGCGGGCCTGGTCGCCGCGGGCGTCTCGGTGCCGCTTCTCCTCTGGTACGCCGTGAGCGCCCCGTGGACCCTGCTGCCCCTGATCTTCGCCGTCCTGGCGGTGCTGCTGGCCACCGGAGCCGTCGAGCGAACGTGAACGGCGTGTCACATCACTCGTACGCCGGGAATCTTGCGCAAACTGCAAGATCGCTGGATGCTAGGTCCCCTTGACCGACGGGGGAGCCGCATGGGCACAGCACAGCACGCCGGAAAACCCCGTGCGCTGCGGGAACTCGCCCTGATCGGCGCGCTGTTCCTCGTCTACAAGACGGCCCGGGTCGCCGCGAACGGCCACGTCGCCGAGGCGTTCAGCAACGCCCGGGCGATCTGGGACACCGAACGCTGGCTGCACCTGCCCAGCGAACTCACCGTCCAGCGGACCCTGCTCGGGTGGGACGCGCTGATCGAGGCGGCGAACAGCTACTACGCGTACGTCCACTTCCCCGCCACCGCCCTCTGCCTGATCTGGCTGTACCGGTACCGACCCGCCCACTACCGCTGGACCCGCAACGTGATCGTGCTGCTCACGGCGGGCGCGCTGGCCGTCCACTTCCTGATCCCGCTCGCGCCGCCCCGGATGCTGACCGAGACCGGGATGCTCGACCTGGGCCGCCTCTACGGCCCCGCCGTCTACGGCCCGCCGGAGACCGACCAGATCTCCAACCAGTACGCGGCCATGCCGTCCCTGCACGTCGGCTGGGCCCTGGTCGCCGCGATCGCCCTGATCGCCGCCACCACGAGCCGGCACCGCCTGCTGTGGCTGCTGCACCCGGCGATCACGCTCCTGGTCGTCGTCGCCACCGGCAACCACTACTGGCTCGACGCCGTCGCCGCGGCCGCCCTGCTGGCCGGCGCTTACACGCTCCTCCGTACCCAGCGGCCCTCCGCCGTTCGCCCCGCCGTCGTCCTCCCCACGCCACGGCGGAGCCCCGAGGCGCTGTCGCACACCCCACGCCCCGAGCGCGCCTGACAGCTAGATCTATGTGCGGCTGGTTCTCATGGCTGTCTCACACGCCCGGAGACAGCCATGAGCACCAGCCGGTCGGTGTCGCTGCGGAACCCGCCGGCCCACACCGCTCCAGGCGTGTTGAGTTCGGCCGTCATACGCGCCCCGATTCCACACGCCGTTGGGTGTGTTGAGTTCGGCCGTCATACGCGCCCCAACTCAACACGCTGGCTGGGTTTCAGCCGGACGCTGCGGACCGCCCGCAGCAGGCCGTGGACGAGCACCCCGCACGCGACCCCCAGGACCCCGCCGAGCACGAGGGCCACGCCCGGCGGCACGTCGTTCGGGGGCGCGACCAGGACCAGGGCCGGTGTCGCGTACGCCGCCCACCGCCGGGCCCGCTCCGACCCCGCCGCGGCCAGGGGCACGAACCCCCACAGCAGGTACCAGGCGTGCACGACCGGGCTCAGCAGGACCAGAACGACCAAGGTCTGCCCCAGGCCGGCGACGATCCCGGGGCCGGTGGCCCGCCACAGCAGCACGAGGGCGATCACCCCGGCAGCGAGCAGCCCCGCCAGCCAGAACACCTGCCGGGCCGGGCCGCCGAACAGAGCGCCGAGGTCGGTGGTCACCGACATCCAGGTGCGGGCGAGGGTGGGCGTACGCAGCGCCGGAACCCAGCCGAACCCGGTCCCGGCCACCGCCGTCACCGTGACGGCGGTCCCCACCGCCGCCAGCAGGGTCCCGCCGATCGCGCGCGGCCGGCGGAACCGCCCGGCCGACCGGCCCGCCCACAGCACCACCAGGAACGCCAGCCCGGCCAGCGCGGGCCCTTTCACCAGCCCGGCCAGGGTGATCAGAACGGCGCCGAGCACCGGCCGCCGGTGCAACGCCAGCAACAGGCCCGCACACATCAGCCCGATCATCACCGCCTCGTTGTGCGCGTCGGCGACCAGGTGCAGCAGCAGGAGCGGGTTGAGCACGCCGAGCCACAGCGCCGCCGCCGGATCCACCCCGCACGCGCGGGCGATCCGCGGCACCGTGACCGCGATCAGAACCGTCCCGGCCACGGCGAGCAGGCGCATCCCGATCAGGCCGGGCCACACCTGGTCGCCGGTCAGCGTGGTGACGGCCCCGGCGAGGCGGAGGAAGACCGGGCCGTACGGGGCGGGCGTGTCCTGCCAGATCGGCGGCACGTTGACGGCGAGGTCACCGCCGAGGGCGGACGGCCCGAACCGGTACGGGTCCAGCCCGGCCACCGTCATCGCGCCCTGCGCCAAATAGCTGTAGACGTCCCGGCTGAAGATCGGCCCACTGACCGCGAAGGGCAGCGCCCACAGCACCCCGGTCCGGATCAGCGCGCCGGGTTCCGGCAGCGCCCGGCCGATCGCCCACCAGGCCAGCAGGAGCAGTGTCATCCCGAGGTAGACGACGGCGGTCGGCCACAGGATCGCCGTGGTGGCGTGGTGCGGGATCTGGGTGGTGTCCTCCGCCGGGCCGACACCGGCGTGGATCCCGCCGAGCACGACCAGCACACTGCCCAGGAACCCCAGCCACCGGGTCCTGCGGTCGTCATTCGTCAACGGTCCCCACCAGCGGCGATCGGGGTGCCCCACCGGCACCGGCGCGCCTCACCGTAGCGATCGTGGGGGAACACCCGGCACAACTGGGGTGAACGCTCAGCGCCGGTAGTGCCGCGGCAGCTCGGTCAGGCTCCGCACCCGGGCCACGCCGGCGCCGGCGTGGACGCCGGCACGGTCCACCAGCACCGCGGGAAGGCCGGCGGCCCGCGCGCCCTGTACGTCCTTCTCGACGGAATCACCGACCATCAGCGCCCGTTCCGGGTCGACGCCCAGCAGCGCGGCGGTGTGCCGGAAGGCGCGCGGATCGGGTTTCCCGGCGGGCAGCATCGACGAGGCGACGAGCACGTCCACCGCGGCGGCCAGGCCGAGCCGGTCCAGTTTGGCGCGCTGCTGGGTCTCGTCGCCGTTGGTCAGAACCACCGTGGCCAGCCCGGCCGCCCGGACCGCGTGCAGGGCGGGCAGCGCGTCGTCGAAGGCGGTCCAGCCGGCCTCGTACCGTCGCAGATAGCCGGCGAACAGGGCGTCCGCCTCGCGGTCGCTCAGCGCGGCCCCGGCCAGATCCCGGACCCGCTCGCGCCGCTGCCCGGCGAAGGTGATCTCCCGCTTCTGGTAGCGCGCGTAGTGCCGCTCGGAGATCGAATCCCAGCGCTGTTCCAGGCCGGGGTCGCTGATGCCGAGGTCGGCGGCCCAGGCGAGCAGGGCAGCCCGGGCCGGGGTCCGCTGATCGACGAGGGTGTCGTCGAGGTCGAAGAGAACGGCGTCGATCACGTGCGGAGAAGTTACCGGACGCAGCGAACCGCCGGCCCGATGTTCCGGGCCGGCGGTTCGGTGAGGTGCTGTCAGGCGGCGGCCTTGTACAGGGCCTCCGGGGTGACGGCGCCGGCCAGCAGCCGGCCGTCGTCGGTGATCAGGGCGGTGAACAGCGAACCGTTCAGCAGGCGGCCGCTGCCCCACGGGCCGCTGACCTTCTCCAGGGTGTCGAGGAAGCCACTGGCCAGCTTGCCGGCCTCGATGCCGCCCGGGGTGGAACCGGCCTCGGCCGACGCGGCGGCCTTCTCCAGCTCGTCCAGCTTCGGCGCCTTGGTGACCAGGATGGACGTCCAGCCCTTGCCGACGACCTTGAGGTCACCGCTCTTCTCGGCCTGGGCCAAGGCCTTCTCGGCCTCCTGCTCGTTCGTGGCGTCCGGCTTGCCCTTGTGGCCGTCGGCCGGGAGCGTCTCCTCGGTGATCTTCGCGCCGGCCGGCGGGTTGAACGCGAACTGGTCGTCGCCCGGAACCGCGAAGCTGATCTGCTCGAACGCCACCCGGAACGCCGGGTTGGTGTTGTTCTTGGCGAAGACGTCGACGCGGAGCGGGATGTGCTGCTCCGGGTCGATCGCCAGCCGGACCTGCCCGATCTTCGACGTGTCGTCGCGCGGGCTCAGCACCAGCTCGTACGCCGTCCGCCCGGCCACCTCGGCGGTGCCGGTGGTGGTCACCGCGGTGGTGGCGTCGATGGCGGCGAGCGCGGCGTCGGCGGCCTCCTGCGGGCTGCTGGGCAGTCCGCTCGGGGCGACCGGCGGCGTCTTGTCCGTCACCGAGGCGGGCAGTTTCACGTGGGTGCCGGTGTTGTCGGTGCTGCTCCACACCCACACGTCGGTCCCGTTGCGGATGACGTCGGTCTCGCCGGTCGCGCCGAGCAGGGCGAACCGGGCCTTCTCCTCACCGGCGTACCAGACGCGGGCGGTGTTGCTGCCGGCGATCAGGCTGGTCAGCCCGCCGCTGCCCTGTACGTTGCCGAGCAGCCCCGCGATGCCCGGAAGCCCCAGGTCGGCGCTCTGCACGACGGTGCCGGACAGCCCTTCCGGGTCGGCGTTCTGCAGGTCGACGAGCAGTTGTGCGGCGCTGCGCTCGGGCAGCGCCGGGTCGGCGTTCGCCACGATTGTTCCGGCTGCCGCGCCGCCCCCGATGACCGCCAGCGCCGCAGCCGACGGGACCAGCCAACGGAGCGCGGGCCTGGACCTCAATACGGACACGTTGTCCACCTCCCGAATCTCTGCGACCCATCGTGCTTCAGAAGGCCTGTGATCCGGCTGAGAAGGTCCCCTAGGGGTCTTCCCTGCATATAGCCTAATACTGGACAAAGGAGACGTAATGGCTGAATATGAGGGGCATCCGCTGCCCCGCCCCGACGAGGAGATCGTCGACCAGGGCCTCGGATTCGACCTGGCCACCATGCGCCGGCGGCAGGTGCTGCGCGCCTTCGGGCTGGGCGCGGTCGCCGTCGGGCTCGGCGGCTGCGGCAGCGACACGGGCGAGCAGACCGCGACCCCGGGCGCCAGTTCCGCGGCCACGGACGCGCTCAGCGAGATCCCGGACGAGACCGCCGGGCCCTATCCCGGCGACGGATCCAACGGGCCGAACGTGCTCACCGAGAGCGGGGTGATCCGCAGTGACATCACGTCCAGCTTCGGCACCGCGACCGGCAAGGCGGAAGGCGTGAAGATGACCCTCACGCTCACCATCAAAGACCTGGCAAGAGCGGGTGCGGCGTACGCCGGGGCGGCCGTCTACGTCTGGCACTGCAACCGTGCGGGGGAGTACTCCCTCTACTCCACGGCGATCGCGAAGGAGAACTACCTGCGGGGCGTGCAGATCGCCGACAGCGCCGGCACGGTGACCTTCACCAGCGTCTTCCCGGCCTGCTACTCCGGCCGGTGGCCGCACATCCACTTCGAGGTGTACCCCGACCAGGCGAGCATCACCGACGCGAGCAAGGCGATCGCGACCTCGCAGGTGGCGCTGCCCCAGGAGATGTGCGACACGATCTACCAGGAAAAGGGGTACGAGGCCTCGGTCACGAACCTCGCCCAGGTGTCCCTGGACGGCGACAACGTGTTCGGCGAGGACTCCGCGGCCCTGCAGCTGGCCACCGTCACCGGCTCGGTGATGACCGGGGTGCAGGTCACCCTCGACGTCGGCGTGGACGGCACCACCACCCCGACCGGCGGGCAGAACACCGGCGACGGCGCGCCGTCCGGGGCGCCGGGTGGTCCCGGCGGGCCGCCGCCGTCCGGTGGCCCGGGTGGGATGCCGCCGCCGAGCCGCTGAGAACTCACTGAGAGCCGGTTAAGCATTCCGGCCGCCACGTGGCAGGGTGTGGGAGTGCGGGTGCTGGTGGTGGAGGACGAGGCGCGGCTCGCCGCTGCGTTGCGGCGGGGCCTGCAGGCCGAGGGTTTCGCGGTGGACATCGCCGGTGACGGCCAGGACGGCCTCGAGATGGCCCGGCACGGCGGGTACGACGCGATGATCCTGGACGTGATGCTGCCGCGCCTGTCCGGGTACCGGGTGGTCCGGCAGCTGCGCGCCGAGCGGCACTGGCTGCCGGTGCTGATGCTCAGCGCCAAGGACGGCGAGTACGACCAGGCCGACGGCCTGGACTGCGGCGCCGACGACTACCTGACGAAACCTTTCTCGTACGTCGTCCTCCTCGCCCGTCTCCGGGCCCTGCTGCGCCGTGGCGCCCAGGCCCGCCCGGTCGTCCTCGCCTTCGGTGACGTGGAGCTCGATCCGGCGGAACGCCGTGTCCTCGTCGCGGGCGAGGAGGTCACCCTGACCGCCCGTGAGTTCGCCCTGCTGGAATACCTGATGCGCCGCCCCGGTCAGGTCGTCTCCAAGACCGAGCTGCTCGACCACGTCTGGGACGCCGCCCTGGAGACCGCGCCGAACGCCGTCGAGGTGTACGCCGGCTACCTGCGCCGCAAGATCGGCCGGGAGCGGCTGGAGACCGTCCGCGGCGCCGGGTACCGCCTGGCCGTCGTCTCCCCGGGCGGCTAGATGGCCCGCCTCAGGGAGCTGAGCCTGCGGGCCCGGCTGCTGCTGGTCTCCGCGACCGGCCTGGTGCTCGGCCTGGCCGCCGGCGGCGCGCTGCTGGTGCTGGTGCTCGGGTACGCGCAGATCCGCTCGGTGCACAGCGAGGCGATGTCCACCGCCCGCGGCGTCGCCGCCCTGATCGGCCAGAACTCGCTGCCCGCGGTCATCAACGTGGACCCGGGCGTGCAGGTGCAGGTCATCGACGGCAATCGCGCCGTGGTGGCCCGGTCGCGGACCGCCGACGCGATGACCCCGATGCTGAGCCGCGCCGAGCTGGACGGTTTGCGGGACGGGCACGGCATCAAGATCCCCGGGTACCGGATCGGCGACCAGGGCGACGTCCGGGTCGTCCAGGTCACCACCGGCCCGCCCGGCGCGCCGGTGCGGATCCTGGTCGCCCGGTCCACCGAACAGATCACCCAGAGCGTGCACGTGCTCGGGATCAGCCTGCTCATCGGGTTCCCGCTGCTGGTGGTGCTGCTGGCGGCGGGGCAGTGGCGGGCGCTCGGCGCGGCCCTGCGCCCGGTGGACGCGCTCCGGGCCGGAGCGGAGGAGATCACCGGAGGGACGCGGGCCGGGCGGTTGCCCGTACCCGACTCGAAGGACGAGGTGCACCGCCTCGCCGTCACCCTCAACGACATGCTGCACCGCCTGGACGCCGCCCGCGCGCGGCAGCGCGCCTTCGTCGCCGACGCCGCCCACGAGCTGCGCAGCCCGCTCACCAACATGCGCACCGAACTCGAGGTCGCCCAGCACCTGCCGGACGACACCGACTGGCCGGAACTCGCCGACGACCTGCTCGCCGACGTGCAACGACTGTCCCGGCTGGTCGACGACCTGCTGCTGCTGGCCCGCTCGGACGAGGGCGTGATCACCACCCGGCTCGAGGAGATCGACCTGGCCCAGTTCGTCGGGGAGGCCGCCGAACGCTACCCGGACGTCGAGTTCGACGACCCCGGCGCACCGCTCCCGGCGCTGGCCGAGCCCGACGCGCTGGCCCGGGTGATCACGAACCTTCTGGACAACGCGGTGCGGCACAAACGCTCCCGGGTCCGGGTCGCCGCCTTCCGCGAGGGGGACGAACTGGTCGTCGTGGTCGCCGACGACGGGCCCGGCATCCCGGCGGCCGACCGGGAGCGGGTGTTCCAGCGGTTCACCCGCCTCGACGACGCCCGGGCCCGCGATGCGGGCGGCTCCGGCCTCGGCCTCGCCATCGTCCGGGAGCTGGTGCGCCGGCATCGCGGCACGGTCACGCTCGGCGACGCTCACCCCGGGCTATCGGTTACGGTACGGCTCCCGAAGTCCTGTTAGGCTCCCGCCCGGCAAGATCATCGACGTGGTGGAGCAGCCCCATGACATCCCGCCTCTGGCACGGCGCCCTCGCGCTGATCGTCGTCGCCTCACTGATCACCCAGATCGTGCTGACCGCCCAGGGCGCACCCGGCCCGGACGGCGTGGTGCAGCCGGTGGTCACCCGCTTCGTCCGGCTGTTCAGCTACTTCACCATCCAGAGCAACATCCTGCTGCTGATCGTCGCGGTCACCCTCACCGTGAACCCGCACCGCGACGGCCGGCTGTGGCGGATCGTCCGCCTCGACGCCGTCCTCGGCATCGTCATCACCGGCCTGGTCTACGCGACGGTCCTGGCCGGCGCCGCCAACCCGACCGGCGCGGGCTGGTGGTCCAACCTCGGCTTCCACTACGTGGCCCCGTGGTGGGCGCTGCTCGGCTGGCTGCTGTTCGGCCCCCGCTCCCGGATGGACGCCCGCACCCTGGCGTGGGCGGTCCTGTGGCCGGTCGCCTGGCTGACGTACACCCTGGCCCACGGCGCGATCACCGACTGGTACCCGTACCCCTTCACCGACGTCACGAAGTTCGGTTACCCGGCGGTGCTGATCAACCTGACGGCGGTGGTGGTGATCGCGGTGATCTTCGGTGCGGTGCTGCGCCTGCTCGACCCGCGCCTTCCCGGTGGCTCTCCGGCAGCCGCCGAGCCGGCTGCTCCCATGGTGCCGGGCCCGAGTCCCCGCGCGGAGCCGGTGACTCGTCACGGCGAGTGACGCCACCGATTGCCGAGGTGGTGACCTCTCCTCCGGGTCTCCATGATTTCGGTTGCGCTCGACGGAGGGAAGCCGACCGCGTCGCAGCCACGGCATCAGCCCGTGGGGCCGCGAGAACATGAGCCCCGGCGCCTACACCGAGATCGCCGCGCCGCAAGCGCCTTCCCGCCGCACGACGACTACTGATGGTTACGTGTCTCCACGGCGGAGCAGGCCGCCGTCGGCGGCGAACGGGGCGCCGGTGACGTACGAGGCGTCGTCGGAGAGCAGGAACAGAGCCACCGCGGCCACCTCCTCCGGGGTGCCGGTCCGCCCCCGGCCGCCAGCCCGGTGGCCCAGGACCGGGCCGCGGCGGTCCGCGCCGCCTTGGTGGCCGCGTAGACGCTGGTCATCGCCGCACCCCCGGACGCCGAGGTGGACGCCGGCATTTCCCGGGCCGCCCCGTCCCGCCGTCCGGGGTCGGCGCCGGTCACCGTGACCCGGCGGCGGGTGGCGAGCGCGCGCCGGCACCGGGTGGTCCGGCAGCCCGTGGAGGGTTCCGGGACCACGCGGGTCAGATGCCGGCGGTGAGGAGTTTCGCGGTCTCGCGGGCTTGGGCGTGTGCTTCGCGCCGGGCGGTGTCCGCGTCGGCGGTCACCAGGTTGGGGCGGAAGTGGATCGGGCTGATGTCGGTCACGCCGGTCCAGCGCAGCCACTCCTCGAAGTAGGGCGCTTGGAAGTCGGCGCCGAAAGCGGGACCGCGGTCCGGACCGTACACCGCACTGGTGTAGATCACGGCGGCGCGCTTGCCGCGCAGCAGCCCGGAGTAGCCCTGGGCGGGGTCGAAGCCGAAGGCGAGGCCCGGCTGGCTGACCACGTCGATGAACTGCTTGAGGATGTAGGGCACGCCGGAATTCCACATCGGCACGCTGAACAGGTAGGTGTCGGCGGCGTCGAAGCGGCGGAACGTGGCGGTCACCGAGCCCCAGGCGCGGGCAGCGTCACCGGACGGCTGTTCACCGGCGAAGACGGCCATCTTCGCGGCGACGGCGTCGGGCCCGAAGGCGGGCAGGGTCCCGTCCCAGAGGTCCCACTCGTCGATCGGCAGTGCCGGGTTCACCTCTCGGGCGGTGTCGAGGAAAGCGGTGGCCACGGCGAGTGACTCGGAGCGCGGGCCGCGGGGTGAGGCGGAGATGTGCAGCAGTGTCATGGCGTTCCTCCCGAACCAATTTGAATGCGTGCGCACGCACATTCTTACTCCGATGCGTGCGCACGCACAAGATTTGACTAGGCTGCGGTGATGAGCGACACCGATGTGGCCGCCTGGGCCGCCCTGCTGCGAGTGCACGCGGCACTCGTCCCGGTTCTCGACCGGGAACTTCAGGCCGCCTGTGCGTTACCTCTGACCTGGTACGACGTACTCCTGGAACTCAACTATGCGCCCGGCAGGCGACTCAGCATGGGCGAGCTCGGGCAGAGGGCGGTGGTGAGCCGCACCCGCGTCAGCCGGGTTGTCGATGCCCTCGCCGCGGCCGGCCTGGTGTCACGGGAGAGCAACCCCGACGACCGGCGGTCCGCCTACGCGACGCTCACCGAGGCGGGACGGGAACGGCTCAAAGCCGCCGCGCCGACCTATCTCGACGGCATCCGGCGGCATTTCACCGACCGGATGACGGGGCACGAGTCCCGTACGATCGCCGAAGGTCTCGCCAAAGTCCTGGCCGCGAGTCAGGACAGTGGACCGGACGCCGGGGGCGACCGCCAGGGGAGGTCAGGTCCGTTTCCGGGTGAGGGGTGAATACTTCCCCCGGCGGTGCCACAGCCCCGGCCCGGTGTGGAGGCCGCCGCCGGCCAGGACCGCCATGACGACGGCTCCGAGAGCTGCCGCACTGACGGATGCGGTGTCAGGCGGGAGTGCCGGCGAGGATCCACCGGCTGCGGCCCTGTCGTTTGGCCTGGTACATGGCGGTGTCGGCGGCGCGCAGCAGGGCGGCCGGCCGCCAGTCGGTGTCGGTGCCGTCGGTGCCGGCGATGCCGATGCTGGCGCCGACGGTGTACCAGCTGCCCTCGTGGTCGACGGGCATGGCCACGTCGTGCAGGATGCGGTCGGCGACCCGGATGCCGTCGGCGCTGCCGAGGCCGGTCAGGATGACGGCGAACTCGTCGCCGCCGAGGCGGGCGACCAGGTCGCATTCCCGTACGGCGGACTTCAGGCGCCGGGCCACCGTCTGCAGGATCGTGTCGCCGGCGGCATGACCGGCGGTGTCGTTGACCGTTTTGAAGCCGTCGAGGTCGAGGTACAGGACGGTGGAACCGGGCGGGCAGGCGTCGAGTTCGTCGCCGAGCGCGGCCCGGTTCAGCAGCCCGGTCAGCGCGTCGTGGCGGCTACGGTAGCTGAGCGTGCGTTCGGCCTGTTCCAGTGACCGCAGCGCGGTGGCGAACCGGGCCAGGATGAACCCGGCGATGGCGACCGTGGCGGCGAACAGCAGGGCGCGCTCGGACTCGATGTATTCGTGGCGGGCGAACAGGACCGCCGGCGCGGTCAGCAGGCCCACCCCGAGGAACCAGATCCGGGCGGGATGCAGGGTGGGCGCCTGGCGGGCCGTGACGGTCAGCTCGCCGCTGCTGACGTGCAGGGCGGCCGCGACGAGCAGGGCGTTGCTCAGCAGGATCACACCGGTCCCGACCGCCATGGCCAGCTCCAGCGAGGGGATGAAACTGGAGCCCAGGTCCGCGATGATCCGCAGGACGGCCGACAGCAGCAGCAACCGTGTCGCGCCGGTTCGCCGGCCCGGCGACAGCACCAGCAGCAACACCCCTGCCAGGATGGCGATGTCACCGAGCGGGCTCAGCACGTACAGGTAGGCGCCGAGCGGGTCCATGATCAGTTCCGCCAGGTACGGCGAGACGAAGACGACCCAGATCACGATCGACGACGCCACGGTCAAGGTGAGCATGTCCAGGACGGCAGGCCGCAGCCACCGTCCCGCCCGGCGCCGCGCCATCGCGACCAGTGCCGCGCCGTAGGCCAGATAGCCGATGGTCCACAGCACCGCCGACGCCGATCCGTCGTCCGGCCGCTGCAGCAGCGTGCTGATCGGGTGGACGGCATCCCCGGCCAGCCAGGCGACCTGCCCCAGTGCGACGTACAGCCAGGGCAGCCGGTCGCCGCTGCGGCGCCGGCTCACCGCCGACCAGCAGACGAGAGCCACGATGCCCGAGTACGCGCCGAAGTACAGCAGATCGCCGGCCGGTCTCCCGGACGTCAGACCCGCCGCCGTGGCGGCGAGTCCGGCCAACGCGAGATAGGGGATGAGCATCCGGCGGGTCATGACCCACCGCATCGGCACGGGACGCCCGGCCCTTAAAGCTCCGGCGAGGAGAGATGGTTCAGCGCCACGGCGCGCAGCCGGCCGTGGACACCCCCGTACGCCTCCGCCGCACCCAGATAGCGCTTGGCGACCTTGGCGAGCATCGTGTAGTTGGGGTCGCAGACGTTGCCGACCGGAGCCTCCCCGGCCTGGCTGATCAGCTGGTACGCGTCCGGCGGGTCCAGCCCGGCCAGGTCCGCCGTCCAGGTCACCAGGTCGTGCTGGCTCATCCGGTAGGCGTCCTCCAGTGGGCGCGCCGAACCCGCCGACATCAGTGCCTCGTCGTTCTCGAAACGCGGGTTGGCCGTGGTCACGCCCTTGATCACGTCGACGATGAGCACGGTGTTCATGGCCGATTCGGCAGCTCGACGCTGAAGTCGCCGCGCCGGGCGTGATAACGCACGACGCCCGCGGCGACGTCGACGTCGTAACGCCAGACCACCTCGTCGAGCGCCGGGTGCAGCATGGCCGTGGCGTGCGTGGTGGTCAGTGCCCCGAAGTGCGGGAACGTCGAGGAGACCGCCCAGTCGCGGGCCGGTGTGATCTCGGCGAAGTGCACGGCCAGGGTGTCACCCGGCTCGGCGCCCTCGATGTGGAACGGGCCGGTGACGGGGTTGAGGTAGGGGAATTCGCAGACCCGCGACGGCAACCGGCAGCTGGCGGCCGGGCTGGCCGCCGAGGCGTCAGCGTCGAGCAGTGGCGCATCCTGCGGGCGCTCTCCGACGGGCGCGGTCATGCGATGACCGACCTGGCCGAGGCGGTGCTGATGCCGCACCCCACCCTGACCAAGGCGGTCGACCGCCTGGTCGACAGCGCCGTGGCCTATCGCCGCCAGGACACCGCCGACCGGCGGCGGGTCGCCGTCTACCTGTCCGACCTCGGCCGCGACCTGGTGGCCCGGCTGGACCGCCGGGCCGCCGAGCATCACGCCGAGGTGGCGGCCGCGTTCGGCGCCGACCGCACCGAGCGCCTGATGCAGGAGCTGGAGGCGCTGGCCGTCGCCTGCCGCCCGTGACGCGAACGGGCGCGACGCGCCGGTGAGATCACGCCGCGTTCGCCTGCCGGCGGCTCGTGGCCTCGGGCGGGGCGGCCCGCCGCGCGGTCTTGTGCCGGTACATGTCGGCGTCCGCGGCCGACATGAGCCCGTCCGCACTCAGGTCCGTGCCACTCCCGTACGCAACCCCGACGGTCACCCCGAACGACAGTTCCTGCCCCTGCCACACGGCGGGCGCCGTCGCCGCGTCCTCGATCCGGCGCCGCAGCACGTCCGCGTCACCTGCCGTCGTGCCGGCGCCCAGGATCAGGAACTCGTCGCCGCCGATCCGGGCCGCGATGTCCTCAGCGCCCAGCGTGCCGCGCAGCCGGCCGGCGAACACCCGCAGCACCTCGTCGCCCGCCTCGTGGCCGTGCTCGTCATTGATCGCCTTGAACCGGTCGAGATCGCAGTAGAGAACGGCGACCCCGGCCCCGGACCGGACCGACTCCTCCAGCAGGGCGAAGAACCGGCGGCGGTTGACCAGCCCGGTCAACTCGTCGTGGTGCGCCTGGTAGCGCAACGCCTCCTGGTCGGCGGTCCGTTCCGCCATCAGCAGCCCGATCCGCGAGACGACCAGCGGGATCACCATCAGCGTGCCGAACGTCAGCAGCATGGTGTCGGCAGTGCCGCCGAACAGCTCGGGAACGCCACCGACGATCGGCACCATCGCCAGCACCAGCCCGAGATGCGACAGCCGCACCGGCCGCAGACGGCGCCGGCGCCACCCGGCCGGCTGGGTGAACTCGGTGGAACTCGGGTGCAGCGCCGCCGCGGCCAGCGCCAGATAGCCGATCATCGCGAACAGATCCACGAACGGCGAGTAGTAGTCACTTCCCGGCCGGGCCGACAACAACGACGACACCACGCTGACGACGGTCGCGCCGATGCTGATGAAGAAGTAGATCAACGACGTGCGGGCGGTGCCGGCGGTCCGCGCGATCCGCAGCAGCGCGCCCAGAGTGCCCGTCAGCAGCAGCATCTTCAGCAGATAGATCCCCTGGTCGGGGCCCTGCACGTCCAGCGCGAGCAGGTGCGGGCGCAACACGAACTCCCACACCGGGGTGATCAGGCCGACGCCGAGCAGGGCCGCGTCGATGACGCCGCTACGGTCGCCGTCACCGTGTCTGCGGATCACCTGCAACGCCGCCAGCATGATGCTGCCGTAGGCGAAGACCTGGAGCACCAGGGTCGCCGGGCCGTGGGCCCCGGCGTCCCGGCCGAGACCGAGCTCCACGAACCACAGGTAGTTGAAGACCGTGAACAGCACCGACGCCGCGAGCAGCAGGTACCAGGCGGTGCGGTTGACGATCCGGTTGATCCGCATCCCCACGGCGATCCCGGCCGCCGGCAGCGCGCCGGCCACCGTCACCACAGCGAGTCGTCCGGCCAGGCCACCGAAAGCCCACGCGGCCACCGCGCCGAGCACCAGCACGGCGAACCCGGCATGCACCAGGATGCGGTGCACACCGGCGCCGTGTCGCCGGCCGGCTCCGCGGTCAGGCACGGGGGAAGCCCATGGTCGGGTGGGGTGGGCCGCCCACCTGCGCGGAGAGGGCGTCGGCGAGTTGCCAGAGGACGGCGTCGTCGATCGCCGAGGCGCGCTCGGCGATCGAGGCGATCACGGTCTCCCAGTCCGCGGTCCGCATCTCGATCGGGGTGTCGCCCGTCTGTTGCCGGGCGGCCTGGAAGATGGGCCAGAAGCGCGGTGGGTCGGCGAGCACCGCGGTGATCCGCTGCCATTGCGACGGTGGCAGGACGACCGTACGGGAGACGTCCTCGATGTTGAGGGAGCCGGGGGTGGTCGTGGCGATGCGGAACGCGCGCCACGGGGACCACTCGCCCGCCGCCGCGGGGCGGATCCGCCAGCGGTAGGACTCGCCCCGCCCGAGGCGGAAGTCCCGGCGCGGGTACAGGGTCACGGAGCCGGCCCCGGCCACGGCGAGCAGCGTCGCCCAGCGGACCCGGTGGGAGGAAGGGCGCGGATTCGTCACGGCTCGTCACGTCGGCAGGCGCCGTCCTCGACTTGACGATTTCTCCCGAGAGACCGCACACCCGGCCGGTCGGTGTTCGTACGGTCGCAGCCGCCGTTCTGGTGGCGGCAGGCCACCTGGCGCCCGTGAAGACAGTGGCGGCAGTCACTGCGGGGCGCGATACTCGCGGCTATGCGGGGAGCGATTCGAGGGTACGCCGCGGTGCTGGCGCTGCTGGGCGCCGCGGCCTGTGACGGCTCGCCGCCGGAGCCTCCGGTGGCGTCACCAGCCGTGCCACCGCTCCGGTGGCCCACGGTGGCGGCCGGGGCGCCGTGCCCGGTGACGGCGCCGCAGCCGTGGGCGGGCCCCGGGCAGGCGGCCCCACAGGTGCTGGGGGACGGGCCGGTCTATCCGGTCGCCACCTACTTCGGCGAGGGTACGGTCCTCGACCTGCGGCCCGCCGACCGGCAGGCGGACGGCAGCTACGAGAAGAAGGTGCGGTGGATCGCCGCCGGGTACACCGGGCCGGTGCTGCTGCGGGCCGCCCGCCTCGACGGGCCGGGTGCCGCGAGCGCGAAGTTCTCCTATCGCGGGGAGTCCCGGGACGGCGGGCATTTCGTGGTCCTCACCAGCGAGAACAGCGATCTGCCCGGCACCACCACCGTCGCCGGGCCCGGCTGTTACGCCTATCAGGTGGACGGCACCGGGTTCAGCCGGACCATCGTGTTCGCCGCCGCCCGCACCGGCGAGTGACCGGCGGGGGCGCGCATCGCGTCCTCGTAGATCGCGCGCGCTTCGGCGGCCGCCGGTGAGCCCCCGGCCGCGGGGGTGACGAACTTGTAGCCGACCTGCCGGACGGTGCCGATCATCGACTCCGAGTGCGGCCCGAGTTTGGCGCGGAGCCGGCGGACGTGGACGTCGACCGTACGGGTGCCGCCGAAGTAGTCGTAACCCCAGACCTCCCGCAGCAGCTGATCCCGGCTGAACACCCGGCCCGGGTGCTGGGCGAGGAACCGGAGCAGCTCGAACTCCTTGTAGGTCAGCGCCAGGGACTCGCCGCGCAGCCGGGTCGTGTAGCTGTGCGGGTCGATGGCCAGGTCACCGATCCGGATGACGTCCTGCCCGGTCGCCGTCTGCGCCCCGCGCCGGCTCACCGCCAGGCTCAGCCGGGCCGCCACCTCCGCCGGGCCGGCGGTCGTCAGGACGAAGTCGTCGACACCCCAGTCGGTGGCGACCGACACCAGGCCGGCCTCGTGCACGACTGCGATCAGCGGCACGTCCGGCCGGGTCCCGCGGAGCAGCCGGCAGGCGGCGCGCGCCTGGGTCAGCTGGTCCCGGGCGTCGACCAGGACCGCTGTCACGTCGGGCGCCTTGGCGGCCTCGGACCGGTCACCCCGCCCGGCGATCCGGACGGTGTGCGGCAGCAGGTCCAGCGCGGGCAGCACGTCGGCGTTGCTGTCGGTCAGCAGGAGCAGGTTCATGGCGTCCTCCACGGCACCTCGGAGCGCGAGCACGCCGGGGAAGGCGCTGGCCAGCACGCTAGTGAGGGACTGTTTCCGGCGGATATCGCGGCGATGATGATCCGGGACGGCTGGCGGGCGTCGGCTACCGTCGCCAGCGCCAACCAGTGAAGATCTCGAGAAATGGACCATGATGCAGAAACGCTGGCCGACAGTGATCCTGATGGCGACGATGGTCGCCTTGAGCGGATGCACGGTCAACGTGAACACCCCGGCAGCCGACGTGACGGCGCCTCCGGCCGGGACCGCCACCACGACCCCCACGGAAGCGGCCGAGACCACGGCGCCGGTGGCCGAGCCGGTGCTCGACCCGGCGGCCGGGGCGACGACCACACCTCCGCAGACCTCGATGTACGCGTTCGTGAGCGTGTTCCGGGAGAAGCTGCCGGAGCTGGCCACCGGCCGTGCCGACGAGGAGCTGCAGACCATCGCCGACACGGTCTGCGGCGCGCTGGCCAAGGGCGCGACGAGCGAGGACGTCGTCGACGGGACCCAGCGGATGGCGTCGCGGGACGGGCTGCCGGTCGACTACGCCACCGCCAACGAGGTGATCAAGCTGGCCATCGACACGTCGTGTCCGGGGCAGGCGTCGCGGGTCGACGAGTTCTGATCCCGAGGGCGTCAGCGCCGGCGGAGGGGTGACGGCGAGGAGCTGAGACGCCCCTCACGCCGGTAGTATCCAGCGTCGGTTCGAATACTGGAGCGTCGATGACCTACCCCCCGCCCCCCGGACAGCCACCCTATCCGCCGCCGGGTGAGCCGCTCCCGCCACCCGTCGATCCGTACCATTCGCCCCAGCCGACCGAGTTCGTCCAGGGTCAGCAGCCCGCCTACGGCCCGCCCAGCTACCCTCCGACGGCGTACGGTCCGCCCACCTACGCCCCGCCGGCGTACGCCCAGCCGTCCTACCCGATGACGCCGCCGGCCCGGTCGCGGACCGCGGCGATCACCCTGTTGTCGGTGGCGATCGCGCTGGTCGTGGTGATCGGCGGCGGCACCGTGATCTACCTCGCGGGTGACCGCTCCGACGACAAGAAGGGCAGCGACGTCTCGCAGCGACAGAGCGCGAGCCCGAGCCCGAGCGCCGGTCCGTCCGAGGCGCCGGGCAAGGACCGGATCACGGTCAAGGAGCCGGCCACGCTGAACGGCCAGCCCAAGATCGAGCTGCCGGAGCTGGACTCGCTCACCACCGGGATGGAGAAGGAGCTGGAGGGTTACCCGGGCGCGGCGAACGCGTTCGGGGCCGTCTACGGCTCACTCTCGAAGAAGAAGATGACGGTGGCGCTGGCCGCCGAGGTCGACATCGACGACCCGCGCATCATGCTGGACACCATGTTCCAGTCGTTCAGCAAGACGTATCAGCTCACCAGCGTCTCCGAGGCCAGCACGGGTCAGCTCGACGGGGTGGCGCAGTGCGGCAGCGGCGTGATCGGCAAGGACGATCTGACGCTGTGCGGCTGGGCCGACGAGGGCAGCGTCGGACTGTTCCTGTTCTTCTACGAGACCGCGGTGGACGTGAAGGGCGACTTCCCGGGCATGCGCGCCGAGATCGAGACGAAGGCCTGACCCACCCCGGTTGCGGTTGGGGTGGGGACCGCCCGGATCGGTCAGGTCGTTCGGCGCGGGGCCGAAGGACAGCTCGTGACGGGTGATGGGACGGTGCGCAAGCGGTGGAGCCGGCTGGTGGAGGCCCCGGCGACGGCCCGGTCGGCGATCGCCGGCACCGCCGTGGGCATCGTGACCCTGGCGGTCGCGGCGACGATGGCGACGACCGGGACGGTCACCACCACCGATGAGGTACGCCGGGTGCAGACGGTCACGCAGAAGCTGAACGGCATCTCCGTGCAGATCAACGCGGAGGACGCGGCGCTGCGCCAGTACCTGACGACCAAGGGCACCGAGTACCGGCGCGACCAGCTGGCGGAGACGCTCGGCGGGGCCCGGGCGAACCTGGACTGGCTGCAGCAGAACAACGGGATCGACCGGGCCGAGCTGGACGCCATCCGCGGCAGCTACGAGAACTACAACCGGATCGTGCTCGACATCATGACGCACGCCGAGAGCGGCGCCGACGTCGACGGCTACACCGATCTCGCCTCGATGACGTTCGCGCCGCTGCGGGACAACGTGCTGCGGATCGGCGACGACCACCAGCGGCAGCTCACCGAGTACCTGCAGGAGGTGAACCGGCGGGCCGACGTGCTGCAGGCGATCGCGCTGGCCACCATCGCGGTGGTGGCGGCGCTGTTCGCGGTGTGCGCGACGGTGCTCGTCGGCTATCAGCGCCGGGCCGAGCGGCAGGCGGCGAACCGGCTGCACGAGGCCACCCACGACCCGCTGACCGGGCTCGGCAACCGGGCGAAGCTGCACCGTGAGCTGGACGCCGCGGTCCGGTTCGGCCGGCAGGCCGAGGAGCCGTTCAGTCTGCTGCTGATCGACCTGGACCGGTTCAAGGAGGTCAACGACACGCTCGGCCACCACGCCGGTGACGAGCTGCTGGTCGAGGTGGCGAACCGGCTCGTCGAGGGCTGCCGCGCCGACGACGTGGTGGTCCGCCTCGGCGGCGACGAGTTCGCGCTGATCCTGCCGGCCGCCCCGGACCACCCGGAGGCGATCGCCGCCGGGCAGCGGATCCTGGCGGCGCTGCGCCGGCCGATCATGCTGGGCGGCCTGCTGGTCGACATCGACGCCAGCATCGGTGTCGCGTCGTACCCGCGGGACGGCCACGACCCGGCGGAGCTGCTGCAGCACGCCGACGTCGCGATGTACGCGGCCAAGCGGCGGCACGGCGGGGTGGCCGGTTACGACCCGGACCAGGACAGCGGCGACACCAGCCGGCTGGCCCTGCAGAGCGAGCTGCGGCAGGGCATCGGCCGCGGCGAGCTGGTGGTGTTCTACCAGCCCAAGGTCGACGTGAGCACCCGCCTGCCGTGCGGCGCCGAGGCGCTGGTGCGCTGGCAGCACCCGGTGCGGGGGCTGCTCGGCCCGGACACGTTCATCCCGCTGGCCGAGGACAGCGGCCTGATCGACCTGGTCACCGCCGCGGTGCTGGACCAGGCGCTGGCCCAGATCAGCACGTGGACGAGGCTCGGCCACGAGCTGCCGGTGTCGGTGAACATCCCGGCCCGGTCGCTGACCGACGACACGTTCCCGGAGGTCATCGCCGAGGCGCTGGCGGCTCACGGCGTACCGCCGAAGCTGTTGACCTTGGAGATCACCGAGAGTGCGGTGATCGCCGACCTGTCGCGTGCCGGGAAGGTCCTGGCGCGGCTGCGGGAGCAGGGCGTCAACATCTCGATCGACGACTTCGGCACCGGGTACTCGTCGATCGCCCATCTGCGGGACATGCCGCCGCACGAACTGAAGATCGACCGGAGCTTCGTGATGAGGATGTGCGAGAACGCGCGGGACGAGACCATCGTGCGCGCGGTGGTGGACCTGGCCCGGAACCTGCGGCTGCGGGTGGTGGCCGAGGGGGTGGAGACCGAGAGCGCGCTGCGCACGCTGGGCGAGCTGGGTTGCCACGAGGCGCAGGGGTACCACATCAGCCGCCCGCTTCCGGCGGCCGACCTGACCGCGTGGCTGGCCGGGTCGGGAATGGCGATCACCCCGGCCTGAGACGGCCGGCTCCACTACCGTGAGCGTGTGGATCGTCGCAGCCTGCTGACCTCGGTGCTGGCGGTCGCCGGCGGTTCCGGGCTGACGGCCGGCTGCGGCGGATCGTCCTCCGGCGGCCCGGCCGAGACCCTGGACGTGCTGCTCGGCGAGTCGGTGCAGGCGACCAGCCCGATGGTGGCCGCGGAGCAGTTCTTCGCCACGAAGGTCGCCGAGCTGACCGGGAACCGGTGCCGGGTGACGGTGAAACCCGGCGGGCAGCTCGGCGACGAGCAGCGCATGGCGGAGATGCTGCGGACCGGCAAGCTGGCCTTCTGCAAGACGCTGCTGGCGAACCTCACGGCGTACGACAAGCGGCTCGCGGTGGCCAGCCTGCCGTACGCGTTCACCGGCCGGGACCAATGCCTGGACAGCATGCGCGGCGAGTTCGGCCGCCGGTGCGCGGCGATCCTGGCCGAGCACGGCCTGGTGATGCTCGGTTTCTTCTACGCCGGGGACCGCAACTTCTACAACCGGGTACGCCCGATCCACGCCCCCGCCGACCTCAAGGGCCTGCGCATCCGGGTGCCGCAGAGCATCGCGTCGATCGACATGATCAACGCGCTGGGCGCCACGGCGGTGCCGCTGGCCACCAACGACGTCGGGTCCGCGCTGAAGCAGGGCCTGGTCGACGGCGCCGAGAACAGCGTCGTCTTCTACCTGACCGAGAAGCACCAGGCGCACGCGCCGTACTTCTCCTGGAGCCGCCACCAGCACGGCGTCGACGTGCTGCTGGCCGGTGCGACCTGGCTCGCGGACCGGCCGGCCGACCTCCGCGACGCGATCATGCAGGCCGGTGTCCTCGCCCAGGAGGAGGAGATCCGGCTCTGGGCGGCGGCCACCGAGGAGAAGACCACCCTGGCCACGCAGCAGGGCAGCCGGTTCAACGACGTCGACGTGGCGGCCTTCCGGAAGTCGCTGGCCAAGGTGATCAGCGCCCATCGCGGCGCCTTCGGTGATCTTGCCGCGCTGCTGCCGTCGTAAGTTTCGGAATTCCCGGCCGATTGTTTCGGCACCTCCTCGCCGCACATCACGCTTATTTTCGTCCTGCGTGACATCTTGACACCGTAGTTCGCCTCTTCATAGTTTGAGCGCCATCTTTCTGAAACATTCCGAAACTTTCGGTACGAAGAGGTGGGCTTATATGGCACCGAAGAGGCACCTTGCGGTGGCCGTGGTGGCGGCGCTGACCGCCCTGGGTCTGGTCGCCTGCTCCGGCGGGGACGACGGCGGCGCCGAGGCCGGCGGCGACGTCACGATGGACTTCTGGCACAACGCCACGACCGGGCCGGGCAAGGCGTTCTGGGAGAAGACGGTGGCCGACTTCCAGACCGCCCACCCGAACGTCAAGATCAAGATCCAGCAGCTGCAGAACGAGGACCTCGACGGCAAGCTGCAGACCGCGCTGAACTCCGGTTCCGCGCCCGACATCTTCCTGCAGCGCGGCGGCGGCAAGATGGCCGCGATGGTCGAGGCCGGCCAGCTCAAGGACATCACCGGCGACATCAGCGCCGAGACCAAGCAGGCGGTCGGCGAGGCGGCGCTCAAGACCGGGCAGGTCGACGGCAAGGCGTACGCGGTGCCGGTCGCGATCCTCCCGGGCGGTCTCTGGTACAGCAAGGACCTGTTCACCAAGGCCGGCGTCACCTCCACACCGGCCAGCCTGGACGACCTCAACCAGGCGGTCACCAAGCTCAAGGCGGCCGGCTCGCCGGTCGCGCTGGGCGCCAAGGACGCCTGGCCCGCCGCCCACTGGTACTACTTCTTCGCCCTGCGCGCCTGCAGCCCGGCCACCCTGGACGCGACCGCCAAGGACAAGAACTTCAGCGACCCCTGCTGGACCACGGCGGGGGAGAACCTGAAGGCCTTCGCCGACACGAAGCCGTTCCAGGAGGGCTTCCTGACCACCTCGGCGCAGCAGGGCGCGGGCAGCTCGGCCGGCCTGATCGCCAACCACAAGGCGAGCATGGAGCTGATGGGCGCCTGGAACCCGGGCGTGATCGCGTCCCTGACCAAGGACACCAAACCGCTGCCCGACCTGGGCTGGTTCCCGTTCCCGTCGGTGCCCGGCGGGCAGGGCGACCCGGCCGCGGTGATGGGTGGCGCGGACGGTTACTCCTGCGCGGCCGACGCGCCGAAGGAGTGCTCCGACTTCCTGAACTACATCCTCACCAAGGACGTGCAGGAGGGCTACTACAAGGCCTTCAACGCGCCGCCGGTCAACAAGGACGCCCAGGGCGCGGTCACCGAGGAGTACCTGAAGGCGGTGCTCGACGCGTACAACAAGGCGCCGTACGTGTCGCAGTGGCTGGACACCCTGTACGGCCAGAACGTCGGCAACGCCCTGAACGTCGGCGTGGTGAACCTGCTCGCCGGCAAGGGCGACGTCGCCGGGATCATCCAGGCCGTCAACGACGCCGCCAAGAAGGGCTGAGGGGCTTGGTGGCAGTGACACCGGGCACGCGTGTCCGGGCCGGGGGTGGCGTCACCGCGCCATCGCCGGCCCGGCGCCGCCGGCGCGGCATCGGCTGGGCACAGCGGCTGGAGATCGCGGCGCTGTCCGGCCCGGCGGTCCTGATGTTCCTCGGCTTCGTGATCGCCCCGGTCGCGATGGCCGCCTACTACGGCTTCTACCGGTGGAAGGGGTTCGGGCCGCCGACGAACTTCGTCGGGTTCGACAACTACGTCACGATCTTCCAGGACAAGCTGTTCCACGACGCGCTGTGGCACAACGCCCAGATCGTCGTGCTGTCGCTGGCGTTGCAGGGCCCGATCGCACTCGGTCTGGCGTTGCTGCTGAACCGGCGGATGCGCGGGCAGTCGATCATCCGGGTGCTGATCTTCGTCCCGTACGTGATCGCCGAAGTCATCGTGGGAACGGCCTTCGCCCTGCTGCTGCAGGCCGGCGGCGCGGTCAACGGCATCCTGCGGTCCGTCGGCCTGGGCGGGCTCGCCGCGGACTGGCTGGCCGATCCGGACCTGTCCCTGTGGACCCTGATGGGGATCCTGACCTGGAAGTACGTCGGGTTCGCGGTGATCCTGTTCCTGGCCGGGATGCAGAACATCCCGGAAGAGCTGTCCGAGGCCGCTGCGATCGACGGCGCGTCGTACTGGCAGACCCAGTGGCGGATCACCCTGCCGCTGCTCGCCCCCACCATCCGGATCTGGGGCTTCCTGTCGATCATCGGCGCGCTGCAGTTGTTCGACCTGGTCTACATCATCTGGGGCCAGTACGTCGCGTCGACCGCCGGCACCTCGACCATGGTGACGTACATGGTCGCCGAGGGCCGCAACGCGGGCAACTACGGGTACGGCAGCGCCGTGGCGGTCGTGCTCTTCAGCATCTCCATGTTCATCGCGCTGATCTACCAGCGCTTCGTGCTGCGCAGGGACACTCAGGATGGCCAGTGAATCCCGGCGGGGCAATCCCGCCGTCTACGCCGCCGCCCTGGCGCTGATCGGCGTCATGCTCGGGCCGGTCCTCTACATCATCATCGGCGGTTTCCGGACCAACTCGCAGATCACCATCGATCCCGCCGGCCTGCCCGACCCGTGGCAGTTCGGCAACTACACCGATGTGCTGGCCAGCGACGTGTTCTGGCGGCAGGCCGGCAACTCGACGATCGCGGCCGGGGTGACCACCGCCGGCGTCGTGGTGCTCGGCGTGATGGCCAGTTACGTGCTGGCCCGCTACCGGTTCCGGGGGCGCGGCGCGCTGTACGCGCTGTTCGCCGCCGGGCTGATGTTCCCGATGACGGTCGCCATCACCCCGCTCTACATCCTGATCAAGAACCTGGGCCTGGTGAACACCCTGCCCGGTGTCATCCTTCCGCAGATCGCGTTCGGGCTGCCCACCACGATCATCATCCTGGTGCCGTTCCTGCGGGCGATCCCGCGGGAGATCGAGGAGGCGGCGGCGATCGACCGGTGCAGCCGGCTCGGGTTCTTCTGGCGGATGGTGCTGCCGCTGTCGGTGCCCGGCCTGATCACCACCGGCATCCTGGCGTTCATCAACAGCTGGAACAGCTACCTGCTGCCCCTGTTCATCCTCAACGACCAGGACAGTTTCACCCTGCCGCTGGGCGTGCAGGCGTTCACGTCGCAGTACTCGGTGGACACCGCGAAGGTGCTGGCGTTCACTTCACTGTCGATGATCCCGGCGCTGGTGTTCTTCAGCCTGTTCGAACGCCGCATCGTGGGCGGCCTGACCGGCGCGGTCAAAGGATGAGCCTCATGGAAGCACGCGACCCACAGAAAGGGCACCCAGACATGACATCCCAGCTGCACGTGGCGACCACCGGATCCGACGACGCGGACGGCTCGGCCGAGCGGCCGTTGCGGACCATCAACCGGGCGGCGGCGCTGGCCCGGCCCGGGGACACCGTGGTGGTGCACGCCGGAGAGTACCGGGAGTGGGTGACACCCCGGCGCGGCGGTCTCAGCGACAGCCGCCGCATCACCTACCAGGCCGCCGAGGGCGAGCACGTCGTCATCAAGGGCTCCGAGCGGATCACCGGCTGGGAGCCCGACGGCGGGACCGTGTGGAAGGCGATCGTGCCGAACGCGCTGTTCGGCGACTTCAACCCGTTCGCCGAGGAGATCGCCGGCGACTGGATCGTCTACGCCGAGGGCGCGCCCCGCAGGCACCTCGGCGACGTCTACCTCAACGGCGTCAGCTTCTACGAGGCCGGCTCCCGCGCCGAGGTGTCCGAGCCGGAGAAGCGCACCGAGGCCCTGGACGCGTGGACCGGCGCCACCGACCGGGTCCGCGACCCGGAGCGGACGCTGCTCGTCTGGTACGCCGAGGTGGCGGCGGAGACGACCACGATCTGGGCCAACTTCCAGGGCGCCGACCCGAACGTGGAACTGACCGAGGTCAACGTACGCCGCTCGGTCTTCTATCCGCTCGTCCCGCACCTGAACTACATCACGGTGCGCGGTTTCGAGCTGGCCCAGGCGGCCACCCCGTGGACGCCGCCGACCGCCGACCAGCCCGGCCTGATCGGCCCCCACTGGGCCAAGGGCTGGATCATCGAGGACAACCACATCCACGACGCGAAGTGCTCGGCCATCGCGATCGGCAAGGAGGCGTCGACCGGTCACCACTACGCCACCGAGCGCGGCGACAAGCCCGGCTACCAGTACCAGCTGGAGTCGGTCTTCGCGGCCCGGCAGATCGGCTGGGACCGCGAGCACATCGGCTCGCACATCATCCGCCGCAACCACATCCACGACTGCGGGCAGAACGGCATCGTCGGGCACCTGGGCTGCGTGTTCTCCACCATCGAGGACAACCACATCCATCACATCGCGATCAAGCGGGAGTTCTACGGGTACGAGATCGGCGGCATCAAGCTGCACGCGGCGATCGACGTGGAGATCCGGCACAACCGCATCCACGACTGCTCGCTCGGCACCTGGCTGGACTGGCAGACCCAGGGCACCCGGGTCTCCCGCAACGTCTACCACGACAACAACCGGGACCTGTTCATCGAGGTCAGCCACGGCCCGTTCCTCGTCGACCACAACGTCCTCGCCTCGCCGGCGGCGATCGAGCTGTGGAGCCAGGGCGGGGCGTTCGTCAACAACCTGGTCCTCGGCACGGTGTGGCTGGAGCCGGTGATGGACCGGGCGACGCCGTACCACCTGCCGCACAGCACCCAGGTCGCCGGGTACGCGTTCATCGTCGGCGGTGACGACCGGTGGATCGGCAACCTGTTCGTCGGCGGGGACCCGGCGGCGGCGTACGGGGCCAAACCCGAAGGGCAGTCCCCGGCGTACGCGGGCACCGCCGGTTACGACGGGTACCCGGCGTCGTTCGCCGAGTACCTGCAGCGCATCGACGAGCAGCCGCCCGGCGACCACCAGCGGTTCCTCAACGTCAAGCAGGCGGTGTACGCCCGGCGCAACGTCTACGCCGCCGGGGCCCGCCCGTTCGCCGGCGAGGACGGCCCGGTGCTCCTGGACGGCGGCTCCGCCACCGTCGTCACCGACGGCGACGAGGTGTACCTGGTCACCGACCTGCCGGACGGCCTGTACGCCGCCGACGCGGCCCCGGTCGCCGGCCGGGACCTGGAGCGGGTGCGGTTCGCCGACGCCGAGTTCGAGGAGCGGGACGGCAGCCCCGCGGTGATCGCCACCGACGTGACCGGCGCCGCCAAGGACCCGGAGCGGACATATCCGGCGGGCCCGCTGGCCGGCCTCACCGCCGGCACCCGCCGCACCCGCCTCTGGTGACCCCTCCCGCGTGTGGAGTTCGGCCGCTATGCGCGCCCGAACTCCACACGCGCGGCAGCTCGCCACCCTGCTCCGCGCCGAGGGCATCCGCTGACCCCGCCGTCCGCTCGGTCCGCTGCCTACCATCCGGCTGGTTCTCACGGCTGTCTCCCGCCCGTCGAGACAGCCGTGAGAACCCGCCGCACAAGATCCACCGCCCGGCCGGGCCCGGCGCAGCTGTGGGTCAGCGCGCGAAGCGGGGGCGAAGAGAGAGCGCGGATCGGTTGCAGAGCCGGCCGGGGTGGGAAATCGGCTGATCAGAGGACGGGGGACCGGCCGTACGCCCATTGTGGGGTCGGGTGTGCGGGTGGTCGGGAGTGTGTCAGTGGACACGTAGGGGACATTAAGCCGTCATCGTTCATTTAGCGGCCGTAGGTTCGATAGCCGTCCCGGACGGCTCAGCGGCGTGCGCCCGGCTGACATCGGACCGGAGAAGTGGAGCGCGCTCGGTGACTGTGACGACGGACCTGCGACTGATCGAACTACCCGACATCGACCTGCTGCCGGACCTGGAGGCGGCGGGGACGGCGGAGACGCCGGCGGTGTTCCGGACCCGGTCGGTGCCGGTGCGGCGCACGCTCGTCGACATCCTCGACGCGACGGTGGAGGCGCATCCGGGGGCGCGGGCCATCGACACCGACGGGCGGACGCTGACCTACCGGGAGCTGGCGGCCGAGGTCGCGGCGCTGCGGGCGGTGCTGCACGGGCACGGGATCGGCGTGGGGGACCGGGTCGGCATCCGGATCTCCTCGGGTACGGCGGACCTCTACCTGGCGATCCTCGGGGTCCTGGCGGCCGGGGCGGCGTACGTGCCGGTGGACGCGGACGACCCGGACGAACGGGCCGAGCTGGTGTTCGCCGAGGCGGGCGTGTGCGCGGTGCTGGGCGACGGGCTGGACGTGTCGGTACGGCGTACCCCGCAAGGAAGGACCGTCCGGCCGCAACCCGGCGACGACGCCTGGATCATCTTCACCTCCGGCTCCACCGGCACCCCGAAGGGGGTCGCGGTGCCGCACGGCGCCGCCGCCGCGTTCGTCGACGCCGAGGCGCAGCTGTTCCTCGCCGACGAGGACACCGAGCCGCTCGGGGAGTCCGACCGCGTGCTGGCCGGGCTGTCGGTGGCGTTCGACGCGTCCTGCGAGGAGATGTGGCTGGCCTGGCGGCACGGCGCCTGCCTGGTGCCGGCCGCCCGGTCGCTGGTGCGCAGCGGCGTCGACCTGGGTCCGTGGCTGGCGGGGCAGCGCATCACCGTCGTCTCCACGGTTCCGACGCTGGCCGCGTTGTGGCCGGTCGGCGCGCTCGAGGACGTCCGGCTGCTGATCTTCGGCGGGGAGGCGTGCCCGCCGGAGCTGGCGGAGCGGCTCGCCGTCGAGGGGCGCGAGCTGTGGAACACGTACGGGCCGACCGAGGCGACGGTGGTGGCCTGCGCGGCCCGGATGACGGGGGAGGGGCCGGTCCGGATCGGGCTGCCGCTGGCCGGCTGGGAACTCGCCGTCGTCGACCCGTCCGGGGTTCCGGTGGCGATGGGGGAGACCGGCGAGCTGGTGATCGGCGGCGTGGGCCTGGCACGGTACCTGGACGCCGCCAAGGACGCCGAGAAGTTCGCGCCGCTGCCCGCCCTCGACTGGTCCCGGGCGTACCGCAGCGGCGACATCGTCCGCGCCGAGCCGGAGGGCCTGCTGTTCCTCGGGCGCGGCGACGAGCAGGTGAAACTCGGCGGCCGCCGGATCGAGCTGGGTGAGGTGGACGCCGCGTTGCAGGCGCTGCCGTACGTGGCCGGCGCGGCCGCCGCCGTGAAGCGGACCGCCGGCGGCAACCAGCTCCTGGTCGGTTACCTGGTGACCCGGGACGGGTTCGACCTCGCCGCCGCCACCGAACGGATCCGGGAGCAGCTCCCGGCCGCGCTGGTGCCGCTGCTGGCGGTGATCGAGGACCTGCCGACCCGTACGTCCGGGAAGGTGGACCGCGCCGCCCTGCCGTGGCCGCTCGCCGTCACCGGCGCCGCGGACGCCGCCGCGCTGACCGCCACCGAGGAATGGCTGGCCGGCGGCTGGGAGGAGATCCTCGGGGTCCGCCCGGCCGAGGCCGCCGCCGACTTCTTCAGCAGCGGCGGCAGCAGCCTGAACGCCGCCCAGCTGGTCGCCTGGATCCGGCAGGCCCAGCCGCGGGTGTCGGTCGCCGACGTCTACCAGAACCCGCGGCTGTCCGCGATGGCGGCGGTCCTCGACTCACTCGGCACCGAGGCCGCGGTCCGCCGCGAGATCAAGCCCACCCCCCGGCGTACGGGGTTCGTCCAGGCGCTGCTGATGCTGCCGATGCTGGCGCTGGTCGGGCTGCGCTGGCTGACCATCGTCGCCGCGCTCGGCAAGGTCACCGGGATCGCCCCGGGCGTGTCCTGGTGGGGGATCGGGGCGGCCTGGCTGCTGCTGTTCAGCCCGCCCGGCCGGATCGGCATGGCGGCCGGCGCGGCCCGGCTGCTGCTGCGCGGCGTCGGCCCCGGCGAGTACCCGCGCGGCGGCAGCGTCCACGTGCGGCTGTGGGCCGCGGAACGGTTCGCCGAGCTGACCGGCGCGACCGGTGTCGCCGGCGCCGGCTGGATGATCACCTACGCGAAGGCGCTCGGCGCCCGGCTCGGCCAGGACGTCGACCTGCACTCCGCGCCGCCGGTCACCGGGTTGCTGAAACTGGGCCGCGGCGCGGCGATCGAGCCGGAGGTCGACCTGTCCGGCCACTGGGTCGACGGTGACGTGGTCCGGATCGGCATGGTCCGGGTCGGCGCGGGCGGCCGGGTCGGCGCCCGCAGCACCCTGATGCCGGGCGCCCGGATCGGCAAGAACGCGAAGATCGCCGCCGGGTCGACGGTCACCGGGGCGGTCCCGGCGGGCCGGCGCTGGGCCGGCTCACCCGCGGTCCCGATGCCGGACAAGGGCGCGACGGCCTGGCCGCAGCAGCGCCCGGCCCGGGGCCGCTCCTGGGTGGCCGTCTACAGCGTCACCGCGCAGCTGCTCGGCCTGCTCCCGGCGGTGGCGGCGCTGCCCGCGCTGGCCCTGCTCGGCTGGGCGTGGGGCGACGCCGGCCGGATGGCGGCCGCCGTCCCCGCCGCGTCGGCCGGCTACCTGCTGACCTACGCCCTGATCGTGCTCGTCGCGGTCCGGCTGCTCAGCATCGGCCTGAAGGAGGGCTTCCACCCGGTCCGCGGCCGGGTGGCGTGGCAGGTGTGGACCACCGAGCACCTGATGGGGATGGCCCGGGTCGCGCTGTTCCCGATCTATTCGAGCCTGTTCACGCCGGTGTGGCTGCGGCTGCTCGGCGCCAAGGTGGGCCGCCGGGTGGAGATGTCCACGGTGCTCGCCGTCCCGGCGATGACGACTGTCGACGACGGGGCGTTCCTGGCCGACGACACCATGGTCGCCACGTACGAGCTGAGCCACGGCTGGCTGCGGGTGGCTCCGGCCCGGATCGGCAAGCAGGCGTTCCTCGGCAACTCCGGGATGGCCGCGCCGGGCCGGTCGGTGCCCAAGCGCGGGCTGGTCGGAGTGCTGTCGTCGGCGCCGCGCAAGGCGAAGAAGGGCTCGTCCTGGCTGGGCGCGCCGCCGATGCCGCTGCGCCGGACAGTCGAGGCCGCCGACGCCAGCCGCACCTTCGACCCGCCGCTGCGGCTCAAGGTCGCCCGGGCGCTGATCGAACTGTGCCGGATCGTCCCGGTGGTCGCCGCCGGCGCCCTCGCCGTCACGGTCCTCGGGGCTCTCGCCACGATCTGGCAGACGTACGGGCTGCCGGCCGCCGCGCTGGCCGCCGGCCCGGTGCTGCTGGCCGCCGCGATCGTCGCCGGGCTCACCGCGACCGCCGCGAAATGGCTGCTGGTGGGCAGGTTCCGGGTCACCGAACGGGCGCTGTGGACGTCGTTCGTCTGGCGCAACGAGCTGGCCGACACGTTCGTCGAGGTGCTCGCCGCGCCGTGGCTGCTCCGGTTCGCCACCGGCACCCCGCTGCTCACCCTCTGGATGCGGACCCTCGGCGCCAAGATCGGCCGGGGAGTGTGGCTGGAGACCCTGTGGCTGCCCGAGTACGATCTGGTCCGGCTCGGCGAGGGCGCGACCGTGAACAGGGGGTGCGTGGTGCAGACCCACCTGTTCCATGATCGGATCATGAGCATGGATGCTGTCACCCTGGGCGCGGGCGCCACCCTCGGCCCGCACGGCATCGTGCTGCCCGGCGCCCGCATCGGCGCCCGCACCACCGTGGGCCCCGGCTCGCTGGTCACCCGCGGCGACGCGGTGCCCGAGGACTCCCGCTGGCTCGGCAACCCGATCGCGACCTGGCCGGCGACGGCCGCACGCCGGGCATGACCCCACCGGCCGGGCCGGTCGCCGCCTCGCCGGGCGCCGACCGTTCGACCGACCCGTACCTCCCGGAGCACGGCAACGGCGGCTACCGGGTGCTGCACTACGACCTGAACCTGGACTACCGGGTGGTGTCGAACCGGCTGACCGGCCGGGCCGTCGTCACCGCCCGGGCCGGGCAGCCGCTGTCCCGGTTCACCCTGGACCTGGCGTCCCGGCTGCGGGTGCAGGAGGTGCGCGTCGACGGCCGGCCCGCCAAGTTCGACCACCGGCCGGGGAAACTGCGCGTCAAACCGGACCGGCCGATCGGTTACGGCGCGACCTTCAAGGCCGAGATCCGGTACGCGGGCAAGCCCGGTCCCGTCTCCGGCCGGTGGGGTGACATCGGCTGGGACCATCTGTCCGACGGGGTGCTGGTGGCGAGCCAGCCGAACGGGGCGCCGTCCTGGTTCCCGTGCAACGACCGGCCCGGCGACAAGGCCACTTTCCTGGTCACGTTCACCGCCGCGTCGGCGTACACCGTGCTGGTCACCGGCGACCTGGTGTCCCGGCGGCGGGCGGCCGGCAGCACCACCTGGGTGTACGAACGCGAGGAGCCGACCGCGCCGTACCTGATGAGCGTCCAGATCGGGCGGTACGACCTGGTCGAGCTGGCCGCCGGGCCGGTCGTCCAGCGGGCCGCGATCACCCCGCGGGCCCGGACCGCCGTGGACCGTGACTTCGGCCGGCAGGGCGAGATCATGGCGGTCCTGACGCGGCTGTTCGGGCCGTACCCGTTCCGGGAGTACGTGGTCGTAGTGACCGCCGACGAGCTGGACGACCCGGTCGAGGCGCAGGGCATGGCCGTCTTCGGGCGCAATCATGTCGACGGGCGGCGCACCCACGAACGGCTCGTCGTGCACGAACTCGCCCACCAGTGGTTCGGCAACAGCCTCACGGTCGCCGACTGGCGGCACATCTGGCTCAACGAGGGCTTCGCCACGTACGCCGAATGGTTGTGGTCCGGAGCCTCCGGCGGCCCGTCCACGAACGCCCACGCCGCCCAGTGGCACGCCTGGGTCGCGGTGCAGCCGGCCACCCTCGCCGTCGCCGACCCCGGCGTGGACCGCATGTTCGACACCGTCGTCTACAAGCGCGGCGCGCTGGCCCTGCACGCGTTGCGCGCCCGGGTCGGCGAACAGGCGTTCTTCGCGCTGCTGCGCTCCTGGGTGGCCGAGCACCGGCACCGGACCGTGACCACGGCCCAGTTCCGTGAGCACGCGGCCCGGTTCTCGGCGGCGCCCCTGGACGACCTGTTCACCGCGTGGCTGGACCGCCCGGCCCTGCCGCCGCTGCCCGTGGTGCGCTGACCGGGGCGGGCGTCACCCGTACGCCGGCGCGCGGCCGAGGACGATCCGCTGGGCGTCGCGCAGTTCGGCGCCGGGGTCGATGCCCAGCTCGTCGGCGAGGCGCCGGCGGATCCCGTCGAACGCCAGCAGCGCCATCGCCTGCTGTCCGGTGCCGGCGAGGGTGACCACGAGCCGGGCGTGCAGGCCCTCGTGCCAGACGTGCCGGGCGGCCAGTCGCCGGACCCGGGGCAGCACCTCCGGCAGCCGGCGCAGCGACTCGCCCAGCCGGGCCAGCCGGATGGTGGCCTCGACGAGCTCGTCGTCCAGGGCGGTGACCAGCGGATCCCCGTCCAGTTCCGGGACGTCCGGGACGGCGTGGTCGCCGCGCCACAGGTCGAGGGCGCCGCGCAGCAGATCGAACGCCAGGCCGGGCGGGGCCGGGGTCCGCCGCCACCGTTCCAGCCGCCGCCGGAACTCCAGGATGTCGATCTGGTCGTCGCCGGTGTTCAGGCAGTAGCCGCCCGGCGTCAGCGTCACCGTCGGCGGCCCGTCCCCGCCGAGGTGCCGGCGCAGGCGGCTGACGTGGGCCTGCAACCCGTTGAGGGCGTTTGCCGGTGGCTCGCCCGGCCAGATCAGCCGGATCAGCTCCCCGGTGCTCACCGGCTGGCCGGGGGTGAGCGCCAGGCGGGCCAGCACCACCCGGTGCCCGCCGGGTTTCATCGTGACCGGGGTGCCGGCCCGGGTCAGCAGCAGCGGCCCGAGCAGCGCGATCCCGGCCCGGCCGGACGGGACGGCTGGCTCCGGGCGGGGCCGCCGTGCCGAGCCGGCGAGCCGCCGGCGCTGCCCGGAGTCGAGTTGCAAGGCCTCGGCGAGCGCGGCGATGGACACCGCCTTCGGGTGGCGGCTCCGTCCCTGTTCCAGGTCGCGCACCGTGCCGACGCCGAGGCCGGCCCGGGCGGCCGCCTGATGCTGGGTCAGGCCCAGGCGCTGTCGTGCGGTGCGAATCCGATGACCGATGGTGTCGTCCACAGTCCTGTCCCCCGTGACCTGTGTGATCCCCCTGTAGCGGACCGTCCGACCGTAGTACGGGCCGGGTACGGGCAGTGACCCCTAAGCACCGCGTAAGGGGTACCCCTCATGCTTCCCCTGTGCCCCGGTGAGACGGGGAAATCAATCGACGAACATCGATCAACAGTCCTATCGGGACATTGATACGGGGGAGCCGTGCGACGACGTCATCGAGCACTGCGGGCGGGCCTGGTGCTGGCCCTGATCGGGGTGGCCGCGCCCACCCTCGCCGGGCCGGCCGCGCCCGCGTCCGCCGACACCGTCCGGGCCTGCGACCCGGCCGGCAGCACCAGCGCCGACGCGCGGATCGCCCGGGACCTCAACAGCCGGCTCACCGGCGGGCTGCGCGGCTACATGACCGCCTACCGGGTGTCCTGCGCCCGGGTCGTCGCCGCCGCGGTCCGGGCCCGCGGCCTGGACCAGCGAGCCGCCGAGATCGCCATCACCACCGTCGTGGTGGAGACGACGCTGCGGAACCTGCCCGGCGGCGACCGGGACAGCGTGGGCCTCTTCCAGCAGCGGCCCTCGCAGGGGTGGGGCACGGTGGAGCAGATCCTGGACCCGGAGTACGCCACCGGCAGGTTCCTGGACAAGATGCTGCGGGTCCTCGACGGCGGCTGGCGTACCGAGCCGATCGGCAAGGTCTGCCAGGCCGTGCAGATCTCCGGGGTGCCGGAGGCCTACTACGAGGACACGGCGGACGGGGTGGCCATCGCCGCCGCCGTCTGGCAGCCGCCCGCGCCGGTGACGCACTCGCAGCCGGCCGCGGTCTACGAGGACGACACGGCGGTCACCCAGGCGTTCGGCCGCGGCCTCGACGGCGGCCTGACCAACACGCGCCGGCTGGCGAACGGCACCTGGTCGGCGTGGTCCACGATCGGCACCTGGAAGATCGCCGGTAACCCGGTGCCGGTGTATCAGCCGAACACCAGGACCGTCGAGGTGTTCGCCCGCGGCAACGACGGCCGGCTCGTGCACGTCTGGGAGGGTGACTCCGGCTGGTCGGTGTGGGGCAACATCGGCACCTGGAAGATCAAGGGCGACCCGGTCGCCGTCTACCAGCCGAACACCAAGACCACCGAGGTGTTCGCCCGGGGCAGCGGTGACGAGCTGATCCACACCTGGCGCAAGGCCGGCGGCACCTGGTCGGACTGGGGCGCCATCGGCACCTGGAAGCTGAACGGGTCGCCGGTCGCCGTCCATCAGCCGAACACCGGCAGCACCGAGGTCTTCGCCCGGGGCAACGACAACCGGCTGATCCACACCTGGCGCAAGCCGGACGGCACCTGGTCGGACTGGGGCGGCATCGGCGAGTGGCACATCACCAGCGACCCGGTCGCGGTGTATCAGCCGAACACCACGGTCACCGAGGTGTTCGCCCGGGGCAGCGGCGACGAGCTGGTGCACACCTGGCGCAACCCGAACGGCACCTGGGGCGACTGGGACGCCATCGGCGCCTGGGACATCGACGGTGACCCGACGGCGGTGTACCAGTCCCACCTCGGCGTCACCGAGGTGTTCGCCAAGGGCAACGACGACCGGCTGATCCACACCTGGCGCAACCCGGACGGCACGTGGGGCGCCTGGGACACGATCGGCGCCACCACGATCACCAGCGACCCGGTCGCGGTGTACCAGCCGAGCACCAGGACCACCGAGGTGTTCGCCCGCGGCGCCGACGGCGAGCTGGCCCACACCTGGCGCGCGGCCAACGGCGCCTGGGACGCCTGGGACGCCATCGGCGCCTGGCGACTGAGCTGACAGCGATCAACCCGCACCCATCTTCTCGCGAGGTGAAAGATCATGAGTAATCCGCCCACATCGATTTCGGCCCGCCGGCGCACCGCGTGGGCCGCGCTGGCCGGCACCGCCGTCGCCACCCTCCTGACCGTCCCGTTCGCCCCGTCGCCTGCCGTGGCCGCGACGATCCGCGAGACCATCGTCAGCAAGGCCACCGGCCAGCTCGGCAACGACGCCTGCGGCGGCCAGGAGTACTTCGACAGTTGCGGCATGAACTGGTGCGCCGAGTTCGCCCGCTGGGTCTGGGACCGGGCCGGCGTCGACGACATCAAGGGCCTCAACGGCTGGGCACAGTCCTTCAAGAAGTACGGCGAGGACCGCGGCCTGTTCCACAGCCGCGCCAGCGGATACACCCCGCAGGCCGGCGACGCGATCGTCTTCGACTGGAACCACGACTCCGGCGACGCCCACCCGATCGACCACGTCGCCATCGTGACCGGCGTCAGCGGCGGCGAGGTCAAGACGATCGGCGGCAACCAGGGGGGCGGAGGCATGTACAACTCCATCGTCAGCCGGGGCAGCTTCGCCCTGTCCGACGTCGACATCATCGGTTACTCGGAGCCCGACATCCCGGCGACGCCCGCCCCGGACGCGGCGCACCCGCAGCCGGCCGCGGTCTACGAGGACGACACGGCGGTCACCCAGGCGTTCGGCCGCGGCCTCGACGGCGGCCTGACCAACACGCGCCGGCTGGCGAACGGCACCTGGTCGGCGTGGTCCACGATCGGCACCTGGAAGATCGCCGGCAGCCCGGTCCCGGTGTATCAGCCGAACACCAGGACCGTCGAGGTGTTCGCCCGCGGCAACGACGGCCGCCTGGTGCACGTCTGGGAGGGTGACAACGGCTGGTCGGTGTGGGGCAACATCGGCACCTGGAAGATCAAGGGCGACCCGGTCGCCGTCTACCAGCCGAACACCAAGACCACCGAGGTGTTCGCCCGGGGCAGCGGCGACGAGCTGATCCACACCTGGCGCAAGCCGGACGGCACCTGGTCCGAGTGGGGCGTGATCGGCACCTGGAAGCTCAACGGCGCGCCGGTCGCGGTGTACCAGCCGAACACCGGCAGCACCGAGGTCTTCGCCCGGGGCAACGACCACCGGCTCATCCACACCTGGCGCAAGCCGGACGGCACCTGGTCGGACTGGGGCGGCATCGGCGCCTGGCACATCACCAGCGACCCGTCGCCGGTCTACCAGCCCAACACCGGCACCACCGAGGTCTTCGTCCGCGGCACCATGGGCGAACTCATCCACACCTGGCGCAACCCGGACGGCACCTGGTCGGCGTGGGACGCGATCGGCGCCTGGGAGATCGACGGCGACCCGGTCGCGGTGTACCAGGAGCACCTGGGGATCACCGAGGTCTTCGCCAAGGGCAACGACGACCGGCTGATCCACACCTGGCGCAACCCGAACGGCACCTGGGGCGCCTGGGACACGATCGGCACCACCAAGATCACCAGCGACCCGGTGGCGGTCTACCAGGCGAACACGGACACCACCGAGGTGTTCGGCCGCGGCGCCGACGGCAGGCTCACCCACACCTGGCGCGCGACCAACGGCACCTGGGACACCTGGAGCAACATCGGGACCTGGCAGCTCAGCTGACCTGCCGAAGCTGTGACGGGGCGCACCGGTGATCCGGTGCGCCCTTCCCCGTACGCTCCCTCGGATGAGCATCGGTAAAGGTGAGATCGCGCCCGACTTCGAGCACCCCGACCAGGACGGCACGCCGCGGCGGCTGAGCGAGCTGGTCGCGGACGGGCCCGTCGTCCTCTTCTTCTACCCCGGGGCGATGACCCGGGGCTGCACCGCCGAGGCCTGCAACTTCCGGGACCTGGCGGCGGAGTACCGGGAGGCCGGCGTGCAGCGGGTCGGCATCAGCAAGGACCCGGTCGCCAAACAGAAGGAATTCGCCGAGACGTACGGCTTCGACTACCCGCTCCTGTCCGACCCGGACTCGGCGACCATCGCGGCGTACGGCGTCAGGCGCAAGCTGGGTCTCGGCCCGCTGACCACCAAGCGGATGACGTTCGTGATCGGCGCCGACCGCAAGATCCTCGACGTGATCCACAGCGAGCTCGACATGAACCAGCACGCCGCGCAGGCCCTGCAGGTGGCGAAGGCCGCCGCGGATCGTCCATGATCGACGGATGCCTCGCCTGGGAAACATCCTGTCGTACCGGTCCAGCGGCTCGATCCTGAGCATCAACTCGAAGGATTCGATCCTGTCGGTCGGGTCCTACGGGTCGATCCTCTCGGTGGCGTCGTTCGGCTCCGTGCTCTCGGTCGCCTCGGTGGCGTCGTTCGGATCGGTGCTCTCGGTCGGGTCGTTCGGGTCGATCCTGGCCGTCGGCGCGTTCGGCTCGGCGATGGCGATCGGCTCCCCGGTCATCGCGGGAGCCGTCGCCGTTGCCGTCGCCGCCGGGCTGCTGATCCTCGGGCGGATCACCAGGTCCCTGACGGCGGCTCAGTGACGGATCAGCCGAGGCGCCAGAGCTGGGCGCCGAGGCCGTTGCAGGGGTACAGCGACAGGCGGGCGCCGTTCGCGGTGTTCCACTCGAAGTTGTCCAGGCAGCTGTTGCCGGCGACGTTGCGCAGCGACATCCAGCCGCTGCCCCGGTCCTGCACGATCCACTGCTGGCCGGTGGAGCCGTTGCAGGTGTAGAGGCCGACGTCGGCGTTCGACGCGGTGGTGCCGGTCAGGTTGGCCAGGCAGGTGCCGGTGTTGCGGTTGCGGATCTCGTAGTAGGCGCCGTTCCGGTAGTTCAGCTCGAACTGCTGGGCCGTGCCGCCGTTGCAGTCGTACAGCTTGACCAGGGCGCCGAGCGTGGTGTCCCGGTTGTAGTTGTCGACGCACCGGTTGCTGTACTGGCCCCGGATCCCCGGGTTGGTGACGGTGCTCGGAATCGGCTGGCCGAAGAACGGGTCGCCGTTCTCCCGCCAGAGCAACTGCTGGACGCGGGTGTGCCGGTTCGGGTCCTGCAAGGCGTCCGGCGTCGGGGTGGCGTAGTCGCGGGCGTGGTACACCAGCATGTCGGTGACGCCGTCCTCGGCGACGGTGAAGCTGCCGTGGCCCGGGCCGTACACGCCGTTGGCGGTCTGGAACACCGGGTTCGGGTGCTTGTACCAGGACGCCGGGTTGAGCAGGTCGGCGGTGTCCCAGGAGGACAGCAGGCCCAGCTTGTACCGGGAGTCGGTGGCCGACGCCGAGTACGCGATGTAGACGCGGCCGTTCTTGACCAGCGGCGACGGCCCCTCGACCACGCCGGCGACGCCCTCCTTCTCCCACGCGACGGTGGGCCGGGCGATCTCCACGGCGGTGCCGGTGATGGCGGTCGGGCCGTTCATCCGCGCCAGGTACATGTGGCTGTTGAAGCTGGTCGACGGGCTGTCCTGGGCCCACGCGAAGTACCGGACGCCCTTGTTGACGAAGACTGCCGCGTCCAGCTGGAACGACTCCCAGCCGGTGTTGAACCGCTGCGGCGCGCTCCAGGTGCCGGTCATCGGGTTCGCGCTGGTGTTGCGGATCCAGTAGAGCCTCTGGTCGAAGACGGCGGTGCTGGGCGACGCGGAGAAGTACATGTACCAGGCGCCGTCGATGTACTGGATGTCCGGCGCCCAGATCCAGCCGCTGAGCGCGCCGCTGGACGGGGCGACGAACGCGTTGGAGGTGGCGGCGGCGCCGAGGCCCTGGAGGGTGGTGGCCCGGCGCAGCTCGACGCGCTTGTAGTCGGGCACCGAGGCGGTCATGTAGTAGTAGCCGTCGGTGTGCTTGTAGATCGCGGTGTCGGCACGCTGCTGGACGACCGGATTCTTCACGGAGATGAACTGGGCGGACGCCGGCGCGGCGAACCCGGCCAGCATCACCACCGCGAGGGCCAGCACGCTGGTGACCTTGCGACGGAGGCGAGCGGGGAGACCCATCGTGACTTCCTTGAGGACGGGGGAAGGGAATGTGTGATCGTTAACATGCACGTCGATTCGACGTTCGTCAAGAAACATCCGCGAAATCTTGTTACGAAAGTCGATTCCTCGTAGCATGCCGGAAACTGTTGTGAGCGTTAACGGAAGGACTGCGCATGCGCGCCCGAAGTCTCGTCACCGCGGTGCTGACCGTGCTCACGCTCGTCGTGTCCCTGGCGGCCGTGCCCACGCCGGCCGGCGCCGCGCCCGGCGCGACCTTTCAGAACCCGGTCGTCGGCGCCCCGAACAGCGCCGACCCGTGGCTCGGCTACCACAACGGCAGCTATTACTACGCGGCGACGACGTGGACCGGCAAGATTCTGATCCGCAAGTCGGCCACCCTCGCCGGGCTGAAGACCGCGGCCGAGACGACCGTGTTCACCATGTCGCAGCCGAACGCCGTGTCGAACATGTGGGCGCCGAGCCTGCACCTGCTCAACGGGCCGAACGGCCGCCGCTGGTACCTGTACTACTCGGCCGGCCCGTCCGCCTGCTGCGGCGGCCAGCGCCAGCACGTCCTGGAGAGCGCCGGGACCGATCCGATGGGCCCGTACACGTACAAGGGCGCCCTGGTCCTGATGCCGAACAACGGCTGGTCGATCGACGGCAGCGTGATGAGCGTCGGCGGCGTCGACTACTTCGTGTACTCGGCGTTCAACAACAACCTCGGCTTCGAGAACGGCGGCCTGCAGAGCCTCTACATCACCCGGCTGACCAACCCGTGGACGCCGGCCGCGCTCGGCGCCCTGATCTCCGAACCGACCCTGGCCTGGGAACGGGTCGGTAACCCGGTCAACGAGGGGCCGTTCGTGCTGCAGCGCAACGGCAGGACGTTCCTCACGTACTCGGCCAGCTACTGCGGCACCCCGGACTACAAGATCGGGGCGCTCGAGCTCACCGGCACGAACCCGCTGAGCCGCTCGTCGTGGACCAAGACGGCGAACCCGCTGTTCCAGCGCAGTGACGCCAACGGCGTGTTCGGCCCGGCCCACCACAGCTTCTTCACGTCGCCGGACGGGACCGAGGACTGGATCGTCTACCACGCCAACGACGCCGCGTCGCAGGGCTGCGGCACCACCCGGACCAGCCGCGCCCAGCGGATCTCCTGGAACCCGGACGGCACCCCGAACCTGGGCGTCCCGGTCTCCACCGCGACGGTCCTGGCCGGGCCGTCCGGTGAGCTCGGCAACCCGGGCGCGGTCACGGTCCAGCGGATCCAGTCGTACAACTTCCCGGACCGGTACGTACGGCACAGCAACTACGCCACCCGCATCGACGCGAACGTGTCCCCGGCGCTCGATGCCCAGTTCCGGGTGGTCCCGGGCCTGGCCGACAGCGCTGCGGTGTCGTTCGAGTCGGTGAACTTCCCCGGCCACTACCTGCGGCACGACAACTACGTGCTGCGCCTCGCGGCGAACACCGGGTCGGCGACGTTCCGGCAGGACGCCACGTTCCGGAAGGTCGCGGGCCTGGCGGACGCGGGATGGTCGTCGTTCCAGTCGTACAACTTCCCGGACCGCTACCTCCGGCACAGCGACTACGTGCTCCGCATCGACCCGATCACCACGGCCGCCGGCCGCGCCGACGCGACGTTCCGCTTGGGCTAGGACGGGGTGAGGCCCGGAGATCAACGGTGGAGTGGTTAGGTTAGGCTGCCCTCACTCCACAGTTGATCGGAAGGTCGCTCCACCATGCGCTACACCGTTTCGTCGCGGGCCCGGTCCTTCGCGGCCGCCGCCCTCGTCGCCGTCGTCACCCTGACCGGATGCTCCAGCGGGGACGACAAGGCCACGGCGACGGCGGGCGGCGCCGCGACCCACGCCGTCGAGCACGCCCGCGGCACCGCGCAGGTTCCGGCCGACCCGCAGCGCGTGGTCGTCCTGGAGCCCCTCGAACTCGACACCGCCGTCGCCGCGGGCGTCACCCCGGTCGGCGCGGCCGTCGCCAGCAACACCAGCGGCCTGCCGAAGTACCTCGGCGTCGACGGCGTCGCCCCGGTCGGCACCGTGCCCGAGCCCGACCTGGAGGCGATCGCCGCCCTCAAGCCCGACCTGATCCTCGGCACCGAGTCCCGGCACTCCAAGCTCTACGACCAGCTCGCCTCGGTCGCCCCGACCGTCTTCATGAAGTCCCAGTCCGACCCTTGGCAGGACAACGCCCTGCTCGTCGGCAAGGCCCTGAACCGCGAGGACAAGGTCAAGAGCCTGCTCGGCGAATACCGGGCGCGGTGTACGGCGATCAAGGACAAGTACGCCGTCGGTGGCCGGACCGCGCAGCTCGTCCGGCCGCGGGACGAGACGACGCTGAGCCTGTACGGCCCGGTGTCGTTCGCCGGCAGCACCCTGCAGTGCGCCGGCTTCACCATCCCGGAACAGGAGTGGAAGGACGGGCTGCAGGCCGACATCTCCCCGGAGAACATCGCGAAGGCCAAGGCCGACCACGTCTTCGTCACCACCGCCGACGTCGGCGACACCAGCACGATCCCGGCCGCGATCCGCGACAACAAGGCCGACTTCCCGGCGGTGACCCTCGTCGACACCACGTACTGGATCTCCGGTGTCGGCCCGAAGGGCGCCCAGAAGGTCCTCGACGACATCGAGAAGTACCTCGCCGCGAAGAAGTGACAGTCACCGACCCACCGATGACGGCACGCCGGCGGCGTCATGCCGCCGGCATCACCGTCATCCTGGCCGCCCTCGCCGTCGTGCTGCTGCTGTCCCTGGCGGTCGGCGCGAACCCGCTCCCCCCGGACGTCGTCTGGGACACCCTGCGCGGCGGCGGTGACGCCCAGTCCCGGTACGTCGTCAACGACCTGCGGATACCCCGTACCGTCACCGGGATCGCCGCCGGCGTCGCCCTCGGCGTCGCCGGCGCGCTGATCCAGGCGTTCACCCGCAACCCGCTAGCCGACCCCGGCATCCTCGGCGTCAACGCGGGCGCGGCGTTCGCGGTCGCCGTCGGCGTCGCGTTCCTCGGCATCCGCGACATCGCCGGCTTCGTGTGGCTGGCGTTCCTCGGCGCGCTCCTCGTCACCCTCGCCGTCTACGTCATCGGGTCGTCCGGCCGCGGCGCCGCCGACCCGATCCGGCTCACCCTCGCCGGGGTCGCGCTCGGCGCCGTCTTCTCCGGCATCACCACCGGCCTGGCCCTCAGCGACCCGGACGCCTTCGACGCCATGCGCGGCTGGAACGCCGGCTCGCTGCTCGGCCGCGACTTCGGCGTGCTGCTGCCGGTCGTGCCGTTCCTGGTCGCCGGGGTGGCCGTCGCGGTGCTGGTCGCGCCCGGCCTGAACTCTCTGGCCCTCGGCGAGGACGTGGCCCGTGGACAGGGCGTGAACGTGCGCGGCATCCGGATCGCGGTGATCGTCGCGGTCACCCTGCTCTGCGGTACGGCGACCGCGCTCGCCGGCCCGATCTCGTTCGTCGGGCTGATGGTCCCGCACGTCGCCCGCTGGCTGTTCGGCGCCGACCAGCGGGTCATCCTGGCCGTGTCGATCGTGCTCGCGCCCACCGTGATCCTGCTCGCCGACGTCATCGGGCGGGTGCTGATCGCGCCCGCCGAGATGCCGGTCGGGATCGTCACCGCCTTCGTCGGCGCGCCCGTCCTCATCGTCCTGGCCCGCCGCCGGAGAGCGAGGGGCCTGTGATCAGCGTGTCGGCACGCCGCCGCAGCCTCCTCGCCGGCGCCGCGCTCCTGGCGGTGATCCTGCTGGTGGCGGTGCTGTCGCTGGGGCTCGGGTCGTACCCGCTCACCCCGGGACAGGTCGTACGGGCGCTGCTCGGGCAGGGCGGGGAACTCGACCGGACGGTCGTTCTGCAGTGGCGGTCACCCCGTACCCTCGCAGCGGTCCTGATCGGGGGTGTCCTCGCGATCGCGGGCGCCCTGTTCCAGAGCGTCACCCGCAACCCCCTGGCGAGCCCGGACGTGCTCGGGCTCGCCAACGGCGCGTTCGCCGGGATGCTGTTCGCCGTCGTCGCCGGGGCCGCGAGCTGGTCGCTGCTGACCCTCGGGGCGGTCCTCGGCGGGGCGGTCGCGGCGGCGGTGATCTGGCTGCTCGCCCAGACCGGCGGGGTCACCGGCTTCCGGCTGATCATCGTCGGGATCGGGGTGTCGGCGCTGCTGTCGTCGGTCAACACCTGGCTGCTGCTGCAGGTGGAACTGGAGACGGCGATGTTCGCGTCGGCGTGGGGCGCGGGCTCGCTCAACGGGGTCGGCGCGGACGCGGTCCGGGGCGCGGCGCTCTGCGCGCTGCCGCTGGCCGGCTTGCTGTTCCTGGTCAGCCCGGCGCTGCGGCAGCTCGACCTGGGAGACGACGCGGCTGCCGCGTCGGGGGTGCGGACGGACGCCGTACGCCGCACGGTTCTGATCGTCGCCGTCGCCCTCGTCTCGATCGCCACCGCGGTGGCCGGGCCGGTCGCGTTCATCGCCCTCGCCGCGCCGCAGATCGCCCGGCGGCTCGCCCGCACCCCGTATCTGCCGCTCGGCGTGTCCGCCCTGACCGGCGGCGTGCTGCTGCTCGTCTCCGACGTCATCGCGCAGCACGTGCTGCCGATCGCGCTGCCGGTCGGCGTCGTGACCGTCTCGGTCGGTGGCGTCTACCTCGTCACCATGATCGTCCGGGAGATCCGCCGCCGTGCCTGAGACCTACGACCACGAGGTGAACCGATGAGGCCCTGGGAGTACAGCGCCTTCCCCGTACGCGTCGCCCGCACCGAACGGGTCAGCCCCGGATTCGTCCGGATCACCCTGGCCGGACCGGCGCTGCGCGACTTCGCGCCCTGGGGCGTGGACCAGCGGATCAAGGTGGTGCTGCCGATGGCGGACGGCGGGCTGGCCGAGTTCGGGCTGCTGGACGAGCCGACCCCACACCCCTCCCACTGGTACGCCCGGTGGCGCGCCCTGCCCGGCGGGGAGCGGAACGTGCTCCGCACCTACACCCCGGCGGCGATCCGGGCCGGGGACGGCGAGATCGACGTCGACTTCGTGATCCACGAGCCCGCCGGGCCGGCCTCGGCGTGGGCGCTGACCGCCCGGCCCGGCGACGAACTGGTCATCACCGGCCCGGACGCCCGGAACGGCTGGACCGGCTACGGCATCTGCTGGGCCCCCGGCGACGCCCGCGACGTGCTGATCATCGGCGACGAGACGGCGTTCCCGGCGATCCGCAACATCGTCGGCGCCCTCGGGCCCGGGGTCCGGGCGCGGGTGCTCGCCGAGGTCGGCGACCCGGCCGACGATCTGGTGTCGGCGGTGGCCCGGGACGGCGTCACGGTCCGGGTGGTGACCAGGGGAGAAGTGCACGGGCGGGCGCTGGAGCAGGCGGTGCGGGAGGTTTCCCCGCTGGGCGACGGCCTGTACGTGTGGATCGCCGGCGAATCCGGTTCGGTCACCCGGATCCGGCAGCACCTCACCCGTGACCGGAACGTCGCCAAGGACCGCGTCTCCTTCCTGGGCTACTGGAAGCTCGGCGGAGCCCTCGTCTCCTGACCGTTTCCCCGGTTCGCGGGGATCGATGGAGGGTGCTGCGGCGAGGTAGGCTCGGTGCGGTCGGAGGGGGGACCGGGCGTGCGGGCCGAGCAGCGGGTACGGCAGGCATGGCATGCCGCCGTCCTCGCCCTGATGCTCGGCGCGGCCTGGATCTCGCTGCTCGGCGTCGGCCGCGGCGACTGGTCCCCGGCCGGTGAGCTGCCCAAACCCGCTGTCGCTGCCGCTGCCGTGCCGCAGGCCGCCCCGGTCGTGCCGGAAGCGCGGCTGACCGGTAAACCCACGCCCTGCGCGCTGCTGCTGTTCGTCGCCGCGATCGTCGCCGCCCTGTTCGGCCCCCGGCGGCGGGTCCGCTGGCCGGTCGCCGCCGCGCGCACCGCCGCCGCGACACCGGCACTGTTCCTGCACGCGATGAGAGGACGGGCCCCGCCACGCCGCCTGGCGTAGCCGAGTCCTCTTCCTCTCCACCCACGCCGCGAATGCCGCGAATGTGCCGGCGCGGTGCTCACCGCGTACGCCGGCGTGGGTCTTTCTCGCAAGGAGCACCTGTAATGACGCGCGCCATCGCCGTGCGCGCGGTCCTCGCCCTGGTCGTGCTGGCGGTATCGGGGTGGCTGCTCGCCACCCACCCGCCCCGGCTCGGGCTGGACCTGCGCGGCGGAACCCAGATAGTCCTGGAGACCAAGGACGGTGAGTTCGCCCAGGCGACCCCGTCCACCACCGACGAAGCCCTCGAAGTCCTGCGCCGCCGTGTCGACGAGCTCGGCGTGGCGGAGCCGACCCTGGCCCGCTCCGGCGACCGGCGGATCATCGTCGAACTGCCCGGCGTCACCGAACCGGCCGAGGCGGTCCGGGTCATCGGCCGTACCGCCCAGCTCACCTTCCATCCCGTCCGCGCCGCCACCACCGACCTGACGCTGCCGTCCGAGCGCGGCGAACCGCTGAACCTGGGACCGGCGGCGCTCACCGGCCAGCAGGTCAGCGGCGCCTCCGCGACCCTCGACCAGTTCGGTGTCTGGCAGGTCGACCTGGAGTTCCGCGGCGGCGGCGAGGAGTGGCGCCGGCTCACCGGCGAGGCCGCGTGCGCCCGCCCCGGCGACCCGGCCCGGCGGGTGGCGATCGTCCTGGACCGTGAGGTGATCTCGTCGCCGCAGGTCAACGAGGACATCGCCTGCGAGGCCGGGATGAGCGGCGGCAGGACCCGGATCACCGGCACGTTCACCGAGGACGAGGCGAAGAACCTGGCCCTGCTGGTCCGGGCCGGTGGCCTGCCGGTCCCGGTCGACATCGTCGAGCAGCGCACCGTCGGCCCCAGCCTCGGCAAGGCGGCCATCGACGCGTCGGCGCAGGCCGCCGTGATCGGCGTGCTCGCCACGATCCTGTTCATCGTCGCCGTCTACCGGATCGTCGGCGGCGTCGCGGCGTTCGCGCTGATCTGTTACGGCCTGATCTCGTACGCCGCCCTGCTCGCCATCGGCGCCACGCTCACCCTGCCCGGGCTGGCCGGGTTCGTGCTAGCGATCGGCATGGCCCTGGACGCCAACGTGCTGATCTTCGAGAGAGCCCGGGAGGAGTACGCCGCCGGCGGCCCCCGCCGCAGCCTGCGTACCGCCCTCCGCTCCGGCTTCGCCAACGCCTGGTCCGCGATCGCCGACTCCAACATCACCACCCTGCTCGCGGCGGGCCTGCTGTTCTTCCTCGCGTCCGGCCCGGTCCGCGGGTTCGGCGTGACCCTGTCGATCGGTGTGCTGGCGTCGATGTTCACCGCCCTGGTGCTGACCCGGGTGGTGGCGTCGCCGCTGGTGAACGCGCGCTGGCTGACCCACCGCCCGGCGTGGAGCGGACTGGCCGGCGTGGGCTGGGTACGCCGTACCCTCGAACGCCGCAACCCGGACATCATGGGCCGCCGCCGGATGTGGCTGGGTGTCGCGGTGGTGTCCGTGGTGCTCGCGCTCGCCGGCATCGGGATCCGCGGCCTGAACCTGGGCGTCGAGTTCACCGGCGGACGCCTCGTCGAGTACGCCGCCACCGCACCGCTGACCGCCGACGACGCCCGCGCCGCGGTGACCTCCGCCGGCCTGGACCGGGCCGTGGTCACCACCTCCGGCGACGGCAACATCAGCGTCCGGGCCGGCAACTTCGGCGAGGACACCGAGGCGCAGGTACGGTCGGCGCTGTCCACCGCCGGCGGCGGCGACATCCAGCGGCTGCGCGACGAGAAGATCGGCCCGACGCTCGGCGCCGAACTGCGCCGCAACGCCCTGATCGCCCTCGCCGTGGCCCTGGCGGTGCAGCTCGCCTACCTGGCCGTCCGGTTCCGCTGGCAGTGGGGCGCCGCCGCGGTGCTGGCGATGTTCCACGACGTGCTGATCCTGGTCGGCGTGTTCGCGTGGCTGGGCCGGCCGGTCGACGGGGTGTTCCTGGCCGCGCTGCTGACCGTCATCGGGTACTCGGTCAACGACTCGGTCGTCACCTTCGACCGGATCCGTGAGCTGGTCAAGGCCGACCGCGGGAAACGCACCCCGTTCGCCCGGCTGGCCAACACCGGCGCCCTGCAGACCGTGCCACGGACCGTCAACACCGGCCTCGGCGCGATCTTCATCCTGACCGCCCTCGCGGTTCTGGGCGGGGACTCGCTGGTCGACTTCGCGGTCGCCCTGCTGGTCGGCATCATCGTCGGCACGTACTCGTCGGTGTTCGTCGCCAACCCGCTCGCCGTCCTGTTCGAGTCCCGCCGGACGCCGGCCCGGCGGGACCCGGTCCCGGTCTGATCAGGCGTACGTGTACGCGCCCCGGTGGTCGAGCACGGCCGCCGGGGTGACGCCGCCCCACGGCTGCATCTCCTCGCCCAGGTCGACGACGCCCGCGGTCCCGGCCGCCGGAACGTAGTGCCCGGAGTCGAAGCCCCACCGGGTCTGCCACTGCGACCACAGCCGGTCGATGTTGCAGTGGTGCAGCCAGAACACCGGATCGTTGGGGGAGTCCTGCTGGGCCATGTGACCGCCGACCCACACGTGTACCGCGTTGTGCAGGTTCGCGCCCTGCCGGTTCCAGCCCTCCATCATGTTGCGCATGCCGGTGGCCGAGGCGCTGCTCCACGGCGCGGCGTCGTACGTGGCGACGTTCAGCACCCGGTTCACCTGGCTGCCGGTGGGCAGCGTCGCGCCACCGGAGCCGAGCGCCCGGCGCAGTGACGTCGCGCTGGAGGCGCTCACGGTGATCCGCCAGTTGGTGGCGCCCGCGAACGGGCCGGTGGTGACCGGCCCGTTGCCGCCGGCGCCGGTGCCGCCCATGAAGTCGGCGGTGAACGGGGCGCCGGTGGCCGTCCGGTCCCCGGTCCAGTCCCAGTACGGCAGCGACACCGACGGGTCGAGGACCTGGAGGGCCTTCTCGAACTCGGTCAGATACTGCCGGTGCCACGGCAGGAACGACGGCGACTGGTGCGCGTAACGGACACCGCCGACCGCGGCGAAATAGTTGATGTGAGTGGTGACGAACCAGTCGTAATTGCGGCCGGACGGCTGCGCCTTCAGCCGTTTCACGGCGGCGACGAAAGCGGCCTTCTCGGTGCCGGTGAGATCACGTGCGTTCTTGCGTACGCCCATGGCGTGTCCTGCCTTTCCGTCGGGAGGGGGGTCAGCGCCCGTGGTCGTGTGCCAGGCCGGCGAGGGCCGTCAGGTCGCGGTCGCCGAGGACGTCGACGGCCCGCCGGGCGAGCCGCAGCAGCCCGTCCCGGTGGTCGCCGCCGTCGATGAGCACGGGTTCGTAGTGGTTCAGAGCGCTGATGTACCCGGTCCCGCCGGGCAGGGCGATCGCCATGACGGCCAGCCGCCGCCCGTCGATCTGCACCTCGGGCGCGGCGCCGGCCCGCAGCGCGCGCCGGTCCCCGGAGCCGGCGTGCACGCCGGTGATCCTCCTGCCGCGGTACGTCGTCGCGAAGTCGCGTGGATCCGGTTGCGCGGGTGTCGCGCCGGCCGGCGATCCGGCCCCGGAGAGGGCCTGGGCGCCGCCTGCCGCGGTGGCGACGGCGACGGTGGCGGCCCCGTATCGGAGCGCGTCCCGGCGACTGATCTCGGGCATGTGGTTCCCCCTTTTCCGATGCGATTTCCGGGCAGCGTGAAATGGCCGGACAATCGCAGTCCGCCGGGTTCCGGGGATCTCCCGGAAACGGCCGGCACGGCAGAACCTACCGGAGTGACGCACGCACGGAGAGTGATCGATAGAAGGGGTTCGATCGCTATTCGCAATGCTTTAACGATCGTTTACCGGACGGTATTCATTCAGCGCTCTCCGGCGGGGCGAAAACGGCAGAACGGACGCTGTGTGCAACCGGTCACACGGACAGGATCTGGGTGCCGATCACCTGCAGCAGCTTCAGGCGCTCGGCGGCGTCACTGCCGGGCGCCGCCGTGTACGCGACGATCCGTACATCGCTGCCCGGGGCGGTCAGCAAGTCACAGTCGACGGCGAACGTGCCCACCTCCGGATGCCGCACCGTCTTGCTGCCCGACGCGTGCACGGCCACCACCCCGCTGTCCCAGAGCCGGGCGAAGTCGGAACTGGCCGCGCGCAGGTCCGTCACCAGGCTCCGCAGCTCCGCGTCGGCCGGGTAGCGGGCCGCCGCCTCGCGCAGATCGGTGACCAGGGCGGTCCGGAACAGAACGTTCTGTTCAGGGGTGCAGTGGATCCGGCTCGGCATGCCGGTGAACTCCCGCCAGGCGACATTGCGTTCCCGCCCGCGCAACGCCGAGACATCCCCGATCAGCGCCATGGCGAGGGCGTTCCACTCGATGATCTGCCACGAGGCGTCGCTGACCGACAGCGCGGCCCCGTCCAGCTGATCGAGCAGCCGGCGGACACCCGGCGGAAGGTGCGCCGAGATCCGACCCGGGCCGGGCGCGGCCTGCCCGGCCAGGACGAACAGGTGGTCCCGCTCGGCGCCGGACAGCCGCAGCGCCCGGGCCAGCGCGGACAGCACCTGCGCCGACGGCGAGACGGCCCGGCCCTGCTCCAGCCGGACCACGTAGTCCACCGACAGCCCGGCCAGCTGCGCCAGCTCCTCCCGCCGCAACCCGGCCGCCCGGCGTACCCCGGTCGCGGGCAGGCCCGCCGCCTGCGGCGTCATGCGGTCACGCCAGCCGCGCAGGGCCCTGCCGAGTTCCGGGGATCCACTCATGGGCTCCAGTATCGTCGCGGCCCCCGGCGACAGCCTGGTACTGGCAGTCCACCGGCTGATCCGGGCTCTGTCTGCGTTCCGCCGCCGGGCCGACGATCGACGGCATGACGGTCACCCTGATCACCGGAGCCAACAAGGGTCTCGGGTACGAGACCGCCCGCCGGCTCGTCGCCGCCGGGCACACCGTCTACGCCGCCGCCCGGGACACCGAACGGGGCCGCGCCGCCGCCGACCGGCTCGGCGCCCGGTTCGTACGGCTCGACGTGACCGACGACGAATCGGTCAAGGCCGCCGCCGAGCACGTCCGGGCCGACAGCGGCGGCCTCGACGTCCTCGTCAACAACGCCGGCATCGTCGGCGGCGGCAAACTCGGCGAACGGGTCGCCGAGGTCACCGGCGCCGAGATGGCCGCGACGTTCGACACCAACCTGTTCGGGCCGGTCCGGGTCACCAACGCCTTCCTGCCGCTGCTGCGAGCCGGCGCCGCGCCGGTGGTGGTCAACGTCAGCAGCGGCCTCGGGTCACTGGCGCTGTGCGCCGACCCGGAGCGGGCCGAGTCCCGGATCGTGGCCCTGGACTACACCTCGTCCAAGACCGCCCTGGTCATGGTGACCGCCCAGTACGCCAAGGCGTTCCCGGGGATCCGCTTCAACGCGGTCGACCCGGGTTACACCGCCACCGACCTCAACGGCCACTCCGGCCCGCAGACCGTCGCCGAGGGCGCCGAGATCCTGGTGGCCATGGCGACCATCGGCCCCGACGGCCCGACCGGCGGCTTCTTCGACCGCCACGGCCCCGTCACCTGGTGACCCCGAGCTGCCATCCGGTGTGTGGAGTTCGGCCGTCATGCGCGCCCGAACTCCACACGCCGAGGGGTGACCGCAACGCGCATGCATGACCCGCACCCGCGGGGCGGCCGGGAGGCGACGCCTGCCGTGGCCGCCGCGAGTCACGGGACGCTGCGTGGCCCGTACCGGATCAGAGGGTCAAGTAGTAGGCGGCGAACGTGTCCGGCGCGAATCCCTCGGCGCGGTAGAGGGCCTGCGCGGCGTGGTTGTCCGGCGCGGTCTGCAACTGGACGCCGACCGCGCCCGCCGCCCGCGCCTCGTCCGCGCACGCCCGCACCAGCGCCCGGCCCGCACCGGTCCGCCGGGCCACCGGTGCGACGAACAGGTCGTTGAGCGTCCACACCGGCGCCATCGACAGCGACGAGAAGGTCGGGTAGACGTTGACGAAACCGGCCGGCGTGCCGTCGGGCGTACGGGCCAGCAGCAGCACCGCCTCGCCGCGTTCGTGCCGCTCCCGCAGGAACGCCAGGACCCGCTCGGCCGGGGCGGGCCGCTGGTAGAAGTCGAGGTACCCGGCGAACAGGGCGGCGGCCTCGGGCAGATCGGCGGTTCCGGCGCGGCGCACCGTGATCAGGTCGGTCATGCCGGCATCCTGCCCGGGCCGCGGAACGGCGGGACGGGGCGGGCCGGCCGGTACCGATGGCCGGGAATCCTGTCGCCGATGCCGTACCGGCGGGGGATACCGGACCGGATTTTCATCTGTCACTATGACGCCTTTGCAGGAGTGATCAGGCGCGGCCATGGATGAGGGTCATGATGAGGCGACGTAGAGTGATCATCGGCGCGCTCGGCGTGGCCGCCGCGACTGCCGGGTGCACGTCCACCGGCAAGGGGAAGACCGAGGAGACCGCCTGGGTCGAGCCGGTCACCGAGGCCGCGCAGGTGATCGTGCCGGTCAAGCTGAGCGTGACGCCCGCGGCGAACGCCACCGGCTGGTCCCCGGTGAAACCGATCGTCGTCGCCGCCGAGTCCGGCACGCTCACGTCGGTCACCGTCACCAACGGCGCCACGAAGATCGCCGGCGAGATGCAGCCGGACGGCACGTGGCGGTCCACCGCCGACCTCGACTACAACAAGAAGTACCAGGTCAGCGTCGTCGCGGCGGACAGCTCGGGCGCGGCGACCACGAAGACCAGCAGCTTCACCACGCTGAAGCCGGGCACCACCGCGAAGGTGGCGTTCCAGGCCAACGGGCTGGCGTCGCTCAAGGCCGGGAAGACGTACGGCGCCGGCCAGCCGGTGATCGTCGCGTTCAGCCGGGCCGTCGACAAGGCCGCCGCCGAGAAGGCCATCGAGATCACGACGCTGCCGAAGGTGGCCGGCAAGTTCTACTGGAAGGACGACCGGACCGTGCACTGGCGGCCCGCGAAATACTGGGCGGCCGGCACGTCGGTCAAGGTCAGCGTCAACGTGTTCGGCGTGAAGCTGGGCAAGAACGTGTACGGGTCGAAGAACGCGTCCACGAACTTCGAGATCGGCCGCCAGCTGATCGCGGTCGCCGACAACCGGACCCACATGACGAAGGTCTACATCAACGGCAAGCTGGTCCGCACCATGAAGAGCAGCCTCGGCAAGGGCGGCGGCACCACCGCACCGAACGGCGACTACATCAACTACTGGACCGCCGGCGGCCCGCACATCGTGCTGGAGAAGAAGCGCAAGCACACGATGAACTCGGCCAGTTACGGCGTCTCCGACCCGAACGACCCGAACTACTACGTGTCGGAGAACGTCGAGTTCTGCACCCGCATCTCGTACTCCGGCGAGTTCCTGCACGCCGCCCCGTGGAACCCGGCGCTGGGCCGGCAGAACCGGTCGCACGGCTGCATCAACCTGAGCACCGCCGACGCCGAATGGGTGTACGAGAACTTCATCCTCGGCGACATCGTCGACGTGGTGAACAGCCCCCGCAAACTGCCGATCTGGAACGGTCTCGGCGACTGGACCGTGCCCTTCGACAAATACGGACGCGACTGATTGGGTAGAGAGGGGGTCCCGGTAGCCCGCAGCCAAGGAGACCCCCGCCCATGATCGTCCTGTTGCCCGTGTTCCGGCCCGGTCCCGCCCTCGCCGAACTCGTCACGGACCTGGTCGCCGACGGCACGCCCGCCACCGACATCGTGGTCGTCGACGACGGCAGCGGACCCGGTGCGATGCCGGCGATCGGCTGCACCGTCCTCACGCATCCGGTCAACCGGGGCAAGGGCGCGGCTCTGAAGACCGGTTTGGCGTACGTTCGTGAGCAGCGCCCCGGCTCCGATGTGGTGTGCGCCGACGCCGACGGCCAGCACACCGCCGCCGACATCCGCCGGGTGGCCGGCCACCTCACCCCCGGCCGTCTGGTCCTGGGCGTCCGCGACCTCGACGAGATGCCGCCCCGCAGCCGCTTCGGCAACACGTTGACCGGCTGGCTGTTCCGGGCGACGACCGGCCGCGACGTGCCGGACACCCAGACCGGGCTGCGCGGCCTGCCGGCGGATCTGCTCGGCTGGCTCGGCACGCTCCCCGGCGAGGGCTTCGACTACGAGATGCAGATGCTCGTCGGCGCGGCCGCCCGGAACGTGCCGATCGACCAGGTCACCGTCCCGACCCGCTACCTGGGCGGGGGATCGCACTTCGGCTCCCTCAGCGACTCGGCCGCCGTCTGGGGCACCCTGCTGGGGTCACGACTCGGACTGCAGAAAGCGGACGAGACCCGCTAGCTCCGGTGCTTTCGCCGCCTCGTCGAGGGACCCGGCGAGCACCTCGTCGTGCGCCGGCCGGGCCTGCTCCAGGAGCCGCTGCCCGGCCGGCGTCAGCTCGGTGTAGATGCCGCGCCGGTCGTCAGCGCACAGGATCCGGGTGAGCAGGCCGCGGTCCTCCAGCCGGGTGACCAGGCGGGTGGTGGCGCTGCTGGAGAGGGCGGCGGCGCGGGCCAGCTGCCGCATCCGCATGTGCCAGCCGTCCTGCCGGCTGAGCGCGTCCAGGACGGTGAACTCGACCACGGACAGCTGGTGATCGGTCTGAAGGCGGCGCTCCAGCCCGGTCTCGATCAGGCCGTGCAGCGCGGCGAGGCGGCGCCAGCCCTGGGCCCGTACTTCCACTGCGTCGTCGGCGATCCCCATGGTGGCTCACGATACACCTCCTTGCGCCGATATAGCGCGCGTGCAACTATCGCCATGTTGTTGCACACGCGGCATATCCGCGTACGGGAAGGTTCCAGATCATGCCTCTCGCGCTGTACGCGCTCGCCCTCGGCGGGTTCGGCATCGGGCTCACCGAGTTCGTCATCGCCGGTCTGCTCCCCGAGGTCGCCGCCGACTTCCAGGTCACCGAGGCGGTCGCCGGCCACCTCATCTCCGGGTACGCGCTCGCCGTCGCCGTCGGCGCCATCGCCCTCACCGCCGCCCTCGGCCGCCTCGACCGCAAGAAGGCCCTGCTCGGCCTGATGATCCTGTTCATCGCCGGAAACCTGCTGTCGGCCGTCGCGCCCAGCTACGAGCTGATGCTCCTCGGCCGCATCCTCGCCGCCCTGTGCCACGGCGCGTTCTTCGGCATCGGATCAGTCGTCGCCACCGGCCTCGTCCCCGAGAACCGCAAGGCCGCCGCGATCTCCATCATGTTCACCGGCCTGACCGTCGCGAACGTTCTCGGCGTACCCCTCGGCACCTTCCTCGGCCAGGCCGCCGGATGGCGCGCCACCTTCTGGGCCATCGCCGTCGTCGGCGTGATCGCGTTCGCCGGCCTCGCGGTCCTCACCCGGCCCACCCCCGCCACACCGGCCGCCGGCGGCCTGCTCGGCGAGTTCCGGGTCTTCACCAGCCGCCAGGTGTGGCTGTCGATGGCCGTCACCGTCCTCGGCTTCGGCGGCATGTTCGGCGCGTTCACCTACATCGCCTACACGCTCACCGAAGTCAGCGGCTTCTCCTCCGCCACCGTCCCGTGGCTGCTGATCCTTTTCGGCGCCGGCCTGTTCGCCGGCAACATCGCCGGCGGTCGCGCCGCCGACAAGGACCTCGGGCGTACGCTCCTCGCCCTCCTCGCCGCCCTCACCGTCGTCCTGGCCGCCTTCGCGCTCACGGCAGGCAACCAGATCGCCACCGTCGCCGGCCTGATCCTGATGGGCGGTTTCGGGTTCGCCACCGTACCCGGACTGCAGATGCGCATCCTCGCCCACGCCTCGGCGGCGCCCACGCTGGGTTCCGGCGCGAACATCGCAGCCTTCAACGTCGGCAACGCCTTCGGCGCGTGGGCGGGCGGTCTGACCCTGACGGCGGGGTTCGGCTATACCGCGCCGATCTGGGCCGGCGCCGTGATCACGCTGCTGGGCCTGCTCGTCCTTGCTGTCGCCACCCGGCTCCCCGGCGGCGAATTCCACCGTCCCGCCCGGCACGTCTCCCACGCGGCCTGATCGTTTCCGTCCACCGAGCGGTCATCCTTGTTCCGGCTCAATGTTCGTCGGCCTTCTGCCGCGCGGTCACCCCCGTTCCCGCCGGACGCTCGTCAGCCGCGGTGGGTTCGGTCCGCCTGCGGTGTCGCGGAGTGTTCGCCTCGTCGCTCACGTTCGCATCCGCGGCAGGTGGCGCACGGGTGTCGATCTTGTGCCGGTGAATGCCCTCAAACGGGGGCAGGCGGTCTTGAGCGCCCACCGCGATCTTGGGCCATCCGAACCGGCATCCTCTGCTCAAGATTGATAAGGCTCGCGATCTTGGGCTGAGGGTGCCGGAACTCCGGAGTCGAGTACACAAGTTTGGCCGTATTTGCGATCTTGTTCGCCCGGTTCCGGTGCCAGATCGACAAGATTGGGTGCAGAGTCCGTCCCGGCGTCCGCGCACTGAGTGCCGTGGTCCTGATCGCGTCACCGATCAGCAACCTCACTAGCCGGACCTCAGCAGGACCGAGAACTCGCGAGTGGCGCAACCCCGCACAAGGTCGACACGGAGATTTCTGATCACGCAGAATCGGTGAGGCCGCCGACTTCTGTGGATCGCCAACGCCGATACCGAACCAGCACCCGTGCCAGTGCGAGTGCCAGTGAGAGCGCTAGTGCCAGTGCCACCCGGGCGGGTGCCGCCAGGGCCAGTGCCACCCGGGCCAGTGCCACTAGTGATAGCGCTCATGCCCGACGTTGACGCCGATATCGCGATATCGACGCCACCGCCAGTGTCGATGCCGGCGTCGAGAATCATTGGCGGGTGGGAAATGGTGGTCTGTGAGTGAGCGCCGCGTTCGGGGGTAGGTGTTCGGTCTCTGGTCGGCGCGCCTACGGGGGTCTCATGAGCAAGCGGAAAACGTTCCGGAACGCGGTGGTGCTGGTCACCGGCGCGTCGAGTGGGGTCGGCCGGGCCACCGCGCTCGCTTTCGCCGCTGAGGGCGCGTACCTCATCCTCGCCGCCCGGAGCGCCGACGCGCTCGCCGAGGTGGCGCGGGAGTGCCGGGCTCGCGGAGCGGAGGCTCTCGTCGTACCCACCGACATCGGCGACCCGGCAGCCGTCGACCGCCTGGCTGCGGCCGCGGTCGAACGGTTCGGCCGGATCGACGTCTGGGTCGAGGCGGCCGCCGTCGGTATCGCCGGGCAGCTCGGCTCGGAGTCGGTGGAGGAGATCCGCCGCCTGATCGACACCAATGTGTTCGGTGTCGTGCTGTGTTCCCGGGCCGCGCTGGCCCGGTTCCGGGAGCAGGGCCACGGCACTCTGGTGCTGGTCGGATCACTGCTCTCACTGTTTCCGAACCCGCTCGTCCCGCTTTACTCGATGTCCAAGTTCGCGATCCGCGGCCTGGCGCTGAACCTGCGGCAGACGGTCGCCGGGAACCCGCGGATCCGGGTCGGCCTGGTCCTGCCGGGGCCGATCGACACCCCGTTCTTCCAGCGGGCCGCCAACCACACCGGTCGTCGCCTGCGGGCCATTCCGCCCGCGTACGCCCCGGAGCGGGTCGCCGCGACGATCCTGCGTTCCGCCCGGCGTCCGCGCCGGCAGGCCACCGCCGGAGTGGTGTCCCACCTGGCGCTGATCGCGGAACGGATCGCACCGCGCGCCACCGAGGCCGCGGTCGCCTGGTGGAGCATGGCCCTGGTGACCGGCCCCGAGCCGGACGACTCCGGCTCCGGCTCACTGTTCACCCCACCGTCGTCCGGCGCGGTGAGCGGCGGTTACCGCCGCGGCCAGTTGCGCCGCCGCCTCGGTAACCGGCTGGGAACCGTTTCCCGCTGAACCTCAGCTCCTGGCCGTGGGTGGAACGTCGTTTCCCGGTGGCTCGGCTCCCGGGTGTGGGGGTCGATGACCGTTTCCCGGTGATGACGGCTCCCGGCCATGGAGAGCGGGCGTCGTTTCCCGGTGACCACGGCTCCCCGCCGAGAGGACTGGGCGCCGTATCCCGGTGGTCGGCTGGCGTGAGGCGTCGTGTTCGCAAGAGTGCCGGGGTTCGAGTCGTGGTGACCGGTTTTCCGGTGGGGTGTGCTGGGCAAACGGATCGCATGTTCCCAGCGGAGAACCTGCGCGACTGGCGCGGCGAGAACGTCATCGACCCCGACGGCGACAAGATCGGCGACCTGGAGGCTGTCTACGTCGACACCGCGAACGACGAACCGGCCTTCGCGACGGTACGGGTCGGCATCATCGGACGGCACCGGCTCGTCTTCGTTCCGCTGCTCGGTGCGACGGTCACGCCGAAGGCGGTTCGGGTCCGCTACGAGAAGAAGCTGGTCGGCGCCGCTCCGAGCATCGATCTCGACGGCGAGCTGGAGGCGGCCGCCGAACCGGCTGTCTTCGCACATTACGGCCTGCCGTACCAGCCGGGCCTCACCGGCGCCCGCCGCCTGGCCCGCCGCTGACAACCGCCGTTTCGGATCCGAACTTGGTCCGGAGTTGATCCCGGCCTGGATCCGTTCCGAGGCGGGCCGGGTGGATCCGCCAGGCCGGGACGATCCGGGATGGGCCGGGATCCGAACCGGGATGGGTTCGCATGGGGCGGCCCGGGCCAACCAGATGACGGACGGACGATCAGGTTCGGGCCGGTGACGGGATCTCGATATCGAGCAGTTCGACGCTCTCCTGCTCGTTCGGGTCGGTGCGGGCCAGCACGATGATCGCCGGAGTGTCCGGGCTGCGGTTCACCGGCACGTGCGGCACCCCGGCCGGAATGAACACGAAGTCGCCCGGCCCCGCCCGGTCCAGGTGGATCAGGCCCGGCCCGTGGTGCACGTCGACCTCCCCGCTGACGATGAACGCCGCCGACTCGTGCCCCGCGTGCAGGTGCGGTTTCGCGGCGGTGGCCGGCGGCAGCTCCATCACATGGAGGCACAGCTGCGTCGATCCGGCGGTCGCCCGGGAGATGCCGGCGAGGAACGTGTGCCCCTGCTTGCCCTCGTAGCTGCCGGCCGTCGAAGCGACGACGACGCACCGGTCGGATGTGGTCATGAGTCCCAAACTACGACGCGTACCCCTGTGCGCGGGCCTGATTGACGTGGTGGCGCCCGATCGGCAGCATCAGCGGTTTCCCGGAGACGGGATCGGTGATCACCTGGCTGTCCAGGCCGAACACCGCCCGTACACAATCCTCGGTCAGCACCTCGGCGGGCTCACCCGCCGCGTGCAGGCTCCCCCCGGCCAGGGCGATCAGGTGGTCCGCGTAGCGGGCCGCCATGTTCAGGTCGTGCAGCACCATCACGATGGTGGTGCCGCGGGCCGTGTTGAGGTCGGTGAGCAGGTCCAGGACCTCGACCTGGTGGCTGACGTCGAGGAACGTGGTCGGCTCGTCGAGCAGCAGCACCTCGGTCTGCTGGGCGAGCGCCATCGCGATCCACACCCGCTGCCGCTGGCCGCCGGAGAGTTCGTCGACGGACCGGTCGGCGAGGTCGGCGGTGTGGGTGGCGTCGAGGGCGGCGGCGACGGCCCGGTCGTCGTCCTTGCTCCACCGGGACAGCAGCCGCTGGTGCGGGTTGCGGCCGCGGCCGACCAGGTCGGCGACGGTGATGCCTTCGGGCGCGATGGGGGACTGGGGGAGCAGTCCGAGGGTGCGGGCGAGTTCCTTGGCGGGCATCCGGTGGACCTCCCTGCCGTCCAGCAGGACGTGCCCGGCGCGCGGCGCGAGCAGCCGTGACATGGACCGCAGGAGGGTGGATTTGCCGCAGGCGTTGGCGCCGACGATGGCGGTGATCCGGCCGGGCGGGACGAGCAGGTCGAGGGTGTCGATGACGACGCGGTCGGCGTACCCGACGGTCAGTTTCTCGACGGTCAGCGTGTGGTCGCTGGTCACAGGGAGCCTCCCGCGCGGTTGGTGCGGACGAGCAAGAAGATGAGGTACGGGGCGCCGAGCACCCCGGTGATGACCCCGACCGGGAAGCGGGTGTCGAAGGCGAACTGGCCGAGGAAGTCGGCGACGAGCACGAGCAGGGCGCCGACGAGCGCGGACGGGAGGAGCGGGGAGCCGCCGGGGCCGGTGAGGCGGGCGGCGATGGGCCCGGCGAGGAACGCCACGAACGCGATGGGGCCGGTGGCGGAGGTGGCGAACGCGATCAGGCCGACGGCGGCGACGATCGAGATGAGGCGGGTACGTTCCAGCCTGGTCCCGAGGGCGGCCGCGGTGTCGTCGCCGAGCCCGAGCATGGTCAGGTTCCGGGCCTGCGCGAGCAGCACCGGCCCGAACACGGCCAGGGCGAGCAGCACCGGCACGGTCTCGTTCCAGGTGGAGCCGTTGAGGCTGCCGTTGAGCCAGCGGGTGGCCGCCTGCAGGTCCCACTGGCCGGCCTGGTTGAGCACGTACGAGGTGGCGCTGTGGAGCATCGCCGCGATGCCGATGCCGATCAGCACGAGCCGGGTGCCGGCCACCCCGTCCTTGAACGACAGCAGGTAGATGACGACGGCGACACCGAGCGCGGCGGCGATCGCGAACACCGACACGCCGGTCTCGCCGAGGTTCAGCACGATGATGCCGAACGCGGCGGCGGCGCCGGCGGCCGAGCTGATCCCGATGATGTCCGGGCTGGCCAGGGGGTTGCGCAGCATCGCCTGGAAGGTGACGCCGCCCATCCCGAAGCACAGTCCGGTGGCCAGGGCGAGGACGGCCCGGGGCAGCCGCAGTTCGCCGACGGTGAAGGAGGCGCCGGGCACGGTCTCGCCGAGGATCACCGCGAGCACGTCGGCGGGCGGGTAGAAGGTCTGCCCCACCATCAGCGACACCGCGAACATGGCGGCGGCGCCGACGGTCAGCGCGGCCAGCACCGCCTGCCGCCGCCGGCCCCGCCGGATCCGGCCGCGGGTGACGGCTTCGAGAGTCGTCGTGGTGCTCACAGCTCGCGTACTTTCTGCCGGCGGACGATGGAGATGAAGAAGGGCGCGCCGATCAGGGCGGTGATGATGCCGGCCTCGATCTCGTCGGGCCGGTCGACGACCCGGCCGATGACGTCGGCGGCGGTGAGCAGCGCGGCCCCGGCGAGGGTGACGAACGGCAGCAGCCACCGGTGGTCGAGGCCGACCAGCAGCCGGCACATGTGCGGGACGATCAGGCCGACGAACGCGATCGGCCCGGCGACGGCGGTGGCCGCGCCGCACAGCACCACGGCGCCGAGCGCGGCGACGCCCCGGACCAGGGCGACCCGTTCGCCGAGCCCGGCGGCGAGTTCGTCACCGAGGGCCAGGGAGTTCAGCGCGCGGGCGCAGAGCAGGCAGACGGCCAGGCCGCCGGCCAGGAACGGCAGCACCTGGACGATGCTCTCCCAGCCGGCTCCGCCGACGCCGCCGACCTGCCAGGACTGGAAGTTCTCGGCGATGTCGCCGCGCGGCAGCACCACGGCGACCACCAGCGAGGCGAGTGCGGCCGACGTGGCCGCGCCGGCCAGCGCGATCTTGAGTGGGGTGGCGCCGCCCCGGCCGAGCGAGCCGACACCGTAGACGAACAGGGTGGACACGGCAGCGCCGGCGATGGCGACCCAGATGTACTGGGAGGCGGTGGACAGGCCGACGGTCACCATGGCGACCGCGATGGCCAGCATCGCGCCCATGTTGACGCCGAGGATGCCCGGGTCGGCGAGCGGGTTGCGGGTGACGCCCTGCATGACCGTGCCGGACAGCGCGAGCGCGGCGCCGACCAGGGCGGCGAGGACCGTACGCGGCATGCGTTTGACCACCGCGGCCCGGTCCAGGGTCTCGTCGGCGCCGCCGAGACCGGCGACGATGTCGGACCAGCCGACCATCCGGGAGCCGAAGGCGACCGAGGCCAGCATGACCAGGACCAGCACGGCGAGGACGGCGAGCAGCCAGGCCAGGCGCACCCGGGCCGGGCGCCGCAGTGAGGCGGCGTCCGGCCCGGACGGGGTTTCCAGTGCTGTCATCAGAGCTTGTCGGCGGCCTTGCCGAGCAGGTCCACGTAGTCCTTGAGGACGAACGACACCGCGAGCGGGGTCGGGTTGGCGGCGGTGGCCACCGGGGTGCTGCCGGGCAGCGACACGAAGGAGCCGCGGGCGATCGCCGGGATCTTCGACAGCAGCGGGTCCTTCTGCAGCGTCGCGAGGGTGGTGCCCTTCTCGTCGGCGTAGGTGACGATGATGTCGACGTCGCTGAGGTTCTGCACCTGCTCCGCGCTCTGGGTGAGGCTGAACTCGCTCGTCGTGGCGGAAGCCTTCTCGATGCTGGCCGGGTGCTTCATGCCGAGGTCGGTGAAGAACTGGGCGCGGGTGTCGTGCGTGGTGTAGAAGCTGACCTTGCTCAGGTCGGTGGGGTCGATGTGGGTCAGGAACATCACCGACTTGCCGGCCAGCTTCGGGTAGCGGGCGGCCTCGTCCTTCATCTGCTTCTCGATGGTGGCGATCAGCTTGTCGCCCTCGCCGGACAGGCCGAGCGCCTTGCTCTCGATCGTGATGCTGTCGCGCCACGAGGTGGACCAGGCGGTCTTCGGGTATGCGACGACCGGCGCGATCTTGCTCAGGGTGTCGTAGTCCTGCTTGGTCAGCCCGGAGTAGGCGGCCAGGATGACGTCCGGCTTGGTGTTGGCGACGCCCTCGAAGTCGATGCCGTCGGTCTCGTCGAACAGCACCGGGGTCTTGGCGCCGAGCTCCTTGAGCTTCGCGGCGTCCCACGGCAGCAGGCCGTCGCCGTCGGTGTCGCCGAAGTTGGCCTTGGCGTAGCCGACCGGGACGATGCCGAGGGCGAGCGGCACCTCGTGGTTGGCCCAGTTGACGGTGGCGACCCGCTCCGGCTTCTTCGCGATGGTGGTGGTGCCGAACGCGTGGGTGATGGTGACCGGGAAGGCGTCGGTAGCGCTCGACGCGGCCGGGGTGGCCGCCTCATCGGAGGACTCACCGCAGGCGCCGAGGGCCAGGGCGGTGGTGAGGGCGACGATTCCGGCGAGGAATCGGGATGCACGCATGGCGGGGGAACTCCACTTCGTCACAAGTAAGGCTTGCCTAAGCTAACACTGTGACGGAGTGGAGTCATGATCGCCCCCGCTGGGCGAGACCTGCGACTATGCGGTGAGGCCGAGCAGAACGGACAGTCGCCGCCATTCCGGGAGCGGCAGCGTCCGCGGCGCCCCGCCGGCGGTCAGCACCTGCACCGCCACGTGGTCCGCCCCCGCTTCGCGATGGGCGTCGATGCCGGACCGCACCCGGGCGTCGTCACCCCACACCACGGCCGAGTCGATGAACCGGTCGCTGCCGCGGCCGGCCAGGTCCGCCTCGCCCAGGCCGTACGAAACCAGCTGCCGGGTGTAGTTGGGCAGCCCCAGATACATCTTCAGCGCCCGCCTGCCGGACTCCCGGGCCTGCGCGGCGTCGTCGCCGAGGAACACCTTCTGCTCCGGCGCGAGCAGCGGCCCGGCGCCGAGGATCCGGCGGGCCTCGGCGGTGTGCGCGGGCGGCATCAGGTACGGCAGCGCCCCGGCCGTCAGCTCGCCCGCCGCCGCCAGGGTCTTCGGCCCGAGCGCGGCGATCATCCGCTCCTCCTTCGGCACGTCCGCGAGGGGCCCGGTGAGCAGCTCACGCAGCCGGCTCAGCGGCCGGGTGTAGGCCTGCCCCCGGGACTCGGCGGTCGGCGCGTGCCCGGAGCCGAGCCCCAGGTAGAAGCGGTCCGGGAAACGGTCCCGGATCCGCCGGTGCGACGCGGCCAGCGGCCCGGGATCACTGGTCCAGATGTCCACGATGCTGGTCCCGGCGACCAGGGTGCCGGTCGCGGCCAGGATCGTCTCGGCGAGCGCGAGGTCGTCGCCGGGGCTGCCGCCGATCCAGATCGTCCCGAACCCGAGTTGCTCGATCTCCCGGGCCGCCGTGGCGATCTCGTCCGGGTCCGTCGGCCAGATCATCCAGGGCGCCCACAGCCCGTACCGTCCGATGTCTCGCATGTCCGATCCTCTCTCTAGAGCGCGTAGGCGTACGGTTCGAGAAAACGCGGGGGCGCGCCGAGCGTGACGGCGGCGTGGTTGGCCCACGACGGGTCGCGCAGCAGGGCCCGCCCGATCAGGACGGCGTCCGCCTGCCCGGTGGCGATCAGCTCCTGCGCCCAGGCGGGATCGTCGATGCGCCCGACCGCGCCGACGGCCACCTTCGCCTCGGCGCGCAGCCGCGCGGCGCGAGCGGTCTGGTAATCACGGTCGGCGGGAACGGTTGCGGGCTCGATGCCTCCGGACGAGGCGTCGATCAGATCAACCCCTCGGTCGTACGCCTCCCGCGCCAGGACGATCGAGTCGTCCACCGTCCATCCGTGCCGATCGTGTGCCGGGTCCTCGCTGATCCAGTCGGTCGTGGAGATCCGCAGGAACAGCGGCAGGCGGTCCGGCCACACCGCCCGGACGGCGTCGATCACCTCGAGCACGAGCCGGGACCGGTTCTCCGGGCCGCCGCCGTACGCGTCGTCGCGCCGGTTCGTCACCGGCGACAGGAACGAGTGGAGCAGGTACCCGTGCGCGGCGTGGATCTCCGCCACCTGGAACCCGGCGTCGAGGGCCCGTGCCGCGGCGGCCGCGAAGGAGGCGACCAGCCCGGCGATCCCGGCGCGGTCGAGGGCCGTGGGCGCCACATATCCGGGGAACGGGTCCTCGCCCGGCCCGACGGCCGGCCAGCTCAGCTCCGCCGGGGCCGGGCCGCCGCCGAGCCAGGGCCGCTGCGTGGACGCCTTCCGGCCGGCGTGGGCGAGCTGGATCGCCGGGACCGCGCCGCCCGCCGTGATCACCTCCGCGATCCGCCGGAACGCCGGGATCTGCTCGTCCGACCACAGGCCCAGGTCCCACGGGGTGATCCGGCCGTCCGCGCGGACCGCCGTCGCCTCGGTCATCACCAGGCCCTGCCCACCCGCCGCCCGGGCCGCGTAGTGCCCGAGGTGGAAGTCGGTGGGAGTGCCGGCCCGGTCGCCGGGCTCGGCGGAGTAGGTGCACATCGGTGACATCCATACCCGGTTCGGGATCCGCAGACCCCGTACGTCGATCGGATCGAACAATCCCGCCACGCGCGGCCCCCTCGTCGACTCTTTGTACGACACTCTTCGTACAAGGCCGGACGTTAGTACGATGGTCGGCGTACTTCAAGCACGGTCACGGAGGTCCCGCTCACATGCGCACCCTGGAGCATCCGCGGACGGCGGACCTGCAGCTGGACGCGGTGCTGTCCGCGCTCGCCGACCCGGTCCGCCGCCTGATCGTCCGGCAGCTCGCCGACGGGCACACCGAGCAGGCATGCATCGCGTTCAGCCTGCCGGTCGGCAAGTCCACCTCGACGCACCACTTCCGGGTGCTGCGCGAGGCGGGCGTCATCGAGCAGCGCTACCACGGCACCGCGATCCTCAACTCGCTGCGCACCGCCGACCTGGAGTCGCGGTTCCCCGGCCTGCTGCCCGCGGTGCTGGCGGCGGCGGTGAGCAACGATCGGGCAGAAACCGGGCACGCGATGGACTCGTAACCGAGCAGCGGTCCGCGACATGGTCTCCCTCGTCGAAGAACGAGGGAGGTCGCCATGTCGGCGGAAACCGATGTCATCGTGGTCGGCGCGGGCCCGGCCGGCCTGACCGCCGCGCTGCTGCTCGCCCGGCAGGGCCTGCGCGTCACCGTGCTGGAACGCAACCCGGAGGGCCCGCCCGCCGACGCCGGCGCCGCCTGGCGGGACTGGCGCCGGCCCGCTGTCGCCCAGTTCCGGCAGCCGCACCTGCTGCTGCCCGGCGGGGCGGCGGTGCTCCGGTCCCGGCTGCCCGAGGTGGTCACCGCCCTGGAGGCGCTCGGTGGCCACCACCACAACGTGATCGCCGGCGCCTGGGGCCTGCCCGCGATCGGCGGCCGGCGTCCCGGCGACGAGCGGTACGACACGATCACCGCCCGCCGCCCGGTCCTGGAGGCCGCGTTCGCCCTGATCGCCGCGAGCACCCCGGGCGTCGAGGTCCGGCGCGGCGCGGAGGTGACGGCGCTGCTGACCGGCCCGGACCGGCTCGCCGGCCGGCCGCACGTGACCGGCGTGCGCACCCACGACGGCGCGGACCTGCACGCCCGCCTGGTGCTGGACGCCGGCGGCCGCAACTCGCCGGCGCCGGCGCTGCTGGCCGCGCTCGGCGCCCCGGACGCCGCGGTGGAACGGGCCCGGGACGGGTTCGTGTACTACTCCCGCTACTTCCGGAGTCTCGACGGAACCCTGCCGGAGCAGGCGCCGTGGGCGCTCGACCACTACGACGGCGTCTCCACGATCACCCTGCCCGGTGACAACGGGACCTGGTCGTTCGTCCTGGTCACCTCCAGCCGCGACCACGCGCTGCGCGGCCTGCGCGACGAGCGGGCCTGGCAGCGCGCCGCGAAGCTGTTCCCGGCGGTCGCGCACTGGGCCGAGGGCACGCCGGTCAGCGGTGTCGTCCCGATGGCCGGGGTGCAGAGCCGGTACCGGCGCCTGGTCGTGGACGGGACGCCGGTGGCGACCGGGCTGCTCGCGGTCGGGGACGCCTGGGCGGCGACCGACCCGCAGTTCGGACTGGGTCTGACGATGGGTCTCGCGCACGCCGCCACACTGAGCGACCTGGTCGCGGCGTACGGGGTGGATGACCCGGCGGATCTGGCGGTGCGGTTCGACGAGGAGACCGAGCGGACCGCCGGCCGTACCTACCGGCGCCTGCGGCACTGGGACGAACACCGGCTCGCCGAGATCGACGCCGGGATCGCCGGGGTCCCGTACCAGGCCGACGACGACATCTGGAACGTCACCAAGGCCCTCGACGCGGCCCGGCTGCGCGACCCGGACGTGCTGCGCGCCGTCGCCGACCTGGCCTCCGGGCACGCCGAGCCGGAGGAGGCCCTGGCCGTCCCCGGCCTCGTCGAGAAGACCATCACTCTCGGTGGCGGCATCCCGTGGGCGGAGGAGGGCCCGTCCCGCGCCGACCTGCTCGCCGCCCTCGCCTGACCAGCGGAGACGTACGGCCCCGGCTGCGGACAGCCGGGGCGGTACGGCGTTCAGGCGGCGACGCGGGTGGGGTCGATCCGGACACCGGCCTTGATGACCTGGACCCGGCCGCGGCGGGCGAAACCGGTGGCCGCCGGGCCACGGCCGGACTCGGTGGTACGGGTGCCCGGCTTGGTGCGGTTGACGGTCCGGCGCAGGGTGGGATGCCGGGTCTCCCAGGCGTCCCGGACCCGCGACGGCAGATGCAGGTCCCGCCACACCCGGCGCAGCATGTCCGGGTTGATCAGGTCCTCCACCTCACCGCAGCCGGCGGCCTCGCAGAGCACCTGCTCGTACGCGTGCCGCAGCTGCACCGGGTCGTCGAGGTCGTACTGCCGGCGGCTGGCGTGCCCGCAGGCCATGTGATGCGGCACCTCGAGGACACCGAGGCTGCTGCCGTGCAGGTCCTCGATCCGGTCAGGGACGGCTGGAGCCCGGTTCGCGGCGCTGCGGTTCTTGCGGCCGTCTCGGGCGGGGACGAACGACATGCCACTCAGGCTAAGCACTCCGGGGCCACGTTCCCCCGATGTCGCGGCGACCGGTGACGGGGGTCCGCCGGAGTGCCGGATGGGGCGGGAGAAATCGGTGGCGGCCCGGTGAGCGGCCGTGCCAGGGTGGGTGACGGCACCACAGCCGACTACGAGGAGTGACCAATGCGAGCAGCTTCCACGCTCCGGACCCCGACCCGTCCCACCGTGGAGATCTGCTTTGGCATTGTTGAACCTCGGGATCGTCGCCCATGTTGACGCCGGCAAGACCAGCCTGACCGAGCGGCTGCTCTTCGAGGCCGGGGCGGTGTCCCGGCCCGGCAGCGTCGACGACGGCACCACCCGCACCGACGCGATGGAGCTCGAACGGCGGCGCGGCATCACCATCCGCGCGGCCGTCACCTCGATCAGCCTCGGTGACCTCACCGTCAACCTGCTCGACACCCCCGGCCACCCGGACTTCATCGCCGAGGTCGAGCGGTCGCTCGCCGTCCTCGACGCCGCGATCCTGGTCGTCTCCGCCGTGGAGGGCGTGCAACCGCAGACCGTCGCGATCTGGCGGGCGCTGCGCCGGATCGGCGTGCCCACGATGTTCTTCGTGAACAAGGTGGACCGCCGGGGCGCCGACACCGCCCGCGTGGTGGAACAGATCCGGCGGCGGCTCGGCGCCGGCCCGGTCGAGCTGACCACCGTCACCGGCCCGGGGCGGCCGGACGTGCGGGTGCGGGCCCGGGCCCTGGACGCGGAGACAGTCGTGGCCGCCGTCGCCGAGGGTGACGACGGCATCGCCGAACGCTGGCTGGCAGGTGGGCCGGTCCGGGCCCGGGATGTGCGGCGCGCGATCCGCCGGGCGGTCCGCCGGGGCGGCCTGTCGCCGGTGGTGTGCGGTTCGGCGATCACCGGCGCCGGGGTTCCCGAGCTGCGCCGGGTGCTGGCCGATCTGCTGCCGCGATGCGACGAACGCGACGGGCCCCTCGCCGGCACGGTGTTCGCCGTCGACCGGGACGAGCGGGGGCGGCGGGCCTGGCTGCGGCTGTGGTCGGGGCGGTTACGCGTACGCGACAAGATCGCCGTGACCGGAAGCGGACCGCGGACCGTGACCCAGATCGCCGTCAGCGAACCCGACGGGGTGCTGGTCCGCCCGGCGGCGTCGGCCGGCCAGATCGTCGCCGTCCGCGGCCTGCCCGCCCGGATCGGCCAGCACGTCGGCGACCCGCCACGGCGGCGCCTCTACCGGTTCCCGCCACCGACCCGGCAGGCCCTCGTCGAACCGGTCGATCCGGCACAGCGGCTCGCCCTGTTCGCCGGCCTGACCGAGCTCGCCGACGAGGACCCGCTCGTCGACCTGCGCCTCGACGAACACCTCGGCGAGGCGCTGATCCGGCTGCACGGCGAGGTGCAGAAGGAGGTCGTCGCCGCGCTGCTCGCCGACCGGTACGGCGTCGAGGTGCGTTTCTCCGGCACGCTGACCGCCTGCATCGAGCGGGTCGCCGGCACCGGCACGGCGGAGGACCGGATCCGGGAGCGGGGGAACCCGTACCTCGCCGGGATCGGCCTGCGCATCGAGGCCGCCCCACCCGGGCACGGCATCGAGTTCCGTCCCGGCATCGAACCGGGCCGGCTGCCCCCGGCGTTCGTCGCCGCCACCGAGGAGGGGGTGCGGGCCGCGCTGCGCCACGGCAGGCACGGCTGGCCGGTCACCGACTGCGTGGTCAGCATGACGTCGTCGCAGTACCAGCCCCGGCAGAGCAAGCCGCACCAGAAGTTCGACAAGTCGATCTCCAGTGTGGCCGCCGACTTCCGCAACCTCGCCCCGGTCGTGGTGACCGCGGCGCTGCGGCGGGCGGGCGCCCGGGTGTGCCAGCCGGTCGAACGGTTCGACGTGAACCTGCCCCGGGAGATGTTCGATCGCGTCGCGGCGCTGCTGGGCCGGGCCGGGGCGGTGCTCCGCGACACCGTCGCCATCGGCGGGTACCTCGAGGTGAGCGGTGACCTGCCGTCGGCCCGGGTGCCGCGGGTGGTGTCCGCACTGCCCGACCTGACCGGCGGGGAGGCGGTGCTGACCGCCCGGTTCGACCACTACGCCCTGGTCACCGGCGAGGACCCGCCGGTGCTGCCGCGCCGCGGCCCCGACCCCGGCGACCGCGACGAGTGGTTCCGCGCGGTGCCACGCTGAGGTCACTTCCGCGTGTGGAGTTCGGGCGCGCATAGCGGCCGAACTCCACACGCGGGGACGGTCAGGAGGCGTACCGCTTCTCGGCGCGGGCCCGTGCCTTGGCCGCCTCCACCTCCCGGTCCCGCGGCGGCGCGGTGGTGACCAGGCTCGCCAGCAGCTCGGCGGTGGCCGCCGTGACCGCCGCCACCGCCTGGTCGAACGCGGCCTGGTTGGCCTGCGACGGCCGGGTGGTGCCGGCGATCTTACGCACGTACTGCAGGGCGGCGGCCTCGATCTCGTCCACCGTCGCCGGCGGCTCGAAGTTGTGAAGCTGATGAATGCTCCGGCACACGGTGATCTCCTCGGATGAAGGCTCCCACCAGGTTAGTGCCCGCTGTGCCATACTCGGCCCTCTCGATCAAATGCCGCGGTGCTGGGGAAGCCGGGGTGGGCATGCGGTTGCGGACGGCGCTGCTGGCGAGCCTGATCACCGCTGCGGCGGTGCAGGCCGCGCACCCTCTGCTGCCCGGGCCCGCCGGATTCGCCCTGTCCGATGTGGTGATCGCCCTGGCCAGCGGGTACGCCGCCGTCTTCTACCGGCGGCGGGCCTCCGACCCGGACAACCCGCGGCGGATGCGGCTGGCGTTCGGCATCGGCGCCGTCGCGTGCACGATCTGGGCGTCGGCGAACGTGCTGCTGCTGATCTCGGCGACGGTCGCGCCGGCGGCCGGCGGGCTCGGCGGCGTGCTGTCGACGGTCGCGGTCGGGTTCGTGCCGGTGGCTCTGATCCTCGCCGGTCCCCGCCTCCGCGGCCTCGCCGCGCTGCGCCGCGCCATCGACGTCGCCGCGGTGTCCGGCGCGGTGTTCTCCCTCGCGTGGACGTTCGTGCTGCAGGGCGCCGGCGGTGACCTGGAGTGGCACTACCGGGTGGCGATCGTCGCGCTGCTGGTGCTGGCCGCGACGGTGGCCCTGGTGACGCTGGCCGGGGCCGAGCCGGGGCACGGCGCGAGCGCCCAGCAGCTGCTCGCCCTGGCCACCCTGGTGCAGACGATGACGCTGCTGCTGGCGGTGCACAACGACGTGCACGGGTACGCCTGGTACGCGACCGGCGTCGGCGGCGGCTACATCCTGGCCGCGCTGGTGATGGCCGCGTCCAGCCGGCTCGCGGTGTCCCGGCCCGGCGCCGACGGGGTGGAGACGCTGGTGTTCCGGGCATGGGCGCTGCTGCCGTACGCCCCGGTGGTCTGTGCCGTCGGTGTCGCCGCCGTGCGCCAGGCCGGCGAGGGCCGCCTCGACCCGGTGACGGTGTGGACCCTGCTGGTCACGTTCTCCCTGGTGCTGCTGCGGCAGTTCCTCACCCTGACGGCGGTCGGCCGGATGGCCGTGGTGCTGGAGGAGCAGAAGGGCGCGCTGGAGCACCAGGCCCACCACGACGCGCTGACCGGCCTGCTGAACCGGGCCGCGTTCGACGCCCGGGCCGCCGCGCTGCTGGCCGCCGGGCACACCGACGTGACCGCGATGATCCTGGACCTGGACGGGTTCAAGCCGGTCAACGACACGTTCGGGCACGCGGCCGGCGACGACGTGCTGATCGTGGTGGCCCGCCGGCTCACCGCCGAGCTGCGCCGCGGCGACCTGGTCAGCCGGATCGGCGGCGACGAGTTCGCGATCCTGCTGACCGGCGCCGGGCCGCGGGCCGAGGAGGTGGCGGGGCGGCTGCTGGCCCGCGTCGCCGAGCCGATGCGCATCCACGGGCACGCGGTGACGGTCGGCGGCAGCATCGGCCTGGCGACGTCCCGGGCGGGGGAGCGCGGCGGCCTCACGGCCTTGCTGCGGGCGGCGGACATTGCGATGTACGCGGCCAAAGCGGCCGGCAAGGGCACGGTCCGGGTCCACCGCCCGGACGTGTTCCCCGCCACCGCCTGAGACGCCGAACCCCACGTCACGGTCGTGGACCGAAGAGGCGCAGGACGCTGTGGCGCAGCGTGGCGGCCGCGTCGTCACTGGTCATGCGGCCGGCTGCCACCTCGGCGCCGGCCGCGTGGCCGAGGGCGACGGTTGCCGAGACCAGCCAGGTCGCGCTGACGGCGCCGTCGATCTCCCCGGTGCTCTGACCGCGCCGGATCAGCGGCTCCAGGCGCGCGACGACCGGTTCGTGCTGCCGCGCCGAGTCGGACGGTCCGGGAGCGGCGGCCGAGGGGTGCCGCGTCAGCGGGTAGCGGTCGGACAGCTGCCAGATGACGTCCAGCCAGGACAGCAGCGCGGCGGTGACGGTGTCGCTCGCGGTGACGGCGGCGTCCAGGGCGGCGACGGCCTCGGCGGTGATCCGGTCGAGAACGGCGGCGATCAGAAGTGGCCGGGACGGGTAGTGCGCGTACACCGTCTGCCGGGTGACCCCGGCCGCCGCGGCGACCTCTTCCACCGTCGCCTCCGGATGCCGGCCGAGCACCCGTACCGCGGCGTCCAGCACCGCGGCGGCGCTGCGCTCAGCGTCCGATCGGCGGCGCCGGCGCCGTTCCCCGCTCATCTCTGACACGTTGCCCAATTTACCGAGCACCGTTATCTTGGACAGCATGTCAAAGATAGATCGCCTGATGGACGTTCTGGTGCGCTATCCGCAGGAGGCCGGGCTCACCGACGAGGAGCCGGCGGCCGTCCTGGACCGCTACCACACACCCGACTTCGAGCTGATCAACGATGGCGTGCCGCTGGACCGGCAGCGACTGCTCGACCACCTCACCCCGGTCCGCAAGCGGGTCACCGGCGTCCGGGTCGAGGTGGAGCAGGCGCTCGTCGACGGTGACCAGGTCGCTGCCCGCACCCGTCTCGTCGCGCGGATGCGCAACGGCCGGACGATCACCACGGAGATCTACATGTTCGGCGAGATGGCCGCGGACGGCCGGTTGCGCCGCGCCGTGCAGGTCACGCGGGCGCTGCCGGAGCCGGCTTAGCCGTTCTTCTCGACGATGTCGATCGGTTCGGCGGTGAGGACGTTCGACCTGACGTACGCCAGGTCCAGGGTGACGTCGGTGAACCAGAGGACCGGCAGGGTCAGCGGTGGCGGCTGCTCCGGCGTGAACGTCACCGGGATCAGCCCGAACAGCTTGCCCTTGAAGCTCGGGCTGTAGAACTCCACGTCACCGTCGAGGATCAGCTCGCCGCTCTCGATCACCGTGACCGCGCTGCCCGGCTCGTCGATGGTCAGGCTGAACGGCGTGTTCACCACCTTGTCCATGGTGAACTTCAGCGACCGGATCGGGCCGTTGCCGGTCGGCACCTCGGCCACCCCGTCGTACGACGAGTTGTACATGGTCACCGACGCCGAGCGGACCACCCCGGGTTTCGCCCCGGCGAGCGGGATCCCGCCGTCCTCGGCCACCTTGCCCATCTGCCGCGCGCCGAGGCAGGCGATCTCCTCGGCCTTCTCGCTCGGTTTCACCGTCGGGGAGGCCGCGGTGCTGGGCGTCGTGGCCGGCTTGGTGGCCGCCGGTGAGGTGGGAGCGGGCGCCGGGGCCGACGCGGACGGCGTCCCCGGTGCGGCGACCTCGCCCTCCTTCTTCTCCCCGGTGAAGAACTCGCCGACGCCCTGCCAGAAGTCGTTGATGCCGTCCACGAACGGGTTCCCGGTGCCGGACTTCGCCGGTGTGGGGGTCGCGGTGGCCGCCGGCGTGGTCGTCGTGGGCGCGGCAACCGACGGTGTGACGGCCGACGACGGCGTGGCGGTCGCCGGCGGCGTCGCGGACGTGCGGCTCGGGCTGGGGGAGACGACGGCCTTGCGGGACGGCAGGCCCTCCGGGCACTCCGGGGCGGCCTCGGCGGGCGGGTTCCCGGCGACCGTCACGGTGGCCGCGAGCAGCAGCGGCGCCACGATCAGCAGGGTCCTGCGCACCGGCTCGGTGATCGGCGCGGTCACCGGGTCGATCTCCTGCGTCGGCCGGTCCTCCGACATCGGGGGCGAGGGCGGCTCCGGCGCGGGCGGTCGCGGTGGGCCCCAGGCGATCACCAGCGCCCCGCCGAGGATGCCCAGCAGCATGCCGGCGATCCAGCCGCCGAGGTTCAGGCCGATGAACGAGTACAGCGCCGTGATGACCCCGATGACCCCGTAGAACAGCCGCTGCGCCGGCGAGAACCAGGTCAGCAGACCGGCGGCGAGCATCATCACCGGCAGCAGGTACGAGTAGAAGCCCTGCGGCCCGATGTGGATCTGGATGTTGTCCAGTTCCATGTTCGCGCTGAGGAACATCTCCAGCCCGGACAGCACCAGGAAGAGGCCGCCCCAGAACGGCCGGACCCGCCGCCACCGCCGGAACCTGCCTCGGATGTTCTCCGTCGCCACGCGTGGCCCTCCAGTCACACCAGTGCGGCCGGGCTCGCGGGATGCCGCCCCGCGAGCCCGGTGGAACAGGTCAGTAGCACTCGTGGTCGCCGCTGAGATGCAGCTTCAGGCTCATGCCGCTGAGCACGAACGTGGAGGCGGAGGTGTAGTACGCCTCCTGTCGCAGGTCCTTGATGGTGACCTTGCGGGCCTGCTGGCCGAACGAGAGCGGATCGCCGTGGGTGTCCGCGCCGTCCCGGTTGAGCGTGGAGGCGTCCAGGCCGATCTGGATGTCCTCGAAGGTGGCGTTGCCGCCGAGCGTGGACATGCCGATCAGCAGGTTCTCCGCGTGCACCGGGTTCTTCTCGTCCTTGCCCGCCTCGATACGCAGGGTGACCGGGCCGACCGCGACCGACTGGCAGAGGTTCCACAGGTCGGCGTTGTTGATGCCGGACATGGCCGCGGTGATCTCGCCGTCCGGGTGGTTCTTCCTGTCGTTGGTCGGCAGGTCCCCGGTGTACTGGGTGAAGCCGTTGCCCACCAGCGTCTCGGCGGAGAGCTTGAACTGCTTGCCCGAGACGGTGAAGTTCGCTGCCAGCGCGCCCTCGGCGAGGGCGAGCACCAGGCCGCCGGCGACGACGGCCGGCACGCCCAGAGCCACGGCGAACCGGCGCCAGTTCGTACGCCCGTAAGCCGGAGCGCTTTGCGCATCCTCCACGGAACCTCCTCGATCGTGGGACCGGCGACCTGGCGTAGCGAGACTCGTCGATGGTCGCGGTCGGTAATGTGCCGGAAATGTTGCCGCTCCGGCAGCCGGACTACAAGAGGTTCGCTTACCGGTCAGTAACCCGGATCACTAAGATCAACGTGACGGTCGGTGACCTCCACCACTCCGCAGCCGGAAATTTCCGACATTAGGATCGAGTCAGGCCAGTTACCCGTTACCGCCGGTACGCAAGAGTCCGATTATCACGGCTCGATAACGAAGTGAATCGCTTAGGAACCGGCCCCCGCCTGCCGAAGTGAGAAGCATGACCGGCCACGAGGACCGACGCCGATGAGAGTGCAGCGTCGCCTGAACGTGGGCTTCGCCGCCCTCTTCGTCCTCTTCGTGACCCTTCTCCTGGTCCAGTTCGGCGCCGGCTCCCGGCTGCGCGCCCAGCACGACCGCTGGACCGAGCAGGCCGACCGCGCCGAGGCCGCCAACGACCAGGTGCTGCAGCGGATGACCGACGCCGAGACCGGGGTACGGGGTTTCCAGCTCACCGGCGAGACCGTCTTCCTCGAGCCGTACCGCACCGGTGCGAGCGCCGCCCGTACCGCCCTCGACGAACTCGCCGCCGGCACCGACCCGGACACCCGGAATCTGCTCGCCCGGCAGCGGGCCGCGGTCGGCGCCTGGCTCGACGGTTACGCCGCCCCGATCGTCGCGGGCGAGCAGGCCGGTGCCGACCCGGCCGCGGGCAAGCGTCTCTTCGACGACTTCCGCGGCGCCAACGCCGCCCTGGCCGACGCTCTGGACGCCGAACGCCGTACCGTCACCGCCTCCGTCGCCGCCGACCACCGCGTCCTCGACGTCGTCGCGGCGGTCCTGGTCGCGGCGATCCTGGTGGTGGGGTACGTGGTCGCCCGCACCGGCCGCCGGCAACTGCTCGCGCCGCTGGAGAGACTCGGCCGGACCATCCGCAGCCTGGCCGCCGGGGACCGCTCGGCGCGCGCCGAACCGGTCGAGGCGGCCGAACTGCGTACCGTCGTGGACGCCCTCAACGACCTCGCCGCACAGACCGAGGCGCTGCTCGCCGCCGAACAGGCCCGCACCTCCCGGGCCGGCCTGCGCCAGGCCGTCGCCGCCGCCATGCAGGACCTCAGCGAGCCCACCGCCACCGCGGAGCGGATCGCCGCACTGGTCGGGGAGGCGGTCGGCGACGGCGCCGTACACACCGAGTTCGTCGTCCCCGGCGCCGGGCGGATCCGCGCGCACTGGCCCGCCGGCGCCCTCGACCTCCCCGCCGACCTGGTCGACGGCCTGCTCGCCACCGGTCCCGGCCGCCCCCGGATCCTGCCCGGCGGCGCCGTCGCCCTGCCGGTCTGTGCCGAGACCGACTGCGGGCCCGGCTACCTGCACGTCAGCCGCCCCGGCCCGGCCGACTGGACCGACGGTGAACAGCGGCTCCTCACCGGCGTCGGCCTGGAGATCGAACGCGCCCTGCGCCAGCACAGCCTGCAGAGCCACCAGGCCCGGCTGATCACCGAGTTGCGGATGCTCGACGAACGCAAGGACACCTTCATCCAGACCGTCACCCACGAGCTGCGCACCCCGCTGACCAGCATCCTCGGCTACACCGAGATGATCGCCGACGAGGACGGCGGCGGCCTCAACCCGATCCAGGAACGGGCCCTCAACGCCATCCTGCGCAACGCCCACCGCCTCCAGGACACCATCGGCGACCTGGTGCTGCTCGACCGCCCGGACAACGGGGCCGCCGTCGACGCGGAGACCCTGGACCTGGCGGCCCTGGCCACCACCGTCCGCCACGACCTGAGCAACGCCGCCCGCGCGAAGGATCTGAACGTCACCTTCGACGCGGAGGAGGGCTGGGTGCACGGGGACCGTACCCAGCTGCAGCGGGCCCTGCGCAAACTGATGGAGAACGCCATCAAGTTCACCCCGTCCGGCGGCTCCGTCACCTGCCGGATCACCGCCGACCCCCGGGCCGTCACGATCTCCGTGACGGACACCGGCATCGGCATCCCCGCCGAGGACGTGCCCGGCCTGTTCACCCCGTTCCACCGGGCCGGCAACGCGATGGACCAGGCCGTACAGGGCCCGGGTTTGGGTCTGGCGATCGTCCGGGACATCGTCCGCGACCACGGCGGCACCATCGCCGTCCAGTCCGTCGTGGGCCGCGGCAGCACCTTCACCCTTACCCTGCCGGCCGCCCCGGTCCCGGCCAAATCCCCGGCCCCGGTCTGATCGTTATCGGAACGACGATGAAGTGGTACCCGGTGGTTATTCCGCATCGCCACCGCGCGTCCTTCCCTGTACCTCGGAACCCGCTGTCGACCAGGGAATCCATCGATGATCAGGGTGCGAGCCCCGCAGCCGTGGGAACAGCGAAAGCCACGGAAGACCGCTGAGAACGGAAACACGCGGCGCGTAGCGTAATCGCGTGGATCTGCACACCGTCACCGAAGTGATCAGCCCTGCCGCGCCCGGCCAGTGGCGGCCCGGCGACGCCTGGATGGGTGGGGGGACCGCCCTGTTCGGCGAGCCCCGCCCGTACCTCAAGCGGCTCCTCGATCTGACCGGCGCCGGCTGGCCGCCGCTCACCGTCACCGGCGATCAGGTCGAGGTCGCGGCCACCTGCACCGTCGCCGAACTGGCCGGCGGGCTCGGCCGGCACGGCATCGTGCTGCAGTGCTGCCACGCCTTCCTGGCCAGCTTCAAGATCTGGAACGTGGCCACGGTCGGCGGCAACCTGTGCGCCGCGCTCCCGGCCGGCCCGATGATCTCGCTGAGCGTGGCCCTCGGCGGGACCTGCGTGCTGATCGGCCCGGACGGCACGCAACGCCTGATCCCGGCCGCGGACTTCGTCACCGGCGAGGGCACGACAGTGCTGCGGGACGGCGAGTTCCTGCGGGCGATCCGCCTCAGTTCAACGGCCTTGAGCGGGCGTACGGCGTACCGCAGAGGCACCCTGCACCGCCATGGCCGCTCCGCCGTGCTGCTGATCGGCCGGGCGGAGCCCGGCGGCGCCGTGTCGCTCACCGTGACCGCCGCGACCCGCCGCCCGCACGTCCTCCGCTTCCCGGCGCCCCCGTCCCCGGACGAGGTCGGCGCGGCCCTCGACACCATCCCCGCCGGACAGTACGTCGACGACGTGCACGGCCGCCCGGTGTGGCGGCGGCACCTGACCCGCCACTACGCGTCACAGATCCGGGCCGAACTGGCCGCATGACCCGGCCCCGCGCCGGCAGGAAGGCAACATCATGACCATCGAGATCAACGGGGCGCCGCACGAGCGGCAGCCGCGGCCCGGCCAGTGCCTGCGCACCTACCTGCGCGAGGAGGGCTGCTACGGCGTGAAGAAGGGCTGCGACGCCGGCGACTGCGGAGCGTGCACGGTCCACGTCGACGGCACGCCGGTCCACTCCTGCGTCTACCCCGCCTTCCGCGCGCAGGGGCGCCGCGTGACGACGATCGAGGGCCTGGCCGGCGGCGACGACCTGCACCCGGTCCAGCAGGCCTTCCTCGACGCCCAGGGTTTCCAGTGCGGGTTCTGCACCGCGGGCATGATCATGACGACGGCCGCGCTCACCGGCGAGCAGAGAGCCGACCTGCCGCGGGCCCTCAAGGGCAATCTCTGCCGGTGTACGGGCTATCGCGCGATCACCGACGCCATCGAGGGACGGGCCGCCGCCGAGTGCCCCCGGGCCGGGAACGCCGTCGGATCGAACCTCGGCGCGCCCGCCGGGCCGCAGGTGGTCACCGGGGCCGCCCGGTACACGTTCGACCTCGACGTGCCCGGCCTGCTGCACCTCAAGGTGCTGCGGTCGCCGCACGCGCACGCCCGGATCGTGTCGATCGACGACACCGGGGCCCTCGCCGTGCCGGGGGTGGAGGCGGTGCTGACCTACAAGGACGCCCCGGACCGGCTGTTCTCCACCGCGCAGCACGAGAACGAGGCCGAGGACCCGTACGACACCCGGGTCCTCGACGACGTGCTCCGGTTCGTGGGGCAGCGGGTGGCGGCGGTGGTCGCGGCGACCGAGGCGGCGGCGGAGGAGGGGGTGCGGCGGCTGCGGGTCGAGTACGAGGTTCTCCCCGCGGTGATCGACCCGTTCGCGGCGATGGAACCGGGGGCGCCGCTGGTGCACGGGGACAAGGGGGTCGCGCAGGGCATCATCCGGGCGGACGCCAACGTGGTGGGGGAGCTGCACGCCACGCTGGGTGATGTCGCCGCCGGTTTTGCCGCCGCCGATGTCGTCTATGAGTCGACATTCCGGACACCCCGGGTGCAGCATGCGAGTCTGGAGACGCACGGGGCTGTGGGGTGGCTCGACGACGACGATCGGCTGGTCATCCGGTCCAGCACCCAGACTCCGTTCCTGACCCGCCGCGCCGTCGCCCGACTTTTCGGCTTTTCTCAGGAAAAAGTGCGAGTTGTCGCTGGACGGGTCGGAGGTGGGTTCGGTGGCAAGCAGGAGATGCTCGTCGAGGACCTCGTCGCGCTCGCGGTCCTGCGTACCGGCCGCCCGGTGAAGTGGGAGTACACCCGCGCCGAGCAGTTCACCGCCGCCACCACCCGGCACCCGTTCGTCATCACCGTCAAGGCGGGCGCGACCACCGCGGGCGAGCTGACCGCGCTGCAGCTGAACGTCCTCGTCAACACCGGCGCGTACGGCAACCACGGCCCGTCCGTCATGCACCACGGCTGTCACGAGACCGTCGCCGTCTACAAGTGCGGGAACATCCGCACCGACGCCCACACGGTCTACACCCACACCGTTCCCGCCGGCGCCTTCCGCGGGTACGGCCTGGGCCAGGTCACGTTCGCCGTCGAGCAGGTCGTCGACGAACTCGCCCGCCTGATCGGCATGGACCCGGTCACGTTCCGCGAGATCAACGTGGTCCGGCCCGGCGACGACCTGACCGCCCCCGGCGCGCACGTCCCCGACCTCGGCATCGCCAGTTACGGCCTGGACCAGTGCCTGGACCGGATGCGGGCCGCCGCCGCGACCACCGACGAGGCACCCGCCGGCTGGCTCACCGGGGACGGCATGGCCATCGCGATGATCGCCGCCGGCCCGCCCGGCGGCCACTTCGCCGACGCCACCGTGACGCTGCTGCCCGACGGCCGGTACGAGGTGTCGGTCGGCACCGCCGAGTTCGGCAACGGCAGCACCACCGTGCACGCCCAGATCGTCGCCGACGAACTGCACACCACCCCGGACCGCATCGTCATCCGCCAGTCCGACACGGACGTGGTCCGCCACGACACCGGCGCGTTCGCCTCCACCGGTGTCGTCGTCGCCGGCGAGGCCGTGCTGCGGGCCGCCCGCGCCCTGCGCGCCGAGATCCTCGCCCGGGCCGGTCACACCCCGTCCGAGACCCGCGCCCTGGCCCCGTTGTCGGCGAGCGGCCACTTCGACGGAACGCCCCGTTCGGTCGCCTTCAACGCCCACTTCTTCCGCGTCGCCGTCGACCCGCACACGGGCGAACTGCGCATCCTCCGCTCCGTGCACAGCGCCGACGCCGGAACCGTCATGAACCCGCTCCAACTCCGCGGCCAGATCGAGGGCGGCGTCGCGCAGGCCCTCGGCGCCACCCTGGCCGAACACGTCGACGTCTCGGACACCGGCGAGGTGACGACCGCCGCCTTCCGCCAGTACCACCTCCCGACCGTCGCCGACACCCCGTACACCGAGGTCCACTTCGCCGACACGACGGACGCGATCGGGCCGCTGGGCGCCAAGTCGATGAGCGAATCCCCGTACAACCCGGTCGCACCCGCCCTGGCCAACGCCCTCCGCGACGCCCTCGGCGTGCGCCTCACCGACCTGCCGTTCACCGCCGACCGCATCTGGCAGGCCCTCAACCCCTCCTCCGGCACGCCGTGACCCGCCCGCGGCCGTGCGTCCCCTCCGGCCGGGTCTGGTGGCTGTCTCAGCGCCGCCGAGACAGCCACCAGACCCAGCCGGTCACGGTCACCCCCACTGCGCCAGCCGTACGTCAGCCCTGTCTCGCGCCCGCCGTAGCGCGCCTGAGCGACGGCTCGCGGCCCGGGGTGGCAGTGCCGTGCGCAGCAGCCGTACGCCAAGCGGGTTTCGGGGTTGCGGTAGGGCGTCCGGGCGACGGCTCGCGGGCCGTGGTGGCCGTGCCGTATGCGCGAGCCGTACCTCAGGCGGGTTTCGGGGGCGCGGTAGTGGGTCTGGGCGACGGCTCGCGATCGTGGGCCGTACCTCAGGCGGGTTTCGGGGTTGCGGTTGCGGGTCTGGGCGACGGCTCGCGAAAGCACGTTGACGCGCGCTCTACCGTGGCGCTGTGGGACTCGACGCGTTCGTCTACTGCCGCTGCTGGCAGGACGGTCTGACCGCACCGCCGCCGGTGGGACCTGTCGGCTTCGACGACGAGGGCTACCTGAGCCTGCTGCCGACGCCGGGCGGCGGCTACTCCGAGGCGGAGCCGGCGTTCGACGGCTGGGTGGCGAGCGCCTGCCCGCACGAGCAGATGGAGCTGGCCACCGAGCACCTGTCCAACTGGACCGGCTACCGGCTGTTCCAGCAGGCGCTGTCCGCGGAGCAGTTCCCGGCGTTGTGGGCGGAGCTGCCCAGCGCCAACGGCGGCCGCATGTCACCCGCTGCGGCCGCCCGCGTGCTCGGCGAGCTGGACCACTTCGACCGGCAGGTCCTCGACGACGACGTGGTGCTCGCCGACGAGGCGAACGGAACGGTCGTTCTGCGATACGTCGCCGCCTACCGGGGCGTGCTCATGCTGGGCCCCGGCTACCGCGCCGGCGTGGACCCCGGCGGCTTCTTCGTCCTCGACCCGGACGCCGATCCGCCGGCCACCCTGTTCCGGTCCGCCCGGTTCCGGCAGGAGACGCTGCCCGGCGGCCGGGTACGGTTCGACGACGGCACGACGAGCGCCCGGATCGCGATGCCCCCGGTCGGCGACAAGGAAACACCGCCGGAGTGGCTGCGCCTGGAGCGCCGTCCCCGGTCCCCGGCCGATTTCCGGTACATCGTGGAGCCGCTGCGCCGCCTGTGCCGTGCCGCGGTGACGACCGGCAACCCCGTGATGTGGTGCTGACCCGATACCGTGCGATCCCGTGGAGCTTCCCGGGTGGCTGGAGCAGGCACGGCGATGGGTGGTGCGGCCGCCCGGCAGCACCGTCGCCCTGGAGCCCCTGTGGGCGCGGGTGCGGCAGGCGGGGGAGCTGGAGCACGAGTTCGCCCGGCTCAGCGACACCGAGCTGGTCGCCCGGCCGGAGTTCTGCGCGGTCGCGCGCGAGGTCGCCCGGCGCGAGCTGGGCCTGCGGCCGCACGACGAGCAGCTGGTCGGCGCGCTCGCGCTGATCGACGGTCACGTGGTGCAGGCGGCCACCGGCGAGGGCAAGACGCTGACGGCGGCGATCGCGGCGGCCGCGCTGAGCGCGGGCGGGCCGGTGCACGTGCTGACCGTCAACGACTATCTGGCCCGGCGGGACACCGAGTGGATGTGGCCGTTCTACCAGCGCCTCGGCGTCTCGGCGGGCTGGGTGACGGAGGCTTCCACGGCGGGGGAGCGGCGTACGGCGTACCACCGCGATGTCACCTATGTCTCGGTCAACGAGGCCGGCTTCGACTTCCTGCGGGACGGCCTGTGCACCGACGTCGCCGACCGGGTGCAGCGCCCGCTCGGCGCGGTGATCGTCGACGAGGCCGACTCGATCCTGGTGGACGAGGCACGGGTGCCGCTGGTGCTGGCCGGTTCCACGCTGGCCGGCCCGGATCTGGCGCTGGGGATGGCCGGGCTGGTCCGCGGGTTGCGGCCCGGCGAGCACTACACGCTCGCCGACGAGGACCGGGCCGTGCATCTCACCGCCGGCGGCGCCGACGTGCTGGAACGCGGGCTGGGCGGCGTGCGGCTGTACGCCCCCGAGAACCTGGACCTGCTCACCGCCGCGAACCTGGCCCTGCACGCGGCGGCGCTGCTCACCCGGGACGTCGACTACATCGTCCGGGACGGCCGGGTCGAACTGGTCGACGGTTTTCTCGGCCGGGTCGCACGGCGCCGCCGCTGGCCGGACGGCCTCCAGTCGGCGGTGGAGGCGAAGGAGGGGGTACGCGCCAGCGGCGGCGGCAGCATTCTGGCCACCATCACCCTGCAGGCGTACCTCAACCAGTACACCCGTCTCGCCGGGATGAGCGGCACCGCCCTGGGCGTCGGCGAGCAGTTGCGCGAGTTCTACCGCCTGGAGGTGGCGGTGCTGCCGCCGCACCGCCCGTGCGTGCGCCGCGACGAACCGGACCGCGTCTACGCGACCGCCGAGGACCGGGACGACGCCGTGGTCGCCGAGGTCGCCGCCGTCCACGCGACCGGCCGCCCGATCCTGCTCGCCACCCCGGCGGTCGCCGACTCGGAGGCGCTGGGCGCGCGGCTGCGGGCGGAGGGCATCGCCTGCACCGTCCTGAACGCGCGGAACGACGCGATGGAGGCCGCCGTCGTCGCGGAGGCCGGCCTGCCCGGCGCGGTCACCGTGTCCACCCAGATGTCCGGCCGCGGCGTCGACATCCGGCTTGGCGGCAGCGACCAGCGCGAACACGCCCGGGTCGCGGCGCTCGGCGGCCTGTACGTGATCGGCGTCGGCCGGCACGACAGCAGCCGTGTCGACGACCAGATCCGCGGCCGGGCCGGCCGGCAGGGCGACCCCGGCGGCTCAGTATTCCTGGTCAGCCTGCAGGACGACCTGATCCGCAGGTACGCCCCGCCGAAGGGTTCCGTCGCCGACGCCCAGCGCATCGCCGAACAGGTCCACCTGGAGATCCACCGGAACACCTGGCGTTACCACCACCTGCTCGAACAGCACCGGCTGGCGATGTCAGCCCTGCGCGAGGACGTGCTCACCGGCGACCGCGGCAGCACGATGATGGCCGCGTCGCGTCCCGCCGAGCATGCCGCCCTGGTCCGTGCCCACGGCCCCGAGCGGGTCGCCGAGGCCGCCCGCGCTCTCGTTCTGCACCACCTGGACCTGGCCTGGGCCGACCACCTGGACGAGATGGCCACCCTGCGTGAGGGCATCCACCTGCGTGCCGTCGCCAACCTGGACCCGCTCGACGAGTTCCACCGCGCCGCGATCCCCGCCTTCAAACGCCTGATCCCCGCCGCCACCGAACGGGCCGCCGCCGCCTTCGCCACCCTCGAGGAGTCCGGCGACGACTGGTCCCCGTCCCGGCTCGGCCTGGACCGGCCCAGCGCCACCTGGACGTACGTCGTCGACGACGACTCCCTGGGAACCGGCCTGGACCACTTCCTCGCCGGTCTGCTCGCCCTGTTCCGTGCGGGCCCCCGCGCCCGTTGATACTTGTCGACCATGAGCCGGACCCTCTACGTCATCGTGTGTGCCGCCGGCGTCGCCTCCGGAGTCGGGCGCCTGGTCAGCCTCGCGCAGGACGACGGCTGGACGGTGCAGGTGATCGCCACCCCGTCCGCGCTCGCCTTCATCGACACCGCCGCCCTGGAGCAGCAGACCGGCCGTCCGGTCCGCAGCCGCTACCGCGCCCCTACCGACCCGCGCCCACCCCGCGCCGACGCGATCATCCTGGCCCCCGCCACGTACAACACGATCAACAAGTTCGCTCAGGGCCTCGCCGACACGTACGCCCTCGGTCTCCTCGCCGAAGCTCCCGGCCTCGGCATCCCGGTCGTCGTCCTGCCGTGCGTGCAGACCGCCCTCGCCGCCCGCCGCCCGTTCCGCCGCAGCGTCGCCGACCTCCGCGCCGAGGGCGTCGACATCCTGCTGGGGCCGGGCGCGTTCGAGCCCCACGCCCCCGGCACCTTCGACCCCGGCGAGTTCCCCTGGCACCTGCCCCTCGAGACCCTGCGATCAAAACCCTTGCGCCGTACGCCGTAAGCCCTCCCGCTTCCCGCCCTGCCGCCTCCCGCCCGTCCCACCACCTCCAGCCCCGCCCTGCCGTTCAGCCGCACAAGATCCATCGCGGGTCAGGCCGGCTCATACACCGAGATGTGATTCCGGCTGCCCGCCCCGAAAGGAGTGCCCACCCAGTCGCTGTGGCGTTCCCGCAGGCGCAGTCCCGCCAGCCGGGCCATCAGGTCGAGTTCGCTGGGCCAGCAGTACCTCTGCGCCACGGGAAGCAACCGGATGCCCTGCTCGGTGATCGTCACGTGCTGCTGCCTGATCAGCTGTTCGGACGCGTCGTGCTGAACCACGGAGATCAACGCCGAGTCCTCGGTGACCTCACCCGCCGTCACCCGCCTGTCGTACGCGGCGAGATCCGGCACGAAACACTCGATCACGAATGCGGCCCCGGGTTCCAGCACGGTCGCGACGTTGCGGAAGCAGTCGACCTGCCGCTGCTGGCTCGTCAGGTTGAAGAGACTGTTCCACACGAGATAGACCAGACCGAAAGTGCCTGGTACGGGTACGTCAGCCATGTCACCGACGACCACCGGGATCGACGGGCCGTCCGGTGAGTCCGCCAGCCGTTGGGCGACCGCCGCCGACGCCTCGACTCCTTCCACCCGGTAGCCCCGGCGCATCAACGGCCGCGCGACCCGCCCACCCCCGATGGCGAGTTCCAGAACCCGGGCTCCCGGCTCAGCCAGGCTCGCCAGGAAGTCCACCGCCGCAGCCGGATCCGGCCCGCCGGTCAGATCCGTGTCCGGGTAACGCCTCGCCCACCGGTCGCCGGTAAAGGCCGGATCATCGAAACTGGTCATCCCCGGATCCGACCAGCCCCACCCCGCCCCCGCCAGCGATTTCCCGCGTCGTTCCCGTCCTGCCCCGTTCTCCTGCCCCGCGCTGTTTCCCGGCCCCCGGTTTCCCGACCCGCCGTTTCCAGGACCCCGTCTCCCGATCCGCAGTTCCAGGGCCCCGTTTCCCGATCCGCCGTTTCCTGGCGTGCGCCGGTCGAGGCGGCCGCTGCTGTGATCGATCCTCGGCAGTGTTGCCCCGGGCGCCTCACTGACCGGTCCGGACCGCCCGGCTCATGGCAAGTCTCCCTGAGCATGCTTCCCGAACCTGAGGGAAATCGTTGTCACCCGTGTCCGCCGAGAGCCGTCAGGTGCCGCCGGATCGCCGCGCGGATCCCGTCGTGATGCGGGCCGAGGGCGGTCGCGGGGTCGGACCAGCGTTCCCGGGGGTACAGCCAGACCGGCCGGCCGACGATCTCCGGCGGCTCCCAGTCGTACCGCGGCCAGATGTGCGCGTGCAGGAACGGATCGGTGTTCCCAAGAATTTCCAGGTTGATCCGGCGGAAAGCGCTATCCAGCTCGGCGCAGGCATTTTCGACGGCCTCACCGAGCCGTTCCATGCTGTCCAGAAAGGCCAGCCGCCGTGGCCTGGGCAGGTCGGTCAGCCGTCCCGCAGTGGGATCGTCGGTCAGCAGCACGCAGTACCCGGGCAACCACTGCACATCCCCGATCACCGCGAAGCCGCCCGGCAGCCGCCCGAGCACCGTCGGATTCTCCCCACGCAGTGCCGCCCCGACTCGATCGCCTCGCCATTCCGTCACACTGCCGCCCCGCCGCCGCGCCATTCCGTCATCCCGCTCGCGCGCCGCCGCGCCGTCGTCTCGCCACCTCATGTCCCGCCGCGCCGTCGTCTCGCCACCTCATGTCCCGCCGCGCCGTCGTCTCGCAGCCCCGCCGTAGCGCCATTCCGTGATCCCGCTCGCCCCAGCGATCCCGTCGTCTCGCCACCTCACGGACCCGCCGACCCGTCATACCGTTATCTCGCCGCCTCCGCGCTTCGCCGCCATCCGATCAACCCGCCGCAGGACCCCGGCCCAAGGCACGGCTCCAGCCGCTGGTGCATGAAATCCGCCGAGGCCCCCACGGTGGTGCTCGACGCTAGCCGTCGACTTCAAAGAACTAGCCTCCTAGGACGCCGTAGCGATGGTGACGGGTCTGCCCAGTTGCGTGGATCCTGTGCGGCTGGTTGCCACGGCTGTCTCACCGATGCCGAGACCGCCGTAGGAGCCAACTGAGGCTTTCGGCTGAGCGTGAGTGCCGTGGACATCGTGTTGGAGCAGCGCTCGCGACCTGCGGGATGGTCGCGTCACGGAACCCGTGGTGAGCGCTTGCGGTTCGGGGGGAGGGGACTAGATTGCCGGATAGGTGATCGATGACCCTGGATGGCTGTCATGTTTGAACAGTTCACGATCGTGACCGATCCGGTGGGGGGATCCGTCGCGCTGTCCGCGATCTTCGCCTCGTTGTCGCTGCTGACGCTGTTCCTGCTGCTCGGTGTCGTGCGGATGCGGGCCTGGCTGGCCGGGCTGATCTCGCTCGGGGTGGCGCTGGTCGTCGCGGTGGCGGTCTACTCGATGCCGATCGGGCAGGCGCTGCTGTCGGCCAGTGAGGGGGCGGCGTTCGGGTTCTTCCCGATTCTGTGGATCGTCATCAATGCCATCTGGGTCTACAACCTGACCGTGGTGAGCGGGCATTTCGACGTGCTGCGGCGGTCGATGGAACGGGTCAGCCCGGACATGCGGATCCAGGCGATCATCGTGGCGTTCTGCTTCGGCGCGCTTCTGGAGGCTCTCGCCGGCTTCGGTACGCCCGTCGCCGTCACCGTGGTGATGCTGATGGCGCTCGGGTTCCGGCCGTTGCGGGCGGCGGCCGTGGCGTTGATCGCGAACACCGCCCCGGTCGCGTTCGGTGCTCTCGCGACGCCGATCGTCACGCTCGGCACTGTCACGTCGGGGGCGGTCGCCGATCCGCGGCTCAACACCGACACGCTCGGGGCGATGGTCGGACGGCAGACCCCGATCCTGGCGGTGGTCGTACCCCTGGTGCTGGTAGCAGTGGTGGACGGACGCCGTGGCGTACGGCAGACCTGGCCGGTCGCTCTCGTCGCGGGGTTGACGTTCGGGGTGAGTCAGTTCGTCGCCGCGAACTACATCTCGGTTCCGCTCACCGACATCGTCGCCGCGCTGGTGTCCGCCGCGGCCGTGGTGCTGCTGCTGCGGGTGTGGCACCCGTCCGAGAGCCCCGACCTGCACGCCGAGCCGCTGACCCGTGCGGAGGAGAACGCCGAGACCCGAGCGGCAGCCGGAACCACTGCCGGCGTGGAAACCACCGGATCCCCAGGGCCGGCCGGAACGCGAATGGCCGGCTCGGAAAGCGTGGAAACGCGGCCGGCCGGTGGGGAAAGCGCGGGATCTCGGGCGGCCGACGTGGAAAGCGCGGGAACGCGGCCGGCCGGTGGGGAAAGCGCGGGATCCCGAGCGGCCGATCGGAGAAGCGCGGAAACGCGAACGGCCGCCGAAGGGGCGGCAGCCGCAGAGACGGCTGGTGCGGAGCCGGGGAGCGGGGGAGCGGCGGTGCGGCGGGATCCGCCGGTGGAGGTGCTGCGGGCGTACGCCCCGTACCTGATCATCATCGCCATCTTCTCGATCGCGAACCTGGGGCCGATCAAGAGCGCCCTGGCCGAGAAGCCGTGGACGGTGGTGTTCGCCTGGCCCGGCCTGGACGTCATCGGTGCGAACGGCAAGCCGCTGGCCTCGACGAACTTCACGTTCGGCTGGCTGCCGGCGGCCGGGACGCTGATGATCCTGGCGGGTGTCCTGACGGCGATCGTGTTGCGGATCCGGCCGGGTGACGCGGTGAGGGCGTACGGCCGAACGTACTACGAGTTGCGGCACGCGATCGTGACGGTGATGGCGGTGCTGGCGCTGGCGTACGTGCTCAACCAGTCCGGGCAGACCGCGACGCTGGGGGAGTTCTTCGCCGCGGCCGGTGGGGTGTTCGTGTTCCTGTCGTCGATTCTGGGCTGGATCGGGGTGGCGGTGACCGGTTCGGACACGTCGTCGAACGCGCTGTTCGGGGCGCTGCAGGTGCAGACCGCGGTGCAGGCGGGCCTGGATCCGGTGCTGCTCGCGGCGGCGAATTCGTCCGGGGGCGTGCTCGGCAAGATGATCAGCCCGCAGAACCTGGCGATCGCGGCGTCGGCGGTCGGCATGGCCGGTAGGGAGGGCGACATCTTCCGGCGGGTGGTCGGCTGGAGCCTGGTCCTGCTGCTGTTCATGTGTGTGCTGGTGACGTTGCAGGGCACGCCGGTGCTGGACTGGATGGTGCCCCGCTGACATCGCCCGGCGGATCCCGCGGGTTGCGGCAGTTCGCCGGCCGTCGCCCAGACCTGTAAAGGCCGGCGCGTAACCGTTCTGGCGTACGGCTGGCGGGCCCGGCCGTCGCCCGGGCACGTCATACAGACTCCGTAAGGGGCGTGGGGTACGGCCGGCGGGCCCGGCCGTTGTCCAGGAAGGTCATACGGCTTGCGGGAGGGGCGTGGGGTACGGCTGGCGAAGCCGGCCGTACCCCACGCAGGTCATAGGGACTCCGTAAGAGGCGTGAGCGACGGCTGGCGTTCTTGTGCGGCTGGTTGTCAGGGCTGTCTCGCGGCGCCCGAGACAGCCCTGACAACCAGCCGGGGGTGAGCGGGGGTCACGGGGCCGGTGTGGCCCGTACCGAATGGTCGCGGGTGAAGCGGCCCGGCGTGACGCCGAGGATGCGTGTGAAGTGGCGGTTGAGGTGTGGCTGGTCGTGGAAGCCGCTGGCGGCGGCGACGGCGCGCAGTGGCCGCCCGGCGAGGATGAGGCGGCGGGCGAGGTCGACGCGGCGGGAGATGACGTACTGGTGGGGGGTCATGCCGTAGGCGCGGCGGAACGAGCGGACCAGGTGTGCCCGGTCGTAGTGCAGGGTCGCGGCGGCGGCGGGCAGCGGGAGTCCGTCGACGATGTGTTCTTCGAGGAGGTCGCGGAGCGCGAGGGCGGCGGCTCGTGACGGCGGGCGCCATGCGGCGGTGTCGCCGAGGTGGGTGCGGAGCCGGGCGAGGGCGAGGGTCAGCAGGTCTTCGGCGAGCGGGGTCTCTCCGGGGCTTCGGAGGAGGCGGTGCACGGTGGAGATGGTGTCGTGCAGGTGCTGGTCGGTGATGGCGGGGGTGTCGACGGTGGCGCCGGTGAGGCGTACCGGGAGCTGGTTCTCCTCGAGGTAGAGAACGCGTTTGCGGAAGCCGCCGGGCCGGGCCGAGGCGCCGTTGTGCGGGATGCGGGGTGGCAGCAGGGTGACGAGGTCGCCGAAGGCGCCGCGTTCGTGCCGGTCGAGGTCGTAGCGGACGGCGCCGTCGTCGACGAGGAGCACGGTCCAGGTGTCGTGGGCGTGCATGGGGTAGGCGTGGTGCTCGAACCGGGCGTGCAGCACCTCGGCGACCCCGTGCAGTGGTGGGCGCCAGGAGCGGAGCGGGGGCACGTCAAAAGCGTACAAGACCTGGTGGGTGGGTACGGCGGACGATGGGGCGCATGAGGTTCTCCACCAAGATCGCGGTGTTGTTGCGGGACGATCTGGTCACCTGGCAGCGGTTGAACGTGACGGCATTTCTGGTGTCCGGTCTGGGTTCGGCGGTTCCGGAGGTGGTCGGGCAGCCCTATCTCGACGCCGATGACGTGGCGTATCTGCCGATGTTCCGGCAGCCGGTGCTGGTGTTCGAGGGTGGCAAGGAGCTGCTGTCGGCGGCGCACGGGCGGGCGCTGGGCCGGGAGGGGGTGGTGCTGGCGGTGTTCACCTCGGATCTGTTCGCGACCGGGCACGATGCGGACAATCGGGCGGCGGTGCGTGCGGTCGGTACGGCGGGCCTGGATCTGGTGGGGCTGGCCGTGCACGGGCCGCGCAACGGCGTGGACCGGATCGTCAAGGGCGCGCGGATGCACCCGTGACACGTGCGGTGACGTGCCGGGGGCTGTCGGTGACAGATGGTGGGGAAAGTATTAGTCGGCGTGGCCAACAAATACGATGAAGGCGTTGCGGTTACGGGCTGTCGCCGCTCTGCGGCGTGTGTGGGCGCTCTTCGCTCTGTTGGTCACAGGCAGTGTTACGCAGCCGTTACGAACCCCCTCGTGAAACTCCCGCGACATAGCCGTATGTTGTGCGCAGCAACAAATCGAAGGTTCGCAGGCCCGCCGAGCGCGGGCCCCATAGAAAGGAGACGACGAGGTGTCCAAGAACTTCCGGGTCCTCGCGTCCGTCGCGCTGGCTGCTTCCCTGGCCGCGACCTCCGCCTGCAGCAGCACCCGCGACGAGTCCTCCACCGACTCCGGCGCGGCCGCCTCGAACCTGATCGGCATCGCGATGCCGCAGAAGAGCCTCGAGCGCTGGAACAAGGACGGCTCGCACCTCGACGAGATCCTCAAGAAGGCGGGCTACCAGACTTCTCTGCAGCACGCCGACAGCGTCGAGCAGCAGATCACCCAGATCCAGAACATGATCAACCAGAACCCGAAGGTTCTGGTCGTGGCCTCGATCGACGGCACCGCCCTCGCGCCGGCGCTGGAGAAGGCCGCGGAGAAGAAGGTCAAGGTCATCGCCTACGACCGTCTGATCAACTCGACGCCGAACGTCGACTACTACGCGACCTTCGACAACTACCAGGTCGGCAAGCTCCAGGGCGAGTTCATCGTCGAGAAGCTGGGCCTGAAGGACGGCAAGGGCCCGTTCAACCTGGAGCCCTTCGCCGGCTCGGACGACGACAACAACGCCAAGTTCTTCTTCTCCGGCGCGTGGGACGTCCTCAAGCCGTACCTGGACAGCGGCAAGCTCGTCGTCCCGTCCGGCAAGAAGCCGGCCAGCAACGACGAGTGGACCAAGGTCTCCGTCAAGGGCTGGAAGACCGAGACCGCGCAGTCCGAGATGGACAACCGCCTGAACTCGTTCTACACCGGCGGCAAGAAGGTCAACGTCGTCCTGTCCCCGAACGACTCGCTCGCGCTGGGCATCGCCCAGTCGCTGGAGTCCAAGGGCTACAAGCCGGGCGCCGACTACCCGGTCATCACCGGTCAGGACGCCGACCTGGCGAACACCAAGAACATCCTCGCCGACAAGCAGTCGATGACGGTCTGGAAGGACACCCGTACCCTGGGTGACCAGGTCCTGAAGATGGTCGACTCGATCACCAAGGGCACCACGGTCGAGGTCAACGACGAGAAGACCTACAACAACGGCAACAAGGTCGTCCCGTCGTACCTGCTCCCGCCGGTCGTCGTGACCAAGGAGAACGCCAAGACCGCGCTGGTCGACTCCGGCTTCTACACCGCCGACAAGCTCGGCCTGTAAGTAGTCGCACCCGGCCAGGCCCGCGAGGGCCTGGCCGGTCCCGGTTTGAAGAGACCTAGAGCAAGCGAGTTGTGTGCGATGGCCAACGACACGACCCCGATCCTCGAGATGCGGGGGATCACCAAGACCTTCCCGGGCGTCAAGGCGCTCTCGGACGTCACGCTGAGCGTGGCCCGCGGGGAGGTTCATGCCATTTGTGGTGAGAACGGCGCGGGCAAGTCCACCCTGATGAAGGTGCTGTCGGGTGTGTACCCGCACGGCACGTACGAGGGTGACATCGTCTTCGAAGGCGAGACCTGCAGGTTCAAGACGACCCGTGACTCCGAGGAGCGCGGCATCGTCATCATCCACCAGGAGCTGGCGCTCAGCCCGTACCTGTCGATCGCCGAGAACATCTTCCTCGGCAACGAGCGGGCCAAGGGTGGCGTCGTCAACTGGGCCCAGACCAACAAGCAGGCTGCCGACCTGCTTGCCCGGGTCGGACTGGACGAGTCCCCGGACACCCGGATCCAGGACATCGGGGTCGGCAAGCAGCAGCTCGTGGAGATCGCCAAGGCGCTCTCCAAGAAGGTCAAGCTGCTCATCCTCGACGAGCCCACCGCGGCGCTCAACGACGAGGACTCCGCACACCTGCTCGACCTGATCCGCCACCTGCAGGGGCAGGGGATCACGTCGATCATCATCTCGCACAAGCTCAACGAGATCGCCGCGATCGCCGACAGCACGACGATCATCCGCGACGGTCAGAGCATCGAGACTCTCGACATGCGCGGCGCCGAGCCGGTCACCGAGGAACGCATCATCCGCGGCATGGTCGGCCGGGACCTGGAGCACCGGTACCCGGACCACACCCCGACCATCGGCGAGGAGGTGCTGCGGATCGAGAACTGGACCGTGCACCACCCCGTCGACCACAGCCGGGTCGTCGTCGACGACGCCGGCCTGAACGTGCGCGCCGGCGAGATCGTCGGCATCGCCGGGCTGATGGGCGCCGGCCGCACCGAGCTGGCCATGAGCATCTTCGGCCGCAGCTGGGGCGCGAACATCACCGGCAAGCTGTTCCTGCACGGCAAGCAGGTGTCGCTCAAGACGGTGGACGCGGCGATCGAGCACGGCATCGCGTACGCGACCGAGGACCGCAAGCACTACGGTCTCAACCTGATCGACGACATCAAGCGCAACACCTCGGCCGCGAAGCTCAAGCGCATCACCAAGGGCGGTGTGGTCGACGCCGGCCGTGAGGTCGTCATGGCCGAGCAGTTCCGCAAGGACATGAAGACCCGGGCCAACAGCGTGGACGTGGTCGTCGGCAAGCTGTCCGGCGGCAACCAGCAGAAGGTCGTGCTCGCCAAGTGGCTCTTCACCGAGCCTGAGGTGCTGATCCTCGACGAGCCCACCCGTGGCATCGACGTCGGCGCCAAGTACGAGATCTACGAGATCATCAACAAGCTCGCGGACTCCGGCAAGGCCGTCATCGTGATCTCCTCGGAGCTGCCCGAGCTGCTCGGCATCTGCGACCGGATCTACGCGATGAGCCAGGGCCGGATCACCGGGCAACTTCCCCGCGCCGAGGCCAGCCAGGAGAGCCTCATGCGCTACATGACCATGGAGAAGAGCGGAGCAACGCGGTGAGCGCCCCCACCACGCTCGAGCAGCCGAAGGCACAGCCCGAGCCCCCCAAGAAGAACAACGGCGGGTCGCTCAAGGCCTACCTCGGCCAGAACATCCAGCAGTACGGCATGATTGCCGCGCTGCTGGTGATCCTCGCGATCTTCCAGGTCACCACCGACGGCCTGATGCTCAACCCGGACAACATCGCCGCGCTGATCCAGCAGAACGCGTACGTGTTCATCCTGACCATCGGCATGGTGATGGTCATCGTGGCCGGCCACATCGACCTGTCGGTCGGTTCCGTGGTCGCGTTCGTCGGCGGTATCTGCGCCATCCTGATCACCGACTTCGAGCTGTCGTGGCCGCTCGCGGTCGCCGCCTCGGTGCTGGTCGGCGCCCTGGTCGGCTGCTGGCAGGGCTTCTGGGTCGCGTACGCGGGCATCCCCGCCTTCATCGTCACCCTCGGTGGCATGCTGCTGTTCCGTGGTCTGGCGATCGTCGTGCTCGACCAGACCGTCGCCGGCCTGCCGGCCGGGTTCAACGACATCAGCAACGGCTCGCTGCCGGCGGCGCTGGGCTACATCGGCAACCTCGACGGCATCACCGTGTTCATCGGTGTCTTCGCCTTCGCCGGCCTGGCGCTCGCCCAGATCCGGGCCCGCCGTGAGCTGAACAAGCTGGACCTGCACACCGAGCCGTTCGCCGCGTTCGTCGGCAAGCTGGTGCTGTCGGCGCTGGCCATCGGCGCGGTCACCTACCTGCTGGCGTCCAGCGCCGCCGGGACCCCGATCGTGCTGATCATCGTCGGCGTGCTGGTGCTGATCTACACGTTCCTGATGAACAACACGATCTTCGGCCGGCACATCTACGCGATGGGCGGCAACCTGCCCGCCGCGATGCTCTCCGGTGTGAAGACCAAGCGGGTCAACTTCCTGATCTTCGTGAACATGGGGCTGCTCGCCGGCATCGCCGCCGTCGTCACGACCTCGCGGGCCGGCGCCGGCATCGCCGCGGCCGGCACCAACTACGAGCTGGACGCGATCGCGGCCGCCTTCATCGGTGGTACCTCGGTCAACGGTGGCATCGGCAAGATCACCGGCGCCATCATCGGTGCGCTGATCATGGGTGTGCTCAACATGGGCCTGTCGATCATGGGTACCGACCCGGCCTACCAGCAGGTCATCAAGGGTCTCGTGCTGATCGCCGCGGTGGCCCTGGACATCCTGAACAAGCGTCGCGGCAAGTAGGACCTTCCGGGGGGAAGGAAAACAGCGCCGTCCGGGGTCACCCCGGGCGGCGCTGTTATCGTTGGCGGTCGATCTCGGACACGAGGGGGATGCGATGTTTCCGCCGGACAGGAACGACCCCCGGATGTACGGGCCACCCGAGCCCGAAACCGCGCCCGGCCGCCTGATCTGGCGGGACGCCGCGTTCGGCTGGTTCCCGGGCGTGCGGGCGCTGACCCTCGACCTGTTCCGCCCCGCCGGCGACGGCCCGCACCCGGTGATCGTCTGGATCCACGGCGGCGCGTGGCTGCTCGGCAGCAACAAGGGCGAGGCCCCGGCGCTGGCCGCCGGCCGGATCACCGACCGGCTCCTCGACGCCGGCTACGCGGTCGCCCGGATCACCTACCGGCTCAGCGCCGAGGCGCCGATGCCCGCCCAGCTGCACGACGTGAAAGCCGCCATCCGCTGGCTGCGCCACCACGCCGGCACGCTCGGCCTGGACCCGGCCCGGTTCGGCGCGTTCGGTGAGTCCGCCGGCGGGCACCTGGCGTCCCTGGCCGCGCTCACCGGCGACGACCCGGACCTGGCCGGCGACGTCGGCATCCTCGGCGTCTCCGACGCGGTGCAGGCCGCCGTCGTCTGGTACGGGCCGTCCAACCTGCTCAGCATGGCCGCGCAGAACCATCCCCGCGGCATCCAGGACCACGACGCCGCCGACTCGCCGGAGAGCCTGCTCGTCGGCGGCCCCGTCCAGGAGCGGCCGAAGGAGGCCGCCGCGGCCAGCCCGGTCAGCTACGTGTCCGCGTCGGCCCCGCCGATCCTGCTCGTGCACGGCGCCGAGGACCGCACCGTCCCCGCCGGGCAGAGCCGGGAACTGCACGAACGCCTCGTCGCCGCGGGCGCCCCGGCCGAACTGCGGATCCTGCCCGGCGCCGACCACGTCTTCCTCGGCACCGACGTGCCGACCGAGGTCACGGTGGCCATCGCGCATTTCGGCAAGGCGTTGGGGCCCGCATGAGCCGGTGGCGGGGACGGTCCGTCAGGGCCGCCCCGCCGTAGCCTCCGGATCGTCCGGGGACGCTGCGTGGCCCGTACCGGAAAAAGGTTTCGGCAGGCTGTAACCGAACGACAGGGAGAACGTTCGGTCGATCCAGGCGCTGCGGTCGGCGTCGTCGCGGGGCCGCAAACCGGCCTCGCCCAGGCGCTCGCGAACGGCGGCGGCGTCGGCGGACCGGTCGTGGGCCGCGGTGAGCAGGCCGTCGTCGAGGTGCACCTCGACGACCTCGGCGCACAGCCAGGCGGGCCGGAAACCCATGTTCAGGTAGCCGGCGGAGACGTGGCCGTCGCCGAGCAGCAGCCGCCCGGTGAACGCGACCGGCTCCCGCAGCCCGGCATAGCGGTGCCCGGTCCGGAACAGTGCCACGGTACGCCCCGCCGTCGTGCCGAACAGCACCGGCGGCGGCCCGCCACCCTCCGGCCGCCCGAGACACACGGTGGTCAGCAGGAGCCGCTCGTCCAGGGCGTATTCGCAGAAGAACCCGCGCCAGCAGGCCGACCCCAGATCACCCGGCCGGCAGCCGTGCGCCACCGGATCGAACAGCCCCACGCCGTCGACCGCCGTCACCGCGAACTCCGTGCCACGAAACCGGACCAGATCCGGCATCTGCGAGGTCATGCCCGATTCTGCACCGCCCGCCGCAGGCCTGTCGGTCCCCACCGGGTCACTCCAGCAGACCACGGACGCGTGGCCACAGTCCGGCGCCCACTCGCCGGTACATCTGCCATCGACGATCTTCGCCGGCCCGCCGGCCCGCCGGCGCGAGAAGCACGGTGGCCCGCACCCGGCTGGCCCGGTCCCGCAGCCGCCCCACTCGTGTCCGCCGTCACGACCCCTCCTTCCGTGCCCATCCTGGGCGTGCGCCGGAGTGCTCACGCTCCAAGCCCAGTAGTCAAGAGACAGCTTGAACAGCGCCCGCTAGGCGCTGACCGGCGGCGCGGTGAGGCCGTGCGCGGGCACTGTTCGGCTAGTCTGCGCCGGTGATTACCGGGCAGCTCAAGCGCAGGATCGACCGGGTGTGGGATGCCTTCTGGTCGGGTGGGATCTCGAACCCGCTCGAAGTGCTCGAGCAGATCACCTACCTGATGTTCATCCGGCGCCTCGACGACCTGGACGTCCACACCGAGCAGACCGCCCACCTGCGCTGGCGCTCGTTCACCGCGCTGGACGAGCCGGAACGGATGCTGGCGGTCGTCCGTGACGAGGTGTTCCCGTGGCTGCGCGGGCTGGACGGCGGCGACTCCACCTACGCCCACCACATGCGCGACGCCCGGTTCACGATCCCGACGGCGAGTCTGCTGGCGAAGGCGGTCGCGATGATCGGGGAGCTGCCGCTGAAGGACCGGGACACCAAGGGCGACCTGTACGAGTACATGCTGGGCCGGCTCGCCACCGCCGGGCAGAACGGCCAGTTCCGTACGCCCCGGCACATCATCCGGGTGATCGTCGCGATGATGGCGCCCGGCCCGGAGGACGAGATCTGCGACCCGGCGTGCGGGACGGCGGGTTTCCTGGTGGCGGCCGCCGACCGGGTGCGGGGCGAGGCGGGCCGGTTGCACGGGTTCGACTTCGACCGGACCATGCTGCGGATCGCCAGCATGAACATGCTGCTGCACGGGGTGGAGCAGCCCGACATCCGGTACCGGGACTCGCTGCGCGAAGGCGCGGACTCCGACGCCGGCCGGTACACGATGATCCTGGCGAACCCGCCGTTCGCCGGCAGCCTCGACGTGGCGGCGGACCTGCGGGCGATCGCGCCGACCCGCAAGACCGAGCTGCTGTTCCTGGCGCTGATCCTGCGGCTGCTGGCGCCCGGCGGCCGGGCCGCGGTGATCGTGCCGGAGGGGGTGCTGTTCGGGTCGACACGGGCCCACCGGGACCTGCGCCGCACCCTGGTCGACGAGCACCGGCTGGACGCGGTGGTGCGGCTGCCGGGGGGAGTCTTCAAACCGTACGCCGGAGTCTCCACCGCGATTCTGTTCTTCACCCGCACCGATCGCGGCGGCACCGGCCGGGTGTGGTTCTACGACGTCACCGCGGACGGTTTCAGCCTCGACGACAGACGGGTCCCGCACGACGCGGACGACCTGCCGGACCTGCTGGCCCGCTGGCCGCACCGGGACGGCAGCGAACGCGACCGGCCACGTACCGGGCAGAGTTTCTGCGTGCCGCGGGAGGAGATCGCCGAGCAGGGGTACGACCTGACCCTGAACCGCTACCGCAGCGTCGTCCCCACCACCCCCGTGCACCGCCCGCCCCAAGACATCCTCGCCGACCTGGAGACCCTGGACGGTGAGATGCGGCGCGACCTGGCCGCGTTGAAGGCGATGCTGCGGTGACGACGGCCCGGATCGGCGAGCTGGTCCGCCCGGTGCGCACCTGGGATCCGCGGACCGCGCCGGACGGCCGGTTCCGCTACATCGACCTCGGAGCGATCGACCAGCGCACCAAACGGATCACCGGTGACCGGACGGTGCCGTCGGCGGCGGCACCGAGCCGGGCCCGCCAGCTGGTGCGCGCCGGTGACGTGCTGGTGTCGATGGTCCGGCCCAACCTGAACGGGGTCGCCCTGGTCGGCGACGACCTGGACGGCGCGACCGCGTCGACCGGGTTCTGCGTGCTGCGCCCGGCCGGGCGGCTGGACAGCCGGTACCTGTTCCACTGGGTACGCACCCCGCGTTTCGTGGCCGCCCTGACCCGCCGGGCCACCGGTCAGAGCTACCCCGCCGTCACCGACCGGGCCGTCCGCGACCTGGCGATCCCGCTGCCCGCCCGGTCCGAGCAGCAACGGATCGCCGCCGTGCTGAGCCGCGCCGACGACCTGCGCGACCGCCGCCGCCGGGTCGGTGAGCTGCTGTCCGAGCTGGTGCCGGCGATCTTCTCGGAGATGTTCCCGGCGGGCCGCTGGCCGTGCGAGCCGCTCGGCGCCCTCACGGCGGTCATGGCGGACGGCCCGTTCGGTTCAGGGCTGAAGACCGCCCACTACACCGATTCCGGGGTACGGGTGGTGCGCCTGCAGAACATCCTCGCCGGCGAGTTCGCCGACCACGACCGGGCGTACGTCTCCGAGAAGCACTTCGCCGGGCTGCGCCGCCACCCGTGCCGGCCCGGTGACGTGCTGGTCGCGACACTCGGCGACCCCGCGCCGCGCGCCTGCGTGCAACCGCCGTGGCTGGACCGGGCCCTCAACAAGGCCGACTGCGTGCAGGTACGGGTCGACCCGGCGCTCGCCACCCCCGAGTACGTGGCCGCCGCCCTCAACATGCCCGGTACCGTCGCCGCCGCCCGGCGGCTCCGGCTCGGGCAGACCCGTACCCGGATCAGCATGGGCCGCCTGCGGACCCTGGAGATCCCGGTGCCGCCGCTGGCCGCGCAGGCCGAGTTCAGCCGCCGCGCCGCCGTCGCCGGGACGCTGCTGGCCCGGCACCGGACGGCGGTGACGCAGGCCGACGACCTGTACGCGGCCCTGCGCGACCAGGCGTTCAGCGGCTGACCGGCAGCTGCGGGGTGGCCTCGGTGATCAGCGCGAGCGCCTGGTCGACGGAGACGTCCGGCGCCGTGTAGTGCCGTTCCCCGGCCGACGTCGCCACCTCGACGGTCGCCCGGCCACCACGACGCTGGAACAACGACTGCCGGACGGTCCAGCCGATCACCGCCCGCCGTTGCAGCGCGACCGTGCGCCGCGTCAGCGGGCCCCCGCGAACCGCCAGATAGTCCCCGGTCACGGTATGGCCGAGAGCCCGGTAGGCGACCACGGCCAGCGGCACGGTGACCGGTGTCAGCAGCAACGGCAGCGGCCACACCCACCCGGGCAGCGCCCCGCTCAGGGTGAACAGCGCCAGCGCCGCGGACGCCAGCGCCGGGTGGATGACCGCCCAGCCCAGCCGCCGGGTCAGCGCGCCCCGCGGATGCCGGCGCAGCGGCGCCTCGAGGGGCCGGGTCCCGTCGGGCAGGATCCGGGCCGCGATCTCCCGCGCCTCCTCCCGCCGCAGCCGGGGCAGGATACCGCCACCGGACCCCTCGCCCGTGCCGCCCAGCCCGGTCAGCAGCAGGCCGGTCCGGACGATCCGCAGCCCGCGCAGCAGCAGCGGCTCGGCGAACGTGATCCCGCGGATCCGGGCGTCGGAACGCTGCACGGTCTGGGTGCTGAGCAGGCCCCTGCTGGTCACCAGGGCGGTGTCCGGGGCGGTGCCGGTGCGGACCAGCCGGAAGTTCCAGTTCTCGACGGCGAACGCCACGGCCGACACGGCGATGCCCAGGGGGTAGCCGATCAGCAGCAGCAGCCCGAGGTTGGCGGCGAGACCGCGGCTGTCCCAGCCGATCAGGTCGCGGCCCAGGGCGAGCAGGTCGACGCCGAGCACTTTCAGCGGCCAGTACAGCGCGAACAGCGGGCCGGCGACCGCCAGGACCGCCCACACGGTCACCGCGTTCAGCGGCACCCAGCCGCGTTGCAGCGTGGCGATGACGGTCTCCGCGACAGCGCCGCCGCTCTCCGGGACGGCCGGGCCGGGCGTGCTCCCGTGGCCCGGCATCAGCTCCTGCCGCACCAGCGCGGCGTTCCCGCGGTCCAGGGCATCGAGGTGGAACGAGCTGATGGACTCGCCGGATCCGATGTGCACCGTGCGCAGCCCCAACAGCCGCGGCAGCAGCTTGGCCGAACTGTCCACGCTGCGGATCCGGTCCCGGGCCACGATCCGGTGCTTGCGGGCGATCCAGCCGGTGCGCATCTCCACCCGCTGCGCGGTGATCCGGAACCGGGTGGACTGCCACCGTTTCACATCCGACACCGCCCGGAGCAGGCCGAACACGGCGCCGATCACCAGCGGCCACACCGGATCGTCGCGCAGGGCGATCCCGGCGAACCCGGTCACCGACGACAGCACCAAGCGGATCAGCCCGAGGTGCACCACCCGCACGCTCAGCCGCCGCCACGGCTGCTCCGGGCCGGTCGCCGTCTCGTCCGGGCCGCCGTCCACCGCGGGCGAGACGGTCATGTCGCGTCGCCCTCGGTCGCCCCGGTAATCTCCCGCAGCCGGTCGACGGTCACCTCGGCCTCCGCGGCGTTCACACCCTCGATCGAGATCTTGCCCTCCGACGAGGCCGTGGTGACGGTGATGGTGGCCAGCCCCAGACGCCGCTGCAGCGGGCCGATCTCGGTGTCGATGCTCTGGATGCGCGAGATCGGCACGATCTGCCACTTGTGGGTGAACGAGCCGGTGAGGGCGTAGACGGCGTCGTCGGTGGCGTCCCAGCGGTGCACCCGGTAGTGCCAGGCCGGCATGATCGTGATGTCCACCGCGAACGTCACGGCGGCGAGCCCGATGACCGGCAGCAGCCACGGGCGCCAGCTCTCGGCGTACCAGAAGATCGTCCCGAGGATCCCCAGCACCACCGCACACCAGATGATCGCCTGCAACGTCTGCCACAGAATGAAGCGGCGGTCGAGCCGCCGCCGCGGCGGACGCAGGCGAAGCCGGATGTCGGCCGGCACCGAAGACGAGACCATGCCGTCCATCGTGACCGGCCGTGCCAAGCCGTATAACTGGATGGTGACCGCTCGACCGACGCTGATCGTGATCAGCGGGCCCGCCGGGTCCGGGAAGACGACGCTCGCCCACGCGCTGGCCCGCGCCGTCGGCTGCCCGGCCATCTGCCGCGACGAGATCAAGGAGGGGATGGTGCACGCCACCGGCGCGTTCACCGCCGGCGTCGGCGACGAGCTCAGCACCCGGACGCTGCCAATCTTCTTCGAGGTGCTCGCGACGCTGCTGCGGGCCGGGGTCACCACGGTCGCGGAGGCCGCGTTCCAGGACCGGCTGTGGCGGCCCCGGCTGGAGCCGCTGCGGGCGCTCGCCGAGCTGCGGATCGTGCACTGCCAGGTCGACGAGGAGCTGCGGTGGACACGGGTGCGGCAGCGCGGGATCCGGCCCGCCCACCCGGACGTCGCGTGGCTGGCCGACCGGCCGTCGTTCGACCGGGTCGCGATCGACGCGCCGGCCCTGGAGGTCGACACCACCGACGGCTACCACCCGGGCCTCGACGCGATCGTCGCGTTCACCGCCGGCGCCGGCCCAGCACCGGCGTGACCCGCAGGTCCCGGCGGCCACCACTCGTCACCAAGACCCTCGCGCGCCCGTAGCGCCGGCTGCAACGCCTGGACCGCCGCAAGCCAGGCGTGCCACTGGCCCGACGCGGTCAGGCGCAGCCGGCGTGCGCGGCCGCGGCGAGTTCGACGACGATCCTGTCGGAAGAATCGGGTTCGGGCATGAGGTCACCTCGCCTCGGGCCGCTGACGTCATGCCGTGCCGCCGCCTCCCGCGAGCGATGTGTCCTCACCCGGACATCTGTTGTCGCTGCTCATCCGGCGTGGGGAAGCGGCGGGCCAGGACAGTCAGCGCGAGATCCGCCCAGGCGATGTTCTCGCGTTCGAAGGTGATGCCCCGGTTCAGTGTCAGGTACGGGCCGATGCGGCTGCCGGTGGCCAGGAACTCCTCGTCGGTGCGGGAGCCGAGGATGTCGGCGAGCCGCTGCTCGTACCCCTCCAGCCGGGCCCGGCTCGCCTTCTGATGCTCCGCGATGGAGGCGCGGACGCTCGCCACGTCGCCGTGCCCGAGCGCCTCTACCTGGACCAGCAGCTCGTCGCGGACCGTTGTCGGTCTCGGGGTGCGGCGGGAGAAGTCCAGCAGCGCCGCCCGGCCCGCCGCGGTCACCGAGAAGATCCGCTTGTCGGGACGTTTGTCCTGCTTGACGAGACGGGCCGAGAGCAGGCCCGCGGCCTCCATCTTCTCCAGTTCGCGGTACAGCTGCTGCGGGGTGGCGGTCCAGAAGTTGGCGACCGAGCTGTTGAACTTCTTCGCGAGGTCGTACCCGGACGACTCACGATCGATCAGCGCCGCCAGCAACGCGTTCCTCAGTGCCACGCCGGCAATCCTACGGACGGCTGCGCTTGCCGAACGCGGGCGTGGCCTTGGCCATCACCGCCTTGCGCAGGATCTTGGTGTTCGGCAGGGCCAGCAGCCGCAGCTGGGCCCGGCGCTCCCGGGCGAACGTGCGCCGGGCGCTGCCGGTCAGCGCACCGTCGATCAGGCGTTTCGCGGCGGCGAGGGCGTCCGGGGACTTGGTCAGCAGGCTCTCGGCGAACGCGGTGGCCGCCTTCAGCGGGTCGTCGTGCAGCTCGGTGACCAGGCCCAGCCGTTGTGCCTCGGTCCCGTCGAACTGCTCGGCGGTCATGGTGAGCTTCTTGGCCACGTCGGCGCCGAGCAGCTCGGTCAGGGTCCGCACCCCGGACATGTCGGGGATGATGCCCCACTTGCCTTCGAGGACCGACCAGCGGGAGCCGGGGGTGGCGAAGCGGAAGTCGGCGGCCAGCGCGATCTGCAGGCCACCGCCGTAGCAGTGGCCGTGCACGGCGGCGATCACCGGGACGGGCAGGCGGCGCCAGGCCCAGCAGGCCTCCTGGAACAGGTTGGTGCCGCGCCAGGGGAGCGGCAGGAACGCCGTGGCGATCCGGGCGGGGGTACGCATGGCGGCGGCGATGTCGAGGCCGGAACAGAACGAGTCGCCCTCACCGCTGATGGTCACGGCGCGCAGGGTGCGGTCCTTCTTCAGCTCGCGGGCCGTCGTCACCAGCTCGCCGAGGGTGTCCAGGGCGAGGGCGTTGAGCTTGTCGGGGCGGTTCAGCCGTACGTCGGCAATGCCGTTGATCGTGGTGACGGTCAGATACTTCATGACTTGTCCGTTCCTCAGAGGCGGGCGGCGAGTTCGGTGGCCTGCTTGATCGCCCGCTTGGCGTCCAGCTCCGCGGCGACGTCAGCGCCGCCGATGACGTGCACGGACACGCCGCGCTCCCGCAACGGGGCGACCAGGTCCCGGACCGGGTTCTGCCCGGCGCACAGCAGCACGGTGTCGACCTCGAGCGTGCGGGGCGCGCCGGCCACGGTGATGTGCAGGCCCGCGTCGTCGATGCGCAGGTACTCGACGCCCTTCAGCATCGTCACCCCGGAGTCCTGCAGCGTCGCCCGGTGCACCCAGCCGGTGGTCTTGCCCAGGCCCTTGCCGAGGGCCGTCTCCTTGCGCTGCAGCAGGAACACCTCCCGGCGTGGCGGGGCCTTCACCTTCGTGGTCAGGCCGCCGCGTTCGACCGCCGGGTCGGTGACGCCCCAGCGCCGCATCCAGTCCTCGAGGGGTTCGTGCGCGTCGTGCAGCAGGTACTCGCCGGCGTCGAACCCGATCCCGCCCGCCCCGATGATCGCCACCCGCGCGCCGGCCTCCGCCTCGCCGCTGATCACCTGCTGGTAGGTCAGCACCTTCGGATGCTCGATCCCCGGGATCGCCGGGATCCGCGGCTCCACCCCGGTCGCGATCACCACCTCGTCGAACCCGGCGAGTTCCTCGACCGTCACCCGCGTGCCCAGGTGCAGCGTGACACCCCGGACCTCGATCATGTGCCGGTAGTAGTCGAGGGTCCGCGCGAACTCCTCCTTGCCCGGGATCCGCGCGGCGAGCCGGAACTGCCCGCCGATCTCCCCGGCCGCCTCGAACAGGTCGACGGCATGCCCCCGGCCTGCCGCTTCGATCGCGGTGGCCAGGCCCGCCGGTCCGGCTCCGGCCACGGCGATTCTTTTTCTGGTACGGGTGGGCAGCAGCACCAGCTCGGTCTCGTACGCCGCCCGCGGGTTGAGCATGCACGTGGCCCGCTGGTTTTTGAACGTGTGGTCCAGGCACGCCTGGTTGCACGCGATACAGGTGATGATCTCCCGCTCGCGGCCCTGCTCGGCCTTGACCACCCAGTCGGCGTCGGCCAGCAGCGGCCGGGCCATCGACACCAGATCCGCCTCGCCGGCTGCGAGGATCTGCTCGGCCGCCTCCGGCCGGTTGATCCGGTTCGAGGCGATCACCGGGACGCCGATCTCCCGCCGCAGTTTCCCGGTGACCCAGGCGAACGCGCCCGGCGGCACCGACGTGACGATCGTCGGCACCCGCGCCTCGTGCCAGCCGATCCCCGTGTTGAAGATCGAAACGCCGGCCTCTTCCAGCTGTCTCGCCAGGTCGACGGTCTCCTCCCAGGACTGGGCGTTGTCGACCAGGTCCAGCAGGCTGATCCGGTACTGCACGATGAAGTCGTCCCCGGCCAGCTCCCGGGTCCGCCGGACGATCTCCAGGGGGAAGCGCATCCGCTTGGCGGCGGTGCCACCCCAGGCATCCTCGCGATCATTGGTACGGGCGGCGAGGAACTGATTGATCAGGTACCCCTCCGAGCCCATGATCTCCACACCGTCGTACCCCGCCCGCCGCGCCAGCAGCGCCGCCCGGGCGAACGCGCTCGCCGTCCGGTCCACCTGCCGGCTGCTCATCGCCCGCGGCGTGAACGGCGTGATCGGCGACTTCTTCGCCGATGCCCCCAGGCTGAACGGATGGTACGAGTACCGCCCCGCGTGCAGCACCTGCAGCAGGATCTTCCCCCCGTGCTCATGAACGGCATCGGTCACGACCCGATGCCGCAGCGCATGACTCTCCCGCGTCATCCGGCTCCCGAACGGGCTGAGCCACCCCCGCCACGTCGGCGCGAACCCACCGGTCACCATCAGCCCGACCCCGCCACGGGCCCGCTCGGCGAAGAACGCCGCCAGTTTCGGCAGGTCCGCCGCCCGATCCTCCAGCTTGGTGTGCATCGAGCCCATGACGACCCGGTTACGCAGCACGGTGTGCCCCAGCTCGAGCGGCTTCAGCAGATGCGGGTATGCGGTCACGCCCGGAGCGTATATACAAAAAATCGCATAGTAAAGAAGTTGACTATCAACCCCACTTTCAGCGGCTCCCGTGCACCGCGCTGCCCTCGCCCGCGCCACCCCCGGCAGCCGACCTCTCTGGTTCGCGTCGATTGCGGGATGCTCCACTGTGGTGGTGAGGTGGCAGGCTGCAGCCGTGGGATTCTTCGACCAGGTGCCTTCGCCCCCGCCGCCCGAGCCGTTCGCGGAACCGCCCCGGCCACCCTGGATGCGTTCCGAGACGATGATCGGCGGCGCGGTCGCCGGTAGTTTCCTGCTGGCCCGCAGCGAGACCGCCGCCGTCGGCTTGTCCGGCGTCGTCGCCTACCCGAACGGCTTCGAGTTCACCGTCGTGGTCGTCCTCCGCGACGAGGACCGAGGCGGCCGCGTCTTCGAGTACGTGTTCCACCACTTCCGCGGCGACGAGCCGCTGACCCCGCAGTTCCTGCGCCTCGGCGTCCAGTTCGCCGACGGTGGGGTCGCCACCAACCTGAGCACGACCCGGCCGTGGGGCGACGAACCCGAGGGCCCGGTGCTGCTGGGCCAGAACGGCGGCGGAGGCGGCCGCCGCTACGACATGCAGCACTGGGTCTCCCCACTGCCACCACCCGGTCCGGTGACTTTCGTGATCGAGTGGCCCGCCTACGACATCCCCGAAACCCACGCCACCCTCGACGGTTCCCTGATCCGCGCAGCCGCCACCAAATCGATCGACCTGTGGTAGCCACCGGCCACCTCCGGCACCCACCACTGCCGCCCGCTCTGTCGCTTCCCGCGCAGCTCGCACGAGCTGGTGAACGGCGGCCGACCGCGTACCACGGAAAGATCTTGAATATGATCCACCGGTGACCTCGGAGAATCGTGCGGGCCTGGACTCTGATCTGCTGACGGCCGCGAAAGCGGCGACCGGCTTCATGCCGGAGGACGAAGGGCTGGCGCTGGCGGAGGCCGCGCTCGCGGCGCCGGACGGGCCGCTGCTGGAGGTCGGCAGCTACCTCGGCAAGTCGACGCTCTATCTGGCGGCGGCGGCCCGGGGGAGGGGCGGCACGGTGGTGACCGTCGATCATCATCGGGGGTCCGAGGAGCACCAGGCCGGCTGGGAGTACCACGACGCGTCGCTCGTCGACCCGGCCGTCGGCAAGATCGACACGTTGCCCGGGTTCCGGCGGACCATCGCGACCGCCGGAGCCGAGGACGTCGTGGTGGCGGTGGTTGCGCGGGCCGAGGACTTCGCCCGGCTGTGGGCGGCCCCGCTGGCCTTCCTGTTCCTCGACGGCAGCCACACCGACGAATCCGCACAGCGGGACCTCGCGTCGTGGGCGCCCCACCTGGCCGTCGGCGGGATCCTCGCCATCCATGACGTCTTCCCGGATCCGGCCGACGGCGGGCAGGCGCCCTACCGCATCTATCGCCGCGCCCTCGACTCGGGCGACTACACCGAACTCACGGGGCAGGGTTCACTGCGGCTGCTGCGCCGGGATCGCTGAGCAGGTCCGCCTTCTCGCGGAAGATCGCCGACCGCGGGTGCCGGCCGTCCAGCGCGTCGACGGCCAGCACCACCGCCGCTGCCGTCCAGGTGGTGCGTTCCACCGGCCAGCGGACACCGTCGGTCAGCACCAGACCGGTCCAGTAGGAGCCGTCCGTCTCCCGCAGGTGCTGCATCGCCGCGACCATCTCGGTCGCGGCCGCCCGGTCACCCATCGTGTCGAGCGAGAGGGCGAGTTCGCAGGTCTCGGCCCCGGTCACCCACGGCTGGTCGGAGACACACCGCGCACCCATGCCCGGCACCACGAACTCGTCCCACCGCTCGTCGATCCGCTGCCGGGCCGCCGTCCCGCGGACCGCCCCGCCGAGAATCGGGTAGTACCAGTCCATCGAGTACCGGGACTTGTCCGCGAACAGTTCCGGATGCCGGTTGAGCGCGGCGGACAACAGGTCGGCGGCGAGCTCCCAGTCCGGTTGCGGCTCGCCGATCCGGTCGGCGATCGCGGTGCCGCAGCGCAACGCCTGGTGGATGCTCGCGCAGCCGGTGAGCAGGGCCACCTCGTCGCCGGACGCCCACCAGATCTGCCCGCCGGAACCCTGCAGACCGGTCACGAAGTCGAGCGCCCGCTGCACCGTCGGCCACATCCGGGCCAGGAACTCGTCGTCGCCGGTGCACAGCCAGTGATGCCAGCAGCCGACCGCCAGGTACGCGGCGTGGTTCGTCTCGGCCGTCGCATCGGCGATCACCCCGCCGGACTCGTACCGGGAGGCCCACGAACCGTCCGGCCGCTGCGCCCGGCGCAACCAGTCGTAGGCGGCAGCGGCCCGTTCCGTCTCCCCGCCCACGTCCAGCGCCATGGCCGCCTCGACGTGATCCCACGGGTCGGCCTGCCCACCGGAATACCACGGGATCAACCCGTCGGCCTCCTGCTCCCCGGCGATGCTGGCGACGGTGGCCCGGACCGCGTCCGTGCTCAGCACACCCGGCAGATCAGGCACCGACACCGACGGCCACCTCTTCCTTCGCCAGGTAGATCACCACGCTCTTGCCGATCAGCGGGTTGAGCGCCTGCTCCAGCACCCGGGTGAAGGCGGGCTTGTCGACGATGTCCCAGACCAGGAGCTTGTGGTACGCCCGGGTCGGCGCGGCGTCACCGATCGCGCATTTCAGCCACCAGTACGGGCTGTGCAGCGCGTGCGCGAACCCGTTGCCCGTCACCTTCAGCCCGGCCGCCCGCAGCCGGCCGGCCAATTCGTCCTCCTTGTAGATGCGGACGTGCCCGCCCTCGTTGGCGTGGTACTCGTCGGACAGCGCCCAGCACACCCGCTCCGGCAGCCACCGCGGCACCGTCACCGCCGCCAGCCCGCCCGGCTTCAGCACCCGGGTCAGCTCGGCGATCGCCGTCACGTCGTCCGGAATGTGCTCGAGCACCTCGGACGCGATGATCCGGTCGAAGCTCGCGTCCGGAAACGGCAGGGACAACAGGTCGCCCTGCACCGTGGTGGCGCTGGCCGTCGCCGGAACCTCCCCGGCCAGCTCCATCGCCGCGCACCACTGCCGGGTGGTGGCCAGATCCTTCGCGTTCAGATCCAGGGCGACGACGTCCGCCCCGCGCCGGTACGCCTCGAAGGTGTGCCGGCCCTCGCCGCAACCGAGGTCGAGAACCCGCATTCCCGGCCGTACATCCAGCCGGTCGTAGTCGACGGTCAACAAGTTGTGTCTACCTTTCCTGCGCGTTCCGGCGCGCGCCTCTCGTTCTCTTCCGTGATCCTCGGGATTGCCGCAATGCGCGCCCGCTTCTCGGGGCGCCGCTGTTCGGCTCTCGGTGCTACCGCGGCTTCCCGCTCCGTGCGGCGTCGATCGCCGCGGCGTACCACTCCGCGGTCCTTATCGCGGTCCGCCGCCAGGTGAAGTGTTCGACCGCGCGGCGTCGTCCCTCCGCGCCGAGTTGTTTCCGCAGCTCCGCGTCGTCGAGCAGCCGGCCGATGGCCGTTGACAGGGCCTCGGCGTCACCCGGCGGAACGTGCAGGGAGGCGAGCCCGTCCGGCCCGGCCACCTCGGGCAGCGCGCCCGCCGTGGTCACCACCAGCGGCACCCCGCAGGCCATCGCCTCCACCGCCGGCAGCGAGAACCCCTCGTACCGGGACGGGACCGCCGCCACGGTCGCCGACCGGAACAGATCCGCCAGTTCCGCGTCCGTCAGGCCCGAGACGAACCGGACCACGCCCCCCAGCCCCAGCCTCGTGATCGACCGCGCGGCCGGGCCGTCCGGTCGCGCCGACCCGACGACGACCAGTTCGACGTCCCGCTCCGCGCGCAGTTTGGCGACCGCCTCGATCAGTTCCGGCAGCCCTTTCAGTGGCACATCCGCGCTGGCCACCGCCACGATCCGCGCCGTCCCGGCGCCGCGCGAGGCCGCCACTGTGCCCGCGATGTCCGCCGTGGCGCCGGAAGGGCTGAAGGTGTCGACATCGACGCCGACACCGATCACGGTGAGCTGCTCCTGCCGTACTCCGAACGCCTGCACGATCTCGTCCCGCGCCGCTTGCGAGACCGTCGTCAGCCACGGCACCTGCCGGGCCACCCGACCCTGCATCCGCGTGAACGCGTACCACCGGCGCAACGACAGACGCCGCTTCCAGTCCGGTGCCGCCGCCAACTCCAGATCCCGGTCCACGGTGATCGGATGATGAATGGTGGCGACCACCGGCGGGCCCAGCCTTCCGAGCGGCAGCAGCCCGTACCCGAGGCATTGGTTGTCGTGCACGATGTCGAACTCGGTGAGCCGCTCCCGCAGGTGCCGCCAGGCCCGCAACGAGAATGTGAGCGGCTCCGGGAACGCGCCCGTGCACATCGCCGCCCACTCCAGCACATCGATCGCCGTCCGGAACTCGTCCCGCCGAGGGGTCCGAAACGGATCAGGCTCCCGGTACAGATCGAGGCTCGGCAGAACGGTCAGCTCGACCCCGTCGTCCAGTTCTGGCAGCGGCGGCCCGGAGAAGACCTCCACCTGATGCCCGAGCCGGACCAGCTCCCGCGACAGATGCCGGACATAGATCCCCTGACCCCCGCTGTGCGGTTTGCTCCGATATGACAGCAGTGCGATGCGAAGCGGTGCGGAGATCATCACATGACCCTAAGAGTCGGCAACGGGGTAATCACCAGTGTTTCGGCCTGACGATTCGATCACTTTAAAGATCAAGATCAAAGGCCTCCGCCGTACGCCCCCGAAAACGCGCCGCATCCCACTCCCGTCCCAGTCGGCCACCCACCTAAACCATCGTTAAACGATCGAAACTCCCTTTCCGCCCTCCGGCACGGCGTCACTGAGCCGCTTCCCGCCCGCCGATCCGGCCCATCACCGCTCCATGTTCCGAGGCGTCCTCTCCTGACCCCACACGGACGGGATCATCGGCAGAACTCTTCATCCCCCCGCTCCGGGCAGCTTGCTCTCCCGGGAGCGGGCCTGGGCCGGGCACCGCGGCCTTCCTGCGACCGAGCGGCCCGCCCCACTCGCCCGTGTGCCGTCGACAGGGCCGATTCTGTTCAAGGGTTTCCGTGTACTGACGAGACGACATGCCGGCCACCTGTCGTCACCGACATCGCCGGTGGATTGCCGACCTGTGCATGTGCCGGCTCGTCAGGCCGCCTGCCGGGTCAGCCGGCTTTCAGCGGAAGGCCCAGCGCTGATTGTTGCTGGCGCCGCAAACCGTCACGATGACCGGCCGTCCTGGCCGGGCGCCGAAACTGGGATCGGTGAGGCACTGACCGGTCGCGGCGTTGGTCAGCCGCCCGTCCGCGAACAGCTGCCATTGCGCTGTCGTGCGCCCATCGCAGCGGGTCAACTGAACCGTGCCGTCACCCACCAGGTAGGCGCACATGTCCAGAACCTCGAGGGTCCGGTCCGGGTTGAGCCGCCACCGTTGTGGACTGGTGCCGTTGCAGTCGTCGATGTGCACCTCGCGGCCCTCCGCCGCGTCGCCACCGCGCAGGTCCAGGCAGAGACCGTTGCCGGTGACCAGCAGACCCCGGCCGGTGGGGACCGGACTCGGCAGGAGTTCGATCGGCGGCGCCGGGACGGCCGATGTCGAGGCTCCGGTGGCGGCGGACCGGTCGGTGGACGGGGTCGCCGACGTGACCGCGGTGGGCGACGGCGAGCCCGTCAGCCGGCTCTCCGAAGTGGTCGGCTGCTGACCGGAACCGGAGTCCGCCTCATCTCCGGTGTTCCCATCCTGGGCCGGTGCGGCACTCACCGCGGCGCTCGCCGACCGGGGCGGGCCGACCGCGGCCGGCAGCGACGTGCCCGGCATGGAACTCCACACCGTCGGCCCGTCCGCCGGTCGCAACAGCGCGTATCCAGCGACGCTGGCGACCGCTGCCACCCCGGCCCCGATCAGCAGTATCGGGCGGCGCCGCTGCCGGTGGCCGGTTCGTGAGGGCTCGGGTTCCGTGGTGGGGGTGGCGGGAAGCACCTGGGTCGGGATCTCCCCGGCCTGCTGGTCCACCGGCCAGGTCGACACGGACTGTGGCGGCTCGTGGCGGGCGCCGTCCGGCAGGACGAACGGACGCACCAACAACGGGTCATGATTGTCGCCCAGATCCTCGCCCACTTGGCGTCGCCACCCCCCGGTCCGGCATCGGTCACCCAACTTACCGGCATTCAGTTCACCGTGTGGGGACCGTTCAGTCGATGACGATCGTCACGATCCCGCCCCGCCGTCCGGGCCCGTCATCGACTTTCCTGCTGGCCGGCCACCATCGCCGGATACGCCCGCGGCCCTTTTGTCATCCACTGTTGTCTTGTCAATGTGACCGGCGATCACACTCGCCGGGCCTGGACACACCTTGGACGTCGACCCTGCTCAGAAGGCCGGTGCGGTGGTCACGACTTCCAGAAGAGACGCTTCTTCTCCTTCTCCCGCCTGCCGGTGGCGAACTGCTCCAGAACCCGGATCGCGGTCGACCAGCTGGTCTCGAAGTCGGAGCCGCCGCGAATGAGGTCGATCAGGTCACGAACCGGGTCGGCGGTGGGGTCGGTGACCGGCTCGAGGAGGACCGCCAGGCGGCTCGCCATGTCGTCGAGCAGGTCGCGGCGGTCGAGTGCGGGCAGCTGCGCGGCCTCGCGCAGCCTGGCCACCTCGACCGCCGCAAGCTCGCGCAACTCGTCGAGCCCGAGCCCGCCGGTGGTGGCGGCACGGCGGGCCCCCCATCCGGCGGACGGAGCGCCCGGCCGTGGCCGGGGAGCCGGTCCGCCGGTCACGGCCGGGGCCGGAACGATTCCCGCCGTCCCGGTGGCCGCCGAGGAATCCGGTGATCCGGCGCCCGCCGTGTCGCTCGACTTCGGAGAAGCCCAGGGCGGACCGTCGGCAGATGCCTTACCGGCCGGCGCCCCCGTCACGGGCGCCTCGGCCGGCGGCTGGCCGGCGGGCCTCCCGAACGACGTGCCGCGAGGAGCGGACCGGCTCGGGTCCGGGCTCTCCGCCCGGGCAGGCGCGAAACGGCGGGGACTCGGCGCCGGCGAGCCCGGCGCCGGTGGCATGGGCGGCATGATGCCCGGTGCGGACATCGGAGCGGCCATGTCGGGGAACGGCGACGCCACGGCCGACTGGTAGTGGACCGGGGCAGACGGAACAGGCATCTCCCAGCCCGAGGGCAACTCGACGGGCTGGGTGACCCGACGGTTCTGGCCGCCCTCGTTCACCACCCGCTCGTCGACCGCCACGAAGGCGGTGAACCGGCAGAGCACCCCGAACCGAAGAGACGTCCCGACGATCTCCGCCTCCAGCGCGGGGTTGCCCGAAGCGTACGCATCCTCGAGGTCACGCAGCCTGGCCCGTGCCCACAGCGACGTGACCGCCGGCTCCGCACGGCGCTGGACCGGGACCACGGTCCGGAACTCCCGGTCGTCGCGGGTCCGCCCGGTCACCGTGAGGTTCCCCTCAGAGGTGCCGTCATAGCGTCCGGTGATCACGAGGGGCACCCCGGGGTACAGCCCGGGCAGCCGTGCCGGGCTGCGGGAACCGTCCACCAGCGCCAACCCGTCGCCGGTGACGGTGAGACCGGTGACGACCGGTGCGCCGATCCGGCGGTGGATGTGCTCCATCGCCTCGTCGAGACGATCCTCGCTCTCCACCAGCTCGGCGCGGCCCGCGCCGATGGCCGCGAGCCGGCCGAGGAATCCCGCGTTCACCGCCCGGTCGATGCCGACGGTGTGCACCCGGATCGAACCGATCCGTGCGGTCACCTGCTTGACGAGCTGGTCCTCGTTACCGACCTGACCGTCGGTGACCAGCACGAGCACCCGGTCCCGGCCGGAGGTGTCGTCGGCCAGCAGGTTGAGGGCGGTGGTGAGCGGGCTGAGCAGCTCGGTGCCGCCCCGGGCATCGGCGCGGGCCAGATACTCGACGGCCCGATACCGGTTACGGTCGCTCGCCTCCACCAGCCCGGTCCCCAGCTGCTCCGGCCACTCGATCGAATGATCGAAGGTGAGGACCGCGAAGCGGTCCGCGGAGGTCAGCGTGTCGATGACCCGGGCGGCGGCGCGCCGGGCGGCCACCATCTTCCAGCCGGTCATGCTGCCGGAACGATCCAGCAGCAACATGACGTCCTTCGGGCGGGGCGCCGTGGTGGCCTCCGGCGGGAGCACGACGAGCTGATACGTGCCCTGCTCGCCGTCCTCGTCGGGAATGGCGACCGCGGACTCCGCGCCCGGCGCATAGACGAGCCGGAGCACGAAGTCACGATCGGCCCGCTCGCCGGGCTCGATGCGCAGCGTCCCGTCCTGTCCGGTGACGGTGTGCAGGCTGGACCGCACCTCACCGAGCTCCAGCCCGGCCGGGTCGATGTCGACGCTGAGCGACAGCCGCAGCGGGTTGGGGAACCCGGGCAACAGCACCGGGGGTGAGATGCGGGAGGCGTCCGGCACGGCGTCGGTGTCCGGCTGCTGGCCGTCACCCGCCTGCGGGCCGCCGAGCGGCAGACCGGGAACGTATCGGGGCGCCACGACGAGAGGGAACCGGAAGGTCGCGGCGCCGTCCTCGTATGCCAGCGGGCCCACCAGCCGGAGCCGCACCACGACCCGCTCGCCGGGCAGCACGTTGCCGACGCGCATGGTGAAGACGTCCGGCCGCTCCTCCTCGGCGATGGAGGCCCGCCGGCCGGCGGCGATCGCCTCGTCGTATCGCTCACGGGCGGCGCCACGCTCGTGCAGCTGGGCGGTGACGACACGGTCGGCTGCCGTCATCGTCATGCCGGTGACCGCGGCCCGGTCGGGCAGCGGAAAGACATACGTCGCTTCGAGCGCGGTGTCGTGGGTGTTGACGAACTCGGTGGTCAGCTCGGTGCGGACCAGCAGGCCGCTGATCGAGGCGCGGACGTCGAGACGGTCGAGTGGCAGGTTGCCGCGGTCGGTGAACAGGCTGCCGATGCCGGCGCCGCTGACACTCCGGTGGAGTTCCAGCTCGGCGGGGCCCATCGGGCTCACAGTAATGATCATGCGGTTCTCCCATCGGTGAGCCCGCGGGACGCGAGCAGGTCGAGCAAGGGCTGTGCGGCCTCGGCGATGTCGTCGCGGTCGAGGTCGGTGACGTGTCGGGGCAGCAGCAGGACCACGCCGCCGCCGAGCGGAACGCCGGTGATCAGACCGGCCGCTGAGGGCGCCGGGGCGAGACCGTCGAGCGCTGCCGCGAGCGCGCGGCGGGTGGAACCGGGCACCGGATCGATGGCCTGCTGCCTGGAGGGATCAGCCTCGGCGGGGGAGGCTTTCCAGAAATCGGCCCGGGCGGTGCGAGCTGCCGGTGGTGACTCCGTGACCAGCAGATCCTCCGGAACCCGCGCGACGGTGGCGAGTGTCTCCTCGGAGGCGCCGGCCATCGAGGCCTGGATCTCGGCGAGTGTCCGCCCGGCTGCCTGCTGCCGCTTGATGGCGACGAGCTGCAGGAGGTGACGGGGCCCGTAGAGAACGGTGCGGCCGCGGGTGCCCAGGGGCCGGTCGACCAGGCCGATCGTCGTATACCACCGGATCGACCTGCGATCGGGCACCTCCCGGACGCGGCCGTTGGGGGCGCCCGGGTATTCCGCGGCCAGTGCCGCGCTGACCCGCTCGACCAACTGCTCCATCGTCCACATGCCACGAGAATGACACTGTCACCGTGACACTGTCAATGGGGGTATGGTGGCGGGGCGAAGAGCGCGGGATCGCGGAGAGGGGCATGCCATGAGTGGAGACGCCGTGCTGGGCAAGCTGCGGCTGGTCGGTCTGTCACACGTCAACGACCCGGGCCGGGTGAGCGTCTACCCCGGGGATCCACCGCCGCGGCTGGAGACCGTCGCGGTCCTCGACCGGGACGGCTTCTACCTGCGGACGGTCTTCATGGGTGAGCACACCGGCACGCATTGGGGCGCGCCGGGCCATTTCACCCCGGGCGGTCTGCTGGCCGACGAGATGGTTCCGGAGGACCTGTTCCGGCCGGTGGTGAAAGTGGACGTGCGGGCGGCGTGCGCGGCCGATCCCGGATATGCGGTGACCGTCGCCGACCTGCAGCGATGGGAGGAGCAGCACGGCCGGATCCCCGACGAGTCGGTGGTGGTGATCTGGACCGGGTGGGAGGACCGGTTCGGCACCGAGGCCTTCCTGCCCCACCCGGGCTTCTCACCGGAGGCGGTGTCCTGGCTGGTCGACACGGGGCGCCTCGGCGAGCGCGGCGGCACCGGCACCGACGCGTTCAGCCCGGATGTCAGCACCGACACCGCCTTCACGGTGTCCCGGCTCGTCTACCGGCGCCGGCGGGTCAGTCTCGAGGTGCTGGCGCATCTCGCGGATCTGCCCGCCACCGGAGCATGGGTGCTCTGTGGCGGGCAGATCAACAAGGCCGGCTCCGGATCGACAGCGCTGATCTACGGCGTCCTGACGGCAGGCGTGTAGGGCTTGCCGTCGACCTTCAAGGTGTAGGGGGCGTATTGAGTCACCGTGCCGGTCGGCTCGTCGTAGGAGACGATCGCGACCACCTTCGGATACCGGCGGACCTTGGCGAAATCCGCCAGCGGCACCACCGCGGCCCGCCGGGGGGCCAGCCCCACCAGGGTCACGTTCCAGTCGTCCACCGGCGTCGGGCGGACCTGGGTGGGCGACCTCCAGCCGTCCAGGCTGTCGCCGCCCAGCGACACGGCGCCCACCTTGACGTTCGAGAGATGCCAGCCGCCGATGCTGACGGCACTGTCGCTGACATACCGGAAGCCGATGAGCACACGTTTCCCGGCGTACGCCTTGAGGTCGTAAGCGAGGGTCACATTCGCGGCCTTGCCGGTGATCGCCGGGCCCAGCGGGCCGTCGACGGTGCGGTCACCCTTGACCATCCGATAGGTCTTGCCGCCGTCCGCCGACACTGTCACGTACCCGTAGTCGAATTTCTCCTCCAGCCCGTAGGTGGTCTTGAACCGCAGGACCGGGTCGGCGGCCGGCACCTGGACCGGCCGCACCGCCGCGGCATCGGTGCTCGGCGTGTTGCCGGAGAAGAGCATGCCGGTGTCGACCGTCCAGGCCAGCGGTGTCGCGGGCAACGTCTTGGCGCCCTCGAAACCGACCGTGCGGAAGCCCCGCGGCAGCCGGACGAAGTCGGCGCCGTTCGGTGCGGCGCCCGGCCGGCCGTAAGCGGCCGGGTTGTCCATGTTCACGGTCGAGTCCAGGTTCTCCGCGGTGACCCGGCCGCGAGCGGCGCCCCGCACCACGCCGCCGCGCCGGTCGACGATCTTGTCGACGAGTGTCATGACCCGGAAGTCGTGCAGCACCTCGGGCAGGTCGACCCCCTTCGGCAGGGCTGCGGCGAGCGCGGCCAGACCGCGGTTCTTCTTGTCCTTGTGCAGCGTGGTGTGGATCTTCGAGCCGAAGCGGTCCCGCAGGTAGACCATCAGGCTGTAGGTGATGCCGTAATCGGCGAGGATCTCATCGGGCTCACCCTCGGACCACAGGTTCAGCGAGTTCGACGGCCCGCCGCAGTTGCGCGGGTTCGGGTTGTAATGGGTCGTCACATCGCCGAAGCCCTGGTAACAGATGACGTGATTGTCGAACCCGCGATGGTGGACACCGATGGTCGGGTCCACATATCCGGCGAGGGTCTGCGCGTAATCCGCGAGACCTTCGCTGACCCACACGTCCTCGTCCGGGTCGGTGTAATAGGTGAGCAGGTGCTGCCACTCGTGGGCGAACGTCGACTCGTACATCCGGGGCCGCGCCGGGCGGCTGGCGCAGACGTCGTCGGCCGGCTCGTGCCGGGGCTCCTCACCGCTGCGGTGCGCCCAGTCGAAGGCGTCGATCGTGATCACGTTCCGGTCGAACAACTCGTTGAGCTGCTCGGAGAAGAAACCGGAGATGTACGTCTGCCGTTTCGGGAAGTCGAAGTAGTTGTCGTCGCGGATGTTGTCGATCAGCGTCACGGTGCGGTCGCCCGCGCCGGTGAAGTCGCCGGGGAGCCCCGCGTTCGCGCCGCTGCGGGCCGGCGGCGTGCTGAACGCCTTGGTCTCCCGGGGGTAGATGGTCTTGTCGAACTCCTTCACCAGGTCGGCGACCTGAGCGTCGGTGATCTCGGTCGCGTTCTTGCGGCAGTCACCTTCGGGGAAGGCGATGTCCTTCGCGACCCAGACCTCGATGTGCTCGCCGATGCCGCGCAACGTGTAGTCCTTGCGGTACACGTCACCGTCGATCTCGTTGAGACCGGCCCAGCTGCGGACCGTGCCGATCGCCGGGGTCTGTGCGATCGAACGCGCGCTGGGCCGGGGCTCGTAACTGGCGATCGGGAGCGGCTCGCCCTCGAAGGTGAGCCGGTCCAGGTCAGGTTCGCGGGTCTCCGTCTCGAACGGCTCGACGGCTCCGCCGAAAGGCGCGACAGTCCCGGGGAACGGCATACCGGGGCTGTCGAAGGGCATGACCGGACCGCTGATCGGCGCCTCGAGGTTGCCGGGACCCGGCGGGGGAGAGGCCGGTGGCGCGGCCGGCGCCGGGCCCGCAAGCAACGGGATAGAAGCGGTGATTGCCGCGAAGCTGGCAAATAGGGTACGCGTCACGTCTCGGCACGCTACCTCTGATTGCCGGATCGTGACGCCAACACCGGCCGTTGTGGATCAGGAAACCTCCCGCCGGAGCACCCGCACCGTCCCGAGCGCCAGCGGAAGCGCCACCCACACCGCGGCCGACACCGCCAGCCGAGCCCACTCACCCGAAGCCATATCCGGTTCCATCAGGGCTTGCGAGGTGGCGTTCAGATCCAGCCATCCGGCCGCCGAGCGAAGAGCCCGGATGCTCTCACCGAGAACCGTCCAGACCGTCGGGAGCGCGAAGAAGATGACGATCGCCAGCGGCGTGTTCAGCAGCAGGGCGCCGAACGCATTACCCATCAGCACGAAGAGGACCTGCAACAACAGGCTCTGCCAGATCAGCGACGGGTCCAGCGTCCACGACCCGTCACCGCCCGACGCCCGTGCGATCAGGTTCGCCCCGGCAGCCAGCACCGCGGTGGCAGCCGTGGCCGCGACCGCGATCAGGGCGCCCGCCGCCAGCTTCGCCAGCATGACCCGGCCGCGCGCCGGCACCAGGGTGAACGTGGCCAGCGCCGTCCGCTGCGACCACTCGCTGGTCACCGACAGGATGCCGAGGACGGGCAGGAGCACCGCGGACGGCATCAGCCCGAAGGCGTACAGCGCACTGAAGTCCTGTTCACTGTCGTCAGCCCAGCCGAGCATGACCACCGACGTCGCGACGGTGGCCAGGCCGATCACGATCAGGAGCCACAGACCGGCCCTGGTGTCGGCCAGTTTGCGCAGCTCGACCAGGGTCAGCCGGGACAGCGGGACACGGCGCCCGGCGGCAGCCGCCGGGACGGTGGCCGCGGTGGGAAGCGGCGTGGTCGTCGTCATCGGGAGACCTCCTCGAGCGGGGAACCGCTGGTCAGACGCAGGAACATCTCCTCGAGGCCGCCGGCGCCCGCCGGCCGCAGCTCGAGAAGCACCACTCCGGCCGCCGCGGCCGCCTGACCGATCGCCTGCGGATCCGCCGGCACCAGCACGCTGCCGTCGGAGGAGGTGGTGCCGGTGAGCCCCATGCGCTGCAGCAGCGCGTCGAGCGCCGCGGGGTCCGTGGCCCGGACGGACGTCCCGGCGGCGCCGAGCAGTTGCTCCTTGTCGCCCTGGGTCAATATCCGCCCGTTGCCGATGACGACCAGCCGGTCGGCGATCACCTCCACCTCCCGCAGCAGATGGGAGGAGAGCAGCACCGTGCCGCCCCGGTCGGCGAAGTCGCGCAGCAGGCCGCGCATCCAGTGGATGCCCTCCGGGTCCAGGCCGTTGGCCGGCTCGTCGAGGATCAGCACGGCCGGGTCGCCGATCATCGCGTACGCCAGGCCGAGCCGCTGCCGCATGCCCAGTGAATACGCCCGGACCCGCCGCTTCGCCGCCGTGCCGTTCAGGCCGACCCGCTCCAGCCGTTCGCTCACCCGGCCGGTGTCCAGACCCATCGTGATCGCCGCCAGAGCCAGCACCTCCCGCCCGGTGCGCCCGGCGTGCTGCGCCGACGCGTCCAGCAGCACCCCGACGTGCCGGCCGGGGTTGCCGAGCCGCCGATACGGCACACCGTCGATCGCGGAACGGCCGCTGCTCGGCGGAGTGAGGCCGCAGATCATCCGCATGGTGGTGGACTTGCCGGCCCCGTTGGGCCCCAGGAAGCCGGTCACCGTGCCGGGTTCACAGGTGAAGGACACATCGTCGACGGCACGCTGTGTGCCGTACGTCTTGGTCAGGTTCTCGACCGTAATCATGCGTCCCAGCGTGAGCGTCTCCGGGAGGCTCGCGCGTCGGCCGTCGGTCGATGTCCCGCCTACCTTGGTCGATGCTCAGATGTCGACTTTGGTCGGTACCGGCCGGGTGTCACCGGCCCGTAAGGTCGGATTCGTGGGAACGATGTCGGTGGAATATCGCTGGTTGTGGCCGTCGGCTCTGGCAGCCGATCCGGCCGGGCCGCTGCCCGCCCGCCGGTCCACCCGCGACTGGCTCGTGGACGCCGTCTGTTTCGTGCTCGGCATCGGCGCCGCGGTGGCGGTCACCCACACGCTTCTCTATCCGCCCGAGGTCATCACCGAAGCGGGCATCGACAGCCCCACCTGGCTGATCTGGGTGGACGCCGTGGCGAGTGGTGTCGCCGCTGTCGGCCTCTGGTGGCGCCGGCGTTTCCTGGCCCCGCTCGCCGTCTATCTCGCCCTGCTCTCCTTCTTCTCCCCGGCCAGCGGGGTCATCCTGCTCATCGTGGTGTTCACCGTCGCGGTGCACCGGCCGTTCACGGTGCTGGCCACCTACGTGGCGATCGTTCTCGCGGGCAACGTGGTGTTCGCGGCTCTGCGGCCGGAGGTGGCCGCCGGGTTCTGGCTGACGTTCGCCTGGGGTTCGGTGGTGACCGTCTTCGCGGCGTTGTCGGGCATGCTGGTCCGGGCACGCCGCCAGCTGATCGTCTCCTGGCGGGACCGTGCCGAGCGTGCCGAGGCCGAGCAGCGCCTCCGCATCGCCCAGGCCCGGGTGGTGGAGCGCACCCGGATCGCCCGTGAGATGCACGACGTCCTCGCTCATCGGATCTCCCTGCTCAGTCTGCATGCCGGCGCCCTGGAGTTCCGTCCCGGCGCGCCACCGGAGGAGATCGCCGCCGCGGCTGCCGTGGTCCGGGCCAGCGCTCACCAGGCACTGCAGGACCTGCGGGCGGTGATCGGCGTGCTCCGCACCGGCCAGTCCGAGGACGAGCCGGCTCCGGAGCGGCCGCAGCCCACTCTCGGCGCGCTGGCCGGGCTCGCCGACGAGTCGCGCAGTGCGGGCATGCGGGTCCAGCTGGATGTCACGGTCGATCCCGCGGCGGTCCCGGCGGCGACGGCCCGTGCCGGTTATCGGATCGTCCAGGAGGGGTTGACCAACGCGCGGAAGCACGCGCCCGGTGCGGCGGTGCACATCACCGTCAGCGGCGCGGTTGCCGAGGGTCTGACCATCGAGATCCGGAATCCCCTGCCCGTCTCGGTTCCGGTCGCCCCGATCCCCGGCACCGGGGTCGGACTGATCGGCTTGGCGGAGCGGGCGCTGCTGGCCGGCGGCCGGCTCGAGCACGGCCGGACCGGCGATGAGTTCGTGCTGACGGCCCGGCTGCCATGGCAGGCATCCCCATGATCCAGCGCGCGGCGAGCTTCCGGTGAGGGCCCGGTGTGCGGGCCCGATCTGAGTGTCGAAGGTGAGCGTGATGGGGGAACGAATGGTTGCCGAGACCGGAGTGGGCATGGTCCGGGTGCTCATCGTGGACGACGATCCACTCGTACGGGCCGGGCTGTCCATGATCCTGTCCGGGGACGAGGAGGTCACCGTCGTCGGTCAGGCCGCTGACGGCGCCGAGGTGCCCGACGCGGTGGCCCGGTGCCGGCCCGACGTGGTCCTGATGGATATCCGCATGCCCGGCGTCGACGGGCTCGCCGCCACCGAGCGGCTGCGCCGGCAGCCGGACGCGCCGGAGATCCTGGTGCTGACCACGTTCGACGCCGACGAGTTCGTGCTGCGGGCGCTGCGGGCCGGGGCAAGCGGCTTCCTGCTCAAGGACACCCCGCCCGGCCAGATCCGGGACGCGGTGCTGCGGGTGGCCCGCGGGGAGGCGACGCTGTCGCCCAGTGTCACCCGGCAACTGATCTCGCACGTCTCGGCGGGCGCCCCACCCGAGCGGGAGCATGCCGGGCAACTGCTGGACCGGCTGAGCGCCCGGGAACGGGAGGTGGCGCTGGCGGTCGCGCGCGGCCGTTCCAACGCGGAGATCTCCACGGAGCTGCACATGTCGGTCGCCACGGTGAAGGCGCACGTCTCCCGGGTGCTGACCAAACTCGACCTCAACAACCGGGTGCAGGTGGCGCTGCTGGTTCACGACGCGGGCCGGGTGTGACCGATGCGGATCGTCCTACTCGAACAGCGAATGATCCCGGTGGCCGTCGGCGCGGGACCGGGCGCGGCGGCGCAACTGGATCACCACGGCGTCGACGGCGGCGACCACGGCCCACACGGCGAGAAGCCACCCCGGCACCGTCCAGCCCGCGCGGAACAGCAGGACCGCCAGGGCCGAACACACCACCAACCCGACCAGGGCCAGAACCAGCCGCAGGTTGAGCGGGCTGTAAGGCTCCTCGACCGTGCCGCGGCGGCCGTGGGGTTGCGGTCCGAGTGGCATCCCGGCAACCTACCCGACCCCGGCCCGACGAAACCGCGGGTCCCGGCATGAAAGAGGCATGCGGTGAACGAACTGGTCACGGCTCGGACGGTGTTGCGCCGCTGGCGGGCGGACGATCTCGACGCGTTCGCGGAGATCACCGCCCAGCCGGAGGTCATGCGATGGATCCGCGACGGCCGCGTGCTGGACCGGGCCGGGACGGCGGAGCGCCTCGACGCCTTCCGGCGCCACTGGGAGGAGCACGGGTTCGGCCTCTACGCCCTCGTCCTGCGGGAGACCGGTGAGCTGGCCGGCTTCACCGGGCTCGCGGTGCCGTCGTTCCTTCCGGAGGTCATGCCTGCCGTCGAGATCGGGTGGCGGCTGGGGCGGCGTCACTGGGGGCGGGGACTGGCCACCGAGGCTGCCACGGCGGTGGTCGATCACGCGCGCGACGAACTCGGCCTGACCCGCCTCGTCAGCATTCATCAGGTCGGCAACGACGCATCGGCCCGCGTGATGATCAAGCTGGGTATGCGCCTGGACCGGGAGACGATCGAGCCATCGACCGGGCGCCCGGTGCGGGTCTACGCCCTGGACCTCACCGGCTCCCGGCGACCAGCGTCCGACGCGTGATGGAGTGACTGATACGAGCGGCAACGCGAACACAAGATCGACTTTTCTCTATATCGTTTGGCCGCCATCAGGGTCATGATGGAGGGCGGTCATCGATTTTTCGTCGATTCGACACGGGAGGCGCCATGTCCCAGCCGGAGCGCAAGCTCGGCACGTGGCCGGTCTTCGTCATCGCGGTCTCCGCCATGACCCCGCTCACGGTCGTGGCGGGCGCTCTGCCGCTCGGCTACGGCGAGGTCGGGGAGAAGGGCATCCCCGTGGCGTACATGCTGGTCGCCGCCGTGCTGGGAGTGTTCGCGGTCGGGCTGGCGGCGATGGCGCGGCATGTGCCCAACAGCGGCGCCTTCTACGCGTACGCGTCGACGGGAATCTCCCGCCCGGTCGGTGTGGGCACCGCCTTCGTGGCGTTGCTGGCCTACAACGCCATGCAGATCGGGCTCTACGGCGCGTTCGGGGTAGCCGCGCACAACGCCCTCGCGATCTTCGGCGCCGACGTCTCGTGGATCGTGTTCGCGCTGCTCGGCTGGGCGGTGATCGCCGTCCTCGGCCGGCTCGACATCGACCTCAACGCCCGCATCCTCACCGTGCTGGTCTGCGCCGAGGTGCTGATCGTCCTGATCTTCGACCTCGTCATGGTCGGGAACCCGGCCGGTGGCACGGTCACGTTCGACACCCTCGACCCCGGCCTGATCGCCAGCGCGGGCGGTGTGTCGCTGCTGGTCGCCGCGATCGCGGGCATGGTGGGCTTCGAGGCCCCCCTGGTGTACGCGGCCGAGGCCCGGGACCCACGCCGGACGGTCGCCCGGGCCATCGGGTTCACCCTGCTGGTCGCGGCCTTCCTCTACGGCGGCACCGCCTGGGCGATGTCGGTCGTCGCCGGCCCCGACCAGATCGTCGTGATCGCCGGTCAGCATCTCGACGACCTGTTCTTCTACCTGCCCGAGCCGTACCTGTGGTCGGCTGTCGTCGACCTCGGGCGGATCTTCTTCGCCACCAGCCTGTTCGCCGCGATGCTCGCCTTCCACCACACCGTCGCCCGGTACGGTCTGACCGTCGCGCGGGAGGGCGTGTTGCCGCAGGCGCTGGCCCGGACCCGCCAGGGCGTACCCGTGGCGGCGTCGATGGCACAGTCGGCCATCGCCCTCGTCGTGCTGCTGATCTTCGCGGCGGCGGCCTGGAACCCGACCAAGGACCTGTTCTTCTTCGGCACCGTCTCCGGCGGCCTCGGCGTGCTCATCCTGATGACCATCGCGTCGGTCGCCGTGGTGCGGTTCTTCGGCCGGTTCCCCCACGGGGAGACGCTCTGGCGACGGCGGATCGCACCCTGGATCGCCACGGTCTTCCTCTGGATCGTGCTGCTGCTCACCATCGCGTTCTTCGGGGAGCTGCTGGGCAGCGAGAACCTGCTCAAGATCTGGTCGCCGACCCTGCTGTTCCTGCTGGTCCTGATCGCGGGCATCGTGTGGGGCCGCAAACTGCGGCGCGAGCGCCCGGAGGTGTACGCCGTGATCGGCGCCGGCCGGCCACCGCTCGCCCCGGGCGAGATCCTGCCGCCGGACCGTCCCGTTCCCGCCGGCGATGTCTGGAAGGGCCCCGCACCAGGTAAGACACAGCCTCCACGAGGTGACGGGATGCTCAGCGAGCCGGTCCGGACCAGCGAGCCACGATCGGCATCATCGGCCGGCCGGGAAGCGCCGTCGGTCGGTGGGGAAGCGCCGTCGGGTGGCGGGGAAGTGCCGTCGGCCGGCCGGGAAGCACCATCGGGTGGCGGGGAAGTGCCGTCGGCCGCCCAGGAAGACAGGTCTGGCGGTCAGGAAGACTGGTCTGCCACCGGCTCACACGGCGGGACCGGCAAACCCGGGGATCGGGCGAACGATGGGGAGACCGCCTCGGAGAACGGAACCGCGGGTGCCGGTCGACCGGCCGGTGCGCGCGTTCCCCGCGCACGGCGGGCGCCTGAGGACGAACCGGTCACACCGAGCGCCCGGCGGCGAACCTCGGAGGCGAACAGTGAGCCGCCAGATCGGGCCACTGACCAGCACCCCGACGCCGAGCCCGGATCGGCCGACGAGCCCCACTGACTCGCCGATTCAGTGCCGCGAGTCCGAGGCGCGCAGCGACGCGCAGCAAGGCGTGGCGGGACTGGGTGGGGCGGCCGGGGATGGCGGGGAAGACTGTGGGGCTGTGAGGCGAGGGCGTGCGTGGGGCTGTGAGGCGCGCGGCGTGCGTGGGACTGAGGGCGACGGGACCAGGCTGAACGCGGCGTGAGGACGAGTGGACAGGGAAAGCGAAGAAGCAGAGGGGTGCGGGGGCCGCCGGTGACGGCCCCCGCGGTGGTCAGTGGTCGGCGTGGTGCTGGTTGCCGGGGTTGGCGTGGAGGCTGCCGGCGTGCGCCTTCAAAGACGGGTCCTTGCGGGATTTCAGCAGGCTGGCGACCGTGGTGACGACCAGGATGCCGATGATCACGCCGAGGGAGACGGGAGTCGCGACCTCCGGCACCGACGCGCTGATGTCCTTGTGGGCCCAGTGCAGCACCAGCTTGACCCCGATGAAGGCCAGGATGATCGACAGACCGGTGGAGAGGTAGACCAGGCGGTCGAGCAGGCCCTTGACGAGGAAGAACAGGGCGCGCAGGCCGAGCAGGGCGAACGCGTTCGCGACGAACACGATGTAGGCCTGGTCGGTGACGCCGAACACGGCCGGGATCGAGTCGAGGGCGAACAGCAGGTCGGTGCCACCGATGGCCAGCAGGACCAGGAACATCGGCGTGACCATGCGCTTGCCGTCGATCCGGGTGATCATCTTGCCCTCGACGTAGTTCTCCGTCACGGGCAGGAACCGGCGAGCGGCCTTCACCAGCATGTTCTCGTCGACGTCAGGGTCCTCGTCGCGGTGCCGGAACAGCTGCACGGCGGTGTAGAGCAGGATCAGGCCGAACACCAGGAACATGAACGAGAAGGCGTTGAGCAGGGCGGCGCCGACCACGATGAAGATCACTCGCAGGATCAGCGCGATGATGATGCCGAAGGTCAGCACCTTCTGCTGGAACCGCTCGGGCACGGCGAACGTCGTCATGATGATCACGAAGACGAACAGATTGTCGACGGACAGGCTTTTCTCGACGATGTAGCCGGCGAAATACTCCGTGCCGTAGGTCCAGCCGTAGACGTTCGCGAAAACCACGCCGAAGACGATCGCGACGGCGATATAGAAGATTGACCAGCCGGCGGCTTCGCGAAAGCCGACGACGTGTGGACGAAGCACCCCGAGCGTCAAATCGAGGGCGAGCAGGGCGACGATGACACCGATGGTGACGGTCCACCCGAGCGCGGAGACCTCAAGCATGCTTCACAGGATCTCCAAAGATTCTGCAAGCATGCTGAGAAATCGATAGGCTCATGCGACCTGGAACGATCTCTTGGCGAGTCCCATCCAGAAACCCTCGATCGGCTGCTCGGGGGCCTGAGCTGGGTCTCCGGACGCGCCCAGGGTCAGGAACATCGGGGCGAAGTGCTCGATCGTCGGATGCGCGTACGGCATGCCGGGAGCCCGGTCACGGAAGCCGGCGAGCTCGTCGACGGCGCCGCGGGCCAGCGTCTCGGCGGCCCACGCGTCGAACTCGGCCGACCATCCGGGCGCGGCCGCCTCGGGCCGCCAGTCGCGCAGGAACGGCAGGCCGTGGGTGGTGAACCCGGAACCGATGATGAGCACCCCCTCGTCGCGCAGCGGGGCGAGCCGGCGGCCGAGATCGAGCAGACGATCCGGCTCGAGGGTGGGCAGTGACATCTGCAGGACCGGGATGTCGGCGTCGGGGTACATGACGGTGAGTGGCACATACGCACCGTGGTCGAGACCGCGATCGGTGCGGGTGACGGTCTCGTGGTCAGGCATCAATTTCGATATTTTGGCGGCCAGTTCGGGAGCACCCGGAGCGTTGTATCGCACCTGGTAGTAACGCGGGGCGAAACCCCCGAAGTCATAGACGAGCGGCACGGTCTCGGTGGCGCCGAGCATCAGCGGCGCGGACTCCCAGTGAGCCGACGCCACCAGGATCATTTTCGGTCTGGGCAGCCCGGCGGCGAGGTCGCGCAGCTGTGCCGTCCAGGTGGGGTCGTCGACCAGTGGCGGGGCGCCGTGGCTGAGGAAGAGGGCTGGCATCCGCATGGGTACCTCCGTTGAAGCTTCAACCTTTCCGGCAACGGTACGCCGATTTAGTTGATTCCGCAACTAGTGACTCAGGGTGACAATTAACATTTGGAGATCTTTAGATATCGACGTTCGCGAGAACTGAGCGTCACGTTTCAAGATCGTTACCCAAAAGCCCTGAGCAGGACTGTGATCAACATTGCCTACTGTGGAACTCACATTTGTCGCATCTGGACGTTGCGTTGATCCACGGAAGCTGGCAGGCTACGTCGCGTCGCGCTGGGGGGAGCGCTACGTAACTGCTTCGTTGACGTCTCCCCTCATCTCGGAGGGCGCTCGCGGGCACTCTTTTCCAAGCCTTTTCGAGAGGAGAACCAGCAGTGGCGCCGCCGCCGCAGCTACCGCCAGCGGACGATCTCTACCTGACGGCTCACGACTCGATTCGTGGCAAGTCGCTGCTGTCACCGGCCACTCTCGGACTCGGTCTCGGTGCGACCCTGCTCGGCGAACTCATGTTGTGGCGCCGGGTCGATCTCGTCGAGACCGAACTGGTGGTGATCGACGACCGGCCCACCGGGGACGCCGCCACCACCGCGGTGCTGGAGCAGATCCGCCGTGAGGCCGGCCAGCACGGTGTCCGCAACTGGCTCGCCTACCTCTCCACCGGAATCGCCACCGACCTGGTCGAGCGCCGTCTCGCCCGGGCCGGGCTGATCCGCCGGGTGGAGAAGCGCGGCCTGCTGGGCGGCACCAAGGTCTCCTTCGTCCCCGCCGACTCGATGACCGCGGGCTGGCCGGCCACCCGGATCCGCACCAAGGTCAGCCGCGACGAGGCGCTCGACCTGGCCGACCTGCTGCTGGCCGGGGTCATCCTGGCCACCGGGCTGGACCAGCAGGTGCTGGCCACGCTGGGCGCCCGGGAACGGGCCGCGTTGTTCGAGCAGTTCCGCAGAAACTTCCCCGCGATGTTGCAACAGCTCGTGGCGCATGCCGAGGCGGCCGTCGGTGACGCCGTCATGGCCCGCCGAGCCTGACCCCCCATGTAACACCTCAACGAACACCCCCTTGGAGCATCACCGTGTCCTTCACAGGTACACAGCCCCCGCAGAGCCAGGTATCGGACGCGCTCGCCAGCAACCGGCTCGGCGTCGCCTCCGTCGTCTTCTTCGTCATGTCGGCGGCCGCCCCGCTGACCGTCATCGCCGGTGTGGTGCCGACCGGTCTGGCCGTCACCGGGCTGACCGGCTTCGCCATCGCCTACATCGCCGTCGCGATGATCCTCGCGATCTTCTCGGTCGGGTACGTGGCCATGGCCCGGCACATCTCCAACGCCGGCGCCTTCTACGCCTACATCGCCCGCGGCCTGGGCCGCCCGTTCGGTGTCGGCGCGTCCTGGGTGGCGCTGCTGGCCTACAACCTGTTCCAGGTAGGCACCTACGGCGGCTTCGGCGCGATCGCCCAGCCGCTGTTCCTCGACTGGTTCGGCCTGGACCTGTCCTGGTGGGTCATCGCCCTGCTGTCCTGGGCGCTGGTCGCGATCCTGGGTGTCCGGGACGTGGCCGTCAACGGCAAGGTGCTGGCCACCCTGCTGGTCGCCGAGATCGTGCTGACCGTCGTCTTCTCGGTCGCCGAGATGTTCACCGACGGCTTCCAGGCCTCCGCCGCTCCGTTCGACCCGGCCAGCCTGACCGGCGCGGGCGCCGGCGCTCTGCTGGTCATGGCGATCACCGGCTTCGTCGGATTCGAGCAGTCGGTGGTGTTCAGCGAGGAGTCGCGGGACCCGCGGCGTACCGTCGCGCGGGCCACGTACATCGCGGTCGCCCTGATCGCGGTCCTGTACGCCTTCGCCGCCTGGGTGATGATCTCCGCCGCCGGCGCCGACAAGGTGGCGGAGCGGGCCGGGGCCGAGGGCCCGGAGCTGTTCTTCAACCTGGCCGCGGTCCCGCTCGGTGACACGGCCCTGCACCTGGGCCACATCCTGTTCCTGACCTCGATGATCGCCGCGATGATCTCGTTCCACAACATCATCTCGCGGTACATGTTCTCGCTGGGCCGCGAGGGTGTGCTGCCGCGCCTGTTCGGCCGGACCGTTCCGGGCACCGGCGCGCCGAAGAACGGCTCGATCGCCCAGTCGGTGATCGGCCTGGTGGCCATCCTGCTCTACGCGGTGATGGGCTGGGACCCGCTGGTGGAGATGTTCTTCTGGTTCGGCACCACCGGTGGCCTGGGCGTGCTGCTGCTGGTCACGCTCACCGCCTTCGCCGTGATCGGCTTCTTCGCCCGCAACCCGTCCGGTGAGAGTGTGATCCACCGGGTGATCGCCCCGATCGTCGGCGCGGTCCTGCTGCTGGTGGTCTCCTACCTGGCCGTGGACAACATCGCCCTGCTGCTCGGTGTCGAGCCCGGCAGCACTCCGGCGCTGGTCGCGCCGCTGTCGTTCGCGGTGCTGTTCGCCGGCGGCGCGCTGTGGGGCCTGGTCCTGCGGTCCAGCCGGCCGCAGATCTACTCGGGCATCGGCCTGGGCGCCCGCAGCGCGTCCGCCGGTGGCGGGTTCGCCGCGAGCCTGAACCAGGACGGCACGCGGTGATCCGTTCGGCGCGCAAGGACGAGATCCCGGCGATCGGGGCGCACATCTCGCACGCGTTCAACGACCTGGACGCGAACGTCTACGCGGTGCCGGACCCGGCGCAGCGCGAGCAGGTGATGGCGGCCTTCTTCGCCCTGCACGCCGAGCACGCCCTCGACCACGGCCGGGTCGACGTGATCGACCACCCCGATGGCGGATTCGCCGCGGTCGCGGTGTGGTTCGACCACGTCAACGAGCTGCCGGAGCAGCCGCTGTTCGTGGAGCGGCTGTCCGAGGTGGCCGGCGAGCACCTGGGACGTCTCGCGGTGATCGGCGAGCTGCTGGAGAGCCACACCCCGCAGGAGGAGCACTGGCACCTGTCGTTCCTCGCGGTCCGGCCCTCCGAGCAGGGCCGTGGCCTGGGCGGGCAGCTCATGCGGCGTACCCATGAGGACCTGGTCGCCGAGGGCATCCCCGCCTACCTGGAGGCGACCAACGAGGACAATGTGCGCCTCTATCAGCGGCACGGGTACACCCCGATGACCCCGTTCCGGATCCAGCTGCCGGACGGCGCGTCCTTCTACCGGATGTGGCGCGCGGTCTGAGACCAGAAGTCAAGGGGGCGGACGCGATGCGTCCGCCCCCTTGACGTGTCCGCATGCGCGTAATTTCATCGTAACCAGGTCCAACGCAGCGTTGCCGACCGGTTACCCGCCGCTGCCGCGCATCGCCGGCCGGAGGGATGCGCATGCTCGCAGACGAGGTGCTGACGATGGGGCGCATCGGCGTGGACCTCTACCCGGAACAGATCGGCGTTCCCCTGCGCGAGGTGCGCACGTTCGCGAAGTCCCTCGGCGGCAGCCCGTCCAACGTGGCCGTCGCGGCCGCCCGGTACGGCAGGCGGGCCGCGGTGATCACCCGTACCGGCGCCGACGGGTTCGGTGACTTCCTGCACGACGCGCTGCGCGGCTTCGGCGTCGACGACCGGTTCGTGACGTCGGTGCCGGGGCTGCCCACGCCGCTGGCGTTCTGCGAGATCTTCCCGCCGGACCACTTCCCGCTGACGTTCTACCGCTACCCGAAGGCCCCGGACCTGGAGATCCACGAGTCCGACCTGGACCTGACGGCGATCCGGGCGGCCGGGGTGTTCTGGATGACCGGGACGGGGCTCAGCGCCGAGCCGTCGCGCACCGCCACCCTGACCGCGCTGCGGGCCCGCGAACTCACCGATCACACCGTCTTCGACCTGGACTACCGGCCGATGTTCTGGGCGTCGCGGTCCGAGGCCCGGCACTGGTACGCGGAGGCTCTGCCGATGGCCACGGTCGCGGTCGGCAACTCCGACGAGGTGGAGACGGCGGTGGGCGTACCGCACCCGCAAGAAGCCGCGGCCCGGCTGATCGCCGCGGGCCCGAAGCTCGCGGTGATCAAACGCGGGCCTGCCGGGGTCTTCGCGGCGACCGCCACCGAGAGCGTGGAGATCCCGCCGGTGAAGATCGAGACGATCAACGGGCTCGGGGCGGGGGACGCGTTCGGCGGGGCGCTCTGTCACGGCCTGCTGGCGGGCTGGCCGCTCGCGGAGACGATGCGGTTCGCGAGTGCCGCCGGAGCCGTCGTCGCCTCGCGGATGTCCTGTTCGGAGGCCATGCCGACGGAGGCGGAGGTACGTGCCCATGACTGAGGCGCGGGTCAACCCCCTGGTGCCGCGCGGCAGTTCGGCGGACCGGCCGTTCGACGTGCTGGTCACCCCGGAGACGGCCGGCTGGGAGTACAGCGGGCTGCGCGTGGTGCAACTGCCGGTGGGCGGCCGGGTGCGGTTCCTGACCGGATCCGACGAGGTGCTGGTTCTGCCGCTGATCGGCGGCTGCGACGTGGCCTGCGACGACGAGCGGCTGACGCTGACCGGCAGGCGTTCGGTGTTCTCCCGGGTGACCGACTTCGCCTACCTGCCCCGCGGTTGCGCGGTGACCTTGCGCGCGCCGAACGGCGGCCGGTTCGCGCTGCCCGCCGCCCGCGCCGAGCGAACCCTGCCGTTCCGCTACGGCGCGGCCGAGGACGTGCTGGTGGAGTTGCGCGGCGCCGGGCAGGCCAGCCGTCAGGTCAACAACTTCTGCACCCCGGAGACGTTCGAGACCGACCGGTTGATCGCGTGCGAGGTGCTGACCCCGGGCGGGAACTGGTCGTCGTATCCGCCGCACAAGCACGACGAGCAGCACGCCGACGAGAGCAGCCTGGAGGAGATCTACTACTTCGAGGTCGCCGCCTCGCCGGCGGGTGGGCACGGGTGCGGCTACCAGCGGGTGTACGGCCACCCCGACCGCCCGATCGACGTGTGCGCCGAGGTCCGATCCGGCGACGTGGTGCTGATCCCGTACGGCTGGCACGGCCCGTCGATGGCCTCGCCCGGTTACGACCTCTACTACCTCAACGTGATGGCCGGCCCCGGCGAACGCCGCTGGCTGGTCCGCGACGATCCGGCGCACGGCTGGGTGCGTGGCCGCTGGGCCGCCGAACGTGTCGACGCCAGATTGCCGTTGACCTCTACTCGGGAGAGAAGGCGCGGGTGAAGCAACGGTTGACCGTCGGCCAGGCCGTCGTACGTTTCCTGGCGAACCAGTGGACCGAACGGGACGGCGTCGAGCAGCGGGCGGTGGCCGGCGTCCTCGGCATCTTCGGGCACGGCAACGTCGCCGGGATCGGGCAGGCGTTGCTGCAGGCGCAGCGCACGGGCTCACCGGACATGCCCTATCGGCTGGCCCGCAACGAGCAGGCCATGGTGCACACGGCGGTCGGTTACGCCCGGATGCGCAACCGGTTGTCGGCGATGGCGTGCACCGCGTCGATCGGTCCCGGTGCGACGAACATGCTCACCGGGGCGGCGCTGGCCACGGTCAACCGGCTGCCGGTGCTGCTGCTGCCGTCGGACGTCTTCGCCACCCGGGTCGCCACGCCGGTGCTGCAGGAGCTGGAGGATCCGCGGGCCGGCGACGTGTCGGTCAACGACGCGTTCCGGCCGCTGTCGCGGTTCTTCGACCGGGTCTGGCGGCCCGAGCAGTTGCCGGCGGCGCTGCTGGGGGCGATGCGGGTGCTGACCGACCCGGCGGAGTGCGGCGCGGTCACGGTCTGCCTTCCCCAGGACGTGCAGGCGGAGGCGTACGAGTTCCCGGACGAACTGTTCGCCCGCAGGGTCTGGCACGTGCCCCGGCACACCCCCGACCCGCTCGCGCTGGAACGGGCCGCCGCCGTGATCCGGGGCGCCGCCCGGCCGCTGATCGTCGCCGGGGGCGGTGTCATCTACTCCGAGGCGTCCGCCGCCCTGGACCGGTTCGCCCGGGAGACCGGCATCCCGGTCGCCGACACCCAGGCCGGCAAGGGCGCGCTGAGCTGGGATCACCCGTGCGCGGTCGGCGGGGTCGGCGCGACCGGCAGCCCGGTGGCGAACCGGCTGGCCCGCAACGCCGACGTGGTGCTCGGCGTCGGGACCCGCTACTCCGACTTCACCACCGCCTCGCGCAGCGCGTTCCAGCGGCCGGACGTGCGGTTCGTGAACCTGAACGTGACCGGGTTCGACGCCGGGAAACTGTCCGCGCTGGCGCTGACCGGTGACGCCCGGGCCGGGCTGAGCGCGTTGTTGCCGGCGCTGCACGGGCGCCGGTTCAGCGCCGACTACCGGGATCAGGTGGCGGCGTGGAACCGGCGCGTCGAGGACGCGTACCGCGGCAAGGGCGGTAACGGTGACCTGCCCACCCAGGCCGAGGTGATCGGGGTGGTGAACGAGGCGTGCGGAGCACGCGACGTGGTGGTGCAGGCCGCCGGGAGCCTGCCCGGCGACCTGCAGCGGCTGTGGCGGGCCCGGGACCCGAAGCAGTACCACGTGGAGTACGGCTACTCCTGCATGGGTTTCGAGATCGCCGGCGCCCTCGGCATCAAGCTCGCCGAACCCGGCCGCGAGGTGTTCGCGCTGGTCGGTGACGGCTCCTATCTGATGATGGCGCAGGAGATCGTCACCGCGGTCGCCGAGGGCCTGAAACTGATCGTGATCATCGTGCAGAACCACGGGTTCGCGTCCATCGGCGGCCTGTCCGAGCAGGTCGGATCGCAGCGCTTCGGCACCGAGTACCGGTACCGCAACCCGCGCAGCGGCGACTACGACGGCGCCCGCCTGCCGGTCGACCTGGCGGCGAACGCGGAGAGCCTGGGCGCAGCGGTGATCCGCTGCCGCAGCATCGCCGACCTGGTCGAGGGCGTGAAGACGGCCCGGGACGCGGAACGGCTCACCGTCCTGCACATCGAAACCGGCCCGCACACGCCGGCGCCGTCGTCGGAGTCCTGGTGGGACGTGCCGGTCGCCGAGGTCGCCACCCTGCAGAGCACCCGCGACGCGCACGGCGAATATCTCGCCGGCAAACGCGACCAGCGCCACCATCTGCGACCGGGAGGGCTCTGAATGGCGACCATCGAGCACTGGATCAACGGACGCAACACCGGCGGGAACTCCACTCGCCGGGCGCCGGTGTATCAGCCGGCCACCGGCCGTCACCAGCACGACGTGCTGCTGGCCTCGGCGCAGGACGTGGACACGGCGGTCGGCGCCGCGGCGGCGGCCTTCCCGCAGTGGAGCCAGGCGTCGCTGAGCGAGCGCACCCGGGTCCTGTTCGCCTTCCGGGAGCTGGTCAACGCGCACAGCGCGGAGATCGCCGAGATCGTCTCGCACGAGCACGGCAAGGTGCTGTCCGACGCCGCCGGGGAGGTGCAGCGCGGGCTCGAGGTGATCGAGTTCGCCTGCGGCATCCCGCAGCTGCTCAAGGGGTCCTACTCGGATCAGGCGTCGGCCGGGGTCGACGTGTTCAGCTTCCGGGAGCCGCTCGGGGTGGTCGCCGGGATCACCCCGTTCAACTTCCCGGCCATGGTGCCGATGTGGATGCATCCGATCGCCATCGCCTGCGGCAACACGTTCGTGCTCAAGCCGAGCGAGCGGGATCCGTCGTCGGCCGGGTTCGTCGCCGGGCTGTGGCAGCGGGCCGGGCTGCCGGACGGCGTCTTCAACGTGGTGCACGGCGACAAGGTCGCGGTCGACGCGATCCTGGACCATCCGGGCATCGCCGCCGTCTCGTTCGTCGGATCCACCCCGATCGCCCGGTACATCCACGAGCGGGCCACCGCCGCGGGCAAACGGGTGCAGGCGCTCGGCGGCGCGAAGAACCACGCGGTCGTGCTGCCGGACGCGGACCTCGGGTTCGCCGCCGAGCATCTGATCGCGTCGGCCTTCGGGTCGGCGGGCGAGCGGTGCATGGCGATCTCGGCGGCGGTGCTGGTCGGCGACTCGGACCGGCTCGTCGACCTGCTGGCGTTCAAGGCGGCGACGATCAAGGTGGGCCCGGGACACGATCCGGCGAGCCGGATGGGCCCGGTGATCACGGCGGCCGCGAAGGAGCGGATCGAGAATCTGATCGGCGCGGGGGAGCGGCAGGGCGCGACCGTCGCGGCCGACGGGCGGGGCCTCAAGATCGCGGGGTACGAGGACGGCTTCTACGTCGGCCCGACGGTCCTCGATCAGGTGACCCCCGCGATGGACGTGTACCGGGAGGAGATCTTCGGGCCGGTGCTCTCGGTCCTGCGGGTGGACGGCGTGGACGACGCCATCGAGATGATCAACCGGAATCCGTACGGCAACGGCACCGCCGTCTTCACCGGCAGCGGGGAGGCCGCCCGCCGGTTCCAGCGCGGCGTGCACGTCGGCATGATCGGGATCAACGTGCCGATCCCGGTGCCGATGGCGTACCACTCGTTCGGCGGCTGGAAGGACTCGCTGTTCGGGCAGAGCCCGATCTACGGCCCGGAGGGCGTCGCCTTCTACACCCGGTCCAAGGTGGTCACCCAGCGGTGGCCGTCGTCGGCGGCGGCGTCCGAGGCGTCGCTCTACTTCCCGACGGCCCGGTGACCGCCGTGCTGCACCTGGGAAGCTGCCCCGACTCGTGGGGCGTCTGGTACGCCGACGACCCCCGGCAGACCCCGTGGCGGCGGTTCCTCGACGAGCTGGCCGCGGCCGGATACCGGTGGCTGGAGCTGGGACCGTACGGCTACCTGCCCACCGACCCGCATCAGCTCGCCGACGAGATCGCCGCCCGCGGGCTGCGGGTCACCGGCGGGACGGTCGGCGGGGCCGGCGGGCCGCACGGCGACTTCACGGCGGTGCTCGCCGAGACCCGCCGGGTCGCCGAGCTGACCCGGGCCGTCGGCGGCAGCGAGGTGGTGTTCGTGCCGGTGCCCGGCTACCGCGACGACCGGACCGGCGGCTACCTGGAGGCGGCCGAACTCGGCGAGGGCCAGTGGCGGGTGCTGCTCGCCAACAGCGACCTGCTCGGGCGGGTGCTCGCCGAGGAGTACGGGCTCGCCTTCCGGTTCCATCCGCACGCCGACTACCAGGTCGAATATCAGCGGCAGGTGGAACGGTTCCTGGACGGCACCGATCCGCGGTTCGTGTCGCTGTGCCTGGACGTGGGGCATCTGGCGTACCGGCGGGCCGACGTGCTCGGTCTCATCGGCAGATACCCGGAGCGGGTCGGGTACGTCCACCTCAAGCAGATGGACCCGGAGCTGGCCAACCGGGCCGCCGCCGAGGATCTCGCGTTCGGGCAGGCGGTGTCGATGGGGGTGAGCGTCACCGCGCCGGCCGGGGTCCCGGCGTACCCGCCGCTGCTGGACGCCCTGACCGCGCTTGGCCGGGACCTGTTCGTCGTCGTCGAGCAGGACATGTACCCGTGTGACTTCGACACCCCGCTGCCGATCGCCCGCCGTACCCACTCGTACCTGACATCGCTGGGAGGTTTCGCGTGAGAAGACGTGCGCTCACCGCCGGGGTCGCGGCGCTGTTGCTGGCCGGCGCCTGCAGTGAGGGCGGCCGGCCGGAGACGCAGCAGGCCGCCGGGTACACCATCGCGTTCGTCACGCACGAGACGCCCGGCGACACGTTCTGGAACATCGTGCGGTCCGGGGCGCAACAGGCGGCCGCGGACGTGAACGTGGAGGTCCGGTTCTCCAACGATCCGGACGCCACCAAGCAGGCCGTCCTGATCCAGCAGGCGGTCGACGCGAAGGTGCAGGGGATCGCGACGACGCTGGTCACCCCGGACGCCCTGGCCGGGTCGGTGAAGGCGGCGACCACGGCCGGGATCCCGGTGGTGGGATTGAACGCCGGCATCGACCGGTACCGGGACCTCGGCGCGCTGATGTACTTCGGCTCCGACGAGACGGTCGCCGGGACCAGCCTCGGCGAGCGGATCGCGGCGTCCGGGGCGAAGCATCCGCTCTGCGTCATCCACCAGACCGGGTCGGTGGCCCTGGAAGCCCGCTGCGCCGGGGTCAAGAGCAAGCTGCCCGGGACGGAGAATCTCCAGGTCAACGGGGCCGACGACGCGGCCGTCACGTCGACGTTGCAGGCCAAGCTGGCGCAGGACAAGAGCATCGACTACGTGGTGGCGCTGACGGCGCCGGTCGCGCTGGACGCGATCAAGGCCGGGGCCACCGCGAAGATCGTCACGTTCGACCTGAACAAGGAGACCGCGCAGGCGATCAAGGACGGCAGGATCGAATGCGCGATCGACCAGCAGCCGTACGCCCAGGGCTACATGGCCGTCACGTCGCTCTACCTGTATCTCAAGAACGGCAACGACCTGGGCGGCGGCAAGCCGGTGCTGACCGGGCCGTCGTTCGTGGACAAGGACAACATCGACACGATCCTGCCGTACGTCGAGAAGAACACCCGTTGACCCGGCGGCCGGAGATCGGCGCGCTCGCGGCGGCCGGTGTCATCTTCGTGTTCTTCCTGGCCGTCGCGCCGGCGTTCCGGTCGCCCGAGGCGTTCTTCACGGTGCTCTACCAGTCGTCGACGATCGGGATCGTCGCGGTCGCCGTCGGCATGCTGATGATCGGCGGCGAGTTCGACCTGTCGGCCGGGGTGCTGGTCACCTCGGCCGGGCTGGTCAACTCCCTGTTCTGCTGGCACCTCGGGATCAACCTGTGGGTGGGCGCCGTACTGTCGCTGCTGTTCTGCCTGGCCGTCGGCTTCCTCAACGGGTGGCTGGTGATGCGCACCGGGATCCCCAGCTTCCTGATCACCCTCGGCACCTTCTTCATCCTGCAGGGCGCGAACCTCGGCGTCACCAGACTCGTCACCGGTGCGGTGGCGAGCCCGGATGTCAGTGCCATCGACGGGTTTCGCTCGCTCGGGCTGATCTTCGCGTCGAGTTTCGCGGTCGGCCCGGTGACGGTCTGGGGGACCGTACTGTGGTGGGTCCTCTTCGTCCTCATCTCGGGGTGGATCCTGCAACGGGCCCGGAGCGGGAACTGGATCTACGCGGTCGGCGGGGCGGCGGACAGTGCCCGGGCGGCGGGGGTGCCGGTCGTCCGTACCAAGATCGGGCTCTTTCTCGGGGTATCGTTCCTGGCCTGGTTCGTCGGCATGCACAACCTGTACCGGTTCGACACGCTGCAGGCCGGCGGCGGGGTCGGCAACGAGTTCCTCTACATCATCGCCGCGGTGGTCGGCGGCACCCTGCTGACCGGCGGGTTCGGCAACGCCACCGGGGTCGCGGTCGGGGCCTTCCTGTTCGGCATGACCAGCCTCGGCATCGTCTACGCCGGCTGGGACCCGAACTGGTTCCGGGCGTTCCTCGGCGTGATGCTGCTGGCCGCCGTCATGGTCAACCTCTACCTCAGGCGGGTGTTCCGGTGATCCGACTGTCCGGAGTGGGCAAGGCGTACGGGCCGATCCGCGCCCTGCACGACATCGACCTGCAGGTCGACGCCGGGGAGGTGACGTGCGTGCTGGGCGACAACGGCGCCGGCAAGTCCACCCTCATCAAGATCATGTCGGGGTTGCATCCGCACACCTCCGGCCGGATGTTCGTCGACGACCGCGAGACCGTCCTGCGATCCCCGCGCGAGGCCCTCGACCTCGGCATCGCCACCGTGTACCAGGATCTCGCCGTGGTCCCGCTGATGCCGGTGTGGCGCAACTTCTTCCTCGGCGCCGAACTCACCACCGGCCGCCTCCCGCTGCGCCGGCTGCGGATCCGCGAGATGAAACGGACCGCCGAGACCTCCCTGGCCGACATGGGGATCACGATCGCCGACATCGGCCAGCCGATCGGCACCCTCTCCGGCGGGCAGCGGCAGGGCGTCGCCATCGCCCGTGCCGTCCACTTCGGAGCGCGCGTGCTGATCCTCGACGAACCCACCGCCGCGCTCGGCGTCCGCCAGTCCGGCATCGTGCTGCGCCACATCGCCGCCGCCCGCGACCGGGGCCTCGGTGTCGTCCTGATCACCCACAACCCGCATCACGCGCACCTGGTCGGCGACCACTTCGTGGTGCTCAAACTCGGCGCGGCGGTGCTCGACGCCCGCCGTGGCGCGGTCACCCTCGACCAGCTCACCGCGCAGATGTCCGGCGGCGACGAACTCACCGAACTCGCCCGCGAGCTGCGGCGGCCCACATGAGCCTCGCCATCGGGGTGATCGGCACCGGCATGATCGGCCGCGAGCACATCCGGCGGCTCACCACCGTGCTGTCCGGGGTCCGGGTCACCGCCGTCTCCGATGTGGACGACGAACTGGCCGGCCGGGTCGCGGACGCCGTCGGGGCGCGGGTGCTGCCCGGCGCGAAACTCATCGCCGACCCGTCGGTGGACGCGGTGCTGATCTGCTCGTGGGCCGGCACCCACGAGGAGTACGTGCTGGCGGCGATCGCCGCCGGCAAGCCGGTCTTCTGCGAGAAGCCCCTGGCCACCACGTCCGCGGCCTGCCTGCGGATCGTGGAAGCCGAGTCGGCGTACGGCCGGCGCCTGGTCCAGGTCGGGTACATGCGCCGGTACGACGTGGCCTATCAAGCCCTCAAACGCGAACTCGACCGGGGCACCATCGGCGCGCCCCTGATGATGCACTGCGCCCACCGCAACGCCGGGGTCCCGTCGTTCTACGCGCCCGATGACATGATCACCGACACGGCGGTGCACGAGATCGACATGGTGCGCTGGATGTTCGGCGCCGAGGTCGAGGCCGTCCGGGTGCTGCGGCCCCGGCCCAGCAGCCACGCCGGGGAACTGCCCGACCCGCTGCTGCTCGTCCTGGAACTCACCAACCGGGTGCTCGTCGACGTGGAGATCTCGGTCAACGCGCAGTACGGCTACGACATCCGCGGCGAGATCCTCGGCGAGACCGGGACGGCGGCGCTCGGTGAGCTGAGCCCGGTCGCGGTCCGGCGGACCGGGCGGCTCACCAGCCCCATCCCGGCGGACTGGCGGGAACGGTTCCGGGCGGCCTACGACGTCGAACTGCGGGAATGGGTGGACACGCTCCGCGCCGGCGGGGAGGTGGCGGGGCCCGACGCCTGGGACGGGTACGCGGCCACGACGGTCTCGGCGGCGGCGCTGCTGGCGTTGCGTACCGGGGAAAGGGCCGGCGTCGCGCTCGCGGCCCGCCCGCGACTGTATCGCCGGCCGTGAGTGGCATCATCGGCTGATGTCCTTGATCGAAGACGCCTGCCGGGCGATCGGCGCGGAGATCGCGGGGGATCCGCGCTATGCGCACACCAGTCATCTGCGGGTGCAGGTCGCGGGGGAGACGGTGTTCGACGAGCACTATCGCGGCCCGCTCGTCGCCGACGTCTTCTCGGTGACCAAGACCGTGCTGGCCACCGTGTGCGGGATCGCCGCCCGCGACCGCGTCGTCGATCCCGCCTGGCGTCACCTGCTCACGATGACCCGTGGCGCCCGGGTCGACGACACCGACGAGGTGACGGCCCTGCCGTCCGGGCAGGCCGCCCGGTTCGCCGCGGCCCCACGGGAGCATCCGCCGGGTCAGGTCTTCCAGTACGACGACGGCGCGTTCCACCTGCTCTCCGCGCATTTGGCCGAGGCACTGGGCGAACCCGTCGCGGACTACGCCGCCGAGCGCCTGTTCCCGCCGCTCGGCATCGAGGACGCGGTGTGGCCGGCCGACCCGGACGGTGTCACCTTCGGGTTCGCGCACCTGCGGCTGTCCGCGGCCTCACTCGGCCGCCTCGCCGAGGAGTGGCGGCAACCGTCCCTGATGGATCCGGCGTTCGCGGCCGCGATGATGCGCGCGCACACGCCCGGCGGCCCGCCGGAGGGTCTGCCCTACGGGTACGGCGTGTGGGTCGGCGACGGTTACGTGATGGCCGGTGGCTGGGCCGGGCAGCACGTGCTCGTGCTGCCCGGCGCCGTCGTGGTCACCACCGGCGACCCCGGCTTCACCCCGGGCCCGCCGCCGCGCGACGAGCTGCCCCCGGACTGGAGACCGGCCCTCGACCTGATCCGCCGACATCTGCTGCCGCTCCTCTGACGGCACCGGGCATCCGCCGCGGTCGACCGTACTAACGCTGCGGCAGCACCAGCACCTGGCCGACGATGATCCGGTCCGGGTCGGCGATGACGTCCCGGTTGAGGTTGAAGATCTCCCGCCAGCGGTCGCCGTCGCCGAGCTGCTCCCGGGCGATCTTGGTGAGGTTGTCGCCGCGGACCACGGTGTACAACCGCGGGATCGGCCCGGTCGGCTGCTCCGGCGGCAGCAGGAGCACCTGGCCGGGGAAGATCCGGTTCGGGTTCGGGATGGTGGCCCGGTTCAGCACGAAGATCTCCGGCCAGCGGGCCTGGTTGCCGAGCTTCGCCCCGGCGATGCCGGCCAGGGTGTCGCCACGCTGCACCGTGTACGTCCGCGGCACCGCCTGCGCCCCCGGCAGCACCTTCGCCAGGCGCAGCAGGTCGGCCAGCTCGAAGTGGCCCGGCCGTTCCGACGGCAGGGTCGGCTTCCAGCCCGGCGACTTCAGGATCGAGTCCTCGCTGCGGCGGACCAGCCCGACCAGAACCTCGGCCACGATGGTGCTGCCGACGGGGCCCAGGTGGTCGCCGTTGTGCAGGGCCTTCGCCTCGGCGAGCACGTAGTACCAGAGCGGCGTACGCGTCAGGAACTCGCTCTCGTCCAGAGCCGCCCGCTGCGCGTCGTTGCCCGCCGCCGCCCGGATCTGGTCCTTGCTGAGCGCTTCCACGCCGATCAGGTCGGCGATCGCCTGACCGGTCGGCAGCCGCAGACGATAACCCCGGAGCAGATTGCGTACGGCCAGCCGGGCCGCGTCCGGCGGAGTCTCCTTCTCGCCCTTGGGGTTACGCAGCCCGAACAACGATCCACCGGTCGGTGTGTTGATCCCGAACGACGCCAGGCTGGTGTCGATCCTGCGGGCCTTCTGCACGGTGTCGCCGGAGCCGGCGATGTTCTCCCACTCGATGATCCAGTTCTCCGGGAGCGTCTCGAACGGGCCGGCCCCCAGGTCCTCGCCGAGCTGCCCGCTCAGCGCGGTGAACGTGAACAGCAGATCCAGCGACGCGTTCGCCGGCCCGCCGACCCGGAAGTTGGAGTTGAAGTTGTACAGCCCGCGCACCATCGAGTGCCCGAACCGGTAGGCGGCGACAGCGAACTCCAGGGGCATGAAGAACGGCTCGGCGTACGGGTTGAACCACCGGTTGCCGTTGACCACGACGTCCTCGACGATCTCCGGGTCGGCGACCCGCTTGAGGAAGTCCTGGATCACGATGTGCTGGTAGTGCTGGCGCAGCACCCGGCGCGCCTCCCGGAACGGCAGGCCCTGGTCGATCAGCACGTTGTGCGCCTTGAGGAACGCCACGTGCAGCTGCGAGATGATGGTGTTCTCGTCGTTGCGCGGATCGCCGATCAGCGCGGCCCGGTCGTGCTCGAAATCGGTGCTGCGCGGCTCCCGCGGCAGGTCGTTGTCGTCGCCCTTGTCCTTCGGGCGGGCGAACGGCGGGTTCGGGTTCCCGGTCTTGCTGACCTTGCCGACCAGCAGCTTCCGCTCGTTCTGCGGGTCACGCGGCGCCGGCAGGCTGTAGAGGCTGTCCAGGTCCAGGGTGGCGGTGCGCTGATTGCGCAGCACGGCCCGGATCTGGTCCAGCGACAGCGGCTGCATGGCCGGGTCGAGCAGCACGGCCATGCTGCCGGAGCCCAGCCCCGACTTCTGGATCTCCAGGGTGATGTCGTGGTCGACGAACTGTCCGAAGTAGGTGTAGACCGCCGGGATCGGGCCGTTGTCGGCCGGGTTGTCGTCGGTCATCGCCCCGCCGAGCCGCTTCAGCTTGGCCGGCGTGTCCGGTAACCGGGGCAGCAGGTTCGCCTCGTCGTCCTGCAACGTCGGGAACAGCAGGTCGAACGGGTGCGAGCTGACCGGTGGGGCCAGGGCGAACGCCACCGGCGAACGGGTGGCGCAGGCGGCGAGATCCTGGAGAGCGCCGGCGACGTCGTCGTCGGTGATCGGTCGGCCGTGTGCGAGTCGGGGCATGGTGAATCCCTTCGCTCATCTGGTGCCTGTGCGCTTCTTCTGAAGGCCGGTGTCTCTCAGCGGTCACACTAGGCAGCGGCGTCTCCGAGCGAAGACAGGATGACGACACAAGGCCTGGCGCCGGTTGGCAGATGGTGCCAACGCGCCACCCCGCGCCGGCCGGCGGTCAGCGCGTGCGCAGACCGTCGAAGGCCAGGCCGGCGACGGTGTCGGCGATGGACTCCGGGGCGCCCCTATCAGGCCTGTACCACTCGATCAGCGAATTCACCATGCCGAACAGCAGCCGGGCCGCGGTCGCCGGGTCCACGTCGGCCCGCACGCCGCCCTCGGCCTGCGCCTGCTTCACCAGATCGGTGACGGTGCGGTCGAAGGCGCGGCGACGGGTCAGGGCCTGCTGCTCGGCAACGGTGTTGCCGTGCACACGCAACAGCAGGGTGACGAACTCCAGGCGGTCGGCGAGGACCAAAACGCTGTCGCGGATCAATTGCTTGAGGCGTACGGTCGCCGCGCTCCCGCTTCTCGTGGCCTCCTCCGCCGCGGCCTCCAGGCCGCCCAGCGCCCGGTCCACCGCCATGGTGAGCAGCTGCTCCTTGCCGCTGACATGGTGGTAGAGGGTCGACTTGGTGATGCCCAGCGACTCGGCGATGTCGAACATGCTCGTCGCGTCGTAACCGTGGGTGTTGAACAGCCGGACGGCGGCGGTCAGGACCGCATCCTGATCATGACCGGGGCGGCCGCGGCGCCGGGTGCTGTCCGTGTTCTTCACAGGTGAAAATCTAGTACTTGATTTACCGACCGATCGGGCGGTTAATAGACGGCATGACGAGTCCCGCTGAGCTCTACCACGCCCACCACGAGCTGCTGGACCGCGCGATCTCGGCGGCCTCGGCCCGTGACTACTGGTCCGCTTTCCCCGAGTCACCCAGCAAGAAGGTCTACGGCGAGGAGGCCGCTCCGTCCGGCGACCGGGCCTTCACCGCCCTGCTCGGGCAGCCCTTCCCGATCGATGTGCCCGGCGCCGTCGGCAGCGTCGCCACCGAGCGCTCGCCCTACGGCATCGAGCTCGGCGTCAGCTATCCGAAAGCCGATCCCCTCGCCCTCGTCGCCGCCGCCCGCGCCGCCGTCCCCGGCTGGCGTGACGCCGGCCCGCAGGGCCGCGCCGGGGTCGCCGCCGAGATCCTGCGCCGCCTCCACGCCCGGGTGTTCGAGCTGGCCCACGCCGTGCAGCACACCACCGGCCAGGCCTTCGTGATGGCGTTCCAGGCCGGCGGCACCCACGCGCTGGACCGCGGCCTCGAGGCCGTCGCCTTCGCGCTCGCCGCCACCACCCGGCTGCCCGCCACCGCCCCGTGGGCCAAGGGCCCGCTCGCCCTGGAGAAGACGTCCACCGTCGTCGGCCGCGGCGTCGCCCTGATGATCGGGTGCACCACGTTCCCCACGTGGAACGGTTTCCCCGGCCTCTTCGCCAGCCTCGTCACCGGCAACCCGGTGATCGTCAAGCCGCACCCCGGCGCGGTGCTGCCGCTCGCCATCACCGTTCAGGTCTGCCGCGAGGTGCTGCGCGACGCCGGGCTCAACCCCGACATCGTCACGCTCGCCGCCGAGGAGCCCGGCGACGGCATCGCCGCGACCCTCGCCACCCACCCCGACGTGCGGGTCGTCGACTTCACCGGGTCCAGCGAGTTCGGCGACTGGCTGGAGGCGAACGCGCGCCAGGCCGTCGTCTACACCGAGAAGGCAGGTCTCAACACCGTCGTCCTCGACTCCACCGACGACTACCAGGGCCTGCTCGGCAACCTGGCGTTCTCCCTCTCGCTCTACAGCGGCCAGATGTGCACCACTCCGCAGAACATCCTGATCCCGCGCGACGGCATCACCACCGACGCCGGCCGCCGCAGCCCCGACGAGTTCGGCGCCGACCTGGCCGCCGCCCTCGACAAGCTGCTCGGCGACCCCCGGCGGGCCGGCGGCACCCTCGGCGCGATCGTCAACGACGGCGTCTTCGCCCGCCTCACCGAGGCCGGCGCCGCCACCGGCGTGATCCACCCGTCCACCGCGATCGCCGACGAGCAGTTCTCCGGCGCGACCATCCGGACCCCGCTGGTGGCCCGCCTCGACGCCGCCGACGAGAAGACGTACACCCGCGAGTGGTTCGGCCCCGTCTCGTTCCTGATCACCACCGACTCCACCGAGCACAGCCTGCAGATCTTCACCGAGACGGTGCGGGCCCACGGCGCCCTGACGGCCCTGGTCCACTCCACGTCACCGTCGGTGCTGTCCGCGGCCCGTTCGGCGGCTCTCGACGCCGGTGTCCACCTCTCGGAGAACCTGACCGGCGGCGTCTTCGTCAATCAGACCGCCGCCTTCAGCGACCTGCACGGCACCGGCGCCAACCCGGCCGCCACCGCCTCCCTGACCGATGACTGGTTCGTGACCGGCCGCTTCTTCACCCTCCAGTCCCGCCGCCACACCCCCACCCCGGACCCGTCATGACCGACCCCTTCTCCTCTCCCTCTCCGCCCTCGCCGTCGGTTCCGTCCTCTTCGCCCACGACTTCCGCCTCTTCTTCGCCTTCTGTTCCGGCGGTGGCGGCCGGCTCCCCGGAAGGCAACGCCGCCGCGGTGCCTTCTGCGTCCGGCCCCAGCGCGGCATCCGCTTCGTCCTTCCCGTCTGGCTCAGGTTCGGCCTCTGATTCGTCCTCCGCCCCTGACTCGGGCACGGTGGCAGCCTCTTCTCCGGCCGCTTCGACTTCCGGGGCTGCGGCGACCTCTTCTCCCACCTCACCTGCCGCTTCTCCCACCTCACCTGCCGCTTCTCCCACTTCACCTGCCGCTTCTCCCACCTCACCTGCCGCCGGGCCGCCGGGGCCGGGGACGACCGGGATCAGAAGTGGATTCGAGGAGGCGATCGCCCGGGATCAGCGGATCGAGCCGGCCGACGACATGCCGGACGGCTATCGGCGCACGATGGTCCGGCAGATCGCCCAGCATGCGCATTCGGAGATCATCGGGATGCAGCCGGAAGGGGAGTGGATCACCCGGGCGCCGACGTTGCGGCGCAAGGCGATCCTGCTCGCCAAGGTGCAGGACGAGGCGGGGCACGGGCTCTACCTCTATTCGGCGGCGGAGACCCTCGGCGCCGACCGCGGGGATCTGACCCGCCGGCTCATCGAGGGCAAGCAGAAATACTCGTCGATCTTCAACTATCCGACCCGCTCGTTCGCTGACACGGGCGTGATCGGCTGGCTCGTCGACGGGGCGGCGATCTGCAATCAGGTGCCGCTGTGCCGCAGCTCCTACGGGCCGTACGCCCGCGCGATGATCCGCATCTGCAAAGAGGAGTCGTTCCACCAGCGGCAGGGATACGAACTGCTGATGACCATGATGCGCGGCACGCCCCGGCAGCGCGAGATGGTGCAGGACGCGGTGGATCGCTGGTGGTGGCCGTCGCTGATGATGTTCGGCCCGCCGGACGCGCAGTCACCCAACACCGCGCAGTCGATGGCCTGGAAGATCAAGCGGCACACCAACGACGAGCTGCGGCAACGCTTCGTCGACATGACGGTTCCGCAGGCCGGGGCGCTCGGCGTCACCCTGCCCGACCCGCTGCTGCGGTGGAACGAGGAACGCGGCCACTACGACTTCGGCCGGCCCGACTGGGACGAGCTCAAGCGGATCATCTCCGGGGACGGGCCGATGAACCGGCAGCGGCTCGAGCGCCGCCGCCGGGCCGACGAGGACGGCGCCTGGGTCCGGACCGCCGCGGCCGCGCACGCCGCCAAGACGGCGTCCGCCGGAAACATCGCGGGAGGGGTTTGATGGAGAGGCACGAGTGGCCGCTGTTCGAGGTGTTCGTCCGGGCGAAGCGCGGGCTCAATCACGTGCACGTCGGGTCGTTGCGGGCGGCTGATCACGAGATGGCGCTGCACCATGCCCGGGACCTCTACACCCGCCGCAACGAAGGCGTGAGCATCTGGGTCGTGCGGTCGGACGCCGTCGCGGCCAGCGACCCGGCGGCGAAGGAGTCGATGTTCGAGCCCAGCCAGGACAAGGTCTACCGGCATCCCACGCACTATGCGATCCCCGACTCCGTACCGCACATCTGAGGTTGACCATGGCCTTCGACGACGCCTACGACGCGCTGACCGATCATGAGGACGATGCCCGGTGGGCATACGGGACCGGGTTCAGCGACCCGCTCGCCGGTGTGCCCGGTGACCTGCCGGACGGGGTGGACCGCGCCGACCTCGCCGCGTACTGCCTGATGCTCGGCGACGACGCCCTGATCATGTCGCACCGCCTGCAGGAGTGGGTGACCCGCGCACCCGAGCTCGAGGACGAACTCGCGCTGGCCAACATCGCGCTCGACCTGCTCGGCCAGGCCCGGCTGCTGCTCACCCGGGCCGGCGTCGCCGAGGGCTGGGGCCGCGACGAGGACGACCTGGCGATGCGCCGTGACCCGTCGGCGTTCCGCAACGTGTGCCTCGTGGAACGCGCCGACGACGACTTCGCGCAGCTGGTGGCCCGGTTGTGCGCGTTCTCGGTGTGGCGGCTCGCGCTGCTCGACAGGCTGACCGGCTCCCGCGATCCGATGCTGGCGGCCATCGCCGCGAAAGGCGTCAAGGAGGTCACCTACCACCGGGACTACGCGGCCCAGTGGGTCGTCCGGCTCGGCGACGGCACCGACCTCTCGCACCAGCGGGCCGCCGCCGCGGTCGAGGCCCTGACCCCGTTGCTCGACGAGCTGTTCCAGCCCCATCCGATCGAGGCGCGCCTGGCGCGCGAGGGTGTCGCGGTCGACCCGTCGACCCTGCGCGACGACTTCGACGACGTCTGGGATTTCGTCCTGACCACCGCGGCCCTCGGGCCGGCCGGCGCCGTCCGGGAGCCCCGGCCCGGCCCGTCCGTCCCGCACGACAGGCGCACCGATTCCGCCGACGCCGCTGTACCCGGAACCGACGGCTCCGCGCGCATCGCTTCTGCCGACGGAGACGCCGGTCAGGCCGGGACGGCCTCGGGGGAGCGGCCGGTGGAAGCGGGACTGCGCGGGCGGGACGGGGTGCACGGGCCGGCACTGGCGGAGATCCTGGACGAGATGCAAGGGGTCGCGCGGTCGATGCCGGGTGGAGTGTGGTGAGCGCGGTGGTGACGGCGGCCGAGGTGGTGGGGGCGGTCACGGATCCGGAGTTGCCGATGGTCACGCTCGCGGAGCTGGGGATCGTCCGGGACGTGCGGCAGGAGCCGGACGGGGTGGTCGTGACGATCACCCCGACGTACTCGGGATGCCCCGCGATGGAGACCATCTCCGCCGACATCCGGGTGGCGTTGCGGCGGGCGGGCTTCGGGCGGGCCGAGGTGCGTACCGTGCTGGCGCCCCCTTGGACCACGGACTGGATCAGCGAGACCGGGAAGCGCAAGCTCGCCGAGGCCGGGATCGCCCCGCCCGGGGCGGCGCCGGTGCGCCGGGCCGGGCCGATCCCGTTGACCCTCGCGGCACGGCCCGTGCCGGTGGCCTGCCCCCGATGCGGGCACACCGAGACCGAGACGGTCGCGGCGTTCGGCGCCACCGCCTGCCGTGAGCTGCGCCGATGCCCGGCCTGCCGGGAGCCCTTCGAGCACATGCGGGAGATCTGAGATGCCGCCACGGGGGTTCCATCAGCTACGGGTCGCCGGCGTGGACCGGTTGTGCGCCGACGCGGTCGCGGTGACCTTCGAGGTGCCGGCCGAGTCGGCCGAACGCTATCGGTTCCGGGCGGGCCAGTCGCTCACCGTGCACCGGGACGGCGAACGGCGTACCTACTCGATCTGCGCGCCGGTCGGCTCCGCCCCGCGCATCGGCGTCCGCGAGGTTCCCGGCGGGCGGATCTCCCGGTGGATCGTGCACGATCTGCGGCCCGGTGACCTGGTCGACGTCGCGCCGCCGTCCGGGGTCTTCACCCCGGGCGAGGCGGCGGGCGGCCGGCATGTGCTGATCGCGGCCGGTTCGGGGATCACGCCGGTGCTGTCGATCGCCGCCTCCCTGCTGCGGGCGCCGGGGACCGAGGTCACCGTGTTCTACGGGAACCGGCGTGCGGACACCGTCATGTTCGCCGAGGAACTCTCCGACCTGAAGGACACCTATCCGGACCGGCTCGAACTCGTGCACGTGCTGTCGCGGGAGCCCCGCGAGTCCGAGCTGTTCAGCGGGCGCCTCGACGCGGAACGGATCCGGGCGCTGCTCCGGCTGCTGGTGGACGTGCCGGCGGTGGACGACTGGTGGCTGTGCGGGCCGTTCGGCATGGTCACCGACGCCATGGAGGTGCTCGGCGAGTCGGGGGTGCCGGCCGAGCGGGTGCACCGCGAACTGTTCTGGGTCGACGAGGCGCCACCACCGCCGGACCGGCCGGAGACCGTCACCGACGGCCCGAGCAGCGAGGTCACCGTGGTGCTGGACGGGCGGTCCACCACGATCACGGTCCCGGAAGGGGTGACGCTGCTCGACGGGGCCCAGCGGTTCCGGCCGGATCTGCCGTTCGCGTGCAAGGGCGGCGTCTGCGGCACCTGCCGGGGGCGGGTCACCGACGGGGAGGTGCGGATGCGGCGCAACTTCGCGCTGGAGGACGCCGAGGTCGCGGCAGGGTTCGTGCTGACCTGCCAGAGCGTGCCGGCGTCACCGAAAGTGGTGGTCGACTTCGACGAGTGAGCGGGAAATGCGCTTCCCGTACGGGTGATCGCGGAGCATCATCACCCGGATGCGGATCAGGGCGGCGCGGTCGAGTGACCTGCCGGAGTTGCGCGAGATCGAACGAGCGGCGGGCGAACTGTTCCGGGACATCGGGATGGCGGAGATCGCCGAGGACGAGCCGCCGTCGATCGAGGCGCTCACCGGGTATGTGAACGCGGGCCGTGCCTGGGTCGCCGTCGCGTCCACCGCCGGGGACGAGAGCTTCGAGGTGGAGGGTGCGGTCGTTGGCTACCTCATCGCGGATCTCGTGGACGGGAGCCTGCATGTCGAGCAGGTGTCGGTTCATCCGCGGTATTCGCGCCGGGGTGTGGGACGGCGGCTGATCGAGCACGCGGCGGACCATGCGAGAGGGATCGGGGCGCGGGCGCTGACTCTCACGACGTTCGCGGAGGTGGCGTGGAATGCGCCGTACTACGAGCGGTGCGGGTTCGTTGTTCTGACGGACGGCGAGGTCACGCCGGGGCTGAGGGCTGTGCGGGAGCATGAAGCGGCGGCCGGGCTGGATCGGTGGCCACGGGTCTGCATGCGGCGAGAGCTGCACCTTAAAGAGTGAAATATCCGAAATGTCAGTGGTGGTGGCGCTGTCATGAGGGCGAGGTCGGCAGGATGAGAGCCGACCCCACCGGCGGCACCGGGAGACGGCGATGAAGTCACTGGCCTTTCGCGTAATGAGCGGTGCGATTGCCGCTTCGGTCCTGATCGTTCTGCCCGTCACCGCTACCGCGACGGCCTCCTCCCTGCTCACCAGCGCTTCGACGGGGGCGGTGCGGGGAAGCGAGGGCACGCGGACGGCGATCGGCCCGCAAACGGAGGGCGCTTCTGCGATGGCGCGGCCACGAACCGGGGGCGCTGCTGCGGGCTTGGGAACCGTTGGATCGGCGGGGGGTGTGCCGGTGGGTGCGCGGTTGCCGTTCCGGCTGGTGGTTCCGGGGGCGACGGCGCAAGGCGCCTACGAGTTGCCCGGGAACCGGACCGGTGGGGGTGCGGCTGACAGCGCGCGGCCCGGCACGGGTGACGACCGGAAACCGCGCGTGAGCAAGCCGGACGGCCGCATCTCGATCACCCTCAAGATCACCCGCGGCACCCGGTGCGGCGTGTTGCAGACCACCACCAACGGGCCCGCTGACGGGATCGAGTGGTACACGTTCGGTGTGTTGTGCAAGCCCGGCACGGCGACCTTCCGTACCGAGGCGAACCGTCTACCGTGGAGCGCCGGAACCCTCCCGTCGGTGCGGCTGTGCAACGGCCTCAGCCCGGCGCTCGCCGAGGGCGACGACTGTGACGGCTACGAGCCGCCCCGCAGCGCCTGAACCGAGGACATCCATCCGGCGCCGGCCCACCGAACACCTCCGGACGCCGCGGCCTCGTCGGACGGCTCCGCCACGAGCAGGGCCATGCCGGCCGAGCGATCAGGTCCGCAGGACGCGTGTGACCGCCTCGGCGGCGATCAGGTCGTCCAGGCGGGAACGGTCCGTGTTGGCGCAGAGCACGATCGAGGCGCCCGCGGTCAGTGGGGCCATCAGCCAGATCAGTGGTTCCTCGCACGCCGTCGTGTCGATCAGCACCCGATCGCCGGCGACGATCCCGCGGGCGGTGACGACGGCGGCGGCTGCGGCCCCGTACTCCCCGAAGGTCGTGCCGTCGACCGTGGCCGGCTCGCCCACCGCAACCCCGGACGGGGGTGGCGGCGCGCCCAGATGCGCCCGGGCGGCGGGCGGGAAGTCACGATAGCCCGGCGGCACGTCCGGCGACGGCGCGCCGCCCGGGGCGAGACCGAGCACGAACTGGAACCGGGCGGCCGGCACCTCCTCCAGCCAGCTGCCGACCCGCCGCCGTTCCACGAACGTCACGTCCAGATCGGGCCCGGTGTCCGGGGACAGCCCGGCGGCGCCCCAGCCGCGGAACGACACCTCGATCCCGGACGCCCACGCGCCGAGCAGCACCGCCGCGGTCTGCCAGTGCGGCGGCAGCAGCACACCGGCCCGGCTGCCGCGTCTCAGCCCGCACTCACCGGCGAGCAGCGCGGCGGTCGCTGCCACCCAGGCGCCCAGTTCGGCGGGGGTGAGCCCGGTCCGCTCCCCGGTGGCGCCGTCGTAGTAGGTGATCAGGTGCTCACTCATCGCGCACCCACCCTACCGGCGGCCGACTCCCGTGGACATCACTCAGGCGGCTTGGAGCCACGTGCGTTCGCGGGCCTCGGCGGCGTAGCGGGCCAGCAGGTGCACGGTGCGCGGGCCGGCTTCGCCGTCGGCGGGCAGGCCGGTGCGGGCCTGGAAGTAGCGGACCGCCTCGACCAGTGCCGCCTCGTCGGACCCGACCCGCACGCCGAGGTCGGCGAAGAGCTCCCGCAGGGCTTCCGGGTCGGCGGTCGGAACCGGCTCGGCCCAGCCGATCAAACCACCGACGGCGCTGCCGACCAGGCTGAGCATTCCCCGTGTGGACATCTTGACCTCCCGATGTGTGCTGGCTACCTCCAGCATCTCGGCAGGAGCTGTGCCTGACATCTGCCCAAAGTCTCCAAACCCTGTGTGCCGATACGCCTTTCGGCCGACCCGTCGCGCTGATAACGCCGGGGCGGCCGGGGACGGCACTGTGAGCTGGATCAATCCCCCTGACGGGGGTTGACAGACCAAGGCAAATCGGACCCTATTGCCGGGTACGGAGGTCGCGCGGCCGGCATTCCCGCAGCGCCGCCGCCGGCTCGCTGATCGTGGGACCGAACGGCCGCCGTTCCACGGTGGGCCGCGGCCGTCCGATCCGCGGGCGATCCCTCTGATCGCCGGCTGAGAATCCGCCGGGCGCTTGCTGAGCCGGAACGGTATCGGCCGGGATCGCGGCGGAGGCGGGCAAGCCGGGAACGGCAGCGGAAGGGCCGTCGGGGGAGGAGAACGGGGGACCGGGGAGCAGCACGCCGACGACCCTAGACGGCGCCGGCCGACGTTCGGGTTGCCGCGCCGGATACACCCGGACGGGCTACCGGCGGGCACAGCGAAGTCACAGAGGGCTCACCGCCGGCGAACAAGATCGGGGCGCAACCTCGATGGCATGACCGACCTGATGACCCGCCCCACCCCGGCCGAGCAGAACACCGGCCACATCCCGCCCATGATGGTGCAGCCGGTCCGGGACCCGCGGTGGAAGCGCCGTGTCGCCGGCGGCGCCGCGGTGCTGGTCCTGATCGCCGGTGGCGGCAGCACGGGCGCGGTGCTGGCCGAGCAGTACCTGACGACCCCGGCGGCAGCCGCCTCGTCGACGATCAGCGAGGGCAGCGACCTGGCCCCGATCGTCGCGAAGGTCCAGCCGAGCGTGGTGACCGTCCTGGTCGACAGCGCCCGCTCGTCGTCGCTGGGCTCGGGGGTGGTGCTGAGCGCGACCGGGCTGATCCTCACGAACCACCACGTCGTCGCGGCGGACGGCACCGTCAGCGTGCGGCTGTCCACCGGGCAGACAGTGCCCGCCACCGTCGTCGCCTCCGATGCCACCCACGACCTGGCGCTGGTGCAGGCGACCGGGCTGTCCGGCCTGACCCCGGTCACGTTCGCCACCGACGACACGGTCGCGATCGGCGACACCGTGCTCGCGTTCGGCGCGCCGCTCGGGCTGGAGGGCACCGTCACCTCGGGCATCGTCTCCGCCCTGGACCGCACCCTGGACGCCGGCGACGAGAAGCTGACCGGTCTGCTGCAGACCGACGCGGCGATCAATCAGGGCAACTCCGGTGGCGCCCTGGTCGACATGTCCGGCCGGGTGGTCGGCATCAACGTCGCGATCGCCACGACCGGCGACAGCAGCGGCAGCGTCGGCCTCGGGTTCGCCATCCCGGCCGGCACGGTCACCGACGTGGTCCGCCGGCTCCAGGCCCAGGTGTGACATGTCACGGTCGGTGATGGCCGCCGATGTGGCCGTGGTGCGGCGGCGGGATGCGTCAGAGGACCGCGCGGAACTCCGGCCAGTGGCCCCAGAACCGCTCGACCTCCTCGATCACGTTCTGCATCCCGGCGGCGACGTCCGGCGGGACCGGTGTGCCGTCGTCCCAGGTGGGAGCGTTCGGCAGGTAGTAGAGGCCACCCCGCACCCCGGGTTCCACGCCGAGCGTCAGCACGTGCCCGTCGACCTCGAACTGGGTCGCGAAACGGCGGCTGCGCAGGATCGCGCCGGAGTGGTGCCGGGCTTCCCCGTGCTGCAGTTCCTGCACCGTCATGATCTTCTCCTTACCGAGCCGGAATGTGACCCTGGTAACAGTGAGTACGCCCCCAGCGGCCCCGGCGTTCAGGATCGCCACCCGATTTCTTCGTGCGCGCGGTGGATCGGCTGGTTCTCATGGCTGTCTCAAGCGCGGCGAGACAGCCAAGAAAAACCGCCCTTCCAACGCGCGGCCAGGCGGGCCGCCCCTACCGGTGTGGACGGGGCGGCCCGGATACGGTGGGGAGC
>NZ_JBVHFK010000008.1:343809-436467 GCF_055562375.1 Actinoplanes sp. NPDC019969 | reverse complement strand
TTCCGCATTCCGCGGCCCGTTCCTCCGGGGCACTCGCTCTACTTTACCCGCCGTTTCCGCCGTGTCAAATCCGCGTTTCGCAACCGAATTCCACACAACAAAAACGCACCGCAATCGCACGATCCAAGATCGTGTGATCGAGTTTTGGTTCCCCAGGACGGCCGCTCCGGGCCCGATAACCGGTCCCGCTCGCTCGCCCGTCTCCCTGGCGGCTCGGACAACATTACTCGCCGCTGACACGTACACCAAATCGGGGTGCCGCGACCGCCATCACACCCGCAAACCCTCAGGTCAGACCCGTCAGCCGTCGCCCAGCCAGGCAAAGGCCACCCCAAAACCTGCCTGAACGACGGCCGGCGAACTTGCACCGCCGACCCACGCGGGCCCCGCGAACCGCGCGCCCCTCAAACCGCGGGGCCGGCCAGCCGCGCGGCCCCCGCAAACCGCGGGCCCTTCGAACCGCGGGCCCTTCGAACCGCGGGCCCTTCGAACCGCGGGCCCTTCGAACCGCGCGCCCTTCGAACCGCGCGCCCTTCGAACCGCGCGCCCTTCGAACCGCGGGCCCCGAGCACCGCGCGGCTCCGCGCACCGCAGGGCGGCGAGCCGCGGTCGGCGAACCGGAACGGCAGAAGACGAACGTGCCCCAGGTCCGTGCGGACCTGGGGCACGTTCGGCAGAGGAAACGTCAGGGCACCAGTTCGACACCCGCGAACGTCCGCTTCCCGCGACGCAGCACCAGGAACCGCCCGTGCAGCAGCGCCGACGACGGGATCACCGCCTCACCGTCGGTGATGCGCTCGTTGTTCAGGTACGCCCCGCCCTCGCTGATCGTCCGGCGCGCCTCGTTCGCCGACGCCACCAGCCCCGCCTCCTTCAGCAGGGCGCCGACGGCCGGGAGCTCACCCCGTACCGAGAGAAGCCCTGCCTCGGAAAGGGCGGACCGCAAGGTGTCGGCGGACAGCTCGTCGAGCGAACCCCGCCCGAAGAGGGCCTGGCTGGCGGCGACCGCCTGCCGGGCGTCCTCGGCGCTGTGCACCAGGGTGGTGAGCTCTTCGGCGAGCGCGCGCTGGGCGAGCCGGGCCTGCGGCCGTTCGGCGGTCGCCTTGGCCAGCTCCTCCAGTTCGTCGCGGGACTTGAAGCTGAAGAACCGCAGGTACTGGTCGACGTCGCGGTCGTCGCTGTTGATCCAGAACTGGTAGAAGCTGTACGGCGAGGTCATCGCCGGGTCGAGCCAGACCGCTCCGCCCTCGGTCTTGCCGAACTTGGTGCCGTCGGCCTTGAGGACCAGCGGGGTGACGAAGGCGTGCACCGGCCCGGCTCCGCGACGGCGGACGAAGTCGACGCCGGCGGTGATGTTGCCCCACTGGTCGGAGCCACCGAACTGCAGTTCGCAGCCGTGCTGGACGTGCAGCTGGTAGAAGTCGTTGGACTGCAGCAGCTGGTAGCTGAACTCGGTGAAGCTGATGCCGCTCTCGAGACGGTTCCGGACGACGTCGCGGGCGAGCATCTTGTTGACCGGGAAGTGCTTGCCGACGTCGCGCAGGAAGTCGATCACCGAGGTGGGGCCGGTCCAGTCGAGGTTGTTGACCAGGGTGGCGGCATTGTCACCGGAGTAGGTGACGAACGGCGAGAGCTGGGTGCGGATGCGGTCGACCCAGCCCTGCACCACCTCGGGTTCGTTCAGGCTGCGCTCGGCGGACTCGCGGGGGTCGCCGATCTGGCCGGTGGCGCCGCCGACGAGCAGCAGCGGGCGGTGCCCGGCGAGCTGGAGGCGGCGGGCGGTGAGGACCTGCATGAGGTGACCGACGTGCAGCGAGGCGGCGGTCGGGTCGAAGCCGACATAGAACGTCAGCGAGCCGCCGTCGAGCTTCTTGCGGAGCTCGTCGGGGTCGGTCGAGTCCTGGATCAGTCCGCGCCACAGCAGGTCGTCTACGAGAGTCACGTCTCGGATTCTCCCGCACCGCCTCATATCGAGCGATGCTGGGTGGATGGCTCACCTGGGTAGCGCGAATCCCCCGTTCGAGATCTCGAGGAAGAAGGCGGAGAACCGCCTGGAGGCGGCGCAGCAGCGGCTGTTGCGGTTGCGGCTGATCCTGGGTGGCCAGATCGGGGCCCAGAGGATCGGCCCGCCGCTGTGTGTGCTCTTCGAGGGGTGGGACGCGTCGGGCAAGGGCGGGGCGATCAAGCGCCTGGTGGCGCCTCTGGACCCCCGCCATGTCCGGGTGTCGCAGTTCGCGGCGCCGACCTATGACGAGAAGCGGCACCATTTCCTGCAGCGCTTCTGGAAGGTGCTGCCGGGTTACGGCGGCATGTCGGTGCTGGACCGCTCCTGGTACGGGCGGGTGCTGGTGGAGCGGGTCGAGGGTTTCGCGTCCGAGGCGGCGTGGAAGCGGGCGTACGACGAGATCGCCGAGTTCGAGCGCACGCTGACCGCCGAGGGCATGATCCTGATCAAATTCTGGATGCACGTCTCCGACGAGGAGCAGCTGAAGCGGTTCGAGAGCCGGCGTGACGATCCGTTGCGGTCGTGGAAGCTGACCGAGGAGGACTGGCGCAACCGCAAGAGGCGTGCGGAGTACGAGGCCGCGGTCGAGGAGATGATCGACCGGACGGACCGGCCGCGGGCGCGCTGGCGGGTGGTGCCGGGTGACGACAAGCAGTACGCCCGGTTCGCTGTCGTGGAGCACGTCTGTCACGTGCTGGAGAAGCGGCTGGAGAAGCTCGGCGTGGACCTGGAGGCGGCGTTTTAACGCAATTCACCGTAATTCGCCCTATATGGTAGCGGCATGACCATGAGCAGGAAGCACTTTTCCCGCCGGCTGCGCCGCGTCGGCCTGCTGGTCGGCCTCGCCGGGATCGCGGTGAGCACGGCCGGGGCGGCGTACGCGTCGCCCCAGCCGGCCGAACCCGCCGGAACCGCCGGCGCGACAGCAGCCCAGGTGACGTCCTATGCCGTCGAGAGCCCCGCCGACCGGGCCGGGTACGAAGCGGTCTCGGTGTCGGTCGCGCGCACCCGCGGCCGGTACGAGAGCTCGCTCTTCCAGGTGTCCGGCAACGTGCCGGCGGCCGCGGAGGTGCTGCGTCTCGCCTCCAGCCCGGCCTTCCGTTCGCTGCGCTCGCGGTACGTGCCGCCGAACAAGTCCGGCAGGTACCGGTACGAGGTGACGGCCCACTACCGCAACGGCAAGGTCAAGCGGGTCGTCACCTACGCGGACACGGCGGGCACCCCGGGGATCCTCCTCGACGTGATCCGTAAGGTGGAGACCCTGCCGACGCCGGCGTTCCCGCCGGGGTTCCCGTTCACCGGCGGGTTCCCCTTCAACTGACCAGTTTCCGCGCCTCCCCCGGGCCGTCGGCGGCCACGGCCAGCGCGGCCAGCCGCCGGCAGTCCGCCTCGGTGCGGGCGGCGAGCGACGCCCGCACCGCCGGGATCGCGCGCGGCGACATGGACAGGCTCGTCACGCCGAGCCCGGCCAGCACCGGGGCGAGCAGCGGGTCCGAGGCCGCCTCACCGCACACCCCGACCGGTTTGCCCAGTGCCCGGCCGGCCTCCCCGCACACCCCGATGAGCTGCAGCAGCGCCGGCTGCCAGGGGTCCAGCAGGTCGGCCAGGTCGCCGCACATGCGGTCGGCGGCGAACGTGTACTGACTGAGGTCGTTCGTGCCGATGCTCAGGAAGTCGACGGCCCGCAGCAGGTCGGCGGCGCGCAGCGCGGCGGCCGGCACCTCGATCATCACCCCGGCCTTCGGCAGCCCGGCGTCGTGCACGGCGGCGGCGAAACCGGTGGCCTCGGCGAGCGTCGACACCATCGGGGCCATCACCCAGACGTCGGCGCCGGTCTCCGCCCGGGCTTCGGCGATCGCGGCGAGCTGTGCGGTCAGGACGTGCGGGCGCTGCCGCGCCACGCGCAGGCCGCGGATGCCGAGAGCGGGGTTGGGCTCACCGTGCTGGTGCAGGAACGGCAGCGGTTTGTCGGCGCCGGCATCGAGGGTACGGATGACGACCCGCCGGCCGGCCATCGCGGTGAACACCTCCCGGTACGCGGCGACCTGCTCGGCGTGCGACGGCTCGGCGGCCCGGTCCAGGAACAGCAGCTCGGTGCGGAACAGGCCGATCCCCTCGGCGTGCGCCTCGTCGGCGGCCGGGACGTTCTTCGCGGAGCCGACGTTGGCCAGGAGTTTGACGGCGTACCCGTCAGAGGTCGCACCCGGCCCGGTCGACGCGGAAGCCGCGGCAGCCACCTCGGACGCCCGCCGCACCGCGGCTCTCGCCTCCGCCTCGTCCGCGCCCGCCTCGACCCGCCCGGCGCCGCCGTCGAGCAGCACGAACGTTCCGTCCGGCAGGTCCAGCACGCCGGGGCAGGCGACCACCGCGGGCAGCCCCAGCGCACGGGCCAGGATCGCGGTGTGGCTGGTCGGGCCGCCGACCTCGGTGATCAGGCCGGCGACCTGCTCCGGGTCGAGGTCGGCGGTGTCGGCGGGCGCCAGGTCCCGGGCGGCCAGGATGTACGGGTGGCCGGGCGCGGGAACCCCCGGCATCGGCAGGCCGAGCAGCACCGCGACCGCCCGGTCCCGCAGGTCGTCCAGGTCGGCGACGCGTTCGGCGAGATAGCCGCCGGCGGCGGCGAAGACCTCCCGGAAGGCGGCGAACGCGCCGTCGATCGCATGCGGCGCGTCGTGGCCGGCCTCCACCAGCTCGCGTACGCCTTCGCGCAGCTCCTCGTCGTCGGCCATCAGCGCCTCGGCCCGCAGCACCTCGGCCACCGTGGCGTCGGCGGCCCGGTCGGCACGCCGCCCGAGTTCGGCGACCACCTCGGCGAGCGCGGCCTCGGCCCGGGCGAACTCGGCCGCGGCGTCGGTGACCGGGGTGGGGGCGGGCAGCGCCGGGGCGTCGGCGATCCGCAGCAGCGGACCGGCGGCGACCCCGGCGCACACGCCGATGCCGGTGAGCACCTCAGACATGACCGGCGTCCAGGTCGGTGGCGATCAGCTCGGCGAGGCTGTCCAGGGCCTCGTCGGCGCCGTCGCCCTCGGCCTCCAGAACCACCTCGGTGCCCTGCTTGGCGCCGAGGGCGAGCACCGACAGCATGCTCTTGGCCGGCACCGGCTTGCGGTCACCGACCCGGATGGTGACCTTGACCGGCGCCTTGGCCGCCGCCTCCACGAAGATCTTCGCGGGGCGGGCGTGCAGGCCGCTGGCGGAACCGACGGTCGCGGTGCGGGTGGGCATGACGGTCTCCTTCGGGTTACGGCTCGATCGTGACTTTGATGGCCTCGCCGCGGGCCACGATCCCGAAGGCGTCGATGGCGCTCTCCAGCGGCAGGCGGTGGGTGATCAGGTCGGCGACCGGCACCGCGCCGGAGGCGACCAGTTCGAGGGCCTCGGCGTTGTGCGCGGGGCTGGACCCGTTCGCGCCGACGATCATCAGCTCGCGGTAGTGGACCAGGTTGGAGTCGCAGGTGATGGTCGGGTTGTCCTTGGGCAGGCCGCCGAAGAAGCTGATCCGGCCCTGCCGGGCGGCCATCTGGATGGCCTGCTCCTGCGCCTTGCCGGAGGCGGCGGCGGTGATGATGACGTCGGCGCCGCGGCCGTCGGTCAGCTTCAGGATCTCCTCGATCGGGTCGGTCTCCTCCGCGCAGATCGCGGCGTCCGGCTTGACCAGCTCGGCGGCCATCTCCAGGCGCTGCCGGCTCAGCTCCACCAGGAACACCCGGGCCGCGCCGCGGGCCCGGGCCAGCCGGACGTGCAGGCAGCCGATCGGGCCGGAGCCGATCACGACCACGTCGTCGCCGTCACCGACCCGGGCCAGGTTCTGCGCGTTCAGGGCGCAGGCCAGCGGCTCGGCGACACTCGCCTCGGCGAACGAGACGCCGTCCGGGATGCGGTTCAGGCCGTCGACCTTGAGCACCTCCCGGGGCACCACCATGTACTGGGCGAAGCCGCCCTCGAAGTGGTAGCCCATCGACACCTGGTTCGGGCAGATCGTCATCCGGCCGCGCCGGCACTCGGCGCACTCGCCGCACGGGATGGCCGCGATCACCTGCACCCGGTCGCCCGGCGCCCATCCCTCGACGCCGTCACCCACCGCGACGATCTCGCCGGCGATCTCGTGGCCCATCACCCGCGGCGGGTGGATGTGGTGGTGGCCGAACTTCGAGATCTTGACGTCGGTGCCGCAGGTGGAGCAGTTCCGGACCCGGATCTTGACCTCACCGGGGCCGGCCTCGGGCTCCGGCGCGTCCTCGAAACGGACGTCGCCGGGGGCGTGGAAACGCACGACCTTCATTGTTCTACTTCCTCCTGAATGCTCCCGAGCAGCCGGATCACGGTCTCGGGGTCGGTGGCCTCGCGCAGTTCACGGGCCTGGTCCTCGTCGAGCAGCACCTCGGCGAGAGCGGCGAGCAGCTCGACGTGCCCGTCGCCCTTGGCGGCGATGGCCACGCAGAGGGTGACCGGCTCGCCATCCCAGTCGACGGTCTCCGGGAACCGCAGCACCGCGAGGGCGTCCCGGTTCACCAGGTCCTTGCCGGCGAGGGTGCCGTGCGGGATGGCGACCCCCTCGCCGACATAGGTGGAGATCGACTGCTCGCGGGCGAGCATCGCGTCGATGTAGCCGGCTTCGGCGGCGCCGATCTCCACCAGGACCTCGCCGCAGCGGCGGATCGCGCCGTCCCGGCCGTCCGTCTTCTCGCCGAGCCGGATGGCCCGCCGGTCCAGCAGCTCAGACATTGAGGTCGGTGCCCTGCTGGATGGCCTTGACCACGCGGGTCACGGCCGGGTCGCCGAGGAAGATCTGGAACGGCACGATCGGCTTGTCCGGCGCGATCGAGCGGGCCCGGGCGGCCAGCCCGCTGTGGCAGACGACGACGTCGGCGTCGGCCGGGATGTTGTTGACCGGGGTGTGCTCGACGGTGACGCCGGTCTTGCCGAGCTGCTTGCGCAGGGTGCTGGCGAGCATCACGCTGCTGCCCATGCCGGCGTCACAGGCGACGACCAGCTTGTGGATGTCCTTGCCGTTGATGGTTGCCATGACGGTCTCCTGATCTAGACGGTTTTCCGGCTGTCCTCGGTGGCCTCGGTCTCGGCGGCGGTCCGCTGCTCCGGGATCGCGCTCTCCGTCTCCTCCGCGGCGACTGCCTCCTCGGGCTCCTGGTCGGACTTCAGCTTGCCGAAGCCCAGCAGCAGCGAGGCGACACCGAAGGTGACCGCGGCCGCGATGATCACGCCGAGGAACATGCCCAGGTGGCTGCCCTTCGCGGTGACCGCGGTGAAGGCGAAGATGCTGCCCGGCGCCGGCGAGGCGACGGTGCCCGCGCCGGTGACCATGAAGGTCGCGACACCGGCCATGCCACCGGCGATCATCGCGAGGATCAGGCGGGGCTTCATCAGGACGTACGGGAAGTAGATCTCGTGGATGCCGCCGAAGAAGTGAATGATCATCGCGGCCGGGGTGGTCGGGCGCAGCGACCGCGGGCCGAAGAACAGGAACGCGGCGAGCAGGCCCAGACCCGGGCCGGGGTTCGACTCGATCATGAACAGGATTGACTTGCCGCTCTCCGCCACCTGCTGCACGCCGAGCGGGCTGAACACGCCGTGGTTGATCGCGTTGTTCAGGAAGAGCACCTTGGCCGGCTCCACCAGCACCGACACCAGCGGCATCAGGCTGTGGTCGAGCAGCCAGTCGACGCCGTTGCCGGCCGCTTTGGTCAGCCCGTTGACGACCGGGCCGATGGCGAGCTTGCCGAGGATCGCGAAGCCGGCGCCGATGATGCCGGCCGAGAAGTTGTCCACCAGCATCTCGAAGCCGGGGCGGATCCTGCCCTCGATGGCGTTGTCGAAGAGCTTGAGGACGTACGCGGTGAGCGGCGCGATGATCATGGCGCCGAGGAACATCGGCACGTCCGCGCCGACGATGACACCCATGGTCGCGGTGGCGCCGACGACCGCGCCGCGCTGGCCGTGCACCATCCGGCCGCCGGTGTAACCGATCAGCACCGGCAGCAGGTACTTGATCATCGGGTCGACCAGCTCGGCCAGGCTCGCGTTCGGCACCCAGCCGACCGGGATGAACATGGCGGTGATCAGACCCCAGGCGATGATCGCCCCGATGTTGGGCATGACCATGCCGGCGAGATAGCCACCGAGCTTCTGGACCCCGGCACGGAAGCCGGAGCCACTGACCTCGGGTGTGTACGAAGAGGCCATGAGGGGATCTCCATTTCGAAAGGTGGAGAGTGAGGGATTTTTGGTCGTATATCCGGCTCTTGCGAGGTGCGGTGTTACATCCGGCTGGTCGTCAGGGCTGTCTCGGGGGCCTTGAGACAGCCCTGACGACCAGCCAGGGGCCTCCATCCGGCTGGCTGTCACGGCTGTCTCAGACGGGCTGAGACAACCATGAGAACCAGCCAGGGTTTTGCGGTGTTTTGTCCGGCTGGTCTCGGGTGGGGCGAGACAGCCGGGGGTCAGGAGTGCAGAGGGCGGGAGGGGTCGGGGTCGGGGGTGACTGTCACGTGCGTACGGTCGAGATCGCCGGGACCCGGCATGCGGCTGCCCGGAAGGGAGACCGCCGCCGCACCCCACGCCAGGCCCTCGGTGAGAGCGGCGGAGCCGCGCGCGCCCGCCGCCAGGAAACCCGCGAGCAGGGCGTCGCCCGCGCCGACCGTGCTGCGGGGCACGGTCACCGGGGAGACGCCGGCCAGCACGCCGTCCGCGTCGACCAGGACCGCGCCGTCCGCGCCGAGACTGGCCAGCACGGCGCCCGCCCCGGCCGCGCGGAGCCGCCGGCACGCCTCGATCACGTCGCCGAGGGTGGCCGGTTCGGCGCCGACCGCCTCGGCCAGTTCCTCCCGGTTCGGCTTGACCAGGGCGGCCCCGGCCGCGACACCGGCCAGCAGCGCCGGGCCGCTGCTGTCCACGGCGAGCCGGCAGCCGGCGCCGACCAGCCGCTCGCACAGGTCGGAGAAGGCCGCGATCCCCAGGCCCTGCGGGAGGCTGCCGCAGATGACCACCCAGTCGGCGGTGCTCGCGGCGTCCAGGACCGCCTTGCTGACCTGGGCGAACTCGGCGTCGGACAGGGCCGGGCCGGCTTCGTTGATCTTCGTGACCGTGCCGTCCGGCTCGGCCAGGGTGATGTTGGAGCGGGTCCGGCCGGCGATCGGCACGGCCAGCATGTCGACACCCTCGGCGTTGAGCAGGTCGACGAGCTGGTCACCCTCGGCCCCGCCGGTGGGGACGACGGCGGTGGAACGGACCCCGTTGGCCAGCAGCGCGCGGGAGACGTTGACGCCCTTGCCGCCCGGGTCGATGTGCGAGTCGGCGGCGCGCAGCACCTCGCCGCGGACCAGGAGGTCGACCTCGAGCGCCCGGTCGACGCTGGGGTTCAACGTGACGGTCAGAATCATGCTTTTTCCCCCTCTCGGGAGTCAGAAGCACAGACGGGTGAAGCCATGAAATCCCTCCGGTCGCTCATGCCTTCACCACCCGCACGCCCGTGGCCTCGACCTCGGCGGACAGGTCGTGGTCCAGGCCGTTGTCGGTGATCAGCAGGTCCAGTTCGGTGAGGGCGCCGAACTTCGCCAGGTAGTCGTTGCCGATCTTGGTGTGGTCGGCGAGCAGCACCACCCGGCGGGCCGCGGCGATCATCGCCCGCTTGACCGCCGCCTCGGCCGGATCCGGGGTGGTCATGCCACGTTCGACGGTGCATCCGTTGGTGCCCATGAAGGCGACGTCGACGTACATCTCGGCGAGGGGCCGCAGCGCCCAGTCGTCCACCGTGGCCAGCGTCTTGCCCCGGACCCGGCCGCCGAGCAGCAGAACCGTCAGGTTCGGCTTGACGCCGAGCGCCGCGGCCAGCACCGGCGAGTTCACCACCACGGTGAGCTCCCGGTCGGCGGGCAGCAACTGGGCGAGACGGGCCGTGGTGGTCCCGGCGTCCAGGATGATCGCCCCGTCCTCCGGGATCTCGGCCAGCGCTGCCTTGGCGATCCGCTCCTTCTCGCTGATCAGGACGGCGTCGCGGGTGGCCAGTGCGGGCTCGAAGCCGAGCCGCTCGACCGGGATCGCGCCGCCGTGCACCCGGCGCAGCACGCCGGAGCGCTCCAGCACCGTCAGATCGCGGCGGATCGTCTCGGCCGTCACCCCGAAGGTCTCGGCCAGCGCCACGACGTCGACCCGGCCCTCGGCCCGGGCCCGTCGCACTATCTCCTGCTGGCGTTCCTCCGCGTACATCCCTGCTCACCGCCCGACTCGTTTTGGCTTTGTCTTTGTTTACGCCCGCTTCTGCCCGAACGCAATATGTCAAAGAGATTTCAGTCTCCTTGCGGGCCGGAAACTTACCCAGGACAGGTCCGAATCTTGTGGACCGATGCCCGGTTGTGTGGGTTTGGGTCAGACGATGTGGCGTTCGACGGCCACGATCCGGTGCGGGGTGCCGTGCAGGACGACCAGACCGCCGGCCGGCACCGTCGCGTCCACCCGGATCGGCGCGAGCCGGCGGAGGAGTTCCTGAATGGCCGGAAGGTCCGCGCGGAGGGCGGCCGGCCGGCCGGTGGCGAACGATTCTCCGGCGATCCGCAGCGCGCGTTCCAGATCGTCGCCGGAAGACGGGACGCCGGCGCCGTACGCGGAAAGAATCGACTCCGCCGGATACGGTTCCCGGCACATCAGGATGACGCTGCCCGTGCTCGCCCGGACCTGGCACTCGAATTCGGAGAGAATGCGCACGTCGTCGGGGCGGCTGAGGGCGTCCGCGGCCCGTTTCGGCGGCAACCAGAGCAGGTCAGGGGCCTCGGCGATGCCGGGCGCCTCCGCCGCGAAATAGTCGACGTGCTCCGGCCAGCCGTCGTTCACATAGTTCGTGTCACCGAGCCACGGACCGAGCCGGACCGATATCCCGACCGCCTCGGAAACGGCCCGGACCGCGGCCGCGATCATGTGTTCGCCGGGCGCCGTCCGCCCTTTCGGAAAACACCATCCATCGTGCCGGTGATGCACGACGACAACCTCGCGCGCGTTTTCCGCACCACGCCACAGAACGGCGCCGGCGGCCGTGACGGGTGCGGAGAACGACGGGCCGAGGAACACCGCCTCACGATAGGACGGTGTCCGACTTGATCAGATTGCCCTATTCGGGTGACGGGTACGCCGGCAGGCCGAGAGTCTTGCGGATGGCCTGCTGCACATCCTCGACCGGGGGACGCCCGTCCACGTCGTGCACGACCTCCTTGCGCCGGAACAGCTCCAGCACCGGCCGGGTCTTCTCGTGATAGTCGGTCAGCCGGGCCTCCAGCGCCTCCGGGGTGTCGTCGGCCCGGGTGATCAGCTCGTGCCCGCAGATGTCGCAGCGGCCCTCCACCTCGGGGCGGTCGGCGATCAGGTTGTAGTCCATGCCGCAGTTCGGGCAGAGCCGGCGGCTGAGCACCCGGCGGCGCACCTCGTCGTCCGGCAGCTCCAGGTGGATCACGGCGTCGATGTCGTAGCTCTCCATGAAGAACGCGGCCTGCCGCCCGTTGCGCGGGAACCCGTCGATGATGAAGCCGTAGTTCCAGTCGTGGATGCCCATCCGGCGGCGCACCACCTCCTCGACCAGGTCGTCGCCGACCAGCTCGCCGGCCGCCATGATCCGTTTGACCTGGGCGCCCAGCTTGGTGTGCTGGCGCACGTGCCAGCGGAAGATGTCACCGACGCTGATGTGCACCAGGTCGAGGTCCTCGCGCAGCATCTTGGCCTGGGTGCCCTTGCCGCTGCCCTGCACGCCCATGATCACGTACTTACGCATCTCGCCTCCCGCAGCGAAATCAGTCGGCCGCGCCGAGGCGCAGCGGGCCCGGGGCACGCCCGGAGAGGGTGGTCGGATCGATGCTCCAGGCGCCGGCCACCCGGAACACGTCCCGCTCGGCGACCAGCACGGACGTCTCCTCGTCGATCTCGCCGGGCAGCCCGGCGTCCCGCTCGGCCGGGCCGGGCTCACCGAACCACGAGGTGATCTCGCCGGTCTGACCCACATGGCCGAAGGCCCGCAGCAGCTCACCGCCGGCCGCACGCCGCCACCGGTGCGACTCGGTGACCCGGTGCGTGGCGAAGTATTGCACCTCGGTGTCCAGATCGCCGGAGAGCGCCACGATGTCCGGATCGTGGCGGAGCAGCCGCCGCCCGGCCGCGAGCACCCAGGCGGTGTCACGGGCGCCGGGCAGCGGCGGGGTGATCGCGATCCGGTCGTCGGTGAGATGTGCCAGGTCGAGCCCGTCGCGCCAGGGCACGGTGCCGAGATCGCGCAGGCCGAGCGCTGTCAGCACGGTGGCGGGGTCGCCGCCGGCGATGGCCAGCCAGGCCTGTTTGCCGCCGAAACCGGTCATGACGTCCTGATCCATGACGACAACGCTAGCGTTCGAGGATGCCCGGCCGGCCGGGGGTTTCACCCCGGGCTCACGGCCAGCCGTAGTTGCGGCGGAGGACGGCGGCGACCCGGTCGAAACGGGGGCGGTCCAGGACCGCGCCCTCGCGGCGGATGCCGTCCTCGTCGATCTCCAGGACCCGGTCCAGGCGGAGCCAGCTCGGGCGGGCGTCCCGGTCCCAGTCGCCGGGGCCGAGGGCCATCCAGTGGCGCTGCCCGTCGCGGTCGGTCTGGCTGGAGAGCATCAGGCCCAGGAGGGTACGGGCGTCACGCCCGACCACCAGGACGGGACGGTCCTTGCCCTGGGACGGGTCGTCCTCGTAGGGCACCCAGGTCCAGACGATCTCGCCCGGGTCGGCGTCACCGTCCAGGTTGGGCGCGTACGCGAGGTGGCGGCCCTGCTGGGGGACGGCTCGGGTGGCAGCCGGCTTCCGGGAAGCGGCCGGCGCGGGCCGGGGAGCCACGGGCGTGGGAGCGGCCGGTTTGGTGGCGGTGGGCTTGGGAGCGGGGGGATCGACGACGACCGGCGAACCCAGGAGCCGCCGGAAGAAGGCTTTCAGCGTTTCGAGCACGGCGACACCTTACGGCCGGAGCCGCCCGCCCGCAGCGGTCAAGATCGCGGTCCGGGCAGCGTGTGGGGTTCGGCCGTCATACGCACCCGAACTCGACACGGCCGAACTCGCGATCCGGCAGCGTGTGGGGTTCGGGCGCTATACGCGCCCGAAGTCGACACGGTCGAAAGCGCCGGCTCGCACCGCGGCCAGGAACGCGGCCCACTCGGCACGGCTGAAGACGAGCGTGCCGCCGCCGGGGTCCTTGCTGTCCCGCAGCGCCACGATGCCGGGAAGGTTGCCGGCCACCTCGACGCAGTCGCCCCCGTTGCCGCCGCTGCGCGTGCTCTTGTGCCACACGGCACCGGTCAGATCAGCCATCGCTCTCCTCGATGATCATGCGGATGAGATCGTCGGAATCGGACTGGTCCAGGGCGGTCGCGTCGATTTCGGCCCAGATCGACTCGTACGTCGCCACCTCCGCGAGCTTATCCAGGTAGAGGGCGCCGGTGAGGTTCTCGCAATAGATGGTGGTGGGCTCCGGCGAGGCGGTGCCGACGGCAGGGAACTCCAGGACGGTGAACTGCCCGGAGCTGGAGGCCTGGTGCGGCCCGGCGGCGAACGGGACGACCCGGACGCTGATGTTCGGCCGGGTCGACATGTTGACCAGGTGGGCGAGTTGTTTCTGCATGCCGTGGACGTCCGGGATGGAGCGGCGCAGCACACCCTCGTCGACGGCCACCTCCAGACGGGGCGCCTCGGGCAGGCGGCGGCTCAGCAGCGACTGCCGCTCCAGGCGGACGGCCACCGCGTTGGCCACCGCCTCCTCGTCGTCGCCGTGCCATCGGCGGAACACGGCTTCGGCGTACTCCCTGGTCTGCAGCAGTCCGGGGATCACGCTGGGCGCGTAGGAGCGCAGGCGGGAGGCGGCCTGCTCCATGCCGACGTAGAGCTCGAACCAGGCGGGGACGACATCCCCGTACGCATGCCACCAGCCCTTGGCCTTGGACTCGGCCGCCAGGCCGATGAGCACCTCGGTCATGTGATCGGGCGCGGAGTAGACGCCGCACATGGCGATCACGTCATGTTTGCGGACCGGGACCTCGCCGTTCTCGATCCGGTACATCCGGGCGCGGGAGAACTCCAGCTCCTGTGCCGCCGCCATCAGCGATATGCCCGCCTGCTCACGCAACTGCCGCAGCAGCCGGCCGACCTGCCGCCTCGGCACGGTCGAGCCCGTCTCGGTCATGTTCGTCGTCCCCCGCGGTCCGCCAACTGTCCGGTGTATCGAACGAGACGATCCGATCGCCACGCGCGAGACGGCGGGAATCCAAATCTGGGATTCTCACCGATCCGGCTTGAGGGCGAGCCTAAGTCACTACACCCTCCAATGTGTAGTCGTCGAATCGCACATGGTGAGGGCTGAATGCTGGTTCCGCGGACCGAACACGTCGGCGAGCGCCCGTCGTGGGACTGCCGGGTCTGCGGCAGGCCGTGGCCGTGCGCCACCGCGAAGGTCGAGCTCTCCGAGCAGTACCGGAACTTCCCGCACGGCCTGTCGGTCTACTTGGGCTCGTGCATGCTGGAGGCGATCGACGACTGGACCGCCGGCACGGGCGGCCCGCCGGCCGATCTCTACGAACGGTTCCTCGGGTGGGCGGCCTAGCCTTCGACGGGCTTGCGCAGCACGTCGTACAGCTGCTGGTCCCTGACCTCGCTGTGCAGCGTGCCGCCGTCGCTCTCCAGAACCACGAACGGGCAGGCGCGCTCCGCCCCGGCCAGGGCCTTCTCCAGGATCTTGCGGTGCGAGGCCACCTCGTACACGGTCAGCGTGTACCGTCCCTCGACCAGCGGCAGGGTCTTGCCGGCGGACTTGCAGTCGCGGATCCGCTTGCCCGCGCCGGTCAGGTTCAGGCAGGCCACGAGCTGCGCCTTGGCCGGTTCCGGCGCCCAGGTGCGGCGATCGCCGGACGACCCGGTGAAGGCGGCCCGGTTCAGCGTCCGCGTCGTGCGGGACGTGGCGTGCGGCGTGCCCTCGCTGATCAGCACCGGGTGCGGGGCGTCGCCGCGCAGCTTCGGCGCCGACGGGTAGTAGCGGTCCGCGCAGACCCGGTCCAGGTCGTTCGCGGTGCGCACCGCCTGCTTCACCGGCTGCGGCCCGGCGACTGCCGGTCCGGTGGCGCTCGGCGCGGCAGGCGCCTGGCTCGCGGGCCTGCTCTCCGGCGCGCTGCCGGTTTCGATCAGTGAGAACGCGGCTGCGCCGACGCACCCCAGGACGGCGACGGTGACGGCGGCCGCGACGATCACGGTGGTGCGGTTTCTCTTCGCGGTACGGGTGTCCGCCACCGCCTCGCCCGGCCCGGACGGCACCGCCCCGAAGTCCCGGAGGTCCGGTCCGCCGACAGCCGCCAGCCGCGCGCCGAGCCCGGCGCCCTCCGGCGTTTCCCCTGCCTGACCCATGTTCCGCTCCCCGCGCCGAACCCGAGGCGACGAACTATATCGATGTCGGTGGAGATCCGCACTACCCACCGGTAACACGCTGCCCTGACCGCCGGACCGCGCACCTCGCGTGCTTGGCTGGACCGGTGACGTATCGGTGGATGGAACTACCCGCGGACCAGGTCGACGAGGCGGCCCGGGAGTTGCTCGGATGGCGGCTCCGGGCGAACGGGGTGACCGTGCGGATCACCGAGGTGGAGGCGTACAGCGGTCTCGGCGAGGACCCCGCGAGCCACGCGCACCGGGGCCGCACCGGCCGGAACGCGGTGATGTTCGGCCCGGCCGGCCGGCTGTACGTCTACCAGATCTACGGCATGCACTTCTGCGCGAACGTCGTCTGCGGCGAGGACGGGCGGGCCGCGGCGGTGCTGCTGCGGGCCGGCGAGGTGGTGGACGGGATCGAACTCGCCCGGCAGCGGCGCCCGGCGGCCCGTACCGACGCCGGGCTGGCCGCCGGACCGGCCAAGATGCTGCAGGTGCTCGCGCTGGACCGGAGCGCCAACGACACGCCGCTGTTCGGCGACGGCCCGGCCCTGCTGCTGCCGCCGGACGGTCCGGCCGGGCCGGTCTCGGCCGGACCGCGGGTCGGGGTGACCTCGGCCCACGACGTGCCGTGGCGCTTCTGGATCACCGGCGACCCGACGGTCAGCGCCTACCGCCGCCACACCCCCAAACGCCGCGTCTAGATCTCCGTCCGGAACACGGTGAGCTGCTGAGTGGCGCGGGTCAGGGCCACGTACAGGTCGTTGGTCCCGCGCGGCGACTCGGTCCGGATGATCTCCGGGTCGACCAGGACCACGGCGTCGAACTCCAGGCCCTTCGCCTGCGTGACGGTGAGCAGCACGGCCGGTTCCTCCAGGTCCTGGCCGAGACCGGGCAGGGCGGCGGCCACCTCGGCCCGCCGACTCACCGGGGTGATCACCGCGAGACTGCCCGGCCCGCCCGTCCGGGCGGTGACCAGGGCGGCGAGGTCGGCCGGGCCGCCGGTCCGCTCGTCCGGGCCCACACCGGTGGACCGGACCGGCCGGGGCAGGTCGATCGGCGGGACGGCGTCGGCGAGCAGCCGGCCGGCGAACGACATGATCTCCGCGGGGGTCCGGTAACTCACGGTCAGCGCGGCGAGGCGCCAGCGATCGGCGACGTACGGCGACAGCACCTCCCCCCACGACCCCGGCCCGCCCAGCGCACCGGTCTGGGCCAGGTCACCGACGACGGTCATCGACCGGCTCGGGCACCGGCGCATCAGCATCCGCCACGCCATCGGGCTGATCTCCTGCGCCTCGTCGACGATGACGTGCCCGAACGCCCACTTGCGATCCGCCGCCGCGCGCTCGGCGGCCGACAGGGACCGCCGGTCGGCGTACCGTTCGGCGAGCATCCCGGCCTCCAGCACGTCCGCGGCGTTCGGGATCTCGGCCTCGACGTCGTCCTCGGCCTCGTACGACTGGGAGCCCGCGCTGATGTCCAGCACCCCCTGCGCGTACTCGAGCCGCCGCCGTTCGATCAGCGCCGCGCGGGCCCGCGCCGCCCGGTCGTCCTCGCCGAGCAGCTCCGCCGCCTCGTCCAGCAACGGGACGTCCGCCGCGGTCCAGCCGCCGCCGGCGGGACGGTGGAGTTCCGGGTGCGCGGTCGAGGCGTACAGGTCGCTCAGGAATCTCTCCGGTGTGAGAACCGGCCACAGCTCGTCGAGGAGCGCGAGCACCGCCGGGTCCTCCGCCAGATCCCCGCGGATGTCCGCGAGGTCGGCGTCGTCCAGCACGTTCGGCACGCCCGGCGCGTCGTCCGCGCCCAGCGGGTCGTCCCAGAACGGGTCGTCGCCGATCTTCTCCGCGACCTGGGCGGCGAGCACGTCCAGGATCCCGGCGACAAAGATCGGGCGGGCCAGGTTGTGCAGCCGCCCCGATTCGCGGGCGCGGCGGCGGGGCGGCTCGCAGTCGTACCGGTCCAGGCGCAGCACGTGCCGGTCCACCTCGATCGTGCGCGGCGTCTCCGGCACCCGCTGCCGGTCCCGCAACCCCTGCTCCAGGAAGTCCACCATCTCCGCCCGGCCCTTCACCTCGGCCACCTCGGGCGTCTCGGCGCGCCGGGCCGTCACCCCCGGGTACAGGTCGGCGGGCGTGGCCAGCAGCACCCCGGTCTCGGCCAGCGACGGCAGCACCTGCGAGATGTAGCGCAGGAACGTCGGGTTCGGGCCGACGATCAGCACGCCGCGTGCGCTGAGCTGCTCGCGGTAGGTGTAGAGCAGGTAGGCGGCCCGGTGCAGGGCCACCGCGGTCTTGCCGGTGCCGGGCCCGCCCTGCACGACCAGCACCCCACCGGCCGGCGAGCGGATCACCCGGTCCTGCTCGGCCTGGATCGTCTCGACGATGTCGCGCATCCGGCCGGTCCGATGCGCGTCCAGGGCCGCGATCAGCGCGGCCTCCCCGACCAGCGGTCCGCCTACGGCCGCCAGGTCCGGATCGAAGACCTCGTCGTCCAGACCGGTGACGGTACGGCCACGGGTGCGGATATGACGGCGACGGGCCATGCCGTACGGGGTGACAGCGGTCGCCACATAGAACGGCCGGGCCGCCGGCGCCCGCCAGTCGACCAGCACCGGGTCCTCCCCCTCCCCGCGCAGGCCAAGCCGGCCGATCCGCAGCGGGGCGCCGTCGTGCGGGTCGAGGCGGCCGAAGCACAGTCCGGACTCGACGGCCTCGTACCGGGCCAGCCGGCCGGCGTAGTCCCGGGCGGCGAAGTCGCGCTGCCGCCGCTCCTGCGGGGTGCCGCCGGCCTGACTCCACTGGCCGGCCAGGCGCTCCCGGATCCGCTCTCGCATCTCGTCGAGGTGGCCGTAGATCACGGCGAGGTGGTCCTGTTCCTCAGCGAACGCGTCCGCGGGACTTGACAGACTTGACACCACGGGCCCCCAAGGCTTATTCTAATAGTGGTTCACTCCGCGTCCTTCCAATAAGACGCGGAGACGTACGAGCGTACGCCTCTTTCCGGGGTTTGTCCCGCGCTCAGTTCATCAACACCCGCAGCGCCGCCGCGTCAGCACGCCAGGCATGCTCCTCCAGCAGCGGCGGGATCAGCCGGACGTCCGGCGGGTCGCCGGGATACCGCGCGGTCACATGGGTGTGCAGGTGCGGCTCGTCATCGCCGGCGGTCACGAAATCCAGGCGCGCCGGCCGGAAACAGTCACGGATGGCGCGGCCCACGGTCAGGACCTCACGGTGGTACAGGTCGGCCTCGACCGGGCTCAGGTCGATCGGCTCCACCACGTGCCGGCCCCGCCACACCACCACGGCACAGCCACGGGCGAACGCGCGCCGGGCGAAATAGGCGTCGGTGACCCGCCCCGACCAGACCCGCAGCCCGAAGCCGGTCTCGTCACGCCGCTCCCCGCACCAGGCACAACCGTCCTCCCCCATCCCGGAACCATAAACGATCCTCGATCGCCGGGGGTGCCCGTGACCGCGCCCGCACGGATTCCCCCGCTGTCTCCCGGCAGTTGAGACACCACCAGCCGTCCCCCAGGACGGTCACACCTCTCCCAAGACCGGCCTGGCCGACGGCCGAACCGCCAGCTGTACGCCACGACGGCTACGCCCACCCGAAAACCCACCTGAACGACGGCCGGCGACCGTCGGCCGGGACGGTTGTCGGGGTGGGGAAGGGTGGCGGTTCACCAGGGGTTGAGGGAACGCCACTGCTGGTTGGACCTTCCGGTGCAGTCCTCGAGGCGTACGGTGCCCTGGCCCGTGACGCTGTCCACGGAGACCTCGGTCAGGCAGCGGCCCTTCTTGTCGCCGGCCTGCAGGGTCGTGGTGTACCACCAGTTCTGTTCCGGCTTGTAGGTGCAGGCCGACACCTTGACCTTCGACCCCGGCCGGGTGCCGCGGGGCTGGACGCAGAACTCGCCCTGGGTGAAATGACCGTCGCTGGTCTGGTAGAAGTCCTGGGCCTTGTTCGCCCGGTCGCAGGCCGTCGTGTGCAGGGGGGTGCCGATGATACCGCCGGTCAGGCAGCGGTACGGCGTCTGCTCGGTGATGATCCACCCCTGGTGCAGCGGCGGCGGGGCGGGCACCGCGGCCGCGGGCGCCGGCGGAGCACCGAGCAGCCCGGCAGCGATCAGCATCGGCAGCAGCACACCACGCAGGACCATCGCATCACTCTAGGAACAGCGGGTGCGGTCACGCAGGCGTTTCGGCTATCCGTCACCGGGCGGGACAGTGGCCCATGGGTCCGCCCAGGAATCCGCCGAGCGTGAGAGGCACCGGTCGAGGTGATGGCGGACCCACGGATCCGTCTCGGTCTTCCGCATGTCCCGCAGCGCCGGGTGCAGGTGGTCGAGCCCGAGAGATCCGACGGCCGCAACACCGCTGGACCGCACCAGCCGATCCGGATCCCGCAGCAGGCCGAGGACCATGCGGAGCGACTCCACGGCCGCCACCCGGCATTCCGCGGACGGGTTCCCGGTCAGCAGGTCCAGCAACTCCGCCTCGCCGAGCGGTGACCGTTCGCCGAACCAGTTCTCGAAGCGTCCGGCCAGGGCTTCGTCCAGCCATCGCTCGTACCAGGTCAGGAAGTCGGGGTCGTCCAGCACGTGGACGTCGCTCCGGCTGTCGAAGTCGACGTTGATCAGCCGGCCCCGGGCCGGCCCGGTCACCACCAGCAACGTGGTCAGCCCACAGCCGTGGGCGGAGACCGGCAGCGTGCCGGGCAGCATCACCCGGCCCGGGCCGGGTGGCTCCTCGTAGCGTTCCTCCCAGTCGCCGGTGTAACGGCGGCCGGGCAGATAAGGGCTGGGCCGGGCCAGGCCACGAGGGCCGGTCTCGGCGAGCGGGTGCAACCAATATCCCGGCCCGGCCATGCCGTCCCCGACATGACGGAGGAAGAGGCGGTATTCCTTCGGAAGGGTCACACCGTGCCGCGATTCGAACGAGGCCACCTCGGATTCCGGGAGCGGTGGCCCGACCCGGAAAGCGTGCTCCTTCGTCGCGAAGTCGTCCTTCCACAACTCGGGGCGGGAACGGGCCTCGGCCAGTTTGGTGGTGATGCGCTGCAGGCGGGGATCCGGCACGGGGCCAGGGTACGAGCGGTTTGCGGGGTGGGGGTGGGGGTAGGCGCGGGAGATGAGTACCGACGCGAGTGTGACGTTCGTGGGGAATGCGACGACGCTGCTCAAGCTGGGGGTGTTCACGCTGCTCACCGACCCGGCGTTCGGGATGGCGGGGAGCCGGGTGTACCTCGGGTACGGCGCGTGGAGCAGGAGATTGCGGGACCCCGCGGTGGCGTACCCCCCATTGGCGAAGCCCGACGCCGTCCTGTTGTCGCACCTGCACGGTGACCACTTCGATCGCGCGGCGCGCCGGGCGATCCCGGCGGACATGCCCATCGTGACCACCCCGCAGGCGCAGCGGAAGCTGCGGCGCAAGCGGTTCGAGAAGACGCTCGGGCTGCCTACCTGGGAGGCCCAGGAGTGGCGGCGGGAGGGGCAGACCCTGCGGGTGACGGCGCTGCCGGGGCGGCACGGGCCGGGGCTGGTGGACCGGCTGCTGCCGGACGTGATGGGGTCGCTGATCGAGTGGGCCGTCGACGGGCAGGCGATGCTGCGGCTGTACGTCACCGGGGACACCCTGTACCGGCCGTTCCTCGGCGAGATCCGGGAACGCTGCGGGGAGATCGACGCGATGCTCATCCACCTGGGCGGGACCCGGCTGCTGGGGCTGCTGCTGACCATGGACGGGCGGCAGGGCGCCGACCTGACCGGGCTGATCCGGCCGCGGATGACGCTGCCGATCCACTACGACGACTACCGGGTGATGAAGTCGCCGCTGAGCGACTATCTGGGCGCCTGCCGGGAACGGTCACTGGACGGGGTACGCCCGATCGGGCGCGGGGAGACGGTCACGCTGGCGCCGAGCCCGGTAGCGGGAAACCGCCTCCACTGACGGACCACGGCCACTAGCGTCAGCGGTGATGATCACGCGTCGCGGGCTGTTGTGGCTGAGTGTGGTGTGCGGGGCCGGTGTGCTGTGGTCGGCCGCCCTGATCGTGGCGATGGCCCTCGGGGCCCGCCCGGTGATCACGCCGATCGCGGTGGGGTTCGCCGCGATCCTGACCGTGCCCGGGTTCGCGGCCGGCATCCTGGCGAACCGGCGCGGATACCGGACCCAGCAGCCGCGCCGGCTGTGGCGGCTGGCGTCCTGGGTGCCGCCGCACGTGCCGATGTGGGGCGCGGCGCTGGCGGCGCTGGTGTTCGCCGGGTTCTGGCTGGCGCTGGTGCTGGCGTTCGTGGCGCTCGACGGCGCCCCGCAACAGCAGGGCGGGCGGTACGTGCTGGTCGACAACAACCGGGAGACGGTCGTCGACCAGGCGACGTACGAGCGTCAGGTCGACCACGAGACGCAGATCTCGCTGGCGGTGCTGGGGGCGTTCGCGGTCGGCGGCACGTTCCTGTGCGCGGCGCGGGCGCTCGACCACGAGGACCACTGACCGGCTCTGGCGGGCGGCATCTACCGTGGGCCGGTGGAGATCCGCCTCTGGTCCGTCGTCGCCGAGGCCGATGCCCTCGCTGCGGCCGGGCCCGGCGCGCGGGTGCACGAGGCCGGGGAGGCCCGGTTCGCGGCCGGGCCGGACGCCACCGTCGTGATCGTGGCCGGGGTGCGCAACGCCGAGGACCTGACCGTTCCGGGGCCGTTCCCGCGCCTGGTGGAGGGCCGGATGACCGGTGGGGACGGCCCGGGGTTGCGGGTGTTCGCGAGGCTGCCCGGCGGCTGTCTGACGCTGGGCACCGCCCGGGTCACCGGGCTGGGCCGGCGCCGGGGCGTGCTGCAGCGCGTGGACCTGCGGCTGGACACGCCGCTTCCGGAGCATCTGCTGACGACGGCCGGCACGGTCGCCGGGCAGCCCGGCACGGACTGGCTGGACCTGCTGCCGGACGACCCGGTCAAGGCCCTGGAGCAGTTCACCGCCGACTGGTACGCCGATGTGCCGCCCGGGGAGCCGGTGGCCGGGGAGGGCCAGCCGGAGCCGTTGCGGGCGTTCCACCGGGCGGCGGCCGGGCGGGCCGGGCTCTATCGCGGGGCGCTGCGCGTGCACCCGGAGCCGCGGGCCGGCGGCCCGGACGGCACGCTGATCTTCGGGGAGGGCGGGGACGGGACGTTCCGGCTGCTCATCGACGCGGGGGTGGACGATCCGCACGTCTACTACGACGGACTCAGTGATCAGCCGTTGCGGGAGCGGGAGCGGCTCGGGGCGTTCCTGCTGCTGTCCGTCCTGGCCCGGGCGGCGATCGACGGCAGCCCGGGCGGGATGGCGTTCACCGACCGGGCGCAGGCCCGGCGGATCGTCGCGCCGCTGCGCCGGGTGCCGCTACGGCCGCTGCGCTGGCCGTGCGCGCACTCGCGGCTCTACGCCGGACCGGATCTGATCGCTCTGGTCGGTGGGGGCGACGCGGACTGGTTCGAGGTCTACGTGGGCGCCCGCAACCGGTCGGCGCTGCGCCGGCTGCGCCGGCTCGGACTGGACTGGGCTTCATTCGACGGCTGACGTGCCGATCATGATCGCATGACACGGGCACCGGACCGGCTCCGCCGGATGGCACCGCCGCGACACCTCGGCGCTCGCATCCGCTGGCTCTTCCTGATCTTCATCCTGTTCAACCTGGTGACCACCGTGCCGCGCACGCTGGGCAGCGACGACGCGCCGCTGGGATGGCGGGTCGCGGCGGTCGCCGCCGCGGTGACGCTGGGCTGGTGGTGGCTGCGCGGGTACCGGCGCGGCGGGTTCCCGCTGTGGGCGGCGCCGGTGGAGGCGCTGGCGCTGGGCCTGATCGGGTACGGCTCGCACAACTGGCTGATCACCCTGGGCCTGCTGTTCGTGACGGTCTCGTTCCGCGGCCTCTACGGCACCTGGCGGCACGCGCTGCTGCTCACCGTCTCGCTCTTCGCCGCGTCGGTGGCCGCGATCGCTCTGACCGAACCCGGTCAGCTCGGTGTCTTTCTTCAGCAGACCGCGGGGGTGCCGCCGCTGGCGCTGTTCACGGCCGCGGTCGCGGAGAGCACCCGGCGTCAGGAGCAGGCCGCGGCCCGCGAGCGGGTCTTCGCCCGGCTCGGGTCCACCCTGGTCACCACGTCGGACCGGGAGACGATCTGCCGGCACGCGGCGGAGGCGGCGGAGGAGCTGCTGGGGGGTCTGCCGGGCGGCTGGTCGGCGGTCACCGGCAACACCCCGGGCGGGGAGGCGGTGAGCACGGTCGCCGGCCCGGTCCCGGCCGCGTTGCTGGCCGGCGACATCTCCGCGGTACGGGTGACGCTGACCCTGCGCAGCGACAAGCACCACTACGGAACCCTGATGGTCGGTGGTGACGTGCCGATCCCCGCCGACGTGATGCCGTCGCTGGAGGCCCTGGCCGCGCAGACCGTGCTGGGCCTGCGCAACGCCGAGCACGCCGCCGACCTGCGTCATCAGGCGTTCCACGACAACCTGACCGGGCTGGCGAACCGGCCGCTGCTGCGCGACCACCTGGAGCAGGCCGCCGCCCGGGCCCGCCGGGGCAGCCCGGTCGCGTTGCTGCTGCTCGACCTGGACGGGTTCAAGGCGGTCAACGACACGTACGGGCACGCGGCCGGCGACCAGCTGCTGGTGGCGGTGGCCCAGCGGCTGCGCGACGGGATCCGGGGCGCGGACACCGCGGCCCGGCTCGGCGGCGACGAGTTCGCGGTGCTGCTCGACGGCATGGATTCGCCGGAGGACGCGGTGCTGGTCGCCGAACGTCTGCTGACCTCGGTGCAGGAACCGCTGGTGGTGTCCGGGGTGGAGCTGGCGCCGCGGGGCAGCATCGGGGTGGCGGTGTGGCGCGATCACGCGGACGCGGACGCGCTGATGCATGACGCGGACACCGCGATGTACGCGGCGAAGTCCGCCGGGAAGGGCCGGGTCACGGTCGCGGCATGACGAGGGAGGGACGGCAGCCGCACCGCCCCTCCCCCGGGCGTGTGTTACTCGCTGATGGCGTCGATCAGGTCGCCGACCGGGTTGTCCGGCAGCGCGCGGGCCACGTCGGCGACGGCGACGATGCCGACCAGCTGGTGGCCGTCGATCACCGGGAGGCGGCGCACCTTGTGCTGGGCCATGGTGCGCAGGATCTCGGCGGCGTCGTCGTCGGCGCCGATCGTCACCGGTTTGCCCTGGGCCAGCTCACCGGCCAGGACCTCGCCGGGGTTGCGGCCCTGCGCCACCGCCTTGAGCACGATGTCACGATCGGTGATCATGCCGTGGAGCCGGTTGTCGTCGCCGCAGATCGGCAGTGAGCCGACGTTGAGGTCGGCCATCTTGCGCGCGGCTTCGGCCAGCGTCTCCTTCTCCTGCGCGCACGTGACGTCGCGGCTCATGATCTCGCGGGCGGTCGTCATGACAGAGCATCCCTTCTCTTGTCGTAACGGTGTCGTAACACGGCGTACCCGTTTCAGACCGAGGCAATCGTCGATGCCACCTCGTCGACCAGTTCGCGGGCCAGGAAGCCGACCCGGCCGTACCGTGGGACCAGCCGCTGACCGCCGACGGCATGCGCGAACGCCGCCCAGCACGCCGCCTGTGCCGGATCCGCGCCGCGGGCGAGCAGCCCGGCCACGATCCCGGCGCGCACGTCGCCGCTGCCGGAGGTGCCGAGCCCGATGTGGCCGCTCTCCTCCCGCCAGGCCCGGCCGTCGGGCGCCGCGATGTGGCCGTAGAGGGAGACCACCGCCTGATGCCGGGACGCCAGCTCGGCGGCCGCGCCGGCCAGGTCGTCGCCGAGCTCGCGGCCCAGCAGGTGCCCGGCCTCGACCAGGTTGGGGGTGAGCACGGCGCGGGACTGGGTGAGCAGCGCGGGTTCCTTGCTGAGAGCACCGAGGGCGTACGCGTCCAGCACCACCCCGGTGTCCGCGGACGCGGCGCCGAGCACCGCCCCCATCAGCCGGATCGTACCGTCGATGTCGTCGAGGCCGGGTCCGAGCGCGATCACGTCGGCCCGCCCGGCCAGCTCCAGGACCTGTTCGGTGGGTTCGCCGTCCGGGCCGAAGCCGAGCACCTTGGCCTCCGGCACGGCGATGCTCAGCGGCACCGCCGACTCCCCCGCGACCACCATCTGCAGCCGGCCCGCGCCGGCCCGGAGCGCGGCCAGCCCGGCCAGCAGCACCGCGCCCGGGGTGCAGCGGGCGCCGCCGACCACCAGCACGGTGCCGCGGGACGTCTTGTCGCCCTCCGGCTCCGGCAGCGCCCAGTCCCGCAGCAGCGCGGGCGTGACGACGCGTTCCTCAGACCGGCTCGGCATTGACGTCCTCCTGCCGGGTGTGCGGGGCGTCCTCGCGGCGCAGATGGTCGACCGAGTTGAACAGCTCCGGCTGCTCGCCGCGCCAGCTGCTGATCGAGCAGTTCGCGATGGCGGTCCGGTGGGCGAGCTCCATCAGCTCGGGCTCGCTCATCTTCTCGGCGAGGTAGCGGACCATCAGCACGGTCGCCTCGTGCGCGAAGAGGACCACCCGCCCGCCGGGGTGGTCCTCGCGGATCTCGCGCAGCAGGGCGCGCAGCCGCAGCAGCACGTCGGCCCAGGACTCGCCGCCCGGCGGCCGGTAGTAGAACTTGCCCAGCCGGGACCGCCGGGCCGCCTCGTCCGGCAGCCGGGCCTGCACGCCCCGGGCCGTGAGCAGATCGAGGACGCCCAGCTCACGGTCGCGCAGCCGCTCGTCGACGACGACCGGGACACCGCTGTCGCCGAGCGCGATCTCCGCGGTCTGCCGGGTCCGCAGGTAGGGCGAGACGATCGCCACGTCGGGCGGGTTCTCCCGGAGGAACCGGCCGACGGCCTCGGCCTGCTCCCGGCCCTCCGGGGCCAGTGGCACGTCGGCGTCGCGTTCCGGGATGTCGATCAGCTCCAGGCCGGCGGTCTCGGCCTCCTGGGCGGTCACGTTGCCGGTGCTCAAGCCGTGCCGGACCACGGCGAGCCACTCCAGTCGCTCCATGTCGCTGGCAGTTACCCCGGTGACGCCGAGGCTATCCCCTCGGCGCGAACGCCTCCAGGGTGCGGGCCTGGTCGAGCAGGTTCTGCCGGGTGGCGCCGAGCTCCTCGATCGCGGCCCGCAGCGCCTCGGTGCCGCGTACGTCGCCGGCGATCTCGCGGGTGGCGGTCAGCACCTCCATGGTCGCGGCCATCGTGCCGGCGACGCCGGACAGGCGGTGGGACATCTCTTCGCGCAGAAGCAGCAGCAGCGGATCCACCGGGCGGGCACCTCCGGGTACGGGCGGTCCGTGCGGCCGCCGTTCGAGGCGTAGTGATCGGCCCGGCTGAGGCGGTCTTGAGAATTGCGATCGGCCCGACATTTCCTACGCCCGGACGCCCGGCTCCCGATTGTTCCGGCATGCAGGTCCGACGCCGGCTCGATCCGCCGCTCCTGATCACACTCAGCCTCGCCGTCTTCGTGCTGGCGTGGTTCGTCATCGGGCTCTGGCACGTCTGGAGCATCCCGGTCCTGCCGTGGCTCACCCTCCCGGCGCTGGCCGGTCTGGCCACGTACGAGTGCGCCCGGACCGCCCGCTGCGCCGACCTGGACCCGGACACCCGCAAGTTCTGGGCCCGCCTCGGCATCGGCTGCGCGACGCTGATCCCGGCCCTGTTCAGCGGCATGTACGACGCGCTGGCCGGCCCGGTCCTCTCCCAGGTGATCTCGCTGCGCACCCAGACGGGCTTCGCGCTCGCGCTCGCCATGGTCCTGATCGCGCTGCTGCGGCTGCCGACCTGGCAGCGCTCCCGTGGCGACTGGCTGCGGTTCGGTCTGGACACCGGCATCATCGTGATCACCGCGGGGGTGCTGGTCTGGCACTACTCGCTGAGCCGGATCGACTTCTCGGCGTCGCCGAACGCCACCCCGCGCTCGGTCGTGGTGATCATCGTGGTCGCGGTGGTCTCGCTGATCACCTTCGTGAAGGTGGCGTTCGCCGGGGCCGGCCGGCTGGACCGGGGCGCCCTGCACATCCTGTCCGCCGGGGTCGGGCTGGCCGCCGCGATGGGGGCGGTCGCGCCGTTCATCGTCGACCGGCCGTACCTGCACACCATTCTGGTCGCGTTCCCGATGTCGGCGATCACCGCGATCCTGGCCGCCCGCCGGCAGCGCCTGCGCAGTGACCGGCAGCCGCAGGCCCGGCCGGTGTCGCGGCGGTTCAGCGTGGTCCCGTACCTCTCGGTCGTCCTGCTCTACGCCACGGTGCTGCACTACGTGGCGCCCGGCGGCGGCGAGAACCTGCTGATGGCCGTCGCCGCCACCGCGGTCACCGTGCTGGTGGTGCTGCGGCAGCTCACCACCCTGCGCGACAACGCCAGCCTGCTGGACACCGTCGACGCCAGCCTCAAGCAGCTCGACCACCAGGTGACGCACGACGCGCTCACCGGGATCGGCAACCGGTCGGCGTACTCCGACGAGATCACCGCCCGTCTGGCCGCCGGCGAGCCGTTCGTGGTCGCCCTGCTCGACCTGGACGACTTCAAGACGATCAACGACCGGTACGGCCACCACACCGGCGACGCGCTGCTGCGGACGATCAGCCGGCGCCTGCGGGACCGGCTGCGCCCGGAGGACACCGTGGCCCGGCTCGGCGGCGACGAGTTCACCCTGCTCCTGCCCGGCCTGACCGAGGCCGGCACCGGCGAGCTGATGCGGGAACTGCTGGCCGTGGTGCAGGCGCCGGTGCTGGACGGCAGCCTGGAGATGGCGCCGCGGGTCAGCGTCGGCATCACCGCGAGCCGGCCCGACGACACCGCCGGGGAGCTGCTGCGCCGCGCCGACGTGGCGATGTACGCGGCCAAGACCGCCGGCGGCGCCCGCTGGACCTGGTTCGACCCGATCATGGACCAGCTCGCCGCCACCGACGCCCGGCTCGCCGCCGACCTGCGCCAGGCGATCATCCGCGACGAGTTGTTCCTGCTCTTCCAGCCGATCGTCGAGCTGCCGCACGGCCGGCTCGCCGGGGTGGAGGCGCTGGTCCGCTGGCGGCACCCGGAACACGGCCTGGTCTCGCCCGCCGTGTTCATCCCGCTCGCCGAGCGCAACGGCCACATCGTCGAACTCGGCCGCTGGGTGCTCGAACAGGCGATCGGGCAGGCGGCCCGCTGGCAGCGCGAACACGGCCCGGACGCCCCGGCCAAGGTCAGCGTCAACGTGTCGGCCCGGCAGCTGGGCGAACCGGGCTTCCCGGACGAGATGGCGGCGCTGCTGTCGGCGGCCGGGCTGGACCCGGCCCGCCTGGTGGTGGAGGTCACCGAGACCGCGGTGATGGGCACCGGTATGGCGCTCGAGGCGATCCGGGCGCTGGCCGGGCAGGGCCTGAGCATCGCGCTGGACGACTTCGGCACCGGCCAGTCGTCGCTGAGCCTGCTGGTGGACTGCCCGGTGGGCTGGCTGAAGGTGGACAAGTCGTTCGTCGACGGGGTGACCACGCCGAGCCGGCAGGCGGTGATCGTGGACAGCCTGATCGGCATCACCGAGGGTCTGCGGATGCAGGCGGTCGCCGAGGGAGTGGAGACCGCTGAGCAGGCCGAACGCCTGCATCAGGCCGGTTACCGGTTCGCTCAGGGCTTCCACTTCGCGCGCCCGCTGAGCGCGTCCGACATCAGCCTCGTCATCACCGCCGGAAACTCGACAATCTCAACTGATTTAGTAGACAAGACAGGCGTTCGTCCGGCAGGCTGACGCCTCATGGATCCGATCATGGCGCTGGCCGGGCTGGGTGTCGGCATCATCGTCGGGCTCACCGGGATGGGCGGGGGCGCGCTGATGACCCCGATCCTGGTGCTGCTCTTCGGCGTCCATCCGGTCGCCGCGATCTCCAGCGACCTGGCCGCCAGCGCGATCATGAAACCGTTCGGCGGCTGGGTGCACGCCCGCCGCGGCACCGTCAACTGGAGTCTGGTCCGCTGGCTCTGCGTGGGCAGCATCCCCAGCGCGTTCCTGGGCGTGCTGCTGCTCGACCTGTTCGGCAGCGATGAGAGCGTCCAGCACGCCGTCAGGATCGCCCTCGGGGTGGCGCTGCTGCTGGCCGCCGGCGGCATGCTGCTCAAGGCCTGGACCGGCCGCCGCGGCGGGGACGGGCCGGCCGCCCCGATCACCGTGAAGCCGGTGCCGACCGTGCTGATCGGCGTGATGGGCGGCCTGGTGGTCGGGCTCACCTCGGTCGGCTCCGGCTCGCTGATCATCGTGGCGCTACTCGCCCTCTACCCGGCGCTGCGCGCCAACGACCTGGTCGGCACCGACCTGATCCAGGCCGTCCCGCTGGTCACCGCGGCGGCGCTGGGCCACGCGCTCTTCGGCGACCTGCAGCTCGACATCGCCGGGGCGGTGATCCTCGGCTCCATCCCGGGCGTGCTGATCGGCTCCCGGATCTCCTCGCGGGCGCCGGGCGGCCTGGTCCGCGCCGCACTCGTGATCGTGCTGCTGGCCAGCGCGCTCAAACTGTTCGATCTGCCCACGCTGGTGGTCGGGGTGGCCGCCGGGGTCGCGACGGTGATCGCCGCCGGGATCGGCATCGCCGGGCGAGCGTCGTCACGCGAGCGGGCCGGAAGCGGCGTTTCCTGATTTTTCCCTTCATCCCCGCATCTGACCTGCCGAAGTAGGGCAACGTCGGGGGTGGGGGCGAGAATGAACGTACGTCAAAAGCTTCTGGGCGGTTATCTGCTGGTCGCTCTGCTGGTGGCGGCGACCGCCATGGTCGCCTGGCACGCCAACGCCGCATCGGCCGAGAAAGCAGCCACCCAGGAGGCCATTCGGCTCGGCCAGAGCGTCGCCCTCGACGTCACGCTGGGACTGCCGGTCGCCAGCACGAGCGAGATCGTCTCGCCCCTGTACTACAGCGCGACCGCGCTCAACAACTACCTGCAGCGGCTGCACGAGACCCAGCACCGCGACGCCGTGGTGGTCGACTACGCCAAATACATCATCGGCGACGTGGTCCTCGCGAACGTCGGCCAGTTCTTCGACCACGACCTCGGCAACGAGGTGGGCAGGACGATCGCCGACGGGCAGTCCCGGGTCTTCGTCGAGACCAGCGACGACTACCCCGGCGGCATCAAGCAGGTCGTGGTGCCGATGCACAACAAGGCCGGCAAGACGGTCGGCGCGGTGATCGTCGAGTACACCCCGATCTACGACCAGATGATGGCCGCGACCCGCCAGTCCCAGCTGATCACCCTGGTCGCCGCCGTCGTCGTCATCGTGCTGGTGCTCGGCCTGGGCCTCGTGCTGGCCGGCTCGCTGACCCGCCGGATCACCTCGCTCACCACGGCGGTCCGCACCATCCGGGGCGGCGATTACTCCCAGCGGGTGCCCTGGGACGGCGGCGACGAGATCGGCCGGCTCGCCCGGGCCTTCAACTCGATGGCCGAACAGCTGGAACGCTCCGCCCGGGAGATCCTCGCCAAGGAGTACACCGACAGCATCCTGGCCAACGCCGGCGAGGGCATCTGCGGCATCGACTCCGGCGGGCGGATCGCCTTCGCCAACGAGGCCGCCGGGCGGATCACCGGGCTCGGCGTCGGCGGGCTGCTCCAGCGGGAGGCGACGGTGCTGCTCCCGGAAGCCGGCGCCGGCCTGGTCAGCGGCACCCACGAGGGACGCCTGCAGCGGCCGGACGGCACCGCGGTCCGGGTCGAGTACACGATCAGCGAGATCGAGAAGGTCGGCGCGGTGATCGTGCTGCGCGACGTGACCCGGCAGCGGGACCTGGAGTACGACCTGCGCCACCAGGCCCTGCACGACGGCCTGACCGGACTGCCCAACCGCAAGCTGCTGCTCGACCGGCTCGAACACGCGCTCACCCGCTCCCGGGCCTCCGGCGAGGAGATCGCCCTGCTCTACCTGGACCTGGACGGGTTCAAACGGGTCAACGACAGCCTCGGGCACAACGCCGGCGACCTGCTGCTGCGTACCGCCGCGGAACGCCTCACCGCGGTCCTGCGCCCGCACGACACGGTGGCCCGGCTCGGCGGCGACGAGTTCGCCGTCCTGCTGGAGGCCGCCGGCAGGCCGATAGTGGAGGAACTGGCCCGCGCCTGCCTCGACACGATCGCCCGGCCGTTCGTGGTGCACAGCCGGGAGGCGGTGGTGACGGTCAGCATCGGCGTCGTCCCGGACGCGGCCCGGTTCACCGACGCCGACGAGGTGGTCCGCAACGCCGACGTGGCCATGTACGCCGCCAAGGACCTCGGCAAGAACCGCTTCATGGTGTTCGAGACCCGGATGCACGAACAACTGCTGCACCGGCTCGACCAGGAGAACCGCCTGCGCGAGGCGGTCCACCGCGGCGAACTGCGCCTGCACCTGCAGCCCGTGGTGGCACTGCCCGGCGGCCAGGTCTCCGGGGCCGAGGCCCTGGTCCGCTGGCAGGACCCGCACCGCGGGCTGCAGCAGCCGGGCTCGTTCATCCCGCTCGCCGAGGAGACCGGCATGATCATCGAGATCGACCGGTGGATCCTCCTCGAGGCCTGCCGCACGGTCCGCCGCTGGCAGGAGGAGAGCCCGGCGACCGCGCCGGCCTGGGTCAGCGTCAACCTGTCCGCCGCCCACCTGGAACTGCCGGACCTCACCGACCACGTCGCCTACGCCCTGGCCACCACCGGCCTGTCCCCGCACTGCCTGACCCTGGAACTCACCGAGACGGTGATGATGCGCGACCTCGCGGTGACCTCGGCCCGCCTCGAGGAACTGCGGCAGCTCGGCGTGAAGATCGCGATCGACGACTTCGGCACCGGGTACTCGTCACTGGGCTACCTGCGCGACATCCCGGTCGACGTCCTCAAGATCGACCGCTCGTTCATCAACGGCCTGGTCGGCAACGGCCGCCAGCAGGAACTGGTCAGCGCGATCATGCAGCTCGGCCACACGCTCGGCCTGCGCGTCGTCGCCGAGGGCGTCGAGGACGCCGACCAGCTGGCCCTGCTCACCGTGATGGGCTGCAAGTACGCCCAGGGGTACCACCTGGGCCGCCCGCAGCCCGCCGACCAGCTCCGGGACCGTCTCTCGGTGCCCGCCCTCAACCCCTGACCGCCGCTCAGCGGTGCCGGTGCAGGTCGCGCAACAGCAGGATCTCCGCGCCGTGATGGATCACCTCACGGTTGATGTGCAGGATCAGCGTGCTCATCGGCTCGGCGGCGTAGTGGCCCTCGGCCGGACCGCACTCCCGCGTCAGACCCTTCTCGTCCAGGGCCGTGACACCGGCACTCCAGCCGGCGTACGCGGTGTCGAGCTGCTCCAGCGCCCCAGCCGCGGTGGCTGCGTAGGTGAAACTGCCGTAATCGACCGCCGGACCGCCGAAATGACTCGCGACCCGGGCGCCCAGAACGCCGACGATGATGTGGCCGAGACGCCAGGCGATCGTGGTGACCGGCGCCGGAACCGGCTCGGGAAACTCGAAGTCGATCGTGAAGTCCCCATCGCCGGCCGCCATCTTCGCGGTGCTGGTGCCACGGCGGCGGACGTTCCAGGCGCCGGGCGCGGGCTCCCAGAAATACTCCTCGTCGGTCAAACCGTCGAGACCGGGACGTAATTGGGCACGCCAGTGCAGATCGAGCTGTTCATGGAGCACATGGGTCCAGTCGACGCTCATGCCTCCAGAATGCACCCGGAGAAGCCGGCCCGGGGTGACGCTCTCGCCGTCGAACTCCCGCCCACAGCGATCGCCGCGTGCGAACTTGTGCGCTGCGGGACCGTAGCCCATGCCTGATCTTGGGAATTCGCCACCGGGTCGAGGTACCCAAGATCGGCATCGTGCCCCTTCTTGTGCGCCGGTATCCGGGAAGCCGGTGTTCCGAATCCAAGATCGCGGGCCTTACTGATCTTGGGCCAGCGAGGCCGGTGCGCCTCGCACAAGATCGCGAGCCGCGGCGGCGGCGGCGAGCGGGCGACGGGCGGCGGGACGAGCGGCGGAGGGGCGGCGGGCGGCGGGCGGCGGGCGGCGGGCGGCGGGCGGCGGGCGGCGGGCGGCGGGCGGCGGGCGGCGGGCGGCGACAGATAGCAGTGGGAGGCGAGATGGAACGGTTGGTGCGGGGCGGGGCTTACGGCGTACATCAGCAGGGTCGACAGACCGCAAGGAAAGGTGGCCGTGAGCTGACAGCGGACCGGATTCCGGATCCACGCGAGGTTGTGGGCGGGGCATGGCTCACGGAGGGATCGAGCCTGACCGCCCGGAGTGAGCCATGCCCCGCCCACAACCGTCCCCCCAGCAAGCAAGCATGGAAACGGCCACCACCCACCCCCGCGGCAAGCGAGGTGAGCAGTGGCCGTGATCAGGGAGAGGACCGGACCGGCGCCGTGGTGGAAGGGGACGGCGCCGGTCCGGCCGGCTTCTCAGTTCTGCACGAAGACCGAGACCGTTCGGGCAGGGACGGTCAGCGTTCCGGTGGCGGCCGCGAAGGAGGCGGTACGCGTCACCGGGTCCGCGGACGACCGCTGGATCGGGTGCAGGGCGACCTTCTTGCCGGCGAGCGCGGGCACCGTCTGGGTGGCGGTGGTCGTGCCGGCGTTGAAGACGACAGTGATCGACTTGTACTGGCGGTCCACGCCGCGGGCGTCGATCGTCATGGTGATCACGCCCGGGGTCTCGTTCCGGCCGGAGAGCGGGAACGCGACGCGCTGCTGGACGGCCTTGCCGGTGGCGAGACCGAAGGCCGGCGTGGACTTCCGGATCCTCAGCAGCTCCTGGTAGGTGGCGTCGGTCAGGTTGATCGCGGCGCAGTCCGGAACCAGGGACTTGTCGGCGAGGAGCGGTTTGGCGTACGGGTACTTCGCCTCGTTGTCCGCCTTGGGCGGCAGACCGCGACCGAAACCGTTACCGGCAGCGCAGTCCCAGATGATCTCGTTGAACCAGTCGCCGGAGTTGAACGAGTTCCGGTCGAGGGACTTCGACCGCAGCCGCTCGCTGCCGGTGGTGACGAAGCCCGCGCCCTGCCCGAGGATCGTGGTGGCCAGCGCCACCGACTGGGCCCGCGCCCGGTCGGCTGCCGTGGTCGCCTGCGGGAGCTTGTAGGCGAGGGAGTCGTACAGGATCTCGTTGTCGTGCGCGTCCACGTAGGTGATCACGTCACCCGGGTCGACGGTGTATCCCGCCGGCGCCCCGTTGTAGTCGACCTGCGAGCCCTTGACGACGGCGTCCGCCGAGTCGGTGAACGTGTAGTCGGCCAGGTTGCCGGTCAGGCCCACCTTGATCAGGTCCTGGTAGTGCAGCAGGCGCGCCTTCTGCTCCGCCTCGGTGCCGTTGGCCGCATCGCCGTTGGGGGCGCCGGCCAGACCGGACGCGAAGCCCTGGATGCGCGGGTTGCCGTCGAACGGGCCGCCACCGCGGACCGCGTCCCGGAGCCGGTCGTTGAACGTGCCGATCCCGGTGCCACCCATGTTGAGCTGCGTGGCCTGGACGAAGCGGGCGTCGTTCGCCACCTCGCCGAAGTTCCAGCCCTCGCCGTACACATAGATGTTCTTGCCGTCGACCCCGTCACGCGCAAGCGTGAGCTTGTCGAGGGCCTTGCGCACCGCCAGGATGTTCTCCTTCGGGTGGTGGCCCATCAGGTCGAAGCGGAAACCGTCGACCTTGTACTGCTTGGCCCACGTCACGATCGAGTCGACGACGAGCTTGCCCATCATCGCGTTCTCCGGCGCGGTGTTGGCGCAGCAGGTGGAGTTGGCGACGGCGCCGTCCTCGAGCAGCCGGTGGTAGTAGCCGGGCACGATCTGGTCGAGCACCGACTTGGCGTCCGTGCCGGCGGCCGAGGTGTGGTTGTAGACGACGTCCATGACGACCCGCAGGCCGGCCTGGTTGACGCCCGCGACCATGCCGCGGAACTCCTGGGTGCGCTTGGCCGGGTCGACCGCGTAGCCGCCCTCCGGAACCGTGTAGTGCAGCGGGTCGTAACCCCAGTTGTAGCCGTCGGTGGCGGCCACCTTGGCGATGCAGGCCTGTTGCTCCTCCGAGTCGGCCGGCAGCGACGCCAGGTCACAGGGCGGCTGCTGCTGGTCGGCGCGCTTCTCCGGGATGGTGGCGAAGTCGAACGCCGGCAGCAGGTGCAGGTGGGTGACGCCGGCCTTGGAGATCTCGGCCAGGTGCTTCATCCCGGCCGAGGAGGGAGAGGTGAAGGCGCTGAACGTGCCTCGCTTCTCCGCGGCCACGGTGCTGTCGGCGATCGAGAAGTCCCGGACCGACAGCTCCGAGATCTGGATCTTCGCAGCGGCGACAGCCGCCGGCTTCTTGAGGCCGGACCAGCCCGCCGGAGCGAGCGCCGGGTCGGACAGGCTGACGAACTGGCTGTGGGTGGAGTCGGCGGTGAGAGCCACCGAGTACGGGTCGGTCACCGACGCCGTGACGATCTTCTGCGCGGCCGGCTGCCACGCCGTCACCCGGAACTTGTAGAACTTGCCGGCCCAGTCGCCGCGGCCGGACCAGACGCCGGTGCGGTTGTCGCGGGTCAGCGGGACCAGCGCCGGGGTGGCCTGGCCGGCGGTGTCGTACAGCTCCAGTTCGACGCTGCGGGCGGTCGGCGCCCAGACGGCGACGCTCGCCTTCCTGCCGTTGACGACCGGGCCGAGGTTCTCCTTCACCGCCGCACCGTAGATGTCGTCGAGGACACCGGACAGTTGGACGCCCGTGGCAGAGAGCAGCTTGCCGGTGGCGTCGCGCTCGGTGACCACGACCTGGCCGCGCAGAATGTTCGAAACATCAGTATTTCTGAGGTTGAAGGCGCCGTACTGCCACAGGTGCGGGAACTCCTCACGCTGCGCCTCGGTGAGGCCGTTGCGCCGCGCGGCGAGAGCAAGCGTCGAGTAGGTCCCGGTCAGCTCACCGTCAGCGACCCCGATGCCACCGTTGGCGGCGTACACCAGGTTGTAGATCTTGCCGTCCGTCCCCGCGCCGACCGGTTCGAGCGTGGTCCCCGTGCCGGTCTTCCAGGCGATCGTGCCCCGGTCCAGCCAGACCGCGGCCGACTTGGTCACGTCCACCACGCCGCCGCCGGCGGTGGTGGTCTTCACCAGCGGCAGCAGGCGCGCCTCCTGGCCGGCCAGCAGCCAGACCTCACGCCCCGCCTTGGCGAAGTCGAGGGACTGGTCGGTCGGCAGGTCCTTCTCGTCACCCCGGTGGATGATGTAGCTCAGCGACGTCGCGCCGGCCGCGAGCGGCACCTCGAACACCGCGCCGTAACTGTCGATCCGCGCCGGGAGCAGCGGGCTCGACCAGTCGGTCGGGCCGGCCGCGCCGGCCCAGACGTGCAGGCCCCAGCCGTCGTAGTTCCCGTCGGCGCGCTTCCAGTGCAGGATCGCCTTGTTCGGGTCCTGTGCCGGGTCGGGCTGGCCGGTGGCCGCCTGCCGGGTCGGGTACACCGCGGCGTCGCCCTGCTTGATCCAGATCTCCGGGTTGGCGCCGATGGTGATCGTCCGGTCGGCGTCGACGTCCTTGTTGCCCTCGTCGTCGACCACCACGAACCCGACGCTCTTCGCGCCCGGCTTGAGCTTCACGTAGGCGAACCTGCCGTACGAGTCCTCGCCGGTGAACGGCTGCCCGTCCGGCCAGGTGGTGGACATCGACGGGTCGATGTCGCCCCACACGTACAGGTTCTGGTCGTCGTACCCGCCGTCGGGCCGCTGGTAGTGCACGACCGCGTACCCGGCGGTGGACTGCGCCACCGGGGTGCCGACGGTGATGTTCGTGGTCGAGGACGCGAGACGCCCCTTGCTGTCGCGGACCACCGCCTTGTAGCGGACCGGGGTGTTCCCGGCGAGCCCGGTCAGGTCATGGTAGACGCGGTACGGCGCCTTGTCGGCGGTGCCGAGCAGCTTCCACTCGCCGTTGCCGGCCTGGGCGGCGAAGGTCACGGTGGACAGCGGGTCACCGATGACGTCGGCGACGATCTCGGTGCGGGTGGCGACCGATGCGCCGGCCTTCGGGCTGCTGATGGTCACGGTCGGAGCGCTTGCGGGTACGGCGATCGCGGTGCCCGCCTTGTAGACGACCGAGGACAGTCCCGGCACGGTGATGGTGATCTTGCCGTCGGCGTCCGAGGTGACCGCCTGCGCGCCGCCGTAGATCCCGGCGAACGTGGCGTTCGGCGTGCCGGTGGCGAAGCTGACGGTCTGCGCGGTGGTGGCGTTGTTGACCGCGACCACGTACTCGCCGCGCTTGGCCTTGTCGATGCGGGAGGCCGCGAAGACGCCCTGGCCCTCGGCCGCGTACCGGGTCACCTGGGTGCCGGTGACCAGCGCCGGGTTCGCCTTGCGCAGCTTCGCCAGCGCGGAGATCGTCTGGTAGACCGGGTGCGCCGTGTCGTAGTTGTCGACCGCGTGGGTGCGGTCGGTGCCGATCAGGTCGTCGTCCAGGTAGTCCGCCGACTTGCTGGCGAACAGGTCCTGGCGGGCGTCCTTGTCGCCGCCCGGCCCGGTGAAGCCCTGCTCGTCACCGGAGTAGACGACCGGCTGGCCCCGGGTCAGGAACATCAGCTCGTGGGCGAGCTGGTCGCGCTTGAGCTGGGTGTCGGCGGTCGCCGCGGCGGCGATGAAGGAGCCGATCCGGCCCATGTCGTGGTTGCCGAGGAAGGTCGGCAGCCGGTCCGCGCCGGTGTCCCGGGCGGTGTAGAGGTCGTCCTTGGCGTACAGGCTGGTCAGCGCGTCCGCGCCGCTGTTGCCGGTGACGAAGCCGCGCGCGGTCTCCTGGAACGAGAAGTCCAGGGTCGCCTGGAGGTTGCCCTCACGCACATAGGTCGACTGGATCTCCTGGTCGGCGCTGTAGACCTCGCCGAACATGAAGAAGTCCTTCTTGCCGGCCTTCGCCGCGGCCTTCTGGACGCCGGGCGCCCACTGCTGCCAGAACTCCAGGTTGGAGTGCTTGACGGTGTCGAGGCGGTACCCGTCGATGCCGGTGTTCTTGACCCAGTCACCGTAGATCTTCGTCATGCCCTCGACCACCTCGGGACGCTCGGTGAAGAGGTCGTCGAGGCCCTGGAAGTCGCCGTACTCGCTGTTCTCGCCGGCGAAGGTCGAGTCACCGCGGTTGTGGTACATGTTCACGTCGTTGAGCCACGAGGGCTTCTTGACGGTCGAGTCCGCTTTACTGCCGAAGACCGGGGTGTACGGGTACGACGTGGCGTCCGTCTTCGGGAACTCCCGCGAGGTCGCGTAGTTGCGGTCCTCGAACGGCTGCCCGTCGATGTCGGTGTACGGCGAGTCCGCCTTGTCGACGTACGTGTACGTGTTCTCCGCGTACCTGATCACGTCCGCCGTGTGGTTGACGATGATGTCCAGGTAGATCTTCATGCCGCGCTTGTGCGCGAGGCCGACCAGCTTCTTGAGGTCGGCGTTGGTGCCGAAGTGCGGGTCGACCTGGGTGAAGTCGGTGATCCAGTATCCGTGGTAGCCGGCCGACACGTCCTTGCCGACGCCCTGCACGGGACGGTTCTTGAAGACCGGGGCGAGCCAGATCGCGGTGGTGCCGAGGCCCTGGATGTAGTCCAGGCGGTCCATCACGCCCTTGAGGTCGCCGCCGTGGTAGAAGCCCTTGTCGGCGGGGTCGTACCCGGTGGTGAGGCGGTCGCCGGAGAGGCCGCCCTTGTCGTTCTTCCGGTCGCCGTTGGCGAACCGGTCCGGGAGCACGAAGTAGAACTGCTCCCCCGACGTCGGGTTGTTGTCGGAGCCCCACTTGGCCACGACGGCGTCGCTCGGAACGGACGGAGCCGCGACGGCGCCGGCGGCCGGCACGGCGAGCAGTGGGAGGAAGAGGCTGAGCAGCGCTGCGCCCAGTCTCAGACGGCGGTGTAGGGGTCTTCTCGGTGCCACAGCGCACCCTTCCGATTCGGTGGTATCGGATTGACTGTTATATATTTCTGCACGCTGCCCCGGCACGGAACCCGCCGGAAGCACTCGGAGTAGGGTGGCGTCCGACAGGCTCGACGACGCGCCGCCGGCAACACAGCCGAAAAGCCGTTCATGGCCCGTTCCATCGAACGATCGGCCTGTATCGTTCCTGTTGCCGGGACGTTAGCAAGGTCTTGCATGGAATGGAAGACCTTTCAGGACCATGCCGAGCAGACAACGGACGACTAGAGTGAGACCATGCGTGCGCGAATGGCCGATATCGCCAAACAGGCTCAGGTCAGTGAGGCGACGGTGTCGCGTGTCATTAACGACCGCCCCGGCGTCTCCGCTGAAACCCGACAGGCGGTCCTGACCGCCCTCGATGTGCTCGGTTACGAACGCCCGGAACGCCTTCGGAAAAGAAGCGCCGGGCTCGTCGGCCTGGTGGTGCCCGAGCTGGAGAACCCGATCTTCCCCGCGTTCGCTCAGGTGATCGAGTCGACGCTGGCCCAGCACGGCTACACCCCGGTGCTGTGCACCCAGTCCCCCGGCGGCGTCACCGAGGACGAGTACGTGGAGATGCTCCTGGACCGTCAGGTCTCCGGCATCGTCTTCATCTCCTCGCTGTCGGCCGACACCACCTCCGACCGCTCCCGCTACCAGCGCCTGCTCGACCGGCCGCTGCCGATCGTGCTGGTCAACGGCTACGCCAAGGAGCTGGAGGCGCCGTTCGTCTCGTGTGACGACCGGGTCGCCGGCGAGCTCGCGGTGATGCACCTGATCGCCCTGGGCCACAAGCGGATCGGCCTGATCTCCGGCCCCAACCGGTTCATCAACACCCAGCGCAAGCTCCAGGGCTACCGCACGGCGATGAAGCGCGAGCTGAACGCCTCCGACGCCGAGCTGGACGAGATGACCTCGCTGACCCTGTTCGGCGTGGAGGGCGGCGAGGTGGCCGCGGAGCGCCTGCTCGCCAAGGGTGTGACCGGCCTGATCTGCGCCTCCGACATGATGGCGCTCGGCGCGATCCGGGCCGCCCGGCGGCGTGGGCTGCGGGTCCCCGAGGACGTCTCGGTGATCGGCTTCGACGACTCCACGCTGATCCCGTTCACCGATCCGCCGCTGACCACGCTGCGCCAGCCGGTGGCGGCGATGGCGGTGGCCGCGGTGCGATCGCTGGTCGACGAGATCAACGGGCACGGCGCGCCGCATTCGGAATACCTGTTCCACCCCGAGCTGGTGGTGCGCAACTCGACGGCGATCGCCCCGGCCCGGGCCGCGGTTCCGGTCGCCTGACAAAAATGCGCGGATGGCGGCACGGCTGCCGTTCGCGCATCGAGAGAGCGTTCTCACAGCAGGCCGAAATACCGTCAGGCGCCCACCGGAAATCGATGGGCGCCTGACGGAAAATGCTCGGAATCAGCCCTTCGTGCCACCGGCGGTAAGGCCGGCGACGAGATGCCTCTGGGCGAAGAGGAATACGATTCCGGCCGGGATCGTGACGAGCACGGCGGCCGCGGTGAGGTATTCCCACTGCGCGTTGAACTGCGGCACGAACTGCTGGAGGCCGTACGACAGCGTGTATTTGTCGTCGGTCTGGATGAATGCCGAGGCGTACGCGACCTCGCCCCACGCGGTGAGGAAGGCGTAGAAACCGGTCACCGCGATGGCCGGCCGGGCCAGCGGCAGGATGACCCGCCAGAAGGTCCGGAACGGGCCGCAGCCGTCCAGCGAGGCCGCCTCGTCCAGCGACGTCGGGATCGAGTCGAAGTAGCCCTTGAGCATCCAGGCACAGAACGGCACCGCGATCGTCAGGTAGGCGATGACCAGCGCCGGGAGCGTGTTGATCAGGCCCAGGTTCGCCATGATCGTGTAGATCGGGACGATCAGGATCGACACCGGGAACATCTGGGTGACCAGGAAGACCAGCATCAGCGACCGGCGGCCCGGGAAGTTGAACCGCGACAGCGCGTACCCGGTGGTGGCCGAGAAGAAGATGCCGATCAGCATGGTCAGCGCCGCGACGATGACCGAGTTCAGGAACCAGGTCGGGAAGTTCGTCTCGAACAGCACGTACTCGTAGTTCGCGACCGTCGGGTCCTTGACCAGGGTGATCTCGCTGCTGTTGACCGCGTACCCGGGCTTGAACGAGGAGAGCACCACCCAGGCGATCGGGCCGATCGCGATCAGCGAGGCCACGATCAGCGTGGCGTGCAGGCCGATCGACGCGCCGATGCTGCGGCGGCCGCGCCGCGGCTTGTTGTTGACGGGCGCCGGCGTCTCTTTCCGGGGAGCCGCGACGGGCGGAGTGGTCGTCATCTGGGCCATGTCACCAAACCTCGCCTTGCTTGCGCAGCGCCCGGCGGTAGAACACCGAGAAGATGAGCAGGATCGAGAGAATCAGCACGCCGTACGTGGAGGCGAGCGAGTAGTTCCGGATACCCTCGAAGGCCGCCCGGAAGGCGCCGGTCACCAGGATCTCGGTCTCGCCCGACGGCGCGCCCTCGGTCGTCAGGAAGATGATCGGGAACATGTTGAACGTCCAGATCGTGCCGAGCAGGATCACCGTCATGCTGACCGGGCGCAGACCCGGCAGCGTGATGTTCTTGAACCGCTGCCACGGCGACGCGCCGTCGATCTCCGCCGACTCGTAGAGCTCCTCGGGGATGCTCTGCAGGCCGCCGAGGAGCGCGACCATCATGAACGGGACGCCCAGCCAGACGTTGGTGACCACCGCGACGAACAGCGCGCTCCACTTGTCGCCGAACCAGGCGACCGGGCCGACACCGATCGCGTCGAGCACCGAGTTGATCAGACCGAGCTGTTCGTTGAACAGGAACTTCCAGGCGAAGGCGCTGACGAACGCCGGCACCGCCCAGGGGAGCACGAGCAGCACCCGGTAGAGGCCGCGGAAGCGCATCTCCCGGTGGAGCATGACGGCCAGGCCGAGGCCCAGGCCGTAGTGGAAGGAGACGCCGGCGACGGTCCAGATCACCGTGGTGCCGGCCCACTGCCAGAACTCGCCGATCTTGCCGGTGAGGATGTTGATGTAGTTGTCGAGGCCCACGAACGACCAGGCGTTCGGGTTCTCCTTGCAGACCTCGCCACCGGTGATCGACTTGGTGCAGATCTCGGCGATGGTGTTCGCCTCGTTCTGATTGGTGAACGTGATCCAGATGCCGTTCACCAGGGGATAGAAGATCAGGACAGCCAGGACGACCACGACCGGCACGACCATCGCCCAGGCCGTCCAGTGCTTGTCCCAGCTCCGCCGCAGCTTGGTCGACAGTCCGGCGCTCCTCGGCGCCGCGTCGGCGGTCACAGTGCTCATCAGCTGTGCTCCAGGGAGGAAAGGCGCCGGCCCGCGTACGGGGCCGGCGCCTAGGTCAGTGCGTCAGTTGGTGGCGTAGGACGGGACGACCTCGGCCTTGTACTTCTGGGCCACGGCGTCGAGCGAGGCCTTCGGGTCCTTGTTCTGCACCAGGACCTCGGTGGCCATCTGGTCGAGCGGGCCGAAGAACTGGCCACCCTCCGGGATCCACGGGCGGCTCACGGCCGACTCGGTGACCGGCTTGAACGCGGAGACCACGGCGTTGTTCTTGACCGAGCCGATCTCGTACGCCGACTTGCGGGTGGGCAGCAGGCCCAGCTTGTCGGCGAGCGTCGCCTGCGACTCGGCGGAGTTCATGAACTTGATGAACTCGACCGCGGCGGCGGCCTTCTCCTGCGGGACGCCCGAGTAGACGACGTAGTTGTGGCCACCGATCGGCGAACCGGCCTTGGCGGAACCGGCCGGGACCGGCGCGATGCCGAGGTTCTCGACGCCACCGAAGGCCGGGGCGGACTTGACGTTGCCGACCTCCCACGGGCCGTTGATGATGAAGGCGACCTTCTTCTCCTTGAAGAGGGTCATCATCGTGTCGTAGGCGCCGGTCGCCGGCGGCTTCGGAGCGGCGCCGCTGTCGATCAGGTCCTTGGCGGCCTTGAGGCCGGCGACGTTCTGCTCGGAGTTGACGACGATCTTCTTGGCCGCGGTGTCGACCAGGTCGCCGCCCTCGCCGTACAGGAACGGCAGGGTGAAGTACCCGGCCGGGTTGATGTAGAGACCGGTGGCGCCGGTCTTCTGCTTGACGGCCTGAGCGGCGGTCTTCAGCTCGGCCCAGGTCTTCGGCACCTGCACGCCGGCCTTCTGCACCAGCTCCTTGTTGTAGAGCAGGGCGAGGCTGTCGGTGACCTGCGGGACGCCGTAGGTCTTGCCGTCGAACTTGTTGCTGGCCAGGGCGGCCGCGTTGTAGTCCGACTCGTCGGCGAGCAGCTCGGAGCCGTCGAGGGAGTAGAGGTAGCCCAGCGACGCGAACTCGGGAACCCAGGCGACCTCGGCGCGCAGGATGTCCGGGGCGCCGGTCTTGGCCTGGGCCGCGGTCTTGAACTTGTTCTGCGCGTCAGCGAACGGCACCGACTGGTAGTTGATTTTGACGTTCGGGTACTTCGCGTTGAACTGCTTGATCAGTTCCTGGAAGACCGGGCCCTCGTTCTTGGCGTCCGAGGTGTCCCACCAGGTGAGTTCGGCGGACAGCGAAGCCGGGTCGACAGCCGCCGCCTTGCTCTCGCCGGCAGCCGGCTTCGCGTCGCTGCCACAGGCGGCGACGGAGAAGGCGAGGGCCACGGAGGAGAGAGCGGCCAGTCCCTTGGTTATGCGACGCATGTTGCGCTCCTTGAAGACCTGCTTGGTGACGACCGGACGGTAGCAAGAAGTTTCGGGCTTAGAAACCCCTTGCGAATCGACTTGCAACATGGCCGTCGCCGAGAACCCCCACTATTCCGGCATCGCGGGCGCTCGATGGGCCGCAAGCTGCCGTTCTGTTACCAACGGGGTCGCGTTACGGAACAACGCCGACATGTAACCGGCTTGCATGCCTTGCAGGGAACGATGCGCGAATGCGCTCGAGAGAGCGTTAAGCCATGCAACTTCTTTCACCATCGGTTGAAAGTCGCTGCCGGATTCGAGCGCGCCGCGCTGCCCTGACGTGAGAAGTGCGTCAAGAAAGTAAAAAGGCGGTGACGGGCATACTGCCCCGCCACCGCCTCGCGCCCGTCGTGGCGCCGGGTCACCTGCTCCCGGTCACCTGCTCCCGGTCACCTGCTCCAGATCGCGGACCATCTCGGAGAACACCACCGGGTCGACGTCACCCAGCGTGGCCCGGCGCTCGAGCCAGATCGGGCCGAGGGTCTGCTCGGGACAGAGGTCCACGTCGCTGAGGTCGACGCCCGGGATCAGCTCCATGTCCAGCATGTCCGTCAGGTTCGCAACGATGCTGCGCACCCGGCGGCCCTCCATGGCGTTGTGCACCCAGCCCTTCCTCACCAGGCCCGCCAGCGCGCGGGACGGCATCTGCCGGCCCTCGAACCGGGTGAACTTCTTGTCCGTCGCCTCGGCCTCGGTCACCCTGGCGATCTCCCGGCCCAACTGCGCGAACGGCTGCAGGATCCGGTAGTCGGCGAAGATCTCCGACCACTGCGTCAGGGAATCCCCCAGCTGAACCGGATGCACCACGCCGACCACCTCGTCCCCGGCGATCGTCGTCACCTCGTCGTGGACGTCGGCGAACGTGCCGTCCTCGGCCACCCGGAACGCGCCGGTCAGCACACCCTTCGCGTCGTAGCGGCCCCAGAGCAGCCGCCGGACCGGATGCCGCAGCAGCGGGTGCCCGGCGAGGAAGGCACGGAACTCGGCCTCCGGCCAGCGGCGGCCGGACACCATGGCCCGTTCGAGGCGGCTGAGCTGGCCGGCGACGACGGTGCGCACCTCCTTCTTCAGCTCGGTGAACCGCTGGTAGGCGGCGGGCGCCAGCTCCGCGTCGTCCCGCGCGCCGGGGCGGGGCAGGCTGGTGAGCAACCGCCCGTCCCCGTCCGCCACGCACAAGTGCAGGTCCTCGTCGAACCGCACCGCGAAGCTCCGTGGCCCGTAGTCGAGGGTCAGGCCGCCGTCATGGTCCAGGCCGAGATCCGGCACCAGACGGTCGGCGAGCTGATCGGCGGTGAGACCACGCCTCCCCGCGAGCCGGCCGAGCCGGTCCCGGGCCGCCGAGCGCAGGCCGTCATAGCGCGACATCTCAGCGATGTGGTTGAGGTGCATGAGGGCGACCTCGGTGCCGATCGCCTCCAGAACGCCCAGACCACTGACGGCGCGCTGGTGCCCGCTCTGCCCCGGCCACGCCATGATGTGCGGGGTCAGCCGCCGGACCACCTCGTCGTCACCGACCAGGCCGAGCGCGTCCAGTGCCCAGCTCTGCCTGCCGTTGCGGCCGGCGGCCACCCACTGCTCGAACAGCCCCCAGGCGAACCGGGCCAGATCAGCGGGCTCGCAGGTCTCACGGACGACGCTCAGACCGGGGTAGGGCTCGAAGGGATCGTGCAGCGCGAACACCATCGCCAGGTCACGCAGCGAAGCCGCCGGTAGGACGAGGGCGGGCCCGTCACCGGCCCGCGGAGTGGACGGCCCGGCGGAGAGCGGCCCGTCACCGGCCGGTGGGATGGAGGCGCGACGGAGGCGGACCGGGGGCAGGGCGGCGGGGTCGAACCATTTGGGGATGGCGGGAAGTTTCGTGGGCAGGATCGCCGGCGGGCCGGCGGCGATCACGGCGTCGGTGGCGGCCTCGGCCGCCGGGCCGTAGGACCGGGCGGCCGCCCGGACGGCCTCGATATGACCGGCGTCCACCAGGGACAACAGCGCGCGCTGCGCGCTGCGCCGCACCCGGTCCGCGGGGCCGAACGCGCGGGCGACGAGCCCCTGCGCCGCGAACTCGAGGTGCCGCTCCAGCCAGGCCCGCGCCGCCGCGGCACGGGCCGGGTCGCGCAGGTACATCTCCATCCGCCAGGTGACGTCCGACGAGCGGAACGGCAGCAGGAGCCCCTCGGTCGTCACCGGCTCCCGGGAGGCGAGGAAAAGGGTGGCCCGCAAGGCGTCGGCCTCGAACCGGGCGATGATCCGCCGCATCCAGGAACGCCACTCCGGCGTGCTCTCCGGCTGCCAGACCGCGAGCAGCGGCCGGGCCGGCTCCTCCGGCCCGGCGGCGAAGAACTCGGCCGCCGCACGGGCATCGACCGGCTCACCACGCCGCAGCCGGTCGGCGGTGGCCGCCCCGTCGTCGTCGCCGGACAACTCGAACGGGGCCGACAGCCACTCCTCCCGCTCGCCGGGCGCCCACACCACGCTCGCCGTCCCGGGCGGAGTCAGCTCCAGGACGGACGGTGTGCCGCTCCCCCGCCGCCGGCGCCACGGCGGGTCGGCGAGCAGCGGCGGCAGCGCCTCCGGAGGGGCGGTCGCGAGCGAGGCATCGGGTGTCTCCCAGGTCATGGCGGCACGGTACCGGCCGCCTATGACAAGAACGGGAGCGGCCGAGGCCGCTCCCGTCTCGCGCAGCGAAGGTCAGCGGGGGACGACCTTCTCCACCGCCCACTGCCGCCAGTTGTCGAGCTTGTGCTGCACGGTGGCGAGCTGCTCGGCCACCGGGCCGGGGCCGGTCGAGCCCGGCGTCTTGCGCGCCGCGAGGGCCGACGACACCGACAGCACCTCACGCACCGACGGGTCCAGGTGCTCGCTGACCGTCTTCAGGTCGTCGTCGGTCAGATCCTCCAGCTCGGACCCGCGGGCCGAGCAGAGCGCCACCAGCTTGCCGGTGATCTCGTGCGCGTCGCGGAACGGCACGCCCTTGCGGACCAGCCAGTCGGCGACCTCGGTGGCCAGCGAGAAGCCCACCGGGGCGGCCGCGGCGAGCCGGTCCACCCGGACGGTCATCGTGGAGATCATCCCGGCCAGCGCGGGCAGCAGCAGCTCCAGGGTGTCGACCGCGTCGAAGGCCGGCTCCTTGTCCTCCTGCATGTCCCGGTCGTACGTCAGCGGCAGTCCCTTGAGCATGGTCAGCACCGCGACCAGACCGCCGACCAGGCGCCCGCTCTTGCCCCGGGACAGCTCGGCGATGTCCGCGTTCTTCTTCTGCGGCATGATCGACGAACCGGTGGCGAACGCGTCGTCCAGCTCCACCCAGCCGAACTCGGTGGAGGTCCAGAGGACGACCTCCTCGCCGAGGCGGGACAGGTGCACGCCGATCAGCGCGGTCACGAACAGGAACTCGGCGACGAAGTCACGGTCGGCGACGGCGTCCATCGAGTTCGGCGCGGGGGCGGTGAAGCCCAGCTCCTTGGCGACGGCGGCCGGGTCCAGCGGCAGCGACGAGCCGGCCAGCGCGCCGGAGCCGAGCGGGCTGATCGCGGTGCGCGCGTCCCAGTCGCGCAGCCGCTCCAGGTCGCGCAGCAGCGGCTGCACGTGCGCCAGCAGCCAGTGGCCGAAGCTGACCGGCTGGGCGTGCTGCAGGTGGGTCATGCCGGGCGCGGCGGTGTCCACGTTGCGGGCGGCCTGCTCGGTCAGGGCGTCGGCCAGCTCGATCAGCGCGACGGCCACCCCGCGGGCGTGGTCGCGCAGGTAGAGCCGCAGGTCGGTGGCGACCTGGTCGTTGCGGGACCGGCCGGCGCGCAGCTTGCCGCCGAGCGCGCCGAGGCGCTCCAGCAGGCCCCGCTCCAGGGCGGTGTGCACGTCCTCGTCCTCGACGGTGGGACGGAACTCGCCGGCGGCGCAGGCCGACTCCAGGTCGTCCAGCGCGGCCAGCATGCGGCCCAGCTCGTCAGCGTCGAGCAGGCCCGCGTTGGCCAGGACCCGGGCGTGCGCGCGGGAGGCGAGCAGGTCGTAGGGCGCGAGGCGCCAGTCGAACTGCACGCTGACGCTCAGCCGGGCCAGCGCCTCGGCCGGGCCGCCCGCGAACCGCGCACCCCAGAGCCGTGTCGGCTCGTCGCTCTCCGGCACACCTTCTCCTCGGTCGTCCACGTTTCGTTACCTTCCTGACCCTATCGCTGCTCCGTGCGCCCCGGATCGCGGCCCGGGCCCATCGCGACTGCTGAGACGCGTACGCATAAAAATGCCCTTGATCTGATAAGTTTGCAAGATGACCCGCCTCGATCTCACGCACGATGTCGTCGAACTCACCCGGACCATCTGTGACATCCCCTCCGTCAGCGGCGACGAGAAAGCCCTGGCCGACGCCGTCGAGACCGCGCTGCGCGCCTACGGTCACCTGGAGGTCCTGCGTGACGGTGACGCCGTGGTGGCCCGCACGAACCTGGGCCGGCCGACCCGTGTGGTGATCGCCGGCCACCTCGACACCGTGCCGATCAAGGACAACCTGCCGGTGGTCATCGACGGTGATGTCATGCGCGGGCGCGGCACCGTCGACATGAAGGCCGGTGTCGCGGTGGCGCTGCAGCTGGCGGCCACGCTGACCGCCCCGCGTCACGACGTGACCTACGTGTTCTACGACCACGAGGAGGTCGCGGCCAAGCTCAACGGTCTGGGCCGCCTGGTCCGCAACCACCCGGAGTGGCTGGCCGGCGACTTCGCGATCCTCGGCGAGCCGTCCGACGGCACGGTCGAGGGCGGCTGTCAGGGCACCATGCGGGTGAAGATCACCGTGCCCGGGGTGGCGGCGCACGCGGCCCGCTCGTGGAAGGGCAGCAACGCCATCCACAGCGCCGGGGCGGTGCTCGACATCCTGCGCGCCTACGAGCCTCGGCAGCCGGTCGTCGAGGGCCTGCAATATCACGAGGGCCTCAACGCGGTGAAGATCGAGGGCGGCATCGCCGGCAACGTGATCCCCGACTCGTGCACGGTCTACGTCAACCACCGGTTCGCCCCGGACCGTGACGTGGCGGCGGCGGAGACGCACCTGCGGGAGGTGTTCGCCGGTTTCGAGCTGGAGGTCGTCGACGCGGCGCCGGGCGCCCGGCCGGGCCTCGACAAGCCGGCCGCGAAGGAGTTCGTCGACCTGGTGGGCCGCCCGCCGGCGCCGAAGCTGGGGTGGACCGACGTGTCCCGGTTCGCCGGCCTGGGCGTCCCGGCGGTCAATTACGGCCCCGGCGACCCGCTGCAGGCGCACACCGACGGCGAGCACGTGCCGATCCCGGAGATCCGGCAGACCCTGCACGTGCTCACCACCTGGCTCAGCTGACCCCGATCGTGTGTGGATTTCGGCCGTCATACGCGCCCGAAATCCACACACGGGGTCGTCACTCCGCGGGGTCGGCGGCGGCGCGGGCGATCGCGCCCGGCACCGAGTACATGTGGGCGAACGCGCGGGCCTGCTCGCCGGTCCACAGCGACGACCCGTGGCCGTAGACGACGCCCGAGCGGGTCGCCGCGTCCAGCAGGCTGTGCGGGCTCCTGCTGCCCAGCAGCACGATGTTGCCCTTGTGCAGCTTGACCCGCACGGTGCCGGTGACCCGGGTCTGGCTGGAGTCCAGGAAGGCCCGGAAATCGTCCATGATCGGGTCGAAGTACACGGCCTCGTGCAGCAGGTCGCCGTACGTGTTGCCGAGCGTCGCCTTGGTCGCCTGCTGCCGGTTCGACAGCACCAGCTTCTCCAGCTCACGGTGCGCGGCGATGAGGATCAGCATGCCCGGCGCCTCGAACCCGACCCGGGCCAGGTTGCCGACCATGGTGGAGCCCATGTGGATGCCCCGGCCGACACCGTGCTCGCCGCCGAGCACGTTGAGCGCCGACAGGATGTCGTAGTTGTTCTCGTTCGGCAGCGGCGCGCCGTCGGCGGTGACGGCCGAGACGACCTCACCCTTCTCGAAGCTGATCAGCAGCTCGACGCCCTTCTCCGGGGCTTCGTCGATCGACTTCGTGTAGGTCCAGGCGGACTCGGGGAGGTACTCCCAGGAGCCGTACGTCTCCTCGCCGCCGATCGACGTGCCGATCAGGCCCTCGTTGATCGAGTACAGCTTGACCTTCTCGCTGACCTCGTAACCCCGGGAACGCAGGAACTCGGTCTCGCCCTCCCGGGTAAGCCGCTCGTCCCGGATCGGGGTGACGATCTCCAGGTGCGGGGCCAGCGCGCGGATCACCGCGTCGTACCGCACGTGGTCGGCGCCGGCGCCGGTCGAGCCGTGCGCCACCGCGTCCGCGCCGACCGCGAGGGCGACCTGCACGACCTTCTCCGCCTGGATCAGCCGCTCCGCGCCGACACACGACGGGTAGGCGCCGTTGCGCAGGTAGTTCGCCTTGATCGCGTAGGTGACGACCCGCTCGTAGAGCTCGGCCTTGGCGTCGACGACGTGGTGCTCGATGGCGCCCAGCTCCTCGGCGCGCGCCTTGACGACCTCGGCCTCACCGCTGTGCAGGCCGCCGGTGTCGATGTTGGCGGTGACCACGTCCCAGCCCTTCTCGCGGAAGTCCACGAGGGCGTACGACGTGTCGAGACCACCGGAGAAGGCGAGGACGATCTTGCGCTTGGTCATCGGGGCAGTTCCTTTTCGAGAATCGGCACATATGTCTTACCGTCCCGGCGGACGTGGCCGGGCGGCAGGACATAGAACTCACAGCGGCCCGCTTCGATGTCCTTCTGCATCGCCCGCTGGCGACTGTAGTCGAACGGATCGAGCAGGAAGGTCGGCTCGGGCACCTCTGCCCCGGCCGGGAGGGTCAGGTCGCTCTGGTAGACGAACGAGCCCGGCGAGGTGTGGAACGGGACGGTCGCGACCAGGATCTTCAGCGCGCCGAACTCGGTGTGCACCTTGAGGGCGCTGTTGTCGTACTGGGTGACGCCGTCGAGTTTCTGCGCGCGGTACGCCGACAGCGCGAGGGCCTTGGCGGCCTTGCCCAGCCCGACCGCCGGCATCAGCGACCACAGCGACCAGCCGACCCACCGGCCCGGCTCGGCGGACGGGGCCGCGCAGTAACCGCCGACCGGGACCGGGCCGCGGTAGCCGCTGTCCTTCATGTCCTGCTGCACCTTGCGCAGCAACTGCTTCACGTCGGTGTCGAACCGGAAGGTGGACCGCTCGACCATGGCGGCGAACTCGTCCTGCGGCAGGCCGGCGATCAGGGCCGCGGCCGGCATCAGGATCAGGTCGACCATCACCCACTGCGGCATCGGGATGCCCCGGTCACCGAAGGCGATGCCGTTGATGATGTTGAAGAAGTTCAGGAAGTCCCGGATCGACCACTCCTTCTCGGCCGTCTCGGTGAAGTCGAGCCAGCTGAGCTTGTGACCGTACGGCGTCTCGTTGAGATGCGGCCGCAGCGTCTCGTTGGAGGCGAGGAAGAACTCCACGCCGTGCCCGACCAGGCTGTCGGTGTGGTCGGCGAAGTCGGGGAAGCGGGCCTCCACGGCTGGCTTGAACGTCATGAACGGCTCTCCTCCGAGTCCGACCTGCTCCAGTTGCTGAGTTTCAGGGCCAGCTCCGCACCCGAGACCGGGCCGGAGTCCCGCGCCACCACGAAGATGGTGTCGTCGCCGGCGATGGTGCCGACCACCTCCGGCAGGCCGGACCGGTCCAGAGCGCTGGCCAGGTACTGCGCGGCCCCGGGCGGGGTACGCAGCACCGCGATGTTGCCGCTCGAGTCCACCCCGGTGAGCAGCTCGCGCAGCAGGCGGATCAGGCGGGCCGGGCCGTGCTCGGTGCTCTCCCGCAACGGTTTGTGGCCGTCCTCGGGGATGTAGTAGATGCCGCTGACCTTGACCGCGTTCAGCTCCTCCAGGTCGCGGGAGAGCGTGGCCTGGGTGACGTGGACACCCTCGTGGGCGAGGATGGCGGACAGCTCGGTCTGCGACTTGACCCGCTTCGTCCGGATCAGGTCGACGAGCCGGGCATGCCGCCCCGCGCGGGTCAGAGGCGTGCTCATGATGGGTCGTTGACCCTCAGCAGCCACGCGAGCAGCGCCTTCTGCGCGTGCAGCCGGTTCTCCGCCTGGTCGAAGACGGCGCTCTGCGGGCCGTCGATCACCTCGTCGGTGATCTCCTCGTTGCGGTGCGCGGGCAGGCAGTGCAGCACGATCGCGTCCGGGGCGGCGGCGGTGAGCAGTTCCTTGTTCACCTGGTACGGCCGGAACGGGGTGAGCCGGTCCTTGCCGTCCTCCTCCTGGCCCATCGACGTCCAGGTGTCGGTGGCGATCACGTGCGCGCCGTCGGCCGCCTCCCGCGGGTCACGCAGCACCTCGACGGAACCGCCGGTCCACGCCGCGATCTCACCCGCCCGGGCGACCACGGCGGGCGACGGGTCGAAGCCGGACGGGCCGGCCACCCGCACGTTCATCCCGGCCATGGCGCCGGCGATCAGATAGGAGTGGGCCATGTTGTTGGCCGCGTCGCCCACGTACGCCAGGGTCTTCCCGGCCGTCGACCCGAACCGCTCCCGGATGGTCAGCAGGTCGGCGAGCAGCTGGCAGGGGTGGTAACCGTCGCTGAGCGCGTTGATCACCGGAACGTTGACGCCGGAGGCGAGCTCGGCCAGCCGCTCGTCGCCGTGGGTGCGGTAGACCATCGCCGACACGTACCGCGCGACCACCCGGCCGGCGTCGGCGAGCGTCTCGCCGCGGCCGAAGTGGGTGTTCTGGGTGTCCACGATGATCGGCTGGCCGCCCAGCTCGGCGATGCCGGCCTCGAACGAGAGGCGGGTGCGCAGGCTGGCCTTGTCGAAGAACACCGCGACGCTGCGCGGGCCGGCCAGCGGGGTGTGGCCGAACCGGTTCGCCTTCATCTCCGCGGCCAGGCCGAGGATCTGCGACTGCTCCTCGGGCGTCAGGTCGTCGTCACGCAGGAAATGGCGGGTGGTCACCGGATACCGTCCAGGGCAGCGATCAGGGCGTCCGCCTGATCGGAGGAGATGATCAGGGGCGGGGCGAGCCGGATCACGTCCGGCTTGGCGGGGTTGACCAGGAAACCGGCGTCTCGCAGCTTCGCGGCGACGTCACCGGAGACCGGCTCGGTCAGCACGATGCCGAGCAGCAGGCCGGCGCCCCGGACGTGGTCGACCAGCGGGTGGCCGAGGGCCTCGATGCCGTGCCGCAGCTGCTCGCCGACCCGCTTGACGTGGTCGAGCAGGCCCTCGCCGGCGATCGTGCGGATCACCGCGAGGCCGGCCGCGCAGGAGACCGGGTTGCCACCGAAGGTGGTGCCGTGCGAACCGGGCTGGAACAGGTCCGCGGCCCGGCCGAAGGCGACGCAGGCGCCCAGCGGCAGGCCGCCGCCGAGGCCCTTGGCCAGGGTGATGACGTCCGGCTCGACGCCCTCGCTCTGGTGGTGGAACCAGTGCCCGGTCCGGCCGATGCCGGTCTGCACCTCGTCGAGCGCCAGCAGCGCGCCCGCCCGCTTGGTGATCTCCCGGGCCGCTGTCAGATAGCCGGCCGGCGGGACGACCACGCCGTTCTCGCCCTGGATCGGCTCGATGATCACCATCGCGGTCCGGTCGGACACCGCGGCCCGGAGAGCGGCGACGTCACCGAACGGGATGTGGGTCACCTCGGGCGGCAGCGGCCGGAACGGATCGGCCTTCGACGGCTGGCCGGTGAGCGCCAGCGCGCCCATGGTCCGGCCGTGGAAGGCGCCCTCGGTGGCGACGACATGGGTCCGCCCGGTCAGCCGGGACAGCTTGAACGCCGCCTCGTTGGCCTCCGCGCCGGAGTTGGTGAACAGCACCCGCCCGGCCCGGCCGGCCAGCGCCAGCAGCAGGTCGGCGAGGGCCACCGGGGGCTCGGAGATGTACAGGTTGGAGACGTGACCCAGTTGCTGGATCTGGTGCGTGACGGCGGCGACCACGGCGGGGTGGGCGTGGCCCAGGGCGTTGACGGCGATGCCGCCGAGAAAGTCGACGTACTCCTTGCCGTCCTCCGCGGTCAGCACCGCGCCCTCGCCCTTGACCAGGCCGATCGTCGGCGTGCCGTAGTTGTTCATCATGGTCTGCTGCCAGCGCTCGACCAGCGTAGTCATGCCTTCATTCCGATCTACGGGGGGCGGGTGGGGCGGCCGGAGGGGAGGGGACCACCATCGTTCCGAATCCTTCTTCCGTGAAGACTTCGAGCAGGGTCGAGTGGGCGACCCGGCCGTCGACGACGTGTGCCGCCGGCACGCCGCCGCGGACCGCGCGCAGGCATGCCTCCATCTTGGGCGCCATCCCCGACTCCAGCGAGGGCAGCAGTTTCTCCAGGGCGTCGGCGTCGATCTCGCTGGTCAGCGACGAGGTGTCCGGCCAGTTCGTGTAGAGGCCGGGCACGTCGGTGAGGACGACCAGCTTGCGGGCGCCGAGCGCGACCGCGAGAGCGGAGGCGGCGGTGTCCGCGTTCACGTTGTGCAGGACACCGCCGGCGTCCGGCGCGACGGTCGCGATCACCGGGATGCGGCCGGCCGCGATCAGGTCGTCGACGGCCGAGGTGTGCACCTCGTCGACGTCACCGACCTGGCCGATGTCGACCGGCTCCCCGTCGATGATCGCCTGCCGGCGGACCGCGGTGAACAGGCCCGCGTCCTCCCCGGACAGCCCGACGGCGAACGGGCCGTGCTGGTTGATCAGGCCGACCAGCTCCCGGCCCACCTGGCCCACCAGCACCATCCGGACGACGTCCATCGCCTCGGGGGTGGTGACCCGCAGGCCGCCGCGGAACTCGCTCTCGATGCCCAGCCTCGTCAGCATCCGGCTGATCTGCGGGCCGCCGCCGTGCACCACGACCGGCTTGATGCCGACCAGGCGCAGGAACACCATGTCGGCGGCGAACGCCTGCTGCAGCTCGGGGTCGATCATGGCGTTGCCGCCGTACTTGATCACGACGGTGGTGCCGTGGAAACGCTCCAGCCAGGGCAGCGCCTCGATGAGGATGCCGGCTTTCTCCAGAGGGTTCATGACGAATACGCCGAGTTCTCGTGCACGTACGCGTGGGACAGATCGGTGGTCCAGATGGTCGCGTCCATCTCGCCCTCGTGCAGGTGGATGGTGACCTTGACATCGCGCCCGGACAGGTCGACCTTCGCCCGGTCCTCGGCGGCGGCGCCGTTCCTGCAGATCCAGACGCCGTTGATCGCGACGTCGATGCGGTCCGGCTCGAAGGCCGCGCCGGTGGTGCCGATCGCGGCCAGGATGCGGCCCCAGTTCGGGTCGTTGCCGAAGAACGCCGTCTTCACCAGGTTGTTGCCGGCGACCGTGCGCCCGACCTCGACCGCGTCGGCCTCGCTGGCCGCGCCCTGCACCTCGATCGCGATGTGCTTGGTGGCGCCCTCGGCGTCGGCGATCAGCTGCTGGGCCAGGTCGTGGCAGACCTCGGTGACCGCGGCGGTCAGCTCGGCCAGGGTGGGCTGCCGGTTGGAGGCGCCGCTGGCCAGCAGCAGCACCGTGTCGTTCGTCGACATGCAGCCGTCCGCGTCGATCCGGTCGAAGGTGACCCGGGTGGCGGCGCGCAGCGCGGCGTCGAGCGTGTCGTTGTCGGCGGAGGCGTCGGTGGTGATCACGACCAGCATGGTGGCCAGCGCCGGGGCGAGCATGCCGGCGCCCTTGGCGATGCCGCCGACCGACCAGCCCTCCCGCTGCGCCACCGCGTTCTTCGCCACCGTGTCGGTGGTCATGATCGCCTCGGCGGCCTTGCCGCCACCGTCGGCGGCGAGCGCCTTGGCAGCCGCGTTCACACCGGGGAGCAGCCTGTCCATCGGGAGCAGCTCGCCGATCAGGCCGGTCGAGCAGACCGCCACGTCGCCGGCGCCGATCATCATCGGCTTGGCGCCGCCGCGCAGCACGGCGGCGGTGTGCTCGGCGGTGGCATGGGTGTCGCGGAAGCCCTGCGAGCCGGTGCACGCGTTGGCGCCGCCGGAGTTGAGGATCACGGCGCGGACGATGCCGCCCTTGAGCACCTGCTGGCTCCACAGCACCGGCGCGGCCTTGACCCGGTTGCCGGTGAAGACGGCGGCTGCCGTGTAGTCCGGGCCGTCGTTGACGACCAGTGCGACGTCGGCGTTTCCGCTGGCCTTGAGCCCGGCGGCGACACCGGAGGCCCGGAATCCCTTGGGATGGGTGACGGTCACGGTGCCACTCCGAAGACACTCAAGCCCGTGGTCTCGGGCAGGCCGAACATGATGTTGGCGTTCTGCACGGCCTGACCCGCGGCGCCCTTGCCGAGGTTGTCCAGCGCGCTCACGACGATGATGCGGCCCGAGTCGATGTCGACGGTGGCCTGCAGGTGGCACGAGTTGGAACCGGCGGTGGCCGCGGTGTGCGGCCAGACGCCCTCCGGCAGGACGTGCACGAACGGCGCGTCGGCATATGCCGCCTGCAACGCCTCGCGCGGGTCGCCGCCGTTGAGCCGGCGGGCCGTCACCGTCGCCAGGATGCCGCGCGGCATCGGCGCCAGGATCGGGGTCATCGACAGCGAGGCGGCGCCGGTGGCCTGCTTGATCTCGGCGACGTGCTGATGGGCGCCGACCTTGTAGGGCGACAGGTCACCCATGATCTCGCTGGCCAGCAGGTGCACCTTGGCGTTGCGGCCGGCGCCGGACGTGCCGGAGCTGGCGACCACCACGATGTCCTCCGGGTCGGCCACGCCGGAGGCGATCAGCGGCGCGAGCGCCAGGATGATCGTCGCGGCGTAACACCCCGTGTTGGCGACCCGGTCGGCGCCGGCGATCGCCTCCCGCGCGCCGGGCAGCTCGGGCAGGCCGTAGGTCCAGGTGCCGGCGTGGCCGCCGCCGTAGTAACGGGTCCACTGCTCGGCGCTCTCCAGCCGGAAGTCGGCGCCCAGGTCGACCACCTTGACGCCCGGCTCGAGGTGGGCGGCGACGGCCGCGGACTGCCCGTGCGGCAGGGCCAGGAAGACCAGGTCGGCGCCGCGCAGCGTCTCGGCGTCGGTGGCGCCGAGGATCAGGTCGAGCCCGGCCAGCTGCGGATGCACCGCGCTCACCGCCGAACCCGCCTGGCTGTGCGCGGTCGCCGCGACGAGGTCGAACCCGGGATGCCCGGCGATCAGGCGCAGCAACTCACCGCCCGCATAACCACTGGCTCCCGCAACCGCGACCCGGACGCCCATCGCTGCCCCCGCCCTTTCGTATGAATATGCATTCCACCGTATCAACTCGCATTCCCCACGGCAACCATCGGCCCCCGCGTCCCGCATGCTGAGCGAAAACCCTTTCATCGGTACGCCGTGAGCAGTCCCCGAACGCGGAATCCCGGATACAGCGGTAGCCCTGCACGGGCGGGGGCAGGGCTACCGAGGAAAGTGCCAGGGATCAGCCGCCCGAACGCGCGCCGAGCTTCCCGACGACGCTGATGTCGACCGCGGTGTAGCCGATGGTGGTGCCCGGCGGGACACCATCGACCGCACGGACGGTGACGCTGCGCTCTCCGATGAACGCGCCGGTCACGGGATCGATGATGATGTTCGGGCTATCCGCACGCAGGCGGTCGAGCATCTCCTCCGGGTCGCGGGGCAGGCCGGCCATCCACTCCTCGGCCGGGTTGCTCCAGCCCGCCTCCAAGCCCACGCAGGGCTGTCGGCCCGTGTCCTTCGCGGAGAAACCTCCGCACGGGGCGATCATCGGGCTCTCCTGTGACGCTTCCTCGACCGTCGCGCCCAAGGCCACGGCGTCCTCCTCCGTGCCGACGAGCCACCTGTGCCTACCGGTCCGGCCGGTGGGCGGTGACCGCGGCGTCCATCCGTTCGGCCACCCGGCTCTGGTGACCGGGGTCGTGCTCGCCGGCGCTCCCGGCGACCCGGGCGGCGGCGCGCAGGCCACGGACCTCCTGCCTGTCATCGCATACACGTCTGTCCTTGCCCGCAGCCCGTCCGCACGTTCACACCGAACCTCACCGGCTGGTTCTCATGGCTGTCTCCGCGCCCTGGAGACAGCCACCAGAACCAGCCGAGGGGTGACCGCGACCGGCGCAGCAGCCCGGTACGCCGTGAGCCCCGGCGAAGCACGGACGGGGCTCACGGCGTACCGAAGCAGGGTTTATCGGTTTGCCCAGACGTTCCAGGCGGCGAGCCAGTCGTCCTGGGCCGCGGCGATGGCCTGGATCCTGGCGTAGTCGACCGGCCGCAGGCCACGCTGGCGCAGCCAGGCCACCTGGGCGGCCCGGCTCGGCACCCGGGCCGCGAGACCGGTGGTGAACAGCAGCGTCTCGGCGATGGCCCGCTGCCGCAGAGCGGGGTCGGCACGGAACCACTCCGCCTCCCGGTCGAGGCGGGTCAGCTGGTCGAGCATGGTCTGGACGGCGCGGCGCGCGTCCTCCTCGGGCTCCTCGGCGAGGTCCATCTGGCGGCGGACCGCGTCCCGCCACAACGCGGCCCAGGCGGGCGGGAGCTGCGGGCGCGGACCGCCGCCGGACCACCACTCGGTGTGCTCCCGGGAGGACCGCAACACGGCCTCCACCAGCAGCAGGTGGGGCTCACGGTCCGCGGGAGCCGTCGGGTCGGACCTCATGCGGCACCTCCTCGACCGCAAGAAAAGCACGAAGCGTCAACCTTCCACCCATCGTGGGCCGGGTCAGACGGCCTCGGCCAGGGTGACGGCGAAGAGGTCGCCGGGATCGGTCCACCAGTGCCGGGCGGCGAACCCGGCGGCGGCGAGCTCCGCGGTGAGGGTGGGGCGGCGGAACTTGGCGGAGATCTCGGTACGCAGGTCGGACCCGCGCGGGAAGTCCAGCTCCAGGCCCGGGTCGGGAATGCGGACGTGCTGGTCGCGCGTCGACCGCAGGCGCATCTCGATCCATTCGTCGTCCGGGTTCCAGAGGGCGACGTGCTGGAACGCGGCGGGGTCGAAGTCGGCGCCCAGCTCCCGGTTGATCACGTGCAGGACGTTGCGGTTGAACGCGGCGGTCACCCCGGCCGCGTCGTCGTAGGCGGGCACGAGCACGCCCGGGTCGGTGACCAGGGCGGCGCCGAGCAGCAGCCACTCGCCCTCGTGCAGGACGGCGCGCAGGGCGCCGAGGAAGGCGGCGCGTTCGGCCGGGGCCAGGTTGCCGAGGGTGCCGCCGAGGAACGCCACCACCCGGCTGTCACCGTCCGGCAGATGGTGCAGGTGGCGGGTCATGTCGCCGACCACCCCGTGCACGCTGAGGCCGGGGTACGCGCCGGTCAGTGACGTCACGGCGGCGGCCAGCGCGGACTCGGAGACGTCGAGCGGGACGAACGCGCCGAGCGTGCCCGCGGCGGCCATCGCGTCGAGCAGGAGCCGGGTCTTCTCCGACGAGCCGGAGCCCAGCTCGATCAGGGTCTTCGCCTCGGTGATCCGGGCGATCTCCGGGGCGTGCCGTTCGAGCAGGGCGCGTTCGGTACGGGTCGGGTAGTACTCCGGCAGCCGGGTGATCTCCTCGAACAGCTCGCTGCCGCGGGCGTCGTAGAACCATTTCGGCGGCAGCCACCGCGGATCCGCGGTGAGCCCGGCCCGTACGTCCGCCCGCAGCCCCCGGGCCAGATCGTCGTCGTCGAGGTGTTTCTCCAGCATGGTCGGGCGCCTTTCAGGAGAGCGGGACGATCTCCGCCTCGGTGGCGGTGGCGACGACCAGGCAGCCGTCGGGCACGGAACGCCAGGCCGGTCCGGGATCGAGGGGTTCGGAGCTGAGCAGTGTCGCGCCGCGGCCGGACCGCAGCGACAGGGCGTGCCCGAGGGTGGAGGCGATGAGCCGGGTCCCGTCGGTGAGCAGCAGGTTCAGCCGGGAGCCGGGCGCGGCGGCGGCCACCTCGGTGACGACCGCGGCGACCGCTTTGGCCGGGGGTTCGCCGGCCCGGAGCCGGTGCCGGACCAGCGCCCACAGCAGCGCCGCGTCGGTCGGCGCGTCGAGGGTGAGCAGGTCCTCGACCGGCAGGTCGCGGGCGAGCGCGGCGACCGACGACGGCCAGCCGCGGACCACCCCGTTGTGGCTGAACAGCCAGGCGCCGTCGGTGAACGGCGCCGCCGCGGTCTCGGTCACCGGCATGCCCACGGTGGCCGAGCGGACCGCGGCGAGCACCGCGCCGGACGAGGTGGCGGCGGCCAGCGCGGGCAGGGCGGCGTCCGACCAGATCGGCATCGCGCTGCGGTACCGCACCGGTTCCGCGGCGCCGGGCGGCCACCAGCCGAGGCCGAAGCCGTCGGCGTTGATGGTGCCGCCGCCGCGCATGTCCCGCGGCGCCCACGCCTGGACGGCGAGGGCGTGCGGCGGATCCAGCAGAAGATCCTTGAGGGGTACGGGTGGACCGAGGTACCCCAGGTGGCGGCACATCAGACGTGGTCCCGGGCACAGCGGAAGCCACTGAAGATCTGCCGCCGGATCGGGTGGTCCCAGTTGCGGAAAGTGCCCCGGCAGGAGGCCGTGTCGGTGCCGAACGAGCCACCCCGCAGAACCTTGTAGTCGCCGCCGAGGAACACTTCCGAATACTCCCGGTACGGGAAGGCACGGAACCCGGGGTACGCCTCGAAGCCGGACGACACCCACTCCCACACGTCACCGATCAGCTGGTGCACTCCCTGCGGTGAGGCGCCCGCGGGATAGGCGCCGACCGGGGCCGGGGACAGGTGCCGCTGGCCGAGGTTGGCGTGGGCGGGGCCGGGGGGATCGTCGCCCCACGGATAGCGGCGGGATCGTCCGGTCGCCGGGTCGAACCGGGCGGCCTTCTCCCATTCGGCCTCGGTGGGCAGGCGTTTTCCGGCCCACGCGGCATAGGCCTCGGCCTCGAAGTAGCACACGTGCACGACCGGCTCGTCCGGTGGCAGCGGCTCGATGTGCCCGAACCGGCGGCGCAGCCAGCCGTCCCGGTCCCTGATCCAGTGCAGGGGGGCTTCCAGACCGGCCTTCTTGCGGTACGCCCAGCCGCGCTCGCTCCACCAGCGGGGGTCGTCGTAGCCGCCGGCGTCGATGAAGGCCGCGTATTCACCGTTGGTGGTCGGTGCCGCGTCGATCCAGAAGGCGTTTACGTGGACGGTGTGGGCGGGGCGCTCATTGTCGAGGGCCCAGGGCTCGGTGTCCGTACCCATGGTGAATTCGCCCTGTTTCATCAGGACTTCTTGGTTTGTCTTGGCCTTCGCTGCGGGCGGAGGCGGCGCTGACAACACCGGCGAGCCAGCCCGGAGCTGATGCGTGGCCAGCATCGTCTCGTCGTGCTGCTGCTCGTGCTGGACGATCATGCCGAACGCGAACCCGCCGTCCAGCAGCCGCGCGCCCTCGTCGAATCGGACCCGGTCCAGCACGTCGAGGGCCTTGTCCCGCACCCGCGCCACATACGCCCGCGCCTCGAGGGGATCGAGCAGCGGCAACGCCGGCCGGTCCCGCCGGGCGTGCTTGAACGCGTCGTACAGCTCGTCGATGTCCTGCCGCACCGGGTCGCGGCCGCCCACGTCCCGGACCAGCCACAACTCCTCCTGGTTGCCGACGTGCGCCAGGTCCCAGACCAGCGGCGACATCAGCGGCGAGTGCTGCCGGGTCAGATCGTCGTCGTCGACGGCCTCGGTGAGCAGCGCCGTCCGCGCCCGCGTCTTCTCCAGTTCGGCGGCGATCGTCAGCCGTAGATCCTCGGTCATGCTGGTATCCCCAATCCTCGTCCGGAGATCGCGTGGCGCAGGCGCTGGGAGACGATGTCGGCGACCTGGTCGCGGACCCGTTCCGGCAGTCCGGTGGCGTTCAGGTTCCGGCAGGCCAGGTCGGCCAGCCCGGCCGCGGCCCGGCGCACCGGGCGGTCGGCCAGGCCGAGCCGGGCGGCGGCCTGCCAGCGGCCGTCCACCGGCGCGGCCAGAGCCCGGGCCCGGTCGGTGAGTTCGTCGCTGGAGAGCAGCGCCACCAGCACCGCGGCCGGGGCGATCCACTCCCCGCCCGGCTGGGTGTCGAGGTACCGGACCTCCAGGTAGCCGCGCGGCCGGACCGGCGGGAATAGCGTCCCGAGGTGATAGTCCAGGTCGGCGACCGTGGGCGGCCGGGTGACCGGTTCGGTGAGCACCGGCGGCCGCTCCCGGCGCGAGCCGATCAGGCGGCCGGCGACCCGCCCGGTCCCGGCGTGGGTGGCCTCGATGCCACCGGCCTCGATCCAGTCGGCCATGGTCACCCCGGGCGGGACGTCCCAGCGGCCGCCGGACCGCTGGACGCACAGCAGCGGGGCGCGCATCGCGTACTCCGCCCAGTCCGTGGCGGGATCACCGGTGGCCGGGGCCGGGCCGCTGCGGCGGGAGTCGATGCCGTACCAGGTGGCCATCCGGGCCGAGGCCCAGCCGTCGCGCGGGGAGTTGGCGAACAGCGCCAGCAGCGCCGGGCCGATCTCGTGCAGAGCGTCCCAGCGGGCCGGGATCTGACGTGACTCGCCGGCGTCGAGGCAGATCTGCAGGCCGGCGGTGGAGCCCATCATGGTGCGCCCGGCCTGGTCGAAGGCTCGTTCCATGGCCGCGTACCGCGGGCTGGCGAGGATCCGGCGCGGCTCCCGCCACCGGTCGAGACCGCGGTCGCCGAGCACGATGCCGCCGGCGGCGAGCAGCCCGGTGAGGGTCTCGTGGTCGGCCGTGACCGCGGCGTGCAGCTCGGCCAGCGAATCGGCCGGGGCGGAGGAGATCTCGATCTGGCCACCCGGTTCGACGGTGACGACGCCACCGCCGGGCAGCGGAACGGGCTCCGGGTTGCCGAGGGAGGCGGGCGCGTGCTCGCCGAGCGCCTCGGCCAGGTCGCCGATCCCCAGGTACGCGGTGGGGTCGGCGGCGCGGTGCGTGGTCCATTCCAGTTCGGCGCCCACCCGCCGGGGTGGGCCGGTCTTGAAGCAGATGCCGGTTATGTGCTCGATCGCGTCGGCGGTCCTTCGCAGGACCCGGTCAGCCGAACCCATGCTCCCCCTTTGATCACCAACTGTGATCTACAGACTTCTCTGGGTATCGTCCTGTGAGGACCTTACCGGCATCATGGTGAATTCGTCTCCCGTCGATCGGGGTCGAAATGGTGAAAGTTCCGGAACCGCAACGGGGTGCCGGAACCGGTTCCGGGCTGGAAGACTTCCAGCGTTCGTGTTCGGCAGACCGTTCGGGAGAGACGCATGCCACTGCCATATCAGGACTCCACTCTCGGCGTGAGTGAGCGCGTGGAGGATCTGCTGGGCCGGATGACGCTGCCCGAGAAGGTCGGCCAGATGCTCCAGCTCGACGCCCGGCAAGACCTCACGGAGCTCGTCCTCGAGAAACTCGCCGGTTCCATCCTGCACACCTCGCCGGCCAAGCTGGTCGAGGCCGCCGAGCTGGTGGCCCGTACCCGGCTGCGGATCCCGCTGATCACCGCCGAGGACTGCATCCACGGCCACGGCTTCTGGCCCGGCGCCACGGTCTTCCCCACCCAGCTCGCGATGGCCGCCACCTGGGATCCCGCGCTGGTCGAGCGGGTCGGCCGGGCCACCGCCGTCGAGGCCGCCGCCACCGGCGTGCACTGGACCTTCTCACCGGTCCTCTGCATCACCCGTGACCTGCGCTGGGGCCGGGTCGACGAGACGTTCGGCGAGGACCCGTTCCTGATCGGCGAGCTCGGCGCCGCGATGATCCGCGGCTACCAGGGCGAGGGCCTCACCGACCCGACCGCGATCCTGGCCACCGCCAAGCATTTCGCCGGCTACTCCGAGACGCAGGGCGGCCGGGACGCCAGCGAGGCCGACATCAGCCGCCGCAAGTTGCGGTCCTGGTTCCTGCCGCCGTTCGAGCGGGCCGCCGCCGAGGGCTGCCGGGTGTTCATGCTCGGCTACCAGTCGATGGACGGCATTCCGATCACCGCCAACAAGTGGCTGCTCAACGACGTGCTCAAGGACGAGTGGGGCTTCACCGGCACCCTCGTCACGGACTGGGACAACGTCGGCCGGATGGTCTGGGAGCAGAAGGTCTGCGCCGACCACGCGGAGGCGGCGACGGTCGCGGTCCAGGCCGGCAACGACGTGATCATGACGACGCCGGGCTTCTTCGAAGGCGCTCAGGAAGCGGTCCGCCGCGGGTCGCTGCGGGTCGAGGAGATCGATGCAGCCGTACGCCGGATCCTGCGCCTGAAGTTCGAGCTGGGCCTCTTCGAGAACCCGCGCACCCCCGACGCCGCCCGCCAGCGCGAGGTGATCGGCTGCTCCGCGCACACCTCGCTCAACCTGGAGGTGGCCCGCCGCTCTCTGGTCCTGCTCCGCAACGAGGGCGTGCTGCCGCTGTCGCCGTCGGCCGGGCCCCGCCGGATCGCCGTGTTCGGTCCCAACGCCGACGACGTGTCCGCGCAGCTCGGCGACTGGGCCGGCAACTCCGGCCAGGTCGACTGGATGCCCGACGGCCACCCCCGGGAGCTGACCTCGACAGTGCTCGACGGGCTGCGTGACCTGCTGCCCGACGGGTGGGCCCTGGACTTCGACCCGGCCGTCGAGATCGAGCACCGGGTGCCCGACCCGGAGGGCGCGACCTTCCCGGACGGGCAGCCCCGCCCGGCCGTCTCGATCGGCGTCCCCGCCTCCCCCGATCGGCTCGACGCGGCCCGCGACCTCGCGGCGGCCGCCGACTACGCGATCGTGGTCGTCGGCGACACCGTCAACCTCACCGGCGAGGGCCGTTCCACCGCCACCCTGGAGCTGCAGGGCGGGCAGATCGCGCTGCTCGACACGGTCGCCGCCACCGGCACCCCGATGATCGTCGTGCTGCTCGACGGGAAACCGCACGCGCTGCCCGAGTCGGCGCTCGGGGCGGCCGCCGTCGTGCAGGCGTTCAACCCCGGCATGCGGGGCGGGCAGGCCCTCGCGGAGCTGCTGTTCGGGGTGATCGAGCCGACCGGGCGGATGCCGATCTCGGCCGCCCGGCACGTGGGGCAGCAGCCGGTCTACTACAACCAGCTGCGGGGCCAGCACGGCGCGCGGTACGCCGACCTCACCCAGGATCCGCTGTTCGCCTTCGGGGAGGGCCTCAGCTACACGACGGTCGTCTACGACGGGCTCAGCGTCGAGGAGCCGGAGGTGCCGGCCGACGGGGTGGTCCGGGCCACCGTGCGGCTCAGCAACACCGGGACCCGGCCGGCGCTGGAGACGGTGCAGGTCTACATCAGCGACCTGGTCACCAGCGTGACCTGGGCGGCACGGGAGCTGAAGGCGTACCGGCAGGTGACCGTGCCCGCCGGGGAGAGCGTGACGGTGACGCTCGAGGTGCCGGCCCGGGACTGCTCGCTGGTCGACGCGAGCGGGCGGCGGGTCGTCGAGCCGGGCGACTTCGAGCTGCTGGTCGGCCCGAACTCGCGGCTGACGTCGCTGCTCCCCGCCAAGTTCCGGATCTCCTAGTCACCTTCCCGCGTGTTGATTTGGGGCGGCTATCGCGCCCCAAATCAACACGCTGGTCTTGCGAACGCGAACTGCTTGAACCACGCGGGCAAGGCGCGGCGCAATTCCTCCGGCCCCTGGAACGCCAGCTCCCCGGAGCGCAGGCCGGACGCCCAGGTGCGCTCGCCGCGCCACACGTCGGTCAGGCACCGCAGGTCCGCGGTGACCAGCACGTCCACGTCGTGGCCGGGGTCGACGTCACAGACGTCCGCCTCGTTCGGCGTGATCACCAGCCACCAGCTCCGGACCCGCGGCGGCGCCGCCGGGAAGAGGAACCGCAGCACGGTACGCCGTCGCGGAACCACCGCGTGATCCACCGACCGGTGCATGTCCCACAGCAGCAGTTTCGGGTCCAGGTCCTGGTCACCCAGCTCGGGGATCCAGCGGGCGCCCCACTCGCCGAGCGCGAACACGATCGGCTGCAGCTCCTTGCCGGCCGCGGTCAGCTCGTAGTCCACCTCGGCGCCGGACTCGTGCCGCTCGACCAGGCCCGCCGCGGTCAGCTGCTGCAGCCGCCGGGACAGCAGCGTCGGCGACATCCGCGGCAGGCCCCGGCGCAGGTCGTTGAAACGGCGGCTGCCCGCGATCAGCTCCCGGATCACCAGCAGGGTCCAGCGTTCGTCCAGCAGCTCCATCGCCTTCGCCACCGGGCAGAACTGACCGTAGGACGCTCCCATGCGGCTCCCTTCACCGGTACACATCGTGTACTAGGCCGGGCCATCGGGGATCCCTACCGTCGGTGACATGACAACACCTGTTAAAGCGAAACACCGTGCCATGTGGGCGTCCGGCGACTATCCGGCAGTCGCCGCGGAGCTTGTCGCGCCGCTCGGGCCGGTGCTGGTCGAGGCGGCCGGCATCGGCCCGGGACAGAACGTTCTGGACGTCGGGGCCGGCACCGGCAACGCGGCGATCCCGGCAGCCCGGACCGGCGCCACCGTCACCGCCAGTGATCTCACCCCGGAACTGCTCGCCGTCGGCGAGAACGCGGCCACCGACAAGATCACCTGGCTGGAGGCGGACGCCGAGAACCTGCCGTTCGACACCGCCTCCTTCGACACGGTGATCTCCTGCATCGGCGTCATGTTCGCGCCGTTCCACGAGGCCGCGGCGGCCGAGCTGGTGCGGGTCTGCCGGCCCGGCGGGACCATCGGGCTGATCAACTGGACGCCGGAAGGGTTCATCGGGGAGATGTTCGCGACGATGAAGCCGTACGCCGCCCCCGCCCCGCAAGGAGCCCAGCCACCGCCCCGCTGGGGCGACCCGGCACACCTGGCGTCGCTGCTCGGCGCCGCCGTGACCGAGGTCCGGACGGAACGCCGGAACCTGCGGGTGGACCGGTTCGGCAGCCCGGCGGAGTTCCGGGACTATTTCAAGGCTCACTACGGCCCGACGATCGCGGTGTACCGCAACATCGCCGGCGACCCGGAGCGGACCGCGGCGCTGGACGCCGAACTTAATGCCCTCGCCGCCCGGCACGACCTCGGCGGCGGGGCCATGAACTGGGAATACCTGGTCTACACCGCCCGCCGAGCCGACTGAGTCCCCGCTTCCTCAGCGGCGGCGGGCGGCGGCCACCCGGCGGGTCGAGAAGCCCAGCCGGGTGTACGTGGCCAGCGCGGCGGTGTTCCAGTAGTCGACCAGCAGAGCGACCCGCTCGCGGCCGGCGAACAGCTCGTTCGCGGTGAACGCGCAGATCGCCGCGCCGAGCCCTCGCCCACGGGCCGCGGGAACGGTGGCGACCCCGGACAGAAAGCCGATCTCCGGGGTCGACCACGCCTCCGCGGCCACCGTGAGCAGCTCACCGTCCGTACCCCGGATGCCCGCCCAGCGGCGCACACCGGGCTTGCCGGGCCAGGCGTACGACTCCGGAAACACCCGCCCGAGGAACTCCGTCACCTCCGGCCAGTCCTCCGTGCCGAGCCAGCGGGCCGCACCCGCCGGTGTCGCCGGTTCGCGGGTGCGTACCACCGGCACGGTCGTGTCCATCCAGGCGAAAGTGGCACTGACCTCGAGTTCCGGCACCCGTGCGACCACCTCGCCGACCATTTCCTCGGTACCGAACGGCCGGAACGTCTCCCCGGTCTCCGCCAGCACCTCCCGCAGCAGGTCCGCCACCGCGTCCGGCTCGCCGTTCATCACCAGCCGATCCCAGTGCGACAGATCGGGGCAGGCCACCACCACCGCGCCCGGACGCCGCCAGGCCCGTGCCTCCCGCGCGTACAGCGCCCACCGGACCAGCGGATCCCGCTCAGCATCGATCATGTCGCCATGCTGTCAGCCGATGGGTCAGCGTCATCCGACCGGTGATCCCTTTCCCGCGTTGACCTCGTTTGCCATCCTCGGACCGGTGCCGAAGCGTCCCGTTCTCCCCCGTTGGCTCTCGCCGCGTCCCCGCCCTGAGCAGCACCCGGCCGGTCTGCGGTCGCTTTTCACCGCGCGGCGGCTGCGCCGCCTGCTCGCGGTGGGCGCCCTGGGCGCGGTCGCCGCGGTAGCCGTCGCCATCGGCTGCTCCCAGTGGGTACGCTCCTCGGCCGACGGCCACATCTATGACGCGTCCTCGGTGCCCGCGGCCCCGGTCGCGCTCGTCCTCGGCGCCCAGGTCGACACCGACGGCCAGCCCTCGGCGTTCCTCGCCGCCCGCCTGGAGATCGCCCGTGGGCTGCTGGAAGCCGGCAAGGTGAGGGCGATTCTGGTCTCCGGCGACCACGGCCGGTGGACCTACGACGAACCGGGCGCGATGCGCAGCTGGCTGATCGCCCGGGGCGTCCCCGCCGACCGGGTGATCCAGGACCACGCCGGCTTCGACACGTACGACTCGTGCGTCCGCGCCAACAAGATCTTCGGCGTACGCCAGGCTATCGTCGTCACCCAGAACTTCCACCTGCCCCGCGCCGTCACCCTCTGCCGTGAGCAGGGCATCGACGCCACCGGCGTGGGCGACGACTCGGCCCGCATGTTCAAGGATTTGTGGCTCCGCGGCGAGATCCGCGAGTACGGCGCCGCCGTCAAAGCAGCCGCCGACGTCCTCACCGCCCGCGACCCGATCTTCCTGGGCCCTTACGAGACCAGCCTCGACGACGCCCTCCGCCACAGCTGACGAAACCGGCGCTCCCAGCCGCAATCTTGAGCAGTGCGCGCCGATCCTCCCGCCCCAAGATCGGGCAAGGCAACCCTGTCCGGCAGCGATGGCAGCGGCGGTGGTGGCAGCGGCGGAAGCGCCGGTAGCGGCCGCCGGGCGGCCGCTTAGGATCGCGGTGGGGTGGGCTTACAGCAGGTCGGCGGCCAGGCCGACCCTCAGGTAAGCGTCGGCCCAGGCGTCCGCCGTCTCGATGCCCGGGTCGGGACTGAGACGGGTGGCGAACACGCCGAACGCCGACGCCACCCGATGCATGCCGGCCCGGCTCAGATCGGCACGTGCGGTCTCCAGACGATCCCGGTATCCGGGTGGCAGATGTGCGAGGCCGCTGTGCGCCGCCCCGGCGAGGACATCCCTGGCTGTGGCGACCACCGCCGCGAGCGGATCGCCGTCGGGATCCGGATCCAGCCGTTCGTCTCCCGCGGCGGCATCCGGATTCGGGAACGGGATGTCGCCGGGTGAGGGGAAATCGTCCGGAGCGGCCAGGTCGGGAACGACGGGTGGGCCGTCGGCGGCGATGGCGTACGGGTCGATGACGACCCGGCCTCCGCTGCGATGGACGACGCCGGCCACGAACCGTGGCGTGCCGCGGCTGCCGTCCAGTGCGGCGGCGACGGCGTTCAGGCGGGCCGGCGCCACCGAGGCGTGGGTCGCCGTCACGGTGGCCGTGACGCCCGCGCTGTCCCGGATCTCGTAGCTGAGCGCCTGCGCGCCGGGCGCGTAGTGGCTCTCCCCCACCTCGGCGATCGCGAGGACGCGGACCAGTTCGGCGCGTACCCGGGCGCGGACCGGCCGGGGCGGCATCGCGTCGAGTTCGGCGGCGAGCCGCGCATAGTCGTGCACGAGCAGCCCGGCCGGCAGCGTGTCCCAGGCGCCGGTGGAGACGGTGACGGTGGATTTCGCGACCCGGCTCTCGGTCAGCCGGACCGCCCGGCTGGCGCTACGGTACGCCGACTCGGTGACCAGCGTGCCCCCGGCCACCGCGCCGATGGTGCTGCCGGCGAACCGTCTCCGGGCCAGGGCCGGGCCGTCGTCGCCGGTGGTGTCCCACTGCCGCTGCGAGACCAGGACCACCCCGCTGGCGGGCTGGCCGTGGAAGATCTCGACCCGCCGCTGGTCGCCGAACGCGGTGACCCGGGCGCCGAGCCCGTCCAGGCGGATCCGGCGCAACGGGGTCTCGGCCGCCTCCTCCGATCCGAGGACGCGGGCCCGCAGTGCCGTGCCGCCGTCGGCGGTGACCGCGCGGTGCCGGGCGAACAGTTCGGCGATCAGGTCGGCGAGCAGCTCGGGACGGTATCGGGCGCTGCGTTCCCGGTAGGCGGTGAGCTGGGCGGCGAGTTCGGTGGCGGCGTCGAGCGGCCAGCGCAGCCCGGCACGTTCCAGGGCGGCGAGCTGCCCGGCGGCACCGGCGGCCAGGCCCTCCCCGGCGTGGACGGCACCGGCCCGCAGGACCTCGGTGACGAATTCCACGAGCGAGGCGAGCCCGGGCCCGGTGACCGCTCCGCCCGCCGGGGAGCCGCCCACGTCGACGACGACTTCGGCGGCGTCCGGCTGCTGCTCGTCGGCGGCCCGGAAGGCCCAGACGGCCAGCGCGATCACGTCGTCGCGGACCCCCGCCCGGGCGTCGGTGTGCACGTAGCCGAGGTCGCCGGGCACCAGGAACCGGACGGTCGCCGCCGGCAGCTCGGCCACCGGAACCGCTCCGCGCCTGATCCGGGCGGTGTAGCCGCCGCGCATCGTCCGGCGGGCCGCCTCGACCAGCCGGTTCCCGATCCGGGCGGCCAGGTCGGCGTCGGTGAAGGCGCCCGGGGACCAGGCCGGGACCGGCTCGGCGCCGGTGTCCGTGGTGGGATCGGGCTCGGGGGCGGCGGTCGCCGTGACCGCCTGGTACGCGAGGATCAGCCCCAGCAGGTGCCGGCACACTCCGGCCGCGCCGCACGTGCAGCGCCCGCGTTCGAGACCGCCCTCCGGCAGTTCGGTGCGCGCGCCGTCGGCGAACGCGGCCACGACCGTGACGCCCTCCCCCGCGCTCAGGCCGGGTGGCTCCCGATCGACCTCCCGGGCGGCCCGTTTCACCAGGCCCCGGTTGGCGAGCGCGGCCAGCGCCCCTTCGTCGAGCGCGAGGAGGTCGGCTCGTACCGGCAATGTCGTCCCGCTCATCGCCCCACCCGCTCCGCCACGAAGGAGGCCAGCTCACCGGGGGTCATCGCGCCCACCCAGGCGCCCACGTCGGCGAGTTTCTGCGCGCACTCCCGGTCGTACGCCGGATCGGCCTGCTCGTCGAGCGCCGCCAGCCCGAGCACGACGCTGCCCTGTTCGACGAGTTCCCGGACGGCCCGCACGAGTCCCGCCTCCGATCCGCCCTCGAAGAAGTCACTGATCACCGCGACGATCGTCCGGCGGGGCTGCTCGACGATCTGGGAGGCGTACCGGACGGCCCGGCCGATATCGGTGCCCCCGCCGAGCTGGGTCTTCATCAGCAGCTCGACCGGGTCGCTGACCTCGGCCGTCAGGTCCACGACCTCGGTGTCGAAGGCGATCAGATGGGTCCGCACCCCCGGCAGCCCCCACAGGCACGCGGCCGTGACCGCCGAGTGGATCACCGACGAGAGCATCGACCCGGACTGGTCCACCAGCAGGATCACCTGCCACTGGTTGAGCTGCCGCCGGGTCCGGGAGGCGAAGTACGGCGTCTCCACGTACACCCGCCGCTCGTCCGGCCGGTAGTTGCCCAGGTTGGCCCGCAGGGTCCGCCGGGCGTCGAAGTCGCGGGCCTGCTTGAACCGGCTGGCCCGCCGGGACCGGGCGCCGGAGAAGCTCTGCCGCACCTCGGTGGAGAGTCTCCGGACGAGGTCCCGGACGACCTCCTCGACGATGCGCCGGGCCAGCCGCAGCACCTCGGGGTTCATCAGGTGTTTGGTGCGCAGCACGGCACGCAGCAGCGACGGGTTCGGCTCGATGCGCTCCAGCACGCCGGGGTCGGTGACGATGTCGTCGATCTGGTAGCGCTCGACGGCGTCCCGCTGCAGCCGCTCCACCGTCTCCTTCGGGAACAGCCGGGTGATGTCGTCGAGCCAGTCCACCGTGGTGAGCTGGGACGGGCCGCTGCCACCCTGCCGGCGGATGTCGCGGCGGCTCAGCTCCTCGTCCCTGCCGTAGAGCCAGTCCAGCGCCGCGCCCTGCGCCGCCGCGTCACCGGCGAGCCCGCCGAGGCACCCGCTCGCGGGTTCGCCCAGGATGAGCCGCCATCGTTCCAGGCCGGTGTCCGTCACGCGTCCTCCCTCACACCGTCGGGCCGGCTGATCAGTCCCGCCGCGGTCAGCCGTGCCTCGACCGCCTCGTCCAGGGCCATGCCGGCCGCCACCGCCGCGGGCGGGATCGCGCCGGCCCGCAGCAGGTCCCGCCCGGAACCGGCCAGCCCGCGCCGGGCCAGCAACTGCTCGCCGATGGTCTCCCGCTCCCGGGGCGGGAAGTACTCGAAGGCCTGCCGCAGGGCCGGCAGCGCGACCAGGAAGTCGTCCGCCCCGAGCCCGGTGACCAGGTCGTCGAGCAGGTTCAGGATCCCGCCGGGCACCAGCGCCGGCTCCCGGGCCACCCCGAAGAGCCCGGCCAGCCAGTCCCCCGCCGTCCCGGCCGCGAAGGCGCCCCGCACCACCTGTTCCGGCGCCGGGAAGAGCCCGGCCGGGTCGTCGTCGCCGAGCAGGGTGCGGCCCAGACCGTAGAAGGCGCCGCGCAGGTCCGGCGGCGCGGCACGGTCGGCCGCGATCCGCCCGGCGACCTCCACCGTGGTGGTACGGTCCACGCCCACCGCCGCCGCGTGCAGCGCCGCGTCCCGCACCGCGACGACGGCCGCGATCCGGGCCCGGTCCGCCGGCGCGCCGGCCGCGTGCCATCCCTCGGCGAGCCAGAGGATCCGGCGGGCCGCGGCGGCCACCACCACGCCGAGCGCCCCGCTGCCGGCGGTCCCGAGCAGCCGGTCGTGCCGCCACAGTGCCAGCGTGACCGCGAGGACCCGGCCCAGCTCGGTGAGGTCGCTGCCGGCGGCCACGCCGTGTTCGAGCATCCCCGGGACGTCGGCGCCGAGGTCGGTGACCCCGCACAGCGCCGCGTCGAACAGCGCGTCGGCGAGCGCGCCGAGCCGCCCGGACGCCTCGTCGATGTGCTGGGCGATGAGGGTCGCGGAGGCCACCTCCAGCGTCGGCCCGTAGCCGCCGGCCTCGATCAGCGCGGCCAGCCGGTGCTCGTGCCGCTGGATCGTCCATTTCTCGCGCAGCACCGGGTCGATGCCGGTGGCGGGGCCGGCGTCGCGCCGGAAGCCGGGCACCCCGAGCACGCGCAGCCGGTGCAGGACCCGGCTGACGGCGAGGCCGTCCGGCCGGGTCAGGTCGGTGGTGCGCTCGCCGGGGCCGTCGAGACGGTGCCGTTCCAGCTCGGCGGTGGCCGAGTGCACCAGTGGCGGCAGTGGGGTGTCCGGGTGCAGCCGGCCGACCCGGTCGCCGCTGAGCGCCGCGGTCATCTCCAGCACCGCCGGATGCTGCCCGGCGGTGACGGTCCCCCGGACGGCCCATGGCAGCGGCACGTCCAGCGCCTCGTTGACCAGCGCGGAGGCGAGCCCGTCGAGGACGTCGACCCGCGCCGGACGGGAGTGCCCGCGCAGCAGGGCGAGCCCTTCCGCCCCGGCCCGCGCGGCGATCAGGTCGGCGGTGGAGACCGGCTGCCCGCGCCGCCGCAGCCGCCCGGCGACGGCGGTCACCAGGTGGCGGGCCGCCTCCTCCGGGCCGCGTTCCCAGAGCCGCTGGTAGTAGTCCGGCGACGGCATCCCCGACTGGTAGCCGGCGAACGCGTCCAGCCGCCGGAACGAATACGGCACGAGGTAACTGCCTGCCGTCGCCCCGTCCGGCGGCGCCGGCACCTCCGGCCACTCCACAACACCAGCGGGGGGCGAGGTGGACCAGGCGGAGACGGAGGTGGTGGGGGTGGAGGAGGTTGCCAGGCGGAGCAGGGCCGGGCGGTGGAATCCGCCGACGACGGCGACGACGGGACGGTCGCCCGCCTCGGCGCACGCGGCCCGGATCCAGGCGGACATGTACGCCTCGCGGGCCGTGTCCGACGCCCCGGCCGGCGAGTCGCCGCGGATCAGGTCGAAGTAGGCGGTCAGCCGCTCGGCGAGCCCCTCGTCCGGGCCCATCTCGACGACGTGGTCCCAGAGGGCGTCGCTGTTGTCCACGCCGAACTCGGCGCACAGCCGGCCGACCGCCTCGGCGTAGCGCAGTTCGGCGTCGGCGTACCGGTTGTCGCGGTCGGCGAACGCCTCGTGCCAGGCCGGCAGGTCGATGAAGCGGAGTTCGGCCCCGCACTCCCGGCCGGCCCGCAGCGCCTGCCACTCCGGTGAGTAGTCGCAGAACGGCGACCACGACCCGTGCCGCCGGTGCTCGTCGAGGTAGCTGGTGAAGACCGCCACCGGCAGCTCGTGCCCGAGCAGCAGCTCGCCGATCCGCTCGTTCATGTCGGCGGGGCCCTCGATCAGCACGAAGGCCGGCCGGAGCGCGGCGATCGTCGAGGCGGTCAGGCGGGCGCAGGCGGGGCTGTGGTGCCGGACCCCGAGGACGGTGAGGTTCATCCGCCGGGCAGTTCGCGGCGGGCGTCCCGCAGCTCCCGCCACTGCGGGCCGGTCCGCCAGGAGGTGTGCTGTTCCAGGTAGCGGCGCAGTTTCGCGAGGTCCTCCGGGCTGTCCTTGGCGGCTGTCCCGGCGAGGCACGACACCAGGTCGGTGGTGGTGCCGGCGGTCCCGTTCAGGAACCAGCCGCGCAGCCCGACGGCGTGCGCGACGGCGACCGCCTCGGCGGTGCTCATCACCGCGGACAGCTTGTCCATCTCGTCGCCCCTGGTGGTCCGCCCGGTCCGCAGCTCGCGGAACGCGGTGACCAGCACCTCCAGGACGTCCCGGCGGGGCGGCGCGGTCACCCCGGAGCGCTGCAGCAGCGCGCCCGCCTCGGCCTCGACCAGCGCGAGCTCGGTGTCGAAGTCGGCGATCGGGAAGACCGTCTCGAAGTTGAACCGCCGTTTCAGCGCCGAGCTCATGTCGTTGACGCCCCGGTCCCGGGTGTTGGCCGTGGCGATGATGTTGAAGCCCTCCCGGGCGAACACCATCCCGGCGTCACCGGGCAGCTCGGGAACCGCGAGGACCCGGTCGGAGAGCGGGGAGAGCAGGCAGTCCTGCACCTCCAGGGGGCATCGGGTGATCTCCTCGAACCGGACCACCTTGCCGTGGGCCATGCCGCGCAGCAGCGGGGCCGGGACCAGCGACCGCTCGGACGGGCCCTCGGCGACGAGGAGGGCGTAATTCCACGAGTACTTGATCTGGTCCTCGGTGGTGGCCGCGCCACCCTGGATGGTCAGTGTCGAGTCGCCGCTGACCGCGGCCGCCAGCAGCTCCGACAGCAGCGATTTCGCGGTGCCGGGCTCGCCGACGAGCAGCAGCCCGCGGCTGGTGGCCAGGCTGACCAGCGCCCGGTCGATGAGCGACGGGTCGCCGACGAACTTGCGGCTGATCCCGAGCTTGTCGTCGCCGACGATGAACGCGCGGGCGGCCCGCAGGCTGAGCGCCCAGCCCGGCGGCGTGGGCGCGTCGTCGGCGGCCCGGAGCCGGGCCAGCTCGCCGGCGTAGCGCACCTCGGCGGGCGGCCGCTGGACGTGGGTGGTGGTAACGGTCACGGGAGCACCTCGGATAGTTCGCGCATCGGCCTCGCCGTTGCATCGGACGGGCAGAACCATAGCGACACCCCCCGACAGAATTCCGGCCCCGCCGGGCCAGGCGCCCCAAGAGATAAACGGGCATGGACATCCTGTCCGCGATGGACCAGAGTGCGGAGCGCCGGCGCGGGCCGTGCAGGCGGCCGGCCCGCGCCGGCGTCGAGCTCCGGCCGGTTCCCACCACCCGCACGGGTGCGCGCCGATTAACGGTGCGACCTAGTCCTGCGTCTATAGTCGTGTGCATGGAAACACCTTCGCTACGCCTGCTCGGCGCGCACGAGGTCCGCGCCCGCATCGGCCTGATCAGCCGGCAGCGCGTGTATCAGCTCGCCAAACGCGCGGACTTCCCGCAACCCGTCGCCGATCTGGCCCAGGGCAAGATCTGGCTGGCCGACGAGATCGAGGCCTGGCTCGAGGCCCGCCGCATCCGGCTGGAGGCCCGGCCGCAGACGGACAGACCGTGACAGCCGCCCGGGAAACCGTCTTGCGGGGCCCGCCCGGTTCGTGAAAGCCTCACCGGGCGATCCACCCACGAGGATCGCCCACTTCCGAGTCTCGAAAGAGTGACGCCAATGATCACGGCCTGGCCCTCCGGCCGCCGCTGAGCATCCTGTCGCCTGCGGCGGCCCCTGCTTCACCCGCATGCCCTCGGTTCGGCATGCCCGTTTCCCGCAGACGTCGCATCACTCACGAAAAGGCTCACCTCATCATGGATCTGCGCATCCAGCGCTCCGTCGTGTCCCACCTCCGCACCCGACCGAAGGCCCAGGAGATCGGCCCGTTCGTGGCCGGTTTCGACCCGGACACCGACAGCCCTCACATCAACTACGCCTCCCCGATCCCGGGCGTCCCGATCACGGCGGCCGATGTCGACGCCCTGGTCGGCGCGTTCCTCGGTGCCGGCCGCAAACCCCGCCTGGAGTACGTCGTCAGCGCCGCTCCGGAGCTGGCGGATCTGCTGCTCGCCGCCGGGTTCACCGTCGAGGCCCGGCAGCAGTACCTGGTCTGCACGCCGCAGACGCTCACGGTCCCACCCGTACCGGGCGGGCTGTCGCTGATCGAACCCACGACGGACCCGCAGCGTGCCGCATTGTCCGCCGCCACCGCCGAGGCCTTCGGCGGGATGTGGCAGGCGAGCGACGCCGACGTCGCCCGGCTCCGCCGCAGCCAGGAACGCGGCGGCATCGCGATGGCCGCGTTCGCTCCGGACGGGGAATGCGCCGGTGGCGGGCAGGCGGCGGCGCCGAGCGACGCGCTGAGCGAGGTCGCCGGGATCGGTGTGCGCGAGCCGTTCCGGCGGCGTGGCCTGGCGGCGGCGATGACCGCCCGGATCACCCGCCTGGCCTTCGACCGGGGCGTGGATCTCGCCTGGCTGGAGGCGGGCGGCGACGACTCGTGGCGGGTGTACGAGCGGATCGGCTACGTCCCGGCGGGTCACCGCCTCTACACCGCGAAGGAGTGACGTGCGCCGCCCCGCCCCGGTCGGCAAGGACCGGGGCGGGGCGGGCGGAGGGCCGAAAGGCCATCAGGCGAAGTACCTATGAGTGACCTGGCCGGATGCACGATGGTGCGACGATGGCGACCATGACGGTCGACTACACGGTGCGGCTGCGTTTCTCCGACGAGTCGCAGGCCGCCGCCACCCACACCAACCTGTCCGCGATCCGGCTCGACGGCCGGGCGCTGTGGATCGCCGGCGACGAGACCGCCACCATCGAGCGGCTGATCGCCGACTCCGCGGACCGGCCCACCGAGTTCGGGTCGGAGACACGGTTCCGGCTGGCCGATTTCGTTCACCTTCCCGGCCACGACGCCGACGAGGAGGCGGACGTGGAGGGCCTGGCCCGGACCGGCCACTTCCTCTGGGCGATCGGTTCGCACAGCCTGCGCCGCAAGCAGATCAAGGACCGGCACGAGGGGCAGAAGGCGCTGCGCCGGCTGGCCCGGATCGAGGGGCAGGCCAACCGGCAGATCCTGGTCCGGCTGCCGATCGCCGAGGTGGACGGCGTGCCCACGCCGGTGCACGAGCTGGAGGCGGACGGGATCCGGCACCGGGCCGCGGCGCTGAGCATCCGCGACGACCTGCGGCGGCTGCTGCGCGACGACGAGCATCTGGCGCCCTTCCTGCCCATTCCGGGCAAGGACAACGGCCTCGACATCGAGGGCATCGCGGTGCGTGGCGACCGGGTCTTCCTGGGCCTGCGGGGACCGGTTCTGCGCGGGTGGGCGTTCGTTCTGGAGCTGCGGCCGTACGTGCTCGACAGCGACCCGGGACGACTGCGGCTGCACCGGTTCCCCGACGGTCAGCCGTACCGCAAACACGTCCTTGATCTTGAGGGGCTGGGTGTCCGGGACCTCTGCCCGGACGGGGACGACCTGCTGGTGCTCGCCGGGCCGACGATGGACCTGGACGGGCCGGTGCGGATCTACCGCTGGCACGGCGCGAGCCGGGCGGAGGTGCCGACCATCGTGCGGCGCGATCTGATCAGCCGGGAGCTGGAGCTCACCTACGGCGAGGGCGACGATCACGCCGAAGGGCTGAGCCTGATGGGTTCGGACCGGGTCCTGGTCGTCTACGACAGCCCCGCCCCGATCCGGCTGGAAGCGGACGGCGCGGTCGTCGCCGACGTTCTCAAGCTGCCCTGATGCGGCAGGTCTACGCGCATCAGGCGACCGTCGCCCTCGCGCCCGGCGGTGATCCGGGCGCGCCGGGCGCGGCGATCACCGTCGCTCTCTGCGGTCAGTGGGAGCATGATCCGCCGTGCCCGCTGGCCCCGCATCACACCGCCGCCGAGGAGGCCGGGGAGGCACTTCAGCTGCGGGTTCTCTTCGCCACCGAGCCGGACCGCACCGAGGAGGTACGCCGCCGTATCGACGCCGCGCTCGCCGCGGGGGACTGGCGGCTGATCGCCTCCGGCTGCGCCACCGTGGAACCGGCCGAACGGCCACACGGACGTCGGCTGCTGCGCAGAACGGCTGAACCGGGGACGAAAGGACCGTAGTCTGCGGGCATGCTCGTCACTGTCGTCGCCGATTACGGCACCGGCGATCTGGCCTTCGCCGAGGTCCGCCAGCGGCTCGCCCTGCTGCTCCCGGAAGCGGACGTCACCACGGTCCCGGTGGCCGCCTTCGACACGGTCGGCGCGGGGTTCTGCGTGGCCCAGCTCGCCTTCGGCGAGGGACCTCCGGACCGGATCGTGTACGCCAACGTAGCGCCCCGCCAGGACCTCGACGACCCCCGCGCCGACAACGCCGGGGAACGTCTCGCCGCCGCCCGGCTGGACTCCGGTGTCCTGGTCGTCGGCGTGGCGTCCGGGGCCAGCCTGTCGTTCCTGGCCTCCGAGGGGGTGCCGGTCCGGGCGGTGGAGGTGGCCGACCGCGGGTCCCAGTTCCGTTCCCGGGACGTCTTCCCGGCCGCGCTCGCCGCCCTGGCCCGCGGCGACGCATCGCTGCTCGGCGACGAGCTGGCGGTCGGGCCGCCCCCGAAGCAGGCGGTCGGCTACATCGACGGGTACGGCAACATCAAGACGACGTGGGACCACGCGCCCGCGCCGGCCGGCACGACGGTCGGGGTACGGATCGGCGAGGTCGCCGTGGCGGCGACGGTCAGCGACGGGGTCTTCGAGGTGCCGGCCGGGACGATGTCGTTCGCGCCCGGCAGCTCCGGCTGGCCGCGCGGCGACGGGAGCGGCGATCGGACGTTCTACGAGCTGCTGTCCCGGGGCGGCAGCGCGGCCCGGCTCTTCGGTGATCCGCTGCCGGGCGCGAGCGTCGAAATCGTCGTACCCCCGGGCTAGCCTCCCGGCCATGACTCGGCTCACCGGCACCGCCCCGCTCCTTTCGACCGACCCCACCGGCTCGTCCTGGCGGCCCGTCCAGGATCTGCTGTGGATCAGCGACGCCACGCCGCGGCAGGGCTGGTGGCGGGCTTTGCGGGCGCAGCACGCGCGCACCGGGTTGTGGCCACTCCTGCTGGGCAGCCTCTCCGAGCGCGATCCCGGCCGGCCCTGGTCCGGCGACGGCGATCTGGATCCCTCCCTGATCCGCACCGAGCCCGGTGATCACGATCCCGGCGCGGTCCTCGCCGGCTGGTGGAAGGACGTGGAGCAGAAGGAGTGGCCCGGCCTGGCGCGCGGCGGCGTTCCGGCCGGCGATCCCGGCGAGGACGCCGACGAGACCGCCGACATGATCCTCGAGCTCGGCGTTCTCACCCTGCCCCGGCTGGGTCTGGTCCCGGCGGCCCGGGGCGCGGACGCCCTGGCCGCGGCCGGCTGGACCGGCCCGATGAACCACGAGAACGACACCGCGAAGATCTCCTGCGTGCTGCGCAGCTGGGAGGAGCGGTTCGGCGCCCGGGTCGTCGCGGCCGGCTTCGACACGCTGTATGTGAGCGTCGCGGCCTCGCCGGCCGGCGAGGAGCACGCGCGGGCGGTCGCCGCCGAGCATCTCGCCTTCTGCCCGGACAACATCTGGCAGGGCGCGGGCTCGATGGACGCCTATGTCGAGCAGATCCTGGGCGCGCCCGGCTGGACGTTCTGGTGGGACTGACCGCACCGGCGAGCGTGGCCCGGCCGGTGGTGTCCCACCAGCCGGGCCGCGCCCGGGCCGGAGTGTCAGGCGCCGCGCAGGGTCGCGCCGAACCGGGAGGCCGTCACGGCGACCGCGGCGTCGCGGGCGGCCAGGGTCTCCTCCGAGGTGAGGGTGCGGTCCGGAGCACGGAACGTCAGCTTGTACGCCAGCGACCGCTTCCCCTCCCCCAACTGCGCCGACTCGTAGACGTCGAAGAGCGCCACCGACTCCAGCAGCTCCCCCGCGCCCTCGGCCAGCGCCGCCCGCACCTCGGCGGCCGGGACCGTGCCGTCCAGCACGAGGGCCACGTCGAGCAGGGCCGGCGGGAAGGTGGAGATCTTCGGCGCGTCGACGACCGGGGCCTCCGGCAGGGCGTCCAGGTCGATCTCGGCGGCCGCGGTGCGTTTCGGCAGTTCCAGGGTGGCCAGCACGGCGGGGTGCAGTTCGCCGGCGTGGCCCACCACGGATCCGTCGACCAGGATCTCCGCGCACCGGCCGGGGTGCCACGGGGCGCGTTCGGCGGCGCGGACCGTCACCCGGTCCTCGGCGATGCCCGCGGCGGCGATCGCGACGCGTGCCGCCTCGATGGCGTCCGCCCACGTCGCGGCGCGGCCCTGGCCCCACCAGCCGGCCGGTTCGATGTCGCCGGCCAGCACGACGGCCAGGTGCCACGGCTGCTCCGGGACGATCGCGTTGGCGGCCGCCCATTCGGCGTTGGTCGGGCGGCGGTCCACCACCAGCGACGGCGGGGCGGTCGAGGTCAGGTGCGGCAGGAAGACCGTGCCCGCCTCGAAGAGCGCCACGTCCCGCCGGCCGCGGCCGATGTTGCGCTTGAGGGTGCCGAGCAGCGGGCCGAGCAGTGTGGTGCGCAGCAGCGGCTCCTCCTCCGACAGCGGGTTGGTGAGCCGCACCGCGCTGCGCCGCGGGTCCGCCGGGGGCAGCCCGAGGGCGTCGGCGGTGCCCGGCGCGACGAACGGGTAGGACAGCACCTCGACGTACCCGTTCTCGGCGAGCGCCCGGCCCACCGACCGGCGCTGCTTCTGCGCGGGGGTGAGCCCCCGGCTGGCTCCGGCGGGCGGCAGCACGCTCGGGATGTCGTTGTAACCGCCGAGCCGCGCCACCTCCTCGATCAGGTCGATCGGCGCCACCAGGTCCGGCCGCCAGGTCGGCGGGAGGACGCTGAGCACCTTGTCGCCGGTGACCTCGCAGCCGACCTTGCGCAGCAGCTCGGCGGCCTGCGCCGCGGTGTACGGCAGGCCGACGAGCCGGGCCGGCGCGTCCCCGGGCAGGGTCAGCGCGACCGGCGCGGCCACGTGGTCGATGTCGAGGACCCGCTCGTCGACCTCGCCGCCGGCGTGCTCGACGAGGATGTCGGCGGCCTTGCGCAGGGCGGCGAGGGGCAGCGCCGGGTCGACGCCGCGTTCCCACCGCTTGGCGGCCTCGCTGAACAGCTTGTGGCGGCGGGCGGTCCGGCCGACCATGACCGGGTCCCAGTGGGCGGCTTCGAGGAGCACGTCGACGGTGCCCTCCTGCCACTCGCTGGTCTCGCCGCCCATCACGGCGGCGAGCGAGATCGGCCCGGTCTCGTCGCAGATGACCATGTCCTCGGCGTCGAGCGAGCGGGCCACGCCGTCCAGGGTGGTCAGCTTCTCCCCGGCGCGGGCCCGCCGCACGACCAGGCCGCCGTTGAGGCGGTTCAGGTCGAAGACGTGCATCGGCTGGCCGAATTCGAGCATCAGGTAATTGGTGATGTCGACCGGCAGCGAGATGGTCCGGATGCCGGCCTGGATCAGCCGCCGCTGCATCCACTCGGGAGACTGCGCGTCCGGGTCGATGCCGCGGACGACGCGGGCCACGAAGCGGTCACAGCCGGCGGTGTCCTCCACGGAGACCGGGTACGGGCTCTCCGCCGTGCCGGTCTCGAACGGGATGGCCGCCGGGTCGGTGAACGGCACGCCGAAGTACGTGGCGAGTTCCCGCGCGATGCCGCGGACGCTCATCTCGTACCCGCGGTCCGGCGTGATCTCGACCTCGACCAGCACGTCGTCCAGGCCGACGACCGGGCGGGCGTCGGCGCCGGGCGCGGCAGCCGTGTCGGCGGGCAGCACGATGATGCCGGAGTGGTCGCCGGACAGGCCCAGCTCGGCGGCCGAGCAGATCATGCCGTGCGAGTTCCTGCCGTACGTCTTCCGTGCCCCGATCCTGAACCCGCCGGGCAGCTCGCCGCCGGGCAGGATCACCACGACGAGATCGCCCTCGGCGAAGTTCCGCGCCCCGCAGACGATCTCCTGCGGCTGGGCGTTGCCCACGTCGACCGTGCAGAACCGGATCGGCTTCTTGAACCCGGTCAGCTCCTCGATCGTCAGCACCCGCCCGACGACCAGGTCACCGAGGATCGTCCCGGCCTGGTCGACGATGCCCTCGACCTCCATGCCGAGGTTGGTCAGCGCCGTGTCCAGCTCCGAAGCGGTGATCCCCGCGGGCAGCTCGACGTACTCGCGCAGCCACGACAGTGACGTCTTCATCGCTTCAGGACTCCATTCCGAAGTTCGTGGTGAACCGCACGTCGCCCTCGACCATGTCGCGCATGTCCGAGACGCCGTTGCGGAACATCAGGGTCCGCTCGACACCCATGCCGAAGGCGAACCCGGAGTAGACCGCCGGGTCGATGCCGCAGGCGGTCAGCACCCGCGGGTTGACCATGCCGCAGCCGCCCCATTCGACCCAGCGCGGCCCGTCGCGGTGCTGGGCGAACCAGACGTCGAACTCGGCGGACGGCTCGGTGAACGGGAAGTAGTGCGGGCGCCAGCGGGTCTTCGCGTCCGGGCCGAACATGGCCTTCGCGAAGTGGTCCAGGGTACCGCGCAGGTGGGCCATGGTGATGCCCTCGTCGATGACCAGGCCCTCGATCTGGTGGAACACCGGGCTGTGCGTGGCGTCCAGCTCGTCGGTGCGGTACGCGCGCCCCGGGCTGACGATGTAGATCGGCGGCTGCCGGTCGAGCATGGTGCGCACCTGGCCGGGCGAGGTGTGCGTGCGCATCACCAGGCCGGGCAGGTCGACGAAGAAGGTGTCCGAGGAGCCGCGCACCGGGTTGTCCGGGCCGATGTTGAGCGCGTCGAAGTTGGCCCACTCCAGCTCCAGCTGGGGACCGTCGACGATGTCGTAACCCATGCCGACGAACACGTCGCCCATGTGCTCCATCAGCGTGGTCAGCGGGTGCCGGGCGCCACGCGGGCGGCGGGTCCACGGGAGGGTGACGTCGACGCGCTCCTCGACCAGGACGCGGGCGGCACGGTCGGCTTCCAGCTCGGCCTGGCGCGCGTCGTAAGCGGCCTGCACGGCCTGGCGGGCGACGTTGACGCGCTTGCCGGCGTCGGACTTCGCGGCCGGCGGCAGCGAGCCGATCTCCCGGCGGGCCAGCGACACCGGGGAGCGGTCACCGAGGTGCGCGGACTTCAGCACGGCGAGCGCGTCGAGGTCGGCGGCCTGTGCGAACGCCTTCCCGGCGTCGGCGACGGCGGCTTCCAGAGCCTCAGGCGCGAGCAGGGCCGCCTGCTTCGGATCGTACGGATCGTTGCGGTAAGACATGGTCGGGCGAACTCCCTCACACCGGATAAGCCATCGGCAGTCTACGGAGGCGCGGCTGGGCCGCAGCCCGCCGGTCAGGGAGTACGCGCAGAGGGGTCAGATCTGGCGCCCGCAACCAGCGGGCCGGATAAACGAGAGACCTGACATGCCGCCCAGCCTACCCTCAGCGCTGCGCACGGGCCGAGGCATAGAGACAGACGGCGGCGGCCGCGGCGAGGTTGAGGCTCTCGGCTCCGCCGTAGATGGGTACGCGCACCCGCCGATCCGCCCCGCTCAGCAGCGAGTCGGGCAGGCCGTGCGCCTCCGAGCCGAACAGCCAGGCCGTCGGCTGGGCGAGCTGCCCGCCGTCGAGCAGCGAGTCCACGTCGTCCTCACCGGTCCCGCTGGTGGCGAGCACCTGCAGCCCGCTGTCCTGGAGCAGGTCCAGGACCGACAGCGGGGCGCGGACGACGTCCACGTGGAACAGCGAGCCGGCCGACGACCGGACACACTTGCCGTTGTACGGGTCGACGGCGTCGCCGGCGAAGATCACCGCACTCGCCCCGGCCGCGTCAGCCGTGCGCAGCACCGTCCCGGCGTTGCCGGGGTCCCGGATCTCGGCGACCACCGCGACCAGCCGCGGCTTCTTGGCGAGCGCCTCACCGATCGGCACGTCGCCCTGCTCACAGACGGCGACCAGGCCCTGCGGGCTGACCGTCTCGGTGATCGCGGCGAGCGCCTCGTCGGTGACCGGGGACACCTCGGGCGCCTGCGCGGTCAGTTCGGCGTGCCGGTCCAGGGCGGCGGGCGTCCCGAACAGCTCGATCACCGCGCCCGCGGCGAGCGCCTCCCGCACGGCCTGCGGGCCCTCGGCGAGGAAACGGCCGCTCTGGTCGCGGTCCCTGCGGCGCTGGAGGCGGCGGGCGGCGACGATGCGGGGCGTACGGGGGGTGAACATGATCTTCCGTCCGACGAATCGAGCAACGACGCCTCCCGACCGAAGATCGGGAGGCGTCGAAAACGTGCTACGCGATAACTCAGGCAGCCTGCGCGGCGGCGCCGCCGGTGCCCTCGGCCGCGACGGCCGCGCGAGCGACCTCGACGATGGCCGCGAAGGCAGCCGCGTCGTTGACCGCGAGGTCGGCCAGGATCTTGCGGTCGACCTCCACCTCGGCCAGCTTGAGGCCCTGGATGAGGCGGTTGTAGGTCATGCCGTTGGACCGGGCCGCCGCGTTGATGCGGGTGATCCACAGCTGGCGGAAGTCGCCCTTGCGGTCACGACGGTCACGGTACGAGTACTGCATCGAGTGCAGCACCTGCTCCTTGGCCTTGCGGTACAGGCGGGAGCGCTGACCGCGGTAGCCGCTCGCGGTCTCGAGCAGGGTGCGGCGCTTCTTCTGGGCGTTTACCGCCCGCTTGACGCGTGCCATTTCTAGTTACTCCTTCAGGGGAACCGGGTCAGGCGCGCGTCAGCGGCCCAGCAGCTTCTTCACTCGCGCGGTGTCGGCCTTGGCCACGGTGACCGTACCGGTCATCCGGCGGGTGACCCGGGAGCTCTTGTGCTCCAGCAGGTGACGCTTACCGGCCTGCTCGGTGACGAGCTTTCCCTTGCCGGTCACCTTCACCCGCTTGCCCATGCCGGTGTGGCTCTTCATCTTCGGCACTTGACGCCTCTTTCTGATCTTTCCCCGCGACCGGGGGGACGCGGGGAAAAGCTGACTACTCTGCTGCGGTGGTCTCGGCCGGTGCGGCCGCCTCGGCCTCGGCCACGTCACCCTCGCGTGGTTCGCGCGGCGGACGGGCGTTGGCGGCGACCGTTGCTGCCGCGGCGGCCTTGGTGGCCCGGTGCGGAGCAAGAACCATGATCATGTTTCGGCCGTCCTGCTTCGGGCTGGCCTCGACGAAGCCCAGCTCCGAGATCTCCTCGCTGAGCCGGCGGAGAAGCCGGAAGCCCAGCTCGGGGCGGCTCTGCTCACGACCACGGAACATGATCGTCACCTTGACCTTGTCGCCCGCCTTGAGGAACCGCACCACGTGACCCTTTTTGGTCTCGTAGTCGTGCGGGTCGATCTTCGGCCGCAGCTTCATTTCCTTGATGACGGTCTGCTGCTGGTTGCGCCGCGCTTCGCGGGCCTTGAGTGCGCTCTCGTACTTGAACTTGCCGAAGTCCATGAGCTTGCACACCGGCGGCCGCGCCATCGGAGCAACCTCGACCAGGTCCAGGTCGACATCCGCGGCCAGTTGGAGAGCGCGCTCGACCGGCACGATGCCGACCTGCTCACCCTCCGGACCGACCAGACGGACCTCACGAGCCCGGATCTGTTCGTTCACGCGTGGTTCGACGCTAATGGGGCCTCCTCGGTTGTGTTCCTCGCCCGCCCGAGTGGGGGTGGGCGCTGCCAATGGCGGTCGGCCCCGAGTTGTCCCGCTGGCCGCGGGACGCCGGGAAAGCAGAAGGCCCTGGCGTGAAGCCAGGGCCCGCTACGACCGGTCATCGGCGCCCAAAGGAGGACGCACACCGAGCCAGGGATATTCCCTGGCCGGGAGACCGGACCCGGCCACTGAAGTGACTCGGGTGGGAACCAGCGGGCTCCTCTTTCGCGCCGTGCTCTGGGCACGGCGTGGTCGACTGCCCGCCATCCTATCAGCTACCTGCGGCAGCCTCCGCATGCAGGGCACGGAGGGTACGCACCCCGTCCACCGCGTAGTCCTTGTCGACCGCCTGCAACGCGTGGATCGGCACCTGCTCGTCGTCGTGCAGCTCCAGATGGGCCCACGCCGAGTTCCGGTCGAACCGCACCGCGCGCACCACCCCCCACGGCAGGTCGTAGCCGCCGATCACGTTGCGCACGTGCACGCCCTCGGCGTCGGCGGTGACCCGCGGCCGGCAGAACGCGAGGATGCCCAGGCCGAGCAGCACCCCCAGCCCGATCATGGCGAACTGGTCGCCGCGCTGGAAGGTGGCCTCGGAGTTCTGGAAGCCGGCCGACCCGGTCAGGCCGAAGCTGATCACGGTGAAGAAGATCGCGACCGCGACGGCGGCCGGCACGGCCACCCAGCGGATCCTCTTCGGGCGATAGAGCACCGCGGTCATCAGAGCCTGCAGTTCGCGATGTCGGTGACCAGGATCGCCCGGGCGCCCAGGTCGTACAGCTCGTCCATGATCCGGTGCACGTCGCGGCGCTGGACCATGGCCTCGACGGCGACCCAGCCCTCCCGGTGCAGCGGGGAGACGGTCGGCGACTCGATGCCGGGGGTCAGGCTGGTGGCCTGGTCGAGCAGGTCGGCGCGGACGTCGTACGCCAGCATCACGAAGTTGCGGGCCACCAGCACGCCGTTCAGGCGCCGCAGCAGCTGGGCGCCGCCGGCGGGCGTCTCCGCGGAGCGCCCGATGAGGATCGCCGAGGACCGCATGATCGGGTCGCCGATGGTGACCAGGCCGGCCTGGCGCAGCGTCGCGCCGGTCTCCACCACGTCGGCGATCAGGTCGGCGACGCCGAGCCGGACCGCGTTCTCCACCGCGCCGTCGAGCCGGACCACGTCCGCCTTCAGGTCGTTGTCGGCCAGGTAGCGGCCGACGACGCCGGGGTAGGCGGTGGCGATCCGGCGGCCGCCGATCTCACCGGCGCTGGTCAGCGTGCCCGCCGGGGCGGCCCAGCGGAAGGTCGCGCCGCCGAAGTTCAGGTCGAGCAGCTCGGTGGCCGGCACGCCGGAGTCGACCAGCAGGTCCCGGCCGGTGATGCCGAGGTCGAGGTCGCCGGTGCCGACGTAGGTCGCGATGTCGCGCGGCCGCAGGTAGAAGAACTCGACGTTGTTGTCTTCGTCACGGCAGATCAGATCTTTGGGGTCGGTGCGCTGGCGGTAGCCCGCGTCCCGCAACATCTGTGACGCCGGGGCGGACAGGGTGCCCTTGTTCGGAATGGCGATACGCAACATGACGTGCTCCTTGAGATCAGTGAACGGGTGTCGGGACACTCGTCACAGATGTCGGTACACGTCCTTGAGCTCCAGTCCCGTGGCGATCATCAGGACCTGAGCCTGGTAGAGCAGCTGGGAGATCTCCTCGGCAGCGCGTTCCGGCCCCTCGTGCTCGGCGGCCATCCACGACTCGGCCGCCTCTTCGACGACCTTCTTGCCGATGAAGTGGACTCCGCGTTCGAGCGCCTCGACGGTGCCCGAACCGGGTGTCTTGTCCGCCGCCTTGCTTTGCAACTCGGCAAACAGTTCTTCGAACGTCTTCACGAGGACCGATTGTGGCAGCTCACCACGGCTTGACGACGCACGCCCCCAGAGCGTGGGATCTCAGGCATGGTCAGCCGACTCACCCCCATGATCGTCGGCGGCGCAGCGCTCCTGCTCGCCGCTGTGACGGCCTGCTCACCGGTCGAGGAGAAGAACTCCGCGGCCCCGTCCGCCTCATCCCCCAGCTGCGACCCGGCGTCGCTGCCCACCAAGACCGCCGGCAAGCTCACCATCGGCACCGACAACCCCGCCTACGAGCCGTGGTTCACCGAGAACAAGCCGGACAACGGCAAGGGCTTCGAGTCCGCGGTGGCCTACCAGGTCGCCGAGCGTCTCGGCTACCAGAAGGCCGACGTGGTCTGGACCACGGTGACGTTCAACAACGCGATCGCGCCCGGGCCCAAGGCGTTCGACATCGACGTCAACCAGTTCTCGATCACCGAGGAGCGCAAGGCGGCGGTGGACTTCTCCTCGCCCTACTACCTGGTGCGCCAGACCGTGATCACCACCAAGGGCTCAAGGATCGCCGGGGCGAAGTCGCTCGCCGACCTGAGGAGCGCCAAGCTGGGCGCCCAGGTCGGCACCACCAGCTACCAGGCGATCACCGACCTGATCAAGCCGAACGGCGACCCGGCGGTGTTCAACAACAACGACGACGCCAAGAAGGCGCTGGAGAACGGGACCGTCGACGGCATCGTGGTGGACCTGCCGACCGCGTTCTACATGACCGGGGCCGAGCTGAAGGACGGCGTCATCGTCGGGCAGCTCCCGCAGGTCGGGGTGCCCGAGCAGTTCGGCATCGTGCTCGACAAGAGCTCGCCGCTGACCGGCTGCGTCAGCCGGGCGGTCGACCAGCTGCGCCAGGACGGGTCGCTCGCCGTGCTGGAGAAGACCTGGCTCGCCGACTCCGCCGGAGCCCCCGAACTCCAGTGACGTACCAGATCAGCACCAGGCAACGGGAACGGATCGCCTACCGTCGCGGACGGGCGATCCGTTCCGTTCTGCTGGCCGCCGCATCGACAGCGGCCGTCGGCACCCTGCTCGCCGTCGCCATCACCGGCGCGCCCGGCTGGGAACGCGTCAAGGAGTCGTTCTTCGACCCCGACACGGCCCGCAGGTACCTTCCGCAGATCCTCGAGGGCCTGTGGCTCAACGTGAAACTGCTGGTGGTCTGCGCCACCCTGGCCATGGCCCTGGGCCTGCTCGTGGCGGTGCTGCGCACCCTCCGCGGGCCGGTCTTCTTCCCGGTACGGGCACTGGCTACCGGATACACCTACTCGTTCCGCGGCCTCCCCCTGATCATCGTGATCTACCTGTTCGCGTTCGGCGTCCCCGGCCTGCGGCTGCAGGGCACCCCCGACGTGCTGGTGCTGGGCGCCGCCGCGCTGGTCGTCACCTACGGCGCCTACCTGGCCGAGGTGTTCCGGGCCGGCATCGAGTCGGTGCACCCCAGCCAGATCGCGGCGGCCCGGTCGCTCGGCCTCACCTACCGGCAGGCGATGCGCCACGTGGTGCTGCCGCAAGCGGTCCGGCGGGTCGCCCCGCCGCTGCTCAACGACACCGTGGCACTGCAGAAGGACGTCGGCCTGATCTCCCTGGCCGGTCCGATCGACGCGATCCGGGCGGCCCAGATCGGGGTGGCCCGGGACGCCGACTTCACCCCGTACATCGTCGCAGGGGTGTTGTTCGTGTTGTTGGCCCTGCCGCTGATCGCGGTCACCGATGGGGTGACGCTGCGGGCGGCCCGGCGGCAGAACGCGGGGACCTGATGCTTCTCGAGATCACGAACGTCCGGAAGGTGTTCGGCGACCACGTCATCCTCGATCGCCTCGACCTGGACGTCGCCGAGCACGAGGTGGTGGCGCTGATCGGGGCGTCCGGCTCGGGCAAGTCGACACTGTTGCGGTGCGTCAACCTCCTCACCGAGATCGACGACGGCACCATCCACCTGGACGGGGAGGAGATCTCCGATCCCCGGATCGACCCCGATGCGGTACGCCGTCGCATCGGCCTGGTCTTCCAGTCCTACAACCTGTTCCCGCACATGACGGTGCTGGAGAACATCACGCTCGCGCCGGTACGCGTACACCGGAGGCCCGTCGAGGAGGCCGAGGCACAGGCGCGGCAGTGGCTGGAGCGGGTCGGGCTCGCCGACAAGGCGGGTTCCTATCCGGACCGGCTCTCCGGCGGTCAGCAGCAGCGGGCCGCCATCGTCCGGGCCCTGGTCAACAGCCCGCGGCTGCTGCTGCTCGACGAGGTCACGTCGGCGCTCGACCCGGAACTCGTCGGCGAGGTGCTCACCATGATCCGGGACCTCAAGGGCGAAGGCGTGACGATGGTGCTGGCGACCCACGAGATGGGGTTCGCCAAGCAGGTCGCCGACCGGGTCGCGTTCCTGGACGGCGGGCGGGTGCTCGAACAGGGGCCGCCGTCGCAGGTGCTCGGCGACCCCGTCGAACCACGGACCCGTCAGTTCCTGGCCCGCATCATCGAGGCCGGCCGGCTCTGATCGCGCCGGGCGCCGAGCCTCGGGGCGACGGCGCCCGGCAACCGGTGGGGCGCCCGTGAGCGCTGCTCGAGCACCGCCTGCCGGGCCTCGGTGAGTTCCGGCCCGGGGTCGATGCCCAGTTCCTCGGCGAGACGTGACCGGATCCGCTCGTACACCTCCAGGGCCGATGCCTGCTGCCCGGTGACCGCCAGCGCGCTGATCAGCCGGGCGTGCAGCGCCTCGTGCCACGGGTGCTGGGCGGTGAGGCGGCGCAGGATCGGCAGGACCTCCGGCTGCCGGCCGAGGAGCTCGCCGAGGTCGGCCAGTTCGACCGCGGCGTCGACCGTCTCGTCGAGAACGACCGTGACCAGCGGGTCCTCCCGCAGTTCCAGCACGTCCTCGGCCGGCCTGCCGCCGCGGAACATGCGCTGGGCGTCGAAGTACGCCTGGAAGGCGCGCTGCGGGTCGGTGCCCGTGAGCCGCCGCCCGCGCGCGATGCGCCCCCGGAACTCGAGCAGGTCGAGGTGTTCCTGCTCGACACCGAGGCGGTATCCCCCCGGCTCCAGGGTGATCTGCTGCGAATCCTGCGGGCCGGTCCCGAAGATGCGCCGGAGCCGGCTGACCTGCGTGTGCAGCAGGCTCATGGCGGCCGGCGCCGCTCGGCCCCAGAGCAGGTCGAGGAGCTCCTCCCGGCCGACGGGAACGTTGGGTGTCAGGGCCAGCCTGGCCAGGAGCAGCCGGCGGCGCACCGACCCGAGGCGTAGGCGAGCGGATCCGCGGGTCACCTCCAGCGGGCCGAGCAGGGCGATCCGCAGGTCGCCGGAGGCCGGGCCGGGCGGACCTCCGGGAAGCGGCTCATCCGTCGTGAACAGTTCATTCAGGTCGATGTCAAGTGCTTTTGAAATCAGAACAAGCGATCGCTTGTGCGGTTGGCAGCTTCGTCCCTGCTCCAGGTCTCGCAGCATTCCCAGACTGACGCCGGCCTTTACCGAAAGCTCCCGCTGACTGAACCCCAGACGTCTTCTGGAATCGCGCAGCAAGGCTCCCAAGGCACCTTCATCCTTCAATTCCGCACCTCTCGGCATGACGATGATCCTAACCGCGCCGGGTACGGGAAAAGTACGGGAATCACCCCTACAGGGCCCTGACAGACCCCTAGTCCAAGCTTGTGACATCCAAGAAAGAAGCCGATAGGGGTTGCGGAAACCATGCCGCAGGGTCTATCGGAATCGCTTTTGTTGCATTGGCGACAGTCATTGCACATAGGCGCATTTCCACTCCCGCACCCTTCGAGGAGCCGAGCATGACGTCCGCCCGCACCCTGTCCCTTTCACGGCGATCCCTTGCCGCATTCGCCGTCGCACTCTCGATAACGGCGGGAACGGTCGTCGTCGACGCCTCGCTGACCGCCCCGCCGGCCGCGGCGGCCAGCGTCGCCGGCGGCACCATCACACGGTCGGAGGTGCTGGCTCGCGCCGAGGCCTGGTACAACCGCCGCAACAACGCGGACATGACCTACTCGCAGGAGCTCAAGACCTCGGGCGCCACCAGCGACCGGAACTACCGCCGGGACTGCTCGGGCCTGGTCGACATGGCATGGCACCTCAACGCGGACCCGAACACCCAGGGCCTGATGAACACGAGGATCACGAAGGCCATCACCCGGAACCAGTTGCTGCCCGGCGATCTTCTCAACGACGTGGTGAACAACGACTCGGGGTACCCGTACCACGCGATCCTCTTCGGCGGGTGGGAGAACGCGGCCAAGACCAGCTTCTGGTACTACAGCTTCGGTGGCACCCCCATGAAGAAGGTCACCGGAGCGTCGTTCTCGGATTCGATTTTGGCAGGTCATGCGACCTCGCAATACGCCGCACGCCGTTACGTCAACATCGTCGACGACGCGCCTCCCACGGAACCGGAACCGCACGGCACCGTCTACGCCCGGTCCCGTAACGCCGCCGGTGTATGGGAGACCAACGCCACCCGCGTCGACGCCAACCCCAACATCGCCGGAATCGCCGGCACCAAGAACGCCGACGGCACCATGCACATCTTCACCGCCGTGCCCGGCAGCGGCATCTGGCACCGCAAAGCCTGGGAAGCCAGCGCCACCCAGATCGACACCAACCCCAACGTCAAAGCCGTAACCGCCGCCAGCCTCCCCAACGGCACCATGCACGTCTTCGCCGTCATCGAAGGCAGCGGCGTCTGGACCCGCACCCGCGCCGCCAACGGCGTCTGGAACAACAACGCCGTCCACATCGACAGCAACCCCGCCATCGACAACATCAGCGCCACCGGCCTCGCCGACGGCACCATCCACTTCTTCGGCCTCGTCCCCGGCAGCGGCATCTGGGAACGCACCCGCAACGCCGCCGGCGTCTGGAACACCAACGCCACCCAGATCGACACCAACGACTCCATCAGCGACATCGCCTCCGCCGCCCTGCCCGACGGCACCCTCCACGTCTTCGGCGCCATCCT
>NZ_JBVHFK010000008.1:0-343711 GCF_055562375.1 Actinoplanes sp. NPDC019969 | reverse complement strand
CAGCGGCGTCTGGACCCGCACCCGCACCGCCGCCGGCGTCTGGAACAACAACGCCGTCCACATGGACAGCAACCCCGCCGTCAACGCCCTCAGCGCCACCGGCCTGCCCAACGGCACCCTCCACATCGACGTCACCGTCGACGGCAGCGGCGTCTGGCACCGCACCCGCAACGCCGCCGGCACCTGGGACAACAACGCCATCAAGATCGACGGCAACGGCAGCATCTTCAGCACCTACACCGTCGGCCTCAACGACAACACCATCGGCGTCGGCACCAACGTCGACCTCAGCTGACCAGACAAACGAAAAGCACGCCGGCGGGCCCAAGGGCCCGCCGGCGTTCAGCCGCGTCCGGGGAGGAACTTGCGGGCGCGGCTCTTCACCGCGCCGGCGAGGCGCTTCGGGTCACGGAGCCGGGCGACCCGGCCGACGACCGACGCCACCTTGACGACCTTGCCGGCCTTGAACCGGCGCATCTCGTCGCGCATGTTGCGCAACTGCTGCTCGCGGGTGCGTAGCTGCTGGTCCCGGAACCGCATGGTGCGCTCCAGGCCGAAGATGTGGCCGGCCTGCTCCTTGATCTTGAGCTGGGCGGCCTCGGCGTCGGCGAGGGCGCCGCGCAGGTCGGGCTGCTCGACGCTGGGGAACGCCTCGTCGGCGATCTCCCGGCCGTGCTTGAGCAGGTCGTCGGCCGGCTCGACGCCGGACATCGCCAGCCACGTCTTGACCAGGTCGTCGCCGTCGGCCATCCACGGCGGCCACGGGTGCCGGCGGTGCTCGCCGATGAGCCGGTCCCGGAAGCGGTGCCAGGCCGCGGCGAGCGTCTCCTCCTTGGACCGTCCGGCGGCGGTGAAGGGCGCCGCCACGAGGCCGTGGATCTCGTCGAAGAACGCGACGTCCGCGAGCGCGCCGAGTTCGGCGGCGAACGCCCGGAAGCCGGGCACGTCCTCGGCCGCGGCCAGGCGGAACAGCACGGTCTCGGCGGACTCGGCGTCGGGCACGAGCCGGTCGCCGAGACGCCAGCCGTCGGCGGTGAGGTCGGCGGCGCCGGTCGGCAGGTACGCCGTGTGGGTCTCGCCGGCCGGGCCGAGCACGACGAGCCAGCCGGGCGCGACGGTGTCGAGCAGGCCGGCCCGGGCCGCGGCTTCGGCGGCGGTGGTCACCGGCGCGAGCAGGGGCGTGGCCGAGGTCTGTGCCGCGAGCCCGGCGAGCGCGATCCTCGCGCCGGGGAAACCGGGACGGGTACGCCCCACCGCCTCCGAATCGATCAGGGTGTGCACCCGCCGGTCCGGGGCGAACAGCGCGAACCGCCTGGTCACCTCGCCGAGCGCCGCCTCCACCTGGGCCGCGGAGACCGGCCGGCGCGGGTCGTCGTGCAGCGGCCGCCACTCGTCGTCGCCGTACCGGTCCTTCTCCGGGCGCCGGTCCAGCAGGCCGGTGACGGCGAAGCCGTTCTCCACGCCGATCACGACGGTGGCGCCGGGCGCGGCGAGCCCGCGCAGCAGGGCGGCCCGCTCCGGCCAGTCGAGGGCCGGCGAGTCGGGGCCGAGCAGCCGGTCCAGGCCGTCCGCGGCGATCACCACGTCGAATCCGGTGGTGACGGCCTCGGCGAGGCCGTCCAGCGCGCCGGTGACGACGGTGTACTTCCCGCCGCGCAGCGCCTCGGCGTCACTGACCGAACGCAGCAGGACGGTGACCTCATCGGCCCGGCTCGCCGCCAGCTCGAGCACGTCGGTGTCGTGCGGCCCGGCCACCAGGACCCGGCCGGCGCTCGCGGGCAGCAGGTCGGCGAGGAGGGCGGCCAGCACCGGCCCGCCGGTCGGGTTCCGGTCGGTCCACGGCTGGATCTCGCCGCGGACGATGGGCGGCAGGGTCTGGTCAGTCACGAACATTCCAATCGAAGAGCATGCGCAACTCGGCGGGCGGCATCACGTAGGAGCGGCCCAGTTCAACATCGGTGGTGGCGCGGGCCGCTTCGAGATCGACGTCCTTGCCGTGCATCTCCGGCCAGAGCCGCTTGATCCGGGCCTGGCCGCCGAAGAGCGGGTTGTCGCCCTCCAGCTCCATCGGATCGCCGTAGACGGCGGGCTGGCAGCCGACCGCGGTGCCGAAGAAGATCGCGGTGCTGAGCCGGTTCGCCGCGACCCGCTTGAAGCGGCGGAACGTCTCCAGCTGCTTGTAGAGGAACTGCCGGTCGGTGCCCTCGTAGTTCCAGCCGCGCTTGCCGAAGCAGATGACCTCGAAGCCGGCCTTCTCGTAGGCCCGGCGGACCTCGGGACGCTCGAACTCGGTGTAGTAGAGGCTGATCGTGACCTGCTCGGTCTCGGTCTCCTTGATCTCGGAGATGAGCCGGGCGTGGTCGCCCTCGATCTTGCCGCCCTTGCCGCCGCCCTCCCAGCCGTGGAACAGGAACCACAGCGTGCCGCTGCGCTCCTCCTCGGGCACCCGGCCGAGGTCGGGCTCCATGTCGGCCAGGTAGAGGAACGGCGCGCCGATCACGTGGTAGTTACGCCGGCCGAGGGAGTGCCCGCGACGGCGCGGTGGGTCGCTCCAGGTGTAGCGCCAGGCCCCGTCGAAGAACTCGTGCACCGGGTTCCAGCCACAGGCGACGTTCCACCCGTGCTGCAGGTAGCCCCGCATCCGGGGCGGGTGCAGGTCGTTCAGCCCGCAGTACCGGGCGAGGATGTGCGCCTGCCCGTAGTAGTGGTTGTGGTGATGCATGGGTGACTCAGCTCGTTTCCAGGTGCAGGGTGCCGGCCCGCGCGTACAGACGGTGCCCGTCGTGGAGGCGCGGCAGGTCGACGAGCGCGAAGGTCTCGAGCTGCACCGCGTACGGCGTCTCGCCGTCCCCCGCCTCGAACAGCGTCCAGTCTGCCGCCTCGTCACCGAGATCGGCGACATCGATCACACCGGTCCAGCGGTCGCCGTCGAGGGTGACCCGGCAGACGGCGTCCACCGCGTCGTCGGAGCCGGGCAGGAACCGCCGCCAGGTGATCCGGTCGTAGGCGACGCCCGGCCACACCGGGCCCTCCACCGTGACGGTGGTCCCGTCGGCGGCGGTCCCGGAGGTCACCACCCGGGCCGGGCCCTCGATCAGGTTGAGGTACTGGCCGGGTGAGCGGGAGACGCTGAGCACCCGGTCGCCGTGCACGACGCTCACCGCCTGGGTCAGGCCGGTGATCAGGACCAGCGAGTCGCCGATCTTCGGGATGAGCACGGTCCGGCCGAGGAACGGGTCGTCCGGGTCGGTGGCGTCGGCCACCTCGCCGACCGGGATCCGGGCGGTGAAACGGTTGCCCGGACCGACCTCGAGGGGCACCAGGATCTCCTTGGCCGCGCGGGTCAGGCGCATCTCACGGTCGGTGGAGCCGGCCGGGAGGGTGCCGGTCAGCACCAGCGTGTCACCGTCGGCCGCGGCGCCGGTCAGCTCGTGCTCGCCGAGCATCCGGCGCAGCAGCAGCCGCCCGTCGTTGGCCTTCACCGGCTGGAACCAGGTGTCACCGATCCGGTCCCCGTACGGGAACAGCATCTGCATGGTGACCAGCCGCTTACGCCGCACCTGACCGCTGCGCATGCTCGCCATCAGGCGGAACGCCTCGCGGCCCGCCGGCATCGCGGCGAGCATCGCGCGCGGCACCCGGGCCACCCAGCCCGCGAGCCGCGTGTTGCCCCGCGCGTCGGGCAGCGGGAAGCGCTCGGTCTCCAGCGGCGTCTCGCGGAGCCCGGCGACCAGGGCGATCGTCAGCGACGAGTCCTCGGTGGTCGGCAGGTGGTTGATCTCGGCGGTGCCGCGGACGATCAGCGCGTCGTCGGTCCAGCTCAGCTCGGTGGCGGCGGCCTGGAGCACCAGCTCGCTGCGGGACAGCCGGTAGACCTCGGCGGGCACGCCGGCGGCGTCCGGCAGGCCGGGGAAGTGGCCGCGGTAGCGCCAGGGCAGAACCGGGTGACGCTGCGCCTGGGAGCCGACGGCCAGACCGCCCTCGGCCCGGAACCGGGCGAGGCGCTGCAGCAGCTCCACGTCGCCGGACTGGAGGCCGTAATACTCCAGGCGCTGGAAGGCCGAGGCGCTCTCGAACACCTTGGGGTCGAGGCGGCGGGTCAGGCGGCGGCCGAGCTCCAGCACCTTCTCCAGGTCGCTCTCCGGCGCCGAGCCGAAGGCCTGGACCACGGTGGTGAGGTCGATCAGGGCCAGGTGCTTGTGCACCGTGCTGCGCAGCTCGAGGGCCCGCTTGTCGACCATGTCCATGATCATCTCAGCGGAGACGACCCGGTCCTCCAGGTTGCCGAACTGGAACTTCAGCTGGGTGACCGACTCACCGGACTCGCGCTCGCGCCAGTAGTAGGTGGGCGCGCCCAGGCAGTCCACGGTCACCGCGTCCAGGTGGGCCTTGAGCGCCACCGGATAGTCCTCGTACCGCATCGCGGGGAACTCGTACTTGAACTGGTCCCAGAACCGGCGGCGGTACACCTTGTTCCAGACCATCCGGTCGATGGCCAGCTCCGGCCACTCCAGGATGTGGGTGGCCAGGCGGTCCTTCGCGTAGGCGATGCGGTGAACGTACGACTGGCGGACGCCGGAGGTGTTGTTGAACCGCCGGGCGTTGCCGCCGGCGAGCGACGACGAGGTCCGGTCGAGCGAGCCGACCAGCAGCTCGTACGCGTGACGCGGCACCAGGTCGTCGCTGTCGACGAACGTCAGGTATTCACCCTGGGCGTCGGCGATGCCGACGTTACGGGCCGGGCCCATGCCCTGGTTCTCCTGGGAGATCATGCGGAACCGCCGGTCCTCGGCACAGAAGGCGCGGGCGATCTCCGCGCTGCTGTCGGAAGACCCGTCGTCGACCAGCACCACCTCGAAATCCCGGAACGTCTGCCGGGCCAAGGAGTCCAGGCAGGGGCCGAAATAGCGCTCTACGTTGTAAAACGGCACGACGATACTGAGCCGTGGGATCACGTTGAGTGGCACCAGTTCTCGGGATGGGGGGTTTCGGACCACGGAATGATTCCGGTGCCGGGCGTCGCCGACACCCCTATATGGTTAACAGAAGGTGCTGCGAAGGTGAAGTCCGGGTGTCGTGTTCCCCCTCACCCTGTGAAGCCGCTACGACTTCTCGATCTCCCGGATGGCGAGGACGGCGTCCAGCACCGCCACGGTGCTCTGCCACCCCTTGTCCTCGATCGAGTCCTCCAGACCGGCCCGGTCCCGGGCCTGACCGAGGCTGTGCACGGTCAGCACACCGTGCGCGACAGGGGTGCTCTCGTCCAGCGCGACCCTGGTCAGGCCGGCCGTGACGGCGTCGCAGACGTACTCGAAGTGCTGGGTCTCGCCCTTGATCACCACACCGAGCGCGACCACCGCGTCGACCTTGCGGGCCAGCGCCTGCGCGACCACCGGCAGCTCCACCGAGCCGGCCACCCGGGCGGTGATCACCTCCGTGACGCCGCAGGCCGCCGCGGCCGCCTCGGCCCGCTTGATCATGTGGTCGACCAGGTCGTTGTGCCAACGGGAGCCGACGATGCCGAGCCGCAGCCCGGCAGCGTCGACGGTCTGCATGTGCGGATCACCGAAGCCGGCCATGTTCATCCCCCTTTATCGTCATTCTTCACCCCGTGCGGGGATGTTCAGGCCAACTCGGCGAAGAGGTGACCCATCCGATCGCGCTTGGTGCGCAGGTACCGGACGTTCTCCGGGTGCAACCGGACCGGCAGCTCCTCGCGGCCGGTCACGCGGAGCCCGTACCCCTCGAGCCCGGCTCTCTTCGCGGGGTTGTTGGTGAGCAGGCGCATCGAACGGATCCCGAGATCGGCCAGGATCTGCGCGCCGGTGCCGTAGTCGCGGGCGTCCGCGGGCAGGCCCAGCTCCAGGTTGGCGTCGACGGTGTCGAAACCGCGGTCCTGCAGCTGGTACGCCTGGAGCTTGTGCAGCAGGCCGATGCCGCGGCCCTCGTGACCGCGCATATAGAGGACCACCCCGCGCCCGGCCGCCGCGACCCGCTCCAGAGCCGCGTCCAGCTGCGGGCCGCAGTCGCAGCGCCGGGAGCCGAAGACGTCCCCGGTGAGGCACTCCGAATGCACCCGGACCAGCACGTCCTCGCCGTCGCCGAGGTCGCCGAAGACCAGCGCCACGTGCTCGCCGTTGTCGGCGGCGGTCCGGTAGCCGACGGCGGTGAACACGCCGTGCTCGGTCGGCAGCACCGTCTCGACCACCCGCTCCACCTGCCGCTCGGCCCGGGCCCGCTGGTAGGCGACCAGGTCGGCGATGGTGATCAGGACCAGGTCGTGCTCGGCGGCGAACTTCTCCAGGTCGGGACGGCGCTGCATGGTGCCGTCGTCGTTGACCATCTCGCAGAGCACCCCGGCCGGCCGGCACCCGGCGAGCACCGCCAGGTCGATGGAGGCCTCGGTGTGCCCCGGCCGGCGCAGCACCCCGCCCGGCTTGGCGCGCAGCGGGACGATGTGGCCGGGCCGGTTGAAGTCGCCCGGCTCGCTCTCGGCGGCGGCCAGCAGGCGGATGGTGTGCGCCCGGTCGGCGGCGGAGATGCCGGTGCTGACGCCGTGCTTCGCGTCGACGGTGACGGCGTAGGCCGTACCCCGGGCGTCCTGGTTGGTGTGGAACATCGGCGGCAGGTCGAGCCGGTCCGCCTCGACCTCGGGCAGCGGCACGCAGATGTAGCCCGACGTGTAGCGCACCATGAAGGCGACAAGCTCAGGGGTGGCGTGCTCGGCGGCGAAGATGAGGTCGCCCTCGTTCTCCCGGTCCTCGTCGTCCACCACGATCACGGGCCTGCCCGCCGCTATCTCGGCGATGGCGCGCTCGATGTCCTCAAACATTGCGGCTCCCCAGCATCTTCTCGACGTACTTGGCGATCACGTCGACCTCGAGGTTGACCGGATCTCCGATGGCCTTGCTGCCCAGCACCGTCAGCTTCGAGGTGGCCGGGATCATCCCGATCGCGAAGCTGTCCGCGGTGACCTCCATGACGGTGAGCGAGACCCCGTCCACGGTGATCGAGCCCTTCTCCACCACGTACTTCGCCAGCTCCGGCGGCAGCGAGAAGCGCACCACCTCCCACTGGTCGGCGGGCTCGCGCGCGATGATCGTCGCGACGCCGTCGACGTGGCCCTGCACCAGATGACCGCCGAGGCGGCTCCCCAGCGCCGCGGCACGCTCCAGGTTGACGTTGCTCCCGGTTCTCAGGACCCCGAGCGAGGTACGCCGGAGCGTCTCGCCCATCACATCCGCGGTGAACACCCCGTCGACGTTGTCGATCACGGTGAGACAACAGCCGTTCACCGAGATCGAGTCGCCGTGCCGTGCGTCCGAGGTGACCAGCGGGCCGCGGACGGCGATGACGGCCGAGTCCTCGGCGCCCTCGGTCAGGCGCACGATCTCGCCAAGCTCCTCGACGATTCCGGTGAACATGGTCAGAAGACCTCGATTCCGTGTTCGGGGTGGTGGGCGGGGCGGTCGGACGGCCTGGGCTTGGGGAGGGGTGTAGCGGTGAAGCGCAGGTCGCCGCCGATCTGCGTGATCTCGGTGAAGTCCAGTTCGACGGCGTCGGCGATGGTGCCGATGCCGGCGTCGACCAGGGCGGTCCGGCCGGCGCCGAGCAGTTTCGGAGCGACGTATCCGATCACCCGATCGACCAGTCCGGCCGCGAGAAAAGCTCCGGCCAGGGTCGGGCCGCCCTCCAGCAGCACATTGCGCACGCCGCGGCCGAAGAGGGCGCCGAGCAGCGCGGTCAGGTCCACCCTGCCGTCCGGTCCGGCGCCGACCTCGGCGCTGGTGACGATCCAGGTGGGGGCGGCCGCGTCGCGGACCCGGGCGGCGGCGGGGGTCCGTCCGGACGAGTCGACCACCACCCGCAACGGCTGCTTGATGGCGAGCGTGCCGTCGCGCAGGTCGCGCACGGTGAGCTGGGGGTCGTCGGCGACCACGGTGCCGACGCCGGCGACGATCGCGTCCACCGTGCTGCGCAGCACGTGCACGTCGGCCCGCGACTCGGCCGACGAGATCCACTGGCTGGTGCCGTCGGCGGCGGCCGACCGCCCGTCCAGGGTGGCCGCGAACTTCCAGGTCACGTAGGGCCGGGCCCGCCGCACGGCGGTCAGCCAGGCCACGTTGCCGAGCTCGGCCTCGGCCCGGCGCACCCCGGTGGCGACCTCGATGCCCGCCGCCCGCATCGTCGCCGCGCCACCGGCGGCCACCGGCGTCGGGTCGTCCACGGCGATGACCACCCGCCGGATCCCCGCGTTGATCAGCGCGTCCGAGCAGGGGCCGGTGCGGCCGGTGTGGTTGCAGGGCTCCAGGGTCACCACGCAGGTCCCGCCCCGGGCCCGCTCACCGGCCTGGGCCAGGGCGACGATCTCGGCGTGCGGGCCGCCCGCGTACGCGTGGAAGCCCTCGCCGACCACCTCGCCCGCCGGGCCGAGCAGGATGCAGCCGACCACCGGGTTCGGGCTGGTCGTGCCGAGGCCCCGGGCGGCCAGCGCGACAGCGCGGCGCATCGCCTCGTCCTCGGTCACCATGCCCCGGTCCTCTCGCGCGGTAATGATCACGCGCTGGAGGTTGCGGGAGAAAACGCCAAGAATCGGACACGAGGGGTACGCTTCGCGCACCCCGGCGAGACCATGCCGCTGTGGGCACGACCCTCCGATTCCGCGCGCTGTCTCCCATCCGGACTGTCTGACCAGCAGAGGCTGATCAACCGTCGGCCCCGGAATCTCACCAGGTCCACCGCTCGCCTCGGTGAAGGCGATCGGGTCGCGGGCTTACCGTCGCTTGCGCGTCGGATCACCGCCGGTTCGGAATTACACCGAGTCCCGCCAGCGCGTGGTGGGTTAACCCCGAGTCTTCCACGACCTCGGGATTTTGCCACCCACCGCGCGATCTACTTCACATCTGGCCGGGAGCGGGAACAACCGCGGGAGCCGGCACCCGTGGCGTGACCAGCGGCAATGCCTGGGTCGGCGCGTTCGGATCGGCGGGCGGTTTCCCTCCGCCCCCGCCGATCGAACGCTCCAGTCGCTTCATCACGCGCCGGCCGGCGGTCTGCCCGGGGATCTCGACGAACCGGTAACAGGCCCAGGCGACGGCCAGCGTCGCCACCAGGAAGACCACAGCGATGCCGGCCCGGCCCGCGAGGCTGCCCCGCCAGCCCGCCGCCGTCAGGTAGTGCAGGACGACGTGCAGGACCACCCAGTGCAGCAGGTACAGCGAGTAGCTCACCTCACCGAGCCAGGTCAGCGGGCGCGGCACGTCCCGGTGCCGCAGCGCGAACGCCACCGCGAACGTCACCGCCACCGCCAGCGCGGTGATCGAGCCGCTGATCAGGTGCTGCGACTTGCCGGTGTTCAGCCAGGCGATCCCCATGCTGACGAACAGCACCGCGGTCAGCGCCACGCCACCCGCCCACGGCGCCACCTGCCGGTGGTGCAGCCGGTAGATCACCGTGCCGGCGAACAGCACCGCCACCAGCTGCGCCGCCTGCGACGACGAGATGGCGTTGCTGAACGAGGTCGCGTGGCCGTTGAGCAGCGGCAGGGCGAGGAAGCACACACCGGCCACCGCGGCGGCACGGACCAGGGCGGGGCGGCCGCTGACGTACGCCGCCAGGCTCGCCGTGAAGACCAGCAGCAGCGCCGCCGCGGTGATCCGCCGGGTGGTGAAGTCGCCGCCCAGCAGGTCGTCCGGCAGCCGGGTCGCGCCGGCCGCGGCGATCAGCGCCAGGCCGCCCGCCCACCACACGCTCAACCGGTGCAGCTTCAGCACGAACATGCCCGCCACGACCAGATAGAAGATCATCTCGTAGGACAGCGTCCAGAACGGCCAGGCCAGCCCGCGCAGGCCGAGATGGTCGGTCAGCATCGTCACGTGGCCGAGGACCCCGGTGACCGTCTCGTTCCGCAGGCTCGCGTTCAGCGGGTGCATGCCGGCGTACGTGATGACGGCCAGCGCGGCGATCGTCGCCAGATAGGCCGGGTAGATCCGGAACAGGCGGCCCACCCAGAACTTGCGCACCGAACCGTGCCGCTCCAGGGACATCGGGATCACGTACCCGCTGACCAGGAAGAAGACGAGGACGCCGTACCGGCCGAAGTCGATGTATTCGTGGATCGCGCGGTGCCGCTCCGTCCCGATCACCGACGGTGCCAGGTGATAGAGCGCGACGACGAGAGCCGCGTAACCCCGGAGGGCGTCGAGCCAGCCCATGCGCGACAGGGACCGAGTGGGGGCGCTCGGCGGCGCCTGCGGGATCGAAGCCATAGCGCGCACAAGATACCTGCTGTATCACAGAGATCCAACCAGCGGCGGGCCGCCTCAGTCCGCCTCGCTCCGCCGCCGATCGATCGCCACGTACGACCCGGGCTGCGACTTCGCCACCTTCTTCATCTCCGACGCCACCGCGATGACCACCCGCGGATCGGTGAACCGGCGGCCGTCAGCGGTCGCCTGCGCGACTCCGATCGACAGCGTGACCAGGGCCGCCTTCTGCTTGTTGCCGCGCCGGTCGGGCACCTCGATGTACCCCCGCTGGGCGTCGCCCGGTTCGTACAGCCGGTCGGCGGCGGCCTCGAAGTCGGTCACCGTCCGCTGGGTCAGCGGAAGCACCTGATCGGGCGAGCAGATGAACACGAAGTCGTCGCCGCCGATGTGGCCCAGGAAGATCGACGGCTTGCCGGCCTGACCGGCCGCCCGCTGCAGGCTCCGGGCCAGGGCGATGATGAAGTCGTCGCCGCGGTCGAACCCGTACACGTCGTTGACGCTCTTGAATCTGTCGACGTCGATGTAGCCGACCGAGTACTCCCCGCCGGCCCGCATCCGCTCGCCGATCTCCCGCCGCACCCGCGCGTTGCCGGGCAGGCCGGTCAGCGGGGACACCTCCCGGGCGTCCTTGTGCCGCCGCAGCGTGGTGGAGACCCGGGCGATCAGCTCCTCCAGGTCGAACGGCTTGACCAGATAGTCGTCGGCGCCCGCGGACAGGCCGTAGACCTTGTCCACCGTCATGCCCTTCGCGGTCAGCATGATCACCGGAAGGGCCGAGGTGAGCGGCTCGGCCCGCAACCGCTGGACCAGCTCGACACCGTCCATCCGCGGCATCATCCAGTCGATCACCGCGAGGTCGGGGCGGTGCGTCTCCATCAGGTCGAGCGCTTCCTGCCCGTCCTTGGCGCGGATCACCTCGAAACCACGGATCTTGAGATTGAACTCGACGAAGCTCGCGATGTCCTTGTCGTCGTCGACCACCAGGATGAGGTCCGGCCCCTCTTCGGGGTCCAGCTCGGGATCGATCTCCGGTGGGGACTCAGCCGTGCTCATGTCTCGATGATGGTCTCTGCCGGAGCCGTCACGCCAGTCCCATCCGGCCCGCGGCCAGCGCGCGCAGTTTCCGGATCGCCTCGGCCGGGTCGGCGGCGCCGTACACCGCGGTGCCCGCCACGAACGCGTCCGCGCCCGCCTCGGCGGCCTGCTCGATGGTGTCGGCCGCGATGCCGCCGTCCACCTCGATGCGGATCTGCAGGTCGTTGACGTCCGCGCGGCGGCGCACGTCACGAACCTTGCCGAGCAGCTCCGGCATGAACGCCTGACCGCCGAAACCCGCCTTGATCGTCATGATCAGGATGGTGTCGAGGTAGGGCAGCAGCTCCAGGTACGGCTCGACGGGGGTGTCCCGGTCGATCGCCAGGCCCGCCTTGGCGCCGGCCGCACGCAGCGTCTTCGCCAGCGCCACCGGGTCGTCACAGGCCTCGGCGTGGAAGGTGACGTTGTACGCCCCGGCCTCGGCGTAGCCCGGCGCCCACCGCTGCGGGTCGTTGATCATCAGGTGCACGTCGAACGGGATGTCCGTCGCCTTGCGCAGGCTCTGCACCACCGGCAGGCCGATCGTCAGGTTCGGCACGAAGTGGTTGTCCATGACGTCCACGTGCACCCAGTCGGCCGCTCCCTCGATGGCGCGCACCTCCTCGGCGAGCCGGGAGAAGTCGGAGGCGAGAATGCTCGGCGCGATGATGGGTTCCACGAGTCGAAGTCTAGGACCCGGACGAGGACGGGAGGGCACGACGCCCTCCCGTCCGTTCGATCAGCTCGTCCTGCGCAGGACCGCCAGGAACATCGCGTCCGTGCCGTGCCGGTGCGGCCACAGCTGCACCGTCGGGCCCGCGCCCAGCCCCGGCATGCCCGGCGGCAGCAGCGGCCGGGCGTCCACGAAGTCCACCTCGACGCCGCTACGCCGGGCCCCCTCGCTCACCGTGACCTGCGTCTCCACCATGTGCGGGGAACACGTCACGTACGCCACGACGCCGCCGGGACGCACCGCCCGCAACGCCGCCACCAGCAGCTCCCGCTGGAGCCGGGTCAGCGCCGGCAGGTCCGCCGGCTGACGCCGCCACCGCGACTCCGGCCGGCGCCGCAGCGAACCCAGCCCGGTGCACGGCGCGTCGACCAGCACCCGGTCGAAGCCCTCCTCCGGCAGGTCCGGGTCACGGCCGACCGAGCGCCCGTCCATCGGCAGCACCGTCACCGGCATGCCCTCGGTCGCGAGATCGACCAGCCGGGCCCGGTGCTCGGCCACCTCCACCGCGGTCACCTCGGCGCCCCGGCCCGCGGCGATCGCGCCGATCAGGCCGGTCTTGCCACCCGGACCGGCGCACAGGTCCAGCCAGCGGGTGTCCCGGCCCTCGACCGGGGCGGCCAGCAGCGCCGCCGCGACCAGCTGCGAGCCCTCGTCCTGCACATGCGCGCGGCCGTCACGGATCGCGGCCAGATCGCGCGGGGCGCCGCCGTTGAGATAGACCGCGTACGGCGAGAAGGCGCCCGGCACCCCGTCCACCTCGTCGGCCAGCTCCACCGCGTCGGCCCGGCCCGGACGGGCGCACAGGTGCACCGCCGGTGGCTGGTTGTCCTCGATCAGCAGCCGGGCGGTCTCCTCCAGGTCGCCGCCGAGCGCCTCGGCGAACGACCGGATGATCCACTGCGGGTGGTGGTGGATGACCGACAGGTGGCCGATCGGATCCGTCTCGTACGACGGGGCGAGCCGCTCCAGCCACGTCTCGAACGGGGACTCGGACACCGTCCGCATCACCGCGTTGGCGAACCCGGCCGCGCCCGGCGCCACCGAGCGCACCAGGTCCACGGTCTGGTTCACCGCGGCGTGCGACGGCACCCGGGTGTAGAGCAGCTGATAGACGCCGAGCCGCAGCGCGTCACGGGCCGGCGGGTCGATCCGGGCGACCTCGCGGCCGGCGGCCTCGGCGATGATCAGGTCGAGGGTGCCCAGCGCGCGCAGGGTCCCGTACGTCAGCTCGGTCGCGAACGCCGCGTCCCGCCCGTGCAGGCCCATCCCGTTCAGGATGTCGGCGAGGACCAGGTTCGCGTACGCGTCGTCGCGGTGCACGGCGGCCACGGCCTCGTACGCCGCCTGCCGTGCCGGGTCAGCCGGAGGCCGCCCGGCGCGCGGAGCCCGGCCGCTGCGCCCGTCCCGGGGGTGACCCGGACCGGCCGGCCGGCTCGGCCGTCCACCGTGCGGGCGCGACGCCCTGTGCTCCGTCACGCCTGCATCTCCTCAACCGCATTCCGTACCGTCACGCCAGCTTCTCCCCTGCTTCGATCCGCATGCCCCGCGCCCAATCGGTGGCGGACATCGGCTTCTTCCCCGCCGCCCGCACCTCGCCCAGGATCACCGGCGTCGTTGCCGTCCCTGCCAGCACCTGCTTACGTTCCACCAGCAACTCGCCCGGGCGCAAACCGGCCGGGCCGTTCGCGATCGGGCGCACCGGCCCCAGCTTCAGCCGCTCGTCCCGCAGCGTCGTCCACGCGCCCGGCGCCGGAGTGCACGCCCGGATCCGCCGGTCCACCGCGAACGCCGGGTCGTCCCAGCGGATCCGGGCGTCCTCGACGGTCAGCTTCGGCGCGTGCGAGACACCGTCGGCCGGCTGCGGATGCGCCCGCGCGGTACCCGCCTCGATCGCGTCCAGCACCGCCACCAGCAGGCCCGCGCCATCCACGGCGAGCCGCTCCAGCAGGTGCCCGGACGTGTCGGAGAACCGGATCTGCTCGGTCAGCGTCCCGTAGACCGGGCCGGTGTCCAGCCCCGCCTCCAGCTCGAAGACGCTCGCGCCGGTCACCTCGTCGCCGTGCAGCACCGCATGCTGCACCGGCGCGGCGCCACGCCAGGCCGGCAGCAGCGAGAAGTGCAGGTTCAGCCAGCCGTGCTTCGGGATCTCCAGAGCCGACGGGGGGACCAGGGCGCCGTACGCCACCACGGGCACACAGTCCGGCGCGATCTCCCGCAACCGCTCCTGGAACTCCGGGTCACGCGGGCGCTCCGGGGTCAGCACCTCGATGCCGCGCTCGTCGGCCCAGGCGCCGGCCGGGGACCGGACCAGGCGGCGGCCCCGGCCCGCCGGAGCGTCCGGGCGGGTCACCACGGCGACCAGCTCGTGGCGGGAGGCCGCGATCGCGTCCAGGGCGGGCACGGCGACAGCCGGGGTGCCGGCGAAGACCAGGCGCATCAGGTCACCGGCCCGGGCTGAAGAGACCCGACCCGAAGACGCCCCGGTTGTGCGGGCTCTCCTTGATCGTGGGCGGCTTGGCGGCGTCGTACCAGTCGGCGGACCGGATCTGCTTCATCGCGTCCTTGCGGGCGGCGGCGTCCAGCCGGTCCAGGAACAGCACCCCGTCCAGGTGGTCGGTCTCGTGCTGCACGCACCGGGACATCAGCCCCGTGCCGACCAGCTGAACCGGGTCGCCGAACTCGTTGAAACCGTTGGCGATCACGTTCTGCCGGCGCTTGGTGTCGATGTAGATCCCGGGGATCGACAGGCAGCCCTCCGGCCCGTCCTGCTCCTCGGAGTCGGGGAAGGTGAGCACCGGGTTGACGATGTGCCCGATCACGTCGTCCACGTCGAAGCTGAACACGCGCAGGCCGACCCCGAGCTGCGGGGCGGCCAGACCGGCGCCGCCCTCGTCCCGCATCGTCTCGATCAGGTCCTTCACCAGATTGCGCAGTTCCTTGTCGAAATCGACGACAGGATCGGCCGCCGTACGCAGCACGGGGTCGCCGAAAAGACGGATGGGCTGGACGGTCACGCGGCGAGACTCCTGACTCTGGTGGGCAGCACCTGCCCAGTCTACGGAGTGACGCGCGCAACGCTGCGAGTGACAGTGGCGGCCCACTCCCCTGCCGCCCTGTCCTCCCTCCCGACCGGCCCCCGGCGGGTCAGAAAAGGTCGGCGGGGTCGACCTGGATACGCACCGGGAGCGGGGCTTTGCGGGCGCTCCGCACCGAAGCCGCCTCGTGCAGCGCGCGTGCCAGCTCGGGGGCCTGCGACCGGGACACCCGCAGCAGCATCCGCTCCTGATCGTCGGCGGCCGGAACCGGGCCGAGCACCTCGGTGCCGTCCGGCAGCCGGGCCAGCGCCAGCAGGTCGTGAACCGCCGCGGTCTGGCCGGTCAGGCTCGCCATCCGGGCCGCCGGCGGGAACCCCAGGTCCCGTCGCTCGGACAGCTCCCGCTCGGCGAACCACCCCGGATCCCACCGCATCAGCGACTGCACCGGCGCCAGCGAACCATCGGCCACGACGACCACCCGCCCACCGTCCGCGCCCGGCCGGGCCAGCGCCGCCGCGTTGAGCCAGCGGCGCATGGTCTCCTCCGCGGCCCGCAGATCGGCGCGGCTCAGCAGCGCCCAGGTGTCGAGGAGCAGCACCGCGCCGTACCCCCCGTCGGCGACCGGCTCGGCCCCCGGCGTCGCCACCACCAGGGCCGGCTCGGCCGGAACCGTGCTCAGCACCTCGTCCCGGCCCGACGTGCGCACCCGGAAACCGGCGAACGCCCGCCCCATCTCCTCCGCCGTCCGCCGGGCCCCGATCACCGAGGCCCGCAGCCGCCGATCATGGCAGTTGGGGCATTCCCAGGCCGGTGAACCCCGCCCGCACCAGTGGCAGACCGGGACGTCCCGGGCGCCCTGCAACCCGAGCGGCCCGGAACAGTGCGGGCAGCGGGCCGGAGCACGGCACTCGGCACAGGCCACCGACGGCAGATAGCCCCGCCGCGGCACCTGCACCAGCACCGGCGCGCCCGCGTGCAGAGCCTGCCGCGCCGCCTCCCACGCCACCGTCGGCAGCCGGGCGGTCACCGCGCCCGGGTCCCGCGCCAGCTGCGAGTCGTCACCGGTCGGCGAGATCGCCGGGCCACGTCGCCGCCGCACCGCCCGGTCCGCGACGATCTCCCGGGCCCATCCCGTCTCCAGGAGCAACTGCGCCTCTCCGGTACGGGCGAACCCGCCCACCAGCGCCGCACAGTCCGCCAGCCGCGCCCGGGTGAGCAGGACGTCCCGCGCGTGCGGGTACGGCGCCCGCGGCTCCGAGTGCAGGTCGTCCCCGTCGTCCCAGATCACCACCAGCCCGAGGCCGGCCACCGGCGCCCACATGGCCGCCCGGGTCCCCACCACCACCGGCACCTGGTGCCGGCTGGCCGCGAGGAAACGCCGGTACCGCACCGCGGGCCCGAGCGCCGCGTTCAGCGCGACGTGCATCCCCTCACCGAGCACCTCGCTCAGCGCCCGATCGACCCGCTCCAGATCCCGCGCGTCCGCGACGACGATCACCACCCCGCGCCCGCCACGCACGGTCGCCGCCGCCGCCTCCGCGATCCGCAGCGGCCAGTCCTCCCCGGGCAGCGCCGACCAGACGGCCCGCGCCGGCCGGCCTTCCTCGACGGCTCGCAGATAGGCGGGCCCCGCCGTGTACGAATCCCATCCCCCGGCCGCCGGCCCCTTGATCCGCGCGGCCGCCGCCCTCCCCATCACCCCGGAACCGGCCCCCGCCCGGCCCTCATCCGAGCCCACACCGGCCGGCACAGCCGCCAGCTCGCCCGACGCAGCCCGCAGCTCACGCGGCACGTCCTCCGGGCCACCCACCACAGGCCCGTCGGCAGCAGCCGCCCGGCTCCCCAGACCGCCCGCCGCAGGCCCATCGTGAGCAGCGGCCCCGACCCTTGGCTCCGATTCGGCCGACATGATCGCGGGGATGCCCGAAGGCCGCCCTGGCGCAACCGCAAGCTCGCCCGGCTCCACCCCGACCGGCACGCCAGCAGGACCCACCGCGCCTGGAATCTCCGCTTCCGCCGGGTTCGCGCTGCCGCTCGTCACCGCAGACGGCGATGACGATCCGGCAACCGCCTCACCGGCCGGAGCCGCCGCAGACGCATGCCCAGGCAGGACCGCCGCGGCGGACGACGGGGACTCCGCCCCGGCATGATCCGGCGGGACCGCATCGCCGGCTGTCGTCGCCGGCGGTGACTGGGTCTCGACCCGGGCGTGGCGTGGGGGGATCGCGAGGCGCAGAACGTCGGCGAGGTTTCCCGCATAGCGGTCGGCCACCACGCGCGCCAGCCGGGCGATCTCCGGGTCGAGCACGCGCTCGGGCGACACCACCTTCTCCAGGAACGCCAGCTTTCCGCCGTGCCCGGAACTCTCGACCCGGTCGAGCAGGAATCCGCTGACCAACTGACCCGCGAACCGGACCTTCACCCGCACGCCCGGCTGCGCCGCCTCATCGTCGGCTGCCGGGATCAGATAGTCGAACGGCCGGTCGAGATGCGCCAACGACATGTCGACACACACTCTGGCGACGGGCAGCCGCTCCGCCGGCTCCCGCTCACTTCGACTCCCCTTGCTTGCCATCACCGAGCATTCTGCCCGCCCCCTCTGACACTTCCCACGACCCGCCAACGATCTTGAGCAATCACCGCCCGCCCGGCGCGCCCAAGATCCAGCTGTCGGCGATCCTTGTGCGGGCCGCTCCGGATCGCCGGAGCCTCCCGCCCAAGATCCAGCGAGTCGCCGATCTTGCGCATCCCGCCCCGGCCCGCCACGCACAAGATCCGCAACCTGATCCGTCCTGGCGAGCCACGGCGGCCAGCGCTAGATCTTGTGCGGCTGGTTCTCATGGCTGTCTCGCCGGGCGGGAGACAGCCATGAGAACCAGCCCGGGTCTTCCGGCTGGCCGTCAGTGCTGTCTCACGCGGCCCGAGGCAGCACTGACGACCAGCCACCACCGCCCCAGCCGGACCTTCCCGCGACGGCCGAGCGCACGAGCCGTCGCCCAAGCAGGTCTCACCACCCGCATAACCACCATGGGCGACGGCCGAGCCCGGACCGGCTCCGGCACGCCGGCAACCAGCCACGACGACGGCCGAGCGCGCGAGCCGTCGTTCCGACCACCACGTACCGGCGTGGAAACCCCGGATCGACGCAAGACGGCCGGCGTCCCACGAGGGGGACGCCGGCCGGCGAGACGAGAGCGATCAGGACGCGGCGTTCTTCAGGTCCTGGGCGCGGTCGGTGCTCTCCCACTTGAGGTCCGGCAGCTCCCGGCCGAAGTGGCCGTACGCCGCGGTCTGCTGGTAGATCGGGCGCAGCAGGTCCAGGTCCCGGATGATCGCGGCCGGGCGCAGGTCGAACACCTCGTTGATGGCCTTCTCGATCCGCTCGACCGGCACGTTCTCGGTGCCGAACGTCTCCACGAACAGGCTCACCGGGTGCGCCTTGCCGATCGCATAGGCGACCTGGATCTCGCACCGCTCGGCCAGGCCGGCGGCGACGACGTTCTTGGCGACCCAGCGGGTGGCGTACGCCGCCGACCGGTCCACCTTCGACGGGTCCTTGCCGGAGAACGCCCCACCACCGTGCCGCGCGTAACCACCGTACGTGTCAACAATGATCTTGCGGCCGGTCAGGCCCGCGTCACCCATCGGGCCACCGATCTCGAACCGGCCCGTCGGGTTCACCAGCAGCCGGTAACCCTCGGTGTCCAGGCCGAGCCCCTCCAGCTCCGGGCCGATCACGTGCTCACGCACGTCCGGGGTCAGCAGCGACTCGAGCGAGATGTCCGCGGCGTGCTGCGACGACACGACGACCGTGTCGAGGCGGACCGGGCGCAGGCCGTCGTACTCGATGGTGACCTGGGTCTTGCCGTCCGGGCGCAGGTACGGGATCGTGCCGTCCTTGCGCGCGGTGGACAGCCGCCGGGCCAGCCGGTGGGCGAGCGCGATCGGCAGCGGCATCAGCTCCGGCGTCTCCGAGCAGGCGAAACCGAACATCATGCCCTGGTCGCCGGCGCCCTGGCTGTCCAGCTTGTCGCCGGCCTCGCCCTCGCGCTCCTCGATGGCGGTGTCGACACCCTGCGCGATGTCGGGCGACTGCGAGCCGATGGACACGCTCACGCCGCAGGACGCGCCGTCGAAACCCTTCTTCGACGAGTCGTAGCCGATGCGCAGGATGGTGTCGCGGACGATGCTGGGGATGTCGGCGTACGCCTGCGTGGTGACCTCACCCGCCACGTGCACCTGTCCGGTGGTGATCAGCGTCTCCACCGCGACCCGGCTGCGGGGGTCCTGCGCGAGCAGGGCGTCGAGAATCCCGTCGCTGATCTGGTCAGCGATCTTGTCCGGGTGGCCTTCCGTGACCGACTCGGAGGTGAACAGGCGGCGTGCCACGGTGCTCCTCAGATTTGTCGAATTACAACGTAACGCGGAAGTGTAGTCAGGGTCGCTGAGCGTGGAGGACCTGGGCTTCCAGGCGGGCGGCCACTTGATCGAAAATCATATCGGCCACATCGTCTTTGGGTAGTTCCCCGTGAGTGGCGGTGAAGCCGTCCGCCCCCAGCAGTGTGACGGTGTTGCGATCCTGCCCGAAGACCCGGTCGACCCCGACCTCATTCACGACGATCAGGTCGGCACGCTTACGGACCAGCTTGCCACGTGCGTTCTCCAGCGCGTCGTGAGTCTCCGCGGCGAAAGCGACGAGGATCTGACCGGGACGCTTGGCCGCGCCCAGTTCGGCCGCGATGTCCGGGTTCGTGACCAGGTGGATCGCGTCGGGCGTACCCCCGTCAGTTTTCTTGATCTTCTGCTCGGCGACCGTAGCGGGCCGGAAGTCGGCAGGCGCCGCGGCCATCACCACGACGTCCGCCGAGGCGGCCGCCTCCACGGTGGCCTTGCGCAGTTCCTCGGTGGTGCCGACGCGGACGAGATCCACTCCTGCGGGGTCCGGCAGCGACACGTTCGCCGCGACGAGTGTCACCCGTGCGCCGCGTGCGGCAGCCGCTTTGGCCAAGGCGTACCCCTGCTTGCCGGAGGAACGGTTGCCCAGGAACCGGACCGGGTCGAGCGGCTCGCGGGTGCCGCCGGCGGTCACCACGACGTGCCGGCCGGCGAGATCGAGATCAACACCCCTGCGGTGTACGCGCACCGCGATCTCGAAGATCGCCGAGGGGTCGGGGAGCCGCCCCTTGCCGGTGTCCTTCCCGGTCAGCCGCCCGACGGCGGGCTCGATCACGATCGCCCCACGCTCCCGCAGCGTCGCCACGTTCGCCCGGGTCGCCGGGTTCTCCCACATCTCGGTGTGCATGGCCGGCGCGTACACGATCGGGCAGGTGGCCGTGAGCAGCGTGTTGGTGAGCAGGTCGTCGGCGATCCCGTGGGCCGCCTTGGCCAGCAGGTCGGCGGTGGCCGGCGCGACCACGACCAGCTCGGCGGCGCGGCCGATCCGCACGTGCGGCACCTCGTGCACGTCGTCCCAGACGCCGGTGGCGACCGGACGCCCGGAGAGGGCCGCCCAGGTCGGCTCACCGACGAACTTGAGCGCCGACGCGGTGGGGACCACCCGGACGCCGTGCCCCGACTCGGTGAACAGGCGCAGCAGCTCGCACGCCTTGTAGGCGGCGATCCCCCCGCCCACGCCCAGCACGATCTCGGTCACAACTCCCCCATCGGCACTTCAACGGCCTCGGATAACAATTGATCCCGCGCCCATCATGCGGGACGCGGGATCAATGAGCGGAAGTTCAGATCACGGGTTGTCAGTCGCCTCGGCGGTCAGCAGGCCGGCGTTGATCTCCCGCATCGCGATGGAGAGCGGCTTCTCCTGCGGAGTGGTCTCCACCAGGGGGCCGACATACTCCAGGAGGCCCTCGCCGAGCTGGCTGTAGTAAGCGTTGACCTGGCGGGCGCGCTTAGCCGCGAAGATCACCAGCGAGTACTTCGACGAGGTCTTGTCGAGCAGCTCGTCGATGGGCGGGTTGGTGATGCCTTCGGGGTTCGCGATGGTTCCCACGTGGTAAATCCTTAATGCTCGTGTGCCAGGTATAACGAACCGAGCAATCCTACCAGCTCGTCAGCAGCACGTTCGACGAAGTCGTTCACCACGGTGACATCGAATTCCGACTCGGCGGCCAGCTCCTCGTCGGCATGGGCGAGGCGGCGCTTGATCGTCTCCTCGTCGTCGGTGCCCCGGCCGATCAGGCGGCGCTGCAGCTCCTCGACGCTCGGTGGGGCGAGGAAGACCAGCTGGGCGTCCGGCATGGCGGCCCGCACCTGGCGGGCGCCCTGCAGGTCGATCTTCAAGAGAACGGGCCGGCCCTCCTGGAGCCAGCCCTCGACCTGCGCGCGGGGTGTGCCGTAGAGGTTGCCCGCGAATTCGGCCCACTCCAGCAGCTGATTACCGTCGATCAGTCGCTGGAACTCGGCCCTGGTTGCGAAGTGATAGTGCTCGCCGTCGGTCTCGTAGTCGCGCTTCTTGCGGGTTGTCACCGACACCGAGAGTTTGATCCACGGCGAGCGCAGCCGGATCAGCTCGATCACACTGTCCTTCCCGACCCCTGAGGGGCCGGAAAGAACAGTGAGGCGGGCTGCCGGCTGCGCGTCGTCATCCATGCTCACGGCTCATTCCTACACGAGCCGATGAGTCAGTTCGCAGCGAACTCCCCCAGGAGGGCCTTGCGCTGCTGGTCGCCGAGACCCCGGAGCCGGCGGCTCTCGGCGATCTTCAGCTTCTCCATGATCTGGGTCGCACGGATCTTGCCGATGCCCGGCAGCGCCTGAAGCACGGCCGAGACCTTCAGCTTGCCGACGACCTCGTCGCCTTCCGCGCGCTCGAGCACGGCGGCGAGGGTGGTCTTGCCGGACTTGAGCTGTTCCTTCAGCTCAGCCCGAGCCTTGCGAACTTCCGCGGCCTTCTCGAGCGCAGCTTGGCGCTGTTCGGGGCTCAGTGACGGGAGCGGCACCAGTTCTCCTCAGGTCCCAGAGCGGCGGTAGTTCATACCGGCGCTTGTCGTGAAACGTGGTGTGCCGGGTGACCAAAGGGGCATGTGGTTCCCAGCGCCGGGAAAACTAGCGGTCAAATCGGCTTTCGGCAACGTGGGGGTACCCCGGTCCCGGCTCTCCGGCAGGCTGGTAAGCAGGCCGTTTCACCCGAGCGCGGCGCGCACGCCGGCCAGAACGCGGTCCGCGGCGGCCCGCAGATCGGCGATCTCCGGGCCCGCGGCGAGAACCTCGCGTGAGTACGACGGCAACACGTTGTGCAGGCTTTCGCCGAAGACCGCGCGCAGGTCATCGGGCCTTCCGCCCTGCGCTCCGAGGCCCGGCGCGAGCAGCGGGCCGTTGACCGCGGAGAGGTCGTGGCCGGTCTCGCCGATCGTCGCGCCGACCACCAGGCCGAGGCTGCCGAGCGGCCGCGCACCCGCGTTGACCTGGGAAATCTCATCGATCACGGTTTGCGCGACGGTTTTGCCGGCGGGCGTGACAGCGTGCTGGACGGCCGGGCCCTCGGGGTTCGAGGTGAGCGCCAGGACGAAGACGCCACCGCCGTGAGCGGCCGCCAGGTCGAACGCCGGCTGCAAAGATCCGACTCCGAGATAGGGACTTACAGTAATCGCGTCAGAACAGAGAGTACTCACCGGATTCAGATACGCGTCGGCGTACGCGGCCATCGTCGAGCCGATGTCGCCCCGCTTCACGTCCAGAAGGACAAGAGCACCGGCCTCTCGGGACTGTCGGATAGTTGACTCAAGAACAGCGACGCCACGTGAGCCAAATCTCTCAAAAAATGCGGACTGTGGCTTCAGGACAGCCACCCGATCGGCCAGCGCGTCGACCACCGTACGGGCGAAGCGTTCCAGGCCGGTGATGTCGTCGGAGAGACCCCACCGCTCCAGAAGAGATGCGTGCGGATCGATGCCGACGCACAGGGGGCCACGCTCCGCAACCGCCTTGTGGAGTCGTTCGCCGAAGGTCTCCATGAACAATTCCTTCTCTCGTGTCAGCCAGCCGCCACCGCGGCGGTGATTCCCGCGGTAATGCGGGCAAGATCCGCGTCGTCGGTGACGAACGGCGGCATGGTGTAGATCAGGTCCCGGAACGGCCGCAGCCAGACGCCCTCGGCCACCGCCGCCGCGGTCGCCGCCGCCATGTCCACCGGGTGGTCCAGCTGCACGACGCCGATGGCGCCCAGGACCCGCACGTCGGCGACCCCACGGCGTCCGCGGAGCGGTTCCAGGCCGCTCCGGAGAGCGGTTTCGATTCTCGGTACGTTCGTCGCCCACCCGCTCCCGCCCGGCGGGCCGTCGTGCGCGCCCTCCCCTGCCCGAGCGCCGTGTCCCGCACGCCCGCTGGTTCGCAGGAGCTTCAGGGAGGCCAGGGCGACCGCACAGGCGAGGGGGTTGCCCATGAACGTCGGGCCGTGCGCCAGCCCGCCGCCCTCCCCCGCCGAGATCGCCGTGGCGACCTCGCGGGTGCACAGCGTCGCTGCCAGGGTCAGGTAACCCCCGGTCAGCGCTTTGCCGAGACACATGATGTCCGGGCTCACCCCGGCGTGATCAGCCCCGAAAAGGCGTCCCGTGCGGCCGAACCCGGTCGCGATCTCATCGAAGATCAGGAAGATCCCGTGCGCGGCGGTCACCTCCCGGAGCACCCGCAGGTACTCCGGATGGTGGAACCGCATCCCGCCCGCACCCTGCACCACCGGCTCGACGATCACTGCCGCGATCTCGTCCGAGTGACGTTCGATCATGGAGACCAGCTCGAGGGCGTAACGTTCGTTCCACTCCGCGGGCGGCGGACCGGCGAAGACCTGCACCGGCAGCACCCCCGTCCAGAGCGAGTGCATGCCGCCGACCGGGTCACAGACGCTCATCGGATGGAACGTGTCGCCGTGATACCCGCCGCGCCACGTCGCGAGGCGGCGCCGCCCGGGCCGTCCCCGTGCCTTCTGTGCCTGCAGCGCCATCTTGATCGCCACCTCGACCCCGACCGAGCCGGAGTCACAGAGGAAAACGTGCTCCAGGCCGTCCGGCGTGACCTCCACGAGCTCGGCCGCGAGCCGGATCGCCGGCTCATGGGTGAGCCCGCCGAACATCACGTGACTCATCCGCCCGGCCTGCTCGGCCAGAGCCGCGTCCAGGACCGGGTTCCGGTACCCGTGGACGGCCGCCCACCAGGACGACATCCCGTCGATCAGCTCCCGCCCGCCGGCCAGGCGCAGCCGCACGCCCTCGGCGCTCTCCACGAGGAGGGGCTCGGAGCGGCCGGGCATCGGCCCGTAGGGATGCCACACGTGCGCCCGGTCCAGCGCCAGCAGGTCAGCCTCACCGGCCGTGCCGCTTGTCCCCGGTCCGGAAGTCACGGCAGCACCGAACGTCCTCCCTGCTCCCGGACCGAAGGCGGCGCCAGGGGCGGAAGCCGCACCAGAGGCGGCGGAGGTACCGGGGGCGGAGAAGGCGGAGTCAGCTCGCGTGCTGGAAATGGCGTCCGCGCCCGCGGGGGCGTCGCCGGTTTCCGCGCCGGCCCTGCCCGGGCCGAGAAGCCCGGGCAGGGGATCGAGCGCGAGATCGTCATCGCGCCCGGCCGCGGTCATCGCGCGGCTGCGGCTCGCGACGGGCGGGCGCCGCGGGCGACCGCCAGGACCAGGTCCGGGCCCTGGTAGATGAAACCGGAGTAGAGCTGCAGCAGCGCCGCCCCGGCGTCGAGCATCCGGGACGCGTCGTCGGCCGACATGATCCCGCCCACCCCGATGATCGGCAGCCGGCCGCCGCTCTCGGTGTGCACGAACCGGACGACCTCCCGGGCCCGTACGGTCAGCGGCGCGCCGGAGAGCCCACCGGCCTCCCCGGCGAGGTGCTGGTCGGCGGAGGCGAGACCGTCCCGCGACAGGGTGGTGTTGGTCGCGATGATCCCGGCGGCGCCGTGCTCCAGGCAGACCTCGAGCAGTTCGGCGATGGCCGGCTCGGTCAGATCCGGCGCGATCTTGACGAGCACCGGCACCGGCCCGGCCAGGGCCTTGAGCAGCGCGCCGATGGCGTCCTTGTCCTGCAGGGCGCGCAGGCCGGGCGTGTTCGGCGAGGACACGTTGACCGCGATGTAGTCCGCGTACGGGTGCAGGAGCCGGTAGGACGTCAGGTAGTCCTCGACCGCGTCCTCCAGCGGCGTCACCTTGGACTTGCCGAGCGAGATGCCGAGCGGCACGTCCAGCGGGCCCAGCGCGGCCAGGCGGCCGGCCAGGGCGGCCGCGCCGGCGTTGTTGAAGCCCATCCGGTTGATGATGCCCTCGGACGCCTTGGCCCGGAACAGCCGCGGCTTGTCGTTGCCCGGCTGCGGCTTGGCGGTGACCGTGCCGACCTCGACGAAGCCGAAGCCGAGCGCGGGCCACGCGGGCAGGGCGATCCCGTTCTTGTCCATGCCGGCGGCGAGGCCGACCCGGTTCGGGAACCGGACGCCGAAGACCTCGACCGGGTTGGAGAACGCGTACCACCGGCGCATGGCGGCCAGGGCCGGCGCGGGCAGCGCGGCGAGCCGGTGCAGCGTCCACTCGTGGGCGTGCTCGGCGTCCCCGCCGCCCAGCCGGAACAGAGCCGGCCGGGCGACGTTCGTGAACAGGCTCACTCGTGACCCCGCAGCAGCTTGTGCAGCTCCTGCAGCGGCCGGACCGTCATGTCGCCGGCCCGGAGCGCCTCGATGCCCATCACCGCGGCGGCCGCGCCCGGCACCGTGGTGATGCTCGGCACGTCGGCGGTGACCGCGGCGCTGCGGATCTCGTAGCCGTCGCGGCGGGCGCCGGCGCCCGAGCCCTGCGGCGTGTTGATGATCAGCGAGATCTCGCCGGCCAGGATCAGCTCGACCGCGTTGCGCCGGTCCGGAGCCTCGTAGTGCTTCGGGACGATCTCGCACGCGATGCCGTACCGCCGCAGCACCTCGCCGGTGCCGGCCGTGGTGACGATCTCGAAGCCCAGGTCGGCGAGCCGCTTCACCGGGAAGATCATCGACCGCTTGTCCCGGTTGGCGACCGAGACGAAGACCTTGCCGCTGGTCGGCAGCGAGCCATAGGCGGCGGCCTGCGACTTGGCGAACGCCTGGCCGTAGCCGGCGTCGATGCCCATCACCTCGCCGGTCGACTTCATCTCCGGGCTGAGCAGGCTGTCCACGTTCTTGCCGGAGAGGGTGCGGAACCGCTTGAACGGCAGCACCGCCTCCTTGATCGCGATCGGCGCGCCGTCCGGCGTGGTGCCGCCGTCGCCCTCGGGCAGCAGCATGCCCTCGGCCCGCAGTTCGGCGATGGTGGCGCCGAGCATGATCCGGGCGGCCGCCTTGGCCAGCGGCACCGCTGTCGCCTTGGAGACGAACGGCACGGTCCGCGAGGCGCGCGGGTTGGCCTCCAGGACGTAGAGGGCCTCGTCCTTCAGCGCGTACTGCACGTTCATCAGGCCGCGCACGCCGATGCCGCGGGCCAGCGACTCGGTGTAGCGGCGCACCTCGGCGATGTGCGAGGCGGCCAGGTTGATCGGCGGCAGCGAGCAGGCCGAGTCGCCGGAGTGGATGCCGGCCTCCTCGATGTGCTCCATGACGCCGCCCAGGTAGACCTCGCCGGTCGCGTCGCAGAGCGCGTCCACGTCGATCTCGATGGCGTCGTCGAGGAACCGGTCGACCAGCACCGGGTGGTCCGGCGAGATCTCGGTGGCCCGCTCGATGTAGCCCTGCAGGGTCGGCTCGTCGTAGACGATCTCCATGCCCCGGCCGCCCAGCACGTAGGACGGGCGCACCAGGACCGGGTATCCGATGGTGTCGGCGATCGCCTTGGCCTCGCTGAAGCTGGTGGCGGTGCCGTGGTCAGGGGAGCGCAGCCCGTTGTCGTTGAGCAGCGCGCCGAACAGGCCGCGGTCCTCGGCCAGGTCGATCGACTCGGGGCTGGTGCCGACGATCGGGACGCCGGCCTCCTTGAGCCGGTTCGCCAGGCCGAGCGGTGTCTGGCCGCCGAGCTGCACGATCACGCCGATCACGCCGGGGCCGCCGGCCGCCTTGCCGGAGCTGTCCTCGGCGTGGAACACCTCGAGGACGTCCTCGAAGGTGAGCGGCTCGAAGTAGAGCCGGTCGGCGGTGTCGTAGTCGGTGGACACCGTCTCCGGGTTGCAGTTGACCATGACGGTCTCGAAGCCTGAGCCTGCCTTGCCGGCTTCGCCGGAAGACCCGGGAACAGAAGTGGAGCGGAGCGCCTGGACGGCGTGCACGCACGAGTAGTCGAACTCGATGCCCTGGCCGATCCGGTTCGGCCCGGAGCCCAGGATGATCACCTTGGGCCGGTCGCTGGGCGCCACCTCGGTCTCCTCGTCGTACGACGAGTAGTGGTACGGGGTGTTCGCCTCGAACTCGGCGGCGCAGGTGTCCACGGTCTTGTAGACCGGGCGCAGGCCGATCCGGTGCCGCAGCGCACGGACGCCGTCCTCACCGGCCAGCTCGGGCCGCAGCACGGCGAGCTGCCGGTCGGAGAGCCCGGACCGCTTGGCCCGGCGCAGCAGTTCCTCGTCCAGGACCGGCGCGGCCAGGATCTCGGCGCGCAGGTCGACCAGGGCCTTGATCTCGTCGAGGAACCACGGGTCGATCCGCCCGGAGGCCGCGTGCACCTGCTCGACGGTGGCGCCGAGGCGGAACGCCCGCTCGACGGTGTAGAGCCGGCCGTCGTGCGGCACCTTCAGCGCGGCGAGGGTCTCGTCCAGGGACTCGTCCGGGTCGGCGGCGGTCCAGAAGCCGACGGCCTTCGTCTCCATCGAGCGCATGGCCTTGTTCAGCGCCTCGGCGAAGTTGCGGCCCAGGCTCATCGCCTCGCCGACCGACTTCATCGTGGTGGTGAGCTCCTTGTCCGCGCCCGGGAACTTCTCGAACGCGAACCGCGGGATCTTGACGACCACGTAGTCCAGGGCCGGCTCGAAGGCCGCCGGGGTCTTCAGCGTGATGTCGTTGGGGATCTCGTCGAGGGTGTAGCCGATGGCCAGCTTCGCCGCGATCTTGGCGATCGGGAAGCCGGTGGCCTTGGAGGCGAGCGCCGACGAGCGGGAGACCCGGGGGTTCATCTCGATCACGATCATCCGGCCGTCGTCCGGGTTGATCGCGAACTGGATGTTGCAGCCGCCGGTGTCCACGCCGACCTCACGGAGCACGGCGATGCCCAGGTCGCGCAGGTTCTGGTACTCCCGGTCGGTGAGCGTCATGGCCGGGGCCACGGTGACGCTGTCGCCGGTGTGCACGCCCATCGGGTCGACGTTCTCGATCGAGCAGACGACCACGACGTTGTCGTGCTTGTCCCGCATCAGCTCGAGCTCGTACTCCTTCCAGCCGAGCACGCTCTCCTCGATGAGCACCTCGTGCACCGGGGAGGCGGCCAGGCCGGCGCCGGCGATCTGCTCCAGGTCCTCCGGCGTGTGCGCCATGCCGGAGCCCAGGCCGCCCATGGTGAACGACGGGCGGATGACGACCGGCAGGCCGATCTCGGCGACCGTCGCGCGAACCTCGTCCATCGAGTGGCAGACCCGCGAGCGCGGGGTCTCGCCGCCGGCCTTGGCGACGATGTCCTTGAACAGCTGCCGGTCCTCGCCCTTGCGGATGGCGTCGACGTTGGCGCCGATCAGCTCGACGCCGTACTTCTCCAGGACGCCGCTCTCGTGCAGGGCGATCGCGGTGTTCAGCGCGGTCTGGCCGCCGAGGGTCGGCAGGATCGCGTCGGGGCGTTCCTTGGCGATGACCAGCTCGACGAACTCGGGGGTGATCGGCTCGACGTAGGTGGCGTCGGCGAACTCCGGGTCGGTCATGATCGTGGCCGGGTTCGAGTTGACCAGGGAGACCCGGATGCCCTCGGACCGCAGGACCTGGCAGGCCTGGGTGCCCGAGTAGTCGAACTCGCAGGCCTGGCCGATGACGATCGGGCCGGACCCGATCACCATGACGTGCTTGAGATCTTCACGTTTCGGCATGTCGTCAGCCCTTCTTTTCCACGAGCTCGACGAACCGGTCGAACAGGTAGTCGGCGTCGTGCGGGCCGGCGGCGGCCTCGGGGTGGTACTGGACGGTGAAGGCGGGGACCTCGAGGCCCCGCAGACCCTCCACCACGTTGTCGTTCAGGCAGACGTGCGACACCTCGACACCACCGAACTCGGTGTCGATGCGCTGCCCGATCGGCGCGTCCACGGCGAAACCGTGGTTGTGGCTGGTCACCTCGACCTTGCCGGTGGTCTTGTCGAGGACCGGCTGGTTGATGCCGCGGTGCCCGTACCCCAGCTTGTAGGTGCCGAAGCCGAGCGCGCGGCCGAGGATCTGGCTGCCGAAGCAGATGCCGAACAGCGGCACCTGACGGCGCATCACCTCCTGCGCCAGGGCGACCGGGCCGTCGGCGGTGGCCGGGTCGCCGGGGCCGGGCGAGAAGAACACCGCGTCCGGGCTGACCGCCAGCAGGTCCTCGATCGAGGAGGAGGCCGGGAAGATGTGCGTGGTCACGCCGCGCTCGGCGAGCCGGCGCGAGACGTTGCGCTTGATGCCCAGGTCCAGCGCGGCGACCGTGTAGCGATGTTCGCCCTCGGCCTGCACGGTGTACGACGAGGCGGTCGTGACCTGCGCGGAGAGGTCCGCGCCGAGCATCTGCGGCTGGTCCAGCACCCGCTGCCGCAGAGCCTGCGGGTCCAGCTCCACCGACGAGATGCCGACGCGCATCGCGCCCCGGGAACGCAGGTGGCGGGTCAGGGCGCGGGTGTCGACGCCGCTGATGCCGACGACGCCCTCGGCCGCCAGGCGCTCGCCGAGGTCGCCGGTGGAGCGCCAGTTGGAGGGGCGCCGCGCCGGGTCGCGGACCACGTAGCCGGAGACCCAGATGCGGTCGGACTCGTCGTCCTCGTCGTTGACGCCGGTGTTGCCGATCTGCGGCGCGGTCTGCACCACGACCTGCCTGTGGAACGAGGGGTCGGTGAGGACCTCCTGGTAACCGGTCATGCCGGTGGTGAAGACGGCCTCACCGAACGTCTCGCCGACGGCGCCGTAAGCCTGTCCCTGAAAGGTGCGCCCGTCCTCCAGGACGAGGATCGCCTTGCTCATTTAACTGCCTTCCCGTCCAGAACCGTCGCCTCGCCCCGCAGGAAGGTCGCCACGATGCGACCGGGCAGGGTCATGCCCGCGTACGGCGTGTTGCGGCTGATGCTCGCCAGTGCGGCGGGGTCGACGACCCGCTGGACCGACGGGTCCACCAGCGTGAGGTTGGCCGGTGTGCCGGCCTGGGTGAGGTCGCCGCCGTGCCCGTCCAGCCCGGCGATGCGGGCCGGCGCGATCGACATCCGGTCGGCGATCAGGTCCCATTTCGGGCCGAAGACGCTCAGCACGATCGGCAGCGCGGTCTCCAGGCCCAGCATGCCGGGCCGCGCGTACGACCACTCGCATTCCTTGTCCTGCACGGCGTGCGGCGCGTGGTCGGTGGCCACCACGTCGATGACCCCGTCCAGCAGGGCCTGCCGGAGGGCTTCGACGTCGGTGCGCGTCCGCAACGGGGGGTTGACCTTGAAGACCGGGTCGTAACCCTCCGCGCGCTCGTCGGTGAGCAGCAGGTGGTGCGGGGTGACCTCGGCGGTCACCCGGACGCCGCGGGCCTTGGCCTGCCGCAGCACCTCGACCGACCCGGCGGTGGAGACGTGGCAGACGTGCAGGCGGCTGCCGACGTGCTCGGCGAGGAGCACGTCCCGGGCGATGATCGCCTCCTCGGCGACCGCCGGCCAGCCGGTGAGCCCGAGGCGGGTGCTGACCTCGCCCTCGTGCATCTGCGCGCCCTCGGTGAGCCGCGGCTCCTCGGCGTGCTGGGCGATGACGCCGTCGAACGCCTTCACGTACTCCAGGGCGCGGCGCATCAGCTTGGGGTCGGCCACGCAGAAGCCGTCGTCGGAGAAGATCCGCACGGCGGCCGCCGAGGAGGCCATCGCGCCGAGCTCGGCCATCTGCTTGCCGGCCAGGCCGACCGTGACGGCGCCGACCGGCTGCACGTCGACCAGGCCGGCCTCCCGGCCCAGGCGCCAGACCTGCTCGACCACGCCGGCGGTGTCGGCGACCGGCGAGGTGTTGGCCATCGCGCAGACCGCGGTGTAGCCGCCCAGGGCGGCGGCGCGGGAGCCGGTCTCGACGGTCTCCGCGTCCTCCCGGCCGGGCTCGCGCAGGTGGGTGTGCACGTCCACCAGGCCGGGCAGGGCGACCAGGCCGGCCGCCTCGATCACCTCGGCGCCCTCCGGCGAGTCGTCGGAGATCACACCGTCCTTGATGAGCAGATCGGTCGGCGCGGCGCCGAGGATCGAGACGCCCTTGAGCAGGTACGCCATCACTTGCCTCCCAGCAGCAGGTAGAGGACGGCCATCCGGACGCTGACGCCGTTGGCGACCTGTTCGACGATGGTGGAGCGGGGCGAGTCGGCCACCTCGGGCGCGATCTCCATGCCCCGGTTCATCGGACCGGGGTGCATGACGACGGCGTGCTCGGGCAGCTTCCTCATGCGCGGCATGTCGAGTCCGTAGCGGCGGCTGTATTCCCGGGCGGAGGGGAAGTAGGAATCCTGCATCCGCTCGGTCTGCACCCGCAGCATCATCACGACATCCGAGTCAGGCAGAACGCTATCGAGGTCGTACGACACTTTGGTGGTCTTCGAGAGGGCCGCCGACACATCCAGGGGTATCAGTGTGGGGGGTCCCACCAGCGTCACGTCCGCGCCCAGTGTCGTGAGCAGCAGAACGTTGGACCGCGCGACCCGGCTGTGAAGCACGTCACCCACGATCGCGACCTTGAGGCCGTTCAGGCGGCCCAGCCGGGACCGCATCGTGTACGCGTCCAGCAGCGCCTGCGTCGGGTGCTCGTGGGTGCCGTCGCCGGCGTTGACCACCGAGCCGTCCACCCAGTTCGCCAGCCGGTGCGGCGCGCCGCTGGCCGAGTGCCGGATCACCACGGCGTCGGCGCCCATCGCCTGCAGGGTCAGCGCGGTGTCCTTGAGGCTCTCGCCCTTCGACACGCTGGAGCCCTTGGCGGAGAAGTTGATGACGTCGGCGGAGAGCCGCTTGGCGGCCGCCTCGAAGGAGATCCGGGTCCGGGTCGAGTCCTCGTAGAAGAGGTTGACCACGGTGCGGCCGCGCAGCGCGGGCAGCTTCTTCACCTCGCGGCCGGAGAGCGCGGCCATCTCGGCGGCGGTGTCCAGGATCAGCGTGGCGGTGGCCGCGTCCAGGTCGGCGGCGGAGCGCAGGTGCTTGATCACGTGAGGCCTCCGATCAGTTTGACCTCGTCGGCGCCGTCGATCTCGGTGAGCGTCACCTTGACGCTCTCGCTGAGCGCGGTCGGGATGTTCTTGCCGACGTAGTCGGCGCGGATCGGCAACTGCCGGTGACCGCGATCGACCAGGACCGCGAGCTGCACCGAGCTGGGCCGGCCGAGATCCTTCAGGGCATCCAGGGCGGCGCGGACCGAGCGGCCGGAGAACAGCACGTCGTCGACCAGGATCACCCGCAGGCCGTCGATGCCCCCGGGCGGCAGCTCGGTCTTGCCGAGCGCGCGGGTGGCCTTGAGGCGCAGGTCGTCGCGGTAGAGCGTGATGTCCAGGGAGCCCACCGGGACCTCGACGCCCTCGAAGGCGTGGATGCGGGCCGCGAGCCGGTGGGCCAGCGGGACGCCGCGGGTGGGGATGCCGAGAAGAACGGTGCCGGTCGCGCCGGAGGTCTTCTCCAGGATCTGGTGGGCGATGCGGTCGACGACCCGGTGCAGGTCGGACCCCGCCAAGATGATCTTGCTGGGCGCGTCTGCGCGTGGCTGCGCCACGGCGGACCTCCTTCCCCGCCTCACGGGACGGGTCGTTAAAGGATGTCTGGTACGGGTCGCGCGCACGCGGACCCATCGGCTGACGCTACGTTACCAGCGGACGCCGCGTGCCTCATGGTGACGTGTCTGACTAGAGCAGACCGGACAAATCACCTCGTGTAGGGATACAGCCGGTGACTTTGGGGCGGGCCAGCGCGACTCATCGGTAACCAACACTTGACCGGCGGTCGCAAACTCCGTACCGTCACGCAGCGTAGCGATCCGTGAGGAAAGGAACCCTCACGGGCCAGCACAGTACCGGGAGTGTCCATATGCCGTCTGAGTACGCGAAGTCGCTGGGCGCTCGCCTGCGCTCCATCCGCCAGCAGCAGGGCCTGTCCCTGCAGGGGGTCGAAGAGAAGTCCAACGGCCGCTGGAAGGCGGTCGTGGTGGGCTCGTACGAGCGGGGCGACCGTGCGGTCACCGTGTCGCGCCTGGCCGAACTGGCCGACTTCTACCGTGTGCCCGTCTCGGAACTGCTGCCCGACGGCAGTGGCATCCGGCTCGAAGCCACCAACAAGATCGTGCTTGACCTCGAGAAACTGTACGACACCACCGGCGAGGACCTCGCCTACGTGGCGCGGTACGCCCGAGCGATCCAGCAGCAGCGCGGCGACTACAACGGCCGCGTCCTCTCCATCCGCGCCGACGATCTGCGCGCCCTCGCCATCGTCTACGACATCTCGCCGTCCGGTCTCATCGAGCGCCTGACCGAGCAGGGCGTCCTGGTGGCCGACCCGCGCGCCTTCTTCGCCAGCTGAAGAACGCTTAACAGATCAGCAACACCCCGTAGTGCCCCCCGTAAAGCCCGCGTCCCCCCGGCGCGGGCTTTCGCGTACACCAGCGCATATGCGAAACGGCCCGGACGGGAATCGTCCGGGCCGTTTCGCACAGAAGCTCAACGCGTGGCGAACGCCGCTATCCGGTCCAGCAGCCCGTTGAGGAAACGCGGGCTGTCGTCGGTCGACATCTCCTTCGCCAGCTCGACCGCCTCGGTGATCGCCACCGGGTCGTCCACGTCCGCCTCGTAGAGCAGCTCGTAGACGGCGATCCGGGCCAGGTTGCGGTCCACGGCCGGCATCCGGTCGATGGTCCAGCCCTCGGCGTAGCTGGCGATCAGCTCGTCGATGCGGTCCAGGTGCTCCGCGACCCCGTCGATGAGCGTCTTCGAGTATTCGAGGTGCTCAGGGTGCGGGCGGGCGATCCGGTCCAGGTAGGTGAGCAGCACCTGGCCCGGCGGCAGATCACGCAGGTCGGCCTCGAACAGGACGTCCAGCGCGCGCTTGCGCGCCTTGCGGCGCGCGAGCCGTTCCTTCTTGGGACCTTCCGCCATCAGCTGCGGCCGAGGTAGCGGCCGTCGCGGGTGTCGACCTTGATCTTCTCACCGGTGGTGATGAAGAGCGGGACGTTGACGGTGGCGCCGGTCTCCACGGTGGCCGGCTTGGTGCCGCCGGTGGAACGGTCACCCTGCAGGCCGGGCTCGGTGTAGGTGACCTCGAGGAACACGCTGGTCGGCAGCTCGATGTAGAGCGGCACGCCCTCGTGCAGCGCGACCGTGGCCTCGGCCTCGGGCAGCAGGTAGTTGGCGTTCTCACCGACAGTGCCGCCGGCCACGTGGATCTGGTCGTAGGTGTCCAGGTCCATGAAGACGTAGTCGTCCCCGTCCTGGTACAGGTACTGCATCGTGCGCTTGTCAACGGTCGCGGTCTCGACCTTGGTGCCGGCGTTGAAGGTCTTGTCCACCACCTTGCCGGAGAGCACGTGCTTCAGCGTGGTCCGCACGAAGGCCGGACCCTTGCCCGGCTTGACGTGCTGGAACTCCACGACGCTCCACAGCTCGCCGTCGAGGTTGAGCACCAGGCCGTTCTTCAGGTCGTTGGTGGAAGCCATGTCCTGCCTTGATCTTGTACGAATCGGTGACCGAACCACTCTACCGACGCGGACGTCCCCGGAGCGAATCGGGCCTACCGGGCGATGTGCTCCAGAGCCAGGCGATATCCGTCGAATCCCAGGCCCGCGATCACCCCGGTGGCGATGGCGGATATCACCGAATGGTGCCGGAACTCCTCGCGCGTGTGCACGTTCGAGATGTGCACCTCGACCAGCTTGCCGCGCAGCATCGCGCACGCGTCGCGTACCGCGTAGTTGTAGTGCGTCCAGGCCCCCGGGTTGAGCACCACGTCGGCGCCCTCGTCCGCGGCCTGGTAGAGCCACTCCAGCATCTCGTGCTCGGCGTTCGTCTGCCGCACCTGCACGCTCACGCCCAGGTCGTCGGCGACGTTCTGGCACAGGTCGACCAGATCCTGGTACGTGGCGGAGCCGTACACGCCGGGCTCCCGCAGGCCCAGCCGGCCCAGGTTCGGCCCGTTCAGCACGTAGATCATCGGGCCACCGCCGCATAGGCCGTACGCAGCAGGTCCTCGTCCGGCCCGGTCAGGATGCCCGGCTTCGCCAGCCCGTCCAGGACCACGAACCGCAAGGTGGCCGCCCGCGCCTTCTTGTCGACGCGCATGGCGGGCAGCAGGTCGTCGAAAGCGTCTTCCCGGTACGCCGTGGGCAGCCCCAGCGACTCCAGGACCGTCCGGTGCCGCGCCGCCGTCGCGTCGTCCAGCCGTCCGGTCAGCCGCCCCAGCTCGGCCGCGAAGATCAGGCCCACCGCGATCGCGTCGCCGTGCCGCCAGGTGTACTTCTCGTGTCGCTCGATCGCGTGACCCAGCGTGTGCCCGTAGTTGAGGATCTCCCGCAGCCCGGACTCCTTGAGGTCCACCCCGACCACGTCGGCCTTCACCCGGATCTTGCGCTCGACCAGCTCGCGCAGCACGTCGCTGCGCGGGTCCAGGGCCGCCGCCGGGTCCGCCTCGACCAGCTCCAGGATCCGCGGGTCGGCGATGAACCCGCCCTTGACCACCTCGGCCAGGCCGGCCGCGATGTCCGCGGGCGGCAGCGTGTCCAGGGCGTCCAGGTCGCAGATCACGCCGGCCGGCGGGTGGAAGGCGCCGACCAGGTTCTTGCCGGCGGCGATGTTCACCGCGGTCTTGCCGCCGACGGCCGCGTCGACCATGCCGGCGACCGACGTGGCGACCGGAACCCAGCGGACCCCGCGCAGCCAGGCGGCGGCGACATAACCCGCCAGGTCGGTGGTGGCGCCACCCCCGACACCCACCACCACGTCGGTACGGGTGAACCCGGCCTCGCCGAGGGCGTCCCAGCACCGGGCCGCGACCTCGATCGACTTGCCGCGCTCGGCGTCCGGCACCTCGATCGGCACCACCGTCCCGACGCCGGCCGCCTGCGCCACGGCCTCGGCGCGTTCCCGCAGCGGCGGCGGGTACAGCACCGCCGCCCGGGCCGCGCCCTCGATCATCGCGGGCAGCTCGCCCGCCAGCCCTCGGCCCACGACCACGTCATATGGACGGTCGCCCGTCACCGCAATCCGCGTCACCACGGCCCCACCCTATTAGGCCCGGCCCGCGGAACTCCGCCGGGCGCGGCGGGGTCCACCAGACGAAACGCCGGCTCCGGCAACCAGGGCGCACCGGGAGAGTCACCGTCCTGCCCCGAGGGAGCCCACGGCCCGGCCGAAGGTCATGTTGCGCCGGGTCGCTACTCTCACGGCCGCAACACGGGGGAGATCATCTATATGACCATGAACCGCCGTGCCGCGCTCCGAGCGGCACTGTTCACCGCGGGTGGCGCGGCGCTGGGCGCCACCGGCGTCGCCGGCGTGCCCAAGCTGCTCGGCTGGGACCGCCCACCGGTGAGCGGCGGCTACGCGGCCGCGGCTGACGCCCCCGAGGCGCTGAAGGCCGCGAACCTGAACGTGCGCTACTTCGTCGAGACCGACGAGCCGGTGGTGGCGTTCACCTTCGACGACGGACCCGCGCCGAACTGGACGCCGATGGTGCTCGACGCGCTCGACGCGGCCGGCGTGCCGGCCACCTTCTTCATGGTCGGCAGCAACCTGGAGAAGCACGCCGACCTGGTCCGCAACCGGATGGGCCGGCACGAGATCGCCAACCACTCGTGGTCGCACGACGACCTGGCCACTCTGGACCGGGCCGGTGTGGAGCGGGAGCTGTCCCGCACCCACGACATGATCACGAAGGTGTTCGGCCGGGAGACGACGCTGCTCCGCCCGCCCTACGGTCACCTCGGCGGGTCCACGGTGCTCGCCGCCGACACCTTCGGCTACGACATCGTGCTGTGGTCGCACCTGATGCGTGAGCTGCACTTCCAGAACGACCCGGACGGTCAGGTCCGCGACATCGTCGACAACGTCAGGCCCGGCTCGATCATCCTGGCCCACGACGTCGGCAAGGACCACCGGCTGGTGTCGCTGCGCGGCCTCGACGCCATGTTCGCCGGGCTGAAGGCCCGCGGTTACCGCTTCGCCACCGTCTCCGAACTGGTCGCCCTGGAGAAGCCGAAGGCCACCGCCCAGCGCACCGTCTGACCCCGCGTGTTGAGTTCGGTCGTCATACGCGCCCGAACTCAACACGCTTATCGGGGTCGGAGCAGATCGACCACTTCGGCGGTGATCTCGGGCTCGGTGCGGCCGTCGGTGGTGACCGTGTGGGTGGCCACCTCCAGGTAGAGCGGCCGGCGCTGCTCCAGCAGGTGCTTCAGGGTGGCGCGCGGGTTCAGCGCCAGCAGCGGCCGGCCGGCGCCGAGCCCGACCCGCTTGACCGCGTCGGTCAGCTCGACGGACAGGTAGACCACGATGTGGGGGGCGAGGAGCTTCCGCGTCCCCTCGTCGAGGATCGCACCCCCGCCGAGCGCGAGAACGCCGCCGAACGTCGCCAGGGACTCCGCCACGACCTCGCGCTCCAGGGCACGGAACGCGTCCTCGCCGTCGTCGACGAAGATCTCCGGGATCGGCTTGCCGGCCCGCTCCTCGATGATCGTGTCGGTGTCGGCGAACGGCACGCCCAGCTCGGCCGCGACCGCCGCGCCGACGGTGCTCTTGCCGGCGCCCATCACCCCGACAAAGACGGCGACCGGGGCCATCAGTGGATGATCAGATTGTCGAGGTACGACTGCAGGTTGCGCCGGATCTCCGCGACCGAGTCGCCGCCGAACTTCTCCGTCGCCGCCTCGGCCAGCACCAGCGCGACCATCGCCTCGGCGACCACCGCGCCGGCCGGGACCGCGCAGACGTCGGACCGCTGGTTGATCGCGGTGGCCGCCTCGCCGGTGGTGACGTCGATCGTCTGGAGAGCCCGGTTCAGCGAGGAGATCGGCTTGAGCGCGGCCCGGACCCGCAGCGGCTCGCCGTTGGTGATGCCACCCTCCAGGCCACCGGCCCGGTCGGTGATCCGCTTGACGCCGTCCGGCGTCCCGATGATCTCGTCGTGCGCGACCGAGCCGCGGGAGCGGGCCTGGGTGAACCCGTCACCGATCTCCACACCCTTGACCGACTGGATCGACATCAGGGCGGTGGCGAGCCGGGCGTCCAGCTTGCGGTCCCACTGCACGTGCGAGCCGAGGCCCGGCGGGACGTTGTAGGCCAGCACCTCGACGATGCCGCCGAGAGTGTCCGCGTCCTGCTTGGCGGCGTCGACCTCGGCCACCATCCGGGCGCTGGCCTCCGGGTCGAGGCAGCGCAGCGGGTCGGCGTCGATCCGGTCGAAGTCGTCCGGGGTGGGGATCAGGCCGGGCTTGGCGGCGACCGAGCCGAGCTCGATCACGTGCGAGACGATGTCGATGCCGAGCGCCTGCTTGATCAGCTGCTTGGCGACGACGCCGACGGCGACGCGGGCCGCGGTCTCCCGGGCGCTGGCGCGCTCCAGGATCGGGCGGGCGTCGGTGTGCCCGTACTTCTGCATGCCGGCCAGGTCGGCGTGACCGGGGCGAGGGCGGGTCAGCGGGGCGTTGCGCGCCTGGGCGGCCAGCTCGGCCGGGTCGACCGGGTCGGCGGCCATCACGGTCTGCCACTTGGGCCACTCGGTGTTGCCGACCCGGATGGCGACCGGTGAACCCTGGGTCACCCCGTGCCGGATGCCACCGATCAGCTCGAGCTCGTCCTGCTCGAACTTCATCCGGGCGCCACGCCCGTAGCCGAGACGACGGCGCACGAGGTCACGCATGATGTCCTCGCTCGTCACCTCGACCCCGGCGGGAACGCCCTCGAGCAGCGCGACGAGCGCCGGACCATGAGATTCACCTGCAGTCAGCCAGCGCAACACCGAAACAGTCTGGCACGAGGCGGGTACCGGGTGTCCACCCAGGCCACCCGGATCCCGCCCTCCGGAACTCAGGCGCGGTTGCGGACCGCCTCACCGAGCGCCTTGCGCATGGCCTCCTCCGGCGCCTCGGGCAGGCCGGTGAACTGCTCGAACTGGCTGAGCGCCTGGGCCAGCAGCAGATCCAGCCCGGAGAAGACCGGGATGTCCCGCGCGGTGGCGGCGGCGGCCAGGGGGGTCGGCCAGGGGTCGTAGAGGGCGTCGAAGAGCACACTGCCGGGCCGCCAGGCGACCTGCCCGGCCAGGTGGTCGGCGGCGCCCTTCGGAACCGTGGAGACGATCGCGTCGGCGTCGAACGCGGTGGCCGCGTCGTCCCAGGCCAACCCGGTGAGGGTGATGCCGAGAGCGACGGCGACCGGCTCCAGCTCGGTGCGGGCCTCGGGACGGCGGGTCACCAGGGTCACCGTCTCGGCGCCCAGCTGCGCGGCGGCGCCCAGGGCGGCCCGGGCGGTGCCGCCGCCCCCGAGCACGGTGACCCGGGGCGGGTCGACCTTGGCGGCGTGCCGGCCGGTGCCGGCGCCGAGGCCGGCCTCCCGCAGCACGCTCACCATGCCGACGACGTCGGTGTTGTCCGCGTGCCAGCCGCCGTCGGCCTGGCGGACCAGGGTGTTGGCGCAGCCGACCGCGATGGCCAGCGGCGACGCCGAGCCGGCCAGCCGCAGCGCGGCCTCCTTGAGGGGCATGGTCAGTGACAGCCCGGCCCATTCCGGGCCGAGGCCGGCGACGAGGTCGGGCAGCTCGGACTCGGCGCACTCGATCGCCGTGTAGGTCCAGTCGAGCAGGCCGGTCGCGGTGAAACCGGCGGTGTGGATGAAGGGCGAGAGCGAATGCGCGATCGGCTTGCCGCAGACGGCGGCCTTCCGCGCGGTCGGCTTCCCGTCGGTCGGCGGGGTCTCCTCGGGCTTCTGCACGGGCCTCACTCTACGGGTGGACCCGTGCGAATCGCCCTCACCCACACGCGGGCGTCAGCAGTCGGACAGCGGGATCCCGTTGGCGCAGGCCTTGTCCTTGTTCTTCTCGTGTTCGGCGTCGGTGGACGCGAACGCCGAGCGGCCCTGCTTGTCGACGGCGACGAAGAACAGCCACGAGGCGGTGGGCGGTTTCATCGCGCCGGTCAGCGCCGCCTTGCCCGGGTTGTTGATCGGCCCGACGGGCAGGCCCACCACGATCTCCGAGTTGTACGGGTTCTTCGGGTCGTTCATCTCGGCCACGGTCAGCTTGCCCGAGTGCTTGGCGTCCTTGCCGTTGAGCTGGAGCCAGTAGTTCGTGGTCACGTCGAACTGCAGCGGGATCTTGTTCTTGTACGCCCGGTTGTAGGCGACCCGGGCCACCTTCGGCAGATCCGCGGCGACACCCGCCTCGGCCTGCGCCAGGGACGCCACGATGAGCGCCTCGAACGGGGCGATGCCGCCGAGGTTCTTCGGCACGTTGTCGGCGAACTGGAGCTGGCCGGTCACGGTGAGGAACTGGTCCACCATGGTCCGCAGGATCTGCTGGGCGTTGGCGGTCGGGTCGAACTCGTACGTGCTGGGGTAGAGGAAGCCCTCCATGGTCTTGGCGACCGGCCGGCCGTCGGAGCGCTTGAACCACCAGTCCGGCACGCCGAGCGCCTCCGGGTCCTTGCCCGCCGCCTCGAAGTCCTTGACCGCGATGCCGGTGGCCTTGGCGAGCAGGTCGTACGTCTGCTTGACGGTCTTGCCCTCGGGGATCGTGACGCCCCGGCTGATCCGGGTGTTCGGGTCGAGCAGCTGGGCCACGGCCTGCTTGGCGGCCATCTGCTTGCGCAGCACGTACGTCCCGGACTGGATGTTCTTGCTGCGTGGCTCGGCGTCGGCCGCGTTCAGGAAGGCCTTGGTGCTCTTCACCACGTCGGCCTGGACCAGCTCGTTGCCGATCTCGGTGAGCGACGAGTTCTTCACGATCGTCACCTGGATGGGGGTGCTGCCGGAGCCCTCGTAGTCGGCGGCCACGAAGAAGCTCTTGACCTTGGTGTAGCCGAAATAGACGCCGCCGCCCAGCACGCCGAACAGCAGAAGCGTGAGGAACAGGGCGATCGCGGACCGTCCCCGGCCCTTGCGCGCGCGCTGGTCACGCCGGGACCCGCCCGATTCCGCGTCCTCTTCGAACGCCACGTCCAGTTCGTCGATCATGTCGCCTGCCTCCGCTGCCCCGTCCGGCCGTCCGGCACTGACGCGCACGATACCCATATCGATGCTCCGCCGCCCACCCCCGGCGTCTGTCACGCGCCCCGTGACAGCACGGGCGGATGGGAACAACCCACCTAACGGGGCGCGGCCGGCGGAGAAACTCCCACCGGCCGCGCCGAACACCCGAGGGTCATCCGCAGATGGGGATGCCGTTCCGGCACGCGATCTTCTTGTTGGCCTCGTGGTCGTCGTTGGTGACGCCGTACGCCGTCGTCCCCTTCGCGTCGATCGTCACGAAGAAGAAGTAGTTGCTCTTCGGCGGGTTCATCGCGCCCTTCAGCGCCACCTCGCCGGGGTTGCTGATCGGGCCGATCGCCATCCCCTTGACGTTGTAGCGGTACGGGTTGTTCGGGTTGTGCATCTCGTCGATCCGGAGCTTGTCGGAGGACTTCGCGCCCTTGCCGGTCAGCCGCAGCCAGTAGTTGACCGTGCTGTCCAGCTGGAGGCAGCTACACGGGAAGTCGCCGGTGTACGCCCGGTTGTAGAGCACCCGGGCGACCGGCCCCATGTCCTCGTCGAGCAGCGCCTCGACCTGGGCGATCGAGGCGGCGACGAGGGCCTCGTACGGCGAGATGTTGAGGTTGGCCTGCACCGTCTCGGCGAACTTCAGCTTGGCCATCTCGGCGTTGAAGTTCTTCACCATCATCTTGAGGATGTCGGCGGCGGTGGTCTTCTCCGGGATCTCATAGGTCGCCGGGTACAGGAAGCCCTCGATGTTGGCCTTGTCGACCTTCTTGCCGTCGCGGCGGGTGAGCCACGCCGCGGGGACGCCGAGCTTCGTGATGTCCTTGGCGGCGGTCTCGAAGTCCTTGACCGGGATGCCGCTCTCCTTGGAGAACGCCTCGAAGACCTGCATCTTCGTCCAGCCCTCGGGGATGGTCACGCCGTCGACCGCGAGGTTCTTCCGGTCCAGCAACATCAACAGCGCGTCGCTGGCCTTCATCTCCTTCTTGAGCTTGTACGATCCGACTTGAATGTTCTGACTGTCGGGATTGTCCTTGGCCGCGTTGACGAAAGCCTGCGCACTCTTCACCACACCGGCGGACTCGAGCGTCTCGCCGATGGCGGAGCCACCGTCGCCCTTCTTGACCGCGACGATCACCTCGCCGGTGCCCGGACCGTCGTAGTCGGCGGCGAGGAAATAGCCGCCGTAGCGGTCATAGGCGAACCAGGCGCCGCCCCCGAGCACCCCGAACAGCACCAGGACCAGGGCGAGCGCGAGGACGGACCGGCCGGCTCCCTCCTTCTTGCGATGTCGCCATCGCCCGGGATCCGGGTTGTCCTCGAACTTGAGCTCTTCCATCTCGCCGATCAATTAAGTCTGCCTCCGCTGCGCGTCGAGCCAGCTCTGCAGAATCTCCACAGCGGCCGCCTGATCCACGACCGCACGCTGGCGCTTACCCTTCACCCCACGCTCGGACAGCCGGCGGCTGGCGACGACCGTGGACATGCGCTCGTCGGTGAGAACCACCGGCACCGGCGCGAGGAGCGGGCTCAGCCGTTCCACGTACGCCCGGATGTGGCCGGCCGCCACACCCTCCCGCCCGTTGAGCGCGACCGGGAGCCCGACCACGACCTCGACCGCCTCGTGCTCGGCCACCAGTCGCGCCAGCTCCGTCATGTCCTTCGGCGTGCCGTCGTCACCGGTCTCCCGATCCCGCGGCACGGTCACCACCGGACTGGCCAGGATGCCGTCGGGATCGCACTTGGCGACCCCGACCCGCACCTGGCCGACGTCGACCGCCAGGCGGACGCCCCGAACGAAGCGCTGACTCACGCCATCATTCTGCACAGCACCAACACGCGCCTCCCGTACCGAACGCTTGATGCGAAGAGTAGCGATCGACCTTCTCGATGATCGCCTTCCGATCGCGTCCAAGAGCTTAGCCCCATGGCTGGCCGGAGCGCCGCCGCCCGGCACAAGGCCTAAAGATCCGCTAAGGATCGGCACACGGAAACGCGCGTCAGCGACTACTTTCCGTGACCTTTGTCAGAGGTCGATGGGGTTCGAGCAGCGGGAGGTGCCGGTGACGCAGATCTTGTAGTCGTAGCTCGAGTAGGCGTAGCCGACCGCCTCCGAGGAGCCGCTGCACGACGACGAGCCGACCCACTTCCACGAGGCGCCGCTGCCCTGCCGCTCCTGCCAACGGGCGCAGTGGCCGTCGGACGCGGTGTCGGTGGCGTACAGCCGCCAGTCACCGTTCTTGATCAGGACGGCCTTGCCGGAGGCGCCCGCCACCTTCGCGGTGACGGTCGCGGCCTGAGCAGCGGCCGGCATGACGGCGACCGCGAGCACGGCGCCGGCGGCAGCGCTGAGCAGCCGGAGAGACATCTTGCGCAACATTCCTCCAAGGAACGGGAAGAACGGAAATTCGGACACGCGACGATAGCAAGATGATGATGAGGATCATTCAGGTACGCCGGGTACGAGAGACGCCCCGGACGGGACCGTCCGGGGCGTCTCCCACCTACGACTGATCAGGCCTTGTCAGCGACCGCCTGCTCGACCGCCGCCAGCAGGCGCGGGGCGTCCGCCGCCGGCACGCCGCCGCCCTGCGCCAGGTCGGCGTTGCCGCCGCCACGGCCGGACAGCGCCGACTTCACCAGGTCCTGCGCCGAGATGCCACGGCCCTTGGCCGCCGCGTTGATCGCCACGATCAGGGACGCCTTGCCGTTGGCACGGGCGGTCACCGCGACCACCGCCGGGCGCGCCTGGTCGATCTTGCCGCGGATCTCCTGCGCCAGGGTGCGCACGTCGTTGCCGGCCGCGCCCTCCGGCGCCTCGGTGCCGACGTACGCCACGCCGCGGACGTCCTTGGCCTGTTCGGCCAGCGCGCCCGCCCCGCCGAGGACCATCTGCGCCCGCAGCTTCTCCAGCTCCTTCTCCGCGTCGCGCAGCGCCGTGACGGTCTGCTCGACCCGGTCGGCGACCTGGTCGCCGGGCACCCGGAACAGGTCGGCCAGGCGAGACACCAGCAGGTGCTCCTTGGCCAGGAAGCCGAACGCGTCCAAGCCGACCAGGGCCTCCACCCGCCGCACGCCGGAGCCGATCGACGACTCGGTGAGGATCTTCACCAGGCCGAGCTGGCCGGAGCGGGAGACGTGGGTGCCACCGCACAGCTCACGCGCGTAGTCGCCGACCTCGACGACCCGTACCTCGTCGCCGTACTTCTCGCCGAACAGCGCCATCGCGCCGAGCCGCCGCGCCTCCTCCTGCGAGGTGACGAACGCGTTCACCTCGAGGTCGCGCAGCAGCACCTCGTTGATCTGCTGCTCCACGTCGAACAGCACCGACGGGTTGACCGCGCCCGGGGTGTGGAAGTCGAACCGCAGCCGGCCCGGCGCGTTCAGCGAGCCCGCCTGGGTCGCCGACTCGCCGAGGAAGTTGCGCATCGTCTGGTGCACCAGGTGCGTCGCGGTGTGCGACCGGGAGATCGCCTTGCGGCGGGTCACGTCGATCTCGGCCAGCGCCGTCTCGCCCTGCCGCACCTCGCCGCGCACCACGCGCGCCTTGTGCACAATCAGGCCGGGCAGCGGCTGCTGCACGTCGACGATCTCCAGCCGGCCGCCGCCGACGTTGATCACACCGGTGTCGGCCTGCTGACCGCCGCCCTCCGCGTAGAACGGGGTGGCGTCCAGCACCAGCTCGACGAAGTCGCCCTCGCCGGCCACCTCGAGCCGGCCCGAGCCGCCGATCAGCGCCCGCACCGTGGACTCGCGGGTGATCTCCTGGTAGCCGGTGAACTGGACCGCGCCGCCCGCGTCCAGCGCCGAACGGTACGCCGAGAGGTCCGCGTGGCCGGTCTTGCGCGCCGCCGCGTCCGCCTTCGCCCGGGCCCGCTGGTCGGCCATCAGCCGGCGGAAGCCGTCCTGGTCGACCTGCAGGCCCTGCTCCTGCGCGATCTCCAGGGTCAGGTCGATCGGGAAGCCGTACGTGTCGTGCAGCTGGAACGCCTTGCCACCCGCCAGGCTGGTCCCGCCGGACTGCTTGGTCTCGGTGATCGCCAGGTCGAGGATCGTGGTGCCGGCCTTCAGCGTGGAGAGGAACTGGTCCTCCTCCGCGTACGCGTACGTCGAGATCCGCTCGAAGTCCGTCGCCAGCTCCGGGTACGACGGGGACATGCAGTCCCGCGCGATCGGCAGCAGGATCGGCAGCGCCCGCTCCTGCCAGCCGAGCAGCCGGATCGACCGGATCGCCCGGCGCATGATCCGGCGCAGCACGTAGCCGCGGCCCTCGTTGGTCGGGGTGACGCCGTCGCCGATCAGCATCAGCGCGGTCCGGACGTGGTCCGCGATCACCCGCAGCCGCACGTCGTCCGGGTGGCTCTGGTTCGCCGCGTGACCGGAGTTCTTGCCGTACTCCTTGCCGGTCATCTCGGCGGCCTTGGCCAGGATCGGGCGGACCTCGTCGATCTCGTACAGGTTGTCGACGCCCTGCAGGATCGACGCGATGCGCTCCAGGCCCATGCCGGTGTCGATGTTCTGCTTCGGCAGGTCACCGACGATCGTGAACTCTTCCTTCGACTTCACGTTCGTGATCTCGTGCTGCATGAAGACCAGGTTCCAGAACTCCAGGTACCGGTCCTCGTCGACCTCCGGGCCGCCCTCCTGGCCGTACGCCGCACCGCGGTCGTAGTACAGCTCGGAGCACGGGCCCGCCGGGCCCGGGATGCCCATCGACCAGAAGTTGTCCTTCTTGCCGCGGCGCACGATCCGCTCGGCGGGCAGGCCGGTCTGCTTCCAGATCTCGATGGCCTCGTCGTCGTCCAGGTAGACGGTGGCCCAGATCTTCTCCGGGTCCAGGCCGAAACCGCCCTGCTCGACCGGCTTCGTGGACAGCTCCCACGCCAGCGGGATCGCGCCCGCCTTGAAATAGTCGCCGAACGAGAAGTTGCCGTTCATCTGGAAGAACGTGCCGTGCCGGCTGGTCTTGCCGACCTCGTCGATGTCCGGGGTGCGGATGCACTTCTGCACGCTCGCGGCGCGCGCGTACGACGGCGTCTGCTGCCCCAGGAAGAACGGGACGAACTGCACCATGCCGGCGTTGATGAACAGCAGGTTCGGGTCGTCGATGGCCGGCAGCGGGGCACTCGGGACCACCGTGTGCCCGTTCGCCTCGAAATGCGCCAGGAAGCGCCGCTTGACTTCCGCCGTTCTCATCGATTTCCCTCTTCCTGCGAGCCGGGCCACGCGTCGTCACGCAGCTCGGCGAACTTGTCCTCGTACAGCTCACCCGCGGCGAACGCCTCGTTGATCTGCTGCTCCCGCTCGGCCATTCCCTCGCGGACGTCCTCCACGAAGCTACGCAGCGACTCGACGAGGCCGCCAGCGGATTCCGACAGCGAGGTGGCGATCCCCGTAGGGGTGAACTCGTTCGCCTTCTGATTGAGCTTGCGGACCACGAGGGCGCCGACGGCCAAGCCGACGCCGAGCCACAGCAGGCGCTTCATGACGTCTCTCTACCTCTCTAGCGGGCGGACTTGCGGCGCTGCTTGATGGCGGCGCGGACCTCGCGCTCATCCTCGGCGGACCGGCGGGCGGCGGCGGCCTTGCGCAGGCCGTATCCGAACGAGGCCACCTTGACCAACGGGTTCGCGGCGGCGGCGGACACGACGGTGACCAGGTTCGCGACGTTCGCCGTCACGTTCTGGGCGTGCTCGGTCATCGTGTCGACCTTGGCCAGTTGCAGGTTCACGCCGTCCAAGGAGACCTGAACCTGACCCAGCGCGGTGTTCACGTTCTCCACCGTGTGGTTCACGTTGGTGAGCAGCGGCCCGGTCCGGTCGGTCAGGTCGTTGATGGCGTTGGTCGTGGCGTCGATGGTGCGCCCCAGCTTGAGGATCGGCACGGCCAGCACGAGGACGAGCATGGCGAAGGCGCCCGCCGCGACGAGCCCTGCGATATCTCCGGAATCCATGTGGCGCGTTCTCCTATTCGGGTGGTCACGGGGTTCGGCGGGACGACTAGCAGACCCTACCGTCCGTGACCACCACGCGCGTCACGACGTCTTGGGTGTCGACTGTAAGAGCGGATCGTCGGTCCGCAGCACCGTCTCCGGCTGCTGTCCCTTCGGCCCCGGCGCCGGGTCCGTCTCACCCCGATGGTCGGCGATGGTGTTCTGCACCTTGATCCGCACCGACGATCCGGTGCACGTGCCCGGGTCCGCGGGCACCGCGCCCTCCGCGCCGGCCGTCGGGTTCAGCCCCGCGGCGAACTCGTCCACGGCACAGTCCGGCAGGCCCACGTATAGGTCCAAAGTGAGTTCATCACGCCGCCAGCAGGTGTGCGAGTCCTCCTCCGGGCGTGCCGGGGTCTCGCAGGCGGGGTTCTTCCACTGGTCCCAGCCGGCCGCGGCGAGGGCTTTCGCGTACGCCTCGGTCGTCTCCTTCAGATCCCCCGTGGAGTCGGCCTCCCGCTCCCGGAACGAGCACTTCAGGAAACAGAACGTGCTGCCGCTCTCCTGATCCTCCGGCCCCTGCGAGTACCGGCTGTCCAGCTGCAGCTCGTTCAGCGACGCGAAGACCGGGTCGCTCGACATCGCCCGCACACTGAAGAACGCCGGCAGAACCAGCAGCACCAGCGCCGCCAGAGAGATCAACGTCACCAGCCGCAGCCGGCGTTCGGTGCGCATCTTGCGGCGCAGTTCGGCCCCGGCGCCGCGCAGCCCGCCTTCCGGTTCGGCGTCCGTCTCACGGAGGGGCAGCTGCCCACTGTCCTCTTCCGGTACGCCCGGAGCACCGCCCCGCACCGCCGCGGCAGCCCTGCCGTTCCCGGCCCCGGGACCGCTCGGCGCCCCGGGGCCGGCAGCCACCAGCGCGCGGCCGGCGCCGGGGACACTCGCCGCCCCGACGCTCGCCGCACCTGTCGCCGTCCCGACGCCGGCCGCGCCGGTTGCCGGGCCCACGCCCGCCGCGCCCTTCGCCGTTCCGGGGCCGCCGTCGGGGCCTCCGGCGCCCCGGCCGGGCACAGCCGCTCCGCCGCGCACCGGTCCGCTCGGTGCGGCGCCGTCCCGTGGCGGGCCGTCCGTTCCGGGTCCGTTCCGGCCCGGTGCGCCGTCCGGGCCACCGGTAGGTTGTCCCGGCACCGTGGCGCCACCAAGGGCACGCCCCGGCACAGCCACGCCACCGACGGCACGTACCGGTCCGTCCGGACCGGTTCCCGGCTGCCCCGGAACCGCGGCGCCACCCCGGGCCCGCGCCGGTCCGTCCGAACCCGGTCCGGGGACACCGTCCGGGCCGACCGGCCCACGACGCTGCGCCGCACCATCCGGACCCGCCGGGAATCCACCCGTCGACTCGCTGTCGCCAGGCGCTCCTCGCCGGAAGCCACCGGCCGGCCCACCGTCGCCCGGCGCTCCACCGCGGAAACCACCGGTCGGCTCACCATCAGGGCCGGGCATCCCGGCCGGCCCGTTGCCGGGCACCGCCGCGCCACCACGCGCCGGGCCAGGACCGGGCACCTGAGCGCCCCCACGCGCCGGACCCGGACCGCCCTGAGCCGCGCCGGGCACCGGAACGCCACCGGAACCGGGAACCTGGGCGCCACCCCGCGCCGGGCCGGGCATCTGGGCACCGCCACGGGCCTGCGGACCCGGGCCGGGGATCTGACCCGGGCCGGGGATCTGGGCAGCGCCCTGAGCCGGGCCGGGACCGGGCATCTGGGCACTGCCCTGAGCGGGACCGCGACCGGGCACCTGAGCACCGCCCTGAGCCGGACCGGGGCCGGGCACCTGAGCACCGCCCTGAGCCGGACCGGGGCCGGGCACCTGAGCACCGCCACGGGCCGGGCCTCCGCCGGGGCCCACGGCGGGAACACCGGGGCCGGGCGGGCCGGTCATGGCGCGGCCGGGGGCTGCCCCCATCGCCTGAACAGCGCCGGCGGCGGGTACCGCGGCGCGGGCGGTTCCAGGGCCGTCCGGGCGTACGCCACCATGCCGGCCGGTGTGCTCCTCGCCGTCAACGGTGAACGGGCCGGCGCCGGGCGCCTCCGCCCGGGATCCGCGACGGCCGGGACCGGCCTGTTCGGGTACGGCGACTCCGCGGTCCTCGCCCGTCTGCGGCGGGATGGCCGCTCCGCGCCGGACCGGACCGGTTCCGGGACGCTGGATCACTCCGGAGGTGCTGTCCGCCATGGCGCCGGCACGTCCGGGCACCGCCGGGGTACGGGCGCCCTGCCGCCCCGGAACCACCGGCGGAACAACCGCGGCGCCCCGCACCGGGCGCCCGTCGCCGGGTCCGATACGGCGCGGCGCCGGCACGTCCGGCGTCCCGGTGAACCCACCGGCCTCCGGCTCGTCCGGATCGCTGCCCCGGCTCGCCTCACGACGGCGGCGCTCGCTGCGGGAACGCCCCGCCCTGCCGTCCTCGTTCTGCTCTTCGTCGCCCCGGCGCCGGACGACGCCGTGCGTCCCGGTGTCGCCACCCGGCTGCACGATCCCGTGTCCCCCGGTGTCGGTCCCGGTCTGCACGAAGGCATGGCTGCCGGTGTCGGTCTGCACGAAAGCGTGGCTGCCGGTGTCGGTTCCGGTACGCACATACGCGTGCGAACCCGTGTCACCGCCGACCCGGGGCCCGCCGTCGGGCGCGCCGTGGCGGCCGGAACGGTGCCCGGCGTCGCTCTCGGGCCCCGCAGGACCGGGCTGGCCACCCCGCCCGTGCCGGCCGGTCGGTTCCTCAGCGGCCCCATCCGCTCGGGATCGCCGGTTCCGGCCCCGGCTGGACCGCTCGTCCCCCGCCGCCGGTCCTCCGTAGGTCCCGGTACCCCCGTGCCCCTGCTGACCGTTCGGAATGGCCCCGGACTGATGCACCGCGTCGTAACCAGCCGGAATCGGGCCCGACTGATGAACAGCGTCCGGCCGCCCCGGAATCGGCCCGGACTGATGGACGGCGTCATAGCCGGTCGGGATCGGACCCGACTGATGCACGGCGTCATAACCGGTCGGGATCGGACCCGACTGATGCACGGCGTCGGGGCGGCCCGGGGACACCGGGTCTACCGCACGGAAACGGTCGCGGGCGGGACCCGCCGGAGAGGTGGGCCGGATGCCCGGACCGGCCGAACGAGCGCCGGGCGAGACCGGGCGTGACCCCGGAGAGACCGGTCCCGCGCTCGACGCCGCACCCCGTGCGGACGGCGGCATGGACCGTGATCCCGGCAGCTCGGGCGCATTGCCGGAAACAGGGACACCGCCGGCCCCCGGCGCCTGGCCGGGAAACATCTGCCCGGACGGATCCGGCTCGATCTGACGACGGCCGCCACCGGTCTCGGGGCCGCCCGCCGCCCGGCCACCCTGCTGCGGCCCGTTCCGGCGCGCACCCGGCGGCACCTGTCCAGGACCAGCGCCCGGAGGCACCTGACGCGCCGCCGGAGACACCTGACCCGGACCAGCACCGCGCGGCATCTGCCCAGGAGCCACGCCCGGCGCAACCTGCCCCGGTCCCCCACCCGGCGGCATCTGCCCTGGACCGCCACTGCGCGGCATCTGCCCAGGAGCACCGCCCGCAGGAATCTGACCCGGACCACCGCTGCGCGGCATCTGCCCGGGAGCACCGGCCGGAGGGATCTGACCCGGAGTGCCGCCAGGCGGCATCTGAGCCGGCTGGTTCAGAGCGTTGGGCAGCTGACCGGGGCCGGGCTGACCCGGCGGCATCTGGCCGCCCGGCGGGCGCTGCCCGGCCGGACCTGCGCCACGACGGCCACGCCCCGGCTGATCGAACGGCGGCTGTCCCCCGGGCACACCGGCAGGCGGCATCTGCGCGCCACCAGGGGGAACCTGGCCGGGTACGCCACCGGGCGGAAGCTGCCCGGGCGGCATCGCGCCCGGAGGGATGTGCCCCGGGGACATCGCACCGCCCGAAACCGGGCCCGCCGCACCCGGACGCTGAGCACCGGCAGGTTGAGCCTGCCCCGGCGGCACCGCGCCACCGCGCGGGCCACGAGGCATCTGACCGGGCGCTCCCGCAGCCGCACCCGGGCCTCCAGGAGCCTGTCCCGGAGGAACCGGTCCCGGCGCCATCTGACCCGGCGGCACCGCCCCGGGACGCTGACCGGCCGCCATCTGACCGGGCACGCCGGAACGCTGACCCGCCACCGGCTGGCCAGAAGCTCCAGGACGCTGACCGGCTGCCGGCTGGCCCGGAGCGCCAGGACGCTGACCCGCTGCCGGGCCGGAAGACCCGACTCCCCCGCGTACGCCGGGACCACCATGACCCGGCACGGGACGGCCCGCCGGCACCTGACCGGCCGGTCCGGAAGGCGCTGCCCCGGGAGGAATCCGGCCAGAGGCCGCACCGGGCGGAACCTGCGCCGGACCAGGGCCGGCGTTCTGCCGGCCACCGGCAGGATCGCCGTTACCCCGGACGGGCGGGGCGGTGAAGTCGTCGTCCGAGCCGCCGGGGAAGGCGAAATCGTCGTCGGGAACGTCGTCCGGTCCGGGCGCGAACCGCCCGGACTTGCTGGTGCGCGCTTCTCCGGGCATGGCGCCGGGGCCGATCGCGCCACGGTCGTGCTTGGCCGTACGCAGATCGTCGAGCCAGCCGGTCTCCTCCTGCGGGACCTCCACGGGAACAGCCGGCTGCTCGGCACGGCCCCCGCGCCCGAAGCGCCGGCGGTTCTTGCCGCCCTGCCCTTCGCGCGGACCGGCGTCGTCGTCGGGCCGATCGGCTCCCCGCCCTGTCACCGCTGTTCCTCTCCGGCGCTGTCGCCGCTCTCGTCATCGTCGTCGACCGTTCCGGGACCGCCGACACTTTCCGCCACGGCTTCGTGACGTGCTGCAACCGCTTGCTCGGCTGCCTGTTTCAAGTCCGCCGACGACTGTGACTCATCCGCGGCCCGAGCACCACCCGCCGCGCGGTCCGGCACCCCCGCCGAAGCGGTGACCGCCCTGCTCACCGACGCGGAATTGATTTCCCCACTACCCGCCTCCGAGGGATCCAACGCGGCAGGCGATCCATCCGGGGAGGGGCTACCGGCCGCTTCCGCACCCCCGGCAGCCGCCCCGGACTCGATGGGCGAAGAAGGGGAGGTGGGTGGGGAGGCGGCGGCTGGGGAAGCGGCCGCCGCAGAAGGAGCGGTGGGTGCGGAAGAGGACGCGGTGCCCGGAGAAGAAGGGCCAGCGGAAGCCGGACGGGATGAAGGGCCGGAACCCCGTACGATCCGGCGCAAGCGGGGAACCCGCTCCGCGACCGCGCGCTCCGCGCCGTGATCGGTCGGGCGGTAGTAGTCGGTGCCGGCGAGATCGTCCGGAACGTACTGCTGGCGCACCACGCCTCGCGGATCGTCGTGCGGATAGCGGTACCCCCGGCCGTGGCCGAGCCCTTTCGACCCCGCGTAGTGCGCGTCCCGCAGATGGGCCGGCACCGCGCCGCCCCGGCCCGCCCGCACGTCGGCCATCGCCTCGCCGAGGGCGGTGGTGACGCTGTTGGACTTCGGCGCCGTGGCCAGGTGCACGACGGCCTGGGCGAGGTTGAGACCGGCTTCGGGCAGACCCACGTTCTGCACGGCCTGGGCGGCGGCCGAGGCCACCAGCAGGGCCTGCGGGTCGGCCATCCCGACGTCCTCGCTCGCGAAGATCACGAGGCGCCGGGCGATGAACCGCGGGTCCTCGCCGGCGACCAGCATGCGGGCCAGGTAGTGCAGGGCCGCGTCCGGGTCGCTGCCGCGCATGCTCTTGATGAACGCGCTGATCACGTCGTAGTGGGCGTCGCCGTCCCGGTCGTAGCGGACGGCGGCGACGTCGACGGCTTTCTCGGCGGTGGCGAGGTCGATCTCCGGCGCGTCCTGGGCGAGCGCGGAACCGGCCGCGGCTTCGAGGGCGGTGAGGGCCTTGCGGACGTCGCCGGAGGCGAGGCGTACCAGATGGTCCTCGGCGTCGGTGGAGAGCGTGACCGCGCCGCCCAGCCCGCGCTCGTCGGTGACGGCGCGCCGGATCAGGCGGCGGACCGAGTCCTCGCCGAGGGATTGGAGGGTGAGCAGCACGCAGCGGGAGAGCAGGGGCGAGATGACGGAGAAGTACGGGTTCTCGGTGGTCGCCGCGAGCAGGGTCACGGTGCGGTCCTCGACGGCGGCGAGCAGCGAGTCCTGCTGGGTCTTGCTGAAGCGGTGCACCTCGTCGATGAACAGGACGGTGGGCGGGCCGCCGTACCGCCGTTCGCGCCGGGCGGTCTCGATCACGGCGCGGACGTCCTTGACGCCGGCGGTGAGCGCGGACATGGCGACGAACTTGCGGTCGGTCGCGTTGGCGACCAGGTGCGCGATGGTGGTCTTGCCGGTGCCGGGCGGGCCCCAGAGGATCACCGACATCGGGCTGGAGCCGGTGACGAGCTGGCGCAGCGGGGCCCCGGGGGCGAGCAGATGCTCCTGCCCGATCAGCTCGTCCAGCGAGGTGGGCCGCATCCGCACCGGCAGCGGCGCGTCACCGGCGGGCCGGCCGAATCCGGCGGCGGGCGAGGCGGGGGACGCGGCCGGCGGCGGGGGTGGCGCGTCCGGCGGCGCGAGGGAGAAGAGCCCTTCCGTATCCATCACAACCGACAGTACCGGCCGTCCGAGCATGATCCGAAACGCCGGTGGGAAGGTCCCGAGCAGCCACTACGGCCTCACGCAGCGTGTCGGGAAACGGCCTCCGGCCCGACCCGGGGGCGGGGTCGGGCCGGAGAGGAAAAGGTCAGCCGCGGCCCGGACGGCGGCCGTAGAAGCGACGGCCGGAGCCGGTGCCCGACGAGGCGCGCGGGCCGCTGCCCACACCGGCCAGGTACAGGGCCAGGAGCAGCAGGCCGATCGTCGTCAGGGTCGGCACGTTGAACAGCGCGGGGGCGCCGAAGTTGGTGTTGAGCAGGTCGATGATGAGCGAGATGCCGAAAACGACGGCGGCGGCGATGGCGAGCATCAATTCCTCCGGGGGGTGTTTGAGAGCCTGTGAACTGGCTGATACCCGGATGGCCGTCGTTCTGAAACGCCGAAAGCCGGCTTCCGGGAGCGTTCCCGGAAACCGGCTTTCGGCGATCGTCAGTTCGAGTGCTGGACCGGCGCCGCCTGGCCGTCGGTGCCGGGCGTCCCGGCTGCCGCCTTCGGCTTGGCGTCGATGCCGGCCTCGAGCCGCTGCTGCGCGGTGATCGGGGTCGGCGCGGTGGTCAGCGGGTCGAAGCCGCCGCGGGTCTTCGGGAAGGCGATGACCTCACGGATCGACTCGTTGCCGCTGAGCAGCATGCAGGTCCGGTCCCAGCCGAGCGCGATGCCGGCGTGCGGCGGCGGGCCGTACTTGAACGCCTCCAGCAGGAAGCCGAACTTGTCCTCGGCCTCCTCCGCGGAGATGCCGAGCAGGTCGAAGACCCGGCTCTGCACGTCGCCGCGGTGGATACGGACGGAGCCGCCGCCGATCTCGTTGCCGTTGACGACGATGTCGTACGCGTACGCCAGGGCCTGGTCGGGCGCCTCCTCGAAGCGTGCCTCCCACTCCTCGTTCGGCGACGTGAACGGGTGGTGCACCGCGTGCCAGCCACCCTCCTCGGTCTTCTCGAACATCGGCGCGTCGACGACCCAGCAGAACGCCCAGGCCGACTCGTCGATCAGCTTGGCCCGCTTGGCGATCTCGATCCGGGCCGCGCCGAGCAGCTCCTGCGCTTCCCGGCGCTCCGTGGCGGCGGCGAAGAACACCGCGTCGCCGGGCTTGGCGCCGACGGCGTCGGCCAGGCCGGACAGGTGCTCGGGCGACAGGTTCTTGGCGACCGGGCCCTTGGGCTCGCCGGTCTCGGCGTCGAGCACCACGTAGGCCAGGCCGCGGGCGCCGCGCGCCTTCGCCCAGTCCTGCCAGCCGTCCAGCTCCTTGCGGGTCTGCGAGGCGCCACCCGGCATGACGACGGCGCCGACGTAGCCGCCTGCGTCGATCGCGCCGGCGAACACCCGGAACGCGGTGCCGCGCAGGTATTCGGTCAGCTCGACCAGCTCGACCCCGTACCGCAGGTCGGGCTTGTCGGAGCCGTAGCGGTTCATCGCGTCGGTCCAGGTGATCCGCGGGATCGGCAGCTGCACCTGGTAGTCGGCGAGCTCGCTCCACAGCTTGGCGACGATCTCCTCGCCGAGCGCGATGATGTCGTCCTGGGTGACGAACGACATCTCGATGTCGAGCTGGGTGAACTCCGGCTGGCGGTCGGCGCGGAAGTCCTCGTCGCGGTAGCAGCGGGCGATCTGGTAGTACCGCTCCATGCCGGCGACCATCAGCAGCTGCTTGAACAGCTGCGGGGACTGCGGCAGGGCGTACCAGGTGCCGGGCTGGAGCCGGACCGGGACCAGGAAGTCGCGGGCGCCCTCCGGGGTCGAGCGCGTCAGCGTCGGCGTCTCGATCTCGTTGAAGTCGTGCGCGTGCAGGATCTCGCGGGCGATCTGGTTGGCGCGACTGCGCAGGCGCAGCGCCTTCGCCGGGCCGGAACGGCGCAGGTCCAGGTAGCGGTACTTGAGGCGGAGGTCGTCGGAGGCGGTGATCGTGTCGTCGACCGGCAGCGGCAGCGGGGCCGCCTCGGAGAGCACGGTCAGCTCGCTGGCGACGACCTCGATCGCGCCGGTGGCCAGCTCCGGGTTCTCGTTGCCGGCCGGGCGGGCGCTGACCTCGCCGACGACCTTCACGCAGAACTCGTTGCGCAGCGCGTGCGCGTCCTCCTCGCGGAACACGACCTGCACCACGCCGGAGGCGTCACGAAGGTCGACGAAGATGACACCGCCGTGGTCGCGCCGGCGCGCGACCCACCCGGCGAGCGTCACCGTCGTGCCGGCGTCGCTCGCGCGCAGAGTGCCGGCGTCATGGGTACGGATCACGGAAACGTCTCCTAACAGGGTTCGCGGGGCGCACCCGACATTCTGTCAGGAGCACCCCGTGCCCCGGCCACCGCATATCTACTTGGGCACCCGCCAGGAGGTCGCGCGCAGGCCCGCGGTGCCGGAACTGCCGACGTCGATGATCTCCACGAGCACCAGTTCGGCCGGCACGGCGGCGGTCCGTACGCAGAGCGCGGCGCCCTTGCGGACCTCGACCTCGAGCCCGCGCCCGAGCGGGCTGGTGCGGATGGCCCGTTCGCAGGCTTCCGCGTCGCTGTCGGCGCCGGCCTGGCGGCTGCCGCCGGCGGCTCCGGCGCCGAGGCTCAACCGGGGCGGCAGGCTGCCGCACCGGCTCTCGTAGCGGAGGTCGGCCAGGCTTTCGGCGGCGTCGGCCCGGGGTTCGTCCAGGTCCAGGTGTACGACCGCCGCGCACGCCAGGTCGAGCCGCAACGGCTCCTTGGCGTAGGAGACCGGGTAGGTGACCGGCTCGGGTTGCCGGGCCCGTTCCGGCATCGGTGCCGACGGCGCCGGAACCGGCCGGAGCGCCGTGACCGTCCGGAACGTGCGCCACGAGAGGAGTCCGGCCGCCGCGGCGGTGAGCAGCGCGACGACGCTGATCACCAGCGCCGCCCGGGCTCCGGTCCGGCGCGGTTCGGCAACCGGGGCGGGTTCCTGCTCGGGCGGTGGCGCGCTGGTCGGCAGGAGCGCCCCGAGCGGCTCGGTGGGCCCCTCCTGGGGCGGGGCGCCGGGGCGGCGCTGGGGCAGCGGGGAGTGAGCACCAGGAAAAGCCGACATGACGGACTCCAAGGGCGCAGCGGGTAAAGCGCTCAATCAACGTAAACTTCATTGATCGAGTGGGCCATCCCCCGCCCGGGGCACTGCGGCTCAGCGGAACTCGCTGACCACCTCGATCGGGCCGACGATGTGGTCGTTGAACTCCTCGAGCTCCTCGGCGGGCACCCACAGCTCCAGGATGGAGTCGCCGCCGGCCTGGCGTACCGGGTACCGCCCGGCGAACGCGGCGTCGACCTCGAACCGGGTCACGTACCCCACGCCGGACGCCGGGACGTTCCAGTCCCGGGCGATCATCGTCGCGTACTCCTCGTTCAGCACCGGGTAGAAGATCGGCTGGTCCGGCAGCCGCGGCGGCCAGCGCCGCCAGCCGCTGTCCCGGACCAGGGCGAGCTCGTTCGGCCCGGTCGGCCGCCACAACGTCAACGTCTTCACGGCCGGCAGTCTGGCAGGCGGTAGTCGATCGTCACATCCGCTTTTCCGGGTCACGGCGGGTCTGCGAGGCTTCCCCGGTGAGCACAGCGGAGTGGGAGAAGCGGCTGGCCGCGGTCTGGGACGGCTTCGACGGGCTGACCCCTGCGGAGGTACGGCGGGCGATCGACGACCTGGTCGCGGAGTTGCCGGCCGGGGATCCGATCGGCGCCTTCGAGCGGGCGTCGGCCTTCGACGCCACCGACCTTCCCGAGCAGGCCGTGGCGCTCTATCGGCAGGCGCTCGCCGACGGTCTCGGCGGGGAGCGCCGCCGGCAGGCGGTCATCCAGCTGGCGAGCACGCTGCGCCTGGTGGACCGTTCGGCGGAGAGCGTCACCCTGCTCACCGCCGAGCTGGCCGCCGGCTCCGACCACCTGGACGACGCGGTGAAGACCGTCCTCGCGCTGGCGCTCACCGACGTGGGCCGGGAGCGGGAGGCGGTCTCCGTCGCGGTCGGCGCGCTGGCCCGCCACCTGCCGCAGTACCGCACGTCGATGGCGGAGTACGCCCGGCTGCTGGTGGAACCGCCTCAGAAGTAGGTGTGCAGCACGTCCACGACGTGCCGGTCCTCGTCGACCACCGGGATGTCCCGCCACTTGTCGAAGGCGGTGCAGGGGTGCGAGATGCCGAACCGGATCAGGTCACCGGGCGCGAGAGCGACACCATCGACGGCGAGGTACGTGTGATGGTCGTTCAGCTTGGTCACCGCCAGCCCGGTGGCCGGTTCCACGGTCCCGTCCCCGCGGCGGATCTCCATCGGCACCGGCAGGCCCTCGTCGAACGGGGCGTCCCGCTTGCCCATCCCGGCCAGCGCGAGGCCCGGCTCCGGCACGGACAGGACCTGCGCCCAGATCTCCAGCGCCGCCGCGAGCGGCCCCTCCCCGGGCACCCGCAGGAACGGGGTCTTCTCCCGGTAGAACCCGTCGTCGTGGGTGACCGAGGCGCCGCTGCGCAGGATCAGCCGCGCCGGGACGCCGATGGCGGTGAACCGGCCGGCGACCCGGTCGAACCAGGCGCTGCCACCGGCCGACACGATCGGCCGGTCCGGCAGCAGCCCGGCCCCGGCGAGCCGCGCCACTCCGGCGACCAGTTCGTCCAGGAACGCGTCGACCTCGTCCTGATCATGCAGTTGGCCCTCGTACCCGGTGACTCCGGCGAGTTCCAGCCCGGGCGCCGCGTGGACGGCCCGTGCCACCGTCTCCAGCTCGTCGAGACCCCGCACACCGGTACGCCCACCCGCATGCCCCAGCTCGACCAGGAGCCGCAGCGGCCCACCCGTCGCGGCGGCCGCGTCCACCCCGGCGACGGAGTCGGCCTGGAAGTACACCTCCCACCCGGCGGCGCTCTCCCCCGCGAGCCAGCGCAGGGCCACCGGGTCGAGGATCTCGTTGGCGATCAGCACCCGGTCGATCCCGAGCCGCCGCATCACCAGCGCCTGGTTGGGCGTGGCCACGGTCATGCCCCAGGCCCCGGCCCGCATCTGGGCGTCGAGGAGTCCCGGCGCCATCGTGGTCTTGGCGTGCGGCGCGAAGTCGAACCCGTGCCGCCGGCAGTACGCGGCCATGGTCGCGATGTTCGCCTCCACGGCGGCCTGCCGGACGGTCAGCAGCGGCCAGGTGAAGTCACCGCCGAAGATGCCCGGCCGCCCGGCGGCGATCTCGGCCGCGCTCCGCGAGCCGTCCGGCTGCCAGAACCCCTTGCTGCGCCAGTCGATGGTCACACCGGTCCCCTTCTCGTGGAGAGAGTCTTCTATAACGGACGTCATGCTTCCGGACACCTTCACTCAGACCGTCGAGAACTGCTGGGGTGACGACGGCCGCCGCTGGCTGGCCCGGCTGCCGCGGGTACGCGACGAGGTGATGCGGGACTGGGCGCTGGAACCGGCCGGGCCGCTGCCGTTGAGCATGAACTGGGTGGGCCGGGTGCGCCGGGCGGACGGCACGACGGCGGTGCTCAAGCTGGGCGTGCCGGAGGCCGCCCACCTGGCGGACGAGGCGACGGCGCTGGAGTGTTTCGCCGGGCGCGGCGCGGTCGAGGTGCTGGCCCGCGACGACGCCCGGGGCGCCCTGCTGCTGGAGGAGGCCCGGCCCGGGACGCAGCTGCGTGACCTGGTGCCGGACCGGGACGAGGAGGCGACCGCCGCCCTGATCGCGATGATGCGGCGGCTGCACCGGCCGGCGCCGGCCGGGGTGGCGCTGCCCGAGCTGTCCGGGCGGATCGCCTCGTTCCGGGGCTACCTGGCGCGCTTCCCCGGCGACGATCCGATGCCCCGGGTTCTCGTCGAGCGGGCGGCGAGCCTGTTCACCGAGTTGTGCGCGAGCGCGGCCGAGCGGGTGGTGCTGCACGGCGACCTGCACCACGACAACGTGCTCGCGGCGGAGCGGGAGCCGTGGCTGGCGATCGACCCGCACGGCGTGGTCGGCGATCCGGGGTACGAGATCGGCGCGCTGCTCTACAACCCGGATCCGGAGGCCGCCGACGACACCGTCCTGCATCTCGCGGAGGCCCGGATCGAGCAGCTCGCCGACGGTCTCGGCATGCCGGAGGAGCGGGTGCTGGCCTGGGGTTTCGTGCAGGCGGTGCTCTCCGAGGTGTGGACGTTCGAGGGCGACGGCGCGGTCACCGGCCGCCCGCTCCGCCTGGCGCAGCGACTGGCCCCACTGCTTCCCGCGTGTTGAGTTGAGGCGCGCATGACGGCCGAACTCAACACACCGAACCGCACACCCCCAGCGTGTTGAGTTGAGGCGCGCATGACGGCCGAACTCAACACGCGGTCTTGGGACGGTCACCGCAGGTCCGCTGTCATCTCGTGGAGTTCGGCGAGACGATCTTCGAGGGTACGGGGGAAGCCCGGCGCGTCCGGCCGGGCGTCCCACGGCCGTGGCCCGGACAGCGGCCGGTAGTTCACCCCGAGCGCGTCGAGGCGTTCCAGATGTCCCGGAAGCCGGGCGGAGAAGTCGGCGAAGTCGCGCTCGGCGGGCCCCCACACCACTTCGGCGAACGCGCACAGCCGGGGGAACGCCATGTACTCGACGCGCCGCAGCGACTCCATGTGCTCGGTCCAGATGTTCGCCTGCGCGCCGATGACGAGGGGGTCGGCGGGTGGCTCGTACGCGTACACGTCCTGGAGGGTCAGCAGGGTCCCGACGGGAGTCGGCTCGTCCGGGTGCTCGGACTGCCGGTAGTCGAGGTAGAGCCGCACGTCCGGGCAGGCGACGACCTGGTGCCCGGCCCGCGCGGCGATCAATGTCGGTTCGGTGCCGCGCCAGGCGGCGATCACCGCGCCGGGCGGGGCGCCGCCGGCGAGGATCTCGTCCCAGCCGTAGATCCGGCGGCCCCGGGTCGCCAGGTGCGCGGCCATCTCGGCGGTGAACGCGACCTGCAGCTCCCGGCCGCCGGGCCACTCCACGGTCGGGCACTCGTCGCCGCCGATGCCGATCAGCTCGGACGGGAAGACGTCGCAGACGTGGTCGAGGACCTGCCGGCAGAAGTCCAGGGTGGCCGGTTCCAGGTTGAGCACGTGCTCGGAGATCCCCCAGCCGGTCCGGACCGGCCCGGTGAAGCCGTTGCCGAGTTCCGGGTACGCCGCGATCGCCGCCTGCATGTGCCCGGGCATGTCGACCTCGGGCACCACGGTGATGTGCCGTTCGGCCGCATACGCGACGATCCGGCGCAGGTCGGCGGTGGTGTAGAAGCCGCCGTGGGGCCGGCCGTCGTACCGGTGGTGGATCCGGGAGCCCAGCATGCTCTCGGCCCGCCAGGCCCCGGTCGAGGTCAGGCGCGGCCATCCCGGCACCTCGACACGCCAGCCCTGGTCGTCGGTGAGGTGCAGGTGCAGCACGTTGAGCTTGTGGAAGGCCAGCAGGTCGACGAACCGGAGCACGTCGTGCACCGGCATGAAGTGGCGCGCCACGTCGAGCAGCACACCCCGCCAGCCGAACCGGGGCGCGTCCTCGATCCGTACCCGCGCGATCTCGCCCTCGACGGCGTCCACGGGCAGCAGCCGGCGCAGGGTCTGGTGGCCGTAGAAGAGACCGGCCGCGGAACCTCCGGTCAGCTCGACGCCACCCGAAGCACAGTCCAGGACGTAGCCCTCGCGGGGCAGCGCCGGGTCGATCCGGGCGCGCACGTCATCGGGCCGGACGGTCACGGTGCCGTGCTCCGCCCGTACCACCGCAAGGGGTTGAGGGATCATCAATCCTTCACCGCCCCGCCGAGCCCGGCCACCAGCCGCCGGCGCACCACCATGAAGAAGATCAGCACCGGTACGGTCATCAGCGTCGACGCCGCCATGATCGCACCCCAGTCGTTCTCGTCGGGTTTGAAGAAGACCAGCAGCGCCATCGGGAGGGTCTGGTGGTCGGCCTCGCTGATGATGAAGGTACGCGCGAACAGGAAGTCGTTCCACGCGTGGATGAACGAGAACACGCTGGTGGCAGCCAGTCCCGGGGCGACCAGCGGCAGCAGGATCCGCCACAGCACGGTGAACCGGCTCGCGCCGTCGAGTTGCGCCGCCTCGTCGAGCTCGTCGGGGATCCCGCCCACGAAACCGCGCAGCATCCAGATCGCGAACGGCAGCGTGAACGCGGTGTGCACCAGCACCAGCGACCCGAGCGTGTTCAGGCCGATCCCGGGGACCGCCGTGCCGATGTCACGGACCAGGAAGAACAGCGGAATCGTGAGGGCCTCGATCGGCACCATCTGGGCGATCAGGAAGGTCACCAGGATGGTGGTGCGGAACCTGAACCTGAAGCGGGTCAGCGCGACGGCGGCGAGGAACGCGATCAGCCCGGAGATCAGCACCACGGCGAGCGCGACCAGGACGCTGTTGAGCAGGTAACGCCCGAAGTCGTTGACCGCGAGAACCCGGCGGAACGCGTCCAGCGACGGCGCGAGCGTCCACGGCCTCTGGTTCAGGGACTGGATCTCGCCGGCCGGTTTCACCGCGGCGAGGACCATCCAGTAGATCGGGAAGATCGTGATCAGGGCGATCAGTACGGCTGCCGTGTCGAGCAGCCTGCGGCCGAGTCTCACAGTTGTTCCCCCGATCGGCGCAGGGCCCTGAGGTAGACGAGCGTGACGGCCAGCAGGATCAGCATCATGACCACGCCGATCGCGGCGCCCCGGCCGTACTCGCTGGAGGCGAAGGCCTGCTGGTAGGCGTACACGTTGAGGGTGAGGTTCTGGCCGGCCAGGCCGCCGCCGTGGGTCATCACGTAGACCTGGGTGAAGACCTTGAAGTCCCAGATGATCGACTGGATGACCACGATCGCCAGGACCGGCCGCAGCATCGGCACCATGATCCGCCAGAAGGTGCGCCAGGCGCCCGCCCCGTCCAGGGACGCCGCCTCCAGCACGGACTTCGGGATGGCCTCGATCCCGGCGTACAGGGTGACCATCACGAACGGGAACGACGCCCACACCACCACCGCGCCGACCAGGCCGAACGCGGTGTACCTGTCGTACATCCAGTTGAAGCCCTCGATGCCGAACAGCTGGTTGACGAACCCCAGGTCGGTGTCGAACAGGAACATCCAGGTGGTCGAGCCGGACACCGCCGGGACCGCCCACGCGGCCAGCGCGGCCAGCGACAGCAGCAGCCGCGGGATCCGGCTCACCCTGGTCAGCAGGACCGCGAGCCCGGCGCCGACGGCCAGGGTGGCCACCACGCAGGCGGCGGCGAACAGCACCGTCGCGCCGAGCACCGACCAGAACCGGGCGTCGCCGAACAGCCGGGTGTAGTTCTCCGCGCCGACGAACCGGGTCGGCTGGCCGCCGCTCACCTGGGCCTGGGTGAAGTCCAGGACGGAGAGCAGGCCGAGCTGGTACATCGGGTAGAGGAAGAGACCGCCGAGCACCACCGCGGCCGGCAGGAGCAGCCACAGTGGTGCCCGGGTGGTGCGTGCTCGGCTCACTTCTGAAGGGCCTCGTCGATCAGCTTGGCGGCCTCGGTGGTGGCCTCGTCGACGGTCGCCTTGCCGGTGGCCACCTTCTGGATCATCGTGGGCAGCACCGCGGAGGCGTCGATCTTGCCCCAGCCCGGGTTCAGCGGGACGAACTTCGTGCCGGCGCCGATCGTGTCGATGAACGGCTTGACGAACGTGTCCTTGGCGGCGATCTCGTCGCTGGCGGACTTCAGGGTCGGCAGGTTGCCCATCGCGTCGTACATCTTCGCCTGGTACTTCCTGCCGGCCAGCAGCGTCAGGAAGTCCGCGGCCAGGGCCGGGCGCTGGGCGTTCTTCATGATGCCGAGGTTGTTGCCGCCGGCGAACGCCGGGGCGACCGAGCCCGCGGTGAGACCGGGCAGCGGCACGACCGCGTACTTGCCCTTCGCCGCGCCGGCGTCGACCGCCGCGCGGTTGAAGTTGCCGAGGATGCCCATCGCGGCCTTGCCGCTGGCGAACAGCTCGACGGTCTTGCCGCCGGTCAGGTCGGCGCAGTTCTGCGGCGGGCAGTTGTCCGCGGCGATCAGGCCGGTGTACGCCGTCAGTCCCGCCCGCGACGGCGCCGAGTCGATGTCGGTGATGTCACCGCCGTTGGCCCACACGAACGGCAGCGCCCCGAAGGTGTACTTGCCGCCGACCGCGACCCCGAACATCTCCGGCTTCTTCGCCCGGATCGTCTTGGCGGTGGTGGCCAGTTCGGCCAGGGTGGCCGGCGGCTTCAGGCCCAGCTCGGTGAACACGTCGGTGCGGTAGTACAGCGCCCGGACGCCGAGGTACCACGGGACGCCGAGCAGAGTGCCCTGGTAGGTGGCGCTGGCCTTGGCGTCGGCGGTCAGGTCGGCGCCCTCGGACCAGCCGGACACGGCCGGGCCCAGGTCGGCGAGGCCACCGGCGACGGCGTACTCGGGGAGGTCGGTGTTGCCGTACTCGACGACGTCCGGCGCGCTGGCCGGGTCGTTGAAGGCGCCCTTGAACCGCTCGCTGCGGGTGTCCACCGGGATGTACTGCACGTCGACCGAGGTGTCCGGGTGGGCGGCGGTGAACTCGGTGATCGCCTCCTTGACCACGGCCTCCTTCGGGGCCCGGTTCGGCTCGTCGAACAGCCAGACCTTCAGGGCGCCGGTCTTCGGGCCGCCGTCGGCGGCGGTGGTCGCCGGGGCGGAGGTGGACGGGGCACACGCGGTCATCGTCACAGCGAGGGCGGCGGCTGCCGCGAGTCGCAGTCTCATACGCACACTCCATACGAACTAGGTTCGTTAATGGTTCGTTTAAGTGCGCCTCAGCGTGCTGCTTGAATAAGCCGTCGTCAAGACCCAATTTCCACTTGACCGGGGGCCCCGTGTCGGCCACGCTACGAGGCGATTAACGAACCACTTGAGAACAGGCGGCGACATGGTGATCGGATTGGTGGTGCACGCCGGTCACCGGGCACGGTTCGCCGACGCGGCGAGCACGCTCACCGGCGTCGAGTTCGCCTGGGCGGTCTACGACCGCGAGGACGAGATCCGCGACCGGGTCGCCGGCCTGCTGCGCGAGCACCGCCCGGACGGTCTGCTGCTCGGCCTGGTGCCGTACGCCCGGGCCCGCGACATGATCCCCGCCGACCTGCCGTTCACCGTCACCCGCTCGGCCGCCCTCGACCTGGCGCTGGCCTGGGCCCGGGCCCGCGGCAACGGCTGGCCCGCCACCCCGGTCAGCGTCGACACGTTCGCCGGCGAGACGATCGACGAGGTGGCCGCCGCGCTCGGCCTGGACCGGACCGCGATCGCGGCGCTGCCGTTCGACGCGGACCAGCCGGTCAGCGAGGTGATCGACTTCCACCGGGCGCACCTGGACCGGACCGGAGCGCCGTACGTGATCAGCGGCCGGATGGGCGTCGCCGCCGCCCTCGACGGGCGGACCGCCGTCCTGCACGCCCTGGCCACCCCCGGCACCATCCGCGCCGACCTGCACGAACTCGCCCTGCGGATCCGCAACAAGCGGGCCGACGGGCAGCGCTTCGCCGCCGGCCTGTTCCTCGTCGGCCGCCCCGAGGCCGGCCCCGGACTGGACCGCGCCCGGGTCGGCCTGCAGCACCTGCTGCTCAACACCCCCGAGTTCGCCGACGCCTGGATCGACCACCGGGGCAGCCGCGGCGTGCTGGTGTTCGCCCCGGCCGCCCTCTTCGAGACCGTCACCCACCAGTGGGTGGGGCTGCCGGTGCTCGCCGAGGCCCGCGACACCCTCGGCGTCCGGGCCGTCGCCGGCTTCGGCATCGGCGGATCGGCCCGGCTCAGCGTCACCCTCGCCGAGCGGGCGGCGGCCCGGGCCGAACAGGACGACGACCCCGCCGCGTACCTCTTCACCGCCGACGGGATGACGATCGGCCCGATGAGCGCGACCGGGACACCGCTCACCTACTCCTACCGGGAACACGGCGGCCTGGAACAACTCGCCGTCCGGGCCGGGCTCAGCGCGGCCACCCTCTCCCGGCTCGCCGCCATCGAGAAGAGCCTGGAAGGCCGCCCCCTCTCCCCCGGCGAACTCGCCCGCACCCTCGGCATCACCGACCCCAGCGGCCGCCGCCTGATCCGCAAACTCACCGCCGCCGGCCTGGTCGAGGAGACCGGCAGCGCCCAGGAACATCGCAAGGGCCGCCCCACCCGCCTCTACCGGCTCGCCATCGCCGGAGCGCTGGAGACCGCCCGATGACCTGGGACCTGCTGCTGACCGGTTCGGAATCCGGCGACCTGGCGATCCAGGGCGGCCGCATCGCCGCGACCGGACCGGATCTGCCCCGCGACGCCCACCGGATCCTCGACGTCACCGGCCGTCTCCTCACCCCCGGCCTGATCGACGTGCACACCCACGTCGGCCCCGGCTACTGGGGCATCGACCCCGACCCGATCGCCTGGTACTCCGGCGTCACCACCTGGGTCGACGCCGGCTCGGCGGGCGCCTACACGGTGGCCGGGCTGCGCCGGGTCGCCGAGACCGCATCGGTACGGGTCCGCGCGCTGCTCAACATCTCCGCCGTCGGCCTCGCCGGCCGCACCGGGGAGAGCCGCGACCTGGCCAACTGCGACGTGCCGCTGGCCGTCGACGCGATCCAGGGCAACCGTGACCTGTTCCACGGCGTCAAGGTGCGCATCGACCGGGAGACCGTCGGCGCCAACGGGGTCGAGCCGCTCCGCCGCGGGATCGCCGCCGCGGAAGCCTGCGGCGTGCCGGTGATGGTCCACATCGGCACCGCGCCGCCCACCCTCGACGAGGTCCTCGACCTGCTCCGGCCCGGTGACCTGGTCACCCACTGCGCCAGCGGCATCGCGGCCCCGCTCGGCCCGGCCGTCCGCGCCGCCGCCGACCGGGGCGTGCTGCTCGACCTCGGCCACGGCTCCGGCGGGTTCGCCTTCGACGTCCTCGAAGCACAGCTCGACGCCGGGCTCCCGCCGTACACCGTCTCCACCGACCTGCACGCCCGCTCCCTGCACGGCCCGGTCTTCGACCTGCCCACCACGATGGCGAAACTCCTCGCGGCCGGCGTGCCGCTGCCCGACGTGGTCGCGGCGGTCACCACACACCCGGCGCGGGCGCTGGGCCTGCCCGGCGGCACGCTCGCGGTCGGCGACCCCGCCGATTTCGCGATCTTCGAGGTACGGGCGGAGCCGTTCACCGTCGTCGACGCACACCGGCAGACCCGCACCTCGCCGGTCCGGCTGGTCAACGAGGCCACGTACGTCGCCGGCCGTCCCCTCACCCCGCGGCTGCCCGCCCCGCCGGCGCCGTGGATCCCCCTCACCGACGCGCAACACGCCGCCCTGGCCCGGCGTGAACGCGACATCCGTGCCCTGCTCACCGCACCCCTGGTGGAGGCGGACGGGCTGGCCGAACAGTTCCCACGAACCGTTTCCTAGGAGAGACCTCATGCCCAAGCGCGCTGTGATCACCGACAAGGCGGCGCCGGCCGGTGGCCCGTACTCGCACGCCGTCGTCGCCGGCGACACCATCTACCTGGCCGGGGCGATCCCCGCGCTGCCCGACGGCACCCGGGTGACCGGCACCTTCGCCGAGCAGGCGCACGCGGCGTTCCGCAACCTGGCAGCCGTCGCCGAGGCCGCCGGATCCAGCCTGGACGACGCCGTCCGGATCGGTGTCTACCTGCGCGACTTCGGCGACTTCCCGGAGATGAACGAGATCTACCGGGAATACATCAAGGGCGACCACCTGCCGGTCCGCACCACCATCCCGGTCGCCCTGGTCGGCTTCGACATCGAGATCGACGCCGTCCTCTACACCGGCGCCTGAGGATAGCCCGGCGCTCTCCGGGGTAGAGGGACATCCATGTCTTCTCCCGGAGAGCTGCTCGGCGGACGTTATCGGCTGGACGATCGCATCGCCGCGGGCGGCATGGGCGAGGTCTGGCAGGCGACGGACACCGTGCTCGACCGGGCCGTCGCCGTCAAGACCCTGCTCGCCGACCGGGCCACCGACCCCGGCTTCCAGCGCCGGTTCCGGCACGAGGCCCGCGCCCTCGCCGCGCTGCGGCACTCCGGTGTCGTCCCCGTCTACGACTTCGGCAGCACCGGCAACGAGGACGCGTACCTGGTGATGGCCCGCGTCGACGGCCAACCCCTCAACCAGGTGCTGGCGAGCCGCGGCCGGCTCACCCCCGGCGAGACCATGTCGGTCGTCGCGCAGGCCGCCCGCGCCCTGGAGGCCGCACACACCGCCGGCATCGTGCACCGCGACGTCAAACCCGGAAACCTGCTGATCGAACCGGACGGTACGGTCGTCCTCGTCGACTTCGGCGTCGCCCGCTCCGCCCACTCCGGCACCGTCACCGGCGCCCGCGAAGTCGTCGGCACCGCCCTCTACATCGCCCCGGAACAGGTCACCCGGCAACAGACCGGCCCGGCCGCCGACGTGTACGCGCTCGGCGCCCTCGCCTACCACTGCCTCGCCGGCCGTCCCCCGTTCCACGGCGACAACCCGATCGCGGTCGCCCTCCAGCACATCGAGGACGAGCCGCCACCGCTGCCGGACGACGTGCCGGACCCGGTCCGTGCCCTGGTCCGGACCGCGCTGTCCAAGGACCCGGCGGCCCGGTTCGCCTCCGCGGGCGCCATGGCCGACGCCGCCGACGCGGCAGTCTCCGAACCGGGCGCCACATCCGGCGCGCTCGACGCCGTCCCGCCCGTCACCGGGCCCCTCGGCGCCGGGTCGGAAGGGCTGGCTGCGACCAAGGCCGGCGCGCCCTGGTTCGGCATCGCCGGAATCCCTGTCGCTGACGACTCCTTCTCCGACAGTCTCGCCCCGGAAGCGACGGCGTCCGATCCGGAACTCACCGCTACCCCACCTGACGCCACCGCCGCCCTTCCCACCCCGACGGACCGGCCCGGAGCCGGCGCGGCCGACAGCACCCCGGACAGAACGTTCGGTCTCGCGCCCGACGCCAACCCGGACCAAACCGCAACCGGCGCAGCCAACAACACCCCGAACAGAACGTTCGGTCTCGTGCCCGACGGCGACCAGGATCGAACCGGGGCCGCCGCGGCCGGGGTCGGAGTCGGCGCGGCGGGGATCCGCGGGCTCGGTGCTCAGGTAGCGCCAGAACGGAGGGCGGCAGAGGGCAGACCTCGATGGCTGCTGCCGGTGGTCGTACTGGTGGCGGTCGCCGCGCTCGGGCTGGGTGGGTTCGTGCTCGCGTCGTCGCTGGGGCTGTTCGCGGAGGATCCGAAGCCGTCGACGAGTGTTCCGGCTGCTCCGGTGGTGTCCGGGCCGCGGTCCGCCGGCCCGGAGAAGACCGGGAAGGCGGCCGGCGGCGACGACCGGGACCGCCCGGAGACCACGCAGCCCGCGAAGACGAATCCCACGACCCGTCCGGCGGCCCCGGCGACGAGCAGGCCGGCCGCGACCACGGCTCCCGCCACGACCGCGCCGGCCGGTGGCGCGACGACCGGCACCGGGACGGCGACCAGCGCGCCGCCCGCGACGGAGCCTGCGCCGGGCGGCGAGGAGACCGGCGAGCCGGAGGAGAACGAGAACGAAGGAGCCGAGAACGAAGCCGGATGACCGGTTTGTCCGGCTGGCCGTCAGGGCTGTCTCGACCCGCGGGAGACAGCCCTGACAATCAGCCGGACGGGGTTGAAGGCATCGAGCGTGGCGGATGGCCCGTAAGCTTCGGGCATGCCCGACGCGGGAGAGTCGCTGGGCGGGCGATACCGGCTGGACGAGCTGATCGCCTCCGGTGGCATGGGTGAGGTCTGGCGGGGCACGGACACCGTGCTGGGGCGGACCGTCGCGGTGAAACTGCTGCGGGCGGGGCCGGCCGCGGAGGCGAGCTTCCAGCGGCGGTTCGAGCACGAGGCGCGGACCATGGCGGCGTTGCGGCATCCCGGGATCGCGGCGGTGTACGACTACGGCGCCACCCCCGCCGGCGCCTACCTGGTGATGGCCCGGATCGACGGCGAGTCCCTGAGCCGCCGGCTGGCCGACCGCGGGCCGCTGCCACCGGCCGAGACGATGTCGGTCGTGGCGCAGGCCGCCCGGGCGCTGCACGCGGCACATCAGGCCGGGATCGTGCACCGGGACGTCACCCCGGGCAATCTGATCATCGAGCCGGACGGGAATGTGGTGCTCGTCGATTTCGGGGTGGCCCGTTCGGCCACCTCGGAGACCCTGACCGGCGCCCACAACATCATCGGCACCGCCTGCTACATGGCGCCGGAGCAGGTCACCAAGCAGACCATCGGCCCGGCCGCCGATGTGTACGCGCTGGGCGCCGTCGCCTACCACTGCCTCACCGGGGAGCCGCCGTTCACCGGGGCCGACGCGGTCGCCATCGCGCTGCGGCACGTCACCGAGGAGCCGGCGCCGCTGCCCGCGACGGTTCCCCCGGCGGTCCGTGTCCTGGTGGAACGCGCGCTCGCGAAGGATCCGGCGGACCGGCCGCCGTCGGCCGCGGCGATGGCGGCGGCCGCAACCGGAGCGGCGGGCGCCGGGGCCGGCGCGCCGCTCGCCACCGAGGTCGTCACCGCGCCGCTCGCCCGTCAAGACCCGATCCCGCACACGCCGATTCCCGCGCCGCGGCCGTGGCAGCCGCCGGGGCCGCCGCCCGCCGACCCGTTCCCCGGGCCGGCCCGGCGCCCGGCGCCCTGGCTCCCGTTACTGGTGGCGGCGCTCGTGGTGCTCGCCGGCACGGGGGCGGCGATCGGTCTCATGGACCCGTTCGGCTGGTTCCCGGCTCCGTCGTCGCCGGTGGCGCCCGCGTCCTTCTCGGGCGCGCCGGTCCCGACGGCGTCGGTGACCCCGTCACCGACGCGGACGGCCCCCGTCACCACCAGGAAGAACCCGCCGAGGACCGCCACCCGCACCCGCATCCGTCCGCCGGCGGAACCGAAGCCGGGCGGCTCCGCCTCCGAGTCCATCTCGGAGAAACCGCCGATCGAGCCGCCCGACGAGGAGGAATCCGACGACTCAGGCCCCCCGCCCAGCTGAGCGAAAGCCCGGCCGAGCAAGAGGCCCGGCCGAGCGAGAAGCCCGGCCGAGCAAGAAGCCCGGCCGAGCGAGAAGCCCGGCCGAGCAAGAAACCCGGCGGGACGAGAGGTCCAGCCGGACAAGAGCCCCGGCTGGACCGGTCAGGCGAAGACGTCTTGCTGGTAACGGCCGGCCGCCTCCAGGGACCGCAACCACGTCTCCGCCTGCTCCGCGGTGCCGCCGGTGTGACGGCGGAAGATCGCGTACAGCTCGGCCCGGACCGCCGGCGCCATCCGCGCCCCGTCACCGCACAGGTAGATGTGCCCGCCCTGTTCCAGCAGTTCCCACACGGCGTCGCCCTGCGCGGCGAGGGCTTCCTGGACGAACCGGTACGGGTGAGACGGAACCGCCGAGAACGCCACGTGCAGATCGGTCACCCGGTCCGCCGCCCACTGCCGGACCTCGTCGCGGTAGAGCCAGTCGTGCTCCGGGTGCCGGCAGCCGTAGAACAGCGTGACCGGCCCGGCCGACGGCTCCAGGGCCCGTTCCTGCAGGAAGCCGCGCAGCGGGGCGAACCCGGTCCCGGGTCCGATCAGGATCATCGGGGTGGCGGGGTCGGCCGGCATCCGGAACGGCGGCGCCGGCACCCGCACGTGACCGTAGAACACGTCGCCGGGCGTCAGCCGTGCCAGGTACTGCGAGCACATGCCGCGGTACCTGCCGTTCCCGGCGCGGGACGGCCCGTCCACCAGCCCGACCGTGATCGTCACGAGGGACGGGTCGACCCGCGGCGAGGACGAGATCGAGTAGAACCGCGGTCTGATCGTGCCGACCAGTTCCAGGAACACGCCGAACGGCAGTTCGATCGCCGGGAACCGTTCGAGCAGGGACAGCACCGACACCCGCTTCGCGAGGATCTCGTCGGCGTACGCGTCCGGCGCCGACGTCCACGCGCCGAGCTGCCGGGTCGTCCACGGGCACTGGGTGTGCTCTGCGAGGACCGCGATCTGGGTACGGGTGGCCGGTTCCTGCAGCTCCACGAAGTCGGTCAGGAGCAGCCCGGCGGTGACCGGCACGCCGATCGGCAGTCCGGACGGCCGCTCACCGTCCTGTCCGAGACGGATCACCAGGTCACGGGAGATCCGCAGGGTGTGCAGGGCCCAGTCGACGAGTTCCGGGTCGTTCTTGGCGTAGACGGCCAGGTGATCGCCGGCGGAGTAGGAGACACCGCACGGGAGCCGTACCGTGATCGCCTTGACGCCCGGCCGGGGCGCCTCCCGGGAGAAGTCCCACAACCCGGTGGGGTCGCCGACCAGCTCCCGCACCGACACGACGGTGACCGGGCGGGCCTGGGCGGACACGACGGCGGGCCGGATCTGGTCCTCGCCGAGCACCTCGACGCTGTACCGCGGGCCGCCCGTCCCGGCCGGCGCGGCGGCGCCGAACTCGGTGGCCAGCGCCGACCACAGCCCGTTCAGCCAGGCCGACGCCATCCCGTCGAAGTCGCCGGACGCGTCCGTCTCACCGCGGTCCACCAGCGCCGTCGCCCCGGCCGCGGCGAGCTTTTCGGACACCCGCTTGGGGTACGCCTGGTACGTGGCCCATTGGGTGTTGCCGTTCCCGAGCACCGCGTACCGCACCCCGGCCAGTTTCCCGGCCGGGATCTCCAGGTCGTCGAAGGCCTGCGCGTTGTCCGGCGCCTTGCCGTTGTAGCTGGACGTGACGACCGTCAGCAGCCCGTCCCCGGGCAGGTCGGCGGCCAGCTCGTCGAGGGTCTGCACGGTCACGTCGAACCCGGACCGGCGGGCCCGGTCGGCGACCTGCTGGGCGAGGTCCTCGGAGGTGCCCAGGTTGGAGCCGTAGGCGACGCGGAGCCGTACCCCCGAAGCCTGGACCTCGGCCACCTCGGACGCCGCGGCGTCCGGCAGACCGGGACCCGCCGCGATCCGCTCGTGCTCGTGCCGCGGGCGGACCCGCAACCGGAAGCCGTCCGGTTTGATGGTCAGGGTCTGCTTGATGTGCAGCCGGTGCCCGGCCGGGTCGGAGATCGCGAACCGCTGCAGCAGCATGGCGAGCGCGAGCCGGGCCTCGGTGAGCGCGAACTGGCGGCCGATGCAGGCGCGCTCGCCGTTGCCGAACGGCTTGTACGCGTGCGGGTGGTGCCCGGCCTTGGCCTCCGGCAGCCACCGGTCGATGTCGAAGGTCTCCGGATCGGCCCAGGCCGACGGATGGGTGTGCAGCGGCCGGAGGACGACGGCGACCTTCTGGTCCGCCGCGATGGGGTAGCGGCCGCCCAGCAGCGTCGCGGACCGTGCGGCCAGGCCGATCGCGGTGATCGGCGAGTGCAGCCGCAGCGTCTCGTCGAGGATCCGCGGGATCACGTCCAGCTTCATGATCAGCTCGTAGGTGGGCACGGTGTCACCCGGCAGGAGCCGGTCCACCTCGGCGTACGCCTGGGCCAGCACGTGCGGGTTGCGCATCAGGTGGTGCAGGGCGAACGAGAGCGTGCCGCTGGTCGTCTCGTGCCCGGCGATCAGGAAGGTGAGGACCTGGTTGCGGATGTTCTCGTCGGACAGCCGCCCGCCGGTGACCGGGTCGGACGCCTCCAGCATCAGCCCGAGCAGGTCGTTCAGCTTCTCCCCGGAGGCGCGGCGGGCCCGGATCACCTCGTCCACGGTGTCCTGCATGACGGCGATGTCGGCCTGGTACGCCGCGCCGGCCTTCTTCTTCAGGCCGGTGACGACCGGCAGCTGGCGGGTCCGGTTCATCGCCTCGGTCAGCGCGTTGCCCATGGCCTGCAGGAACGGGTGCAGCTCGGCCTGTTCGAAGGACTCGAACCGCCTGCCGAACCCGGCGAGCGTGATGGTGTCCAGGGCGAGCCGGGTCATGTCGTCGGAGACGTCCACCTCGGAACGCCGCGACCAGGCGCCGGTCAGGTTGGTGGCGATCTCCAGCATCTGCGGGAAGTACGCCTTCATCGACCGCTGACTGAAAGCGGGCAGCAGGATGCGGTGCGCCTGGCCCCACACCTCCTCCTCCTCGCGGGCGGTGAAGAGGCCGTCGCCGGCGAAGTCACGGACGTGCGCGAGCGGCGGGTCGATCGGCTTGTAGAAGCGGGTCTCGTCGCAGACCTCGGCGACCAGGTCGGGGTCGTAGACGAAGACGACGTGCCGGCCGGCCAGGTTGAGCTTGAACAGGCCGCCCGGGTGCTGCGCGGCCAGGTCGGCGAAGAACCGGTGGGTGCCCTCCACCGGAACCTGCAGGCCGTTGCCGACGACGGGCAGTCCGCGGGGGGTCGGAATCGCGGCGGTCACGAGGTGATCCTCCTCAGCCATACGGTGTATGGCAGCTACCATACGGCGTATGGCTGAAACCGGGAACTCAGGCGATCAACGTTTGACAAGGGACGTGATCCTCGAAACCGCCCTGAGACTCATCGACGCCGACGGGGTCGAGTCGCTCAGCATGCGCAAGCTCGCCGCTGACCTGGGCGTCAATCCGATGTCGATCTACCACCACGTGGAGAACAAGGCCGCGCTGCTGGACGGCGTCACCCGCCTGGTGACCGACGGAGCGAGACACGTCACGGTCTCCGACGGGCCCTGGCAGGATCAACTGCGGCAACTGGCGTACGAGTTCCGCACCCTCAGCCTCGCCCACCGCCACCTCATCCGGTACGCGTTCGCCGGCGACGACTTCATCCAGCGTGACGGCCCGATGTGGCGGGCCCTCTGCACCGTGCTGCGCGGCGCCGGCCTGCCCGAACCCGAGGTCGAGCGCACCGGCGCGGTCCTGGTCGCCCTGGTCGGCGGCCTGCTGCACACCGAGGTCAACGGGACCATGCACCGCCTGATGGGCGCCGACGACACCGGTTTCGCCCTGGCCGTGGACCTTTTGATCGACGGAGTCGCCGCGAGAGTGTTTTGATCACAGAGGGGTTACACGTCCGAAACTTCCACCTGACAGCATTCCCGGGCGCGATCAGGAGGTCCCTTTGTTCCTCAGCCAGCACGAGCAGGAACGCCTGCTCATCCACGTCGCGGCCGACGTCGCCCAGCGTCGCCGCGACCGCGGCCTGAAGCTCAACTATCCCGAGGCCACGGCGATCATCACGGCCTTCCTGCTGGAAGGCGCGCGGGACGGCCGGACCGTCGCCGAGCTGATGGACGCCGGCCGCCGGGTGCTCACCCGCGACGACGTCCTGGAAGGGGTGCCGGAGATGCTGGCCGAGGTGCAGGTCGAAGCCACCTTCCCGGACGGCACCAAACTCGTCACCGTGCACGGGCCGATCTCGTGATCCCCGGGGAGATCCTCTTCGGCGAGGGCGACATCGAGATCAACGCCGGGCGTACGACTGTCGCACTGACCGTCCGCAACACCGGCGACCGCCCGGTCCAGGTCGGCTCGCACTTCCACTTCGCCGAGTCGAACGCCGCCCTCGACTTCGACCGGGACACCGCCTGGGGCCACCGGCTCGCCATCCCCGCCGGCACGTCCGTCCGGTTCGAACCCGGCATCCCGCGGGACGTCACGCTCGTCGCGTTCACCGGCCGGCGGATCGTGCCGGGCCTGCGCGGGCTGGCCGGCGGGCCGCTCGACCGGACCCCACCGGCGCCGGCGCACGACCCCACCGACATCGAGCCGGCCGGCTCCCTCGACGAGGACACCGGTGAGGGCGAGCACAACGGGAGCCCCCGATGACATCTCTGGACCGCCGTCGCTACGCCGCGCTGCTCGGCCCGACCAAGGGCGACCGGATCCGGCTCGCCGACACCAACCTGCTGATCGAGATCGAGGAGGACCGCAGCGCCGGGCCGGTCCCCGGTGACGAGGTCGTCTTCGGCGGCGGCAAGGTGATCCGCGAATCCATGGGCCAGTCCCGCGCCACCCGCGCCGAGGGCACCCCGGACACCGTGATCACCGGCGTGGTGGTGCTCGACCACTGGGGCATCGTCAAGGCCGACGTCGGCATCCGCGACGGCCGGATCGTCGCGATCGGCAAGGCCGGCAACCCCGACACCATGGACGGTGTGCACCCGGACCTGGTCATCGGCGCGGGCACCGAGATCATCGCCGGCAACGGCAAGATCCTCACGGCCGGCGCGATCGACAGCCACGTCCACCTGATCAGCCCGACGATCCTGGACACCGCGCTCGCCTCCGGCATCACCACGATCATCGGCGGCGGCACCGGGCCCGCCGAGGGCACCAAGGCCACCACCGTCACCCCGAACGCCTGGCACCTCGCCCGGATGCTGGAGGCCATCGACACCTGGCCGATCAACGTGCTGCTGCTCGGCAAGGGCAACACGATGTCCGCCGAGTCCATGTGGGAGCAGCTGCGCGGCGGCGCCGGCGGGTTCAAGCTGCACGAGGACTGGGGCACCACGCCCGCCGCGATCGACGCCTGCCTCAAGGTGTGCGACGCGTCCGGGGTGCAGGTGGCGATCCACACCGACACGCTGAACGAGGCCGGGTTCGTCGAGGAGACGCTGCGGGCCATCGCCGGGCGGTCCATCCACGCCTATCACACCGAGGGCGCCGGCGGCGGGCACGCGCCGGACATCATCACCGTGGCGTCACAACCGAACATCCTGCCGTCGTCGACGAACCCGACCCGGCCGTACACCCGCAACACCCTCAGCGAACACCTCGACATGCTGATGGTCTGCCACCACCTGAACTCGGCGGTGCCGGAGGACCTGGCGTTCGCCGAGAGCCGGATCCGGCCGTCGACCATGGCCGCCGAGGACTACCTGCACGACCTCGGGGCGATCTCGATGATCGGGTCGGACTCGCAGGCGATGGGGCGGGTCGGGGAGGTCGTCACCCGTACCTGGCAGACCGCGCACGTGATGAAGGCCCGCGTCGGCTCCCTGCCCGGCGACACCACGGCCGACAACAACCGTGCCCGCCGCTACGTCGCGAAGTACACCATCTGCCCCGCCATCGCGCACGGCATGGCCGAGCAGGTCGGCTCGGTCGAACCCGGGAAACTCGCCGACCTGGTGCTCTGGGATCCGGCGTTCTTCGGCGTACGCCCGGCGCTGGTCCTCAAGGGCGGCATGATCGCCTACGCGCAGATGGGCGACGCGAACGCCTCCATCCCCACCCCGCAGCCGATGCTGCCGCGGCCGATGTTCGGGTCGTACGGGGTGGTCCCGGCACAGACCTCCCTGGCCTTCGTCGCCCCGGCCGCCATCGACGCCCTGCTCAGCGACCGGATCGGCGTCAAGCGGGCCCTGGTGCCGGTGGCCGACACCCGCTCGGTGGGCAAGGCCGACATGACCCTGAACGACGCGATGCCCCACATCGAGGTCAAAGCCGACACCTTCGAGGTACGCATCGACGGCCAGGTCATCGAACCCGACCCGGTCGACGTGCTCCCGATGGCCCAGCGCTACTTCCTGTTCTGATGAGCCTGGCCACGTTGCTGCTGGTCGCGGACGGGCGGCTGCCCTCCGGTGGGCACGCGCACTCCGGCGGGCTGGAGCCGCAGATCGCCACCGGGCGGGTCCGTGACGTCGGCGGCCTCGGCGGGTTCCTCCGCGGGAAGCTCGCCACCAGCGGGCTCGTGTCGGCGGCGTTCGCGGCGGCGGCCTGCGCGGATGTCACGCGCCACGCGGAACTCGACGCCGGCCTGGACGCGCGGACACCGTCACCCGCGCTGCGGAAGGCGTCGCGGGCCCAGGGCCGGGCGCTGCTGCGAGCCGGCCGGGCGATGTGGCCGGTCGCCGACGTCGGCCGGGAACCCCATCAGCCGGTCGCGCTGGGCGCCCTGGCCGCGGCGGCCGGGCTGACGCCCGCGGAGGCGGCGGTCGCCGCGGCGCACGGCACGATCACCGGCTCGGCGAGCGCGGGGGTCCGGCTTCTCGGCCTTGACCCGTACGCGGTACACGCGCTGCTGGCGCGGCTCGCTCCTGAATGTGACCGGATCGCGGCAGCCGCCGCGGCCCGTTCCGGCGACCCGGTCGACGATCTGCCGGCCGCGGGCGCTCCCCTGCTCGACATCGGCGCCGAGCACCACGCCACCTGGGAGGTGCGTCTCTTTGCATCCTGAACCGCACGAACACGGCCCTGATGAGGTTCCCCACACGCACCCCGAGCCGGGTGTCGACCCGCACGCGCCGCTGCACGCCGGGCCGCGCGCCCTGCGGATCGGTATCGGCGGGCCGGTCGGCTCCGGCAAGACCGCGCTGGTCGCGTCGCTGTGCCGGGCCCTCGGCGAGGAACTGCGGCTCGCGGTGGTGACGAACGACATCTACACCACCGAGGACGCCGACTTCCTGCTCCGCAACGGCGTGCTGCCGCAGGAGCGGGTCCGCGCGGTGGAGACCGGCTGCTGCCCGCACACCGCGATCCGCGACGACATCTCCGCCAACCTGGACGCCGTCGAGGACCTCGAGGCCTCACTCGGCCCGCTGGACCTGGTGCTGGTGGAGAGCGGCGGCGACAACCTGACCGCCACGTTCAGCAAGGGCCTGATCGACCAGCAGATCTTCGTGGTCGACGTGGCCGGCGGCGACAAGGTCCCCCGCAAGGGCGGCCCCGGCGTGACCACCGCCGACCTGCTCGTGATCAACAAGACCGACCTGGCCCCGCTGGTCGGCGCCGACCTGTCGGTGATGGACCGCGACGCCCGGGCCCGCCGCCACGACCTGCCGACGGTGTTCCTGTCCCTGGCCGAGGACAAGAAGGCCGCACCGGTCGCCGACTGGATCCGCGGCCTGGTCGCCGCCCGCACCGCCCCCGCCGGTGCCTGACCTCGGCATCTCGGCCGGCCGGGCGGCTTCCCCGGAGATCGGGGACAGGCCGCCCGGCCGGTTCATGCGGGCGGAGGCGAAGGTCGTTGCGGAGTCCGACGGCCGCGGCGGCACCCGGCTCGCGGTCCTGCGCGGCGAGTCGCCGCTGCTGCTGCGGCGGACCGGCCCCCGGACCGGCGGCATGACGGTGCACCTGGTCGGCGGGGCGGCCGGCCCGCTGCGCGGCGACGAGTTGCGGCTGGACATCGCCGTGGGCCCGGGCGCCGCGCTGGAGATGCTCAGTGTCGCCGCGTCGCTGGCGCTGCCCGGCCGGCCCGGCCCGCCGTCCCGTCTGACGATCACCGCCACGGTGGCGGCCGGTGGCACGTTGCGCTGGCTGCCGGAGCCGCTGATCGCCGCCGCCGGATGCGACCACGTCGCGGTCACCCGGGTGGAGGTGGCCGCCGGCGGATCCCTGCTGTGGCGCGACGACCTGGTGTGCGGCCGGCACGACGAGCCGTCCGGGGCGGTCCGGGCGGACACCACGATCCGGTACGGCGGGGTCACCCTCTACCGGCACGAACTCACCGTCGGCCCGGGCGCGCCGGGCTGGGACGGCGCCGCGGTGCTGGGCGGCGGCCGGGCGGTCGGCACGCTGATCGCCGCGGGCCCGGATCTGCCGCCGCCGTCCGCCGCCGGCCCGGATGCCGCGGTCATGCCGCTGGCCGGCCCGGGCGTCCTGGCCACCGCGGTCGGCGCCGACATCCGCGCAGTCCAGGCGGCACTGGATCCACTCTGCCGCGAGCGCGTCCCGGCCCGCGCCGCCTGACAAACGGTCAGGTGGCGGGGCCGGTGCCGGTCAGGCCGTCCAGGATCCGCCGCAGCCCCCACAGGTACTGGCCGGTGCCGACCCAGGCGGCGGTCACGTCCACCGCGGCCGCCGTCCGGGGGAACATCCCGGCCGGGACCTGGGCCATCGCCGCCCGGCGTACGGCGATGCGGTCCGTCTCCGGGGCGAGCGCGCCGGTGTGCGGCACGTCCGCCACCTCGAGCGCCACCGCGCCGAGGACATAGACCATCACGAGGTACGCCGCCCGCGCCGCCGCCGGGGGCTCCAGCCCGCCCCGGGCCAGGACCGCCAGCAGGCGCTCCCCGAGCAGCAGCGCCTCCGGCCCGTTCATCGCGCCGCCGAGCAGCAGCGGCACGGCCCCCGGGTGGGCGGTGAGCCGCTGCCGCAGGTCGAGGGCGAGCGCTTCCAGATCGGCCCGCCAGTCCGGGCTCTCCGCGGTGGCCCGGTTGAGGTCGCCGAGGAGCCGTTCGACGAGCGCCTGCTCGATGGCCGCCTTGTCGGGGAAATAGGTGTAGACCGCGTTCGGTGAGACGCCCAGCGCCGCCGCGATCCGCCGGATCGAGACGGCGGCCGGCCCGCCGGTGTCCATCAGGCCGCGGGCCGCGTCCAGGACGGCGTCCTCGCTGAGAGCCCGTTTCGGCCCGGGGCGTCCTCGTTCGCTCATGCCGGCTCCCTTGACTTATCTCCGCACACCGTACAGCATTCGGGGTGTCATTAACTCTGCACGGCGTACAGGGATGGTGTCCGATGGTGTTGCGGAGAACGACAGGCTGGCTCTTCCTCGTGGCGGTCGCGGCCTTCACCGCCGCGTCGAGCCTGCTCGCGGCGACTTTCGGCTGGCCGGACATCCTGCGCGAGCCGGCGCCGGTGGTGCTCGCCGCGTTCCGGGACGGCGGGGCGGCGCTGGTCGGCACGTGGTTCGCCGTCGGGTGGGCCTACGCGCTCGTGGGCGTGCCCATGCTGCTGCTCCCGGCGGCGCTGAGCCGCGGGACCGACCCGGTGCTGCGGGCCGCCGGCGTGATCGGCGCGGCCTCCGCCCTGCTCAGCCTGATCGGCTTCCTGCGCTGGGTGTTCGTGGTGCCGCCGCTGGCCACGGCCTGGACCGCCGGCGATCCGGCGGCCCGGCAGGCGGTGGAGGCCGCCTGGACCGCCCAGCACCAGTTCGGCGGCGCGCTCCTCGGCGAGCATCTCGGGCAGGTCCTGGCGATCGTCTGGTCGGTGACGGTGAGCGTGGTGGCGTTGCGGACCCGGTCGCTGCCCCGGTGGATCGGCGTGGCGGGGCTCGCCGCCTCGGCGCTCTACCTGCTGAATCAGGGTGACGTGCTGGCGACGGCGGTCCCCGGCTTCCCGGTGTGGGCGCCGGCCGGGCTGGTCGGCAGCACCGCCTGGGGCCTGTGGATCGCCGCGCTCGGCGTGACGCTGGCCGGTCAGCGGCGCAGTGCTTCGACCGGCTCGATCCGGGCGGCGCGCCAGGCCGGGTAGGCGCCCGCCAGCACGCCGGTGACCAGCCCGATCAGGGGCGCCAGCACGATCGTCACCGGATCCGCGATCGGGGTCCAGCCCTGGATCGCCGCCGTGGTGACGATCGTGACGGCGCCGAGGCTGCAGCCGAACAGGCCGCCGAGGACGCCGAGCGCCGCCGACTCGGTGAGGAACTGGGCGGCGATGTGCACGCCGCGGGCGCCGACCGAGCGGCGCAGGCCGATCTCGCCGACCCGTTCCAGAACGGCGACCAGGGTGGTGTTGGCGATGCCGACCGCGCCGATCACCAGGCACACCCCGGCCAGTATCAGCAGGAGGGCGCCGAGGTCGCCGTCGACCTGGTCGCGGAGGGTACGCGGGTCGGGCGGGGCGACGGCGGTGAACACGTCCGGCGCGTCGGGACGCAGGGCGAGCGGGACCTCGGCGGCGACCTGCCGGGCCGCGCCGGGTTCGGTGCTGATGAGCATGCGAGGGCGTTCCTCGCCGGGTGGCGCGGGCGCCGAACCGGCCGGGATGGTGACCGACAGCAGGAGCGCGGGCATCCGTTCGACGGCGTCGACGATGCCGATCACGCTGTAGGGCACGTCGCCGATGAAGATCGCGGGGTGGGTGGCGAGGGAGCCGATGCCGAGTTGCCGGGCGATGCCGGCGCCGAGCACGGCGACCCGGGCGCCGGCTTTCTCGTGGTACGCGTCGAAGGTCCGGCCGGTCGTCATCCGCGGGGTGACCGCGGTGAACAGCCCGGGGGTGACGGCCAGCACCGGGATCGGCTGTCCGGCGGCGGCCGCGCCGACCGGGGCGGCCCGCACTCCGGCGCCCGGCACGGCCCACCAGACGCCACCGCCGGTCACCCCGCGCACCCGGGCGAGCCGCGCCTCGGCGTCGTCCGGGAACGGGGTGACGGCCAGGTTCGGGTCCTGCTTGCCGGAGTCCTCGACGGTGACCTCGGTCGCGGCGAGGGCGTCGAACCGGCTGCCGATCTGGCCGGACGCGGTCGCGGTGAGCCCGAGCACGGCCACGAACGCGCCGACGCCGAGCACCGTGCCGAGGCAGGTGAGCAGGGACCGGCCGGGCCGCTGCAGGATCCCGGCGAGCGCCTCGGCGACCAGATCCCGGACCCCGAGCCGGGTCATCTCGATCACGACACCACACCGTCGACGATCCGGATCGTCCGGGAGCCGCGCGCCGCCACGACCGGATCATGGGTGATCACCACGATGGTCAGGCCGCCGGCGTGCAGGCCGGACAGCGTCTCCAGCACGGTCTCCGCGGTGGCGGTGTCGAGCGCGCCCGTCGGTTCGTCGCAGAGCAGCAGGCTGGGCCGGGTGACGAGGGCGCGGGCGATGGCGACCCGCTGGCGTTCGCCACCGGACATGGTGCGCGGCCACGCGGTCCGCCAATGGTCGAGCCCGACCCGGTCCAGCGCGTCCCGGGCCCGGCTGCGGCGCTCGGCCGCCGGCACCCCGTGGTACAGCAGGGCGAGGGCCACGTTCTCCTCGGCGCTGCGGTTGCCGAGCAGGTGGAACGCCTGGAAGACGAACCCGATCCGGCGGCCGCGCAGCGCGGTCCGGTCCCGGTCGGGCAGCGGGCCGGTGTCGACGCCGTCGAGTTCGTAGCGTCCTTCGGTGGGCCGGTCCAGGAGCCCGGCCACGTTCAGGAAGGTCGACTTGCCGGAGCCGGACGGCCCGGCCACGGTGACCATCTCGCCCCGCTCGATCACCAGGTCGCAGGGGCGCAGCGCGGGCACCGGCGGCGGTCCCGGGTAGGTCCGGCCGACCCCGGCGAACCGGATCACCGGTCCGGTCACGAGCCCACCAGCACGGTCCGGCCCGGCTCGAGGTGTCCGCCGCCGACCGGGGTGACCTGCACGAATCCGTCTCCGACGAGGCCCGGGGTCACTTCGATCCGGGTACGGGCGGCGCCGTCGACCACGGTCACCGAGGTCTTGCCGTCGGCGCCGGACGACACCGCGGCGAGCGGCACCACCAGCACCTCGTTCCCGCTGGACGCGGCCGTGACGGTGAGCCGGACGTCCGCGCCGGCCAGCTCGGCGTCGAGCGCCTCGTTCGGCGCGACCACCATCTCGTAGCCGGGTGGCGCGGCTTCGGCGCCCGGCCCCGGCTGCGCCGGTGTCTCGGCCACGGCCTTGACCGCGGCGCCGGCGGTGGTTCCGGTGGTCTCGGCGAGGATCTCCACCGGCATCCCGGGCCTGATCAGATCCTTCTGGTACGCCGTGAGCCGCCCCGTCACCACCAGCCGTCCCGCCGCGACGGTGAGCAGGGTGTCCTTGGCCTCCGCGCCGACCGTGGCGGTCACCTCGCCGACCCGGGCCGGGAACCCGCTGAGGAACACCGTCTCGCCGGCCGGCACCATCGGCCCGGTCCGCGCGGCGACCCGGTCCCGGTCCTCCTCGGCGGCCGCGTAGTCCTCCTCACGGTCCCGGACGGCCAGCGCGGCCGACGCCTTCACCGCGGCGGGCGCGGTCCGGTGGGCGATGCGGGCGTCGCGCAGGGCCCGTTCGGCGGCGGTCCGCGCGGTCTCCGCCTGCCGGAGCAGGTCCTCGTCGTCGGCGCCGGCGGGCAGGGGCTCGTACCCCTTCGACCGGTAGAACTCACGGACCGCGTCCTCGGTCCCGGCGCCGTAGGTACCGTCCCGATCCCCGCCGCTGCCGAACCCGAGGGTGTCCAGGGCCCGCTGCAACTGGGCGACGTCCCGCCCGGTCGCGCCGGGCCGCAGGTCACGGTAGGCCGGGATGGCGCCGGGCAGCGCGAACACCGGGCGCCCGGAGATCTCCAGCAGCACCTGGGCGGGCTGGACGGTGGCGCCGTACCCGGACCGCACCGCGGTGACCACCGGCACCCCGTCGCCGCTGCCGCGGGCCACCACGTCGACGGACTGCTCGGCGCTGACCCGGCCGCGCAGCACCACGGTGGCGGTCAGCACCCGCCGCCGGACCGGCTCGGTGAGCACCGACGGCGGTGGCGGCGCCGCCTCGGCCGCGACCTGGGCCGGCGACCGCAGCTGCGTGGAGACGGCCAGCGCGCCGGCCGTGACCAGCACCGACACGACGACGGCGGTGAGCAGCCGGCGACGGGCGGCCGCCGGGTTCAGCACCGGTCCGCCAGGATGTACATGTTGGTCGCCTTCCACCGGCCGTCGTACGGGCGGAGCACGATCTCGGTCAACTGGGAGCGGTCGCCGGTCAGCTGCCCGGCCTGCAGTTCCCCGGTGGAGCGGTGGTGCAGCAGCCACCGGCCGAGGTCGACGCAGTCCACCACGCGGCGGGCGCCGGCGTCCGTCTCCCACCCCTCGATGCGGTGGCCGACCTGGCCGCGGGTCACCCGCCCGGCGGTCCGGGTGGCTTCCAGGTTGCCGCGCAGGGTGGACAGCAGCGGCTCGGCGACGTGCTCGGCCAGCAGCGGCAGATCCGGGTCGGACGTCGCGCTGGCCTCGGTCCAGGCGGCCCAGAACCGGTCGTACGCCGCCCGGACGTCGTCCGGCAGGGACGGCGCCGGTGGCTCCGCGGCGGCGCAGGCGGTCAGCGTGGCCGCGGCCACCGCCAGCGCCGGGAGGACGGCACGTGGCGGCATGTCAGCCGCCGGACGCCAGCAGGTCGGCGGCCCGCTTGATCTCGTTGTCGATCTGAGCGCGGCCGGCGTCGAGGGCCTCCCGGTTCCGGGCGATGAGCTGGTTCTCGTAGCCGCTCTGCACGGTGAACCAGATCTCGGCCAGCCGGGTCTGTTCCTTGCAGCGCACGTCCGCGGTGGCGACGGCCCGCTCGGCCGCGCTGGGGGCGGGCGCCCACTCCTGGCCGGAGGCCTCCATCGGGGTGCGGTAGTGGTGACCGGCGGCCGCCATGCAGGCGCTCCACGCGGCCATCGCCCCGGTCACCCGCGGGTCCGCCTCGGTGGCGTCGCTCGCCTGCTGGCCGAGCCTGCCGTCCAGTTCGACGTCGGCGTCGGGCCCGCCCTCGTTCAGTTTCCGGATCGCCTCGCCCTGGCAGCCGCCCTCCGGCACCCCCTTGCCGGAGATGTCGCCGAACTCGCTCTTGCCGAGGAGCACGGCGAGTTCCATCCGGTCCTCGGGGGTGTTGGCCTGTTCCGGGCCGGCGGGCTGACCGGCGGACTCGGGGGTGTGGTAGCCGTACCGGGCGGCGTGGTCGGCGTCGACGAGGCCGAGCGGGAGGCCGGTGCTCCAGTCGCCGCCGGTGGCCGGGGCGGGCGGTGGCTGGTGGCCGGTGAAGCCGAGCCGGCGCATGCACTGCTGGACGAGCAGGCCTTCGGCGCGGGCGAGGACGGCGAACTCCTCGTCGGAGTACCGGTAGGCCATCAGCGGCAGGGAGCGGGCCGCCCCGGCGGAGACCCGGGGCAGTGCCGAGGCGGGGGCGATGCTGGGCGGGGTCAGCGGCGTTCCGGTCTGCGGAGCGGCGCCGCTGTCGCAGCCGGCGGCGAGGAACAGGGCGGCCAGCACGGCCGCCCGGCGTGGGCGGAGCACCGTCAGCAGGCCCAGGCGGTACGGGTGTTGAGCAGGGTCTCGGAGGTGTAGCCGGTCACCCGGGTGCGGCGGTTGGTGTGGTACTGCCAGTAGGTGTTGCCGCTGACCGAGCTGCCGTACGCGCGGCAGTAGTGCTCGGTCCGGTGGCCCGGCTGGCCGATCCCGTTGATCACCGGGTCGCTGAGGTACTGCGAGTGGCGGATCCGCGCGTTGGTGCCGGTGTAGTCACCGAGGGCCCGGACCGGCAGCGCGCTCGCCGGCGCGGCCACCACGAGCGAACCGGTCAGCGCCAGCGTCACGGCGCCGAGACCGATCATCACCTTACGCATAGTGCCTCCCCCGACCCGGATGCGTGACCATGGATGCGGGGCTCAAGCTAGCCGGAGTGGCAGGGATCGATCAACGGCTGCGTCACATGTTGGCGAGATGTCGCCATCCGCGCCGTATAGTATCGCCGGAAGTCGATGGATCAGGTACGCGTTCCAGGGAGAGTCCTTGCCGGACAACGACGTTCTGACCGAACGGCAGCGGGATGTTCTGCGGCTCCTCTGCGAGGGCGCCACCGATCATCAGATCGCCGCCCGGGTGTCCGCCAGCAAGCGCACCGTGCAACGCGAGATCGTCGAGCTGCGGGCGCACTTCGCGGCCGGGTCGCGGACCGAGCTGGTCGCCGTGGCGATGCGCCGCGCCGCGCGCTGAGAGCGGCACGGCGCATCGCCGGGTTCTCAGGCGGCGACCGCGATCGGCACGCCGTGACTGTCGGTCAGCGCCAGCCGCGTGTGCAGACTGCCCTGCTGCGCGACCTTCGCGAAGTACTCGCTGCGCCGCCGCTGCAGACACCCTTTCCGGGTACGCGGCCCCCCGGCCGCGACGGTGAGCAGCTCCGGCGCGAGCGACGAGTTCAGGCCCTCCCGGAGCAGGCGCAGCGCCTCGGTGCGCAGCTGGGAGATGCGTGACTCGGTGACGCCGAGCCGGGCCGCCACCTCACTGAGCGGCTGCTCCTGCAGGAACGACTCCTGCACCACCTGGCGCAGGCGTTCCGGCAGCGCCTGGATCGCCTGGTGCAGGTAGCCCAGGCGTTCCCGCTTGAGCAGCAGGTCCTCCGGCCCGTCGGACGTCTCCGGCACCATCTCCTCGGCCGCCCCGGTGGGGAAACCCTGCAGACTGAGCAGGGAGGCCTTCTGGACGTCGTCCTCGACACTGGCCAGCTCGTTGACGCCGACACCGAGCATCTCGGCCACCTCGGCGTCGCTGGGGGTGCGCCCGAGCGCCGCCGTCAGTTCCTGGCGGGCGGTGGCGGCGCGCCGGGCCCGGGCCCGCACCGATCGGCTGGCCCAGTCCTGGCCTCGCAGCTCGTCCAGCAGAGCGCCCCGGATCCGGACGGCCGCGAACCGGTGGAACGGGATGCCCCGGGTCACGTCGAAGGAGCGGGCGGCGCCGAGCAGGGCCGCGAAGCCGGCTGACGAGAGATCGTCGGAGTGGACATGGCCGGGCACCCGATTGAGCAATTCCCGGACCAGATGGCCAACCATCGGCATGTTCTCGCGGATCAGGTCCTCGATGTCACGCGCGGAGGGCGCGTCGTGGATGACGCCGATGGTGGCGGGGAGTTCGGTCGTGGTGGTCACGTGGTCCTCCTCGCTGGTACTAACCGGCAGGTGAATACCGGCTGACGAGAAGAACAGTGGCCGCCTAAAGGTGCAGCGGCGGCCGAACTCGGTTGTATTTGTGGAGTTTTTTCATGAAAAACCTCAGGCCGGGGAGGACCAGAACGGACCCACGCCGTTTAAACCACGAACCCGGCCGTGACCACGACCGGGTTCGCCGAAAGAGGGGGTCAGTGCAGAACCGGCGTCCGCACCGGCGCCCGCAGGGCCAGCACCTCGGCCAGTTCCTCCTGCACCCATGCCATCCGCTGCACCGCGCAGTCCGGGTGATCGCCGAACTCCACCGCCACGCCGGCGGCGCAGCCGTCGCTGCCGTACCGCAGGATCATCGTGGTGATCGCCTGCTCCAGAGCCGCACGGTTGGGGCTCTGGGACGGCTGCAGGTACGAGACGAAGAGCGCCTCGGCGGCCAGGTCCTTAACTGTGCTGATCATTTCTGTCGAACTCCCCGATGTCGACGACCTGCTTGAACTCGGCTGACACCCATCGGATTACCCGGGCTCACGCCCATCATCCACACGGGTGCCGACCGGGCCGGCAGCCACGCCGTGCCAAAGTGCCGCAATCCGGACCTCCGGATCGGACGGAAGCGCCTGTCGGTCTGAGTTCACCGTAGCCCCGGTAAAGGGCGTCCGGCCTCCGAATTTCGGCTGCCGGACACTCTGTCTGTCGTTTATCCACCGCTCACGCGGGAAACCCTCAGTCGCCGCCCGCGGGGCACTCGCCGGCCTCCTCGTCGCAGAGCACCGGCATCTGCGACACCGGCGGGTTGCCGGTCGGGTCGGTGCCACCGCCACCCTCCACCGGGGTCGACTGCTCGTGCGACGGCGGGACCGGGTCGACCGAGTTCGACGGGCCGCCACCCCCACCGGCCGGCGGGGTCGTCGTCTTCGACGTGCTGGTCCCCGGGTTCGGCCGGATCACCGGCCGGGACGTGCTGCGGCGGGGCGTCGGGGTCGGCGTGATGTGCACGGTGCCGCCCGGGCCGATCGAGACGCCCGGCGAGGTCGCCGGGTCACCGAAGCGGACGTTGCCGTCCTCGAGCACCTCGACCGGGCGGGACGGCTCACCGGGCTCGCCGGACACGTACGTCTCGCAGGTCTTGTCGTTGAGCTTGAAGAACATCGGCGGCGTGTTGCTCTCGGTGTACCGCCCGGTGATCTGCAGGGTGGTGGTGCGCTGCGGCGCGATGCCGGCGGTCGAGGAGACCCGGACCGACCGGTCGTCCTGCTCCAGCGCGACCTTCCCGTTGCCGGACAGGATCTGGTCGCCGGGCATCAGGAACCACAGGCTCCACCGGTCGACCGGGACGTCGTCCCGGTTCGCCAGGGTCACCTGCGCCTTGAAGTCGCCGCCGGTGTCCGACCAGACCGCGTAACTGATCACGCACTCGCCGGAGGCCGGGACCACGCTGGGCTGCCCGGCCGCGCCGGCCGCCTTCGACGGCGTCTCCGATCTGCCGATCAGCGTCCAGCCGTAGGTCAGGCCGCTGAGCGCGGCGACCGTGCCGGCCACCACCGCGACCCTGCGCATCCGCACCCGGGCCTTGTTCGGCGGGCGGCCGGCGGGCGGGCCGGGCGGGGGCGACCCGGCGCCCGGCCGCAACGGCGGGGCGGGCGGGCGGCCCGGTTCGGTGACCGCGGAGGCGGCGAACGGGTGGACGGCGTCCGGGTCGGTCGGGCCGTCCCGGCCGACGGTGGCGGCGGCCGCCGGGCCGAATCCCGAGTACGGGTATCCGGAGGGGAGGATGAAGGTGTCCTCGCCGTCCTCCCAGTCCGCGTCGAAACCGGAGGTGACCAGCGGCGCGCCGGCCGACACCCCGGCCAGCACGCTCGCCGTCTCGGCGCTGGACGGCCGGTCCGACGGCCGTTTCTCCAGGCACCGGCCGATCAGCACGCCGACCGTGGCGGGCAGGCCGTCCACCGGCGGCAGCGGCTCGGGTTCCTGGTACTGATGGGCGCGCAGCAGGGCGGTGGTGGTGCCCACGTCCCACGGCAGCTGGCCGATCATCATCCGGTAGATCAGGAGGCCGACCGCGTACACGTCGGTGGCCGGGCTGACCTGGCCGCCCTCCAGGCGCTCCGGGGCGAGGTACGCCGGGGTGCCCATCAGGCTGCCGTCCGGGTCGGTGTCGTTCTCCCCGATCAGGGCCGAGATGCCGAAGTCGACGACCTTGGCGCCGGACGGGGTGAGCATCACGTTGGCCGGGGTGACGTCACGGTGCACGATGCCGCGGGCGTGCGCCGACGCCAGCGCGGCCGCCACCTCGGCGCCGATCCGCACCGCGGTCGGCCAGGGCAGGGTCCGCACCCGGGCCAGGACGGCCGCCAGCGACTCGCCGTCGACGAGCTCCATCACGACGTAGGGCACGGGCTCGCCGTCGACCGTGGTGGCCTCGCCGTAGTCGTACACGTTGGTGATGTTGGGGTGGGTGAGCCGCGCCGCGGCCTGCGCCTCGGCCCGCAGGCGGCGCCGGAACGAGGGGTCGGCGCTGGTCGACGGCGGGAGGACCTTGATCGCCACCTGCCGCCCGAGGACCTCGTCGAATCCTCGCCACACCACTGACATCCCGCCGGCGCCGAGCCGCTCGACCAGTCGGTAACGACCGGCGAGCAACCCTGACCCGGGCAGGTCCGCCGTGCTCATGTGCCCCCACATGCGCGCTTCGAGAAAAACGCCGGGCCGCACCGCCATGCCGCCCGCCGCCGGGCGAGTCGGACCCCACCGTCGGACTCCGAGCATCCCCCATAGACGGCGAGGATGTTAGTCCCTATCAGTCCGTAGTTCGACCCGTCACACCGCGATCTACCTGCGGCTCATTACCGTCAGTTGGGGCGCTGCTGTCACTCGCACGGGTAAATCACGCGCTTCCGGACGCCACCTCTCCCCCTGAATGCCCGCTTCGTCGGAACTTGCGCCTTCAACCTCTGGAGGAAGCCCACAATGACCCAGGTGACTTGTGGTCATGAGGACGCTACGGAGAGAGATCAAAGGTGTCCATGATCTGTCACCGTGGTCAGCTTCGCGCCGGTGGTCCGGGTGAGCCGGCGGGCCACCTGCAGGGTCGCCCCGGGCGCCACCGACCGCATCGGCACGAACCCGGCGGGCACCGGCGCCCCGCCGGCCGGCGCCGCCCCGAGCTCGGCCAGATAGGCCCGCATCGGCGCCCACGATTCGTAGATCACCAGGACCACCTCGCCGGGCGCGGCCAGCCCCAGCGCCTCGGCCACCGCGCTGCGGAAACCCACCGCCCGCCTCGCGGTCAGCTGCGGGCGGCGGGCCCGCATCTCCCGCTCGACCAGGGTGGAGACCTCCCCCGGGGCCCGGCCACGCGGATCGGCGTCCTCGTAGAGCACCACCCGGGTCAGGCCGTCCGCGAGCACCTGCGCCGAGGCGGCCAGCAGGTCGTCCCGCCGGTCGCCGGGCAGCGTGACGGCGGCCACGCAGCGCTCCGGGCCCCACAGCCGGTGCAGGGTACGCAGCGTGGCCGCCAGGGCCGCCGGATTGTGCCCGTAGTCCACGAAGAGCGAGACGTCACCGAGCCGGAACAGGGTGCCCCGGCCCGGGTTCTCCACGCTCGGGTCGAACTCGCCGAGGCGGTCGGCCAGGCCCTCCGGCCGGGCGCCCAGGGCCCGGGCGGCGGCGATCGCGGCCAGCGCGTTGCCGGCCATGTGCAGGGCGGCCCCGCCGTACGCCCCCGGCACCTCGGCCAGCCGCACCAGCGGCGTCCGCCGCGCCCCGGTCGCCTGCACCAGCCAGCCGTCCTCCAGCACGTACGCCGCGCCACCGCGGGCCAGGTGCTCGGTCAGCACCGGATTCTCGCTGTCCAGCGAGAACCAGACCAGCCGCTTGCGGTCGGCCCGCACCCGGGGCCGGTCGGCCAGGCTGCGCACCCACGGGTCATCGGCGTTGAGCACCAGCGTCCCGCCGTCCCGGACCCGCTCCGCCACCACCGCCTTGACGTGCGCCAGGTCCTCGATCGAGCCGAGCCCGTCCTGCCCGAGGTGGTCCGCGGTGATGTTGGTGACGACGCCGACGTCGGTCCAGTCGTAGCCGAGGCCGCGCCGCAGCAGCCCGCCCCGGGCCGTCTCCAGCACCGCCACCTCGACCTGCGGATCCCCGAGCACCATCTGCGCCGACCGCGGCCCGGTGGCGTCGGCGACCTGGATCGTCCGGCCCTCGATGGTGACGCCGTCGGTGCTGGTCGCGCCGACCCGCATGCCGCTGCCGCTGAGCAGGTGCGCGATCAGCCGGGTGACGGTGGTCTTGCCGTTGGTGCCGGTGATCGCGACGGCCGGGATCCGCCCGTCCGAGCCGCTCGGGAACATCGCCCGGACGATCGCGTCGCCCACGTCCCGGGACCTGCCGTGCGCCGGGGCCAGGTGCATCCGCAGTCCCGGCACCGCGTTGACCTCGATCACCCCGGCGGTGGCCGGGCCGCCGCCGGGCGGCACCGGGGCGGACACGTCCGGCAGCCGCAGGTCGATGCCGGCGATGTCCAGGCCGATCAGCGCGGCGACCCGGCGGCAGAGCCGGGTCACGTCCGGATGCGCCTGGTCGGTGACGTCCCGGCTGGTGCCGCCGGTGGAGAGGTTCGCGGTGTCGCGCAGCCGGACCACCTCGCCGTCGGCCGGGACCGAGGTGGGCCGGCGGCCCTGGCGGCGCAGCACCCGCAGGGCCGTCTCGTCGAGTTCGATGCGGGTCAGCACCCGCGAGTGGCCGGTCCCCCGGCGCGGGTCCTCGTTGACCCGGGCGACCAGGTCGGCGACGGTGGCCCGGCCGTCCCCGGTCACGTGCGCGGCGACCCGCTCGGCCACCGCCACCACCTCACCGGCCACCACCAGCGCCCGGTAGTCACGGCCGTCCAGCTGCCGCTCGACCACCACCTCCCCGCCGACCTCGGTGAACGCCCGCGCGACCTCGTCCGGCGTGGTCAGGTGCAGCGCCACGTCACGGCCGTGCCGCCCGTGCCGCGGCTTGACCACCACCGGCCCGCCCAGCTCGCCGAGCAGCCGGACGGCCTCCTCGGCGGTGCCCGCCGCGCCACCCGGGGCGACCGGGATGCCCGCCTCGTCGAGCAGCCGCCGGGTGACGTGCTTGTCCCCGGCGATGTCCACGCCGACCGCGCTGGTCCGGTCGGTCATCGCGGCCCACAGCAGCCGCCGGCGGTGACCCCAGCCGAGCCGGACCAGGCTGAGGTCGTCGAAACGTTCCACCGGGATGCCACGGCGCCGGGCGGCCGCGATGATCGACCGGGTGCTGGGGCCGGTCGCCTCCCGCTCGGCGAGGGCGGCCAGCCCGGCGAGCCGGCCGGCCAGCGCCGCAGCGGACGGCCCGGACCCGCCGTGCACCTCCCGGACCAGGTCGATCGCGGCGGTCAGCAGCTCGCCCGGGATCGAGGACTCCGGTGACTCGTCGACCGGGCACTCCATGATCACGTCGTAGACGCCGGCCTCGCCCGCGGCGACGGTCCGGCCGAAGCTGACGTCGCGGCCGATGAGCTGGGACAGCTCGATGCAGACGTGCTCGGTGACGTGGCCGAAGTAGGTGCCGCCCCGCAGTCGGCTGACGAACCCGCCGGGGGCGCCCGCCGCGCAGTGGTGCTCGGCCAGGCCCGGCACCGCGCGCAGCAGGCGCTCGGTGAAGCCGGTGACGTCGGTGGTCTCCACCCCGGTCAGGTCCGCCAGGCGCAGCCGGGCCACCACCGCGGGCCGGGAGAGATAGACGTTGGGGCCGCGAAGGCGGCGCAGACTCTCGATCTTCATCGGAAAACCTCCGTGGGAGCCCCCGGCGTCAGCCGTGAGGAGGAATCGGGTTCCCTGCGGAGCAGGGCGGGGGTAGCCGATTCGCCGTCAGGGCGGATGGGCGTCACCAGGGCTGGGCCTTGATCCGCGCCATCCCCTTGGTGAGGGATCCGCGACGCGAGGGCAACCTCGGCACGGCGGAGCGTGACCGTGCCAGTGCTGACGATGTCAGGCATGCGGCTGGCCTCTCTTCGAAGGCGGTGGGTCGGATGCGATCTGAGCGGGAAACCCCCAGGGATTCATCCATGGGGATGGCGTCAAGCGGCACGTTCCCGTTCGGGTTCGGGCGGGCCGGTGACGGGTCGGCGGCCCGCGAGGTGGAAGGTGCAGCCGGCCGGCAGCACGTGGATCCGGGCTCCGGCGAGCGCGATCGGCCCGGCCGGCGGAACCCTGATGTCGGTGGCGGCGCCGGCGTCGACCACCGTCACCGCCCCGCTGCCGAGGACCTCGAAACCGTCGTTCCCGGTCAGGATGGCGGTGTCCTCGTCGATGCCCACGCCCAGTTCGTGCGGGTAGCGGGCGACGGCGCTGAGCAGCCGGTTCAGCCGGCCCCGCTCGGCGAAGTGCTGGTCGATCAGCACACACGGCAGGAACTCCAGGCCGGGGCCGGTGCGGACGCTGTCCGCCGCCACGCCGGGCCGGTCACCGCCGGTGATCATGGTGCCGGACATCATCGCCGCGCCCGCGCTGGTCCCGGCGAGCACCACCCCGCCGGAGTCCACCAGTTCGTGCAGCAGGCTGTCGGTGGCGGTGCCGCCCAGGACACCGGTGATCCGCTCCTGGTCGCCGCCGGTGAAGAAGACGCCGGTGGCGTCGCGGAGGACGGCGGCGGTCTCCGGGGCGTTCGCGGCGGTGCGGCAGGTGAGACGCAGGGCGCGGACCCGGCCGGCGCCCAGGGCGTGAAACCTCTCGGCGTACGTCTTCTCGGCCGTCTCCGGCGACTCACTGGCCGTCGCGATGACCACGATCCGGGCCGCCGCCGCTCCGGCCAGCTCGACGAACCGGCCGAGCAGCGCGTCCCCGGCCGCGCCCCCCATGATCAGAAGCCGCCCGCTCCCCTCCACACTGCTGAGGTTAAACGGAACAAAACCGAAACATCCGGCTTATCGTACGGTCGGACACGCCCAGGCCACATCAGCGTGTTGAGTTCGGCCGCGCATGACGCCCGAACTCAACACACCGTGAGCCGGAGCAGCGTGTGGAGTTCGGGCGCGCTACGCGGCCGAACTCCACACGCTGTCAGCCGGCGGAGACGATCGGGGTCAGGTCGGCGGCCGGCGGCTGCCAGGTCCGCGCGTCCGCCTCGACCTGCTCGCCGGAACGGATGTCCTTGACCGTGTCGGTCTCCCCCGGGAACCAGACGTACGGGATGCCGCGCCGGTCGGCGAACTGGATCTGCTTGCCGAACTTCGCCGCCGTCGGCGACACCTCGGTCGGGATCCCGCGCTTGCGCAGCGCCGACGCGATCCGGTCGCACTCCAGGCGCCGGCCCTCGCTCGGCACCGCCACCACCACACAGGTGGGCACCGACCGGGAGACCGTCAGCGCGCCCTGCCCGAACAGCAGCCCGAGCAGCCGGGACACCCCGATCGAGATGCCGACCCCGGGGAACCGCGTGTTGCCCACCGAGGCCAGGTTGTCGTAGCGGCCGCCGGACGTGATCGAGCCGAAGCGCTCGTACCCCTGGAGCAGGGTCTCGTAGACGGTGCCGGTGTAGTAGTCCAGCCCGCGGGCGATCTTGAGTTCGGCCCGGACCAGGCCCGGCGCGTGCTGGTTGGCCACCTCGATCACCTGGGACAGCTCGTCCAGGCCCTCGTCGAGCATCGGGTCGGTGACGCCGAGCCCGCGCACCCGGTCCACGAAGGACGCGTCGGTCGTGGAGATCTCCGCGAGCCTCAGGCACTGCGCGGCCTGCGCGTCGGTGGCGCCCGCCGTCTCCACCAGGGCGGCGGCCACCTTGTCCGGGCCGATCTTGTCGAGCTTGTCGACCGTACGCAGAACCTGTGGCGTGTCGGTCAGGCCGAGGCCGCGGTAGAAGCCCTCGCAGATCTTGCGGTTGTTGACCAGGATGGTGGCCGGCGGGATCGGCAGCGACCGGAACACGTCCCCGATGACGAGGGGCATCTCGGTGTCGAAGTGGAACGGCAGGGTGTCCCGGTTGACCACGTCGATGTCGGCCTGCAGGAACTCGCGGTACCGGCCCTCCTGCGGGCGCTCGCCGCGCCACACCTTCTGGATCTGGTAGCGCTTGAACGGGAACTGCAGCTTGCCGTTGTTCTCGCCGACGAACCGTGCGAAGGGGACGGTCAGGTCGAAGTGCAGGCCGAGCTGGTCCTCGCGCTTGGTGTTCTCGTCCTCCTGCAGGCGGTGCAGCAGGTAGACCTCCTTGGAGGTCTCGCCCTTGGACAGCAGGGTGTCGAGCGGTTCGACGGCACGGGTCTCGAGCGGGGCGTACCCGTACAGCTCGAAGGTGGACCGGATCTTGTCGAGGATCTGCTGCTCGATGATGCGCTGCGGGGGCAGCCACTCGGGGAAGCCGGAAATGGGCACTTTGTGTCTTCTCCTACAGGAAGCGCTACAGGAAGCGGCCGGGCGCCGCGGTCAGCTCCCGCAGGTACGGGTTCGACGCGCGCTCACGGCCGATGGTGGTCTCGGGTCCGTGGCCGGGCAGCACGACGGTGTCGTCGGCCAGCGGCAGGATCTTGTCGCGCAGGCTGGACATCATCGTGCGCGTGCTGCCGCCCGGCAGGTCGGTGCGGCCGATCGATCCGGCGAAGAGCACGTCACCGGAGAGGCAGATCTGCTCCGCCTCCCAGGACGAGCCCGCGCCGGGCAGCCGGAAGAGCACCGACCCGCCGGTATGGCCGGGAGCGTGGTCGACGGTGATCTCCAGGCCCGCGATGCTCAGCACCCCGCCGTCGGCCAGCTCGGCGACGTCGTCCGGCTCGGTGTACTGCAGACGGCCGCCGAACATCGACGTCAGGTCGGCGCTCAGGCCCTTCGACGGGTCGGCCAGCATCTCCCGGTCGGCCGGATGCACGTAGGCGGTGATCCCGCGGGCGCCGCAGACCGGCGCCACCGAGAAGGTGTGATCGAGGTGCCCGTGCGTGAGCAGCACCGCGGCCGGGTGCAGCCGGTGCTCGGCGAGCGTCGCCTCGAGCCGGTCCAGCACGCCGATGCCGGGGTCGACGATCAGGCACTGCTCGCCCACGCCGGTGGCGACCACGTAGCAATTGGTGCCGAAGGCGTCGGCCGGAAAGCCGGTGACGAGCACGGTGGCAACCTTCCTCCAAGCGGGCGCAAATCGTAACGAGCCTAGCCGGGCGGCCGCACGCCACTTTCTCAGGAGGTACCCGTACACTCTTGCGGGCGTGTGGCGTGCCGCACCCCTTGACAGACAAGGCCTTATCAAACGGGCACAGGGAAGGACAGGCGTTCGGTGGCTTCCAGCAAGGACCGGCAGCGCAAGCTCGCGCGGGCCAAATACGACCGGCAGCAGGTCCGCCGCGCCGAGCGTGAGCGCCGTCGCCGCCGGATCTCGGCGGGTGTCGCGACCACCGTGGCCGTCCTGCTCGTCGCCCTCGGCGGCGCCTGGATCGGCGGCGCCTTCGACGAGAAGGCCCCGGAGGCCACCGCCGCCGACGACTGCCTGTGGTCGCCGCTGAGCACGACCAGCAACACCGACCTCAAGGAGGCCGGCACACCGCCCACCAAGGACATCCCGCTGGACGGCACCGACACCATGACGATCACCACCGACAAGGGTGCGCCGATCGTGGTGAGCGTCGACGTCACCAGTTCCCCGTGCGCCGCCACCAGCTTCTCGTACCTGGCGGGCAAGGGCTTCTTCGACAACACCGAGTGCCACGAGCTCACCACCGAGGGCGCGCTGCGCTGCGGTGACCCGAGCGGCACCGGCCAGGGCGGCCCGACCTACAGCTACTACGACGAGAACATCCCGGCTGCTCCGGCGCCCTCGGCGTCACCCGGCACGGCGGCCACCGCCGGCGCCGTGGTCTACCCGAAGGGCACGGTCGCCGTGGTCGGCAACCCGCCGGGCGTCAACGGCAGCCAGTTCCTGATCTTCCACAAGGACTTCGCCCCCGCTCAGCCGGTCTACTCGATCCTCGGCAAGGTCACCGGCGGCCTGGACACGGTCGCCGCGATCGCCAAGATCCCGACCGTCGCGAACTCGGCAGGCGACAAGGTCAAGCCCAAAGACAAGATCACCATCAAGACCCTGACCGTCGGCACGGCTGCCACGAGCACGGCCCCTCCGGCCGCCTCCAGCGCCGCCCCGTCGTCCAGCGTCCAGTCGTAAAGGCAGAAGCATCATGGAGGAGACCGTGTCGTCGACCAAGGACCGGCAGCGCGCGGCGGCGCGGGCCCGTCTCGAGAAGGAGATGGCCGAGCGCTCGGCGGCCGCCCGCAAACGCCGGCAACGTCAGGCGATCATCGGCTCGGCGCTCGCTGTGGTCGTCATCGCGGGCGCCGCGGTCTTCATCGTCCGCTGGCTGAACCCGAAGAAGGAGCCGGTCGCCGCCGGCGCCACCTGCAACTGGATCAAGTCGGACGAGTCCACCGGCGGCAAGGTCAAGGACACCGGCGGCACCCCGCCCACCACCGTGCCGAACTCCGGCGCGGAGACCTGGACGCTGGACACCAACCTCGGCAAGATCACCGCCGCTGTCGACAAGGCGAAGTCGCCGTGCACCGTCGCCGCCTTCGACTACCTCGCCTCCAAGAAGTTCTGGGACAACACCAAGTGCCACCGCCTCACCACCGAGGGCATCAAGGTGCTGCAGTGCGGTGACCCGTTCGCGACCGGCAACGGCTACCGCGACACCGACGGCCAGGGCGGCCCCAACTTCATGTACGCCGAGGAGAACCTCCCGGCCAACCAGAACCCGAGCTACCCGAAGGGCACCCTCGCGATGGCGCGGACCCAGATGGAAGCCACCACGGGCAGCCAGTTCTTCATCGTCTGGGAGGACATCTCGGCGGAGAGCCTGCCCCCGAACTACACCGTCCTCGGCAAGATCACCGCGGGTCTCGACATCGTGGAGAAGGTCGGCAAGGACGGCACGGACAACTCGAACGCCCAGGGTGACGGCCACCCGAAGACCGAGGTCAACATCAAGACCCTGACGATGACCCCGGCGTAACGAACGCCATGCGAAAGGCCCCGGGAGATCCCGGGGCCTTTTTCGTACGCTCGGTCAGGCGCCCGAGGTGACCCGGTACGCGTCGAACACGCCGTCGACCTTGCGCACCGCCGCGACCAGGTGACCGAGGTGCTTCGGGTCGGCCATCTCGAACGTGAACCGGCTGACCGCCACCCGGTCACGGGTGGTGGTGACCGTCGCGGACAGGATGTTGACCCGCTCCTCCGACAGCACCCGGGTCACGTCGGCCAGCAGCTTGTGCCGGTCCAGCGCCTCCACCTGGATGGCCACCAGGAACGTGGACGCCGACGTCGGCTTCCAGCTGACCTCGACCATCCGCTCGGACTGCTCACGCAGGTCCTCGGCGTTGGCGCAGTCCTCCCGGTGCACGCTCACGCCGCCGGAGCGGGTGACGAATCCGAACACCGTGTCGCCCGGCACCGGGGTGCAGCAGCGGGCCAGTTTCACCCAGACGTCCGAGACGCCCTTCACCACCACGCCGGGGTCCTGCGTGGAACTGCGGTTGCGCGGGGGGCGGGTGGCGACGGCGGTCTCGGCGATGTCCTCGACCGCGCCCTCCTCGCCACCGAATCCGGCGACCAGTTTCTGCACGACCGACTGGGCGGAGACGGTGTTCTCCCCGACCGCGGCGTAGAGCGAGGCGACGTCCGGCAGATGCAGATCGCGGGCGATCGTCATCAGGTTCTCGCCGGTGAGCATGCGCTGCAGGGGCAGGCCCTGCTTGCGCATCGCCTTGACGATCGCCTCCTTGCCGTCCTCGATCGCCTCCTCGCGGCGCTCCTTGTTGAAGTACTGGCGGATCTTCGTCCGGGCGCGGGGGCTCTTGACGAAGCCGAGCCAGTCCTGCGTCGGGCCGGCCGTCGCGGACTTGGACGTGAAGATCTCGATCACGTCGCCGTTCGACAGCGGGGACTCCAGGGGCACCAGCTTGCCGTTGACCCGGGCGCCGATGCACTTGTGCCCGACCTCGGTGTGCACCGCGTAGGCGAAGTCGACCGGGGTCGAGCCGGTCGGCAGCGGGATCACGTCGCCCTTCGGCGTGAAGACGTAGACCTCCTGGCTGGAGAGGTCGAACCGCAGCGCGTCCAGGAACTCGGACGGGTCGCTCGCCTCCCGCTGCCAGTCCAGCAGCTGCCGCAGCCAGGTCATCTCGTCGATGTGCGCCGGCGGGCCGACGATCGTCGCGCCCTTCTGCTCCTTGTACTTCCAGTGCGCGGCGATGCCGAACTCGGCGGTGCGGTGCATCGCGAACGTGCGGATCTGCATCTCGACCGGCTTGCCGGTCGGGCCGATGACCGTCGTGTGCAACGACTGGTACATGTTGAATTTCGGCATCGCGATGTAGTCCTTGAACCGGCCCGGCACCGGCTGCCAGTTCGCGTGGATGACGCCCAGCGCGGCATAGCAGTCGCGGACCGTGTCGACCAGGATGCGGACGCCGACCAGGTCGTAGATGTCGTTGAAGTCGCGGCCCCGGACGATCATCTTCTGATAGATCGAATAGAGGTGCTTGGGGCGGCCGGTGGTCTCGGCCTTGATCTTCGCCGACTTGAGATCGAGGCTGACCCGGTTGGTCACCTGGCGCAGCAGCGCCTCACGCTGCGGCTGGTGCTCCCCGATCAGGCGGTTGATCTCCTCGAACCGCTTGGGGAAGAGGGTGCCGAAGGCGAGATCCTCCAGCTCCCACTTGATCGTGTTCATACCGAGGCGGTGGGCCAGCGGGGCCAGGATCTCGAGGGTCTCCTTGGCCTTCTGCTCCTGCTTGGCGCGGGGCAGGAAGGTCAGGGTGCGCATGTTGTGCAGCCGGTCGGCCAGCTTGATCACGAGGACCCGCGGGTCCTTCGCCATCGCCACGACCATCTTGCGGATCGTCTCCGCCTTGGCCGCGTCGCCGAGCTTGACCCGGTCCAGTTTCGTCACGCCGTCGACCAGCAGCGCCACCTCGGCGCCGAAGTCGTTGCGCATGTTCTCCAGCGAGTAGTCGGTGTCCTCGATGGTGTCGTGCAGCAGCGCGGCCACCAGCGTCGTGGTGTCCATGCCCAGGTTGGCCAGGATGGTCGCCACGGCGAGCGGATGGGTGATGTACGGGTCGCCGGACTTGCGGTACTGCCCGGAGTGCCAGCGGGCGGCGACGTCGAACGCCTTCTGCAGGGCGCGGGCGTCGGCTTTCGGATGGCTGGCGCGGTGAGTCGCGATCAGCGGCTCGAGAACCTCGCTGACCTGCGTGCTCTGCCACGGGGCGTTGAAGCGGGCGAGCCGGGCCCGCACCCGGCGCCCGGTCGGCGCGCTGGCGAGACCGCCGAAGCCGTTGCCCGACTCATCGGCCGGGACAAGAGGCTGCGTGCTTTCGAGATCGCCGGGCGTCACATCGCCCGGGTCCTGGGTCGGTTGCACCGTGCCCTCCGCCGGAGGGGCGACGTCGCTGGACACCGGCCTCCTCACCAGTTCGCCGGGATCTTCTTGCCTGCCTGGAACGCCCATCCTACCCGCACCGCCCAGCTGATTGCCCCGGCCGAACCTACGAATGAGCAGGCCCGGCCGGGCAGATGACATCGAAGACGGATCAAACGGTCAAGAGCGCGTGAACCTCGTGCCCGGCCAGCCGCTCCCTGCCGTCCAGGAAGCCCAGCTCCATCAGCACGGTGAACCCGGCCACCACCCCGCCGGCCTGCTCGACCAGGTCGATCGTCGCGGCGGCGGTGCCCCCGGTGGCCAGCACGTCGTCGACCACCAGAACCCGCTGTCCGGCCGTGAACGCGCCCTCGTGCACCTCCAGGGTGGCCTCGCCGTACTCCAGCGCGTACGAGGCGGAGAAGGCGGGCCGCGGCAGCTTGCCGGCCTTGCGCACCGGGACCACGCCACGGCCGGTCGCGTACGCGATCGCGGCCGCCAGCACGAACCCGCGCGCCTCGACCCCGGCCACCACGTCGAACGACTCCGGCCCGTAGTGCGCGACGATGCCGTCGACGACCCTCCGGAACGCCGGGCCGTCCCCGAAGAACGGCATCAGGTCCTTGAACACGATGCCCGGTTTCGGGAAGTCCAGCACGTCGACGGTGCCACCGGCGACCAGTGCCGCCAGCTCCGGGCCGCTGTCGCCGGTCACCGGCGGGTTCTCGCTACTCACGGCGGACAGCCTAGATGACGGCGGCCCGCCACCCCGGTGGGGTGGCGGGCCGCCGGACCGTCAGCGGTCAGGGACGCTTGCCCCCGGGCCGGTTGACGTTGCGCTTCTGCACCGGGCGGGCGCCCGGCCGCGGGGCGGTGCTGCCGGCGAACGCCGGGACCTCGTCCGAGGCGGTCAGGTTGGCGCCACGACCGCTCCGCTCGCCCCGGGACACGTCCTCCGAGCGCTGCGCCCGGCGGGCCAGCACCCGGGCGTTGTGCGCCTTGATCTTCGGCTCGCGGTCCTTGAGCCAGCTCAGGAACGGCGCGGCGAAGAAGATCGACGAGTAGACGCCGATGCCCATGCCGACGAAGAGGACCAGACCGAGGTCCTTCAGGGTGCCCGCGCCGAGCATGCCGGCGCCGATGAAGAGGACGCCACCGACCGGCAGCATCGCCACCAGGCTGGTGTTCAGCGAACGCATCAGGGTCTGGTTGATGGCGAGGTTCGTCGCCTCGCCGTAGGTGCGGGTGCTGCCCGCGGTGATGCCGCGGGTGTTCTCCTGCACCTTGTCGAAGACGACCACCACGTCGTACAGCGAATAACCGAGGATCGTCAGGAAACCGATCACCGTGTACGGCGTGAGCTCGAAACCGACCAGCGAGTACACACCGATCGTGAACGTCAGGTCGAGCAGCAGCGAGGCGAACGCCGCGGCGGCCATCCGCCACTCGAACCGGACGACCAGGTACGCCGTGACCAGGGCCAGGAAGATCACCAGGCCGAGGATGGCCTTGTTGATGACCGTGCCGCCCCAGGCCGAGGAGACCTGCTGGTCACTGATCTGGCCGGCCTCCACGCCCAGGTCCGCCGCGAGCGCCGACTTCGCCCGCTGCATCTCGTCCGGGCTGAGCTCCGCGGTCCGGATCTTGAAGCTCACCTCGGCGCCGTCGCCGACCTGCTGCGCCGTCTTGACCTCGGCGTCCGGCTTGACCGACTCGACCGCCTCGGTCACCGCCCGGGTGATCTCCTCCTGGGTGAGCGTCTTGCCCGCCACCTGCCCCGGCATGTCGAACTCGCTGCCACCGGCGAATTCGATGCCGAGGTTGAAGCCGCGGATCAGGACCGCCCCGATCGCGATGATCACCATGGTGGCCGCGATGGTGAACCACATCTTGCGGCGGCCGACGATGTTGAGGTTCGCCTCGCCCTGGTACAGACGGGTGGCGAGTCCGGGACGGGCCATGTCAGGCCTCCTTCACGCGCGAGGAGACGGGCTCCTCGGTCTGGCTGCGGCGCAGGACACGGCCGAGGCCGCTGACTGTCGGCGACAGGAACGCCTTCGTGCTGGCGAGCATCGTCATGATCGGGTGACGGAAGAGGAACACCACGAGCAGGTCGAGCACGGTCGACAGGCCGAGCGCGAAGGCGAGACCCTGCACCTGGCCGATCGACACGATGTAGAGAACCACAGCACACATGATCGTGATGGCGTTCGCCGAGATGATCGTGCGGCGGGCCCGGGTCCACGCGCGGGGAACCGCGGCGCGCGGGCTCCGGCCCTCGTGGATCTCGTCCTTGAGACGCTCGAAGTAGATGATGAACGAGTCCGCCGCCACACCGAGCGAGACGATGAAACCGACGATGCCGGCCAGGGTCAGGGTGAATCCGATCGAGCGGCCCAGGAAGACCAGGGCGCCGAAGGTGAGCAGGGCGGAGAGGCCCAGGCTCAGGAAGATCACCAGGCCGAGCATGCGGTAGTAGAAGAACGAGTAGACCGCCACCAGGCCCAGGCCGATCGCGGCGGCGAGCAGACCCGCCTCCAGCTGCTGGCCACCGACGGTCGCGGAGACGGTCTGGGCCGGGCCGGCGGTGAAGGTGACCGGGATGGCGCCGAAGTTCAGCTGGTCGGCGAGTTCCTTGGCGGTGGCCGCGTTGAAGTCGCCGGTGATCTGCGACTGGCCGGTGAGCACGGCCTGGATGGTCGGCGCCGAGATGATCGTCTTGTCCAGGACCACGGCCACCGAGCAGTGCTCGGCGCTGCCGCTGCTGTAGAGCATGCTCGCGGCGACGAAGCAGGGGTCGGTCTGGGTGGCCTCGTACGCCTTACGCGTCAGCGCCGCCCACTTCTTCTGCCCCTCGCTCTTGAAGTCGAGCGCGACGACCCACTGGTTGGTCGTCTGGTCGAGCTGGTGGCTCGCCTCGGCGATGTCGTCACCGACGACCTCGGCCTTGTCCAGCTTCACCTTGACGCCGTTGTAGCAGGCGACGACCTCGGAGTCGACGGCGTCGATCGCGCCGTTCGGCCGCTGGTCGAGCTGGGCGCAGCTGATCGTCGGGATGTTGAACTGCATCTGCGGGCCGAGCGCGTTGACCTCCACGCCGTTCAGCGAGGCGAACGCCTTGAACGGCAGGCCGGCCTTCGGGTCGGTGCTGAGGTCCACCGGCGCGGTCAGCTTCTCGGCGGCGGCCCAGGTGGCGGCGCCGACCTTCTTCTCGACCGCGGCGCGCTGCTCCTTGACGTCCTGGGTGACCGGGGCCGGAGCCGCGGCGGACGCGGACGGTGCCGGGGCCGGCGCGCCGGCCGAGGTGGACGCCGCCGGAGCGGCGGCGGAACCGGTGACGCCGGGGGTCGGCGCGACCTGGCCGCCGCCCTGTCCACCGGTCGACGCCTTCGGTGCGGCGCTGCCGCTCACGGCCGGGGCCGCGGCGCTGCCGCTCGGCTTCGGGGCGGCGCTGCCGCTCGCCGACGCGCTCGGGGCGGGGGTCGTCGGGTTCAGCGCGGGCTCGGCCACGTCCCCGGTCACGCCGGTGAGCAGGCGGAACCGCATGTTCGCCGCGTTCGACAGGTCCTTGAGCTGGTCGTCGGCCTTGCCCGCGAGCGAGACGACGATGGTGTTGTTGCCCTGGATGACCACCTCGGCCTCGGAGACGCCGAGAGCGTTGACCCGGCTCTCGATGATCTCCTGGGCGGTCTCCATCGCCTCCTTCGTGGGCGGCTGGCCCAGCTGGGAGGCGACATAGGTGGCCTGCGTGCCGCCGATCAGGTCGAGGCCGAGCTTCGGCTCCAGCCGGTCCTTCCAGCTTCCCTTCGCGCCGGCGGCGAAGAAGACGGCCAGATACAGGACGACAAAGACCAGACCGAGCACGCCTAGCTGGCGTCCAGGATGCATCTGTCCCTGTGGTGGTCGTGCCACGGTTCTTGGTCTCCCTGTGTTCCGGCCGCGCGACCGCGCGGCGCTATCTGTCGGTGACCGGCCGTCGACGGTCGAACGGCGGGCTGACGCACCGGTCCGGCGTGATCATCGCCGGCCGGTGCGTGGGGGTATCCGGATCAGTCCTGCTTGCGCACTTCGGTGACGGGGCTCTCCGGCGTCGTCGCCGGGGTCTCCACGTCGGCGACCGGCGGGGCGGCGTCCGGCTCCGGGACGACCTCGTCGAACTTCTGAACGACCCGGGCGATCGCGGGACGCGCGAAACGGACCTCGACACCGGGCGCGATCTCCAGGAGAACGGCGTCGTCGGCGACTCCGCGAACGGTGCCGTGCAGGCCGCCGATCGTCACGATCTCGTCGCCCGGACCGAGCGAGTTCTGCATCTCCGCCGCCTTGCGACGCTGCTTCTGCTGCGGGCGGATCATCACGAAGTACATGAACCCGAAGAGGAGCGCGATGATCAGCAGGAAGGAGTAATTGCCGCCGCTCGCTTGGTCAGCTGCCACTAGCACGAAGAAAGCCTTCCGTAGGCCGCGGCGCGACGGATGGGCGGGCGCCGGGGCGATATGCAGATTCCGGTTGGAACGGCGGCGAGTCTAATAGGTCAACCTGGAGATAACGAATGCGGCACACGTCACGTTCACATCACGAGGGAAAACCCTGTGCCGGGGCTCCCGTGACGGGCTGTAAGCGCCGGTCGGAGGTCATGTGTCCCGGGCGAACAGGTCGCCCTGGAACACTCCGCCCCGGCCGTCCGACGGCGGCGTCTTCCCCAGGTGGGCCCAGCCGGCCTCGGTCGCGACCCGGCCCCGCGGGGTACGGGCGAGCAGTCCCGCCCGGACCAGGAACGGCTCGCACACCTCCTCCACGGTGTCGGACTGCTCCCCCACCGCGACCGCGAGCGTGGACAGCCCGACCGGCCCGCCCTTGAACGACTCGATCAGCGCCCGCAGCACGGCCCGGTCCAGGCGGTCCAGGCCGAGCGCGTCGACGTCGTACACCTGCAGGGCGGCCTTGGCGACCGCCTCGGTGATCACGCCGTCGGCGCGCACCTCGGCGAAGTCGCGCACCCGGCGCAGCAGCCGGTTCGCGATCCGGGGGGTGCCGCGGGACCGGCGGGCGACCTCGGCGGCGCCGTCCGGGTCGATCCGCACCCCGAGGATCCGGGCCGACCGGTGCAGCAGCGCGTCCAGGTCCTCGTGGGAGTAGAAGTCGAGGTGCGCGACGAAACCGAACCGGTCCCGCATCGGCCCGGACAGCAGACCGGCCCGGGTGGTCGCGCCGACCAGCGTGAACGGCTCCACGTCGAGCGGGATCGCGGTGGCGCCCGGACCCTTGCCGACCACCACGTCGACCCGGAAGTCCTCCATCGCGCTGTAGAGCAGCTCCTCGGCCGGTTTCGCGATCCGGTGGATCTCGTCGATGAACAGCACGTCGCCGGGGGCGAGACCGGTCAGGATCGCCGCCAGGTCGCCGGACCGCTCGATCACCGGGCCGCTGGTGGTCCGGATCCCGGTGCCCAGCTCGGCGGCGACGATGTTCGCCAGGGTGGTCTTGCCCAGACCGGGCGGGCCGGACAGCAGGATGTGGTCGGGGGGCGTGCCCCGGCCCAGGGACGCCTTGAGCAGCAGTTCCAGCTGGTCACGGACCCGGTGCTGGGCGATGAAGTCGGCCAGCCGTTTGGGCCGGACACTGGCCTCGGCGTCCAGGTCCTCGTCGTAGGCGTCCGGCGACACGAGGCCGTCGCCCTCCGGGGAGATCATCGGGTCTTGCCCAGCAGCCGGATCGCCTGGCGCAGCAGCACCGGAACCGGCGGCGCCTCGCCGTCGATCGTCTCACCGACCGCGGCCACCGCCTGGTCGGCCTGCGACGCCGTCCAGCCGAGCGCGAGCACGCCCTGCCGGACCTGCTCCTGCCAGGCGCCGTTGAGCAGGCCGGACGGCCCGGCGCCGGCGGCGCCCAGCGGGCCGATCTTGTCCTTCAGCTCGACGATCATCTTCTCGGCGCCCCGTTTGCCGATGCCCGGGACGGCGGTCAGGACCGCGACCTCCGAGTTGGCCAGCGCACGGCGTACCACGTCGGGCTGGTGGACCGCGAGCACCGCCTGCGCGATCCGCGGGCCGACGCCGTTGGCCGTCAGGAGCAGCTCGAAGAGCTGTTTCTCGTCCTCGTCGGCGAAACCGAACAGGGTGAGCGAGTCCTCCCGCACGATCAGGGTGGTCGCCAGCCGCGCCTCCGTGCCGGTGCGCAGCCCGGCGAGCGTGTTCGGCGTGCAGAGCACCCGCATGCCGACACCGCCCACCTCGACCACGGCGCTGTCGTGGAGGATCGCGGTGACCACACCGCGCACACTGGCGATCATCGGCTGCTCCTGCGGGCGGCGGACCGGGCTGCGGACACGGCGGCGGCCTGCGCCGCGGCCTGGAGGCGGGCGCGGGTGCCCCCGCGCCAGATGTGACAGATGGCGATGGCGATCGCGTCGGCGGCATCCGCCGGCTTCGGCGGGGCGTCCAGTTTCAGCAGGCGGGTCACCATGGACGTGACCTGCGCCTTGTCGGCTGTGCCGGACCCGGTGACCGCCGCCTTCACCTCGCTCGGGGTGTAGGTCTGCACCGGCAGCCCGGCCCGCGCCCCGGCCAGGATCGCGACCCCGCTGGCCTGCGCGGTGCCCATCACGGTCCGGGCGTTGTGCTGGGAGAACACCCGCTCGACGGCGACGCTCTCCGGCTGGTGCTCGGCGACCAGGGCGGCCAGCGAGCGGTCCAGGTGCAGCAGGCGCTGGGCGATGTCCTCGTCCGGTTCGCTGCGCACGACGGTGTAGGCGACGAGTCTGCCCAGCCGGCCCGGCACCCCCTCGACGACGCCGACGCCGCATCGGGTCAGCCCCGGGTCGATGCCGAGCACGCGCACCAACTGTCTCCCCTCGCGTACGTGTGTTCGACACCCTAGTACGCGCATCACTTGCGGCTTCCGGCGACACGCCTCGACGATGGATGCGGGAGGTCCGCCATGCACCTCATTCCGCCGATGGACGACGAGCCGCCACCGGATTACGTCGCCTTCGTCACGTCCCACCAGCAGGAGCTGCGCGCCGAGGCGTATCGCCTGGTCGGCGGGGCGCCGGTGTTCGAGGAGATCTATCGTGACGTGCTCACCGATCTGGCCGGGCGGTGGCGGCGGCTGCGGTGGCTCGGCAGGACCGAGACCTGCATGCGGCAGCGCCTGGCGGCACGGACGAAGCAGTGGCGCGAGGATCAGGTCTACGACGTCGAGGTACGGGTGCTGCGGCCACCGTCCCCGGTGGTTCCGGTCAGCCGGCCGGGCGGCAGCCTGGCGCTGCGCAAGGCCGCGGTCCTTCCCGGTACGGCCAGAGCCTCCCTGGACGCCCTGGCGGACGCCGAGATCGCGTGGGTGCACGCGTACCTCCGCAGTCAGTGGCGGCGTGGTCTCGCCTATGCGATCGGCAGCATGCTCCTGGTGCTCACCATGATCCAGTACCTGGCCTGGCTGAGCACCGACCCGCTCTAGCCGCGGTACTCCAGTTCGAGTTCGGACAGCAAGAGAGACCGCACCTTGGTGTAGTCCGGTTTGTCGCGGGACTCGTTCAGGCGGAAGATCGTGACGACCGCGTCATCGTCTGACCGATCCGGGGTCTCGTCAGCGATCCAATATTCCGGGATGCGATGTTCGGCGTACCAGGCCTTCTTGTCGGAGTATTCCCCGTTGGGAGAACTCCGCGAGACGACCTCGACTACCAGCGAGTAGAACGAGGGGTGCAGATTCGAGTAGTCCGTCGCACCCGCCGGCAGGTGCGTGACCACACCGACATCCGGAAGGCGGCAGTCTCGCGGCCGGACTCCGCGCACTCCAGGGTCCTGGAACACGCGGAGACCAGCCACACGGAGCATGAAGTAGAGACGCCCTGAAATGTCCTTATGCCAGAACGTGGACGGCGTCATGATGACAAGGTTTCCGTCGTGCAGCTCGTAGCGAAGACCTTCGGGCAGGTGAATGAGGTCTTCGACATCCAGGTCCTCGAACAATGACCTATTGATCTCAGTCATGGCGGTCAACACCCCCTCACTCTACTAGCTCCGTATCAACCTGTCACTCGTCAATGAGCGCCATTACCTCGTCCGAGATATCGGCGTTGGTGTAGATCTCCTGGACGTCGTCGCAGTCCTCCAGGACGTCGACGAGCTTCAGCACCTTGCGGGCCGCCTCCTCGTCCACCGGCACGAACATCGTCGGCACCAGTGGCGACTCCGCCGAGTCGTAGTCGATGCCGGCAGCCTGCAGCGCCGTCCGCACCGCGATCAGGTCGCTCGGCTCGCTGACCACCTCGAACGAGTCGCCGTGGTCGTTGATCTCCTCGGCGCCGGCCTCGAGCACCGCCAGCATCAGGTCGTCCTCGGTCAGCTCGCCCTTCGGGACGATCACGACGCCCTTGCGGTTGAACAGGTAGGAGACCGAGCCCGCGTCGGCGAACGTGCCGGCGTTGCGGGTGAGCCGGGTGCGCACCTCGGTGGCCGCCCGGTTCCGGTTGTCGGTCAGGCACTCGATGAGCAGGGCGACGCCGTTCGGGCCGTACCCCTCATACATGATCGTCTGCCAGTCGGCGCCGCCTGCCTCCAGGCCGGAGCCGCGCTTGACCGCGTTGTTGATGTTGTCGTTCGGGACCGACGACTTCTTCGCCTTCTGAATGGCGTCGTAGAGCGTGGGGTTACCCGCCGGATCTCCACCGCCGGTGCGCGCCGCGACCTCGATGTTCTTGATCAGCTTGGCGAACATCTTGCCGCGCTTGGCATCGATGACGGCCTTCTTGTGCTTGGTCGTCGCCCACTTGGAGTGGCCGGACATGCGTAACCTCCGCTTGGATCAAAGGGCCTGGCGGACCATCTCGACGAAGTACCGATGAACGCGAAGATCGCCGGTGAGCTCCGGGTGGAAAGCCGTGGCGAGCAGGTTCCCCTGCCGAACGGCCACAATCCTACCGGCGGCGGCACCCTCGGCCACGCGGCCCAGCACCCGCACGTCGCGGCCGACCTCCTCGACCCACGGCGCGCGGATGAAGACGGCGTGGAACGGGCCGCCGTCGATGTCGTCGATCGCGACCGTGGCCTCGAACGAGTCGACCTGCCGGCCGAACGCGTTGCGCCGCACCGTCATCTCGATTCCCTGGAACGACTCCTGGTCGGGCCGCCCGTCCAGCACGCTGGTGGCCAGCAGGATCATGCCGGCACAGGACCCGTACACCGGCATGCCGTCGGCGATCCGCTTGCGGATCGGGTCGAGCAGCCCGAAGGTGACCGCCAGCTTGCTGATCGCCGTGGACTCGCCGCCGGGCAGCACCAGGCCGTCGATGTCAGCCAATTCCTCGGGACGGCGGATCGGGCGGGCCAGCACGTCCGACTCGGCCAGGGCGGAGAGGTGTTCGCGCACGTCGCCCTGCAGGGCCAGCACTCCGATGTTCACGGCTCCCACAATAGGCAGGGGTTCGCCATAGGGGTTCAAGCAGGCCACTGGGGAGCCGATTGGCTATCGGAACACGCTTCACCCGTTCATAGGATCCCGTTCATCAGCCAACCGCACCGAGGAGCCGAGCCCCATGTCTGAGAACCAGCCCGCCGTCGGAACCGCCCGCGTCAAGCGCGGCATGGCCGAGATGCTCAAGGGCGGCGTGATCATGGACGTGGTCAACGCCGAGCAGGCGAAGATCGCCGAGGACGCCGGCGCCGTCGCGGTCATGGCGCTGGAACGCGTCCCGGCCGACATCCGCGCCCAGGGCGGCATCTCCCGGATGTCCGACCCCGACATGATCGACGGCATCATCGGCGCCGTCTCCATCCCGGTGATGGCCAAGGCCCGGATCGGGCACTTCGTCGAGGCGCAGGTGCTGCAGGCGCTCGGTGTCGACTACGTCGACGAGTCCGAGGTGCTGTCGCCCGCCGACTTCGCCAACCACATCGACAAGTGGCAGTTCACCGTGCCGTTCGTCTGCGGCGCCACCAACCTGGGCGAGGCGCTGCGCCGGATCACCGAGGGCGCGGCCATGATCCGGTCGAAGGGTGAGGCCGGCACCGGCGACGTCTCGAACGCCACCACCCACATGCGCAGGATCCGGGCGGAGATCCGCCGGCTGCAGACGCTGCCGGAGGACGAGCTGTACGTCGCGGCCAAGGAGCTGCAGGCGCCGTACGAGCTGGTCAAGGAGGTCGCCGAGGCCGGGAAGCTGCCGGTGGTGCTGTTCACCGCCGGCGGCATCGCGACGCCGGCCGACGCCGCGATGATGATGCAGCTCGGCGCCGAGGGCGTGTTCGTCGGCTCCGGCATCTTCAAGTCCGGCAACCCGGCGCAGCGTGCCGCCGCGATCGTCAAGGCCACCACCTTCCACGACGACCCGGACGTGATCGCCAAGGTGTCGCGGGGCCTGGGCGAGGCCATGGTCGGCATCAACGTCGAGGACGAGCCGGTCCCGCACCGCCTGTCCGAGCGCGGCTGGTGAGGCCCCTCGAATCCCGGCCGGCGCGAAGGCCGGCCGGGGTTCACACCGCCCGGACGGGGAGCACGTCCTCCGGGGGCGGGGCGGGGGTCGGGACCGTGACCGGGATCTCCGGCAGGGACGGCTCGACGATGTCGAAGTAGTACGGGCGGGGGTAACGGCGGGCCAGGCGGAGCAGCCGGACGAAGACCCGGCGGCGGGCGCTCAGCGCGTCCCGGACCAGATCGGTGTGCACCTGCCGGGCCAGCACCACCCGCCGGCTGGTCGCGGCCAGGGTGCGCACCGCCGGGTCGGCCGGGTCCAGGGCGACCGCCTGCAACTGCCGGGTCAGGTCGTTCTCCGCGGTCTCCCGCTCCCCCGGCTCGGCGTCCAGGGCGAGACGGGCGGCCGCGTACAGCTCGACCGCGTCGGACTGCTCGGCGACCACCGCCGCCGCCGCGGCCCGGCGCAACAGATGCGCGTCCAGGGCGCGCTCGGCCGACCGCGCCCGCGTGTGCAGACGCTCCACCCGTTGGGCGGTCCAGCCGAGGTACGCCGAGAAGATCGCGGCCAGCACGACGACTCCCACCACCCACCACATGCGGGGCATCGTAGTGCCCGCCGTTCACCGCTCCTGTGGTGAGGACCACTCCTCGTCGAAAACCCGCCCGTCGGCGGCCTCGATCGCGGTCGCGTAGACCTCGAGCACCCGATCGGCCACCCTCGGCCAGTCGAACGCGCCGACGACGGTCCGGGCGCACGATGACAGGTCGGCCCGGCGGGCCGGGTCGTCCATCAGCTCGCCGAGCAGCCGGGTCAGGGCGTCCGCGTCGCCATTAGGGAAAAGAGCGCCGGCCCGGCCGCCGTCCAGGACCCGGCGGAAGGCGTCCAGGTCACTGGCGGCGATCGCCGCGCCGGCCGCCATCGCCTCGGTGAGGATCATGCCGAAGCTCTCGCCGCCGGTGTTCGGGGCCACGTAGACGTCGACGCTGCGCAGCATCCGGGCCTTGTCCGGCTCGGAGACCAGGCCGAGGAACTCCACCCGGTCGTGGAGTTCCTTGGGGATGTCGTCGTACAGCTCGTCGCGGTCACCCGGCCCGGCCACCAGCAGCCGCAGGCCGGGCCGTTCGGCGGCGAGGGACACGTACGCCGTACGCAGCAGGGGGAAGCCCTTGCGGGGCTCGGTGAAACGGCCGAGGAAACCGATCGCGCCGCCCTCGCCGGGCCATCCCGGCAATGGCGGCGCCGCGGCGAACTTGCGGACCGCGACCCCGTTGGGGATCTCCACCGCGCCGCCGCCGAGGTGTTCCACCTGCACCTTGCGGGCCAGCTCGCTGACCGCGATCCGGGCGGTGATCTTCTCCATCACCGGTTGCAGGAAGTTCTGCAGGCCGGCCAGCGCCCGGGACCGGGTCATCGCGGTGTGGAAGGTGGCCACGACGGGGCCGCGCGCCGACAGCACCGCCAGGAACGACAGGCTCGGCGACAGCGGCTCGTGCACGTGCAACACGTCGAACTCGCCGCGGCGCAGCCAGCGGCGGACCCGGGCGGTGGAGACCGGGCCGAACGCGATCCGGGCGACCGAGCCGTTGTAGGGCAGCGGCACGGCCCGGCCGGCGGAGACCACGTAGGGCGGCAGCTCGGCGTCGTCGTCGGCGGGCGCCAGGACGCTCACCTCGTGACCGAGGCCGAGCAGCGCCTCCGCCAGGTCCATGATGTGGTTCTGCACACCGCCGGGGACGTCGAACGAGTAGGGCGAGACGATCCCGATCCGCACGAACCCTCCTAGATCCAGACCTTCTGGAGCATGTGCCAGTCCTGCGGGTGGTCGGCGATCCCGGCCGCGAAGGCGTCGGCGATCCGCTGGGTGGTCTGCTTGACCCGCTCGTCGAGCGGTCCCTCGGTGGCCGGGACGATGGGGCGCATCCGGGACACGGTGCGCTGCTCGTCGAACCAGAGGTCGACCACGAAGACCGGCGCTCCGGTACGGGCGGCGAGGATCGCCGGGCCGGCCGGCATCCGGGTCCGCCCGCCGAAGAACTCCACCTCGACGCCCCGGCGGGACAGGTCACGGTCGCCGAGCAGCGGCACCACCCAGCCTTTGCCGAGGTGCTCCTCGAGCACGTCGAGCGGCGGGCGGTCCCCGCCGGCGTGCGGGAGGATCTTCATGCCGAGCTTCTCCCGGTACGCCAGGAACTGCCTGGCCACACCCTCCGGCTTGAGGCGCTCGGCCACCGTGATCAGCGGCCAGTCGTGCGAGCACACCCAGGCCCCGGCGGCGTCCCAGTTGCCCATGTGCGGCAGCGCCAGGATCACCCCGTTGCCATCGGCGACCGCCTGTTTCAACTGCTGGTAACTCTCCGGCTCCATGAAGAACCCGTCGAGGAACTGCTCGCGGGTCTGCGCCGGCAGGCGGAACGCCTCCATCCAGTACCGCGCGTACGACCGGAGGCCGTCCCGGACCAGGGTGTCCGGCATCTCCGGTCCGGCCACCTGCTGAAGGTTGCTCCGCAGCCGCCGGGTGGCCGGCCCGTTGCTCCGGTAGGCCCGGTCGGCCACCGTGGTGAACAGCTTCTTCGCCACCGGCAGGGGCATCGCGCGGACCAGCCGCCAGGCGGCGAGGTACCCGATTTCGGTCAGCCTGTCCTTCACGCCGCCGGCACCTCGGTCCGGGCCGCGTGGATCAGCCGCTGGAAGGCGGTGATCACGGAGAGGACGGCGAGCACCCACATCGCCGCGGGCAAGCCCCAGTCCTGATCGGCGGCGCCGAGCAGGCCGCCGGCGCCGACGATGAGCAGCCGTTCCAGGCGTTCGGCGATGCCGACGTCGGCGTTCAGCCCGAGGCTCTCGGCGCGGGCTTTCACGTACGACACGACCTGGCCGAACACGACGCTGATCAGGGCGGCGACCACGCCGTTGTACGGGTTGCCCTCGGTGGCCAGGTAGTAGACGACGGCGCCGAAGACCGCGCCGTCGGCGATCCGGTCCATCGAGGAGTCGAGGAGCGCCCCGAACTTGCCGGACCCGCCCCGCATCCGGGCCATTGTGCCGTCGAGGACGTCGGTGAGAGCGCACGCGGTTACGATCACGGTGCCCCAGAAGAGGTGTCCGCGGGCGCCGAAATAGGAGCCGATCAGCACGCCGACGGTTCCGGCGATGGTGACCGCGTTGGGGGACACGCCGATCCGGAGCAGGAGACGGGCGAGCGGGTCGACGCCGTACGCGACGACGGCGCGGGCCGTACTTTGAACGATCTTTGCCATGGCCGTCCCACCATAACGGCGCACGACCAGTGGTGGTACGGCCCGACCCCGGCAGTGGCCGTATCGTCACCATCCGGCACCTTTGCAGGGCTGAAGGTCCTTGCGACCACTACCTCGCCGGGTGTGGGATTCAAAGACCAACGGCGTAACGAACTGGACACGACGGGAGCGCTCGGCATGGCGCAGAAGACTTCGGAGAAGGGGATTGCCGGCGCGGGCGCGCCGGTGGTGACAGACCCCGGCAGAGTTCGCAACGTGGTGCTGGTCGGCCACTCCGGCTCCGGGAAGACGACCCTGGCCGAGGCGCTGCTCGCAGCGACCGGCACGGTCCCCCGGGCGGGCACTGTCACCGACGGCACCACGGTCACCGACCACGATCCGGCCGCGATCCGCCAGCAGCGCTCGGTCGCGCTGGCCTGCGCGCCACTCGTGCACGACGGCGTCAAGATCAATCTGCTGGACACCCCCGGTTACGCCGACTTCGTCGGGGAGCTGCGCGCCGGCCTGCGGGCAGCGGACGCCGCGCTCTTCGTCGTCTCCGCGGTCGACGGGGTGGACGACTCCACCATCGCCCTGTGGGACGAGTGCGCCGCGGTCGGCATGCCGCGAGCGGTCGCGATCACCCGGCTGGATCACCCGCGCGCCGACTACGACGAGGCGCTGCAGGACTGCCAGGAGGCGTTCGGCGACAACGTGCTGCCGGTCTTCCAGCCGATGCTCGGCGACGACGGCCAGTCGGTCGCCGGCCTGATCGGCCTGGTCACGCTGCGGGTGCTGGACTACTCCGCCGGCTATCCCCCGGTGGCCCGGGAGGCCGACCGCGAGCACCTCAACCCGATCGCCGACGACCGGAACACGCTGATCGAGGGCATCATCGCCGAGAGCGAGGACGAGACCCTCATGGACCGCTACATCGGCGGCGAGCTGATCAGCACCGACGCGCTCATCCCGGACCTGGAGAAGGCCGTCGCGAAGGGCAACTTCTACCCGGTCATCCCCGTCTGCGCCGGCACCGGCGTCGGCCTCGACGCCCTCCTCGACCTGCTGGTCAGCGGCTTCCCGTCGCCGCTGGAGCACGACCTGCCGGTGGTCACCGGCGTGGACGGCTCACCGCGCGCCCCGCTGGCCTGCGACCCGGACGGCCCGCTGGTGGCCGAGGTGGTCCGCACCACGATCGACCGGCACGTCGGCCGGGTGTCGCTGGTCCGGGTCTTCTCCGGCACCCTGCGCCCGGACCAGACGCTGCACGTCTCCGGCCACGGGATGGCCGAACGCGGCCACCCCGACCACGACGCCGACGAGCGGGTGGCGCACGTGTACTCCCCGCTCGGCGCCCAGTTGCGCGAGATCGGCCAGGCGGTGGCCGGCGACATCTGCGCGATCACCAAGTCGGGCAGCGCCGAGACCGGTGACACCCTCTCCGGCAAGGACAATCCGCTGCTGATGGAGCCGTGGACGATGCCCGAGCCGCTGCTGCCGATCGCGGTGGTGGCCAAGACCCGCTCCGACGAGGACGCGCTCGCCAAGAACCTGGGCCGGCTGGTCGCCGGTGACCCCACGCTGCGGCTGGAGCGCAACCCGGAGACCCACCAGCTGGTGCTCTGGACGATGGGCGAGTCACACGCCGACGTGGTGCTGGAGCGGCTCCGGGCCGGCGGCGTCGAACTGGACACCGAGCCGGTCAAGGTGGCGCTGCGGGAGACGTTCGGCAGCGGGGCGAAGGGCCACGGCCGGCACGTCAAGCAGTCCGGGGGCCACGGCCAGTACGCCGTCTGCGACATCGAGGTGCAGCCGCTGCCCCGCGGCGAGGGCTTCCAGTTCGTCGACAAGGTGGTCGGCGGCGCGGTGCCGCACAACTACATCCCGTCGGTGGAGAAGGGTGTCCGAGCCCAGCTGGAGAAGGGGCTGGCCACCGGTTACCCGGTGGTCGACCTGAAGGTCACGCTCTACGACGGGAAGGCGCACAGCGTCGACTCCTCGGACGCGGCGTTCCAGACGGCGGGCGCGCTGGCGCTGCGCGCGGCCGCCGAGAGCGGGCAGATCACCCTGCTCGAACCGGTGGACGAGATCGAGGTCCGGGTGCCGGAGGCGTACGTCGGGGCGGTCATGAGCGACCTCTCCGGCCGCCGCGGCCGGCCGCTGGGCAGCGAATCCGGCAGCGCGGGCGAGGCCAGCGTGGTGCGGGCCGAGGTCCCGGCGACCGAACTCGTCCGGTACGTGGTGGAGCTGCGCGCCCTGACCTCGGGCACCGGCACGTTCACCCGCCGCTACATCCGGCACGAGCCGATGCCCCCGCACCTGGCCGAAGCCGTCCGCAAGGAGCACGCCCTGGCTAGATGACGATGGCGTCGGCCGCCTCGTGCAGCGGGGCCAGGACCTTGTCGATCACCTTCTCCTTGGCGGGGTGGAACCGCAGGGTCCGCATGCCGTAGTTGCGGAAGGCGATGGCGAGCCGGCTGCCGGGGACCATGTCGCCGACCATCTTCCGGCCGAAGGCCTGGTTCTTCGCGACGTACGGCCGCATGGCCGTCTCGTAGCAGGCGAAGGCGGCGGTGTGTTCGCCGTCCGCCTTCGCCAGCTCGGCGGCGAGCACGAACGCCCCGGTCAGGGCCAGGCTGGTGCCCTGACCCGAAGCGGGTGACGGGCAATAGCCCGCGTCGCCGAGCAGCACCACCCGGCCGGACGACCAGCGCGGCAGCTCGACCTGGCTGATCGAGTCGAAGTAGAAGTCGGGCGCGGCTGCGAGGGCGTCGGCGAAGTCGCGGGTGCGCCAGCCGAGGCCGGCCATCGCGTCCCGGACGACCTGTTTCTGGGCCGCCACGTCCCGGCGGTCGTGGCTCAGCTCGGGTGACGCGAAGACGAACCCGATCTGGGCCGGCCGGTCGGCGCCGAGCGAGTAGGCGAAGGTCAGCTTGCCGGGCTCGGCGTAGTTGACCTCCTCGCGGTCGATGCCGAGCACGTTGGGCGCCGAGAAGATCGAGATGTAGGCGCCCAGGTGCCGCGGCGCGACCTCGCCGAACGCGTGCCGCCGGGTGACCGAGTGCAGGCCGTCGGCGCCGACCACGACGTCGAACCGGCCGGTGTCACCGCTCTCGAAGGTCACCTCCACCCCGTCCGGCCGGTCCACCAGGCTCGCGATCGCGTCGCCGAACCGGTAGGAGGTGTCGTCGCTGGTGGCGTCGAACAGGATCCGGCCGAGGTCGCCGCGCATGATCTCCAGGTCGTCGCCGCGGCGGCCCATCAGCAGACCGGCCGGCAGCGAGGCGATGGTCTTGCCCGGCCGGCTCACGTAGGTCGTGGTGCGCATCCCGGTGTCGTGCGCCCGGGCCACCTCGTGCAGCCCCATCTTCTGCAGGACGGTCGTCGCCGCGCCCCGCACGTCGACCTTGTAGCCGCCGGCGCGCAGGGAGGGAGCCCGCTCGACGACGGTCACCCGATGCCCCGCCCGGGTCAGCCAGAAGGCCAGAGCCGGACCCGCCACACCCGCACCTGAGATCAGGACCTCGCGCTTCGTCATACGCCGAACTATACATACGTCTTATACGCTTGTATAGAAGTTAGGATGCGCGGCATGGGGCACCGGGAAGATCTGCTGGTCGGCGCGAAGAAAGCGATCTACGAGAAGGGGTACGCGAATATCACGGCGCGGGACATCGTCGCCCTGTCCGGGACCAACCTGGCCTCGATCGGCTACCACTACGGCTCGACGAAGGCGCTGCTCACCGCGGCGATGCTGAGCGCCATGGAGGACTGGGGCGCCGCCATCGGCCAGGCGATGGCGGCGGAGGACCCGGCGGACGGCGCCGACCCGATGCTGAACTTCTGGCGGCGGGTGGTCCGGTCGATCCAGGCCGACCGCCCGCTCTGGCTGGCCAGCGTCGAGGCGATGATCCAGAGCCAGCACAACCCGGAGCTGCGCGCCCAGATGGCCGGCGGCGTGCACGAGGGCCGCAAGGCGATGGCGGCGCTGGTCACCGGCACGCCGGAGGACGCGCTGGACGACGTCACGGTGCGGACCGTCGGGGCCGCACAGATGGCGCTGATGTCGGGCGTGGTCACCCAGTGGCTCACCGACCCGGCGAACGCGCCGTCCGCCGAGGACATCGTCGCCGGGGTGCGGGCGCTATCCCGCGGCTGACGGCCAGGCCTTGATCAGCAGGTCACGGGTGTCGTAGAGCAACTGCGGCAGCACCTTCGTCCAGCCGACCACCTGCATGAAGTTCGCGTCGCCGCCCCACCGGGGGACGATGTGCTGATGCAGGTGGGCGGCGATGCCCGCGCCGGCCACCGCGCCCTGGTTCATCCCCAGGTTGAAACCGTGCGGGCTGCCGGTCGCCCGGATCACCCGCATCGCGGTCCGGGTGAACGCGGCCACCTCGATCGTCTCCGCCTCGGTCAGGTCGGTGTAGTCGGCGACGTGCCGGTACGGGCAGACCATCAGGTGACCGGGGTTGTACGGGTACAGGTTGAGCACCGCGAACACCAGCTCACCCCGCGCCACCACCAGGGTCTCCGCCTCGGGGCGGCCCGGCGCCAGGCAGAACGGGCAGCCGCCGGGCTTCTCGTACCCGCCTTCCGGCCGATCCTCCCCGGAGATGTAGGTCATCCGGTGCGGCGTCCACAGCCGCTCCAGCCCGTCCGGATCGCCGGCCCGCTCCCGCTCGTCCACGCCCCACATCCTAGGCGGAGCCGGCGGACGTTTCGTTCTCCGGAAACCGGCGCATGTGACAGCGGCCGCGCACCGCCCGCCGACGTGACGCCGGCAGGCCGTGCGGGGCGGCGCGGGTCAGGCGGCGGACGGTCCGGTGTTGGTGCGCGAGCGGACGATCTCGACGACGTGCGCGACGGCCTCGTCGATGGTGACGCCGTTGCGCTGCGAGCCGTCCCGGTAGCGGAACGACACGGTGCCGCCGTTGACGTCGTCGTCACCGGCGATCGCCATGAACGGGATCTTCTGCTGCTGCGCGGTGCGGATCTTCTTCTGCATCCGGTCGGTGGAGTAGTCCACCTCGGCCCGGATGCCCTCCTTCTTCAGTTTCGCCACGAACTCGGCCAGATAGTCGGCGTGGTCGTCGCGGATCGGGATGCCGACCACCTGCACCGGCGCCAGCCAGGCCGGGAACGCGCCCGCGTAGTGCTCGACCAGCACGCCGAAGAACCGCTCGATCGACCCGAACTTCGCCGAGTGGATCATCACCGGCTCCTGCCGGGTGCCGTCGGCCGCCTGGTACTCCAGGCCGAACCGGGCCGGCATGTTGAAGTCGTACTGAATGGTCGACATCTGCCAGGTCCGGCCGATCGCGTCCTTGGCCTGCACGCTGATCTTCGGGCCGTAGAACGCCGCGCCGCCCGGGTCGAGCACCAGTTCCAGGCCGGACTCCTTCGCCACGGCCTCCAGCACGCCGGTCGCGGTCTCCCACTGCTCGTCCGTACCGATGAACTTGTCGCTGTTCGGGTCCCGGGTCGACAGCTCCAGGTAGTAGTCGTCCAGGCCGAAGTCGTCGAGCAGCGACCGGACGAAGTTCAGCAGGTGCTTGATCTCGCCCGGCGCCTGCTCGGCGGTGACGTAGGAGTGCGAGTCGTCCTGGGTCAGGCCGCGCACCCGGGTCAGGCCGTGCACCACGCCGGACTTCTCGTAGCGGTAGACCGTGCCGAACTCGAACAGGCGCATCGGCAGCTCACGGTAGGACCGCCCGCGCGACCTGAAGATCAGGTTGTGCATCGGGCAGTTCATCGCCTTGAGGTAGTAGTTCGCCCCCTCCAGCTCCATCGGGGGGAACATCGTGTCCTTGTAGTAGGGCAGGTGTCCCGAGGTGTGGAAGAGGTTCTCCTTGGAGATGTGCGGGCTTCCCACGTACTGGAAGCCCTCCTCGATGTGGCGGGCGCGGACGTAGTCCTCCATCTCGCGCTTGATCACGCCGCCCTTCGGGTGGAACACCACCAGACCCGACCCGATCTCATCGGGGAAGGAGAAGAGATCCAGCTCGGTGCCCAGCTTGCGGTGGTCCCGCCTTTCGGCTTCAGCAAGGCGGTTGAGGTACGCCTTGAGCTCGTCCCGTGACGGCCACGCCGTGCCGTAGACCCGCTGGAGCTGCGGGTTCTTCTCCGAGCCACGCCAGTACGCGGCGGCCGACCGCATCAGCTTGAACGCCGGGATCAGCCGGGTCGACGGCAGGTGCGGGCCGCGGCACAGGTCGCCCCACACCCGGTTGCCGTCCTTGTCGACGTTGTCGTAGTGGGTCAGCTCGCCCGCGCCGACCGCGGCGGCCTCCTCGTCCACGTCGCCCTTGATGTCGACCAGCTCGAGCTTGAACGGCTCCTTCGCCAGCTCGGCCTTCGCCTCGTCGAGCGAGCCGTACTCCCGGCGGCGGAACGTCTGCCCGGCCTTGACGATCTCCTGCATCCGCTTCTCGAGCTTCGTCAGGTCCTCCGGCTGGAACGGCTTCTCCACGTCGAAGTCGTAGTAGAACCCGTCCCGGATCGGCGGGCCGATGCCCAGCTTCGCCTCCGGGAAGACGTCCTGCACGGCCTGCGCGAGCACGTGCGCCGTCGAGTGGCGCAGCACGTCGAGGCCGTCCGGGGTGTCGATCGCGACCGGGGTGACCTCGGTGTCGGCGGCGGGCGACCAGGTCAGGTCCCGCAGCCGGCCGTCGGCCTCACGGACCACCACGATCGCCTTCGGCCCGTTCGCCGGGAGCCCGGCGGCGGCCACCGCGTCGGCCGCCGTAGTCCCGGCCGGGACGACTAGTGGGTCGGCCACAGCGGGTGTACGGGGTGCAGACACGGTGTTCTCCATTCAGACGGTGAGCAAGCGTCCTGATGCTATCCGCCGGTCCACCGCCGCTTTCGCCCGGCGCTACGACAAGCGTGTTGACTTTCGCCGCCTATCGCGCCCCAACTCGACACACACAAAGCCCCCACCCCGCGTGTTGACTTCAGCCGACTATCGCGCCGCGAATCAACACGCGGGAAGCCAGGCGGGGAGCGGTTCGCGGGCGGCGAGCCAGGCCGGTGGGATGCCGTCGATGCCGGTGTACGCGGCCACCACTCCCCCGGCGATCGCCGCGGTGGTGTCCACGTCCCCGCCGGCGGCCACGCACGCGGCCACCGCCGCCGGGAAGTCGTCCAGGAACCTGTCGGCCACCCACAGCGCGAACGCGACGGTGTCCTGCGCGGTCGCCTGCGCGCCCGAACCCAGCCGGTACGCCGCCTCCGCGACGGTGGCCCGGCTCAGCGCGGCGGCCTCCAGCAGGCCGTCGTGCACGACTCCGGGCGGCGTGTGCCCGGCGGTGGCCCGCAGCAACCGGCCCGGGTCCGGGCGGTGCCCGTTGAGCCGGGCGGCGGCGGCCACCGCGGCGGCCACGGTCACGGCCACCCCGCCGGCGATCCCTTCCGGGTGGGCGTGGGTGACCTCTGCCGCGCGTACCCCCGCAATCGCCGCATGGGGCAGGGAATCCGCATGCCAGGCGCCCAGCGGCGCCGCCCGCATCGCCGCTCCGTTGCCGCAGGAGCCCTGACCGCCGAACGCCGCCGCCGCGGCGATCGGCCACGGCAGGCCCTCGCGGATCTGCCGCAACATCACCACCGCGCCCGGGCCGTAGCCCCGGTAGGGCTCGAACCGGCGGGCGAGGAGCTCGGCGAACGCGTCGCGGTCGAAGTCACCCTCGGCGAGGACGGCCACCAGGCAGCAGGCCTGTTCGGTGTCGTCGGTCCAGTCCCACGGCGGACCGGGGAGCCGGGCTTCGAGCAGGTCCGCGGGTTTGTTGCCGGGCACGAAGTACTGGGCGCCGAGGGCGTCGCCGACACTCAGGCCGGCGAGGCTGTCCATGGCCAGGGCGCGTCGCGTACCGGGGAAGAGTGTGAAAGACATCGGTACTTCGGATCGTATTCCATCACTCAGTGTCATTAAAGGCTCTCGCTGGATCACCCTTTAGGTTCCAGCCCTCCCGGGACGCTACGGTCTTCGCATGGCCACGGTGTTGCTCGTCGAAGACGATCATGTCGTGCGCGGCGCCATGCTCCGATCGCTCGCCGACCGGGGGCACGCCGTGCACGCCGTCGGCACCGCCCTGGAGGCTCTCCGGCGGGTCGCCGCGGAGACGCCCGACCTCGTCGTGCTCGACCTCGGTCTGCCCGACCTGGACGGGTCGGACGCCCTGCGCATGCTGCGCGGGATCACCGACGTGCCGATCATCATCGCTACCGCGCGTGACGACGAACAGACCGTCGTGCGGCTGCTGCGTGCCGGTGCCGACGACTACATGGTCAAACCGTTCACCGGCGCCCACCTGGACGCCCGGATCGCCACCGTGCTGCGGCGGGTGGGGCGGGCCAGCCGTGCCGCGCAGCCCGCCGTCCACGAGGTGGGCGACCTGCGGGTGGACGTCGGCGAGCGGAGCGCCACCCTCGGTGATCAGCCGCTGGCGCTGACCCGCAAGGAGTTCGACCTGCTGGCCTACCTCGCCGCCCGTCCGGGCCGGGTGGTTTCCCGTCGTGAGCTGCTGGAGGAGGTATGGCGACAGCCATCGGTCGGCGAGGACCAGACCATCGACGTGCATCTGTACTGGCTCCGCCGGAAACTGGGCGAGTCCGCGGCGAAGCCCCGCTACCTGCGCACCGTGCGGGGGGTCGGATTCCGGTTGGTGGCGCCGGACTGAGGTTGCGGCTGGCGTACACGACCGCCGCCACCACGGCGATCGCCTCGCTGGTCTTCCTCGTCCCGCTCGGCTGGAGCCTGCGCAACGACCATCGGGAAGCCGCCCTGGCCACCGCCGCCGAGCGCACCGCCACGGTGGCGGGCGCCCTCAGCGGCAGCGCCGGCGAGAAGGGGGTCACCGCCGCGATCAAGGCGGCCGGCGGCTCCCCCGTCGTGCACACCCCGGGCATCGCCCCGGCCACCGGCGGCCGGGCGAGCGCCGAGCTGATCGACCGGGCCGCGACCGCGCCGGCGCCGAGCGTCGAGGACGTCGACGGCGGCGCTGTGCGGCTCCACCCGGTCACCGTCGGCAACCGCACCTTCGTGGTCGAGGTGTTCGTGCCGGGCTCCGACCTCACCCACAACACCGCCCGGGACTGGTGGCTGCTGCTCGGCCTGGCCGTGTTCCTGGTCGGCGGCGCGGTGGTGGCGGTGGACCGGCTGGCCCGCAACGCCGTGGCGTCGGCCCGCAACCTGGTCGACGCCGCGCTCGCGGTCGGTGACGGCGACCTGGGCGTCCGCGTGCACCCGTCCGGGCCGCGCGAGCTGGCCGAGGCCGGCTACGCCTTCAACCGGATGGCCGACCGCTTGGTAACCTCCCGGACCGACGAGCGGGAGCTCGTCGCCGACCTGTCGCACCGGCTGCGGACCCCGCTGACCGCGCTGCGGCTGGACGCCGAGGCGCTCGACCCCGACGACACCCAGATCATCGACCTCACCGAGGCCGAGGTGGACCGCCGTCGTGGCATCCGGCGCATCAGGCAGGCCATCGCCACCCTGGAGGACGAGGTCAACCAGTTGATCAACACCACCCGGCAGGCGGTCGCCGACCGGGTCGCCGCCGAGCCCGAGGAAGGGCTCTGCGACGCCAGCGAGGTGGTCCGGGAACGGATGCGCTTCTGGTCGGCGCTCGCCGGCGACCAGGACCGGCAGTACCGCGTGGTCGGCGCGCACCTGCGGATCCCGGTGCCGGTGGCCCGGGCCGAGCTGGCCGCCGCGCTGGACGCGGTGCTCGGCAACGTCTTCCGGTACACCCCGCAGGGCACCGCCTTCGAGGTGGCGCTGTCCCGCCGGGACGGCTGGGTGGCGCTGCGCATCGACGACGCCGGGCCGGGCATCCCGGACCCCGAGCAGGCGCTGCGCCGCGGCCAGAGCCAGCAGGGCTCGACCGGTCTCGGCCTGGACATCGCCCGCCGGGCGGCCCAGGCCACCGGGGGCTCGGTCAGCATCGACCGGGCCGCCATGGGCGGGGCCAGCGTGGTGATGCTGCTGGCCGACGCGGACGCCACCCCGAAGCAGCCGAGCCGGTTCGGCCTCGTCGGCCGGGGCCGGCTGACCCGCGACCGGGACCCCCAACGGCGACGCTGGCAACGGGGGCCGGAATGAGCGCCGTCCCCCGTTCGGAACAGCCCCGGCTTATAAGTTTTTTAAGAACGTTCCTTTCGCGGCGCAGGGCTGGCATGGTTCCCTTCGATCCCATCCGGCTTCCCGGATCGCCATCCGCAGCGCGTCCCCATCGCCGCGACCCGGTAAGCCACCGCGCGGTGGGAGGCGGCCACCCCATGGGTCCCTCCCACCGCCACCCAGCTCGACGAGGAGACGCCGTGTCCGCGCATCGCAGGCCGACGTTCCGCGGGACGCCGCCAGGACGGCGTCGCGCGGCGAGCAGACGGAATCAACTCCGGACACGCTCCGCGACCTTCCGGCTTCTTCCGGTAGCCCTGGGCCTGACCCTGCTCGGCGTCGGCGGCGTGCTCGGCCCCAGCGTGATCGGCGCCGGGCCGGCCCGTGACGACCTCGCCCTGTCCGCGGTCCCGGCCGACGCCCCCGAGCAGGGGCTGGTCTACAGCGGGTTGCGGCTGGCCTCGTCCGATTCGGTCTGCTCCGGGGCGTACCAGCTGTTCGACGAGACGTGCACGCACGGCCCGGACGCGGCGCCGGACGGCCTCGCGGTACGCCGCGACGTGGCCCCGGTGACGGCCGGCAGCAACGCGGTGCCGGTGGTCCGGCGGGAGAAGGGCGGCGTGCCCGGCGACGCCGAGATCGCCCGGGACGAGGGCGGCAGCGCGATCACCGCGGACGCCCCGGCGCTGGTCCCGGACGCGGCGCCCGGCCAGGCCGACTTCATCCTCGGGCCGGACGACGTGGCGTGTGCCGGCGACGGACGGACCGGCAAGCGGGTGCAGCTGCTGTACCTGCACGAGGGGACGTCGGCGAGCCGGTACACGAAGTTCCTCAACTCGTTCCGTACCTGGGCCGCCGGGGTCGACCAGATCTACGACGCCAGCGCGGGCGAGACCGGTGGCTCCCGGCACATCCGGTACGTGACCACGCCCGAGTGCCGGGCCGACGTGGTCGAGGTGCAGCTGCCGAACGGGTCGCTGCGCTCGTTCGCGGCGACCGTCGACGCGCTGCGCAGCCTCGGCTACAACCGGACCGACCGCAAGTACCTGATGTTCGCCGACACGAACCTGTACTGCGGCATCTCCACCTACGTCAACGACACCCGGGCGGGCCGGGGCAACCGCAACAACGGCGGCCCGTCGTACGCCCGGGTCGACGCCGGCTGCTGGAGCGCCACGGTCGCCGCACACCAGCTCACCCACACCCTCGGCGCGGTCCTCACCGACTCCCCGAACGCCACCGGCGCGGGCAGCTGCCTGGACGGGTACGACCTCCTGTGCGCCCCGGACCGGACCGGCAAACCGATGAAGAGCGTGTGCCCGAAGAAGAACGCGATCCGCCTCGACTGCGGTCACGACGACTACTTCAGCACCAACCCGGAGCAGGGCAGCTACCTGGACAAGCACTGGAACGTCGCGCTCAGCGAGTTCCTGCTGCGCAGCGACGGCGGCGACGACATCCCGGACGTGCCGGGCGCTGCGGTGCCCAGCAAGGCCCCGTCGTCGGCCCCGCCGTCGGCCGGGCCGTCCACCCCGGTCCCGGCGCCGACCAGCCCGACCCCCAGCCCGAGCGACCCGGCCTCCCCGGAGCCGAGCGCCAGCGTCTCGCCCAGTGCCAGCGGCTCGGCCGTCCCGGCGCCGGACCCGAGCACCACCCCGGCCGTCCCGCAGATCGACGTCGCGCCGGTCGCGCACCAGGCCGCGCCGTCGGCCAGGGCCTCGGCCACCGCCCCGCCCGGCACCGGCGACCAGGAGGAGGGCGCGGTCCCGGCCGCCCCGCCCGGCGTCACCAACGACGGCGTGCAGGCGGTGCTGGAGATCCGCGAGCCGACCAGCGGGTCGGTCCGGCTGAACTGGAGCGCGGCCAGCAACGACGCCGACTACGAGGTCTCGGTCGACGGCGAGCCGGTGGCCAGCACCCGGTCCACCCGGGCCCGCCTGATCGGCCTGCGACCGGACGCGAAGTACCTGGTGGAGATCCGGAACCGCAAGCTTGGCTACCTCGCGAAGGCGACCGCGCAGACCGCCCCGGCCGCTCGCCCGGTGCAGAACTCGTGGTTCGTGCTGACCAACTCGCTGACCGGCGGCGCGGCCGACCTGTACGCGGCCCGCTCCACCGACGGCACCCCGGTCACCCTCGGCAACGACGAGGGCGGCACCCAGCAGCAGTGGCAGCTGGTGCCGGCCGAGGACGGCACATACACGCTGGTCTCGAAGGCGAGCAACCGGTGTGCGGTGCCGCTCGGCGGAGCCGCGGTCTCCGGCGCCCCGCTGGTGCAGGGCGACTGCACGTCCGGCCCGGCGGGCCGGTGGACGCTGCGGGCCTCGGCGTACGGCTTCACCATCCGCGCCGCCACCGGTGACCTGGTGATCGGGGTCGGCGCCCAGCGTTTCGGCACGAATCGCGTCCTGGTCCTGCAGGAGGACACCGAGCAGCGGCACCAGAGCTGGACGGCGGTCCCCGACTGAGGCCGCGTCACCCCTTGACGGAGGAGAAGCGAATGCCTGATCTGCTGAGAAGGCCGGAGACCGAGCCGGACGAGGGTCCGGCCCGGTTCAACGGACGGCGGCTGGTGCGCTGGCTGACCATCCTGACCATCGGCACCGTGACGATGGTCGCGTGCTGGCAGGACCCGCTCTACCCCTGAGCCGTGGTGTAGGCGTCGATCTCGGCGATCAGGGCCGCCTTCCCGGCGCCGGTGTGGAAGCTGTGCCGGACGGCGGCGCGGGCCAGCTCGGCGACCCCGGCGGCGTCCAGGTCCAGCAGGCGGGCGGCGACCGCGTACTCCTGCTCCAGGGTGGTGCCGAACATCGGCGGGTCGTCGGAGTTGACGCTGACCGGCACCCCGGCGGCCACCAGGGTGGCGATCGGGTGCTGGTCGAGGTCGGCGACGGCCCGGGTGCGCAGGTTGGAGGTGGGGCACACCTCCAGGGGGATGCCGTGCTCGGCGAGGTGCGCCATCAGCCGCTCGTCCTCGGCGGCGGCGATGCCGTGGCCGATCCGCTCGGCGCCCAGCTCGCGCAGGGCGTCCCAGACGGTCTCCGGCCCGGTGGTCTCGCCGGCGTGCGGGACGCTGTGCAGCCCGGCCGCGCGCGCCTGGTCGAAGTACGGCTTGAACTGCGGCCGTGGCACCCCGATCTCCGGCCCGCCAAGTCCGAAACTGATCAGGCCTTCGGGCCGCTCGCCGAGAGCGATCCGCAGCGTCTCCTCGGCCGCGGCCAGCCCGGCCTCCCCCGGGATGTCGAAGCACCAGCGCAGCTCGACGCCGAAGTCCCGGGCGGCGGCGGCCCGGGCGTCCTCGATCGCCTCGCAGAACGCCTTCGCGGGGATGCCGCGGCGGACACTGGAGTACGGCGTGACGGTGAGTTCCGCGTACCGCACGTGCTGCCGGCCCAGCTCCCGCCCGATCTCGTAGGTGAGCAGCCGCACGTCCTCGTCGTCGCGGATCAGGTCGACCACGCTCAGATAGACCTCGATGAAGTGCGCGAAGTCCCGGAACTCGAAATACTTCGCCAGCAGCGCCGGGTCGGCCGGCACCGGCGAGCTGCCCTCGTGCCGGGCGGCCAGTTCGGCCACGATCCGCGGCGACGCCGAGCCGACGTGGTGGACGTGCAGCTCGGCCTTGGGCAGGCCGGCGATGAACGCGGTCAAGTCACTCAAGATGTCCTCCTGACGTCCCGACAGCGTGTGGAGTTCGGGCGTCATGGACGGCCGAACTCCACACGCTGTCGGGGGGGTGTGGGCCACCACGAAGATACGGCGGAAGGGGTAGGCCACGAGGCCGTGCCGCTCCGGATAGTCCGCGGCGATCCGAGCCGCCAGCGCGGCCCGGAACGCCGTCCACTCGTCCTCGGCGAGGGCCGCCCGGATCGGCCGGAGCGTGGTCCCCTCCAGCCAGCGCAGCACCGGGTGCTCCGCCTGCACGGGCAGAAGATGCAGGTAGGTGGTCTCCCACGCGTCCACCGACGCACCCGCCCCGGTGAGCAGCTCCGCATAGCCCGCCGCGTCGAGGACCGGGTCGCCCTCGAGCCCGGCCAGCTCCCGCACCGCCTGATGGGCCGGGCTGCCGAAGTTGCCGGGGACCTGCATCGCGAGCCAGGCGCCGGCGGGCAGCGCGGCGACCCAGCGGGCCAGCATCTCCGGGTGCCCGTCGACCCACTGCAGCGCGGCGTTGGTGACGACCACGTCCACGTCCGGCGACGGCTCCCAGTCCGCGATGTCGCCGAGCCGGAACTCGACCGGCCCGGGATCGGCGGTGGCCTTCGCGATCATCTCCGGCGACGAGTCGATCCCGGTGATCCTCGCGGCGGGCCAGCGCTCGGCGAGGGTCCGGGTCAGTTCACCGGGACCGCAGCCGAGGTCGACCACGGTCCGTGGGCTGCCGGCGCCGATCTGCCGGACGAGATCGAAGAAGGGCCGGGAGCGTTCGGCCCCGAACCGGCGGTAGACAGCGGGATCCCACATGCGCCCTCCAAACCGTACGTTCGTCTTGTTTCAAGCTATCAGCCGGGCGGTAGTGTCACGATGTGGAAAATCGAAGCTTTCGGAAGCTGGGACGCAGCGTCGGAGTGGTCGGTCTCGGCGCCTGGCAGCTCGGCGCCGACTGGGGTGACGTCAGCGAGGCCGACGCGCACGCGACCCTGCAGGCCGCCGTGGACGCGGGCGTCACCTTCATCGACACCGCCGACGTGTACGGCGACGGCCGCAGCGAGCAGATCATCGGCTCGTTCATCAAGGACCGTCCCGGCCTGACCGTGTTCACCAAGATGGGCCGCCGGCTGCCGCAGGAGCCGGCGAACTATCACCTGGACAACTTCCGGGCCTGGACCGACCGCTCCCGCGCCAACCTCGGCGTCGACACCCTCGACCTGGTGCAGCTGCACTGCCCGCCCACCCCGGTGTACGGCAGCGACGAGGTCTTCGACGCGCTCGACACCCTGGTCGCCGAGAAGCGGATCGCGGCGTACGGGGTGAGCGTCGAGCGGGTCGACGAGGCGCTCACCGCGATCGCCCGCCCCGGCGTGGCCAGCGTCCAGATCATCCTGAACGCGTTCCGGCTCAAGCCCCTCGAGAAGGTGCTGCCGGCCGCCGCCGAGGCCGGGGTCGGCATCATCGCCCGGGTCCCGCTCGCCAGCGGCCTGCTCTCCGGGCGGTACGACGAGAACACCACGTTCGCCGCCGACGACCACCGCAACTACAACCGCAACGGCGATGCCTTCGACGTCGGCGAGACGTTCTCCGGAGTGGACTTCCAGATCGGCCTGGAGGCCGTCCGCCGGCTGCGCCCGCTGGTCCCGGCCGAGGCCACGATGGCGCAGTTCGCGCTCCGCTGGATCATCGACCAGCCGGCCGTCACCGTGGTGATCCCCGGGGCGCGCAATCCGGAGCAGGCGCGAGCCAACGTGGCCGCCGCCGGCCTCGCGCCGCTCTCGCCGGAAAGCCACGAAATGATCACCGCGGTCTACGATGAGTTGATTCGCCCGCAGGTACACGGCAAATGGTGAACAATGAAACGGAGCCGCCGCGGTTGAGAGGCTGGCTCACCATGTCTCTCGGCCTGCTGGCTCTGGTTCTCGGCGGGGTGTGGACACTGCAGGGTCTGGACTTCATCGGCGACAGCCTGATGAGCGGCCGGACCGTGTGGGCCGTGCTCGGCGGCCTCCTGATCATCGCCGGCCTGGCGCTGATCGTGGTGGGGATGCGCCGGCGCTCCGCCGGCCGATAGCCGGACGAAAGAGGCCCCGCATCCTCGATGAGGCTGCGGGGCCACGGTCGGGCCGACCTCCGCCAGGCGGTCGGCGAACCGGTCTCACGACCGGCTTAGATAAGGTCTCAGAGCGGGCGAACCTGCTCCGCCTGCGGGCCCTTCTGGCCCTGGGCGATCTCGAACTCCACCCGCTGGTTCTCCTCCAGAGTGCGGTAGCCGCTCGTCTGGATGGCCGAGAAGTGGACGAACACGTCAGCACCCCCGCCGTCGACGGTGATGAAGCCGAAGCCCTTGTCTGCGTTGAACCACTTCACGGTTCCTTGCGCCATGCTGAACTCTCCTTCTGAAAATGCCGGCCCGCCCAACCGCGGCAGCGCGGGGCCGATGACCGTTTTCGAGCAGCGGTACCGCGAGGCGGCCTTTCAGAGGACGTCCCCTCCGCCCGGCCCTCGTGACGCCTTCCGACCCTCCCGGGTGGGGCTGGCGTCGCGTGGGTCGACCGGAAGCAGCGAACCACGTACGCAAAAACTGGCCACACTGTACCCGAAAATCAGCCCGTAAAGCTGCCCCTCGAAGGAATCCAATAATGGGTGACCGATATGGAAAAGGTCCCCCGCTTCGAGGTGTTCGAAGCGGAGGACCGGCAAGACCCTCGTCTATGCCCTGGATGATCTAGTCAGGCCAGGTTCCCGTGAGTTTCTGCGTGGTGATGGCGCCGCCACGGTGCACCGCGGCCTTCACCACCGCGAAGATCGCGCCCTGGATCGCGGCGGCGGTCAGGATCTCGCCCCACCCACGATCCGGGTCACCGGCGTCCGGAGCGTCGTCGTCGCCGGAGACGACCTTCCATGCCTCTTTGAACAGGAAACCCGCGATCGTGCCGGCCGCGAAGCCGAGTGCCACATTCACCGGCTTCAGGGCGACCTTCGACAGTTTGCCCGCCATCAACGCCTCCCGCGCATGATCAGGATGAGCCCCGCCACGGCCGCCACACCCGCGACGGCCAGCAGGACCGGGAACGGATTCGCCCGTACCCGTGAACCGGCCTCGTGCGCCAGCTCACGCGGCGGCGTCTCGCGCACATGCTCGGAGGCGCCCAGCGCCGCCTCCCGCACCCGCCCGGTCATCGTCGCCGCCCGGGTCAGCACCCGCTGCTTCGTCTCCTCGACCTGCTCACGGGCGCGGGCCTTGACGTCCGCGCGCGCGGCCAGCATCTGCACCGTCTCACCCAGCTCGGCCCGGGTCTGCCGGATGTCCGCCCGCAGCTCGGTCAGATCCGGCTTCGCGTCGTTCCCGGTGTTCCCGTTGTTCCCGTTCTTGTCGCTCATGCCCGGCTACGCTCCTTGACCGCGTGCTTCACTTCGTCGACATCGGCCTTCACGCTCGCGATCGCGGCCGACGGCTCCGGCGGGACGGCCTTGTTCACCTGCTTCTTGCCCAGCAGCGCCAGCACCCCCGCGACAGCGAAGAGCACCACCGTGACGATCAGCGCCGCGAGCCAGAGCGGCAGGACCAGGTCGAGGGCGACGACGATCGTCACGATCGCCACACCCAGGCCGTAGAGCCCGAACACACCCGCGCCACCGAACAGTCCCGCACCGATCCCGGCGCGCTTGCCCTTCTCGGCGAGCTCGGCCTTGGCGAGAGTGAGCTCGTCACGGACCAGACGGCCGAGCTGCTCGCTCGCGCGCTGCACCAGTTCAGCAGTGGACTGCTCGGAGAGTGGCCGGGCAGGAGCGCCGTTCAAGACATCGGCCATCATGTCCTCCTTTCCATGTGCACGGGGTATGCCCTGATCAGAGCTCGCTCAATCCTTCCGGTCCGACGCAACCGGCACCGGACCGCCGAAGACCACCCCACGGGCGTCACCGTCCAGTCCGCCGCTGAAGACCCGCGCCGCGTCGGAGTCCGCGTCCAGGTCCGGATGGCGGCTGTGCCCGTGCTGGCCGCCCGGCTGCACCGGCAGCGAGACGGCCTGCCCGACCTCGGCACGGACCTTCGGCACCGCGCTGCGCTGGTGCTCCCAGATCCAGGCGACCAGGTGTTCCCGTACCAGGCACCGCAGGTCCCACAGGGCCGCCGCGTCGTTCGCGCTGACCAGCGCCCGCAGCCGCAGCCGGCCGTCGATGGCCTCGGTGACCTGCAGGACGCAGACCTTGCCGTTCCACAGGTCGGTGCTGTCGCAGATCCGCTGCAACTCGGCCCGCACCGGCTCCACCGGGGTCGCCCAGTCCACATCGATCTCGGCCGTGCCGAGCACCGCCGACGCGGTGCGGGTCCAGTTCTGGAACGGCTTTCCGGTGAAGTACGAGGTCGGCAGGATCAGCCGCCGGTCGTCCCAGATCTGCACCACCACGTACGTCAGGGTGATCTCCTCGATCCGCCCCCACTCCTGCTCCACCACGACCACGTCGTCGACCCTTATCGCGTCGCTGAAGGCGAGCTGGATCCCGGCGAACATGTTGCCCAGCGTGCTCTGCGCGGCCAGAGCCGCCACCACGCTGATCAGACCGGCCGAGGCGAGAACGCTGGCGCCGAGCGCCCGGATGTCCGGAAAGGTCATCAGCATGACGCCGACGGTCAGCACCACGATGGCGGCCACCGTCACCCGGCGCAGCATCACCACCTGCGTCTTGATCCGCCGGCGGCGCAGGTTGTCCGGGACGTCGGTACGCCACTTCGCCAGCGCCATGTCCTCCAGCACCAGCAGGGTCGCGCCGACCAGCCACGCCCCCGCGGCTATGCAGAGCAGCACCAGCGCGTGCACCACCCCGGAACGGCCGGGGAAGTCACCGGCCCAGATCCGCACCGCCTGCTGCACGGCGACCAGGGTGACGGTGGCCAGGAACGGCCGGTGCATGGTACGGGCCAGGTCGGCGGCCAGGGCCGATCTCCGGCCGAGCCGCTTGACCAGCCAATGCACCAGCTCGACGAACACGATCGCCACCACGGCCGCTCCGGCCACGGCGACGACGGCGGACATGACGTTGGACATTGTGTTACCTCCCACGCCTCACAGGCTTCCCCCTGCGTGCGCCCGGGCACACCGGTGGCGGCGGATGTCAGAGATAGCTCACATCCGCCGCCGCCGCGGGTCCAGTGTCAGATCTTGCGGTATCGGGCCTGCGCGACGCAGTAGACGCCGAAGGCGGCGATGCCGGCGGCGATCAGGGCCAGCAGCCAGACACCCCAGGAGTAACCGGCCAGCGTCTTCAGGGCCGCGTCCAGGCCACGGGCCTTGTCCGGGTCGTAGGTGACGGCGGCGGTGACGACCAGGACACCGGCGATCGTGTACGCGACACCCTTGGCCATGTAGCCGGCCACGCCCAGCTTGATGATCGGCTGGCGGGTGCCGGCCGGCATCTGCTGCGTGTTCAGGTGCCGGGTGAACTTGCGCTTCCAGCCGTAGTACGTCATCCCGACGCCGACGCCGATCACCACCAGGCCGATCAGGCCGACCAGCCACCGGCCGCCGCTCGAGGCCAGCAGGCCGGACGTCTTGCTCTCGTAGCTGTCGCCCATCGAGGCGTTCGAACCCTGCACGATCTTGACGGCCATGAAGGCGAGGTAGCCGTACAGGACGGCACGGACGCCGGAGAGCACCCGCTCGGCCGTCGCGGTGCGGTCCCGCGGGCCGCTCTCGCCGATCGCGGCCTCGAACGCCTGCCAGATCGCCATGGCGGCCAGGCCGACGGCGATGATGATCAGAAGAGTCTTGCCGAACGACTGCTGCGCGATGGCCTGCAGGGCCCCGGACTGGTCACTGGACTGTCCGGAGCCGGTGCCGAAGGCCACCTGCAGCGCGATCCAGGCGAAGAGGAGGTGGATGATGCCGTAACCGATGAAGCCGCCCCGGGCCAGGAGCTCCAGGGGCTTGCTGTCGGCGGCCCGTGACGCGGTGTGTTTGACGTTCGAGGCAGCGGAGGTCATGCCCCCCAATGTCACCAGGAGCGTCGATCGTCAAACTCGCGCCCTCAGCGGGACACTTCCACCTGGATGGCATCGGGCGTCACGCTCGACAGACTCACCTGCAGACCGGCCACATCGACGGCCTGCTGCCCCTTGGTGATCTGGATCTGCTCGCCGGCGACATCGAGCGTCACCGTGTTCTCGTCGGCGGAGACGAATTTCGCCTCCACACCGAGGACGTTCACGCTGGCGTTCGTCTCCCGCTGAATCGTCACGGTGCACTGGTCGAGCCCACAGCTGACGTCGTCACCACACCCGGTGAGCAGCGTCAGGCCGAGAGCGGCGGAGACGAGAGCGGCGGCGAGGCGGCGCGGAGGCTTCGAGATCAACACCCTTCTCACGGTACGGGGTGAAAGCAAACATAAGCTGTGAGCGTGACTGACTACCCGGTCCGGGACAACACCGCCGAACATCGCTTCGAACTGTCCGTGGACGGTCGGGTGGGCGCGCTCGCGACCTATCGGCTGCGCGACGGCGCCGTCCAGATCCTGCACACCGAAACCGCCCCTGAGCTGCGCGGACGTGGCCTGGCCGGCGAGCTGGCCCGGCAGGTCCTCGACCAGATCCGAACCCGGGGTGATCGGGTGGTTCCGTCGTGCCCGTTCTTCGCCCACTTCATCAGGGAACACACAGAATACGAGGACGTGGTGGCCCGCTGAGGGCATCGCTCGCCGGGGCCGGCCGTGGTCACCGCGTCGCATTCCCTGGGCGGATGCAGCGCCTTTCACTGCGGGGTTCGGGAGCGCCGTGCAGGTCCCGGCACGCAACGCTTCTCGCGGTGGGCTGGGGTCATGGCGTTACTCCCCCGGCAGCGCGGCAGCCGCTCCCGCATGGCAGCGCCCCTCACGGCAGGCCGGGCTCACTGTGTTGCTTCCCAGGCAGCGCGGCAGCCGCTCCCGCATGGCAGCGTCCCTCACGGCAGGCAGAGGGTCACTGTCGTCGGTGGCGAAGAGTGCATGGGCTACGGCTACCCACACTGCGCCCGGTTTGTATCCAATAAACCCAGCGTCAAATACCCAAGATCCGGATCTCGGTCAATCTTGGTCATTTACATCCGGATTTGAGTCTTCTTCTCGGTTACTCAGGTCCGTATCCGCCAGGCCTCGAGCGGGTGAGTCCGCACGCACCCTTGACACTCAAGATCGACGCGCGGCCGACGTTCTTGTGCGATGCGGTCCGGCACCTCCCGCCCAAGATCAATCAGGTTCGCAATCTTGGGCGCGAAGTGCCGGATTTCCGCAGCTCAGTGCACAAGAAGGAGCAGGAATTCGATCGTGCGCGCTCGACTCCGGCGTCAGGTCCACAAGATCGGGAACTGGCCCGGGGAGCCCCAGCCCTAGTCGTGACAGCAGCGCCCGGACGAGGCTTGACCACTCGCCGTCCTGCACCCCAGAAGAAGAAGACTCATTTCCGGCACCAAACGACCAAGATCGGCCGAGTAGTAGATCTTGTGCGGGTGACCTCACCGCGATGCGAAGCCAACCGTTTCGGGGCCATCCACCGCTTCCGCGCCGAGGCTGGCTGGCAAACCCACCGCGCGAACCGCCAATACCGGTAGGCGCGACAAACCGCACCCCACGCCCACACCGCCTGGCTAACCCACCCCAAGAACTAACACGCCCGACTGGCGCGACAAACCGCACCCCACGCCCACACCGCCTGGCAAGCCCACCGCATCAGCCAACACGCCCGACTGACGCGCCAAACCGCACCCCACACCGCCTGGCAAGAACCATCTACGCCTAGAGGCCCGCAGACCACACGACGGCCCCCCTGCCGTCCGAGCGGCGAAAGCTGCTCGGACAGCAGGCCTGGCCGAGGTCAGAAAGCCTGCCCGAAAACAGGCGGTATGACCGTGTTCAGGCGGCGATCGGCTGAGGGGCCGGCTCCGGGACTGTCACGCCGGCGATCAGTTCGGCGGCGGCGCGGCCCAGTGCCCGCGTCGCCCCGTGTGTCGCGATGTGGACGCCGCCGGCGACGGTGACCGGGATGCCCATCTCGACCACGATCGCGTCCGGGCGGATGCCGAGGACCGACTGCAGGGTCCGTTCGATCCAGGGGTGCCGGTGGATGTCCCGGACGACCAGCACCAGCGGCCGCTCCCCCACGCCCGCGAGGACCGGTGCGGCCGGGTCGGCGAGGGATTCCAGGTCGTCGGCGGAGAATCGGACGCTGGTGGTGCCGGGCAGCAGGGTGGCCAGTGGTTCGCCGACGCCCCACGGGGTCTCGTGGCCGATGGCGATGTTGCGGGGCGGGGCGAACTCGACGACGTGCGGCGCCCCGGTGATGGGCAGGGTGGGGGCGTCGTCGGTGACGGTGACCTTCACGGCCCGGCGGGCGGCGGCGAAGCCGAGGGTGGAGCCGAGGACGGCGACCTCGGTGGCGGCCGCGGCGTCGGCGACGGCCCGGGCGCCGGTGGCGATCTGGGTGCGGGTGGTCCAGGCGGCCAGGTCACGGACGCGGCGTACGGCGTCGCGCAACCGCTCCTCGGGGAGCTCGCCGGACCGGACCGCGGCGACGATGGCGTCCCGCAGGCGGATCGCGGTGTGCTCGTCGGCGTGTTCGCCGCCCACGCAGATGGCGTCGGCGCCGGCGGCCAGTGCGCGGACGGTGGCGCCCTCGATGCCGAACCGGCGGCGTACGCCCTGCATCTCGATGGCGTCGGTGACGATCACGCCGTCGTAGCCGAACTCCTGGCGGAGCAGACCGTTGAGGATCCGCGGGCTCAGGGTGGCCGGCAGGTTCGGGTCGTAGACGGGGACGAGCAGATGGCCGGTCATCAGCGCTTTGGCGCCGGCCGCGATGGCTGCCCGGAACGGGACGAGTTCGCAGGCTTCCAGGTCGGCCCGGCGGCGGTCGATCACCGGCACGTCGTGGTGCGAGTCGACGGCGGTGTCGCCGTGACCGGGGAAGTGCTTGGCGCAGCCGGCCACCCCGGACTCCTGGAGACCGCGGATGAAGGCGGAGGTGTGCCGGGCGACGAGTTGTGGTTCGGCGCCGAATGCCCGTACCCCGATGACCGGGTTGGCGGGGTTGTTGTTGACGTCGGCGTCGGGGGCGTAGTCGAGGGTGATGCCGGCGTCGGCGAGTTCGCGGCCCAGGTCCCGGGCGACGGCCTCGGTGAGTTCGGGGTCGTCGATGGCGCCGAGGGCCAGGTTGCCGGGCCGGGAGCTGCCGTGCCGCGACTCGAACCGGGTGACGTCACCGGCCTCCTCGTCGATGGCCACGATCACATCGGGGTTCTCGGCCCGCAGTCGGGCGGTCAGCGCGGCCACCTGTGCGGGTGATTCCACGTTGCGGGCGAAGAGGGCGACCCCGCCGAGCCCGGCACCGAGCCACCGGCGGACCCAGTCCGGGGCCGTGGTGCCGACGAAGCCCGGTTGCAGCACCGCAGCGGCCAGTTCCGGCAATGCGCCGTGATCGGACATGAGCCCCCGTACCTCCCGTGTGTCGCCCTTGCGGCGACCTATGGTCACACCCCTCGGCGCGATTAGTCAACAAACCTTTCTATTAGCTGCCGGTGAATACCTCGTTAGGATGTGCACGTGCTCACTCCCACTCTGGCGGCTGACATGGACTGGACCGAGATCGACTGGTCCGAGGTCCACGCCGTCCGCCTGCTCGGCGTGGCGCTCGCCGTGCTGTTCCTGATCTGGGCGATCCGCCGCATGTTCGGAGGCAAATAGGGGTACCGGGGCGGCCATGCGTATCGGATATTTCCTCTCCAGCGAGGAGTACTCGCCGGCCGAGCTCCTCGAGCAGGCCAAGGGCGCGGAGCGGGCCGGGTTCGCCGGGCTGTGGATCTCCGACCACTACCACCCCTGGGTGGACGCGCAGGGGCAGAGCGCGTTCGTCTGGTCGATGATCGGCGCGATCAGCCAGGTGACGGCGCTGCCGATCACCACCGCGGTGACCTGCCCGACCGTACGCATCCACCCGGCCGTGATCGCCCAGGCCGCCGCGACCAGCGCGGTCCTCACCGGCGGCCGGTTCCGGCTCGGCGTCGGCACCGGCGAGGCGCTCAACGAGCACATCTTCGGTGACGCGTGGCCCGAGCTCGATGTCCGGCTGGAGATGCTGGAGGAGGCCATCGAGATCATCCGGGGCCTGTGGCAGGGCGGGAACTACTCGCACCACGGCAAGCACTACACCGTGGAGAACGCCCGGATCTACACGCTGCCGGAGAAGCCGGTGGAGATCCTGGTGTCCGGTTTCGGGCCGAAGGCGATCGAGGTGGCCGGGCGGATCGGCGACGGCTTCGTCAGCGTCATGCCGGACGGCGAGATGGTCGATCAGTTCCGCCAGGCCGGCGGCGGGAGCAAGGTCGCGCAGGGTGGTTTCAAGGCCGCGTTCGCGGACTCCGCCGAGGAGGGTGCGCGGATCGCGTACGAGAGATGGCCGAACGCCGGTGTCCCCGGCGAGCTGTCCCAGGTGCTGCCGACGCCCAAGCACTTCGAGCAGGCGTCCCAGTTGGTCACCCAGGACATGATCGCGGAGAGCTTCGTCTGCGGCAACGACCCGGAGAAGCACCTCGAGATGATCCGGAAGTACGCGGACGCCGGCTTCGACGAGATCTACGTCGCCAACACCGGCCCGCACTACCAGGGCCTCTTCGACCTGTACGCCCGCGAGATCCTGCCGAAACTCTGATGAAGCTGCCCGTCTACGGCCCGCGCCTGCGCCGGGTCGCCCGCCAGCACTTCGGCTGGGACTCGCTGCGCCCCGGCCAGTTCAAGCCGATGCGTGCCGTACTCCGCCGCAAGGACGCCCTGGTCGTCCTGCCGACCGGCGCCGGCAAATCGGCGATCTACCAGATCCCGGCGGTGCTGCTGCCCGGCCCCACGGTGGTGATCTCGCCGCTGCTCGCCCTCCAGCAGGACCAGATCGCGGCCCTCAACGAGCGCGACGATCCCAAGACCCGGGCGGTACGGGTCAGCTCCGCCGAAACCCCCGCCCAGCAGCGCGAGGCGATCGCGGCGATCCGGGCCGGCGAGGCGGAGTTCCTCTTCATCACGCCGGAGCAGCTCAGCGACCCGGACCGGCTGGCCGAGGTGCGCGACCTCGAACCCGGCCTGGTCGCCGTCGACGAGGCGCACTGCATCTCTGCGTGGGGCCACGACTTCCGCCCCGACTATCTCGCGCTCGGCGAGATGATCAAGCAGCTCGGCCGGCCGCCGGTGCTGGCGCTGACCGCCACCGCGTCGCCACCGGTCCGCGAGGACATCATCGCCCGGCTACGGCTGGACAAGCCCGAGATCCACGTGTCCGGGCTGGACCGGCGCAACCTGTTCCTCGAGGTGGCGTACTGCCCGGACGACAACTACCGGTGGCGCAAGCTCACCACGATGCTGGACGAGGAACGGCGGCCCGGCATCATCTACGTCGCCACCCGCCGCGCCGCCGAGGAGCTCGCGGAACGTCTCACCGACGCCGGCTACCCGGCCTCGTACTACCACGGTGGCATGGCCGCCGGCCTGCGCGAGGAACGGCATCTGGCGTTCAGCGACGACAAGGTCGACATCATGGTGGCGACGTCGGCGTTCGGCATGGGCATCGACAAACCCAACATCCGCTGGGTCGCCCACGTCGCCCTGCCCGACTCCCCGGACAGCTACTTCCAGGAGATCGGCCGTGCCGGCCGGGACGGGGAGCCGGCCCGCGCGCTGCTGCTCTGGCGCTCCGAGGACGAGGCCATCCAGCGGTTCTTCCAGGGCGGTTCGCCGTCCGAGGAGGAGCTCCAGAATCTGGCCGGCGAGCTGCACAAGGGGCCGGTCTCCAAGACGGCTCTGCAGAAGACCACCGGGCTCGGGCCGCGCAAGCTCGGCCAGTATCTGAATCTGCTGGAGCAGGTGGGCGCGGTCCGGACCGGCGCGCGCAACAAGCTGACGGTTCCGGCTCGCGCGCCGCTTCCGGCCGACGCGGCTGCCGCCGCCCTTGCGGAGTACGAACGCCAGCAGGCCGTCGTCAAATCCCGCACCGACATGATGCGGGTGTTCGCCCAGTCCCGGCAGTGCCGCACCGAGACGCTGCTGGCCTACTTCGGCGAGGACCTGAAGAAGCCGTGCGGCCACTGCGACAACTGCGCCGACGGCACCGCCCAGGAGATCGCCGCCGCCGAGCCGGAGGGCCCCTTCCCGGTGCACAGCCAGGTCCGGCACGGCGAGTGGGGCACCGGCATGGTGATGAACTACGAGGAGGACCGGATGACCGTTCTCTTCGACTCGGTCGGGTACAAGACGCTGTCCGTGCCGGTCGTGGTCGAACAGAACCTGCTCGCCGCGGCCTGATTACTTCCCCGAACAATCCGACGCGACAGGACATCGGCGGTCATCACAGCCGTGAAATGCGGCGAAGCGGCGATACGCCCGAATCCGCCGACGGGACGGATTCCGCTGTGGACAGTATCGTTCGATCGAGGAGTGACCGCGTGTGGCACGGCTGTGCCAGCATGCGATCGTCACCGGCGTACGGGGGATGGAGAACAGGGTGGCCACGACCGGGAAACGCCGACCACCGTTGTGGGCTCGGCTGTGCATAGCCTTCGGGGTGGTGCTGCTGCTGGCCGGCATCGGCACGGTGGTGGCCGGTCACGCGCTGGTCAGCAGGTACACCGACGCGGTCACCGACAACCGGCTCCTCGAGGACATCGACATCAACGGCAACGCGGCGGCGGCTGCCGAGCCGGACCCGGACATCGACGGCCCGCTGAACCTGCTGATGGTCGGCATCGACCCGCGGGACGACCAGACCCCGCCGCTGGCCGACTCGATCATCGTGGCGCACATCCCGGCGGACCGGCACACCGCCTACCTCTTCTCGATGCCGCGAGACCTGCGGGTGGAGATCCCGGCCTTCGACAAGTCCCAGACCCGGGCACAGACCGAGAAGATCAACGCCGCGATGTCGCTGGGCAGCCGGCTGGGCGACAACAAGTACAGCGCGGTCCAGGGTTTCCAGCTGCTGTCCAAGACGGTGAGCAACGTCACCGGGATCAAGAAGTTCGACGCCGCGGCGATCGTCAACTTCGGCGGCTTCAAGAAGATCGTCGAGGCGATGGGCGGCGTCGAGATGGTCATCGACATGGACGTGAAGTCCGAGCATCTCAAGCCGGACGGCAGCCCTCGCGACCGCAAGGCCGGCTGCCAGACGCACCACAACTGCTCCCGGCCGTACATCGGCCCGCAGCGCTTCTACCCCAAGAGCGACAAGCCGGTGCACCTGGAGGCGTGGGAGGCCCTCGACTACGTCCGCCAGCGGTACGGCAACGCCGGCACCCCGATGGACGACTACGACCGGCAGCGGCACCAGCAGCAGTTCATCAAGGCGATGGCGAAGCAGGCGACGAGCCGGGACGTGATCACCAACCCGGCCAAGCTGCTGGACGTCATGGACGCGGCAGGCGACTCCCTCACCTTCTCCGGCGGCGACCACTCCATCGTGGAGTGGGCCATCGAGCTGAGGAAACTGAACGTCGACGACATGGTCACGGTGCGGCTGCCGGCCGAGGGCATCAACGACGGCGGCTACCGGGGCGAGCGCCTGCTGCCCGAGGCCGGCGCCTTCTTCCAGGCGGTCCGCGACGACCGGCTGCAGTCGTTCCTGGCCGGCCATCCCGATTTCATCAGCAAGGGCAAGTGACCGCCCACCTGGACTGAGCGGGGTGGGTCAGCCGGCGACGGCTTTGCGGAAGGCTTCGACGGCCAGGCCGGAGACGGCGCGGCCGTGGCCGAAGACGGCGTGGTCGAACTCCAGGTCGGCGAGGCGGGCCAGGCTCTGGCCGGCGCGGGACGGGTCGGCGGTGAACATGTGCGGCGGCCCGGTGACCCTGCCGCGGCGGCTGGCGGCGGCGTCGCCGGCGAAGAGGATGCCGTTGGCGCGGTCCAGCAGGTAGGACACGTGGCCGCGGGTGTGGCCCGGGGTGTGCAGGGCGGTGAAACCGGGCAGCGGCTCGGCGCCGTCGGTGGTGATCAGCTGGTCGACCTTGGTGGTCTCGACGGTGCCGACCAGGCGGGCGGCGAGCTTGCCGAGACGGCCGGCGGGCGGGGCGGGCGGGATGTGGCCGGCGATCCACGGCACCTCGGCGGCGTGCGCGATCACCCGGGCGCCGGTACGTTTCCGCAGTTCGGCGAGGCTTCCGACATGGTCGGCGTGGTGGTGGGTGACCAGGATCGAGGTCACCTCGCCGAGGGTGCGGTCGATGCGCTTCAGACCGCGTTCGATCAGCGGGGAGCGGCCGGGCAGCCCGGTGTCGATCAGGACCACGCCGTCGTCGGTGACGACCACGTGCACGTTGACATAACCCAGGCGGAGTTCGAAGACCCCGTCGACCACCTCTCGCACGACGATCATTCTCGCAGGCGGGTGGGGAGGCGGGAAGGGCGGCGGGCTCAGGTGGGGAGGAGGCCGAGGGTGTGGGCGCGGGTGACGGCGTCCCGGCGGGTACGGGCACCCAGTTTCGCCATCACCGCGGCGACGTGGGTGTCGACGGTGCGGACCGACAGGACCAGGCGGGTGGCGATCTCGGCGTTGCTCAGGCCGTCGGCGAGCAGGCGCAGCACCTCGGCCTGGCGCCCGGTCAGGCCGGCCGGGTGCTCGCGGGTGGTGGGTGCGGGGCCGCGCGGGATCCGGGGCACGCCGAGTTCGCGCAGGCGGGCGCGGACGTGCCGGGCCAGTGGGGCGGCGTCCAGGGCGTCCAGGACGCGGACGGACTCCAGCAGGTCGGCCGGGTCGGGGCTGTGGCTCAGGGCGAGGGCGTGTTCGTAACGGTTTCCGGCCAGCCGCCAGCGCGTGGCGGCCTCTTTCGTGTCGCCGGCCGGGAGTGGCCCGTACAGCGAAAGGATCGGGATGTCGGCCCCGAGCCGATGCAACCAGTAACTGAACGCACCCAGCCGGCGCTCGCCCTCGGCGGCGAGAACGCGCCGGAAGACCGGCGTCAGCCGGGCAGCGGCCGTGGTGTCGCCGCGCAGCCAGGCGGCCTCGGCCATCGCCGCGCCGGCCGGGCCGACCCGCTGCGCCTCGCCGATGCCGCAGCCGATCCGCCACGCCTCCTCGATGAACTCCTCGCCGCCGGGCAGGCCGCGGCGGACCCGGACCAGACCGCGCACGACCAGCGCCGTCGGTCGCATCATGGCCGGCGCGCCCTCCTCCCAGCGGGCGTGCCGTTCCGCTTCCGCCCATTCGCTGAGGTGCAGGAACACCGTCGAGCGGGTGATGTGCAGGTAGCGCAGGAAGCCCAGCACCTCGGTACGTTCGGCGAACGCCATCCCGTCGTCCAGCAGTTCCCCGGCCTCGCGCAGCCGCAGGTCCTCGATCAGGTGCCAGGCGATGTTGGTGTAGGCACGGCAGGCGTGGTCGTCCTCCCCCGCGGCGACCGCGATGGCGAGGCTCTCCTCGAGGAGTTCCCGGCCGCGGGGGTCGCCGAGGTCCCAGAGGGCGTACCCGACGTTGTTGAGCGCGTGCGCCAGCACCCCGGTGGCGCCGGCCGCGCGGGCCAGCCTAATCGCGCGCTCCCCCACCTCGACGGCCGGGCGGGCCTGGCCGCCGAGCGCGTCCAGTTGTGCCCGGTTGCTGAGCCCGAAGGCGAGCGCCGCGTCGTCGCCGGCGTGTTCCAGCACGTCGATGGCCTCGGTGGCGGTGTCGAGAGCGGGCCGGCGGTCGCCCCGGTACCAGTGGAGGCGGGAGAGGCGGCGCAGCGCCAGCCCGAGAGCGGCCCGGCCGGGGCGGGTGCGGCGCAGGGCGACGGCGTCCCGCTGGGCGGCGACGGCGGGTTCGGCGAGGCCGAGCATGTAGCACTCCTCGGCGTACGCCTCCAGCAGACCGGCCCGCTCCTCCGGCGGGAACGCCGCCCGGTGTTCCAGGACGAGCCGGTAATGGGCTGCCGCCTCCCGGTGTGACCCGGCGGCGACCGCCTCCTTCGCGGCGGCCGGGCCGTGCCGGATGATCACGCCCGGGTCCCCGGCCTCGGCGGCGTGGTGCATCAGCCGGGACAGGTCGGCGCCGCCGCGGTCGAGCAGCGCGGTCAGCACCGCCCGGTTCGCGGCGATCCGCCGGGACACCGGCAGCGACGCGTCCACCGCCCGGCGCATCAGCTCGTGCCGGAACGACACCCGGGACGGGGTGACGGTGAGCATGCCGCGCTGCTCGGCCGGGGCGATGGTGTCCAGGCCGCCCGGCACGATCGCGTCGACCAGCCAGCGTTCCACCGCGGACGGGACGACGGCGAGCAGTCCGAGCGCGTCCCGGCACGGCCGGCCGAGGCTCTGCAGGCGGGCGTGCACCGCCTCGGTGACGGTGGCCGGGACGCCGTCGATGTGCCCGGCGCCGAGGACCTCGGTGACGAAGAACGGGTTGCCGGAGGTGACCGTGAAGACCTCGGCCGGGTCCAGGCCGCGGTCCCCGATCAGGTGGTGCACGGCGCCCGGGGACAGCCGGGCCAGCGGCAGCCGGCGGATCGGGGTGGCCGCGGTCAGCCCGAGCAGGCCCCGCAGCGGATGGTCGGCGCCGATCTCCTCGTCCCGGTAGGTGCCGACCATCACGACCGGCAGCGCGGCGATCCGGCGGACCAGGAACCGCAGCACGTCCAGGGTCGCCTCGTCGGCCCAGTGCAGATCCTCGACGACCAGCACGGTCGGGTGGCCCGGCCAGTCCAGCTCGGCCCGGAACGCCTCGAACACCCGGGCCCGGTCGCCGGAGCCGAGCGCTTCGGTCAGCCCGGCGCCGACCTTGCCGACCAGGTCCCGCAGCGGCCCCAGCACGCGCGGGGTGGCCAGGTCGTCGCAGTAGCCGACGAGCAGCCGGCCCTCCGCCGGCAGCACCGAACGCAGCGCCTCGACCAGAGTGGACTTGCCGATCCCGGCCTCGCCGGTGACCAGGACGACCGAGCCGTGACCGTCCAGCGCCCGCCGGGCGGCCGCGCCCAGCTCACTCAGCTCGCGCTCCCGTTCGAGCAGCGCCCGCCCCATGCCGGGCAGTCTAGGCGCCGGTCTCGGTACCGCCGGGCGCCGAGCCAGGTAGCCGACACGGATTACCCCCGGTCGCGTCGTGTCTACAACGGAGGTCATGACAGTCAACGAAGCGAAACTGATGGAGTTCGTGCACAAGTTCGTCGGCGACCTGGGCGCGACGATGGCGGCCGGGGGCATCGTCGTCGGTGACCGGCTGGGCCTCTACCGGGCCCTCGCGACAGCGCCGGCCCTGCCCGAGGAGCTGGCGGAACGGACCGGGACGGCGGCCCGCTACGTCGAGGAGTGGCTGCGTGGTCAGGCCGCCGGCGGCTACGTCGAGTACGACCCGGCGACCGGCCGCTACTCGCTCACCCCCGAGCAGGCGTTCGCGCTCGCCGACCCGGACGGCCCGATCTTCGCGCCCGGGGCGTTCCAGCTGGCGCTCGGCGCGCTCAAGGCGGCGCCCCGGATCACCGCGGCGTTCCGGACCGGTGAGGGGGTGGCCTGGGGCGAGCACGACGAGGAGGTGTTCACCGGGTGTGAGCGGTTCTTCCGGCCCGGATACAGCGCCAACCTGATCGCCGCATGGCTGCCGGCGCTGGACGGGGCCGAGGAGCGGTTGCGGGCCGGGGCGCGGGTGGCGGACGTGGGTTGCGGTCACGGCGCGTCGACGGTGCTGATGGCGCAGGCGTACCCGTCGTCGGTCTTCACCGGCTCCGACCACCACGCCGGGTCCGTCGAGCAGGCGCGCAAGCGGGCCTCCGACGCCGGGCTGGACGGGCGGGTCAGTTTCGAGGCGGCGGGCGCGCAGGCGTTCAGCGGTGGCCCGTACGACCTCGTCACCACGTTCGATGCGCTGCACGACATGGGCGATCCGCTGGGTGCGGCCCGGCACGTGCGGTCCCGGCTCACCCCGGACGGCACCTGGATGATCGTGGAACCGGCGGCCGGCTCGTCGGTCGCCGACAACCTCAACCCGGTCGGCCGTGTCTACTACGCGTTCTCGGCGTTCCTCTGCGTGCCGAGCGCGCTCTCCCAGGAGGGCGGGTACTCCCTCGGCGCCCAGGCCGGTGAGGAGCCGATCCACCGCCTGACCGCCGACGCCGGGTTCACCCGTTTCCGCCGGGTCGCGGAAACCCCCTTCAACATCGTCTACGAGGCGAGACCTTAAGACCGCTTGCGGGTACGGGCCACACCGCGCCCCGTGCCCCCCGGTGTCCCCCCGCCGTCGCCCACGCCCGTCACCCGCACGGTGAGACCGGCGTGAGCGACGGCTCGCGATTGCTGACCGGGCCGCGGACACGGGAATGATCGTCACAGGATGCAACGGCGGCCCGAAGGGGTAGGTAAGAATGCTGTCGCCAACGAATGGAAGGACAGCCGAGTGACGGATCAACCGCTCTACGCCGAACTGGGATTCACCGATGCCGAGTGGGGACTGCTGACCGGGCTGCCGCAGTCGGTGCTCACCGCGGCGAGCGCCGCCTCCCCCGACAGCGCCCGCAAGACCCGGGCCGAGAGCGAGGCCGGGCTGAACCGGATCTCGGACGCCCGCGCGTCGGCGAGCCCGCTGGTCGCGGCGATCGCCAGGACGGCGGTGGCGGAGGCCGGGGACCCGGAGATCGGTGAGGAGGCGCCGGTGATCCAGCCCAGTGACCCGGCCGGGTACGCCGCGGACGTGGTGGGCCGGGCCGCCGAGGTGTCGGCGCTGCTGGCGGCGAAGGCCTCGCCGGCCGACGCCGAGACCTACAAGCACTGGCTGGTGGAGATCGCCGACGAGGTGGTGGGCGCTGCCTCCAGCGGGGGCCTGCTCGGCATCGGCGGCGAGACCGTCACGGAGAGCGAGCGTACGTTCCGCGACGACCTCGCCAAGGCTCTCGCCCGCTGACCCCGGACCCCGGCTGGTTCTCCGGGCCGGCCGGGGCTCAGGCGGGTGGACGCCAGCCCAGGATGGGGTCCATCTGGCGGAGTACGAGGTCGGGGCCGAGGCGGCCGCCGAGGGACATGGCGGTGTTGCGGAGGCGTTCGGTGAGCGGGTTGTTCAGCCCGGACATCCGGGCGATGCGGCGGGACGCGCGGGCCACGGCGGTGGTACGGGGCACGCGTGCGGCGGAGTACGCGGCGAGGTCGTCCGCGTGCCGGGCCAGCACCAGCGCGTCCTCCAGGGCCTGGCAGGCGCCCTGGCCCAGGTTCGGGGTCATCGCGTGGGCCGCGTCGCCGATCAGCGCGACCTTCCCGGCGTGGTACAGCGGGAGCGGCTCGTCCAGGCAGCGGATGTCGGTGCGGACCACCTCGGTCGCGGCGCCGATCAGGGCCGGGATCGGCTCGTGCCAGCCGCCGAAGAGGCGCAGCATCTCGGCCTTCTCGTCGTCGGCGCGGCCACCGGCTGGGGCGGGCGCGGTGGCGTAACAGTAGACCCGGCCGTCGCCGAGCACGGCGGTGCCGAAGACCCGGCCGGCGCCCCACGTCTCGGACGGGACCACGGTCACGCCCGGGTGCGGGACGACGATCCGCCAGCTCGTCACTCCGGTGTAGACGGGTCCGGGATGCGCCGGGAACAGCGCGGACCGTACCGCTGAATGCAAGCCGTCGGCCGCGACCACCAGGTCGCCCGCAAGCGGGCCGGCCGCCGTGGCCACCGTCCCGGTCTCCGCGTCGACGTCGCCGGCCGGCAGGCCGAGCCGCAGCGTGCCCGGCGCCAGACCTTCGATGAGCGCGTCCACCAGGGTGGCCCGGTGCACGATGATGACCGGCTCGCCGTACCGTTCGGCGGCCTTCGACGCGTCGGTCCGGGTGATCCATCCGCCGTCCGGCCGCCGGATGCCGGCCGCGCCCTGCAACGCCGCCAGCTTCCGGATCCGCTCGCCGACGCCGAGCGCGTCGAGGACCCGCAGCGCGTTCGGGGCGACCGCGAGACCGGCCCCGACCGGCTCCAGACTGGACGCCCGCTCGCAGACGGTCACCTCCCAGCCGCGCCGCTGGAGCGCCACCGCCGCCGCCAGCCCACCGATTCCGGCGCCGATCACCACCGCATGTGCCATGTCCCGATCCTCGCACCCCGGTTTCCGGGCAGACTGAGGGCATGGACGAGTACGCGGCGGCGGCGCCCGCTCCCGGGTTGCGGCGGTACCTCGCGTCCTACGCCGGGTACCGGCAGCGCGGCCTGGTTCCCGCCGTGCACCGGGGCCTGCCGTCGCCCCACCTGACGCTGATCTTCACGCTGGACGAGCCGCTGGTCGTCGCCGCCCACCCGGACCCGCGGCAGGCGCCCGGCCGGTTCGGCGCGCTGGTCGGCGGGCTGCACGTGGCGCCGGCGCTGATCACCCACGACGGCAGTCAGTCGGGGGTGCAGCTCGCGGTGCATCCGCTCGGCTGCCGGGCCCTGTTCGGGTTGCCCGCCGGCGAGCTCGCCAACCTCGACGTGGACGCGACGGCGGTTCTCGGTGACCGGTTCGTCGCCGAGGTCCGGGAGCGGCTGTCCGCGGCGCCCGACTGGGCGGGGCGTTTCGCCGTGCTCGACCGGATGCTGGGCCGCCGCGTGCGGAACGCGCCGCCGCCTGCCCCGGACCTGATCGGGCAGGCGTTCCGGTTGCTGACCCGGGGGCAGCCGGTCGGCGCGGTCGCGGACCGGATCGGGTGGAGCGGCCGTCATCTGACCAACCGGTTTCGTGCCGAGGTCGGGCTGCGGCCGAAGGAGGCCGCCCGGGTGGCCCGGTTCGACCGTGCCCGCCGGGCGATCCGGCCCGGCGGGCGGCTCGCCGACGTGGCCGCCGCGTACGGGTACACCGACCAGTCGCACCTGGTCCGCGACTTCCAGGCGTTCGCCGGCTGCTCCCCGTCCCGATGGCTGGCCGACGAGTTCGGTTTCGTCCAAGCCGTCGCGGCGGCCGGCGACGACGATGGACTTCATGACTGACATCCAGACGCCCGCGCCGCAGGTGTGGCCCACGCTGAGCGCGAAGGACGCCCGCGCCCTGATCCGGTTCCTCGTCGACGCGTTCGGTTTCGAGGAGACCGCCGTCCACGGCGACGGCGACATCGTCCGGCACTGCGAACTGTCCTGGCCGCTGGGCGGCGGCATCATGCTCGGATCGGTCCGTGACGACCCGGGCAACCCGTGGAAGCTGCCACCCGGGGTCTTCGGTGCCTACGTGGTCGCCGACGACATCGACGCCCTGCACGCGCGTGCGGTCGCCGCCGGGGCCGAGATCGTGCGGGAGCCGATCGACACCGACTACGGGTCCCGCGACTTCATGGCCCGCGATCCGGAGGGGAACCTGTGGTCCTTCGGCACCTATCGCGGCGCGCCCCGGAGGAAGGGTTAGTCGCGGCGGATCAGGCCCTGCTCGATGGCGGTGGCGACGGCTGAGGCGCGGTCCCGGACGCCGAGTTTGGCGTACGCGTGCAGCAGATGCGTCTTGACCGTCGCCTCGCTGATGAACAGGCGGCCGGCGGTCTCCCGGTTGGTGCAGCCGCGGGCGATCAGGGTCAGCACCTCGATCTCGCGGTGGCTCAGCGGCTCCTTCGCCGGGGACCGGAGCTGCCCCATCAGCCGGCCGGCGATCGCCGGGGAGAGGACCGACTCGCCGCGGTGCGCGGCCAGGACGGCCCGGAACAGGTCCTCGCGCGGGGTGTCCTTGAGGAGGTACCCGGTGGCGCCGGCCTTGATCGCGGGCAGCACGTCACTGTCGGTGTCGTAGGTGGTCAGCACCAGGACCCGGGCCGCGCTGCCGCGGGACCGCAGCTCGCGGATGGTGCTGACGCCGTCCATGACGGGCATGCGCAGGTCCATCAGGATCACGTCGGGGGTGACCGCCTCGGTGACGGCGAGGGCTTCCCGGCCGTCGCCGGCCTCGCCGAGGACGGTGAACCTGTCGTCGCCGTCGAACATGCCGCGCAGGCCGTCACGGACCACCGGATGATCGTCGACGATGACGATCCTGATCATGCTGGTCCCCCTATCGCGATGGCGGGCACGCACGCGGAGATCGCGGTGCCGGCGCCCGGTTCCGACTCCACCTCGAGGGTCCCGGCGATCCGGGCGAGGCGTTCCCGCATCCCCTGCAGGCCGTACCCGCCCTGCTCGGTGACCTCCCGTGGCGCGGCGAGGTCGAAGCCGGTCCCGTCGTCCCGGACGTCCAGGGTGATCACGTCCTCCATGTAGGACAGGGTGAGCCCGACCCTACCGGCCGCGGCGTGCTTGGCGACGTTCGCCAGCGCCTCCTGGGCGGTCCGCAGCAGCGTCGTCTCGATCTCCGGGAGCATCGGCCGCGCCGCCCCGGTGACGGTCAGGTCGGCGCGCACCTCGTGCAGGCCGGCCCAGCCGCGGACCACCTCGTCCAGGGCCTCCGGCAGGCGGGCCGCATCGAGCTGTTGCGGGCGCAGCGCCTGCACGGACCGGCGGGCCTCGGCGAGGCTCTCCCGGGCCAGCCGTTTCGCGGCGGCCAGGTGCCGGTCGCGTTCCACCGGATGCGACTCGGCGGCCTCCAGCTGGGTGACGATGCCGGTGAGCCCCTGCGCGAGGACGTCGTGGATCTCCCCGGCCATCCGCTGCCGTTCGTTGAGGACACCGGCCTCGTGCGCCTGGACCACGAGCTGGGCGTGCAGTCCGGCGTTCTCCTGGAGGGCGGCGGCGAGTTTCGCGTTGGCCTCGCCGAGGGCGTCGATGCGGTTCTCGCGGCTCCGCGACCTCTGGTCCTCGCGGACGCTCACGTAGGTCATGATCCCGGCGATCAGCAGGTTGGCCATCAGGACCGTCACGTAGATGACCGGCCCGTCGTCGTCGGCGTAGGTCCGCGGGCCGCCGACCTGGGACAGGGCGTTGATCGCGGCGACCGGGACCACGCCGGCGAGCTGCCACAGGCCGGGCATCGCATAGCCGACGAAGATGTAGCCGGTCCAGGTGAAGATGCCGAAGAGCGGGCTGCAGAACACCAGGAGCAGGCCGATGGCGAGCCAGCCGGCCAGGAAGATCAGCATCAGGGGCCGGCTGTCGGCCCAGGCCGGGTGCAGGTCGATCCACCAGGCCATCCAGAGGGCGGCCAACGCGGTGACGGCGAGGACGGTCGGCAGGTCCTGCCGGGGCAGTTCCTCGACGTCACGGGCGACGACCACCAGGAGCAGGGCGCTGGCCAGGGTTCCGTACGTCAGGAGGGGGCGCCAGAGGTCCCAGTCGTAACCACCCGTCGGCTGCCTCATCGTCACTCCCAGCGGAAGAACTTCACCGCGGCGGCCCCGCAGATCGCCAGATATCCCAGGAGAACGGTAATCGAGAGCAGAGCCGGCGACTGTCCCGTGAGGGCGTCGGTCATCAGGTCCTGCCCGGCCGCGAACGGGGTGAAGTCGCCGATCCGGCGCAGCACCTCGGGCATCAGCTCGCGCGGCGCCCACAGCCCGGCCAGGAACATCAGCGGGAAGAACAGGAAGGTGCCGATCGCGTTGGCGGTCTTGCCGGACGGCGCCACCGCGGCCAGGAGCAGGCCCACCGCGAACGCCCCGGAGCAGTTGAGCAGGATGGCGCCCAGAAGCAGCAGCGGCGACTCCGGGATCGGCACGTCGAACGCCAGGTTGGCCACGGTGTACACCAGGACGGCGGACACCAGCACGGTGAGCAGGTTCATCGCCAGTTGCGCGGCGAGGAGCAGCCCGGGGCGTACCGGTGTGGTGGCGAGGCGGCGCAGGATGCCGCGTTCCCGGTAGGTGGCGAGCACCGACGGCAGGCCCTGGAGGCCGATGATGCCGATGGCGAGGCCGAGCGCCAGCCCGGCGTAGATGTCGATCACCCGGAGCCCGCCGAGTTCCGGCGGGGTCTCCTGCATCGACGGCACGTTGCCGAGGATGGCGATCAGCAGGACCGGGAAGAGCAGGGTGAAGAAGAGGTAGACCGGCTCCCGGAGAGTGATCTTGAGTTCGCTCAGGGTCAGCTTGAGAAAGACGGACATGGTGGTCACTCCCCGCGGGTCAGGTGGACGAAGGCGTCATCGAGGCTGGCCTGTTCCAAGGTGAGCTCGGCGGCGACGATGCCGTCGCGGGCGAGCACCGAGATGACGGCGTGCAGCAGGTTGCCGGAGCCGACGATCTCGATCCGAGGCCCCTGCCGGCGCAGCTCGCGCACCTCGGGCAGTGTGGTGAGCAGCTCGTCGGCGAAGTCCGCCGACGGGCGGAACCGGATCCGCTGCTCGTCGCCGGCGCGCTGGACCAGGCCGGCCGGGGTGTCGAGGGCGACGACCTCACCCTTGTCGATCACCGCGATCCGGTCGCAGAGGCGCTCGGCCTCCTCCATGAAGTGGGTGACCAGCAGCAGCGTGACCCCACGGTCGCGGATGCCGGAGATCAGATCCCAGGTGTCGCGACGGGCCTGCGGGTCGAGGCCGGTGGTCAGCTCGTCCAGGATGGCGATCTCCGGGTTGCCGAGCAGCGCGAGCGCGATGGAGAGGCGCTGTTTCTGGCCGCCGGAGAGCTTGCCGTACCGGGTCTTCAGCTTGGCCGTCAGGCCCAGGTCGTCGACGAGGGCGCGCCAGTCGGCCGGGTTCGGGTAGAACGAGCTGTACAGCTCCAGCGCCTCGCGGACGGTCAGCTTCTCCTGGAGCTCGCTCTCCTGCAGCTGGACGCCGACCGCGGTGCGGAGCGCCTTGTCACCGGCCCGGTGCCCGAGAACGGTGATGCTGCCGGCGTCGGGGGTACGCAGCCCGGAGATGCACTCGACGGTGGTGGTCTTGCCGGCGCCGTTCGGGCCCAGGATGCCGAAGATCTCACCGGGTTCGACGGTGAAGGAGACGTCCCGTACGGCGACGGTCTCGCCGTACCGTTTCGCCAGGTTCTTGACTTCGATGACTGTCATGCACACAGCGTCGCCCGGCGGCCCCGGCGCCCGAATCGAACAGCAGGCGACGCTCTCCATCCACCGATCGGTGGATGGAGTCCTACACCGTCGTCTCCTCGGCGGTCACCGGGCTGCGCCGCAGCGTGGTGTAGACCGAGCCGATCTGCGACGCCACCCGCTTCCACGAGTACGCCTGGCGGGCCCGGTCCAGCGCCGCGGTCGCGTACGTGAACCGCCGCACCTTGTCGTTGATCAGCCGGCGCAGCGCCCCGCCGAGCGCCCGCGGGTCCCGGGCCGGCACCAGGTCCCCGGTGAGGCCGTCGACCACGGTCTCGGTGAGCGTGCCCTCGGCCGCCCCGACCACCGGCACGCCGCAGGCCATCGCCTCCAGCGCGGACTGCTCCTCCCACGGGGACGCGATCAGCACGTCCGCCGACCGGTACCAGCTGGGCAGGTCCCGGTACGCCACCGAGCCGACCAGCTTGAACCGGTCGGCGACCTGGAACTGCTCGGCCATCGACCGCAGCAGCCGGGCGCCCGGGTCGGCCGGCAGTTGCTCGGGCGACGGGCCGCCGACGACCACCACCTCGGCGCCGGGGACGTACCGCATCGCCTGGATGACGTCGCTGAACCCCTTGCGCTCGACGAGGCGGCCGACCGACAGGATGCGGGGCCGTTCCGGGTCCCGTTCGGCCGACGGCCCGTCCGGGGTGAAGCGGTCGCTGTCGACGCCGGACGGCACCACCGTCAGCCGGGACCGGGGAACCCCGATCCGGACCAGGCCCTGCAGCTCGTCCTGGGTCTGGGCGACCACCCGGTCGACGGCCCGGCCCAGCGCGCGCTCGTAGCCGGCGCGGGACGGGCCCGGCGCGATCGCCTCGCCGTCGGCGAAACCCAGCTCGTGGAACGACTGCACGACCGGGATGTCGATCTGCTTGGCGGCGGTGACCGCGGCCAGGCCGCTGGTCCAGAAGTGGGCGTGCACCACGTCCGGCGCCCAGCCGTCGCGCCACTGTTCGCCGAGCACCCGGGCGAACTCGCCCATGTGCGGCAGCAGCAGGTCGGACGGGACGGGCCGGACCGGACCGGCGACGACGTGCACGACGTGCACCCCACTCGGGGTGATGACGACCTCGGGGACGTCCGGGTCCTCGCGGCGGGTGTAGACGCGCACGTCGTGGCCCTGCTCGGCCAGCGCCGCCGAAAGGTCGTCGACGTGGGCGTCGGGTTCGGAGATCATCGCAATGCGCACGGGGTCTCCTCCAGCGGGCCGTGGTGGGGGTACGCGCCGACCAATGCCCCACCGCCGGAACCGTAAACATGGATGGCTCGTTACAGGACGCTTGAGCAGGGTAAACCGGTTCACGTGGCAATCGTGGCGAGAAACGTCCAGGCACCCCCCGACCGGGTCTTCTCCGTCCTCGCCGACGGCTGGACGTACAGCGACTGGGTGGTCGGCACCGTACACATCCGCGACGTCGACCCGGCCTGGCCGGCGCCCGGCGCGAAACTCCATCACAAGGCCGGCCCGTGGCCGCTGTCGCTGCACGACTCGTCGACGGTGGTCGCCTGCGCCCCCGGCGAGCGGCTGCGGCTCAAGGCCGGGCTGTGGCCGCTCGGCGAGGCCGACGTCGACATCTCCCTGACGCCGCTCGCCGGCGGCGCCACCCGCGTGGTGATCGAGGAGACGTTCAGCGACGGGCCGCTGGCCTGGGTGCAGAACAAGCTCAACGACCTGGTGATGCACCGCCGCAACGTGGAGACGCTGCGGCGGCTCGCCGACATCGCGGAACGTCAGCGGTAGATCGCCCGGTTCGCCCCGTCGATCACGGCCCGGTACAGGCCGCCGGTGAGGCCGCGGTCCCGGGCCAGGGCGGCCCGGGCCGCGTTCGCGCCCGGCGCGCCGTGCACGCCGCCGCCCGGATGCGCGGAGGCGCTGCCCAGGTAGAGGCGGTCGACCGGGGTGTCCGGCCGGCCCAGGCCCGGGATCGGCCGGAGGAACAGCTGCTGGTACGCGGCCGCGGTGCCCCCGCCGAGCGCCCCGCCGACCAGCGACGGGTTCTCCCGCTCCATGTCACCCGGCGCGAACACATGCCGGGCCAGCACGTTGTCCCGGAACCCGGGCGCGTGCGCCTCGACGACCGCCTCCATCCGCTCCACGTGCTCGGCGATCTCGTCGGCGTGCCACGTCGTGCGGTGCGGCAGGTGGGTGTACGCCCACATCGACTCCGTCCCCGCCGGCGACCGGCTCGGATCCGCCGTCGTCATCTGCCCGAGCAGCAGGAACGGGTCCGGCGGCACCTCGTCGGTGGCCAGATGCGCGGCGTAGCGGGTCAGCCCGTTCAGGTCGGCGCCCAGATGCACCGTCCCGGAACCGCCGGCCACCGGGTTGGTCCACGGCACCCGGGTGCCGAGCGCCCAGTCCACCTTCACGGTCGCCCCGTCCCAGCGGAAGTGCGCCAGGTCCTCGGTCATCCGCGGCGGCAGCCACCGCCCGCCGACCAGGTCCAGGAACAGGGTGGGCGCGGGCACGTCGGCGATCACCGCGCGCCGGGCCCGCCAGTCCCTGCCGTCCGCCGTCCGGGCGCCGACGGCCTGTCCGCGGGCGACCAGGACCCGGCTCACCGGCGCCTCGTACACGATCTCCCCGCCCGCGGCCTCGAACCGGCGGACCAGCGCGGCGGTGATCTCCCCCGCCCCGCCGACCGGGGCCGGCCAGCCGACCTCCTGCCCGAGCATGGCCAGCAGCCAGCCGTACACGCCGCCGCCCGCCTCCTCCGGCGACAGGTCGGTGTGCAGGGCGCAGCCGGCCAGCGCGAGCGCCGCGCCCTCGCCGTCGAACAGCTCCGAGCCGAGCTCCCGCACCGACAGCACCAGGCGCCGGGCCAGCCGCAACGCCCCGGTCAGTTTCAGCCGCCGGACCAGGCCCAGCCCGCCGCGGACCGGCGGGAACGGGGTGAACAGGGTGTCCAGCATCGGCGCCGACACCGACCGCCACTCCTCGTAACAGGTGCGCCAGCGGTCGCCGTCGCCGGGCGCGAACTGCTCCATCGACGCGGCGGTCCGGTCCACGTCCCGGCTCACGGTGGCGGCACGGCCGTCCGGGAGCAGGTGCGTGAACACGTCCGGGGAATGCGCCCACTCCAGGTTCAGCTGCAGGGATCGCAGCACCGGGGAGGCGTACCCCAGGGGGTAGAAAGCACTGAACAGGTCGGACAGGTAACCCGGCGCGGTCAGCTCACCCGAGCGCACCGCCCCGCCCGGATGCGGCGTCGCCTCCAGCACCCGCACCGTCCACCCTGCATCCACCAGCATGTTCGCCGCCACGAGACCGTTGTGCCCGGCCCCGACGACGATCGCGTCAACGGTCTCCACATCGGGAAGCTACCCGGCGTTTAGGTCATCTACCGCCGGGCACCCAACGAATCATGGAACGGGTCAGCACGAAGCACGGCGCCATCCTCGACGAGCAGATGGCCCGGGAGTCACCGCGGCTGGCGGAGGCCCCGCCCGGCGGCTACGGCCGCGACGTCCCGGACGGCATCGGCAGCGAGCACGGCGAAGCGTTCAGCCGTTTCGGCACCTACATCGGTTTGTCCGCGTTTCCCGGGGACCGGGGCGCGCTCGAACGTTCGGCGCGAGCCCTCGAGGCCCCGGACGACGTGATGCGGCGCCTGTCCACCCTCCCGGACGGGGAGGTCTACGAGAACGTCGCCCAGGTGTGGGAAGCGAGTGAAGGGAGAGATGCGTGAGCACGGTCACCGAGTTCGTTGACGTCAACGTCCCGGTTCGCACCGCGTACAACCAGTGGACCCAGTTCGAGGACTTCCCGAGATTCATGGAGGGGGTCAGCGAGATCCGTCAGCTCGACGACACCCACATGCACTGGAAGACCGAGATCGCCGGCATCAAGCGCGAGTTCGACGCCGAGATCACCGAGCAGCTGCCCGACGAGCGGGTGGCATGGCACGCGACCGACGGCGAGAAGCAGGCCGGCGTGGTCACCTTCCACCGGCTCGACGACGGCCACACCCGGGTCACCGTCCAGATGGACTTCGACCCGCAGGGCATCGTCGAGACCGCCGGTGACAAGCTCGGCATCATCGACCGCCGGGTCAAGAGCGACCTGCACCGGTTCAAGGAGTTCATCGAGAGCCGCGGCGGGATCGAGACCGGCGCCTGGCGTGGCCAGGTGGACCGGCCCGGAAGCTGAGCTTTCGTCGTCCGTGGAACGGCTGCCTCCGGGCGGCCGTTTCCGCTTTCCCGGAAAGGGTAACCACCCGGTATGACCGATTCCCGCGAGAACGACGGTGTGTGGCGCGACGAGGAGAAGCTCCCCCTCGATCAGCTCAACCAGGCCATGGCCAGCTGGGACACCGACGGCCAGAACGACCCGAGCGACAACGACAGCGGCCAGGAGCAGGCGGTTGCGGCAGGCGAGCGGCCATCGACCACGGGTCACACCGGACCCCATTGAGTGGTACGGCCGTGCGGGCTGAGGCGGTTCGCACCGCTTCGACCCGCACGCCTCATTCCTCAGCGGTCGCCGGCACCCGGTGGACGACCAGGGTGCCGATCCCGCCCCGGGCACGGATCAGGTAGCGGTCCGTGGCCTGCCGGAACCCCGGCTCCCGCAGCACCGCCCCCGCCGCGGTGCCGTTGTTGGCGGTCCACGGCGTCTCCACCGACCCGGCGCCCTGCGCGAACCGGATCCGTACCGGCGCCCGGCCCCGCACCGACACGGACACCGTGCCGACCCCACCGGCGAACGTGACCGGCACCGTCCCGTGCGGCTCCGGCAGCCACAACCGGGACAGCCCCGCCTCCCCCACGACGACCCGCCGCAACCGGCCGTCACGCAGGTTCAGATGCTGCTCACCGGCGCCCGCGGGCAGCCGGATGTCCCATCGGACACTGCGGTTCAGCACGATGCGCACCTCGTCGAGCCCGGCGTCCCCGGTCGCCGTCAGCCGCACCAGCACCCGGCCGCCACGCCGGCTCACCACCGGGGCGACACCGGCGTCCGGGGAGGTGCTGATCCGGTAGAGCTGGCCCGGCAAGGGGGCGAGGCGGACCCGTACCCGGCTCGCGGCGTCACCGAGAGTGAGCCACGCCGATCTCCGGCCGAGCAGCGGCCCGGTCGCCATCCGCTCCGGCGGCCGCGGCGCGAGCGCTGCCGGCGCGACCGGGGCAACCGGATCAGACGCCGGCGCAAGAGCCACCAGTCCCCCGGCAGCCAGGACCGCAAGCCCGGCGACCACGATCATTGAGCGGTGGAGACGCAAGTCCGAGGGCACCATCGGACAACGGAGAATCGGCCGAACGGGTGACGGCGATCCGTCCAAATCGAGCCAGACTGTCCGAGTGCGATCTCTCGGCTTCCTCTCTGAGCGTCAGCGCCGCCTCGCGTGGCTGGGTTTCCTCCTCGCCGCCTTCCAGGCGCCGTTGGCAGCGGCACTCATCGATGACGCTTCCTGGTTCTTCGCCGTCGTCGTGGCCCTCCTGGTCGCCACGGTGATCATCGCCGACGACGCCCAGCGCCGTCGCCCCGAGGCTGTCGACTACGCCGAGTAACGCTTTCGCACCCTCTTCGCCACCGGGGACCTCGGGGTCCCTTTTTCACGAAACGCCGACCCGTCTCGCGGAACGACCGTTCTTTCTGCGGAACGCCGGTCCTCCCGTGGAACGACCGTTCTTTCTACGGCTTGCCAGTCCTCCCGCGGAACGACCGTTCTTTCTACGGCTTGCCAGTCCTCCCGCGGAACGACCGTTCTTTCTACGGCTTGCCGGACCTCCCGCGGAACGACCGTTCTTTCTGCGGAGCGGCAGTCCTTCCTGAGGGACGCCCGTCAGCCGGCGTCGTTCGGCCGGGCCTCGTGGCCTCGCCTGCCGTGCGTACGGCGGCGTTCCTTGAGTTGCGCCTCGTACAGGTGCCGCCGCCCACCCGCGAGCCGTTCCCGCGCGTCTCGTTCCACATCACGGAACTCGGCGTAGTACCCGTCGTCGAACTCCTCGACGATCTGGAACGTCCAGTGCCCCGGGATCACGTTGCGCCCGATCAGCTCCCGCTGGATCCGCTCCGCCATCGCCGTGTGCCCGGCCTGCATGAACAGCGAGACCGCCTCGTCCAGCGCGAAGTCCGCCGTTCCGGTCAGCTGGTGCGCGCTGTAGAGATGCCCCCGCACCCGTTCCACCGTCTCCAGCGCTTCGCTGAGCTTCCCCAGCGCCTCCACGGTCACGTCGTCCAGGCCCTCGGGCACCTGATGCGCGGCATCCGGCCCGTCCTGGAGTCCCTCCGGGCCCGCGCCACCCTCAGCCTGGTCGCGCTCCGCGGCCATGTCGCTGCCGGTGGTCTGCTCGCCCGGGGCGGCCACGGTGTCCTCGCACGGCCGGCTACCGGATCCGCTGTCTCCCCCGCCGCTCCGCCCGGCCGGTCGTCCCGCAACACCCGTCCGCTGCTCTGTAGCCGTCACCGGATCGCCCTCCTCATGGCCCGCTTCCCCATCCGACCTCGGAGCAATTTCCCGGCCCCGGCGACTTCAACCGGCCTGCAACGTGGAAGGACCCGTCGGTCACCCGTGGCTCCTTAACGTTCTTCTCATGAATGGCCTGTTCAGCAACGCCGCCGCCCGCGCTGCTCAGCGCTCCGCCCACGCTTCGCTCACCGACCTGACCGCCGCCATCGGGGTCTCCGGCCTCGCCGCCGCCGAGACGAACCCCGGCCTCATGTCGGTCGTCGACCAGCACGCCGCCGGTATCCGGGACAGCCTCAACGCCGACACCCGCCCGCTGACCGCGATCCTGCTCGCCGCTTACGCCGAGGGTGTCCGTGACGCCGCTTTCCAGCACGGCTGGACCGCCCCGGAGGGCCCGATCGACTGGTCCGAGAACGACTGGGTCCTGCGCCGCCTCCTCGCGGTCTGCACGCTGGCCCGTTCCCTCCCGGCCCCGCGCTGACCCCCTGACCCATCCGGTCCCGGACCCGTGACCTCGACGGATCCGCGACCTGGCAGGCCCGGCCGGGCTCTTCGGCCACCCCGCAACCGAACCCCGACCTCAGGGCCGGCACCGGACCACCGGTGCCGGCCCTTCGCAACACCGGCCGCGCGCCGCTGTCACCGGCCATCCTTCGCACGGCCTACGCGCGGTCGCCCGGCCGCCCTTCCCCATCGGCATCACCGGCCACCGGCTTCCGTCCACCCGCTTCCCGGCCACCATTTGCACCTTCGTCGCCGCCACTCGCCGCAGCCCCGCCGTCCGCCGCCAGACCGCCTTGATCACCGGTCTCGGCCGGATCGTCCTGTTCTCCGGGCTCAGCCGTGTTCTCGCCGGTCTCCGCTGCGACGTCGGCGGCAGCGCGCGCCTCATCGACGTCCACGGTCGGCGAGTCCTCAGCCCTCCCGCTCTCGTCGATCATGACGGTCACCGTGTCGTCTTCCCGGTCCGCTGCCTTGGCCGACGGGCTCTCGTCGATCACCACTGTCGTGTCCTGGCCCGGCCCTCGGCTGACCGGCGCGTCGTCTCCCGCGGCCCCCGCCGTGATGATCGTCGTCGTCGGCTCGTCAGCCTCTGGCCCACGGGCCGCGGGCTGGTCACGGTCGGTGGCCTGCGGCTCGGCCGCGACCCCGCGCCCACCGGACTCCGGCTCGCCCGCGTCGTCCAGCAGGTGGGTGGGAACGGACGACTCACCGTCGGCAGGCTGCGAGCCGGGCCGGACACCGGGAGTGAGCAGAGCGGTCTCGGCGCCACTGTGCAGAAGAACGGTGTCGTCCACCGGCCCGGCCCGGAATGCGGTGGTCCGCTCGTCATCCGGCCCGGAAACGAAGGCCGGCCGTCCACCACCGGAGGGAGCAGGTCGATCATCGCCGAAACCGGGAACGAAACTCGGCCCGTCGTCGACCGGAGTGACGATGACCTGCGTCTCGTCGCCGTCCTGTTCGCGGGCCCGGCGTTCTTCCTCCGCCCACCGCGTCTCCCACGCCAGGTCCTCAGCGTCATCCACCCGCCCGGCCGGGAGAGGTCCAGCCGCCTCGGCGGAACCCGGCCCGGTTGCGGCGATCCCGTCCGGGGACCGTGACGCCCGGCGTCCTTCCGAGAGACGCCGGTTGACCTCCGCCCGCGCGTCCTGGACCCGGCGTTCCTCGGCCGCCTGCCGTGCTTCCTCAGCCAGTCGCGCTTCCTCGGCCAGCCGGACCTCTTCCGCCCGGCGGGCGTCCTCCGCGGCCCGGGCCTCCTGCGCCCGGCGTGCCTCCTCGGCCCGGCGGGTCTCCTCCGCGAGCCGTGTCTCCTCCTCCCGGCGGGCTTCCTCGGCCTGGCGGGCCACCTCGGCCTGCCGCGCCTCCTCCGCCCGGCGGGCCTCCTCAGCGCGGCGTGCCTCCTCGGCCCGGCGCACCTCTTCCGCCTGCCGCGCCTCCTCGGCCCGGCGTGCTTCTTCCGCCTGCCGGGCTTCCTCGGCCCGGCGGGCCTCCTCGGCGAGCCGTTCCTCCTCCGCCCGGCGGGCCTCCTCGGCGAGCCGTTCCTCCTCCTCGGCGGCCCGGCGGGCGCGTTCCTCGGTGTAGGCGCGGGCCTGCTCCCGGATCGCCGTGGACTCGGTGGCGGCCCGGTCGAGCCATCCCTCCCAGCGCTGCTGCATGGGCCGGACGAGCCCGCCGCCGACACCCACGATGATCACGCCGGCGACGGTGGCGAGGATCGTGATGAGCAGGGGGCGGGTGACCGAGGTGGCGATGCCGATCTGGTCGAGGCCGGCGATCACGCCGAGTGTCACGATGACGGCGGCGGCCGCCTTGGCGAGCACCCTGCCGTAGGCGAGGCCGCCCAGCACGGCCACGATCAGGTCATGGGCGGCGCCGGCGATGGCGGCCGCGACGACCACGATCACGATGCCGATGAACACCTGTGGCAGCCAGGCGATGAGGGCGTTGACCACGTCTGCTGCCGGGTTCGGCCCCCAGATGCCGAGGGCGAGCTGCAGGGTGAAGAGCAGCACCACGAAGAAGACGAGGCGGGCGCAGACGTCGGTGGCGCCGGGTGCGCCGGGTTTGAGCAGCCGGCCGGCGGGGCCGCGCTGGACCGCCCGCTCGAAGCCGACCTTGCGCAGGGTCTTGGCGGTGACCGTGCGGGCCAGGCGGGCCAGCAGGTAACCGGCGACGAGGATCGCCAGGAACGCCAGGGCCGATGGCAGGAACAGCAGCACCGACCGCCACATCTCGCTCAGGCTCTGTCTCAGCTCGTCTCCGGTCATCCGTCCTCCTGCATGCCGCGGGGCATCGGCGGGCGGGACCCGCCGAAGCTCGGACCTCTGGACTACCACGCGCCCCTGACATTCTCCTGGGCCACAGCGGTCACGGAAGCGCGTTCCTGCGGGTGCACAACCAGACGAATTGGACGGAAAGCGATCAGGCGCGTCCGGTCGGCGCCGGATCGAACGCGAGCGAGAAGGAGACCGGGCGGACGCCGGGCGGCTCGTCAGCGGCGCCCCCCATCGCTGCCGCGGCGGCGGCTGCCAGCGCGATCCCGGCGGCGATCAGGATCGCGATCCGGATGCCGCGAGAGGGCTGCCCGCCGGGTGGTGCCGCGTGTCGCGGTCTCCTGCTTCCGGGACTTGCGAGGTACGCCGTACGCCCCTCCACCCCGACCGCCGCCATCGTGATCGTCTCCGCCGATTCGGACCAGGCTTCGAGCGCCTCGTACCGATGATCGAGAAGATCTGTCTCGATATGACCGCGATTCATCGACGGCTGTCGCGCGGGCAGCCGATGCGGTGACTCCGGGTAGTGGTGAGGCGGCCGGGACGGCCCGGACGGCGGGGCCGGCCGGTGCGGATCCGGGTACCCGTACCCCCGTGCGGCAACCTCTCCGAAAGCCCAGCCGTAGGTCGACTGACCGGCCGTTTCCCTCATCTGTCCGGCTCCTGCGAGGCCGCGCGGTGGTTCGATCACGGCGGCGACTATAGGCGACCGGCCGTCTGACCGGGAGCACTCCCCATGCTCACGCACAGTGATATCAAGCGCGAGACATTCTCGGCATCCGTCGCGCCTCGGTACCAGGGAATGGTCAATAACCGGACGGTCGGCCGGTGGGGCATCGTACAAACGGACCACTCGGGATAGGCTTTCCGCATGGTCGGGTCGGCAGGGTTCGGATCGGGGAGGCTTCCGCTCCCGGCCGCCATGCCATCCGTGCAGGCGGCCGCGGTGCAGCCGCCGAGCATGGGCTGCGCGGCGCTCGTGCACTCCTTCGACTGGTCCGCGACGTCGCTCGGCGCGATCACCGGCTGGGATCCCGCGGTCCGGGCCGCCGTCGAGCTGGTGCTCGCCTCGCCGGTGCCGATGCTGCTCACCATCGGCGACGACTGCCTGGTGATCTACAACGACGCCTACGCCGAGGCGCTGGACGCGCTGCATCCGGGGGCCCTGGGCCGTCCGGCCACGCGGGCGTTCGGACCGGCGTGGGACCAGCCGGGCCTGGGCGACGTGATCCAGCAGGTGTTCCGCAGCGGCCGGGCGATCCTCGAGCCGGAGAGCCAGGTGCAGTTCGCGCCGGGCCGCACCGAGCCGGCCTTCTACACCCGCGGCCATTCGGTGATCCGCACCTCGCGCGGCGCGGTGGCGGGCGTGCTGACGGTGGCCGCCGAGACCACGCACGTGGTGCACCGGCTGCAGAGCCTCGGCGAGCTGACCGCCCGGCTGGCCGGGGCCCTCACGCTCGACGATGTCACGCGCGTCGTCCTGGCGTACGCGATGGCGTCCTTCGACCTCGATCATTGCGTCCTGCTGGTGGACGAAGGGCTGGCCTATCGCTATGTCCGCCGGATCCGCGGCGAGATGCTGGACGAGGCCGACGAGCGCCTGCCCCCGGTCTGGCGGCGGATCAGCGCCGACCCGGCGGCCCCGGCGGTGGCGGCGGCCGAGTCCGGGCGGGCGACGTTCGTGGCCGACGGCGAGCCGCTGCGGGCGGTCGCCACCGACCGGCACGAGACCCGGGTCCGGGCGCTGGCCGCCCTCCCGCTGCGCACGCCGTCGCTGCGCGGCGCGCTGACCGTGGGGTTCCGCCGCGCGCACACCTGGCTGCCCGCCGAGCGGGCACTGCTGCGGGCCGCCGCCGAGCTGGTCGCCCAGGCCGCCGAGCGGGCCCGCCGGTTCGAGGCCCAGCACGGCACCGCGCAGTTGCTGCAGCGCAGCATGCTTCCCGAGCACCTCCCGGAGCTGGACACGTTCCGCATCGCCGCGCGCTACGACGTCGGCGTCGACGGCAACGCGGCCGGCGGCGACTTCTACGACGCGTTCCACCTGCTCGACGGCCGGCTGGCGATGGTCCTCGGCGACGTCGCGGGCCACGACGTGCGGGCCGCCGCGGTGATGGGCCAGGTCCGGGCCGCGCTGCGGGCGATGGCGCTGACCGACCCGTCGCCGCCGAGCGTGCTGGCCGGGCTGGACCGGCTGGTCGGCTCGCTGGGCGCGGAGTCGCGCAACGAGGAGATCTTCGTGACCGTCGTCTACGGGGTCCTCGACCCCTCCGACGGCACGGTCACACTGGCCAGCGCGGGTCACCCGCCGCCGGTGCTGCGCCGGTCCGGGCTGAGTGGCGAGCCGGCCACCGCCGAGCTGATCAAGGTGCCACCGGGCGCCCCGCTCGGGCTGGGCGGCCGCTGGCAGACCGGCACGCTGCGGCTGGAGCGCGGCGACACGATCCTGATGTTCAGCGACGGCGTGGTGGAGCGGCGCGGCCGGTCGCTCAACGAGGGCCTGGACGCGCTGGTCGCCGCCGCGGCCGCGTCGCCCAGCGGCGACCCGCGCAACCTGTGTTCGCTGGCCACCGCCGCGGTGCCGGGCACCACCGACGACGACGTGGCGGTGCTCGCCGTCGAGCACGCCCTGGCGATGAGCCGGTCGGCGACGATGCAGGTGGCGGCCGAGCCGACCGGGCCGAGCCGGGTGCGGCAGTGGATGACGACCCGGCTGCGGGAGTGGGGCGTGCCGGAGCCGGTGATCGGTTCGGCGATCCTGTGCACCAGCGAGCTCACCACCAACGCGCTGCTGCACGCCGGCACCCCGGCCCAGGTGCAGATCGACCTGAACGCGGAGCGGCTGCTGGTCTCGGTCGCCGACACCGGCACCCGGGGCAGTGTGATCCGGGCGCACGCGGACACCCTGGCCAGCCGGGGCCGTGGGCTGGGCCTGATCGAGGAGCTGAGCGACTCGTGGGGCACCGACCCGACGGTCCGCGGTTCCACCGTGTGGTTCGAGATGCTCTTGGCGGGTAAAGCGCCGGCATGATCCTCGCGGGCATACCGGTGTCCGATGTGCTGTATGCCCTGTTCGGCGCCGCCGCGCTGCTGGCCGGCATCCTGCCGCGCGTGCTGGAGCGGCGGCCGCTGTCGATGCCGATGGCGTTCCTGGCGCTGGGCCTGATCGTTTTCGGCCTGCCGCTGGGCCTGCCGGAAGCCGATCCGCTGGCCCACCCGAAACTGACCGAGCATCTCACCGAGGTCGGCGTGATCGTCGCGCTGATGGGCGCCGGTCTCAAGATCGACCGTCCGTTCGGCCGGCGCCGCTGGGCCTCGACCGGCCGGCTGCTGATCGTCGCGATGCCGGTCACGATCGCGGCGATGGCGCTGCTCGGCTGGTGGTGGGCCGGTCTGGTGCCGGCGTCGGCGCTGCTGCTGGGCGCGGCGATGGCGCCGACCGATCCGGTGCTGGCCTCGGATGTGCAGGTGGGCGAGCCGACCGGTGAGGAGGACTCGGAGGACGAGGTACGGTTCGCGCTCACCTCCGAGGCGGGGCTGAACGACGGGCTGGCGTTCCCGTTCGTCTACGCGGCGATCGCGATTGCGGCGTACGGGCTCGACCCCGCCGGATGGTTCGGCACGTGGGTGCTCGAGGACGTCATCTACAAGATCGCGATCGGGTTCGCCGGTGGCCTGCTGATCGGGAAACTGCTGGGCAAGCTGTTCTTCCGGGCCAAACGGGACGCGTTGCGGCTGGCGCACCACTCCGAGGGGTTCCTCGCGCTGGCGGCCACCTTCCTGGCGTACGGCATGGTCGAGGTCCTCGGGGGTTACGGTTTTCTCGCGGTGTTCGTGGCGGCGCGGGCGATCCGTGCGGCGGAGCGGTCCCATGAGTACCACCAGGTGCTGCACGATTTCGCCGAGCAGGTGGAGCGGCTGCTGACCGTGCTGTTGCTGCTGCTCCTCGGCGGCGCGGTGGTCGGCGGCCTGCTGGCGCCGCTGACGTGGCAGGCCGCCCTGGCCGGTCTCACGCTGATCTTCGTGATCCGTCCACTGGTGGCCTTCGCGGCGCTGCGCGGGGCTCCGGGACGTACGTCGGAACACTGGGTGATCGCCACGTTCGGTATCCGTGGCATCGGCACCTTCTATTACCTAGCGTATGCAGTCACACATGCCGATTTCCCCGACGAGGGTCTCGTATGGGCGACGGCGGCGTTCGTCGTCGTCGTGTCCGTGGTGCTGCACGGAGTAGCGGCGACGCCGGTGATGCGTCACCTGGATCACTCAGCCGCTTACAAAGAGTAGTTTTATTCTGTTCTAAACCGGACAATGAACCGGTCGGTGGTGACGAAGCGTTATCAGTGCCGTAGAGTACCGAGGCAACTGGGGATGTCCACCATGGAGCGGCTCATGCGGATCAGAGGCTATGCACCCTTGACACCTTGCTGGGTGGAACTGGCGAGTGCGGACCCCGCACGCGCGGCACAGTTCTACGGAGAGTTGTTCGGCTGGGAGTCAGCGGGTGATCGGTTCAAGCTCGGAGGACGAGCTGTGGCCGGACTCACCCGCAGCCGGCTCGACCGGCCGGACGGCTGGCTCACCCACCTGAGCACACCCGACCTCGAGGAGACGCTCGAACAGGTCGCCCTCTCCGGCGGGCACTGCCTGAGCCACCCGGAGGAGGCGCACGGCGGCCGGCGCGCGATCGTCGCCGACCCGAACGGCGCGATCATCGGCCTCTGGCAGGGATACGACTTCGCCGGCGCACAGGCCGGCGGCGAACCGGGCACGATGTCGTGGCCGGAACTGATCACCGACGACCCGGACGGGGCGGCCCGCTTCTACGGCTCCGCGTTCGGCTGGCTGCTCAACCAGCAGTTCGGCTCGGGCGAGTGGCTCAACCAGGCCCACGACGCCGTCGCCGGTCTCGCCCCCGGATACCGCGGCGCCTGGTGGCGTGCCGCGTTCCAGGTCGAGGACATCCAGGCGGCAGCGGACCACTGCGAGCTGATGGGCGGCGCGGTCATCACCGAGCCGTCGGAGTTCGGGATGGCCGCCGTCGCCGAGCTGCGGGACCCGTTCGGCGCCCGGTTCACGGTGGCGGCGCCGGTGCACCACCCGGTCGAGCTGACCGTCTCGCTGGGCACCCTGCCCGCCTGGGACTGACCGAGACTGTTCAGTACGTGGAAGAGGCCGACCCTCCGGGGTCGGCCTCTCCGCGTTCCGGCCCCATCGCCAGCCGTCGCCCACGCCGGTCAAGACGCCCGCAAAACAGGCCTCAGCAACGGCTCACGACCGCGAGCCGACCGCGAGCCGACCGCGAGCCGTCGCGCACGCCGGTTACGGCGTGCGCGAAACAGGGCTCGGCGACGGCCGGCGCGGTGGGAGCGGGGCGTGAGCCGTCGCGCCGGACGGTTACGCCGGGCGGGTGACATGAGTGGGCGACGGCTGGGGATGATCGCGGTGGGGGGCATGGACGGGGCCGGGACGGGTAATGGCACAGGCGTTCGAGATGTCGAAGGAAGGACGCCGTCATGGCCGACCAGACGAACGCCGGCAACACCATCAAGGACCCGGACGACTGGACCACCGGGGACCAGCCGGCGACCGGGGCTCAGGAGTCCTACCTGAACACCCTCGCCTCCGAGGCGCACGAAGAGGTTCCGGACGGCCTCACCAAGGCCGACGCCTCCCGCAAGATCGACGAATTGCAGGAGAAGACCGGCCGCGGCGCCTGACCGCACCGAGTCTCCAGGGCCGGCCCGAGGGCCGGCCCTTTTCACACCCTTTCCGTCAACCGAGGTTGACAGCCTGGATGTGTCAACATAGGTTGACGCTATGACGGAAGCTACCGACCTCGCCGCCGCCGCGGGCAGCGCCGACCCCCGGGTCGGGTTGCGCGCGGTGGTGGCGCTGCGACGACTGCTCGAAGGGCTGGAGCGGCTGCAGGTGGCGAACGCCCGGGCCAAGGGCTGGTCCTGGCAGGAGATCGCCGACGCGCTCGAGGTGACCCGACAGGGCGTGCACAAGAAGCACGCCCGCCTGCTGCCGATGCCGGATCCACGGGAGGACTGAGATGTTCGAGCGATTCACCAAGGCTGCCCGCGCCGTCGTGATCGAGGCCCAGACGCAGGCCCGCGAGCTCGGCCACCGGCCGATCGGCACCGAGCACACCCTGCTCGCGCTGGTCACCGTCGACGCGCCGGCGGGCGGGACGGGCACGTCCGAGGGCCACCACGTCGTCAACGGGGCCGCCCGGGTGCTGCGGGCGGCAGGCGTCGACCGGGAGTACGTCCGCGCGGCGATCGTCCGGCACGCCGGGGACCGGAGCGAGGCGAAGGCGATCCTCGACCGGGACGCGGAGGACGCGGCCGCCCTCAAGTCGATCGGCATCGACCTGGAAGCGGTGCGCGCCGCGATCGAGGAGAACTTCGGCACCGGCGCCCTTCAGCTGACCCGCCCGGCGCCGAAGAAGAAGGGCATCCTCGGGCGGTTCTCCCCGGCGACGTCCGGGCACGTCCCGTTCTCGGCGCGGAACAAGAAGGCGCTCGAGCTGTCGCTGCGGGAGGCCATCCGGCTCAAGCAGAACTTCATCGCGCCCGAGCACATCCTTCTGGGCATCCTGCGCGAGGGGCAGGGCCTGGCCGCGCTCATCCTCGCCGAGCGCGGGGTCGACTTCGACGCGCTCCGCGACGACCTCACCCGCTCCCTCCGGGCGCCCGCCGCCTGAAGGGCCCCCGCCGCCTGAAGGGCGCCCGCCGCCTGAAGGGCGCCCGCCGCCTGAAGGGCGCCCGCCGCCTGAAGGATGCCCGCCGACTGAAGGGCGCCCACCACCTGACACCCCCGGCTGGTCGTCAGGGCTGCCTCACGGTCCGCGAGACAGCCCTGACGACCAGCCGCCGAAACTCGCGTGTGTATTACAGGCGCATATGACGGCCGAAATACACACGCGGGCATACCCCGGGAGGGGTTTCAGAGGCGCAGCCGCATCGCGGGGTCGCTGGTGCGGACGAAACCGAGCGAAGCGTAGAGAGGCTCCCCGTCGGGCGAGGCCCGCAGGTCGGCGGCGCGGACGCCCTGGTCGCGGAACCACTGCAGGAGGGCCTCCACGCAGGCGCGGGAGTACCCGCGGCGGCGCATGTCCGCGTCGGTGACGACGTTGAAGAGGTAACCGACGCGGCCCTCGGGGTTGAACGGGTTGCCGAGGCGTTCCTCGATGAGGCCGGCCGCGCAGGCGGCCAGGCCGGGCTCGCCGGGGCGGTCGACGACGTACGCGGCGAGGGTGGGTTCGGTGGCGCCGAGGCGGCGGGTCAGGGAGGCGTGGGCCGGTTCACGCCAGTCGTCGTTCCAGTCCTGGTTGCCGCCCACGGTCCGCAGCATCACGGCGCGGAGGCGGACGAGTTCGGTGGCGTCGGCGGGTACGGCTCGGCGGGTCTGCACACCCGTACCCTAAGCAAGTCATTGGTCTTTAAGATTTGAATGAGTATGGTTCGGGGCATGGCCGAACCGCTGACCGCGACGCAACTGGCGCACTGGCGCACCTTCATCGAGAGCTCGTGGGCCCTGCACACCCGCCTCGAGGACGAGTTGCGCGCCGCCACCGGCCTGAGCATGAACGACTATCACGTCCTGATCGCGCTCACCGAGGCGCCGGGGCAGCGGATCCGGATGGGCGAGCTGGCCAGCCGCCTGGTGCTGTCGCCGAGCCGGATCACCTACCAGATCTCCTCCATGACCAAGCGAGGGCTGGTGCGCAAGGAGAGCTGCTCCGACGACGGCCGCGGGCAGGAGGCCGTGCTCACCCCGGACGGCCTGGCCGCGCTGCGGGACGCGGCGCCGGCCCATCTGGAGACCGTTCGCCGGAGCTTCATCGATCATCTCGACGACGAGGAGCTGGCCGTCATCGGCCGCGTCTTCGCCAAGATCAGGAGAGCGTGACCCACGCTCGATGACCCCGATCACATTCTTCAGATTTGAAGCTCGACCCTAGTATTTCAGATTTGAAGTAGCTAGAGTCGAGCCAACGAAGTCAGGAGGGCTCGAAATGCCTGCGATCACCGTTGATGACGTCCTCGTTCTCCCCCGTCTCCCCGAGCTGGACCCGGTCATGACCGAGTTCCGGGACGTCAAGCGGCTCACCACCGCGCCGAAGGGATACGAGGGCGAGGGGTTCCCGGTGCGCCGGGCCTTCGCCGGGGTCCCGCTGACCGAGCTCGACCCGTTCATCCACCTGGACCAGATGGGCTCGGTCGACTACGGGCCGGGCGAGCCCAAGGGCACCCCGTGGCATCCGCACCGCGGGTTCGAGACCGTGACCTACATGATCGACGGGATCATGGACCACCAGGACTCGCTGGGCGGCGGCGGCTCGATCAGCAACAGCGACACCCAGTGGATGACGGCCGGCTCCGGCATCCTGCACCTGGAGGCCCCGCCGGAGCACCTGGTGATGAGCGGTGGCCTGTTCCACGGGCTGCAGCTGTGGGTCAACCTGCCCCGGGCCGCCAAGATGATCGACCCGAAGTACCAGGACATCCGGGGCAAGGCGGCGGCCCTGCTGACCACTCCGGACGGTGGCGCGCTGATCCGGGTGATCGCCGGCACCGTCGCCGGGCACAGCGGGCCCGGCTCGACGTTCACCCCGATCAACCTGGCGCACGTCACCCTGCAGCCCGGCGCGCGGCTCGACCTGCCCTGGCAGACCGACTACAACGCGCTGGTCTACGCGCTCTCCGGCGACGGCTGGGTCGGCACCGGGATGCGCCCGATCACGCTGGGCCAGCTCGCCACCCACGGTCCCGGCGAGGCGATCCGGGTGGAGGCGAAGACCGAGCTGGACCTGTTCATCATGGGTGGGCAGCCGATCCGGGAGCCGATCGCGCACTACGGCCCGTTCGTGATGAACACCCGCGACGAGCTGAAGCAGGCCTTCGAGGACTACCAGAAGGGCCGCCTCGGGGTGATTCCGGCGTCCCGCGTGCCGCACACCGATTGACTACCCTGGCCGGTATGGATCGGATCCGGGAATTCGCCGACGTCGTGGTCCGGGCGGGCGTCAACGTCCAGCCCGGCCAGGGCGTCGTCCTGCGTACCGACACCGCCCACCTGGAGATCGCCCGCGCGGTGGTCGAGGCCGCCTATGCCGCCGGCGCCGCCTGGGTGGAGCCGCTCTGGTCGGACGGGCGGATCCGCCGCTCCGCCGTCGACCACGCCGCCCTGGAGACGCTGACCGCCAGCCGGGGCTGGGCGCTGCAGCGCATCCGCGAGTGGTCCGAGCAGGGCATCGCCACGATCACCCTGCTCGGCGACCCGGATCCGCACGTGCTCGACGGCGCCGACCCGGTGAAGGCGGCGGCCTTCCCGGCCGAGGAGACCCGGCTGATGCGCGAGACGACGCTGGGCCGGTTGCGGTGGACCGTGGCGGGCGCGCCCAATCCCGGCTGGGCCCGGCAGGTGTTCGGCGAGCCGGACACCGAGCGGCTGTGGGAGGCGGTCGGCACGGCGATGCGCCTGGACTCCGCCGATCCGGCGGACGAGTGGCGGCGGCGTTCGGCGACGCTTGCGGAGCGCGGGGCCGCGCTCGACGCGCTGGAGCTCACTTCGCTGCGGTACGTGGGAAGTGGCACCGATCTGACCGTCGGCTTGATCCCCGGTTCCCGCTGGACCGGAGGCGGGACCGTCGACGCCGCCGGTGTGGCGTACCTGCCGAACATCCCGACCGAGGAGGTCTTCACCAGCCCCGACCGGCGGACCGCCGAAGGCGTGATCCAGGTGACGAAACCGCTGGTGCTCAACGGCAGGCTGGTCCTCGGCCTGCGGCTGGAGTTCTCCGGCGGGCGGATCGTCGCGGTGTCCGCCGAGTCCGGCGCCGACATCGTCGAGGCGCAGCTGGCGACCGACCCCGGCGCGCGTTACCTCGGCGAGGTGTCCCTGGTGGACAAGGAGAGCCGGATCGCCAAGGCCGGGATCGTCTTCCACAACATGCTCTTCGACGAGAACGCCGCCTGTCACGTCGCGTGGGGCGCCAGTTTCCCGTTCGTGGTGCCCGGCGGGCTCGAGAAGACCGCCGCCGAGCGGGAGGCGATCGGCCTCAACCAGTCGGCGGTGCACACCGACGTGGTGATCGGCGGCGAGGGCATCACGGTGACCGGCACCGGCCCGAAGGGCGCCGTCGACATCATCCGCGACGATGCGTGGGTGCTCTAGTCTCTCCGGGCAGCAGTCCACGTACGGGGGGAGCCGGGCGTTGCAACCGCATCTGCACGTCGACATCGAGGGGCTACGCACGACCGGCACCGCCATCGCGACACCGGTGACCTGCGTCGACGACTCGGTCAAGCAGGAACTCGGCCGTCTCACGGTGGCCGGGACGGCCGCGACCTGGGGTGCCGGGGCGGCGCTCGTCGAGGCCTCGGCCGGCTGGTCGGCGCACCTGAACGGGGTGTCCCAGCGGGTCCGGGCGTTCGGTGACGACCTGGTCGCCTCGGCGAACGACTTCCAGGCGGCGGATCTGGCGTCGCAGCACCACAACCAGGTGCCGTCGGCCGGGTCGCGCCCGGTGATGTCCCCGTCCCCGGCGGGCACGCCCACGCCGTCGCCCGATGCCCCGCGAACCGCCCCGCCCGCCCCGGCGCCGTCGTCCACCCCGTCGCCGGCGCCCGGGCCGGCCGGATCGTGAGCATCACCCTCCGCGTGCTGCGGGACACCGACGCGGGTGCGTTCACGAGAGCCGCCGACGCCTGGGGGAACATCGCGTCGGCGGTGGACGCGCGGCTCGACGAGTTCACCGCCGAGTCGCGGCCCCTGCCGACGGTGTGGCCGACCGGGACGAACGCCGAGAAACAGGCGGTGGCGCTGCGCGGCGAGATGAACGCCGCGTACGAGCCGTGCCGGAAGATCAGCGGGGCGCTGCGGACCCACGCCGACTCGGTGGTGCGGCTGCAGGGGATGCTCGGGGCGATCATCGACGAGTGCGCCGGGCGGAACATCTCGGTCGATCTGCAGAGCGGGACCGCGCGGTACACCGGCCCCGGCCTTCCGGACCCGATGCTGGCGGAGCGGGTCAAGGGGTGGGCGAGGGACTACTCCGCGCAGCTGCGCGACCTGCGGGTGAAGGCGCAGCAGCTGGACGACGAGACCCGTACCGTGATCAGCTCCTGTCTGCCGTCGGCGGCGAAGAAGCCGGCGGGTGGCGGCGAACCGAAGCCGGCGCCCAAGCCCGCCTCCCCGCCGCCCTCCGGAGGTGGGGGTTCGCATGTGGGAGGCGGCGGCGGTTCGCACTCGGGCGGAGGCGGTGGGGCGCACTCGGGCGGAGGCGTGTCGCCGGTTCGGGCGAAGGACCCGGAGCCGCTCGCTCCACCGGCGCGGGAACGGACGATGCCGGACATTCCGACGCCGGAAGCACCCCAGGTGGCGGCGCCCGTGACGGAGGGTCCGGCACCCGCGCCAGAGGATCGAGCGCCGGAACTGGCTGAGGTCGGGCAGGTGCTCGCGCCGCCGCCGGCTCCGGAGGCGCCGCGGGCTGTCGACCCGTTCTTCGCGCAGATGGCGTCCGCGCTCAACCCGAGCCTCGACCAACAGGAGATAGCGGCGCTCTGGGCGACTCTGATGGCCCCGGGCCCGGCCCTCGCCGAGGTTCCGCCGCCTCCGCCCGTACCTCAATCGGGTCCGCTTGTTGCTCCGCCGGCGGACCGGTGGCTCGCCTTCCTCGATCGGATCAACGAGGGTGGCCCGGCGCCGCAGCGCTGAGCCACCCCGCGCGGTCGGTCAGGACATCATCAGCATCGCGGCGGTACCCAGCAGGACGAGCATCAGGACCGCGATGAGCAGGCCCTTCTCAGCAGTGTCGGCGGATTCGGTGACCGGCGTCGTGGTGAAGGGCTCACTGCTCATCTGTGCGTTCCTCCGTGGGGTCGAGGATGACCGCTCCGGATGCGGGCGACGGTCAGGAGGCTTACGGTGAGGGCGTCGTCGACCTCGAAGGGGCTGCAGTGCCGCCGCAGGAATGGCTTCTCACCAGTGCCGAACGCGGCAACCCGGACACCTCCATACCCACATGGAACACCGGAAACACGGTCGAACCACTTATTCACGGGCAGAATTACTTCGATCGGTTGGTGGCCGAGGTCGAGTCGCTGGAGGCCGGCGACCACCTCTTCTTCACCGACTGGCGCGGCGACCCGGACGAGCGGACCAGCGACGGCGGGCAGACGGTGGCCGAGCTGTTCGCCGACGCGGCCAAACGCGGGGTCGTGGTGAAGGGCCTGCTCTGGCGGTCCCATATGGACAAGCTCGCCTACAGCGAGGAGGAGAACCGCACCCTCAGCGACGACATCGAGGCATCGGGCGGTGAGGTGCTGCTCGACCAGCGGGTCCGTCGCGGCGGATCACACCATCAGAAGCTGGTCGTGCTGCGGCATCCGAACCACCCGGAACGCGACATCGCCTTCGCCGGTGGCATCGACCTGTGCCACAGCCGCCGCGACGACGCGGATCACCACGGCGATCCGCAGGCGGTGCGGATGTCCTCGGCGTACGGGCCGAACCCGCCCTGGCACGACATCCAGCTGGCTCTGCGCGGCCCGGTCGTCGGCGCGCTCGACCTGTCGTTCCGGGAGCGGTGGACCGACCCCGCTCCGCTCGACCAGCACGGACCCGTCTCGACCGTCACCGACATGCTGCGCCACGAGGACATGCGGCCGGACCGTCTCCCGCCGCAGCCGCCGGACCCGCCGGAGTGCGGCTCGCAGACCGTCCAGGTGCTGCGGACCTATCCGGCGATGCGCCCGGCGTACGGGTTCGCGAAGCTCGGCGAGCGCAGCGTGGCCCGCGGCTACACCAAGGCGATCAAGCGGGCCCGGCGGCTGATCTACCTGGAGGACCAGTACCTGTGGTCGAAGGAGGTCGCCCAGCTGTTCGCCGAGACGCTGCACGACAACCCGGAGCTGCACCTGATCGCCGTCGTCCCCCGGTGCCCGGACGTGGACGGCGGGTTCGCGCTGCCACCCAACCTGGTCGGCCGGGAACAGGCCGTCGAGCTGTGCCGGCAGGCCGCGGGCGACCGGGTGCACGTCTTCGACCTGGAGAACCACGCGGGCACGCCGATCTACGTGCACGCCAAGGTGTGTGTGGCCGACGACGTGTGGTGCAGTGTGGGCAGCGACAACTTCAACCGTCGCTCGTGGACCCACGACAGCGAGCTGTCCTGCGCGGTCCTCGACGAGACCCGGGACGAGCGTGAGCCCGCCGACCCGGCCGGGCTCGGTGACGGCGCCCGCAGGTTCGCCCGCGAACTGCGGCTGGCGCTGATGCGTGAGCACCTGGACCGCGCCGACGGCGACGACGCGGACCTGATCGATCCGGCGTCCGCGATCGAGGCGGTGACCTCGTCAGCCGATCGGCTGAAAGCCTGGGTCGACGGCGGGCGTCGTAGGCCCCGGCCGCCGGGCCGCCTGGTCCCGCACGAGACCGAGCGTCTCCCCTGGTACCAGCGACTCTGGGCGATCCCCGCGTATCGCCTGGTCTACGACCCGGACGGCCGTCCCTGGCGGGAGCGCCGGGCCGGCACCTGGTGATCACCGGCGCGCCGGAGGTATGGCTGGGTATACCTGTGAAGCGGTAGCTGAATGGCTGGGAACGGGCCGCCGCCGCTGGTTACCGTGTCCCGGTGACCGACCACGTTGGAAAGACCCTCCGAGACCGCCGCTATCTGCTGTCGTCCTGGCCCTACCGGTCGGCCCTGTTCCTGACCGCCACGGCGCTGATAGCCGCGCCGATCGCGTTCTGCTTCTGGTTGCTGATCATCCCGTGGGTGGTGGCCGCCCAGAGCATCGGCGACGGGCGGCAACCGTCCCTCGCCGTCTTCGTCGTGATGGCGCTCACGACGGTCCTGCTGATCGCCGGCGGGCCGGTGGTGGCGCTCCCGCTGGCCGCGCTGGAACGGCAACGGCTCCGGTTGATCGACCTCCGCCCGCTCGCGGCGCCCCGGCACGCCACGGCCACCGGCACTGCCGCCCGGGTCGCCGCCCGCTACCGGGAGGAGTCCACCTGGCGGGCCGTCCTCTACGCGTTCCTGCTGGCCGTGCTGGTGCCGCCGCTGTACCTCGCCGGCGGCCTGCTGGTCCTCCTGGAACTGATGCTGCTGCTGAGCCCCGGGCTCTCCCAGTGGTCGCTGGGCGACATCGTGATCAACGGCGGGCCCGGCTCGATTCCGCTCTGCCTGCTCGGCATCGTCCTGATTCCCGCCTTCCTCTACCTGGCCGGCCTGATCGCCGCGGCGCACGACGCGCTGGCCCGGCGGCTGCTCGGCGACAGCGACGGCCTGCGGGACCGGTTCACCGAGGTGGCGCAGTCCCGGGCCCGGCTGGCCGACGCGTTCGAGGCCGAACGCCGCCGGATCGAGCGTGACCTGCACGACGGCGCCCAGCACCGGCTGACCAGCCTGACCCTGCAGCTCGGGATGGCCCGGCTGGACGTGCCGGAGGACTCGCCGGCCGCCGGCCCGCTGAAGCAGGCGCACCAGCAGGCCAAGGAGCTGATGGTGGTGCTGCGCGACCTGGTGCACGGCATCCGCCCGCAGACCCTGACCGATCTCGGCCTGCCCGCCGCGCTGCGGGACCTGGCGGCGACCTCGCCGGTCCCGGTGTCGGTCGACGCGTCCGCCGTCCACGACCGGCTGCCCGAGCGGATCGAGACGACCGCCTACTTCGTGGCCGCCGAGGCGTTGACGAACGTCGCCAAGCACGCCCGCGCCAGCTCGGCCTCGATCCGGCTGGCCCCCACCGGCGACGGCGTCGTCCTGGAGATCCAGGACGACGGCCGTGGCGGCGCCGACCCGGCCCACGGCACCGGCCTGACCGGCCTCGCCGACCGCATCGGCGCCGCCGGCGGCCGGCTGCTGCTGGCCAGCCCGGCCGGCGGCCCGACCCTGCTGCGGGTCGAGCTGTGACCCGGGTGGTGCTCGCCGAGGACGGCGTGCTGCTCCGGGAGGGGCTGGTGGGGGTGCTGGTCCGGTTCGGGTTCGAGGTGGTGGACGCGGTCGGGGACGCGGCCGAGCTGATGACCGCGGTGAAGGAGCACCGGCCGGAGCTGGTGATCACCGACATCAAGATGCCGCCGTCCTTCCAGGACGAAGGGCTCCGGGCGGCGGTCCGCCTGCGCCACGACCACCCCGGCCTGCCCGTCGTCGTGCTCAGCCAGTACGTGCAGCAGGACTACGCCGCCGATCTGATCGCCACCGGCGACGGCGTCGGCTATCTGCTCAAGGACCGGGTCGCCGACATCACGGAGTTCGTGGCCGCGCTGCGCAGCGTGATCGGCGGCGGCACCGTCGTCGACCCGGACGTGGTCCGCCGCCTGATCAGCCGGCCGCAGGACCCACTGGCCGGGCTCTCCGGGCGGGAGCGGGAGGTGCTCGCCCTGATCGCCGAGGGCCGGTCCAACTCGGCGATCGCGGCGGACCTGTTCATCAGCGAGCCGGCCGTCGGCAAGCACGTCGGCAACATCCTGGCCAAACTGGGCCTGCCCCCGACCGACGACACCAACCGCCGGGTCCTCGCCGTCCTCACCTACCTCCGCGCCGGCTGAGGGCGACCCCCGGCAGCGGCGCGGAGACAGCCCTGACGACCAGCCGGAGGAAGAGGGTCAATCCAGGGTCCAGGAGGAGGGGGCCCAGATCGGGGTGGCGGGGTCGCCGGTGAGGGACAGGGAGACGTGCCAGGCGGTCATCGGCGGGCGGCCCAGCGACCACCACCGGTCCGCGAGGGCCGTGCCGACCGCCGTGTAACGGTCGGCGGACAGGCCGGAGGCGAGGATCGCGCCGTCGGCCAGGACGACCGCGCCGGACGTGCCCGACTCGTCGAGGACCGCCAGGTAACTCAGGTCCCGGCCGGCGATCGAGGCGTGGCTGACCCGGTGGTGCCAGACCCCGGCGGCGTACCAGAGATCGCGGTACGCCTGGGCGTTCAGCGGGGGCCGCCAGCGGGCCGGCGACGTCTCGGCGAGGTCCCCGAGAGCGGCGGCCGGCTCCGGATGGCTACGCGGGTGCCGGGCGGTGAGCGGGCCGGCGGCGCTCATGAAACCGGCGGAACAGACGACCCGGGCGGCGAGCGGGTTCGGGCGCACGTCGAGGACCGGATGCACGCCGGCGTGCTCGACGGGGACGATGGCGCGGCCGTCCGGTTCGAGCCGGTCCAGCCAGTGCGGGGAGACACCGGCGACGCCGACGGTCACGATGATCCGGTCGTAACGCTCGGCCGGGCCGCCGGTGTATCCGTCGGCGGCTTCCACCCGTACCCCCGCAATGCCCGCCCTGGCCAGCGCGGACCGGGCGCGTGCCGCGACGTCCGGCTGAACGTCCACCGTGGTCACCACCGCGCCGAGCGAGGCGAGAAGCGCGGCGTTGTAGCCGGTGCCCGCGCCGATCTCCAGCACCCGCATGCCGGGCCGCACGCCGAGCGCCTCGATCATGGCGGCCATCAGCGACGGCTGGCTGGACGAGCTGACCGGGACGGCGCCGTCCATCTTCGTGACGAGCACGTCGTCGCTGTAGACCGTGGGCAGGTACTCCGGGTCCGCGGGCAGGACCCGGCGGCCGTCGCGGCGATGGAAGCCGTCGGCCACGAACACCTCGCGGGGCACCGTGGCGAACGCCTCGGCCAGCGCCGGGGACAGCGGGGCGCCGTCGGACCGGATCAGGTCGAGGTAGCGCCGGCGGGCATCTTCCATAGTCGACACGGTACGGAACACCCGGCCCTTACGGTGCGATCCGTCGATGTCATCGGCGGGCGGCCCGGACCGCGGCCGCCAACCGCTCCGGGACGTCCTTCTCGTGGTACGGCCACTCACTGGGCTCGATGTTCGCCAGGAAGGTCGCGTAGGAGACCGCGGACCGCAACCGCGCCACCGGCCGGAGCAGCTCGGCCGCCCGCAGCGCGTCGCAGCCCGGCCACAGGTCCGCCCAGGCGCGCACGACCGCGGGGTCGTCGGTGAGCCGCAGGATGTCGTACGCCGGGTTGCCGATCAGCGCGTCGCCCCAGTCCACGATGGTCAGACCCTGGTCGCCGGTACGGACGTTGCCGGAGTGCAGGTCGCCGTGCACCAGGGTGTCCGGCAGGCCGCAGCCGGCCACCTCGGCGAGACGGCGCGGCAGGTCCGCGAGCAGCTCCGGCAGGCCGTCGATCTCGTCCAGGAACGGCCGCGCGATCTCCGGCAGCCGTTCCAGCCCGTCACCGGGCACCCCCAGCGACCGCAGCCGGCCCACCTCCCCGGCGAAGTGCCGCTGCACCGGATGCAACGCGTGCACGACAGCGGCGCAGAGGTCCGGGCCGGCGCCGTACCGGTCCTCGCCGGGCACGTGCGCGAGCAGCGTCCGGCCCTCGTCACCGGCGGCGAGCACGTACGGCACCAGCCCCGGCGACACCTTGTCGACGGCCTGCAGCACGGCCGGCTCGTGCCGGAAGAACGACGGCACCTGCTTGAGCCAGGCCACCGGGGCGCCGTCCGGGCCGTCGAACCGCCAGATGGCCGACAAGTTCCAGGTGCGCTGCTGCCGGGGGACGGCCCCGGTCAGCCCGAGCCGGTCCAGGGCGCCCGCGGCCCAGGCCAGGGACGCCGCCACGCCGGCGGGTTCGGCGTACGCGGCCCGCAGCGGATGCCCGGCCAGGTCCACCGAGGCCGGGAGCAGTCCGTCCGGGCGGTCCCGGGTCATCGCCAGGTAGGTGACGTGACCGCCGGGCGGGGCGGCCTGGCCGGCGTGCAGCAGCCGCAGCACGGTGACGTCGATCCCGGCCCCGGCCACCACGTCGGTGGCCTCCTGCCAGTACGGCATCGCGACGGTGAACGGCGGCAGCATGCCGAGCAGCTCCCCCGCCGGGTCGACGAGGACCAGCGAGACGGTCCGGTTCACCGGCCGAGCCTCGCCCGCAGGAACGCCCGGTCGGCCTTGCCGAGCAGCCGCAGCCGGGCCATGCCGCCGTCCGGGAAGACGTCCAGCCGGACCTGCGTCACCTCCGGCGCGTCGTCGAGACGGAACCGGTGCGGGGTGTCCGGCCGCAGCGCCACCCGCGGCAGCAGCTCGAACGACGCGCCCTGCTCGTCGAAGCCGGTGAGGGTCGCCCAGCCAGGGGCGTTGCCCTTGAAGTGGCTGGTGTCCAGGTCGGCGAACCTCAGCACGGCCGGGGCGGCCAGCCGGACCAGCACCCAGTCGTTGCCGTCGTCGCGGCGCCGGGACGTCTCCCAGCCGTCGCCCATGTTGCGGGCCAGGCCGGGCATCAGCATCCGCGCCGGGTTGCCGTAGAACATGTCGCTGCAGTCCACGACGGTGGCGCCGTACTCGGCGGCGGCCACGTCGAACACCTTCGGCAGCAGATCCGGGTCGGGCACCGCCGCGCCGTGCACCCGCAGCCGGGCGACGCCGCCGTCCGGGAAGATGTTGAGCCGCACGTGGGTGAACCGGCGGCGGTCCTCCACCGGGTACAGGTTGCGGCCGTCGCCCTTGAGCTCGGACCTCGGCAGGATCTCCACCCAGTCCGCCTCGGCCAGCTCGTCCGGGCCGGGATAGCCGGGCAGCTCCACCGCCTCCACCGAGGCGAACGGCGGGTAGTTGCCGGTGAAGAACGCCGTGTCGATGTCGACGCCGTGGACGATGCCGGGCGCGCCGAGCCGGATCACCGCGAAGTCGTGACCGGGCGACCGGCGACGGCGGGTCTCCCAGCCGTCGTAGACCTGTCCCTTGTGGTCGAACGTCCTCGGCGCGTGCCCCGGCGGATCCGGCAGGACCAGGTGGTCCGCGGCGGCGAAGAACTCGTCGTTGCAGTGCACGACACCGCCGCCGAACGCCCGCGACGCCAGATCCGGCAGCGCGCTGAACTCCATCAGTTCTCCCTCGACAGAAAGATGCCGCCGGCGTCGTCACCGGTCACGGTCCGCCCGCGCAGCCAGGTCCGCTCGACCACACCGCGCAACCGCTTTCCGGCGTACGGCGTGACCGGGTTCCGGTGGTGCAGGGCATGCGCGTCGACGACGAACTCCTCGTCCGGCTGGAAGGCCACCAGGTCGGCGTCGGCGCCCACCGTGATCCGGCCCTTGTTCCGCAATCCCACCAGATCGGCCGGGCGGCGCGCCATCCATTTCACCACGTCCGCGAGGGTATGCCCGCGCCGTGCCGCCGCGGTCCAGATCACCGGAAGGCCGAGCTGCACCGACGCGATCCCGCCCCAGGCCGCCGCGAAGTCACCGGTGTCCTGCCGTTTCAGGTCGGGCGTGCACGGCGAGTGGTCGCTGACCACGCAGGTGATCAGGCCGTCGGCGAGCGCCTCCCACAGCCGGTCGGCGTTCGCCGTGTCCCGGATCGGCGGGCAGCATTTGAACTCGGTGGCGCCGTCCGGGATGTCGGCCGCGGACAGGGTCAGATAGTGCGGGCAGGTCTCGGCGGTCACCCGTACCCCGTCCGCCCTGGCCTGGGCGATCAGCGGCAGCGCGGAGGCCGCGGACAGGTGCAGGATGTGCACGCGCCGGCCGGCCGCGCGGGCCACGGCGATCGCGGTGGCGACCGCGGCGTGCTCGGCGTCCTGCGGGCGGGAGGCCAGGAAGTCGGCGTACGCCGCCGAGCCGGCCGCCTCCGCAAGATGCTCCGGGTCCTCGGCGTGGATCACGAACAGGGCGTCCGCCGCGCGCATCGCCTCGGCCAGCTGACCGGCGTCGACCGGCGGGAACTCGGGCACCCCGGAGTCGGCCAGGAACGCCTTGAAACCGAAGACGCCGGCCGCGTGCAGCCCCGGCAGGTCACCGGCGTTGCCGGGGATCGCCCCGCCCCAGAACCCGACGTCGACGTGACACTGCCCGGCCGCTGCCGCCTGCTTGATCGCCAGCGCGGCGGTGTCCACGGTTGGCGGGAGGCTGTTCAGCGGCATGTCGACGATCGTGGTGACGCCACCGGCCGCGGCCGCCCGGGTCGCCGTGGCGAAACCCTCCCACTCGGTCCGGCCCGGCTCGTTGACGTGCACATGCGTGTCCACCAGCCCCGGCAGCAACGCCGTGTCCCCGAGGTCGACGTCCTCGCCCGCGGCCGCCTCGGCGCCGTAGGGCAGCACCGCCGTGATCTTCCCGTCCACGACCAGCACCGCCGCCGGGCGCTCGCCGTCCGGCGTCACCACCCGGCGGGACCGCACCACAAGATCGACCATGGTCCGACCCTATCCGTGGCTTGTTTCACCCCGGGTCCTCTCCGGCCCTCCGGCACATCGACGCGAGCGGCCGGGTAGTAGCCTCCGGTTCCATGTTGCGACGGTGGCGTCTCGCTGTCCTGGCGGCCCTGTGCGGTCTGCTCGTCGCCGCCGTCCGGTTCACCGACGGCGCGCCCGGCACCGCCGCGCTGCTGCTGGCCCTCTTCCTGGGGTACGCGTACGTGCTGTCCCCGCTGATCTTCCCCCGCGCCTCCGCCGACGACGGCCGGCCGGTCGTCTACTGGCGCCCCGGCTGCCGGTTCTGCCTGCAGATGCGGGCCCGCCTCGGATCGGACGCGGCCCGGCTGCGCTGGGTCGACATCTGGGCCGACCCGGCCGCCGCCGCCACCGTCCGCGGCATCACCGGCGGTGACGAGACCGTGCCGACCGTCGTGATCAACGGCCGCGGCCACGTCAACCCGGACCCGTCCTGGCTCCGCGAGCAGCTCACCCGGGCAACGCCCCGGCCCTGACCGGCAGCGACCCGGCCCAGCCGAGGAACCGCTCGAACAGGTCCGCGGGCTCCACGTGCGGCAGGTCGGCCACCGCCCGGTCCAGGTGCCCCCACATGTACATGGTCAACATGACGAGGTCGGCGCCGGCCGCCAGCGAGCCCCGCGCCGTCACGCATGGCCATGGCAGTCCGCACGCCCGGCACGACCACGACGGTCGCTCACAGGTGTGTTCCGGGTGCGTCCCGGAGTCGTCCGATGTGGTGACACGGGTGGCCGCGATCGGCTCCGCTGATCGGTCCCGCACAAGGTCCTCCCAGGTGGTAGCGATGTGCCCGGTAGTACTCGCGGCGACCCGGAAAAGTTCGACGTCAATGGAATCAGGCACACCCGCGCAACCCCCTAGCCGACCGGGTCGAAGCCCCGCTCCCGCGCCGGTCCGAGCGCGCGGAGTTCGCCGCCGTCGACGACGTAGAGGTGGTTCCGCAGGGCGCGGGCCTCGTACTCCGCCCACTGCACCGGCGTCCACTCCGCCGGATCCCGCGGGTCGATCTCGTCGTAGCCGGGGAACTCGACGGCATGGACGACGTGCACGACGTTGTCGCGTACGTCGATCCGCCACAGGTCGTCGGGCTCCTCCCCCTCCGCGTGGATCACCCCGTTCAGCACGTGGTCGAACGTGAAGTGCTCGAGAACCGGCGGATAGCACCGGCCCGGCACCGGATCGGCCAGTTCGGCGGCGACCGCGGCGCCCGGCTTCAGGAAGGTGTCGATGAGATGGGCGAGCCAGATCTCGGCATGCCGGAACTTCTCCCACCCGTTCCACAGCACCGCGTCACCGGCCGCCGACGGCGTCCAGTGGCACCAGTGGCCGGGCAGCTCCGGTGGCGGCCGCTCCGGGGAGACGACGTCGTCCGCCCGGACCCCGGGCCCGTCCACGACATAGGGGCCGTGCCCACGGTGCAGGTGCCGGGTCTCGGCGAACCGGTCGAGGTATTCGACCTCGTACGGGTTCAGCGGCGGCACGATCGCCACCTGCCCGGTGAACTCGGTGTGATAGCCCATCGCCGCCGCCCGCTCAGGCCAGCGCGGTGAGCTGATCGCGCGGGAACCCCGCGTCGCCGAGCGCGCCGCAGTCCAGCCCGCGCAGCAGATAACCGGCCAGCGCCCGGGCGGTGGCCGGCTCGTCGGCGATCCCGCTGTCCTGCCGGTCGAGGTACCGCCGGAGCCGCCCCACCGCGGCGTCGCGGCCGTCCCGGAAGAACGCGAACGTCGCCGCGTACCGGGTGGGCAACTGCGCCGGGTGCAGGTCCCAGCCCTGGTAGAAGCCGCGCTCCAGGGACCGCCGGACCAGGCGGTGGTGCAGCTTCCAGGCGGCGTGCACCGCGGCGGTGTCACCGACCGGGAGGATGTTGGTGGAGCCGTCGGACAGGCGCACCCCGGTCTGGGCGGCGGCGGCCTGCATGACGGCCTTGGCGTGGTCGGCGGCCGGGTGCTCCATCGACTGGTACGCGGCGGCGACACCGGCGGCCGCGCTGTAGTCGTAGGTGCCGTAGTGCAGCCCGGTGCACCTGCCGTCGGCGGCGGTGATCAGGCGCGCCACGGTGGCGGAGCCGTCGGCGGCGAGCACGGCGGACGGCAGCTCGACCTGGATCTCGAAGGTCAGGGCGCCGGTGCTCAGCCCGTACGCCAGCTCCAGCTTCTCGCAGAGGGTGACCATCGTCCGGACCTGGTCCGGGCCGCTGACCTTGGGCAGGGTGATCGTGACGAGGTCCTGGTAGGTGTCCAGGAACAGATCGAGGGTGCGCAGGCAGCGGCGCCGGGTGGCGGCCTCGAGAGACTTGACCCGGATGCCGAGGAACGGCGGGCGCGGGCCGCCGGCCAGGACCGCCACGGCCTTGCGGACGGCGGCGTCCTCCTGGTCGTCGTCGCGGACCCCGTAGCCGTCCTCGAAGTCGACGCGCAGGTCCTCGATCGGCTCGGCCGCGAGCTTGGCCCGCACCGCCGGGTCGGGCCAGGGGAAGTCGTGCCGGTCCATCGCGGTGAGGGCGATCGTGCCCCAGTCCCGGAAGCCGTCGAGCCGGTCGGCGGGGATGTAGACGGTGTGCACGGGCTGCCGGCCGGGACGGTCCCCGGGGTAGCGGGCCGCCAGGAAGGCGTCGTGCGCGGCGAGGCTCGCGTCGATCTCGTGGTAGTCCTGCTCGCTCAGCCGCATCCTGCCTCTTCTCTGTAGGAAAGCCACCCCGGGGAGATGCCGAGCGGGCGGCATCTCCCCGGGGCTACCCACGAGCGCGTCGACCGCGCCCGTCCTGCTCCCTGCCGATCAGTCGATCGAGTCGTACGCCGCGCTGGTCAGGAAGTCCGCGAAGTCGTCGGCGAGCGCCACCCGCTCGAACAGCTTGCGCGCGTCGTCGTACCGGCCCGCCGTCCACGCCTCGTCACCGACCGCCGCCCGGATGGTGGCGAGCTCCTCGTCCAGAATCCGCCCGACCAGCTCGGCGGTGATCGGGGTGCCGTCCTCCAGCTTCACGCCGTTGTGGATCCACTGCCACACCTGGGACCGGGAGATCTCCGCGGTGGCGGCGTCCTCCATCAGGTTGTGGATGGCGACCGCGCCGTTCCCGCGCAGCCACGCTTCCAGGTACTGCAGGGCGACGTTGACGTTGTTGTGCAGCCCCGCCCGGGTCACCGCCCCGCCGGTGCCGGCCACGTGCAGCAGGTCGGCGGCGTCCACCGCGACGTCCGGCCGCTTCTTGGCGAGCTGGTTCGGCTTGTCGCCGAGCACCCGGTCGAAGATCTCCTTGCAGACCGGCACCAGGTCGGGGTGGGCCACCCAGGAACCGTCGAAACCGTCGCCGGCCTCCCGCTCCTTGTCCTCGCGGACCTTGGCCAGGGCGACCTCGTTGACCGCCGGGTCGCGCCGGCTCGGGATGAACGCGGCCATGCCGCCCATCGCGAACGCGCCCCGCTTGTGGCAGGTGGAGACCAGCAGCTCGGTGTAGGCCCGCATGAACGGCGCGGTCATCGTCACCGCCGCCCGGTCCGGGAGGATCATGTTCGGGTTGTCCCGGAAGTACTTGATGATACTGAACAGGTAGTCCCAGCGTCCCGCGTTGAGCCCCGAGATGTGCGGGCGCAGCGCGTGCAAGATCTCCTCCATCTCGAACGCGGCCGGGATCGTCTCGATGAGCACGGTCGCGCGGATGGTCCCGACCGGGATGCCGAGAGCCTCCTGCGCGTACGTGAAGACGTCGTTCCAGAGGGCCGCCTCTTTGTGCGACTCCATCTTGGGCAGGTAGAAGTAGGGGCCGCTCCCCCTGTTGATCAATTCGACGGCGTTGTGGAAGAAGTAGAGCCCGAAGTCGACCAGCGCGCCGACGGCCGGCGCCCCGTCCACCGGCAGGTGCCGCTCGTCGAGGTGCCAGCCACGCGGGCGCATCACGATCGTCGGGTACGGGCCGCCGTTCAGCTCGTACGTCTTCTTCGGCGTCTCCAGCGTGATCGTCCGCCGGATCGCGTCGTAGAGGTTCTGCTGCCCGTCGACCACGTTCGACCAGTGCGGGGTGTTCGCGTCCTCGAGGTCGGCCAGCCACACCTTGGCGCCCGAGTTCAGCGCGTTGATCGTCATCTTCCGCTCGGTCGGCCCGGTGATCTCCACCCGCCGGTCCCGCAGATCGGCGGGCGCCGGCGGGGCCGACCACTCGGCCGCGCGAATGTCCGCCGTCTCCGCCAGGAAGCCCAGCGTGGCGCCGGCGGCGATCTCCGCACGGCGCGCGGCACGCGCCTGGAGGAGCTCGTTACGGCGAGGCCGGAATCGCCGGTTCAGGTCGGCGACGAACGCCACGGCCTCGTCGGACAGGATCTCGGTCATCGTTGACGATTCCTCTCAGTGTGGTTACTCCCCCGTACCGTAATCGAGCATTATTCACGGTCCTCATGGTCGCCTGTCACGTGGTCTTGCTATGGGTTATCCAACAATCGCCGGTGCGCCCGGCGGGCCTCCGCGGCGAGGGTCTCGGCGTCGGCGTTGACCAGCTCCCCCCGCTCGACCACCGGACGGCCGCCGACCAGCGACAGCTCCACCGGCGCCGGCGGGCCGAAGACCAGCGCCGCCACCTTGTCGTCGATCCCGTCGTGACCCAGCCCGTCGAGCCGCCACAGCACCAGGTCGGCCAGCTTGCCCACCTCGATCGAGCCGAGGTCGTCCTGCCGGCCCAGGCAGCGGGCCCCGCCGATGGTGCCCAGCCGCAGCGCCTCCCGGGCGTCCATCGCCTTCGGGCCGCCGCGCTGACGCGCGGTGTAGAGCGCCTGCCGCAGCTCGGCGTTCAACTGCGACACCTCCTGCGACGCGGCCCCGTCCACACCCAGCCCGACCGGTACGCCGTGGTCGACCAGTTCCCGGACCCGGGCCGGCCCGGTGCCGAGGCGGGCGTTCGAGCTCGGGCAGTGGGCCACTCCCGTCCCGGTCGCGCCGAGCCTGGCGATCGCCGCGTCGTCCAGGTGCACGCCGTGGGCCAGCCAGACGTCGTCACCGAGCCAGCCGACGCGTTCCGCGTATTCCACCGGGGTGCACCCGAACCGCTTGAGGCAGAACTCCTCCTCGTCGTCGGTCTCGGCCAGGTGGGTGTGCAGCCGCACGCCCTTGCGCCGGGCCAGGACCGCCGCCTCCTCCATCAGCCGGGTGGTGACCGAGAACGGCGAGCACGGCGCCACCGCGATCTGCAGCATCGCGTCCGGCGACGGGTCGTGCCAGCGATCGATGGCGGCCTCGGTCGCGGCGAGAGCCTCGTCGGTCTCCTCGACCACGTTGTCCGGCGGCAGGCCACCGTCCTTGCGGCTCAGGTCCATCGAGCCGCGGGTCGGGTGGAACCGCAGCCCGAGCCGGCGGGCCGCCTCGATCTCGGCCTCCAGGACATCCCCGCCGTCGCGGGGGAAGACGTAGTGGTGGTCCATCGACAAAGTGCAGCCGGACAGGGCGAGCCAGCCCAGGCCGGCGCCGGCGGCGGCCCCGACGATCTCGGCGTCCAGTCGCCCCCAGATCGGGTAGAGCGTGGTCAGCCAGCCGAACAGCGTCTCGTCGAGCGCCAGTCCGCGGGTGGCCCACTGATAGAGGTGGTGATGGGTGTTGACCAGTCCCGGCGTGACCAGGCAGCCTGCGCCGTCGACCTTTTGCCCTCTTTCATCCGACTTTCCTGGTCCGACCGCAGCGATCCTGCCGTCGTCCCCGATCACTACATGACCGTCGGTGAATTCCGTGCCGTTCGCATCGACGGTCGCAATCGCGGCATTCTCGATGATGATCACAGCCACCACCCCGCGGTCGCCGGAGGCGCGTCGTCACGAACCACACTGCCCTCGATCAGGCCGTAGGGCCGGTCGCCGGCGATGAACACCTCGTTCGGATTGTCCAGCCCGAACGGCGACAGGTCGGCCAGGTAGTGATGCTTGTTCGGCAGGGCCAGCCGCACCTCGGCCACCTCCGGGCGCCTCTCCAGCAGCGTCGAGCCCATCGCGTACAGGGTCTGCTGCAGCGAATAGCTGTAGGTCCCCACGAACGCCTCGAGCAGCGCGTCCAGCGAGCCCTGGAACGACCCGGCCCAGTCGCTGTCGTCGCCCCGATGCCGCCAGCGGGCGTCCACGGCGGTGGCCAGGATCCGGTCGGTGGCCGGTTTCAGCGTGGTGTAACCGTCCTCGACGAAACCGTGGAACTCCGAATCCGTCGAATTCAGCAACACCAGGCCGGACACACCCGAGACGACCTGGGTTGCGGTCTCCGACACCGACACCACGGTGGTACGGGTGAAATCGCCCCGTCTCCGGAACGAGTGCGGGCCCAGCCTGTCCCAGGCGACCGACTCGATCGACACCTTCGCCCCGTGCACCTGCGGCTGCGACGCGACGAAGTGCCGGGCCAGCAGCAGCGCGAACGCCTCCGGCTCACCGGCGCCGTGCTCCCGGGCCAGCGCGTACACCGTGTTCTTCATCGTGTCGGTCGGCAGCACACCGGAGTTGTCGCCGGTCAGATGGGTCGCGGTCAGGTCACCGGAGAGCGCGATGCTGACGTTGAAGTCCACCAGGCCGTGCGTCTCGCCGCCCCGGTGCACCTGCACCAGACGGGTCTCCGCCTTGCCGTAGCGGTTCGGTCCGAGCACGATCCCCAACGGTTCAGCTCCCTCGGTAGGTGGTGTAGCCGTACCGGCTGAGCAGCAGCGGCACGTGATAGTGACGATTCGGGTCGTGGACGTGGAACGCGACCGTGATCTCCGGGAAGAAGCAGTCGCCACCCAGATAGGGCTCCACGTAGAAGAAGAGCCGGTAGCCACCCGCCTGCCAGTCGTGCATCGGCACCTCGAAGCGCAGGCGGCCGTCGTCGTCGGTGCGGCCCTCCCCCACGGTCAGCCAGCCGTCCGAGTCACGCCGTTCCAGGCGGACGTAGACATCGCGGGCCGGATCGCCGGTCACCGTGTCCAGGATGTGCGTGGAGATCCGCGCGCGGAACGCGGCGGTCGTGCCGTCGTCAGAGGGCATCCAGCACCCGCTCCAGCCGGAGCAGCGCGATCCTGCGCAGCTCATCCGTCACGACGGCCCGCTCGGCCGCCTCGTCGTTGCCCAGCCGCTCCCGCGCGGCGGCCAGGATCTCGGCCTGCGACCGCCCGCTCGCGAAGATCAGGAAGACGTGGCCGAACCGCTCCTCATAAGCCCTGTTCGCCTCGACCAGCGCGGCCCGGGTCGTCTCGTCCGCGGTCCGCGCGGCAGACGACTGCTCGGTGCGCGACCAGGCCGCCTCCGTGGAGTCGCCGGCGGCACGCTCACCGATCCGCGGATGCGCCGACAGGCCGGCCAGCACGTCGTCCCACGACAGGCCCCGGCTCGCGGCGCCGGCGGCGGCGAGCAGCGCGGCCCGGTCCGGAAAGGGCCGCTCGGCGGCGATCGCGGCGCCCCAGGCGGGGGCCGCACAACAGGCGAGCAGCTCAGCCCGCAGACGGTCCTCGGGCAGAGCATTGAAGGTCTCCACCGCACCCATCGGTCACCCCCTCGTCGATGCCGATCAGTCAAGCAGCCCGGGACCGCGCCCCGCACGACCGGACCGAAGAATTAACGTCACGCAACCCTGCCACGAATTCACCGGCGAAGCCGTACGCCTGTGGATAACCGCAGCCACCTGCCCAGACCATCACGACGCGGCCACGACAGCCGCCCGGGCCCTGCGATCCTCCCGCGACCCGCTCGTGATCAAGAAGTGACCAGCCCTTCCCGCTCACCCGTTCTTCACCGCACTCACTCCGCCGCAACCCGCCTTTCCGCCCCGCTCCACAGCGCGGTCCCCTTCGCCGGTACCCGCTCGCCGTATGGCTGCTTTCCGGGGCGGCTGTGGATGGCTGCGGAAAGTGTCAGAGGCATGGGCCAGACTTGGCGCGTGCTGATCCCTGCCGACCGACTGCCCGACCTCCCGGTCCGGCCGGTGCTGCCCGAGGTCGCCGCCACACTCGCCGAGACCGGCGCGGCGGTCCTGGTGGCGCCGCCCGGCACCGGCAAGACCACGCTGGTCCCGCTCGCCCTGGCGGGACCAGACAGCACGGCAGAGCCACGTGGCCGGGTGATCGTCGCCGAGCCGCGCCGGGTCGCGGCCCGGGCCGCGGCCCGCCGCATGGCCGCGCTGCTCGGCGAGCGTGCCGGGCAGCGGGTCGGTTTCGCGGTGCGTGGCGAGCGGCAGGTCTCCCGGGAGACGGTGGTCGAGGTGGTGACCACCGGTCTGCTGGTCCGGCGGCTGCAGAGCGATCCCGAGATGGCCGGGGTCACCACGGTGATCCTCGACGAGTGCCACGAGCGGCACCTCGACTCCGACCTGGCGCTCGCCTTCCTGGTCGAGATCCGCGCGGCGCTGCGACCCGACCTGCGCCTGCTGGCCACCTCCGCCACCGCCGACGCCGACCGGCTCGCCACGGTGCTGGGCGAGGCGGGCCGTCCCGCGCCGGTGCTCACCGCGCACGCCCGGACCTACCCGGTGGAGATCAACTGGGCGCCCCCGTCCGGCCCGATCACCCCGCCGCACGGCCTACGGGTCGACCCACGCCTGCTCGACCATGTCGCGGCGACGGTCCGGCGCGCGCTGGCCGACGGAGACGGCGACGTACTGGTCTTCCTGCCCGGCGCGCGGGAGATCGAGACGGTCGCCGGCCGCCTCCGGGATCTCGCCGGCACTGACGTCGTCACGTTGCACGGCCGCCAGTCCGGCGCGGCGCAGGACGCCGCGCTGCGCGCCGGCCCCCGCCGCCGGGTGGTGCTGGCCACCGCTGTCGCGGAGAGCAGCTTGACCGTTCCCGGGGTGCGCGCCGTGGTCGACGCCGGCCTCAGCCGGGTCCCGCGGATGGACCACGCCCGCGGCCTGGGCGCCCTGGCCACGGTGCCGGTCTCCCGCTCCTCCGCCGAGCAACGTGCCGGACGGGCCGGCCGCGAGGCACCCGGCCGGGTCTACCGCTGCTGGTCACCGGCGCTGCACGATCGACTGCCGGCCCAGCCCGAGCCGGAGATCGCAGCCGCCGACCTGACCGGGTTCGCCCTGGACCTGGCGCTGTGGGGTCACCCCGACGGAACCGGTCTCGCCCTGCCCGACCCACCCCCGGCCGGCGCGCTGCGGGTCGCCACGGCCACCCTGCACGATCTCGGCGCCCTCGGCCCGGACGGCCGGGTCAGCCCCCGCGGCCGCGCCCTCGCCGGCGCCGGGCTGCACCCACGGCTGGCCCGCGCGCTGCTGGACGGCGCCACCGTCCTCGGCGTGCGCCGGGCCGCCGAGATCGTCGCCGCCCTCGACGACACCCGCGACAACGCCACCGACGTGGTCACGGCATGGCGCACCGCCCGCAACAGCGACGATCCGGCGTGGCGGGCAGAGGTGCGCCGCCTGACCAACGCCGCCGGCCGCTCCACCGATCCCACCGGCGCCGACGGAGACACCCCACCGCCCGGCACAGATCGCGACAACAGGCGAACGGCCGCAGGGCTCGGCGGCCGATCGGCTGGCGCGGGCGGTGGAGGCGGGTGGCTGACCGATGACTTGGCGGCGGGGTTGGTGGTCGGGCTGGCGTACCCCGAAAGGGTTGCGAAAGCTCGGGAACCCGGCGGCCGCACCTATCTGATGGCCGGTGGCACCGCCGCTGAACTGCCCGCCGGGAGTTCGCTGACCGGTGCGACGTGGCTGGCGGTGGCGAGCGCGGACCGGCCGCCCGGCGCGCCCATGGCCCGGATCCGCAGTGCCGCGCCGCTCGATGAGGACACCGCCCGCGAGGTCGCCGCGTCCCTGGTCGCCGAGGACACCGAGATCGGATGGATCGACGGCGACGTGGTGGCCCGTAAGGTACGGCGGCTCGGCGCGATCACCCTGGCCACCGTCAGGCTGACCGACCCGGACCCGGCGATGCTGCGCGAGGCGCTGGTCACCGGCCTGCGTACCGAAGGGCTGGGCCTGCTCACCTGGAGCCGCAACGCCGGGGAACTGCGCGCTCGGCTGGCGTTCGCGCACGCGGCCCTCGGCGAACCCTGGCCCGACGTGTCCGACGCCGCGCTGCTGACGGACCCCGAACGGTGGCTGGATCTCGGCACGGCCCGGCGGCGGTCCGATCTGGCCAGAATCGACGTGGTGAGCGGGCTGCGGCGGCTGATGCCCTGGTCGGTGGCGGGCCGGCTGGACGAGGTCGTTCCGGAGCGACTGCCGGTGCCGAGTGGTTCGCAGGTGCGGGTGGACTACAGCGATCCGACGGCGCCGGTACTGGCGGTGAAGGTTCAGGAGGCGTTCGGCTGGCGGGAGGCGCCACGCCTGGCCGAGGGCCGGGTTCCGGTGCTGCTGCACCTGCTGTCCCCAGCCGGGCGGCCGGTGGCGGTCACCCGGGACCTCGCGTCGTTCTGGCGGCAGGGATATCCACAGGTACGCGCGGAGATGCGTGGCCGCTACCCCCGGCACCCCTGGCCCGAGGACCCGACCACCGCCGAGCCGACCCGCCGCGTCAACCCGCGCTCCCGCTGAACCGCTGCCGCCGTCCACAGACAAGCGGGGCAAGGTTCGGAGCGCGGGCCTGGAGGGGTCGGAACTCTTCTTCCGAGCCCGGACGGGTCAGGGCTCAGGGGACGGACGGGGCAAGGGGGCTGGGGCGCCGTACAGGTAGCCCTGGCCCAGCGGGCTGCCCAGGGCGGCCATGGCGCGAGCGCGTTCCTCGGTCTCCAGGCCCTCGGCGACGACGGTGATGCCGAGTTCGGCGCAGATCTGCAGGACGGAACGGCAGAGGGCGCCGGCCCGGTCCGGGGAGGCATCCACGTCGGTCAGGGTGGAGTCGAGTTTGACGATGTCGACCGGGATGGCGTGCAACTGGGCCAGGGCGTTGTAGCCGCTGCCGAAGTCGTCGAGGGCCACCCGTACGCCGAGGGAGCGCAGGCGTTCGACGAGTGCGGCGGCGTACGGCAGGTCCGGGATCCGCAGGGTCTCGGTGATCTCGATGATCAGGCGATCGGCGGGGAGGCGGTGCCGGGTCAGCGCGGCACGTACGGCGGCTTCCAGGCTCTGCCCGGCGAGCCGCCCGGCGGAGACGTTGACGTGCACGTCGATGGGGCGGCCGTGCAGCGCCTCCAGGGCGAACGCGTCGGCGCAGGCACGGTCGAGGACGAAGTCGTCGATCGCGGCGACCAGGCCGGTACGTTCGGCCATCGTCACGAACACGTCCGGATGCACCGGGCCGGCCACCGGATCGGTCCAGCGGGCCAGCGCCTCCACGGCCACCGTCGCGCCGTCGCTGAGCCGCACGATCGGCTGGTAGTGGACGTCGAACCCGGCGGCGGCCGGGGAACCGCCGGAGAGCGCGCCGGCCAGCAGGTGCGGCAGGTCGGCATGCGGGCCGGAGTCGCGCGGGCCGGTGTAGCGGATCAGGGCGCCCTTGCCGCGGCGTTTCACCGCGTACATGGCGGCGTCGGCGCGGCGCAGCAGGATGTCGGCGGAGAGACGGTCGCCGGGTTCGGCGGTGACCAGGCCGATGCTGACGCCGACGGTGATGGCGCGGCCGTCGAGCACGTACGGCTCCCGCAGGGTGGTGAGGACCCGCTGCCCGATGGCCTCCGCCTCGGCGGCCCACGACTCCGCGTCCATCACCGGCCCGGCCCCGTCCGCGGAGGAAGAACCAGCGGTGGCAACGGCGGCTGCGGAAGAAGCAGCGGCGGACGATACGGCGGGTGCCACGGAAGGAACGGACGAACCGGAGGAGGCCGCGGCAAGCGAGGAGGCGACCGGTGAAGGAACGGTCGACGAGGGCGCGTCGTCGAAGGCCGCTTCGGAGACCCGTACCCCCGCAGCGGAAAGCACATAACGCCGCTGCCGCACACCCGCATCGTCGCGCCGTCGCCAGGGGACCCGGCGCCGTGGCGCCGGAACCCCCAGCCCGCTCTGGTCCAGCACGATGGCGAACTCGTCGCCGCCGAGCCGCGCCACCAGGTCCTGCGAGCGGACCCCGGCCCGCATCCGCTCGCCGATCGCCTGCAGCACCCGGTCGCCGACGGCGTGCCCGAACGTGTCGTTGATCAGCTTGAAGTCGTCCAGGTCGGCGAAGAGCACCGCGACCGGGGCGCCGCGTTCCTGGTGGGCGTCGATCGCGAGGACGAGACGTTCCCGGAAGAGCGCCCGGTTCGCCAGCCCGGTCAGCGGGTCGTGGTAGGCCTGGTGGTGCAGCCGCCGCTGGGCGGTGGCGACCCGGTCGAACAGGACCGTGTTGTCGACGATGGTGATCATCTGGCGGGTCACCACGAGGGCGAGGCCAAGCCAGCCGAGGTACGCCTCGAACGGCGTCAGCGAGCCTCCGGTGGCGGTCCGGGCGACCAGCACGATCCCGACCACGATCACCGGACCGTACGGCAGCAGCAACCGGAACCAGTCGCGCTCCAGACGATCCGGCGCGGGGTAGGAGTGCGCCGGCCGGGCCGGGCTGAGCGCCGCCATCGCCAGGAACGCCGGCCCGAGCAGGTGCCCGAGCCCTTCCAGCCACAGCGGGCCGGCGCCGAGGAGCCGGACCGTGTCGGCCACCCCGAAAGCGAGCAGCGCCGACCCGACGAGCCGCAGCGGCCGCCGTCCGGCCGGCGAGTCCGGGCGGGTGGTGAGCAGGAGCAGCACCATGGTGAACAGGACCAGGTCGGCGACCAGGTAGACCAGCTGGAAGAACGGCAGCCCGGGCGCGACCGGCAGCACCGACCAGCCGAGGGCGAGCACCGACCCGGTGATCAGCACGCTGTCGATGACGAGGGCGATCTGGTCGCGCATCGGGGAGGTGGGCACCGTACGGGGCCGGGTGTGCACCGCGCCGAGCAGCCCGAGCAGCATGCAGGCGGGCAGGACGAAGAGGCCCACGTCGGTGAACCGGTCCCGGTCGAGGCCGGCCGTCCCCTGGACGACCCACCAGAGCCGGTTCGCCGACCAGACGAGCAGTCCCCCGCCGGCGAGCAGCCGCCAGCGGCGGGGCATGCCGGCCCGGCCGCGTCCCGCGGTGAGGCAGACGAGGGCGGCGAGGAGGCCGGCTGCCAGCTGCGCCGTGTCGGTGAAGAGGCGGGGCGTGCCGAGGACGAGTTCGCCGAAGGCGACCACACCCAGGGTGAACGCCAGCGTGCCGAGCAGTCGCGCCGTCGTGATCACCACCAAGTTCCGGGCCGCGCGGGATGCGGCCGGAGTAAAATACCTGCTCAGTCCCCGGAGGTCACGTCGGCGACGATCACCGTGACGTTGTCCGGCCCGCCGCCGCGCAGGGCGAGATCGATCAGCCGCTCCGCGCAGGACTTGGGATCGGGGATGGTGCGCAGTTCTTCCTCGAGGATAGGGTCTGCGACCACACCGGTGAGACCGTCGCTGCACAGCAGCCAGCGGTCGCCGCGCTGCGGCTCCACGATGACGTAGGCGGGGGTGACCGGCTCGCCCTGCAGGACCCGGGTGACGACGGCGCGCCGAGGGTGGGCGGCCGCCTCCTCGGGCTTGATCAGGCCCTGGTCGACGAGCATCTGGACGTACGTGTCGTCCTTGGTGAGCTGGTTGAGCCGGCCGGCGCGCAGCAGGTAGGCCCGGGAGTCGCCGACGTGGGCCATGGCCGCGCGCTCGCCGTTGAAGACCACCGCCGTCAGCGTGGTGCCCATGCCCTGCAGGGACGGGTCGGCGGCCACCTGCTCGGCGATCCGGCCGTTGGCGAGCTCGAGGGCCCGGTGCAGGGCGTCCATCTGGTGATCGGTGGGGATGAACGCGTTGAGCGAGACCATGGCTTCGATGGCGATCCGGCTGGCCAGATCACCGGCGGCCATGCCGCCCATGCCGTCGGCGACGACGAGGAGCTGGTCACCGGCGAAGTGACAGTCCTCGTTGTTGCTCCGGACGTGTCCTTGGTCGGTGACGGCCGCCCACCGGAGGTGCAAGGTCATGGCGTGCAGCCTGCCAGGTCGGCGCCAGCCTGTCTGCACGTGGTGGGCGGCATGTCGCACATGTCGTTGCTGAAAATACACTCAACGCCGGTCAAGCGGCCGTCCGAGGCACCTCGGATCGATTTCGGCCACCGGCCTGGTCGGCGCGATCCACTCCAGCGCCGGGGCCTCGACGGGCCAGCCGCGGACCGTCAGGCCACTGTGCGGGGTGCTGTCCGCCTGCGGGCACAGCGTCTTCGACCTGACCTGGCCGTTGGGGATGAAGATGACCTCACCGGTGGGCTTCAGCATCGTGGTGGAGGTGTCGTCGACGGCGATGAGCTGGCCGCGGACCACCGTGACCGCCTCGCCCTCGGCGGCCACCTCGATGGCGCTGTCCGGCAGGACGGGCGCGCGCAGGAAGGCGACGCCGACCATGAACGGCAGGGCGAAGGCGACCGCGACGGCCGGCCACTGGGTGGCGATCCGGGCCCAGCGTTCCGGGACGGGCCCGGTGAGAACGGCGCCGAAGAGCGGAGGAGCTGCCAGGAGTACGGCTGTCGCGTACTCCCCGGCCCGGACCGCGGCGACCACTCCCGGCCACACGAAGATCCACACCAGGATCGCGGTCAGGATCGGCACGCCCAGCGTGATCCACCGCATCACCCACGGTTCGGCCTGTTCGCCCTGCACCGCGGTCAGCCCGAGGATCGCCACCACCAGCATCATCAGCAGCGGCAGCATGCGCAGCTGCCAGGTGAAGGCCGCGATCCCGACGGCGATCACCACGACCCAGCCGGGCATTCGCAGCGCGGCCACCGCGAGGAACGACGTGGCGGTCCGCCCGGGCGCACTGACCAGCGCGATCCCGCCGAGCACCCGGATCAGCAGGATGGCCGCCGGGATGGTCCAGCTCAGCGTGATGAACAGCGCGCCGAGCATGCCGAGCGGGTTGATGTACTGCACCAGCAGCAGCATCGTCGGCAGGTCCTGCCGGCTCAGGTACCACAGCCGCAGCACGAGCAGCAGCAGCGGGAACCCGGGGAGGACGGCGAGGAGCCAGTTGAGTTCGGCCCGGTAGCGCTGCCGGGGCAGCCGTTCCTTGGACACCGTCCCGCTGTGGATCTCGAAGTCGCTCATCCGAGCGGGTCCTCCCACGGCAGGAAGCCCACCTCGGGCCGTTCCACCCGCGGCTGTTCCCCGACGGCGATCGGGGTGTTCCCGTTGTCGGCGACCTCGACCTGGAGGTTGTTCTCGAACGCCTCCTCCCACCGGCTGTCCTCCGGGTCGGCGGAGGAGCGGTACAGGGTCAGGTTGACGAGCGTCTCCAGGGCCGGGTTCTCACCGACGTTGACGCCCCACCGCTCGTTGGACTCCAGGCCCAGGTCCCAGTGCTCGTACTTGTCGGGGAACTCGTGCTTCCAGCCGGCCAGGATCGCCGCGTCGGTGCTGATCGCCTCCACGTCGCCCTTGTCCAGCGCGGCGAAGCACTCCCGGACCCGGTTCTTCTGGGTCACCTTCGCCTTGGCCTTGTCCAGCGCGGTCTGGCTGGTCGAGGTGGAGAGGGTGCAGACCCGCTGGTTCTCCAGGTCCTGCAGTGCGGAGACGGGGCGATGGCCCTTCAGCGTGAGCACCGACTGCTCGGTGTACAGGTAGGGCTGGGAGAACCGTACGCCCGCGTTCTTCCGGTCCGTCGTGATGCTGTAACTGGCGATCACCAGCTGGACCGGCACCCGCTCGCCGGTGGTCGGGTCGGCGGCCTGCATCCGGGCCCGGTCCTCGCTCTCCAGGCCGTAGAACCGGACGTCGTCACGGCGGAACCCGAGATCCTCAGCGATCATGTACGCGATGTCGATGTCGAAGCCCGACCACATCTTCTCGCGCGGGTCGTAATAGGCGGTGCCGTACTGGTCGTCCTTGACCCCGATCCGCAGCACCGGCCACGAGTCGACACCCGCCTGCGAGCGCAGCTCGGCCACCGACGGCGGCCCACCGACCAGCAGCCGCCCCAGCGCCACCGCGAGGGTCAGCACGATGAGCAGCCCCAGCCCGGCCAGCCGCCAGGCCTTGAACCGGTACTCCCGGTCGGCGACCATCTCCCGCTCGACCTCGGAGATGACCTCCTCGATCACGTCCTGCTGGACGATGTTGGCCGAGGCGATCTCCTCGGCGGTCGCCTCGGGCGCGCCGGGCGGCGGCGGTGGCGGGGTGCGCAGCAGCATCCGGATCAGCTCCGGCGCGAGCTGCCGGGGCAACCGCCACGACGCCGGCTGCGGCGCCGGCCGCCATGCCGTCTCGTCGTCGTTGTCGTGATCGCCCATCCACCTGTCCTTCCGTCCCCAGACAGGTCATCGTGCACGACAATCTCAGGGAACGGGATCCCCCGTACCGTAGGGGACGCCCGGACGGCATCGTGCCAGGCGCCCGGCGGTCAGCCGCAAGCCGGCGGCGAGCCCGTGCCGGTCGATGGCCTGCAGCGCGTAAGCGCTGCAGGTGGGCTGGTAGCGGCATCGGGTGGGCAGACGTGGCGAGACCACGCGGTAACCACGGATGGCGCGCGTCACGGCGCGCTCGCCGAAGGATCCCCGCGCGCGGGCGCCGGCGAACAGCGCCGTGAACCGCATCATCATGCTCAGCGAGAAGCAGTCGCATCCCGGGATGTCGCAGTCACAATCCGGGAGGGCGTCACAACCCGGATCGCAGGAGCTGGACTTCTTCTTTTTCTTCCGCTTCCGCGACTTCCACACGCTCACGGATCACATGATGACGGACGGGCGCGAGGCCGCCATGTCAGCGTGTGGATTTCGGCCGCTATGCGCGCCCGAAATCCACACGCTGTCGGGGTCAGCGGACCGAGACCACCGCCGCGCTCTCCGGGGGCAGCACCAGCCGGTCCCGTTCGACGATCACGCCGGGTGAGGTGGCCAGCAGCACCGACCGGGGCAGCGCCCGCACGCTGACCGTCTGCGGCGTCTCGGCGAGGTTCGCCGCGACGACGGTCGGCCCGCGCCGGATCACCACGTGCTGGTCGCCGTGCCACACCTCGACCTTGTGCAGCCACGGGTCGCTCAGTCCGGGCGTGTCCCGGCGCAGCCTGATCAGCCTGCGGTGCAGGTCGAGCATCTCGGCGTGACCCGGTTTGCCGAGCTCGGACCAGTCCAGCTTGGACCGCTCGAAGGTCGCCGGGTCCTGCGGGTCGGGCACCTCGGCCTCGGCCCAGCCGTGCGCGGCGAACTCCTTGCGCCGCCCGTTCTGCACGGCGGCGGCCAGGTCGGGCTCGGGGTGGGAGGTGAAATATTGCCAGGGGCTGCTGGCGGCCCACTCCTCGCCCATGAAGAGCATCGGGGTGAACGGCGAGGTCAGCAGCAGGGTGGCGCCGACCTTGAGCAGGCCGGGCGAGAGGGTGGCGGTGAGCCGGTCGCCGATCGCCCGGTTGCCGATCTGGTCGTGGTTCTGCAGGAAGGTGACGAACCGGTGGCCGGGGGTGCGCTGCCGGTCGACCGGGCGGCCGTGCCGCCGGTTGCGGAACGACGACCAGGTGCCGGCGTGGAAGAAGGCGCCTTCCAGGACGGTACGCAGACAGTCCAGCGACCCGAAGTCCCCGTAGTAGCCCTGTCGTTCCCCGGTGAGCAGGGTGTGCAGGGCGTGGTGGACGTCGTCGTCCCACTGGGCGTGCAGCCCGTACCCCCCGGCTTCTCTCGGGGTGATCAGTTTCGGGTCGTTCAGGTCGGACTCGGCGATCAGCGAGAGCGGCCGGCGCAACCGGGTGGAGAGCGTCTCGACCTCGGCCGCCATCTGCTCGAGCAGGTGGACGGCGCCCTCGTCGTGCAGCGCGTGCACGGCGTCCAGCCGCAGGCCGTCGATGTGGTAGTCGCGCAGCCACATCAGCACGCTGTCCACGATGTAGCGGCGGACCTCGTCGGAGCCGGGCCCGTCCAGGTTGACGGCGCTGCCCCAGGCGTTGCTGCCGGCGCTCAGGTAGGGCGCGAACATCGGCGCGTACGCCCCGCTCGGCCCGAAGTGGTTGTAGACCACGTCGAGCACCACGCCGAGGCCCTTGGCGTGGGCCGCGTCGACGAACCGTTTCAGGCCGTCGGGGCCGCCGTACGCCTCGTGCGGGGCGAACCAGCAGACCCCGTCGTAACCCCAGTTGTAGGTGCCGTTGAACGCGTTGACCGGCAGCAGCTCGACCAGGTCGACACCGAGGTCGACAAGGTGGTCCAGCCGCTCGATCGCGGAGTCGAAGGTGCCTTGCGGGGTGAACGTGCCGATGTGCAGCTCGTAGAGCACCGAGCCGGGCAGCTGCCGGCCGGTCCACCCCTGGTCGGTCCAGGCGAACGCGGAGTGGTCGTAGACCCGGCTCAGGCCGTGCACGCCGTCCGGCTGCCAGGCCGACCGCGGGTCGGGCAGCGGTTTCGCCTGGTCGGGCAGGACGAAACCGTAGTCGAGGACGTCCGGCTCGGGGACGTCGACGTGCCACCATCCGTCCTCGCCGGACTCCATCGCGAAGTCCCGGTCGCCCAGACGGAGCTTGACGGGCTTTTCCGGCGCCCATACCGAGAACAGAGTCATTCTTTCACCAGGAGAGCGACGGGATAGGTGTGCAGCAGCTCGGCCACCGTCAGACGATTCCCACCGTAGCCGGTGTTCGTGAACACTTCCGTCCAACTGTGTCCGTCGAGTGACAGCGCGGTGTCCCCCCAACCGCCGTGCCGTGACAATCCCACCGGCAGGCGGGTGGCGACCGCGACCACCCCGCCCCGGTCGAAGGCGGTCACGTGTTCGGAGGAGCGGCCCTCGGCGTAGACCGGGCGGTACCCGGCGAACAGCTCCGGGCGCTGCCGGCGCAGCCGCAGGATCCGGCTGGTGACCAGCAGTTTGGCCGCGCCGGTGGCGTCGACCGGGGGCAGCCAGCCGTCGTCGATGCGGCTGAGCAGCGCGCGACGCTCGGCGAAGTCGACCGGGCGTCGGTTGTCCGGGTCGACGAGCGAGTCGTCCCACAGCTCGGTGCCCTGGTAGACGTCGGGGACGCCGGGCATGGTGAGCTGCACGAGTTTCTGGCCGAGCGAGTTCGACCAGCCGGGCGGGGTGATCGACGCGGCGAAGTCGGCGACCTCGCGGTGCAGGGCCGGGTCGTCGTAGATCTTGTCGATCATCTGCCGCAGCGCCGACTCGAAACCCTCGTCCGGCTTGATCCAGGACGTTCCGGTTCCGGCTTCCCGGGCGGCTTTCTGGGCGTACGCCTGAAGCCGCTCCCGCGAGACCGGCCACGCGCCGACCGCGACCTGCCAGATCAGATGGGCCAGCGCCGGGTCCGGCAGCGGAGCGAACCGGACCCACCGGCGCACCACCTCGGTCCAGTCGCCCGGCACCTCGGAGAGAACCGCGAGCCGGGCCCGCACGTCCTCGCCGCGCTTGGTGTCGTGGGTGGACAGCGACGTCATGGTGTCCGGCCACTCGGCCGCCCGCCGGCCGGCGTAGTCGTGGAACTCGTCGACGGTGACGCCGAACTTCGCCGGGTCGTTGCCGACCTCGTTGCGGGACACGAACCGGGTCCACCGGTAGAACGCGTTGTCCTCCACGCCCTTGGCCATCACCGCGCCGGTGAACTGCTGGAACCGGATCGCCAGCTCGTCGGCGGGGTTGCGCAGCCGGCCGGTGACCTGGTCCAGCGCGGTGATCAGCTGGGGCCGCCGGCGGCCGGCCTCGGACCGGGCGACGGCGAGGTGCCGGCTGCCGGCCGGCAGGTACGAGCGGTAGACCGGGAAGCACGCGGCGAGTTCGGCGAGCGCCTTGTCCGCGCCGGGGATCTCGGGCACGAGCCGGGTGAGCCGCCCGAGTTCGGCCGCCAGCACCTTGGTGGCGACGTCGAGCTTGGCCTGGTGCACCAGGTCCTGCCAGGAGGTGGTGCCGCCGGTCAGGTAGTGGTCGAGGGTGTCGAAGAAGGCTTGCGTGCCGGGGTCCACGAAGACGCCGTTGACCTCGGCCATCGCGTCGTACCCGGTGGTGCCGGCGACCGGCCAGGCGGGCATCGTCTCGCCGGGCTCGAGGATCTTCTCGACCACCAGCCAGGCGTCCGGGGCGGCGTCGCGGAGCCGGTCGAAGTAGGCGCCGGGGTCACGCAGCCCGTCCGGGTGGTCGACCCGGATGCCCTGCGCGATGCCCTCGCGGTACCACCGGAGGATCTCGGCGTGGGTGGCGGCGAAGACGTCCGGGTCCTCGACCCGCAGCCCGGCCAGGTCGGTGATGGCGAAGAACCGCCGGTAGTTGATCTCGGTGTCGCCGCGGGTCCAGTTGACCAGCTCGTAGTGCTGCCGATCGTGCACCTCGCGCGGGCTGCCCTCGCCGGTGCCGTCGGCGATCGGGTACCGCTTGTCGAAGTACCGCAGCTCGCCGTCCTCGACCCGCAGATCGTCCAGCGCGTCCGGGCTGTCGGCGAGGACGGGCAGGAGCACCCTCCCCCGCGACCAGTCGATGTCGTAGTGTCCCGCGAACTCCGAGTCCTGCCCGTTCTTCAGGACGTCCCACCAGGTCGGGTTGGTGTGCGGCACCGCCACCCCGGCATGGTTGGGGACGATGTCGACGACCAGGCCCAGGTTCGCCGACTTCAGCGCCTGATGCAGCGTCGCCAGCCCCTCGGCGCCACCGAGAGCCGGGCTGACCTGCGAGTGGTCCACCACGTCGTAACCGTGCTGGGAGCCGGGCGCCGCGGTCAGCAGCGGCGCCGAGTAGAGGTGGCTCACCCCGAGATCGGCGAGATAGTCGGCGATCGCGGCGGTGTCCTTCAGCGGGAATTCGGGGCGGACCTGGACTCGGTAGGTACTGCTCGGTCGCATCACACCGTCCTGTCGAGCACGATGATGGATCGATCCGGCACCCAGATCGAGTGTCCGGCCTCGACGACGGACGGGCTATCGGGCGACGGGTCGGCGGTTTCGATGACCTTCTCCCATTTCTCCCCGTACTCGGCGGGAGGAGTGGTGAATTCGAGCGGCGCGTCGTGCGCGTTGAAGAACAGCAGGAACGAGCTGTCCACGTGGCGCTGGCCGTACTGGCCGCGCTCCCGGATGCCCTCGCCGTTGACGAACAGCGCGACCGCCCGGCCGAAGTCGTTGCCCCAGTCGTCGCCGGCCATCTGCCTGCCGTCCGGGGTGAACCACTCCAGGTCCGGCAGCGGGTCGCCGCCGCCGCGGGCGGTGACCGGCAGGCCGGTGAAGAACCGGCGGCGCTGGAACACCTGGTGCCGATGCCGGAACGTGGTCAGCTTGCGGGTGAACTCGAGCAGCTGCTCGTCGGCGTTCTCCCAGTCGATCCAGGAGAGTTCGTTGTCCTGGCAGTAGGCGTTGTTGTTGCCTTGCTGGCTGCGGCCCATCTCGTCGCCGTGCGAGATCATCGGCACGCCCTGGCTGAGCATCAGCGTGGCCAGGAAGTTGCGCCGCTGCCGGGCCCGCAGCGCCAGGACCCCCTCGTCCTTGGCGGGGCCCTCGATGCCGCAGTTCCAGGACCGGTTGTGGCTCTCGCCGTCCCGGTTGTCCTCGCCGTTGGCCTCGTTGTGCTTGTCGTTGTACGTGACCAGGTCGTTGAGCGTGAACCCGTCGTGCGCCGTCACGAAGTTGATCGAGTGGAACGGCTTGCGCCCGTCGTCCTGGTAGAGGTCGGCCGAACCGGTGATCCGGGACGCGAACTCGGCCAGGGTGGCCGGCTCGCCGCGCCAGAAGTCGCGGACCGTGTCCCGGTACTTGCCGTTCCACTCGGTCCAGTTCGGCGGGAAGTTGCCGACCTGGTAGCCGCCCGGCCCGACGTCCCACGGCTCGGCGATCAGCTTCACCTGGCCGACGATCGGGTCCTGCTGCACCACCTCGAAGAAGGTCGAGAGCCGGTCCACGTCGTAGAACTCGCGGGCCAGGGTGGACGCCAGGTCGAACCGGAAGCCGTCGACGTGCATCTCGGTCACCCAGTACCGCAGCGAGTCCATGATCAGCTGGAGGCTCTGCGGGCTGCGCACGTTCAGGCTGTTACCCGTACCCGTGTAGTCCATGTAGAACTGCGGCTGATCGTCCACCAGACGGTAGTAGGTCCGGTTGTCGATGCCCTTCAGCGACAGCGTCGGCCCCAGGTGGTTGCCCTCGGCGGTGTGGTTGTAGACCACGTCGAGGATGACCTCCATGCCGGCCGCGTGCAGCGCCTTGACCATGCCCCGGAACTCCTGGGTCTGCTGGCCGAGCGAGCCCATCGCGGAGTAGCCGTGGTACGGCGCGAAGAAGCTGAGCGTGTTGTAACCCCAGTAGTTGCGCAGGCCCAGGTCGTGCAGCCGGTTGTCGTGCACGAACGAGTGCACCGGCATCAGCTCGACCGCGGTCACGCCGAGGCTCTTCAGGTGCTCGATGATCGCCGGGTGGCCGATCGCCGAGTACGTGCCGCGCATGTCCCGCGGGATCTCCGGGTGCCGCTGGGTGAGGCCCTTCACATGGGTCTCGTAGATCACCGAGTGGTGGTACGGGATGTCCGGCCGGCGGTCGTTGCCCCAGTCGAAGTACGGGTTCACCACCACGCCCTTGGGCATGTACGGCCCCGAGTCCAGCTCCGACATCTGATCCGGGTTGTTGAAGTCGTACGCGTACAGCGAGGGGTGCCAGTCGATGTCCGAGTCGACCGCTCGCGCGTACGGGTCGAGCAGCAGCTTGTGCGGGTTGCACCGCAGTCCCCGGTGCGGCTCGTACGGGCCGTAGACCCGGTAGCCGTACCGCTGTCCCGGCTCCACCCCCGGCAGGTACGCGTGCCAGACGAACGCGTCCTGCTCGTGCAACAGCACCTTCCGCTCGTTGCCGGACGGGTCGAACAGACACAGTTCGACCGCCTCGGCCACCTCGGAGAAGATCGCGAAGTTCGTGCCCGTCCCGTCGTACGTGGCGCCCAGCGGGTACCGGTGACCAGGCCAGACCTGCATGTCGTGCTCCTACCCCTCGGCCGTCCAGGATCGCGGCCTGCGGGCGGTTGCTTGCCCATCGGAGGGACGGGTTAACCATCCGGCCGCGTCAGTGGTCATTCTCGCGGACTTCCTTGCTAACGTCGGCCCGACTGTCCGGTTAGCCGCTGATATCTCCCCGTCCGGGGGTTTAGCGCGCCCAAAAATTGAGCATTTGAGGCACCGTGCCGCGGAATGATCAGATCATCTTCGGGCCGCAGGTCTGCGGTTCCCTCGCCACCGATGCCGGAGGCGGCCGGGAGTGGCTGGTGACGGACGGTCTCGGTGGATATGCCGGCGGCACGGTCAGCCTGGTGCGCACCCGCCGCGAGCACTCCCTGCTGACGGTTTCCGATCATGTCGCGCTGGCGTCCCTCGACCTCACCCTCACGCTGCCGTCCGGCGCCAAGGTCCCGCTGTACACGCACCGCTGGGAGTCCGGCGCCACCGATCCGGCCGGGCACCGGCACCTGGAGACGTTCACCCTGGCCGACGGCCTGCCGCGCTGGCGGTGGCGAGTCGGTGACGTGGTCGTCGAACGCGAGCTGGCGATGCGCCACGGCCACCCGTCGCTCGCCGTCGTGCACCGGGTCGTCGCCGCGCCCGGCCCGGTCGGCCTCGCCGTCGCCGCGATGTGCACCTGGCGGACCGCGCACTCCACCCGCCGCGCCGCGCACGCCCCGCTCAGCGTCGAGCCGGTGGCCGGCGGCGTGGTGATCGACCGGTCCTACCGGCTGCACGGTCCCGGCTGGCAGCCCGCCGGGCTCTGGCACCTCGGCGTGCGCACCGACTCCGTCGAGGACCTGTGGCACGCCGGGACCTTCTCCCAGCAGACCGGCCCCGGCGAGACCTGCGAGATCTCCGCGTGGGCGGGCCACCTCGCCGAGGAGCCGCCGGCGCCGTCCGCGGTCATCGCCGCGGAGCGCGAGCGCGCTCACCGGCTGGTCACCCTGGCCAAGGCGGAGGGGTACGCCGCCACGCTCGCCCTCGCCGCCGACCGGTTCGTCGTCCAGGCCGCCGACGGTCCCGACGTGGTCTCCGGCTATCCGGGCAACGGCCGCTACCTGGCCGACACGATGGCCGCGTACGAGGGCCTGTTCCTCGACACCGGCCGCGCCGACGAGGGCCGTGAGCTGCTGATCGCCCGGACCCGCGCGGCCACCCGGGCGATGGCCGTCCCGGCCGGGCCGTGGCTGCGGCACGACGCGCTCGACGCCTCGCTGTGGCTGGTGCACGCGGTGGACCGGCACGTCACCCGCACCGGTGACGGGGATCTGGCCGCCCGGCTCGCCGCACCGCTCGGCCGGCTGCTGCGCCACCACCTCGGCGGCACCGGGCCGCTCGCCATCGACCCGGCCGACGGCCTGCTGCGGGTGTCCCCCGCCGCCCCCGGCGAGCCCGAGGTGCCGCGGGCCGGCAAGCCCGTGGAGATCAACGCTCTGTGGGTGAACGCCTTGGCCGCGATGTGCGACCTGCTCGCCGAGACCGGCCGGGACGACACCGAGCCGCGGACCCGGCACACCCTGGCGCACGCCTCGTTCCGGTCCCGGTTCCCGGCGCCCGAGGGCTGGCTCTACGACGTCGTCGAGGGCCCGGCCGCGATCTATCCGCTCGGCGCCGGGGCGCACCACGACGACCCGTCGCTGCGCCCGCACCAGCTGCTGGCCTGGTCGCTGCCGCACGCGCCGATGCGCGGCCACCCGGCGACCGCCGTCCGGGCCGCCGGCGAGGCCCTGCTCACCCCGCTCGGGCTGCGCACCCTCGCCACCGCCGAGTACGGCTACCAGCCCTGCCAGCCCGCCGGCCTGGACATCGCCCACCACCAGGGCACCGTCTGGACCTGGCTGATCGGCCCGTACGCCGACGCCTGCGCCGCCGCCGGCCTGCCGGTGGAGGGCCTGCTCACCGGCCTGGACGCGCACCTGAGCGAGGCCGGCCTCGGCTCGATCGGCGAGACCGCCGGCGGCGACGCCCCGCACCCGCCGGCCGGCCCGCCGTTCTCGGCCCGCGCCGTCGCCGAGGTGCTGCGGGTGAAACGGCGCTACGAGTGAACCAGCGTGTTGATTTCGGCCGCGCATGCCGCCCGAACTCCACACACCGTCGGGGCGCACGAGGAGGCACTGACCGATGACCCGGATCTTGATGCTGAGCTGGGAGTATCCGCCACTGCTGGTGGGTGGCCTGGGCCGGCACGTGCACGCGCTGGCCACCACGCTGGCGCGGGCCGGGCACGAGGTCACCGTGGTCACCCGGCACACCCCGGGCGCGCTGCTGGAGGAGTACAGCGAGGGCGTCCGGGTGGTCCGTGCCCCGGACGACCCGCCCGCCTTCCCGGTGACCGGCGGGAACCTGCTGGCCTGGGCGGTCGCCTTCAACCACACGCTGACCCGGGCCGCGCTGCGCGCCTGCCGGACCGGCGGTTTCGACGTGGTGCACGCCCACGACTGGCTGGTCGCGCACACCGCGATGACCGTGCGCGACCACCTGGACGTGCCGCTGGTCGCGACCATCCACGCCACCGAGTCCGGCCGGCACCAGGGCCACCTGCCGGCCGGCCACAACCGCACCATCGACGACATCGAACGCTGGCTCGCCGACCAGGCGGATCGCGTGATCGTCTGCTCGGACTACATGAAACGCGAGATCACCCGGATGTTCGCCACGCCCGCGGACCGAGTCGACGTGGTCTACAACGGTGTCGACACGCTGCGCTGGCGGGCCCGGCCGCGGGCGGTCGCGGCGGCCCGCACCCGGTACGCCGGGGACGGCCCGCTGATCAGCTACGCCGGCCGGCTCGTCTACGAGAAGGGCGTACAGCTCCTGCTCGAGGCCCTGCCCACGCTGCGGGACCGGTTCCCGGGGCTGCGCGTGGTGATCGCCGGCGACGGCCCGTACCGGGCGGACCTGGAAGCCCTCGCCGCCGGCTCACCCGAGGTGAGCTTCGCCGGTTTCCTCGGCGGTCACGAGCTGACCGCGCTGATGGGCGCCTCCGACTGCTACGTGGTGCCGAGCATCTACGAGCCGTTCGGCATGGTGGCCCTGGAGGCGTCGGCGGCCGGCACCCCGGTCGCGGTCGCGGCCACCGGCGGTCTCGCCGAGATCGTCGACCACGGCGTGACCGGCGTGACGTTCCCGCCCGGCGACCCGTACGCGCTGGCCGAGGCGGTCGGCAGCGTCCTCGCCGACCGCGACTACGCCCGCGCGCTGGCCCTGCGCGCCCGCGACCGGGTCCGCGACGACTTCAACTGGCCGGCCATCGCCGCCGGGACCGCCGCCGTCTACGCCGGCGCCCGCGCCCACGACGCCGGCCGCGTCTCCCGCGAGGCCGAGCACGTCCTCGCCCGCATCCCCTCCCACAGGTGACAACCTTGCGGGGTACGGGGGAAGCACCGTCCCGCCGTCACCGGGGTCGTGGCGGTGCGGCGTTGCTGTTAGCTTGCGGGGCATGCGCCGTCCGTACCCCACGCTGCTCGCGATCGTCCTGATCGTCGCGGCCGGATCCGGCTATGCCTGGTGGAGACAGCAGGGCCCGGCGGATTGCACGCGGCGTTCCGCGGAGCTGACGGCGCTCCCCGTGCTCCACACCGCACCGGACGGCTGGCAGGGCGACCGGCCCAGCGGCGGATGCGACGCGGACCGGGGCTCCGCTCATGCCGTCCGCTACCTGGACACCGGCAAGGGCGCGCTGGCCCAGGCGAGCCGGTACACCGTCAACCGCGCCGAGAAGCCCTCCGTCACGGCAGCCGATTTCTACCGGCGGGCCGCCGAACAGGACGGCTGGACCGTCGACGCCACGCCCGCCCGCTACCCGGCCCTGCTCTGCGCCGCGAAGAACCTCGACGGCGACCCGGTCCACCTGCGCGTCTCCACCTCCGACGCCGACCATGTCGAGGTCTTGATCACCGAACCGGCGAACTCGGGCGGCCCCTGCCCCTGACCGGTCCCGTTGCGGGGCGGTGGGAATGGCGGCGGTTTGTTAATTTGCGAGGATGCGCCGGCCCTTTCCCACCTTGCTCGCGATGACTCTGCTGGTCTCGGGCGGACTCGGTTATGCCTATTGGGACCAGGAACGCCTCAAGGATCGTCTCGAGAAGTGCCGGGATCGGGCCGAACAGATGGTCACCCAGACCGTGCTCGATCAGCTTCCGGCCGGCTGGCGAGGTGAGCAGGCAAGTCCCGACTGCAACGGGGACCGGGCGGTCGCGAACGCCTCACGGACCGTCAACGGGTTCACCGAGGCCGATCGGCCGCCCGCCTTCACCCGGAGCACCGCCGGTGAGGAGCACGCCGCCGAGGCCGCAGCGTTCTTCCGGCAGGCCGCCGAGCGCGACGGGTGGGCGGTGGAGACGGTCGCCCCGGCGCCCGGTTGGGACCACCTGGTGCTCCACGCCCGCAAGGATCTCTCGGGCGATCCCGTCCACCTGCGCGTCGAGGCGACCGACGGCTGGGGCGAGTTCTCGGTCACGGTCACCGATCCGACGGACTGACGCCCGCCGGATCTCAGCGGGCGGCGGTGTACGCGCAGAGGCCGGTGTAGGCCGCGGCGAGCAGCGGAACCGGCACGCCGTGGGTCCCCGCCTCGGTGACCAGGTCGCCGACGATCGCGTCGGCCTCGACGGGCAGGCCCTGGATCAGGTCGCGGTACATCGACGAGGTGGCCGGCTCGGTGGTCGCGATGGTGGCCTCCAGCATGGCGGCGGCCTTCCCGCGGATCGGGTGACCGGACGCCTCGGCGACCGCGGTGGCCTCGGCGGCGAGCGCGTGCAGGAAGTCCGGCCCGCCCGGCGCCCGGTTGATCGCCCCGATCGAGGCGCGCATCAGTGTGGTGGCCGCGCCGAGCGTTGCCAGCAGCACCCACTTGTCCCACAGCTCCTGGACGATCGTGGCGCTGGCCCGGGCGTCGAAACCGGCGCCGGCCAGCGTGTCGGTGACCGGGAGCAGCCTGGCGTCGGCGTCGGCGTCGCCGCCGAGCGGGCCGAACGAGAGCCGGTGCAGGCCGGTCATCTGGACCACGTCGCCGTCCGGGTCGAGCGTCGCATTGATCATGCAGACGCCGCCCCAGGCCCGGTCCGAGCCGAACCGCCGGACCAGCGACTCGATGTGCCGCATGCCGTTGAGCAGCGGGATCACCACGGTCCGCGGGCCGGCCGCGGGCAGCGCGGCGGCCAGCGCCGGCTCCAGCGAATAGCTCTTCACCGCGATCAGCACCACGTCGTACGGCCCGTCGGCCTCGGTGATCGTGCGCGGCTCGAGCACCGTCTCGCCGTCCGGCGCCTTGATCCGCAGCCCGCGTTCGGCGAGCACCGCGGCGCGGCCGGGCCGGACCAGGAAGGTCACGTCCCGCCCGGCCTGCGCGAGGCGGCCACCGAAGTAGCCGCCGGTCGCGCCGGCGCCGACCACCAGGGTCCTCATCCGAGCTGCTCGTCGTCGTAGCACCAGCGCCAGCTCTCGCCCGGCTCGAACGAGCGCATCACCGGATGTCCCTCGGCGGCGTGGTGGGCCGACATGTGCCGGCCCGGCGACGAGTCACAGCAGGCGACCAGCCCGCAGCCCAGGCAGAGGCGCAGGTGCACCCAGTTGTGGTTGCCGATGTCGTGGCACTGCCGGCAGCCGTCCTCGTAGGCGCTCAGCGGCGCCGGCTCGGTCGCGTCCTTCAGGTGCTGGCAGATCAATGGTCCTCACTCCGTTGCAGCTGGGACTCTTCCAGGTCGAGTTCACGCTGGGCGCGGGTCAGCACCTCCTCGGGGATCCGCCCCTCGTTGCGGGCGATCTTGAAGACGTGCCGTTCCGCTTTGATCATCTCCCGGCGGAGACGACCGTACGCCGCCGACGGGGTTTCCCGCTCCTGACTGCCGAGCCGCTCCCAGGCGTTGTTGCCCCGGCTCTCCACCAGGCCGCGCAGCCGGTCCACCACCGCGGGCGGGGCGCCGTCGGCGTGCGCGTCGAGCGCCTCCAGAGCGGCCCGGCCGGCCTGATGCTGCACCCCGGCCTCGACCAGGGCGTCCTGGGCGCTGGTGTCCTCCCGTACGCCGAGGCGCCGGGCCAGCCACGGCAGCGTGGTGCCCTGCAGCAGCAGGGTCAGCACGATCACCGCGAAGGCGACGAAGACGAACAGCTCCCGCGGGTACTCCGGGACGGTGCCGTCGGCGGTGGGCTCCGGCAGGGTCTGCGCGGCGGCCAGGGTGACGACGCCGCGCATGCCGGCCCAGGCGATCACCGTCGGCACGGCAGCCGGCGGCCGGTCCTCCCGGTTGCGGATCCGCGGGATGAGCCGGGCCAGGTAGGTCGCGGGGTACATCCACAGGAACCGGATCAGCAGCAACGCACCGAAGACCACCGCGGTGACCTGCACGGTGGTGGCCAGATCGGTCTCGATGGTGCTGACCACCGTCCGCAACTGCAGGCCGACCAGGAGGAAGACGACACCCTCCAGCAGGAAGTTGACCAGGCGCCAGACCGCGTCCATCTGCAGCCGGGACGACGCGGACAGCAGGTACGGGATGCGGTGCCCGAGGTACAGCCCGGCGATGACCACGGCCACCACGCTGGAGGTGTGCAGGCTCTCCGCGACCACCACCACGACGAACGGGGTGAGCAGCGCCACCGCGTCGTCCAGCAGCGGATCCACGATCTTCCGGTGCAGCCAGGCCGCGCCGACCGCGAACGCCAGCCCGATCAGCAGCCCACCGCCCGCCGTCGTGACCACCCGGACGCTGATGTCCCAGAACCCGATCGCGCTCCCGGCCAGCGCACCGACCGCGACCCGCACCATGACCAGGGCGGTCGCGTCGTTCAGCAGGCTCTCGCCCTCCAGGATGGTGACCACCCGGCGGGGCAGCCCCACCCGGCGGGCGATCGCGGTCGCGGACACCGCGTCGGGCGGGGCGACGATCGCGCCGAGCGCCACACACGCCGACAGCGGCACCGCGGGCAGCATCCAGTGCACGAGGAGGCCGACGACCATCGCGGTCAGCACCACCAGGCCCACCGCGAGCAGCAGGATCGGCCGGAGGGCCAGGCGGAACGCGGGCACCGAGGTCTGCAGGGCGGCCACGTACAGCAGCGGCGGCAGGATCCCGATCAGCACGAGCTCGGGCTCGAGGTGCGCCTCCGGGAAGCCGGGAACGTACGACAGACCGAGCCCGGCGATGAGCAGCACGAGAGGCGCCACGAACCCGAGCCGCCGGGCGAGTGCCGCTCCGACCACGGAGATCCCGACGAGAACAACCGTGTCGACGATGGTCTCCATGCCGGGAAGCTTAGAGACTGTCCCCGGCAGGCCCCTACGTGGTGCTGACCACGCCGGACCGGGCGACCGTCGTGGCGTAGACGCCGTCCATCCCCTTGCGGGTCCGCACGACGTCGACCACGAAGACGTACGGGGTCCCGGCCGACAACCCGGAGATGGTGGCGCTGACCTCCCCGCACTTCTCCGGGGCGCTGCGGGTCCAGCCGACCTCCTCCTGCGCGCCGACCCGCAGGTCCTGACTGATCGCCGTGATCCGGTAGTCGACGATGTCCGCGCCTCCCGGGTGGTACCAGGTCACCACCGCGCTGGTGCTGGACGGCACCACACCCAGGCCGTTGATCCCGGTCAGAGCCTGGCGCGGGGTGCAGGTCGGGTCGGGCGCCGCCGTCGGTGTGGCGTTCCCGGTCGGCAGCGGCGGCCAGGTGGTCGACGGTGTCGGCGAGGGCTTGCCCATCGTCTCCGACGGTGACGGGGTCGGGTTGCCCTCGGACACCACGATCCACTTCGTGCCGGACCGGTCGTCGTCCTCGCCGGTGCGCCCCGACGAGGACGAGCACGCGCCCAGCAGCATCGGCAGCGCGATCAGGGTCAGGGCGGCGGCCTTCCGATATCCCAGCACGTCTGGTGTTTCGGGCCGCCGCCGCCGAACCTTAGGACCCCGCCGGCCCGTAGTGCTCCCGGGCCCGCCTGGCGAGCTCCTTGGTGGCCGCCGAGTTGGCCCAGGTGCCGAGGACGATGCCGGCGCCCGGCACCATCTTGGCGAACACCTTCTTGGCGGCCCGGACCCCGGCCATCTGCGCCAGCTTGAAGCTCAGCCGGAACAGCACGCCGCCGAGCGGCCGCCCGGAGTCGCCGGTGAAGATGCGGCTGGCGCGTTCCCGCCCGGCGGCGACGCCGAGCGCGGTCCGGGCGGTCTCGGCCACCCGGTGCACCCGCTGCAGCACCAGCAGGTCGGTGGCCCGCTCGCCGGCCGCCGGGTCGGCGCCGTGGGCGGCCGCCACGTGCAGCACCATCCGGGCCTGGGTCCAGGCGAGCACGCCGACGTCGAGGACCGCGCCGGGCAGTCCCGCCGCGCCGGCTGCCGCGCCGGAGACCCGGGCCAGCGTGGTGAAGTGCCGGACGGCGAGCGTGGCCAGCTCGTCCGGGGTGCTGCCGGGGCGTTCCGCGCGCATCCGGGTGTGCCATTCCGCGGCTTCCGGGCCGAGCCGGCGGACCGCTTCCAGGGCCAGGTGCTCGGGGGCGTACTGCGGGTCGGCTTTCATCCGGGCCCACAGCGTGCCGGGCGGGGTCGAGGTCTCTACTGCGAGTTCCTTGGTCAAAGATCACTCCGAGGGGGGCGGGGGAAGGATCTGGACGCCATTGTGCGGGGTGCGCGCACCCCCCTCAGCAGTACGGGGTGGGCAGCATCACAGGCCCCTGCCGTACGGGAAAATGGGAATGTGCCGGAATGAAGGCCGCCTGACGGCTGTTACCGCCGGAGAGGCCCGCGTCAGCGGGCCGCCGCTTCACAGGGAGGTTCGCAGCGTGCTCGACCCACACGGGCTCTACGAGGTGACCGGTGACCTGCCGGCTCTGGACGGCCCGGTGCTCATCCAGGCGCTGACCGGTTTCGTGGACGCGGGCAGCGCGATCCAGCTGGCCAGAGAGAATCTGCTGGACAACCTGGAGAGCGAGGTCATCGCCACGTTCGACCTCGATCAACTGCTGGACTACCGCTCCCGCCGCCCCCCGATGATCTTCGTGGCCGACCACTTCGAGAGCTACGAGGAGCCGGTCCTCGCCCTGCACCTGGTCAAGGACCAGCTCGGCACCCCGTTCCTGCTGCTCGCCGGGCCCGAGCCGGACCTGCAGTGGGAGCGGTTCATCAAAGCCGTGACCGCGCTGATCGACGAACTCGGCGTCAGCGTCACGGTCGGTCTCAACGCGATCCCGATGGCCGTGCCGCACACCCGGCCGGTCGGGGTCACCGCACACGCCACCGACAAGCGGCTGCTCGGCGAGCACGAGTCCTGGCTGCAGCGGGTGCAGGTGCCGGCCAGCGTCGGGAACCTGCTGGAGTTCCGGCTCGGCCAGTCCGGGCGGGACGCGCTGGGGTACGCCGCCCACGTGCCGCACTACCTCGCCCAGACCGGGTACCCGTCCGCGGCCGAGGTGCTGCTCGACTCGGTGTCGACGATCACCGGGCTGGCGCTGCCGACCGGGACGCTGCGGGAGTCGGCGAAACTGGTCCGCGACGAGGTCGACAAGCAGATCGCCGACGACGAGCAGGCGGCTCGGCTGGTGACGTCGCTGGAGGCGCAGTACGACGCGTTCCTCCGCGGCCGGCAGGGCAACCTCCTCGCCGACAGCGACACCCCGCTGCCGACGGCGGAGGAGCTGGGCGCGGAGCTGGAGCGCTTCCTCGCCGAGCAGAGCCGCGACGACAGCTAGCCCCACCACGATCGATCCACCCGCCACGACGCGACGGCCCGGTGACACGCCTCGCGTCGTGGCGGCTGCGTTCGGGCCGGGTCAGGCCCATCCGTGCACGTAGACGCCACCCTCGGCCTCGGTCGCCGTCCGGCAGAGGCGATGCAGGCCGGTGGCGAAGGCGCGGAGCCGGATCGGGTCCGGGTCCGCGATGTCCCGGAATTCCGCCCACGCCGGGACAAGGCTGTGCAGGTGGCCGACGCCGGCGTCCGCGATGGCCCGGACCAGGACCGGCGGCACCCGGATGATGACGTCCCGCTCATCGGCGGTGGCGGCGATGCGGTGCTCCCAGTCCTCCAGATCGACATCGGCGCCGGCGTCCAGGAGGAGGTCGGCGAAGTGGCCGAGCTCCTGGGAGAACCGCACCCCCTCGATCGGCTCGGAGAGCAGTCCGGCGGCATCGGCCTCGGTCGGCGGCCGGCGCAGGCCTCCGGGCCAGGCGAGGACCACGACGGCGACCGCATCGGAACGAGCGGCGAAGTACGTGTGACGCATGCCGACGAGGTTGGCCACCGCCGCGCGCCGCCCGCCCCGGCGTCGTCATTCATCGACGAGCGGGGGCTCTTTCGCGTTGGGAATGTCGTACCCGTCGATTAGAATGTATGTACGAAACAGGGGACCTGAGCTGCGGATCTTCGGGCCCTGGAGGTCCGGTCCTGCCCGGATTTCCGCAGTGCGAGTGAGGAGACGACGTGACGATCTCGACCACCACCCCCGTGCCCGTGATCCCTCCCTACGCGACGATGCTGGGCTTCACCCGGTATGTCTCCCGCACCGGTCCTGCCAAGGCCACGTTCGTCGGCGGGCTCCGGCGGCAGCGGGAGCGGCGGAGCGGCTTCAACCCGCACGGCCAGCTGGTGAAAGCACTCAAGGCGGACATCGCGTTCCGCACCGGCGGCAGCTACCTCGGCGGTGTCGTCGACGTGGTGAAGGACCGCTGGAAGCCGCTCTACGAGGCGCTGCGTTCCGGCGCCCGCACCTATCTGGCCTCGCTCGGCGACCCCGAGCAGGTCGACCTCGCACAGACCCGGGACGCGATCGCCACGGTCGGCCCCCTGGCTGTGAAGATCAACCCGCACTTCGGCCTGCGCTTCGCCGACGGGCGCCGGGAGGCCGTCCGCCTGCACTTCGACGAGGAGCCGCCGAGCCCGGAGGCCACCACCGCGATGCTCTACCTGATGGCCCGCCACATGGACCAGATCCTGCCCAACGCCGAGCCGGTCCTGGTCGACCTGCGCCGCGGCGTCGCCCACCGCATCGACCAGGCCGCCCGCCCCGCCGACATCGAGAGCTGGCTGGCCGGTGAGGCAGCCGCCTTCACCGCGATGTGGGCCGCCACCGCCAGGCCAGCCGCCTGACCCACCGCGCGCCGTGCCCTCACCCGGGCACGGCGCGCGGCGCTGTCCCGCGCAGGGTCTTCTGCCCTCCCATCCCTGCACGCCGCCCTACCCGCGAAGGCACACAGCTTCGCCCTCCTGCGGGACCCGCCGTTCCATCGGGCGGCAGGCACTGGCGGCGGGCGTCTTTCCGCTGCGCTTCGGGCCGGGTGCGGCGTGGTCCTGGGGCGGGTTGGCGTTAGGCTGCCTGGCGTGAGTCCGTTCCCTGGCGTCCTGCCACCGCCGCGCTCCTGAGCGGAGCGCTGCCGCGCTGATCGAGCGACGTTCGGTCGGCGGCCGTGTCGTGCGCTCCGTCGCCGGTCGTCGACGACTCACTTCCACTCGGAGCGCACGTGTTCACCTCGTACCTTTCCTCCTTCTTCTCCTCGGCGTCGGCCGGTGCCCGGCTGAGCCTGCTGCAGGTTTCCGTCACCGGGGTCCTCTGGGGCACCACCGGCGTCGTCGTTCAGGTCGTCGCCGAGCGCACCGGGCTCGGCGCGCTGGCGATCGGGTTCTACCGGCTCGCGGTGGCGGCCGTGGTTCTGCTGCTCATCGGGTTGCCGGCACGCCGGCGGATCGCTGCGGCCTTCCGGGCCGCGCCGGTGGCGGTGATCGCGGCGGGTGCCGGGCTCGCGGCCTATCAGGCTCTCTACTTCGTGGCGGTCCGGCTCGGCGGGGTCAGCATCGCCACCGTGGTCAGTCTCGGGATCGCGCCCGTACTGCTGAGCGCCTGGGAGACCCTGCACACCCGGCGGCGGCCGAGCACCCCGTCGCTCGTCGCCTCGGCGGCTGCGATCGCCGGTCTGGCGCTGATCGCCGGCGCCACCGCCGAACCGGGCGCCACCACCGCCGCCGGCCTGGGGCTGCTGGCCGCGATCGGATCGGGCGTGGTCTACGCGGCGTCCACCGGGCTGAGCCGGCACACCACCCAGGGCATGGAGCCGCTGATCCTGACCACGCTGTCCTGCACGGTCGGGGCGGTGGCGATCCTGCCGCTCGCCGCGGTCGAGGGCCTGGCGTTCACACCGCGGCTCACGCCGATCGCCCTGCTGTTCTATGCGGGCGCGATCACCACCGCGCTGGCGTACGCCCTGTTCTACACCGGCCTGCGCCGCATCTCCGGCAGTGTCGCCGTGGTGGTCACCCTGCTCGAACCGTTGACCGCGGCCGTCCTGGCGGTGCTGCTGATCGACGAACCGCTCGGCGCCCTGACGATCGCCGGCGGCCTGCTGTTGCTCGGAGCGGTCGCCACGCTGTACCTGAATGCCGGCCCCGCAACAGGGCAGCCCACCACTCCGGCGGTGACGTCCGGCCAGCGCTGACGGAACCCCGGAAGCGCAGCGAGGTCCGGGTACCGGGGGCCGCAGCGGCTTTCCCGAGCACCGGCCCGGCCGGCCTCGGCGCCGGCGGCAGCCGGGCGGAGGACCTCGGCTGGCTCTCATGGCTGTCTCGGGGGGCGGGAGACAGCCATGAGGACCAGCCGGACGAGAACCACCGTGGGCCGCACGTTCACCTGCCGGCAGCGAGCGGAGCGGGAGGGGAAGTTCCGTGGGTCTCGGCGTGGGAACGGCTTAGGTGCCAACCGGTTGCGACGATGACTCCAGGTGTAGGTGATGGGGGCGGGACCTCGGGGGGCGTTCGGCCATGACGATCGGTCGGGTTGTGGGAAACGTGGCACTGGCGGTGGCGCTGGCTGCCGGGGGTTCGGTCCTTCCGGCGGCGGGGCCCGCCGCCGCCGTGGAGAGAGCGACCACGGGTGGGGTCGACGGGGCGTCGGTGGGGCTGCGGAGCAGGGTGGCGTACGTGCGGCGCGGGGAGCTGTACGTCGACCAGGGCACCGGCGAGAAGAAGCTGACCAGCGGCGGTGGGCACAGCCGGCCGCGCTGGGCGCCGGACGGCAGGCGGATCGCGTTCCTGAAGGACCGGCGGCTCTGGGTCATGGGGGCGGACGGCAGTGGGCGGCGGCAGCTGGGGACCCGGTACGCGGCGGGGCCCTCGTGGTCGCCGGACGGGAAGTGGATCGCGTTCGCGTCCCTCTCGTGCACGGGCGGGCCGGGCGTCTACCGGATCGCGGCGACGGGGGCCGGGGCGAAGCCCGAGGTGCTGTTCCCACGGGACTGCCGGGGTGAGGATCTGCCGGAGGAGGAGGCGCCGGCCGGTGGGTCCGAGGCCTCGCTGAACGAACGGCTCCGGTACGACGACGCGGTGGCCTGGTCGCCGGACGGCACCCGGATCGCGTTCCGGGGTGGGGACTGCGAGTCCACGTACGACGCCTGTCTGAGCATCGGGACGCTCCGGGACGGGGCGGAGAAGACCGTCGCCGCGTACGGGGGCGGAAGCCTGCAGAACAGCGGGTTCGCGGTGGTGCCGAGCTGGCGGCCGGACGGGGCGAAGCTGTCCTGGACGGCCTATCAGGAGGGTGAGACGGCGGCGGAGAACGAGCCGGTGCATCTCGTCGAGTACGACGTCGCGTCCGGGAAGAAGCGGACCGTCGGCACGGCGCTGGACCGGGAGCTGTCCTACGCCGGCACGGACCGGGCGGTCGTCACCGGGCAGAACGCCGGCGGCTCGTGGGTGACGGTGCTGTGCCTGGCGACGGGCAAGCGGACACCGTTCCGGTCCGGGTCCCAGCCCAGCGTGCAGCCTCTTCCCCGCTGACGCCGGCAAGGGCGAGCGTGTGGAGTTCGGCCGCTATGCGCGCCCGTACTCAACACGCTCGAAGGACGGCGTACCGCAAGATTTCGCTGTTGCGGGGTTCCGGTTCTATCGTGGGGCCGCCATGACTGAGACCGAGACCGCCGCCGCCAGGCCCATTCGCACCTTTCATCCGCGACGCGGCCGGATGAGCAGCCGCCATGCCGACGCGCACGCGCTGCTGTGGCCGCGGTACGGGCTGACCGTGACCGACGGCGACCGGACCCCGCTGGATCTGGACGCGCTGTTCGGGCGGACCGCGCCGGTGGTGCTGGAGATCGGGTTCGGGATGGGGGACGCGACGGCCGCGATGGCGGCGGCGGACCCGGACCGGGGCTATCTCGGTGTCGAGGTGCACACGCCCGGCATCGGGAACCTCCTGGCACTGGTCGGCGAGCAGGGGCTCACCAATGTGCGGGTGGCCTGCGGGGACGCCATGCAGCTGGTGCAGCGGATCGGGCCGGGGAGCCTGGACGCGGTGCACGTGTTCTTCCCGGATCCGTGGCCGAAGGCGCGGCATCACAAGCGGCGGCTGATCCAGCCGGGGAACGTGGCGGTGCTGCGCGAGCGGCTGCGGCCCGGCGGGGTGCTGCACTGTGCCACCGACTGGCCGGAGTACGCGGTGGCGATGGCCGAGACCCTCGATGCGGACCCGGGGCTGCGGCGGCTGCCGGACGGGCCGCACGGGCGGCCGGAGACGAAGTTCGAGCGGCGCGGGGCGGCGGCGGGGCGGCCGATCACCGATCTGCGGTACGCCCGGGACTGAAGCCACGGCGATTTGCCGTTTTGAGCCGATTCGCACCTCTAGGCTAGGGGTGGAGGTCGGCCATGCGGCGAGATGTCCCCGGCGATGCCGGGCGGTCCGGACGGACACACGCGGCATTCGCACGCGCGGCCGCGCCTTACGGGGGGACGGCCGTCGACGAGCACCCGCGCTTGCCGGCGGCCGCCACCGAGCTGTTCGAGCCGGCCCTGCACCGCGGGGTGCTGACCAGCGGCTCCGCCGACCAGCTCGCCGCGCTGACCGCCCGGGCGACCGGGGCGCCGAGCGCCTGCATCCAGTTCGCCGAGGGTGACCGGCTGCGGCTGTACGGCAGCTGGGGTGTCGCCGCCGACTGGGACGAGGTGACCGAGACCGGCCTGGAGAACTCGCTCGGCGGCATCGTGATGCGGACCGGCCTGCCCCTGCTGATCAGCGACGCGAGCGGCGACGACCGGGTGCCGGACGGGGTGCTGCGCCGCGACGGCGGCGCCTATCTGGGGCTGCCGGTGCACGACCGGATGGGCCTGGTGCTCGGGGTGTGCTGCGCCTACGACCACCGGCCCCGGGAGTGGACGCCGGACCAGGTCGCGGCGGCGGCCGAGGCGGCCGACGTGGCGACGCTGCTGATCGGCGAGCAGCTGGCCCGGCACGAGCTGGAGCAGCAGCACCGGTTCCTGGACGCGGTGCTGGACAGCCTGCACGACGGGGTGAGCGCGTGCGACGCCGACGGGCGGGTGGTGTTCGTCAACGAGCGGATGCGCCGGCTCTGGGGCGACCTGCCGGTGCAGGACGTGACGGGGCTGACCGACGTGACCGGGCTGCCGTTGCCGGAGCAGGAGCTGGGGCTGTTCCGGGCGTTGCGGGGCGAGCCGGTACGCGACACCCCGATCGCGGCGCATCACGGCAGGCGGACCCGGTTCTTCCTGATGGACGCGCAGCCGATCCACGGGCCGGACGGCCGGGTCGTCGGCGCGGTGCAGGCGGTGCAGGACGTGACCCGGCAGCGGCGGGCGGAACGGTTCCGCAGTTGTGAGCTGGCGGTGACGACGGCCCTCGCCGAGGCGCGGAGCATCGAGGCGGCCGGGCCGCGGGTCCTGGAGGCGGTGGTCGCGACCCTGGACTGGGTGCACGCCGAGCTGTGGAAGGTCGACGACGGGACGATCCGGGCGGCGGCCCGCTGGAGCGCCCCGGGCTGGCCGTCCGGGATCCCGGTGCCGGAGCGGCTGGCGTACGGGCAGGGCCTGGCCGGCCGGGCCTGGCAGGTGGACAAGCCGCTGTGGATCCGGGACGTGGGCCGCCCGCAGAGCCTGATCTCGCCGGGCACCTCCGCGGACCGGCTGCACACCGCCCTGGCGATCCCGGTGCACGACGGGACGGGCACGATCGGGGTGCTGACCGTCTTCGCGGACTCGATCGAGGACCCGGAGGACGAGCTGGTCGCGCTGATGTCGGGGATCGCCGCGCATCTGGGCCAGTTCGTGGAGCGCCGCCGGGTGGAGGACCTGCAGCGGCAGCTGACCCGGAGCAAGAACGAGTACCTGGCGCTGATCGGGCACGAGCTGCGGACCCCGCTCACGTCGATCAGCGCGTACACCGAGCTGTTGCGGGAGGCGGACGAGGCGACCCTGGTCCGGGACGGGCCGCGACTGATCAAGGTGATCGAGCGGAACACCAACCAGCTCCGGGAGATCATCAACGAGTTGCTGGAGCTGTCGGCGCTGGACGCGGGGCACGCGGACGTACGGCGTACCCCGATGGATCTCGCCGCCGTCGTCCGGGACGTGGTGGACCGCACCCGGGCCGCCATCGACGGCGCCCCGGTGGTGATCGACGCCGACCTGCCGGGCGAGCTGATCGTGCCCGGCGACCGGGACCGGCTGCGGCACATCGTGGAGAACCTGCTGGGCAGCGCGGTCCGGTTCAGCCCGGACGGCGGGCATGTCGGGGTGTCGTTGCGCAGCACCGGCCGGGCCGCCGAACTGGCCGTCTCGGACGCGGCCGCCGATGTGCCGCGGGCCGAGCGGGAGCAGATGTTCACCGGGCACTTCCGGACGTCCCGCGGTCACGACCGGACCCTGCCGGGCAGCGGCCTGGGCCTGACGCTGAGCCGGGCGGTGGTCGAGCGGCATCACGGCAGCATCGAGCTGACCGGCGGTGACACCGGGACGACCGTGCTGGTCCGGTTGCCGCTCGAGATGCGTTAAGGAGTCGGGCGGCCGCGGCGGTCGATGTCGCGCTGCACCTCGGGGTCCCACTTGGCGGCGTCCCAGTCGTCGCTGTTGATGATCGACCGGCGGCTGCCGCCGAGGTCGGCCCGGCCGGTCTCGCGGCGCACCCGGTTGCGGGTGGCGACCACCCCGGCGATCAGGGTCAGCCAGCCGGCCAGGCGCAGCCCGGCCAGGACCACCCCGGGCAGCGCCAGGAGGTAGCTCAGGCTGATCAGCAGCAGGGTGACGAAGAGGCCGCCGTAACCGGCGAGGCCGGGGCCGCTCGGGGAGACCCGGTGCGCGCTGATGATCCAGACGATCGTGGAGATCAGCAGGCCGATGACACAGACCCAGGTGACCAGGCCGAGCGCCATCATGCCGATCAGGACACCGCTCTGGGTGCCGGGCGTGGCCGGGTCGGCGCCGCTGCCCAGCACGGCCACCACGAACAGCGCCGCTGCCAGCGAGACCAGCAGGAAGCCGATGCTGAACCGGATCACCCGGCGGGTGGCCAGCGCGAACTGCTCCAGGTTGCCCTCGTGCGGGGGCAGGTTCTCATAGCTCATGGGTCCTCCCCGGTCGATCCGGCCATTGTCGCCGATCGACCGGGGAGTCGCGTACTCAGCGGGCCGGGCGCACCACGCCTGCCGCGCCGCCGCCCCGGCGGGACGGCTCGGCGGAGGCGATGAAGCCGCCGCCCCTGGTGAACTCGATGGCGGTGGCCGCCCCGAGTTCCGCCACGTCGGGGCCGAAGGTGTGGCCGAGCGCGGTGAGCTGCGGCCCGTACAGCGCCCGGAACGCCGGTTCCGCCTGGATGCCGGCGCTGTTGCGCTGCGAGGCGCGCGGCGCGGCCATCGCCTGCGGCAGGGTCATGCCCAGGTCGATCCGGTTGACCAGCACCTGCAGGACGGTGGTGATGATGCTGGCGCCGCCGGGCGAGCCGAGCGCCAGGAACGGCTTGCCGTCCTTGAGAACGATGGTCGGCGACATCGAGCTGCGCGGCCGCTTGCCCGGGCCGGGCAGGTTCGGGTCGGGCGCGGCGCCCTGGGTCGGCGCGAAGTTGAAGTCGGTCAGCTCGTTGTTGAGCAGGAAGCCACGGCCCGGCACGACCATCGCGTTGCCGCCGGTCGCCTCGATGGTGAAGGTGTACTCGACGATGTTGCCCCAGCGGTCGGCGACGGTCAGGTTGCTGGTGCTCTGGCCCTCCTCGACCTTCGCGCCGACGGGGGCGGTGGCGCATCCGGAGCCGTTGAGGTCACCCGGGGCGACCGGCTTGGTGAGGGCGGTGGTGCGGCTGATCTGGCAGGCCCGCTGGGCGGCCCACCGGTCCGAGATCAACTTCTGGAGGACCTTCTGATCGGTGTACGCCCCCACGTACCGGTTCCGGTCGGCGAAGGCCAGGGCCGACGACTCCAGGTAGTGGTGCAGCTTGTCGGTGGTGGTCGCGGACGTCGGCAGCCCGGCCTCGATGATGTTCAGCGCCTCGCCGACCGCGGTGCCGCCGCTGGACGGCGCGGACATGCCGTAGAGGGTGAGCCCGCGGTAGTCGGAGCGGGTCGGCGCCGGGAACCGCAGGCGGTACGCCGCCAGGTCGGCCTCGGTCAGGACACCGGGGCGGATCGGGTACGCCCACGTGCCGGCCGGTTCGGCGGCCAGCGGCGGGTGCTGCACCGTCCGCACGATGTCCCGGGCGAGCGGCCCGCGGTAGAGCGCCCCGGCGCCCTTCCTCCCGAGCAGCCGGTAGGTGGCCGCGAGGTCCGGGTTGCGCTGGATCGACCCGACCGCCGGCGGCTGCCCGCCCGGCAGGTACAGCTTCTTGGTCGACTCGAACTGCCCGAACGCCCCGGCGATGTCGGCGATCTGCTGGCGGAACGTGGCGTCGACGACGAACCCGCGCTCGGCGAGCCGGGCGGCCGGCTCGAGGGACGCGCCCAGCGACCGGGTGCCCCACCGCTTGAGGGCGCTCTCCCAGGTGGCGGGCGTGCCGGGGACGCCGGCGGAGAGGCCGCTGACGCGGGCCTCGTTGAACTCGTACGGCAGCCCGTCGGCCGGGTCGATGAAGTACTTCTCGGTGGCCGCGGCCGGCGCCGTCTCCCGTCCGTCGATGGTGGAGACCGTCCGGGACCGGGCGTCGTAGTAGACGAAGAAGCCACCACCGCCGATCCCGGCCGAGAACGGCTCGGTGACCCCGATCGCGGCGGCGGCGGCGACCGCGGCGTCCACCGCGTTGCCACCCCGCTTCAGGACCTCCAGGCCGATCGCGGTGGCGTCGGCGTCGACGGTGGAGACGGCGCCGCCGTACCCGGTGGCGGTCGGCACCTTGGGCGCGGCCTGGTGACCACCGGCCTGGGCCGGTGGCGACGCGACCGCGACACCCAGGGCGGTGAGGGACAACGCTGTCAGTGCGGGCAGAAGCCGCATCGGTCCTCCAGGTTGGACAGAGTCGGTCGTCCATCCCTGCCTACCGGTGATCGGACAGGGACACAACCTCTCAACCGACGCCGAACGGCTTCGGTTCGATCGCCGGGCAGGTCGCGTCCGTCGCGGGCAGGGTCAGGTCGGTGAGGTAGCGGTCCACGGCGGCGCTCACGCAGTCGCTGTGGGTGTAGGCGACGTGCCCCCAGCCCTGGTAGGTCAGCAACCGGGCGGACGGCCCGAGCCGGCGGGCCACCTGCTGCGCCCAGGGGTAGGCGGTGGCCGGGTCGTACCGGGCGTTGACCAGCAGCACCGGGCCGGTCGCGGGCGGGATCGGGCGCTGCGGGTTGACCGGGGCCTCGCGACGGCCGAGGCAGCCGGAGACGGCGGTCAGCGCGAGCGGGGAGGCGCGCATCTGCGGGGCTCGGGCGGCCATCGCGCGCAGCTTGTCGCGGAACCCGCCGAAGCCGCCGACCGGCAGCGACCAGTCCTGGCAGATGACGGCAGGAAAACTGTGCGGGGTCAGGTCCTCGGCCCGTCTCCGGGCCGACCGGGCCAGCGGGGCGGCCGGGTCGTACGCCTCCTTGAGGTAGTACGCGAACGAGTACCACTGCGGGTCGTAGAAGGCGCTGAACGCCGCCGAGATCAGGTCCCAGGCGGTCAGCTTGTCCGGCGGGTCGTACGGGCTGATCAGCGTCCCGGCCGCCGCCCGCCGCATCAGCTCGGCCCACATCGCCTTGATGTCACGCCCGCGCAGCACACACCTGGCGTCCCGCCCGCACCACGCCACGAACTGGTCGAACGCGCTCTGCACCGCCTCCGCGGTCTGGGTCAGGAACGCGTCCACCCCGGCGCTGTGGTCCATCACGCTGTCCAGCACCAGGGCGCGCAGCCGGTCCGGATGGCGTTCGGCGTAGAGCTGGCCGATCAGGGTGCCGTACGACGCGCCGTAGAAACTGATCCTCGGCTCGCCGAGCGCGATCCGGACCGCCTCCATGTCCCGGACCACGCTGAGCGTGTCCGCGTGGTCGTAGATCGGGCCGCTGCGGCCGGCGCAGTCGCTCGCCAGGCGCCGGTTGTGCTCCCCGGCGCGGCGGAACTGGTCCTCGGTGGTGATCAGCGGTTCCGGTTTCGCGTCGACCAGGTCCTGATCGCACAGGATCGGGGCGCTGCGGCCGACACCGCGCGGGTCGATCCCGACGATGTCGAACCGGCGGCGCACCTCGGGGTGGAAGAACTCGTGGTCGAGGGCCATGTTGAGGGCCGAGACGCCGGGGCCGCCGGGATTCACCATCAGGGCGCCGATGCGGGCCTTCGGGTCGGTGGCGGGGCTGCGGGCCAGGTAGAGGTCGAAGTGCTCGCCGAGCGGGACGGTCCAGTCGACCGGGACGCTCATCGTGCCGCACTGGACCTTCTCGTCCTCGGGGCAGGGCTTCCAGCGGATCGGGCCGGTGCCGGCCTCGTGGCGCAGGACCCGGGGCGGCGTGCCCAGGGCCCGGTCGGCCAGGGCCGGTTGTGGCGCGTACCCGAGAAGGGTTGTGCAGGTGAAGATCGCGGCCATGACCGGCCGTGCCAGAGCTCGCATCGGCCTCATCTTGGGCCGGATTCACCGAGCGAATCAGGTGAACGGTGGCATTTTACGCATTTAGGTCACATGACGGCGTGCGAGGGTCGCCGTGGCGCCGGTGCCACAGCGACCCCGCTCCGGACCGTCAGCGGCCCGGGGGCAACGCGGAGATGGCGGACGCGTACTGCGCGATCTGGCGTTTGTTCGGCACCACGCCGTACACCCGCAGCTGGTCCTGGATCTCCGTCTTGATGTCGTCCTCCGGGCGGCCGCGATGGGTCTGCATCACCTGGTTGACGACGTAGTCGACACGTAGTTGCACCTGCCAGCCGACCGGGCGGCGGGAGGACTCGCCGGTGAGTCCGCTGAGAGCGGTAAGGGGGTTCATGCCCGCTCCATCGGTCGCGCCGGGGCCCGAGTTGACGATTCACCGGGCCCCGGCACCACCATCGCTACTCAGGCGCACCCGGCCGGACCTCAGCGTCCTCCTCCGGCGGCTCGGACGGCGGGTTCAACCGCAGCCAGAGCAGCATCAACAGGCCGAGGGCGAGCATCCCCAGACCCATCCAGAGATTGATGCGTACGCCTTGCGCCTTCTCCAGTTCGCTCGCGTCGTCGAAGAAGCCGATCACGGTGACGATCAGGCCGTACACCAGGAACAGCCCGCCGATCACCCGCCGCACGTCGAACAGCCGCGCGAGTTTGCGCTGCGCCATCAGTCAGCTCCTCACCAGACGGGGATATACAGGAGGAAGGCCAGGACCACCGCGATCACGCCGAGCAGCACCGGGTTGCGCCACCACACCCGGTCCGCGACCAGCGCGTCGCCCGAGCCGTACACCAGGCCGCGCAGCTCGTCCTCGCTCTTGCCCGGAGTGAACGGGGTGATGATCGCGGCCACCACGACCGCCGTCACGAAGGCCAGGCCGGCGCCCCAGAAGCTCTGCTCCAGGTCCGAGTTGAACTTGATCACCTCGGTCAGGTGGGCGATGTAGAGCGCGAACGCGGCCAGGAAGCCGAGGAACAGCGACCAGAACCCGGCCCACGCCGACATCCGCTTCCAGAACATGCCGACGATGAACGTGGCGAACAGCGGCGCGTTGAACAGCGAGAACAGAGCCTGGATGTAATTCATGATGTTGTCGAAACCGGCCGCGATGAACGCGGTGCCGATGCCGACGATGATCCCGGCGACGGTGGCGATCCGGCCCACCCGCACGTAGTAGGCGTCGTCCCGGTCCTTGCGGACGTACGCCTGCCAGATGTCGTAGGTGAAGACCGTGTTGAAACCGCTGACGTTCGCCGCCATGCCGGCCATGAACGACGCCACCAGACCGGTCACCGCCACCCCGAGCACGCCGTTCGGCAGCAGGTCGCGCATCAGCAGCGGAATCGCGTTGTTGTACGTCATGTCGCCGTCCGGAGCACCCAGCCCCTGCACGGTGACCAGGGCGATCAGGCCCGGGATCACCGTGACGGCCGGGATCAGCAGCTTCGGGAAGGCGCCGATGATCGGGGTACGCCGGGCCGCGCTCATGTCCTTGGCGCTCAGCGCCCGCTGCACCTCGGCGAAGTTCGTCGTCCAGTAACCGAACGACAGCACGAAACCGAGGCCGAAGACGATGCCGATCCAGCTCGCGCCGAGCGGGTTGTCGGTGCCGCCGGTGTCCGCCCAGGTGTGCAGGCCGGCCTCGCCGAGCGGGCTCTGCCGCACCTTCTCGAACAGGCCGTCGATGCCGCCGACCTTCACCAGGCCGATGATCGTGATCGGCAGCAGGCCGGCCACGATCACGAAGAACTGCAGCACCTCGTTGTAGATCGCCGCGGACAGGCCGCCCAGGACGATGTAGGAGAGCACGATCACCGCGCCGACCACGATGGACGTCCAGAGCTGCCAGCCGAGCAGGGCCTGCAGGATGAGGGCGAGGGCGTACAGGTTGACGCCGGCGATCAGCACCTGCGCCACCGCGAAACTGACCGCGTTGAACAGGTGGGTCGGCCGGTTGAACCGCAGCCGGAGGAACTCGGGGACGCTGCGGACCTTGGAGCCGTAGTAGAACGGCATCATCACGATGCCGAGGAACACCATGGCCGGGACCGCGCCGATCCAGTAGTAGTGCAGGGTCATCAGGCCGTACTGGGCCCCGTTCGCGGCCATGCCGACGATCTCGAGAGCGCCCAGGTTGGCGGAGATGAAGGCCAGCCCGGTCACCCAGGCCGGCATCGAGCGCCCGGACAGAAAGAAGTCCGCGCTGCTCTTGATGGCTCGCCGGGCCGCGAAACCGACCCCGAGCACGGTGACGAAATAGATCGCCAGAATCAGATAGTCGACGAACTGCACGTCGAGCCGGAGTCCGGACACGGACCACCTCCCGCAGATGTGGCCCGCGTCCTACCCGTAACGAAGAATTTTCACACCTGATTCACAGGTTAGCCATCGCCTCCGGTGTCACCTCGGTGATCGCACCCACCACCAGCGTGGCGCCGGCCAGCGCGTCCGGGGCCGGCGGGTAGACGCCGTGCGGCACCGCGACCACGGTCAGGCCGGCCGCGGCAGCCGACCGCAGGCCGTTGCTGGAGTCCTCCACGGCGGCGCAGACCTCCGGCGTCAGGCCCAGCTTCGCGACAGCGGTCAGATAGACGTCCGGCGCCGGCTTGCCCCGCGGCACCTCCTCGGTGGACAGGGTCACCTCGAAGGCGCCGGTCAGGCCCGCCGTGGCGAGCACCTGGTCGATCAGGATCCGCGCCGACGAGCTGGCCAGGGCCAGCCGGTACCGCTCGCCGAGCGCCCGGACCGTCGCCACCGAGCCCTCGATCAGCGGCAGATCCTTCCGGTATCGCTCGGCCATCCGGCCGAGCACGTCGGCGGCGACCTGCTCGGCGGTCCGCGGGACACCCACCTCGTCGGCCAGGTGCGCCGACCACTCGCCGGTGCTCATCCCCATCATCCGGTCCTGGCTGTCCGGCAGGAACGCGCGGCCGTGCTCGGCCACGTACTCCCGCCGCACCTCCTCCCAGACCTCCTCGGTGTCGATGATCACGCCGTCCAGATCGAAGACGATCGCCTCAATGTGCTTCACAGCGATCACCCTACCCTTCCTCGTTCGATACGCAGCGTGATCGCGCCACCGGTTCGGTCCGGGCAGGTGATCAGCATCAGCCGATAGGCCAGGGTGCCGGACGGTTGCTGGCAGGTAGCTTCGGGCGCAGCACGCCGCCGAACCGGGGAGCCGTTCCTGATGCCAGTTCCGAATCGACCCGGACGACGCCCGCAGTCACCGTCCGTAAGCGTGGTGAGCGTCGGGGCGGTCCCGCCGGCAACCCTCCGGGCCGACGAGGTGATCATCGTGGCCGGGCCGGGCGACGACATCCCGCCGGGACCGGCCCGGGTGGTCCGGCAGACCCGGACCGGGGCGGGGAACGCGCTCGCCTGCGGCATCGCCGCCGCGACCGGCGACATCGTCGTCACACTGCCCGCCTCCTACGACCCCGACGACGTACCGCGCCTGGTGACGGCTCTGCGCAGGGGCGCCGACGTGGCCGAGGCGACCCCGCCGAAACGGTACGGCGACCTGATCCTGCTCTGGTTCATCAGCGTGCTGCTCGGCTGCCGTCCGGCCCACCCCGGGCCCGGTCTCCGGGCGTTCTGGCGGGACGGCTCGGGACGGCTCGGCCTGCCCCGCGTCGCCGGCACCGACCCCGCCCGCGGTGACGGGCGGGACGGGGAGACCCTGGTGACCGTACGAGCCCGGGCCGCCGGCCTGACCGTCGCCGAGGTCCCGGTCATCATCCCCGTCCGGGGCGGGACACCGCTGCTCACCGGCCTGAGGGCGGTGCTCGGCGAACACCTCGCGCGGCACCGGGCCGGCCGGGTCACGCCCGAGCCGGAGAGCATCGTCGTGATGACCGGCGCTGCCGCGTTGCCGGACCGGCACCCCGCCGCGGGCCACTGGCCGGCGGTCAATCCGACGGTCACCGTCCGGGCCGAGCCGCCGAACAGCGCGGGCCTGGGCTTCCCCGACCGGCGGCGCAACGACCGCCGCGGCCCGGACCGCCACCGCCCCGACACCATGTTCGACCGCCACCGCCCCGACACCGCGCTCGACCGCCGCCGGGCCGACACCGCGTTCGATCGCCGCGGCTCCGGTCTGCAGAGCGGCGACTCCCTGAACCGGCGGCGCTGGCGGGACAACCGGGGCCTGCCGGACAACGGCCGGCCTCGTACGCAGGGCCGCCCCAACCTCCGGGTGATCAACGGCGAGGGCGGCAGCTCCGGCGGGACCCGGGGCCACCTCCGCTCCCTGTGACTCCTCCGGCTGGCGCTCAGGGCTGTCTCCAGCCGCGCGAGACAGCCCTGACGACCAGCTGAGGGTCAGGAGCGGGAACGGAGCTGGGGCAGGATCTGCTCGGCGTAGAGGCGCAGGAAACGCTCCTGGTCCGGCCCCGGCGCGTGGAAGACCAGGTGCTTGAAGCCCATGTCGAGGTACTCCGCGACCTTGGCGGCGTGCTCGGCCGGGTCGGACGAGACGATCCACCGGGTGGCGGTCCGCTCGACCGAGAGGGCGTCGGCGAGCCGCTGCATCTCGATCGGGTCCTCGACGCCGGTCTTCTCCTCCGGCGACAGTGCCAGCGCGCCCCAGTAGTGGGTGTCGTTGCGAGCCCGCTCGATGTCGTCGTCGAACGACACCTTGACCTCGATCAGCAGATCCAGGTCGTCGATCTTGCGGCCGGCCTTCTCCGCGCCCTCGTTGACGGCCGGCAGCAGCGTGTCGGTGTAGAGCCCGTGGCCCTTGCCGCTGGTGGTGATGAACCCGTCGGCGATCCGCCCGGCCAGCCGGGTCGCTGCCGGCCCGGACGCGCCGATGTAGATCGGGACGGGCTGATCGGGCTTGTCGTAGATGGTGGCGTTCTCGGTGGAGTAGAACTGCCCCTCGTGGGTCACCCGGTCCTCGGCCCAGAGCTGCTTGATCAGCAGCACCGCCTCCTTGAGCCGGGCGAACCGCTCCTTGCCGTCCGGCCACCGCGTGCCGAGCGGCACCTCGTTGAGCGACTCGCCGGAGCCGACACCGAGGATGGCGCGGCCCGGCGCGAGGCAGCCGAGGGTTGCGAAGGCCTGCGCGACGACGGCGGGGTGGTAACGGAAGGTCGGCGTGAGGACGCTGGTGCCGATCAACACCTTCTCGGTACGCGCGGCGAGCGCCCCCAGCCACGGCAGCGCCGCCGGCGCATGCCCGCCGTCATGCCGCCACGGTTGCAGGTGATCACTGACGAAGACCGAGTCGAAGCCCAGCTCCTCCGCCAGAATGCCGTATTTGAGCAGCTCAGCCGGCGCGAACTGCTCGGCCGACGCCTTGTACCCGAACCGAATCATGACGTGAGCCTAGCCCGCTTCCCGGTAGGCCTTGCCCGCCTCGGTGGGGCTGTCTCCGTCACGGTAGAGCCCGAAATCCACGCTGTCGCCGACCGCCGGCAGGCCGAACCAGGCGTAACGCTCGACGTAGGACCGCTTCTCCAGGCCGGCGGTGGCGCCCTTGATGAACCGGACCTTCTCGGCGTCGCTCGGATACTTCGGTGCGCCCCCGAAGTTCATCAGGCCGAACTCGGTGATCCAGATCGGTTTGCGGTACCGCTGGTGGACCGCGTCGACGTAGCCGAGGAACTGATTCACGGCGGCGGCGCTGAAGTCCGAGCCGTACCAGTGCAGGGCTATCGCGTCGACCCGTGCCCCCTGCGCGGAGGCCCCGGCCATGAACCGGTCGAGCCAGCCGCCCGGGGTGTCCCCGCCGAACGCGACGGCCGGGCTGACCAGCCGCATCCCGGTGGCCTCCAGTTTCGGCCAAGCGGCCAGGGCGGCCTCGACGCTCATGTTCGACTGTTCGGCGAGGTCCGGCTCGTTGAAGCCGAGCAGCACCTTCCCCTCGGCCTTGACCTGCCGCAACGTGGCATCGGTGAGGTTGGCGGGACCCCAGATCATCGGCACGAACTCGACCCCGGCCGGCCCCGGGACCTCGTCGTCGTTCGGCGACCAGCCGTAGTACCAGGCCGCGCCGACGTCCTTGAGGGCCGCCTTCGTCCCGGCGAACCTCCAGACGGCGGCGCCCTTCTTCGCCGACCGGGCGGCGGCGGGCGGGGCGGCGGGCGGGGAACCGGCGCGGGTCGCCGACGGCGTGGCCGGGACCGGGCGTGAGGGCACGGCGGAGGGCGGCACGGACCGGGCGGGCACCCGGGAGGGGATCACCGCGGCAGGCGAGGCTTGCGGTGAGACGACGGCTGCGGCGCTGGTCCGCGGCTCCGCCGGTGCGCGGTACGCCACGACGACCGCTCCCGCGCCGGCCACCGCGGCCGTGGCGACCGCGGCGGCGAGCACCTTCCAGCCCACGGTCGCCGCGGCCTTCGCACCGGCGGCCGGAACCGCGCCGGTGGCCGTACCGGAAAGGCCGTTGATCTGCCAGAGGGCCAGCCCCGGCGGCAGCGGGATCAGCGCCATCCCGGCCAGCAGCCGTTCCGCCTCGACCATGTCCTGCCAGACCGGGGCGCAGTGGCGGCAGTCGCGGGTGTGCCGGGCGATCCGCTTGCGCCAGAGCGCCCCGGGCTGCCCGTCCCAGCCGGTGAGCAGCGCGGTCAGCTCCGGGCAGCGCGGTCCCCTCAGCGCCCGGACCACCGCGCGGGCCGTCTCCAGCTGCGCCTTCATCCGCTGGACGCGGACCGCGGCGTGCTGGCGGCCGAGGCCGGTGGCGTCGACGATCTCGTCGCGGGTGAGTTCGCCGGACGCCTCCAGCCACCAGAGCGCGAGCAGCTCCCGGTTCTCCGCGTCCAGCCAGCGGGTCGCCTCGGCGGTCTCCCGGCGCTGGCCGGACAGCTCCAGCCGGGTGATGGCCAGGTCGGTGAAGTCGGCGCCGGGGTCGCGCAGGTCGTCGTCGAGGGGCGCCGCCGGGGGCCGGCCGCGGAACCGCTCCCGCACCTGGCGCACCGTGATCGCCACCAGCCAGGACCGGAACGCGGCCGGGTCGCGCAGCTCACCGAGGTTGCGCAGGACCCGGAGCATGACCTCCTGGACCACGTCGTCGACGTCGGCGTGCCCTTCCAGAGCCCGGCCGACGATCGTGTAGACCAGCGGCAGGTAGCCGGCGACGAGCCGGTCGACCGCCGCCGGGTCGCCGGCGCGGGCCGCCGCCACGGTCGCGGTTCCGGGTTGTTCCGTCATGGTCGCCGAGCCTCCTTCGCACGCGGGTGTCCGCGCTTGAAGGGAGACGGGCCGCGGGGACATGGATAACACGAAACGGGGAGGCGATCACCCGGTCGCGGTTAACCGGGCGGCGGATCGGGCACAGATCCGGCATGCGCATGTCGGTCCGGCTGAATCTGCCCCTGGAGGTGGACAGCGTGCCCGCCGTGCGACGGCTGTTGCGTTGTGCCCTGTCGGTCCTGCGAGTGGACCGCCAGGCCGGCGCTGATCTGGAGATCGCCCTCACCGAGGCGTGCGCGAACGTGGTGAAGCACGCCGCGGGCGCGGAGAAGTTCGAGGTCCGCCTCGACGTCGCCGAGGACCGCTGCTCCATCGACGTGGTGGACGACGGGGCCGGTTTCGACCCCGGCGACGGGGTCTCCCCCGAGGCCACCAGTGAGCGGGGGCGGGGTCTCTTCCTGATCAGAGCGCTGGGCGAGAACGTGCGCATGCAATCCAGCCCTCGCAGCGGAAGCCTGATCCACTTCGAGAAGTCGTTCGCCTGAGGCGGTTCGCGCCGGTGCTGGCCCCAGGGGGCCCGCACCGGCGCGAATTGCTTGCCGTATAACAAATATCTGCGGAGGTCGTCACTCACGAGAGGAGTCCGTCATGTCCGATCAACCGGCGCCCCTCGGCTCCCTGCTGCGAGCCACGCCACCCGACCGGCTGCCCGAGGCCGCCGCAGAGCACCTGCGCCGCCACTACGCCGCCGAGGCGGTCGAGGTCCTGGTGCCCGACCTGACCGGCACCCGGCTGCGCCCGCTGCTCGGCCCCGGGCAGGACATCCCCGAACCGCCGGTGATGCGGTGCTTCGCCAGCCAGCGGCCCGACGCCTCCCGCCATCCGGCCGGCCCGGTCCATCTCACCCTGCCGCTGAGCTGCTGGGGCGAACGGCTCGGCGTGCTCCACCTGGCACTGCCCGCCGAACCCGAGGGCGACCAGGCCGAGCGGCTCGCCGCCGACGTCGACGACCTGGCCACCGCGCTGCGGGCGGCCACCAGCACCACCGACCGGTACCGGCGGGCCCAGCGGCGGGCCCGGCTCACCATGGCCGCCGAGTTGCAGTGGGAGCTGCTGCCCGGCCGCTCCCTCGGTGACGACCGGTTCCTGATCGCGGGGCAGCTGGAGCCGGCGTACGCCGTGCACGGCGACCACTTCGACTGGGCCCTGGACGGCGACCGGCTGACCATCACCGTGCTCAACGGGCACGGCGACGGCCTGGAGGCGGCCGTGCTGACCTCGCTGGCCGTCAACGCCATGCGCAACGCCCGCCGCTACGGCGCCGACATCGTCGAGCAGGCCGAACTCGCCTCCGACGCGGTCCACTCCCGGTACGGTGGCGCCGCCCACGCCGCCACGCTGCTCCTCGAGGTCGACCTGGTCGGTGGTGCGGTGGCCGCCGTCGACGCCGGTTCCCCGCACTGCCTGCTGGCCCGCGGCGGCGACGTCGACCGGGTGCCGCTGGAACAGCAGCTGCCGCTCGGCATGTTCGGCGAGGCGCACTACGAGATCCAGCGGTTCCAGCTCGAACCCGGCGACCGGATGCTGGTGGTCAGTGACGGCGTGCACACCGCCGCCCCCGGCGGGCGCCCCGTCTACGGCGAGTCCGCCCTGTTCACGGCGTTGCGCCGGACGCGGCTGCAGCCCGCCACCGAGGCGGTCGGTACCGTGATGCGAGGCCTTCGCGAATATCACGCCGGAGCCGAGCCGGAGGACGACGCGGTCATGGTCTGCTTGGATTGGCGGCGCTGACTTCGTACGGGAGGTTTGAACCGCCGCCGCCGGGGAATGCGTTCGGGTTCAACGGGTCCGCCTCTGGTGATGACGACGGGGAAACGGGATGGATCGCGCCACCGAAGTCGCCGCGGCTGTCGAGTCGTCGGTGGAGTCGCTGGTGGCCGTCCTCGAACGGGCCCGTCTCGCCCAGGAGCCCGCCGTCCCGCCCGCCCAGCTACGGGTGCTGACGATCGTCGCGGGCAACCGGCACACCAACATGAGCCGCCTGGCCGAGGCGCTCGACGTGGTCCCGTCCTCGGCGAGCCGCCTCTGCGACCGTCTGGAGGCGACCGGCCTGCTGCGCCGGGTCGCCGACCCGCGGGACCGGCGCGAGGTGCGGCTGCTGCTCACCCCGGCGTCCCGGCGGCTGCTGTCGGACCTGCGGGAGCGGCGGCAGGCCGCGCTGTCGGAGGTCCTGGAGCGGATGCCGGCCGCCGCCCGGCAGGATCTGCTGCGCGCCCTGCAGGCCTTCGAGACCGCCGTTACGGGCGCTCGCCCCGAGGAGTCGAAGCGCCAGAGCGCGTGAGTAGGCTTCGCCTGTGCGCATCGGCATCGTGATCCTTCCTGACCAGCGCTGGGCCGACGCGAGCCGGCGCTGGCGGCTCGCCGACGAGTGGGGCTTCGACCACGCCTGGACGTACGACCACCTCGGCTGGCGCGACCTGATCAGCGGCCCGTGGTTCGACGCGGTGCCGACCCTGACCGCGGCCGCGACCGTCACCTCCCGGATCCGGCTGGGCACCTACGTCGCCTCACCGAACTTCCGGCACCCGGTGCACTTCGCCCGCGAGGCCACCGCCCTGGACGACATCTCCGGCGGCCGGCTGATCCTCGGGCTGGGCGCCGGCGGCATCGGTTTCGACTCGGCGGTGCTCGGGCAGCCGGAGCTGACCCCGCGCCGGAGGGTGGACCGGTTCGCCGAGTTCCTGGAGCTGTTCGACACGATCCTGCGGCAGCCGGCGACGACCTGGTCCGGTGAGTGGTTCTCGGCCGTCGACGCCCGCAGCATCCCCGGCCCGGTCCAGCAGCCGCGGCCGCCGTTCGTGGTCGCCGCGAACGGTCCACGGGCCCTGCGGCTGGCCGTCCGGTACGGCGACGGCTGGGTGACCACCGGCCCGCAGGTGGAGACGGCGGACGAGTGGTGGCGCGCCGTGGCGGAGATCCGGGAGCGGTTCGAGGCGACCCTGGCGGAGGCCGGGCGGCCGCTCGACTCGATCGACCGGTACCTGAATCTGGACTCGGCGCCGGTGTTCTCGATGAGCAGCGCCGGCGCCTTCACCGACGCCGTCGGCCGGGCCCGGGAACTGGGCTTCACCGATGTGATCACGCACTGGCCGCGCGAGTCGAGCTGGTACGCCGGTGACGAGAAAGTGCTGACGGAGGTCGCGGCGGAACTGCCGCGACTTCGATGAGTTCTCGGTAAAGACCCTTACCGTCCCATTCGGAGCCGGGGTTTACCGACGGTTATCGGCCGCTCGACAGAGCGAGATCAACGCACTGCCGAGCGGCCGAACCGCAGAATCAGCGGCCGTGCGCCGCCCGGTAGGCGTTGCTGACCTCCTGCGGAATGCGGCCGCGCTCGGAGATTTTGTGCCCGTTACGGGTCGCCCACTCACGGATCAGCCGGTTCTCGTCGCGCGAGCCGGCGGTCCGGGCCGGCGCCGCGGCACGCGACGGGATGCGTCCCGACGTGGTGCGGCCGAGCCGGGTCCCGGCGCTGATGAACGGGTCCAGAGCCTTGCGCAGCTTTCCGGCGTTGGACTCGGAGAGGTCGATCGTGTAGCTGACACCGTCGAGGCTGAACTCGACCGTCCGATCCGCCTTCTGGCCGTCCAGATCGTCGATCAGGGTGGTGATTACCTGCCGCGCCATAACGACTCCCGAGAAGAATGATTCCGCCGCGCCCAGTGATGCCTATTCACGACGGCGGAGGCCGTGGTCGACCGACGAGGTCGCGAATAAGCCTCAGTCTCGCGCGCAACCGGTCCGCGGCGCAACTCCCGCCCGCGATCCGGCAATTCTTTCGCTCCTTGTTATCGGAATGGAACCAGGGGAATTGCAGCCCAATCCCGGAAAGCCCGGTTGGCCCCGGCCGGGCTTCTCACGTTAGGGTCGGCGCCATGCGGGACGATCAGGCCGCCTGGCGCGAGCAACAACAGCACGCCGCGGCCGCACGCGCCGCCGCGCTGGAGGCGGACCGGGCGGCGGAGGCACGCCGGGCCGAGGCGCTGCTCGACGACTTCGTGCGCCGCGCCGCCGCGTCCGGGCTGGCCCCGCACACCCTCGCCGCGCGCAGCCTCGACGGCTGCTCCACCTACCGCACCAACGTCCGCGGGTGGTACCTGAAGTCCGACCGTTCGGTCGCCGTCGGCGAGGACGGGGAGTATTACGTGCTCACCGTCGCCCCGTCGCTGCGCGCCCGGTTCGCCGGCGCCGACCTGTCGCCGAGCACGGCCCGGATGATCGTGGGCGCGGGCGGCGGCGACGGCGACCCGATCCCGCTGCCGACCCTCCTCGAACGCCGCCTGACCGCCGGAGACCGCTGGCCGTGAAAGCGCTCGTAGCCGCCCTGGCTCTCTTCGTCGCTTCCGTCCCCGCCGTCGCCACACCGGTCCCCGCCGTCGCCACACCGGCCTCAGCCGCCGCCGCGCCGGCCTCGGCCGCCGCCGCCGAGATCCCCTGCCCGAGACCGCCGATCGCCAAGCCCAGCATGCCGCCCCGGCCGGTGCCGCCCGCCGACGTCGCCGAGGACATGGCGCTCGGCGGCGCGAAACTCGCCACCCACGGCCTGGCCGTGCCGGACGGCAGTCCCGCGCCGCCGGCCCTCACCGCGACCACCTGGATGGTCTCCGACCTGAACACCGGCGAGGTCCTCGGCGCCTGCGGCCCGCACGTGCACCAGACCCCGGCCAGCGTGCAGAAGATGCTGCTGGCCGCGACCGCCGTCGAGCAGCTCGATCCGAACCAGCGGGTGACGATCACCGAGGGCGACCTGAGGATCGAGCCGAACAGCTCGGCGGTCGGCATCGTGGTCGGCGGCACCTATCCGGTGTCCACCCTCTGGCTGGGCCTGCTGCTGAACTCGGGCAACGACGCGGCGAACGCGCTGGCCCGCACCGCCGGTGGCGGCGGGCCCGACGGTCAGGCCAAGACGGTGGCGGCGATGAACGACCTGGCCGCCTCGCTCGGCGCCCGGCAGACACACGCGGTCACCCCGTCCGGGCTGGACGGCAAAGGACAGTTCACCAGCGCGTACGATCTGGCGCTCGTCGCCCGGGTGTGCTTCGCCAGCGACGACTTCCGCAAGTACGCCCTGACCAAGGTCGCCTGGATGCCGGCCCAGACGAAACCTAAGAAGGTCGCCGGCTTCCAGTTCCAGAACGAGAACAAGCTGATCTACAACTACCCCGGCGCGCTGGGCGGCAAGACCGGTTTCACCACGGTGGCCCGGCACAGCTACGTGGGCGCGGCCACCCGCAACGGGCGCACCCTGGTGGCCACCCTGCTCGGCGCCGAGGCCCGCCCGCTGCGCGGCTGGCAGCAGGGCGCAGCGCTGCTCGACTGGGGTTTCGCGCTGCCGGCCGGCTCGTCGGTCGGCAAGCTGGTCACCCCGGAGGAGGTCGCGACCGCCGCCTCCACCGAAGCAGCCGCCGCGGCGACGGAAGCGTCGGCGGCAGCGGCGAAGGCGGAACCCGCGCACCCGGGCGGACCGACCGGTTTCACCGTCGTGGCCGCGGTGGCGATCGCGGCGGTCCTCACCGCCGTACCGCTGCTCCTGCTCCTCACCCAGCGCCGCCGGAAGCGCCTCAAATCCGGCGTGTGAAGTTGCGGCGCGCATAGCGCCGCACCTCAACACACCACAGAGTGTGTGAAGTTGCGGCGCGCATAGCGCCACACCTCAACACACCACAGAGTGTGTGAAGTTGCGGCGCGCATAGCGCCACACCTCAACACACCAGAGGGCTAGGCGAAGGCCAGGCCGAACAGCCAGGTCACCGCGATCATCAGGGCGGCGGCCAGCTCCACCAGCAGGGACAGGCCGACCGCGCCGATCGCCGAGCGGGTCGACGGCCAGGCGCGTTCCATGCCCAGGCGCTTCAGCTCGACCAGCCACACGCCCAGCACGAAACCGAGCACCAGGCCGACGACCGGCACCACGAAGAACCCGATCAGGCCGAGCACCCCGCCGAGCAGCAGCGCCGACGTGGGCACGGTGTTCTTCAGCTTCTTGCCCGGCCACAGGAACTTGATGATCAGCCCGGCGCCGGCCAGCAGCGTGGCCAGCACGGCGACCAGCGTCCGCGCCCCGCCGGAGCCCTCCCCGAGGATCGCCCAGAGCAGCGCGCCCGCCCAGGTCAGCAGTAGTCCGGGAAGCACCGGCAGCAGCACCCCGACCACCCCGGTCAGGATCATCAGACCGGAGATGAGGGTGACTGCCGTACCGGTGTCGCTCAGATCCATGCGGCACACCTTGCCGCACCTGCCGAGAACCCTCAACCGAAGCATCCCCCCGCCGATGGAAGGCCATCGCGGAGAGCGGCGGGTCAGAGCAACCCGTACGCAACCGTCTGTGACCGGAGCCTGCACCCTGCGCGCCGGAAAGTTCTTCCTGTCAGCCGGTGCCCCACCAGCCAGGGGCACCGACGAGCAACCGGGGAGAACACATGACGAGCACCGTGACGACCGCTGCCGACAACCTTTTCGACACCGCTTCCGCCACTGCCGTGCTCTCCGCCGCGGAGCAGGAGGAACTGATCCGCACCCACATGCCGCTCGTCGGCCACCTGGTGCGCGACATGCTGAGCCGCATCCCCAACCACATCCACCGCGACGACCTGACCAGCGCCGGCCTGCACGCCCTGGTCACCGCGGCGCGCGGCTGGGACCCGCAGCGCGGCGTCCCGTTCAACCGCTTCGCCGGCACCCGGATCCGCGGCGCGCTCCTCGACGAGCTGCGCGCGCTGGACTGGGCGACCCGCTCGGTGCGGTCCAAGGCCCGCAACACCGACAGCACCCGTCAGGCGCTCACCACCTCGCTGGGCCGTACGCCCACCGCGGAGGAGCTGGCCCAGGCCCTCGGCACCACCACCACCGACCTGCAGCAGACCGACACCGACGTGCAGCGCGCCACCGTCCTGTCGCTGCAGGGCTTCACCACCAGCAGCGCCGACGACATGGTGACCGAGCGGGAGCCCGGCCCGGAGGAGATGCTGCTGCGCCGCGAGCAGATCGGTTACCTGCACCACGCGATCGGCTCGCTGCCGGAGCGGCTGCAGACCGTCGTCACCGAGTACTTCCTGCACGAGCGCCCGATGGCGGAGATCGCCGCGGACCTCGGCGTCACCGAGTCGCGGGTGTCCCAGCTGCGCGCCGAGGCGCTGTCGCTGCTCAAGGACGGTCTCAACACGCACCTCAGCCCGGAGATGGCCCCGGTTCCGGACAACCCGGAGAGCATCACCGCCCGCCGCCGGGCCAGCTACTACGCCAACATCGCCAGCAACACCTCGGTGCGCAGCCGTCTCTCGCTGACCAACGCGCACGGTCACACCTCGATCGGCCGCGGCAACATGCCGTTCGTGGCCGCCTGATCCACCCCTCGGCTGGCCGTCAGGGCTGTCTCGGGCGGGTCGAGACAGCCCTGGGAGCCAGCCGGCTAACCGAGGGCGGACAGCACCTTCGGCAGATCGGCGGTGTGCAGGACACCCAGCCGCCGGGTCGCCCGGGTGACCGCCACGTAGAGGTCGGACAGGCCACGCGGCGACTCGGCGATGATCTCGTCCGGGGCGATCACCAGGACCGAGTCGAACTCCAGCCCCTTCGCCTGCCGGACGGTCATCAGGACCACGTGGTTCAGCAGGTCGGGCTGCTCCCCCACGGCCGCGCCGGGCACCGCGGCGACCAGCTCGGCGCCGAGGGACCGCTCCAGGCTCTCCGGCACGAGGACACCGAGACGGCCCTCCTCGATCAGAGCGGCCTCCTTGCGTACCTCAGCGATCAGCTCCTCGGCGAGAGCCGGCGGATCCACCCGCCGCGCCCACGGGGTGACGCCGGACGACCGCACCGACCGCGGCGGCCGCAGCGCCGGATCGACGGCGGCCAGCACGTCGGCCGCCACCGCCATCACCTCGGCCGGGGTGCGGTAGTTGACGCTCAGCTCGACCAGCCGCCAGCGCTGCGCCACCCACGGCTCGAAGACCTGCTCCCAGGTGGTGGTGCCGGCCAGCTCGGAGGTCTGCGCGACGTCACCGACGGCGGTCACCGACCGGCTCGGGCAGCGCCGCATCAGCAGCCGCCAGGCCATCGGCGACAACTCCTGCGCCTCGTCCACGATCACGTGGCCGAACACCCAGGTCCGGTCGGCGGCGGCCCGCTCGGCGGCGGTCCGGGTGTCGATCACCTCGTGCCGCTCGACGAAGGCGCCGGCGTCCACCACGTCCAGCGCGGACAGCACCTCGTCGCGTTCGGCGCCCTCGTCCTCGAAGTCCAGGGAACGGGAGCCCTCGACGATCTCGAGAACACCTTCCGCGTACTCGATCGCGGCCCTTCTCTGCTTCTGCTTCTCGCGGACCGCGAGCGTGTCGTCGACGCCGAGCAGCTCGGCCAGCTCGTCCAGGAGCGGGACGTCGGCCGGGGTCCAGCCGGCCGACCGGTCCCGCAGCAGCGTCCGGGGCAGGCCCGCGGACTCCAGCCGGTCGGCGTCGCTGAGCAGGTCCCGCAGCACCTGGCGCGGGGTGAGCACCGGCCAGAAATCGAAGAGCGCCTGTTGTACGTCGATGTCCTCGCGCAGCTCCCGGCGGGTCTCGGCGAGATCGGCCTCGGAGAGCAGGTTCTCCCCGCCCAGCGGGTCCGCGCCGATCCGCTCGGCGATCTGTTGCGACAGCTGGTGGATGGCCTCGGTCACGAAGATCTGCCGGGCCACGTTGTGCGGTCGCTCCGACCGGCGGGCCGCGGTCCGCGCCGCGAGCAGCACCTCCCGCTCGATGCGCAGCGGGTAGCCGTCGTGGTCGACCTCGACGAAGTCGTCCGGCAGCGTCTGCCGGTCGGCGACCGCGTTCTCCAGCGCGTCGAGCATGCCCAGGCCGCCCTTGAACGCGGCGACCGCCGGCGGCTCGGCGGCGTGCGCGCGCACCCCGGGGAACATGTCGCCGAGGGTGGCCAGCAGCACCCCGGTCTCCGCCAGCGACGGCAGCACCTGGGAGATGTAGCGCAGGAACGTCGTGTTCGGGCCGAGGATCAGCACACCGGTCCGGGTCAGCTGCTCGCGGTAGGTGTAGAGCAGGTACGCCGCCCGGTGCAGCGCCACCGCGGTCTTGCCGGTGCCCGGACCGCCCTGGACCACCAGCACGCCGGGCAGCCCGGACCGGATCACCTCGTCCTGCTCGGCCTGGATGGTCTCGACGATGTCGCGCATCCGGCCGGTCCGGTTCGCGGTCAGCGCCGACAGCAGCGCCGCCTCGCCGGTCACGTCCTCCCGGCCGGTGCCGTCACCGGCCTCGATGTCGAGGGTCTCGTCGTCGATGCCGGTCAGCATCCGGCCCCGGGTGCGCAGGTGCCGGCGCCGGGTCACCCCCTCCGGGCTGACCGCGGTCGCCAGATAGAAGGGCCGGGCGGCGGGGGCCCGCCAGTCCACCAGAAGAGGGTCCTCGTCGCGGTCCTCGGCGAACAGGCCGATCCGGCCGATGTAGCGGGGGTTCTGTGCGGAGAAGTCCAGCCGGCCGAAGCAGAGCCCGTTCTCCACGGAATTGAACTGGGCCAGTTGCTCGGCATAGTGCGCGCGGGTCGCCTCCCGCTGGGTGCGGCCCTGCGGGGTGCCGCCGGCCTCGAGGAGGATGGCGCGCAGCCGGCTGTCGGCCTGCTCACGCAATTGATCCAGTCGCTGGTAGAGCGTGGTCAAGTACGCCTGCTCGGAATCGATCTCGGCGCTCGAGCTTGACAAAGTCGCCCCTTTTCGTGCTATCATTCCGGCGTTCTGCAGCCATTTATATGGCTGCTTTTTTGTTTGCCCGAAAGCATTCGGCAAACGACCAGAATAGCCCAGCGGCGACGGGTTACGGCCGCGGGCACAAGTGTCCGGAAGCCGTCTCGACACGCCGGGGCCGTTACGCCCGGCCGCCGCGGCTCATTAACCGGGACATGGACACACGCCACCCGATTCGCCGTCTGACCGCACTGACCCTTGCCGCTGCCGCCACCCTCGCCTTCGCGGGCGCCTGCTCCGAGGAGAGCGCGGACCCGGCCGGCAACGCCGCCGCGGCCGCCGGAGGCCCCGAGCAGAAGACCCTGGACGGCGCCAAGCAGGCCGCCCAGACGGTGTTCGACAGGTTCAGCGGCGGGGACTTCGCCGGCGCGTGGGAGATGTACACCTCGGCCGGCAAGCAGGCGATCAGCAAGGACGACTACGTCAAGCTGAACACCGCCTGCTCCCGCAAGGGCCTGGCGATCCAGCTCACCAGCGCCCGGATGGAAGGCACCGACAGGGCCGTGGTGATCGCGAAGCAGCTGGTCGCGGCCCAGTCGTACACCATGGTCTATGAAGGCGACGCCTGGAAGCTGGAGCCGGCCAAGGAGGGCCTCGCCCTCTACAAGATGGGCGCCGCCAAGGCGATCGCCGCCCAGAAGAAGGCCGGCACCTGCGCGAATGCGTGATTTTGAAGGGCCCGCCGCGAACCGCGGCGGGCCCTTCACCACCTGCGGATGTCTAGGCGGCCACCACCGGCATGCCGTCCGGGCCGGTCATCTCCAGCCGGGTCCGCAGGGTGCCGCGGCTGGCGATCTTGTCGTAGTACGCGGCCCGGCGCCGGGCCACACAGCCCTCCTTCGGCGGGTTCTGCGCCGCCATGGACGGGTCCAGGTGGGTGTTCAGCCCGTCCCGGAGCAGGACCAGCGCCTCGGCCCGCAACTGGGACACCCGCGACTCACTGACGCCCAGGTCGGCGGCGATCTGCACCATCGGCCGCTCGTCGAAGAAGTAACCCTGCACCACCGCGCGCAGCCGCTCCGGCAGCGCGTCCACGGCGTGCCGCAGGTAACCGAACCGCTCCCGGAGCAGCAACATCTCCTCCGGGCCGGCGCCCGGCTCGGTGACGATGTCGTCGGCCGTCGCCGTCGCGAAGCCCTGCAGGCTGAAGACGGTCGCGCGGTGCACGTCGTCGGCGCTGTTCTCGATGTCCTCGACCGAACAGCCGAGCTTCTCCGCCACCTCCTGCACGGTCGGCGTGCGGCCCAGCTCGGCCATCAGCTCCTCACGGGCCGAATCGGTACGCCGCGCCCGCTGCCGTACCGACCGGCTCGCCCAGTCCAGGCCGCGCAGCTCGTCCAGCAGGGCGCCACGCACCCGGGCCGCGGCGAACCGGGGGAACGGCACACCGCGCTCCGGGTCGAAGCCGCGGGCCGCCGCCACCAGCGCGGCGTACCCGGCGGACAGCAGGTCGTCGCGGTTCACGTGTGAGGGAACCCGGGCCAGCATCTCGCGGACCAGGTGCCCGACGAGCGGCATGTTCGCCCGGACGATGTCCTCGCCACGCCGCTCGGTGAAAGGTGCTTCACCGCTCATCAGGGGGTCTCCTCAGGTACCGGGCCGGGTGGGGTGTCCCGGCGCTGAGGAGAAAGATCCGGGGCGCTGAGTGCGGTGCGGTTCACCTTCGGGTGCAGGCCGGTAGCGGAGTGTTCCCGGCTAAAATGATCGAATCGGCCGCCGCGCGTCACCGCCGGGCCGGCCGACCTCAATCAATCGGGAGTTCCCACCTTCATGACGACCTTCACCGAGCTCGGCGTGCCCGCCGTCCTCACCACGGCACTCACCGGGCTCGGGATCACCGCCCCGTTCCCCATCCAGGCGGCCACGCTGCCCGACTCGCTCGCCGGGCGCGACGTCCTGGGACGGGGGCGAACCGGTTCCGGCAAGACGTACGCGTTCGTGATCCCGCTAGTGGCGCGCCTCCTCGCGTCGAAGCGCAAGGCCCAGCCCAGCCGCCCGCGCGCGCTGATCCTGGCGCCGACCCGCGAGCTGGCCACGCAGATCGAGGCGACCCTGCGGCCGCTGGCCGACGCGGCCGGGCTGCGCACCCTCGTGGTGTTCGGCGGCGTCGGGCCGAACCCGCAGATCAAGGCCCTGAAAGCGGGCGTCGACGTGCTGGTGGCCTGCCCCGGCCGGCTCGACGACCACATCCGCAGCGGGCACGCCTCGCTGGACGCCGTCGAGATCACCGTGCTCGACGAGGCCGACCACATGGCCGACCTCGGCTTCCTGCCGGTGGTGCGGCGGCTGATGTCGCAGACCCCGGTCGGCGGGCAGCGGCTGCTGTTCTCGGCCACCCTGGACAACGGGGTCGACGTGCTGGTGCAGAAGTTCATGCGCAAGCCGGTCACCCACCACGTCGACTCGGCCGCGCAGGCGCCGGTCGAGATGGACCACCACGTGCTGCACGTCCGCGAGGACGATCGGCTCGGCATCCTCGTCGAGCTGCTGTCGGCGCCCGGCCGGTCGGTGGTGTTCACCCGGACGAAGCGGCGCGCCAAGGTGCTGACCCGGCAGCTCAACACGGCCGGGGTGCCCGCCGTCGAACTGCACGGCAACCTCGCGCAGAACGCCCGCAACCGCAACCTGTCGGCGTTCTCCGACGGCACCGCGGGCACTCTCGTCGCCACCGACATCGCCGCCCGCGGCATCCACGTCGACGACGTGACGCTGGTCATCCACGCCGACCCACCGGTGGAGCACAAGGCGTACCTGCACCGGTCCGGCCGCACCGCCCGGGCCGGCGCCCGCGGCACGGTCATCACCCTGATGACCGACGAGCAGCAGGCCGACGTACGCGATCTGGCCCGCAAGGCCGGCATCCGCCCGGTCACCACCCGCACCCGGCCCGGCGACGCGCTGCTCAGCCAGCTCGCTCCCGGCGAGCGCACGTTCGTGGCGCCCGCTCCCCCGGCGCCCGCCACCCGCCCGGCGGCGTCCTCCCGGCCGGCCTCCCCGGAGTCCCCGGCCGACGGCGGCACCGGCGGCCGGTCCCGTCGCTCCCGCCGCGGTCGTGGCCGCGGCACCGGCGCCGCCTCCGCGGCCGGCTCCACCGCTGCCGCCGGCTCTGCCGCTGCCGGCACCGGGGCGCGCCGGGGCGGCCGCGGGACGGACGGCGCGGGGCAGTCCGGTGGCGGTTCGGGCCGCGGCGCCTCCGGGCAGTCCCGGGGCGCGGCTTCTTCCAACCCCCGCTCCGGTACGCCGCAGCAGCGCAACACCGCGACCGGCACCAGCACGTCGACGGGCGGCGGCGCGGCGGCGTTCTCGGCCCGGTCCGGCGGCCGCCGCTCCACCCGCTGAACCCCAGCTGGTCGTCAGTGCTGTCTCGCGGGGCTTGAGACAGCACTGACGACCAGCCGGGGGTTGGTCAGTGGCGGGCGGGGACCGCGTGCAGGTCGAGTTCGATGCGGGCGGGGCGGGCGATCACCAGGCGGCCCGCCGTGACGCCGGCCGCGAAGCGGTCGACGGTGCAGGTCGCGACGAAACGGCAGCCGTCGTTCTCCGGCCGGGCCGTCACCAGGTCCAGGGTGACCTCGCACGATCCGCCGCGCACGGCGAGCACGCCGGACAGGCGCCAGCCTTCCGGGGTGAGCCGCAGGCCGGTGCTGCGGAAGCCGATCTCCGGGTGGGCGGCGGTGTCCAGGAACCGGGGGCCGCGGATGTCCCGGTCCCGGCGCGGGTCGTCGCTGGTGAAGGTGGTCGCGTCGAGTTCGGCGGAGGCGATCGAGCGGTCCGGCGACCCGGCGATCGTGATCGTGCCGCCGATCAGCGCCATCGTGGCGGTCACCGGTCTCCACCCGAAGAGGTGTGCCACGGTGAGCCGGCAGATCGATCGGTGCGGGTCGAGGTGGTAGGTGCCGGTGGCGAGGCCGGTGCTCAGGTTCGTCGTCGTCATGGTTCTCAGGCTGGGCCGGTGCGGGCCGATGGGCCTCAGTGCCGGTACTGGGATCCGCCACGCAGATGTGCCGCCAGCTGGGTGCGGTTCAGCACGCCGAGCTTGGCGAGGGTGTTGCGGACGTGGGTCTCCACAGTCCGTTCCGAGATGTGCAGCCGTGCGGCGATCACCCGGTTGGCGAGGCCCTCGGCGGCCAGGGTGGCGATCTCCCGTTCCCGGGCGGTCAGGTCGTCGCGGGCCAGCGCGGCCGCCTCGGCGGCGATCGCGGGCAGGTCGAGACGCCGGGCGATGTCCAGCGCCTGCCCGGCCAGGACACGGGACCGGCGGGCGTCGGAGGTGCGCAGGCTCCGGGCGTACGCCAGGAAAGCGAGCGAAGCGAAAGGCGCGGCGCCCAGCCGTTCCTCCATGGTGATCGCGTCGGTGAAGTGGCGGTCCGCGGCATCGCGGTCGCCGAGGGCCGCGGCGACCTCGCCGAGCCCACGGGCGATCGCGCCCCAGCAGGCCGTCATGGTGTTGAGGTACCGGCCGGCGTGCGGGCGGGCGAGCGGATAGGCGGCCGCGGCCAGGTCCAGGTCGCCGAGCCAGGCCGCGACCTCGGCGGTGCTCAGCACCACGAACAGGTAGCGGCTGTCGGGCCGCAGACCGGGCAGCATGCCGCGCAGGTTCCGGGCGCACTCGGCGGCGGCCGCGCGGTCCCCGGCGAGCATCGCGATCCGGCCGATGTTGGCGGCGGCGATCGGCTCGTGACCGAACCGGGCGATCGCCTCGTTCAGGTCCTCGGGCCAGGGCGGGAGTTCGCCGGTGAAGTACGTGAGGCAGCCCATGAAGGCCGAGTGCAGCTCCCGGGCCGGTTGTTCCTCGAACGTCCCGGCCACCGCGAGCGCCTCACCGGCGGTCGTCCCGGCCGCCGGGAGCCGGCCGGCCAGCAGCAGGCGGACCGCCTTGGCCCGGAGCAGGTGCCAGCGGGCGACCGGCCAGCCGATCCGGTCGGTGAGCGCGGCCAGGCCGGTGATCTCGGCGTCGTACCGGTGCAGGTCCCCGACGATGAGCAGCCCGTCGAGCCGCCAGAGCCGGCCCCACAGCTCGGCGTCCGCCCGGCCGGAGACGACGGCCAGGTCACGGCTGCGCCGGGCCAGGTCGAGGACCTCCTCGGTGGCCAGGAACGGGTCGAGGGTCTCGTGCCGGGCGTGGACGGCGGCGGCCATCGCGACCGGGCTGCCGGTGCGTTCAGCCAGTGTCATCGCCTGCCGGCTGAGCGGTTCGGCACGCGCCTGGTCCCCGGTCTCCACCAGCAGGAACGCGCAGTGCGCCAGCAGTTCGGCGTGCTCGACCGCCGCCGCTTCCGCGTCTCCGTCCGGCTCGTCGCCGAACTTCAGGGCGCGCTCGCAGAGCGGGAGGGCGGCGTGGGCGGCCTGGCCGCCGTAGCCCCGGACCACCAGGGCCGCCGCGCGGGCCAGGCCGGGGCGGTGCTCGGCCTCGGCGACGTCCAGGACGGTGGCACAGTCGGCCACGGCGAGGGTGAGCCGGCCGTCGCGGCAGGCGGCTCCGGCGCGGGCCAGCCGCAGCCACGGATCGGCCGGGAAGAGGTCGAGGGCCTGGCCGAGCCAGGTGGCCGCGGCGTGGTGGTCGTGCCGCCGGACGGCCTCGCGGGCGGCCGCTTCGCAGGCGGACCGGGCGGCATGCCGGGATTCACCGTCGACCACGGCCCGTACCCGGTGCCGGGCGATCTCGGCGGCGTGTGCCCCGGCCGCCGGCTCCTCCAGGGCGCCCGCGATGCGGCGGTGGGCGGTGATCCGCTCGGCCCGGGTCAGGCGGGCGTAACAGGCTTCCCGCAGCAGCTCGTGGGCGAAGCGCAGCCGGGCCGGCGCCCACGGGTCCTCGGCGAGCACACCGGCCGCGATCGCCTCACCGAGCAGCGGCTCCACACCGCCGGCAGCGGGGGATCCGGTGGTCAGGTGGGTGAGGAGGACGACGTCGACGTCGGGGCCGAGGGCGGCGGCGAGGCCGAGCAGGTCGCGGCAGGCGGGGGTGAGCGCCGCGGTGCGGCGGCCCGCGAGACGCAGCAGGCCGTCCGGCAGGTCCAGGCCGGTGGCGGGCCGGCGGAGCTTTCCGGGTACGGCCACCAGCCGCGTGAGTTCCCGGGTGTAGAGCGGGTTGCCCCCACCGAGCCGGTGCACCAGCGGCGGCCACGAGGAGTGCACCGGCCCGCCGGACCGCTGTTCCAGGTAGGTGGCGACGGTCGCCTGGTCCCAGGGGCGCAGCGCGAGTATCTCGGCGCCCGGCAGGTCGGTGTCGAGTTCGCGGGCGGTGGCGACGACCAGCAGCGGCATCCCGGTCACCACCCGGGACAGGGTGGTGAGCAGGGTGAGCGAGGCCGGGTCGGCCCAGTGCAGGTCCTCGAGGATCAGGATCAGCCCACCGGGGACGGCGGTGGCGGCCGCCCGCAGCGCCCGTACGGCAGCGTGCACCGCCCGGAACCGTGCGGAGGCCGGGTCGTCGCCGGTGGTGGCCAGCAGGTCCGCGGTGAGGCCGGGGACGGTTCCGTCGAGCGGGCCGAGCCAGGGCCAGAAGGCGGGCGCGCCCTCGTCCGGGTCGGCCCGGCCGGTCAGCACCGTCGCGCCGGTGCCGGCCGCCCGGCTCGCGAACTCCTCGACGACCGACGTCTTGCCGATGCCCGCCTCGCCGGTGATCAGCGCCACCGCCCCGGTGCCGGCGGTCGCGGCGGCGCGCAGCCGGTCCAGGGCGACCACCTCGGTCACCCTGCCGACCAGCCGAGCGCTCATCACCTCATCCTGCCGTCACCGGGGTGCCCGGCGGACGTACCCGGGAGGGTCTTTCCGCAGTCGGAAGGGAGACCGTCAGGCTTCCGGGACGTTGACCGCGATCTCCTCGCCGAGGCGGTAGCCCGGGCAGAGCTCCAGCTCGTCGCCGCTCCAGAAGCGGCCCGGGTCGTACCAGTGGGCCTTGCGGCCGCGCGGCAGCAGGCCCATGTCCTCGTACGTCACCGCGACGACCTCGGCGCAGTACGCCTTCTCCAGCGTCGCGTCGCTGACCTCGCCCTTGCTCCACGGCAGCCGGATCTGCGGGACCCGGCCCCGGGCCCACCGGAAGGCCAGCTGGGACGTCGAGGGGAACGGGGTGCCGTCCAGGCGGGCCACCGTCTTGAGCGCCTTGTCCTCCATGGCGCGGGTGACGCCGGGGTCGAGCTGCCGCAGCCAGCCGCGCTGGCCGTAGCGCCGGGCCCAGACGGTGACCGCGTCGCGCAGGTCGTGCAACTGGACGCCGCGCTGGAAACTGCCGGACCACATGTCCGGAAGTGATTTCCCGAGCTCGGCGTGCCACATCAGCGGGGGCATGTCCTCGATGACGAGCGACATGCCGACGTGGTTCACGGGGCTGTTGGTGAGGGTCTGGATGGCACGGTCCGGGCCGGAGCGGCCCCGGAAGATCCAGATGTCACCGGTTCGGGTCAGGTCGATGGCCTCGTCGAGGCTGAGTTCTGCTCCCACGTGTCTATTCTCAGCTCATGCGGTGGTGGAAGATAGCGGGACTGGCGGGGCTGGCGGGCGTGGCGGCGACCGGGGCGGTGGTAGCCCGGGCGGAGCGTAAGCGGCGTGCCTACACTCCGGAGGAGATCCGGAGCCGGTTGCACGAGCGGGCGGCCGAGTCGGCCACCCGCCCGGAGCCGGACAAAGCCTAGTCCTTTTTGGTCACCAGGTCGGTGTCGCGCAGAAGCGACCAGAGACCGGCGCCGTCGGGGGCCGAGAACCAGGTCTTGCCGCCGGACGGCACGACCTCGGCGGTCTCCGACGGGCCGGGGATGGCGCCGGCCAGGACGGCCTGGGCCGGGGAGAGCCGGCGGATCGCCACGGCTGCCACGTTGTCCGGGTGCTCCCGGGCGAACTCGGAGTAGATCTCCTGGTCGTGCTGGCCGTCGTCGCCGATGAGCAGCCATTTCACGTCCGGGAACTCGGCGGCGAGGCGGCGCAGCGATTTGCGCTTGTGTTCCTGGCCACTGCGGAACCAGCGGTCCGGGGTGGGACCCCAGTCGGTGAGCAGGATCGGGCCGGCCGGGTAGAGGTGCCGGCTGAGGAACCGGGTCAGGGCGGGCGCGACGTTCCACGCGCCGGTGGAGAGGTAGACCACCGGGGTGCCGGGGTTGGCGTGGACCAGCCGCTCGTAGAGGACCGCCATGCCGGGGACGGCGGCGCGGGCGTGCTCGTCGAGGACGAACGTGTTCCACGCGGCGAGCAGCGGCCGGGGCAGAGTGGTGACCATCACCGTGTCGTCGATGTCGGAGATCACCCCGAACTTCACCGACGGGTCGATCACCCGGATCGGGGCCTCGACCGGGGTGGTGCCCTCGGTGGAGAGCCGGGCGCAGCCCCAGCCGGGGTCGAGATCGCCCTTGACCAGGACGTCGAGGTAGCCGCTGCGGTCGGTGCGGGCCTCGGTGACGGTGCCGCCGAGCTCGACGCGGACCAGGGCGCTGCTCACCGGGGTGGTGGTGAAGCTGCGCCAGCCGCGGATCTTCTCCCGTTTCCGGCGGATCGGGCGGGGCGGCGCGAGCAGCACCCGGCCCATCACCCGGGCCCAGCCGGGAGCGCCGTAACCGGTGTAGGCGGTGATGTACGGCTTCCAGCCGCGACCGCGCAGACGCCGCTCGACGATCTCGTGCACGGCGTCCTCGATCAGGGCGGCCCGGTGGACCCGGACCACCGGTGCTGATCCAGCTGGAGAAACCGTCACCATCGCCTCCCTGGCACAAGAGAACCGCCGTGGCCCGGGAGCCAGGTTACCGGGCGGTCGTCAGGGTTCGCTGAGAACGGTGGGCGGCTCCGAGGTGGACGTCACGCGGCGGCGGGCAGTTCGGCCGGCGCCCACTGGTCGGCCCACCACTGCTGATCGGCGGGTTCGGCGGCCGGGCCGCGGAGCCGGGCGGCGGCGGCCTCGGCACGCAGTGCCCGCAGGGTCTCGGCGGCCGCCTCGGCGCCCCGCCAGGCGGCCTGCTCACGCTCGAACGCCGTCCGGTACGCCGCGAACCGGTGCTCGCGGACCGCGCTGTGCAGCACCGCCTCCTGCTGGACCGGGTGCAGCCGCGGGTTCCAGCCGCGGTGTGCGAACACGTCGTTGAGCTGGGCGATCGACAGGTTCTGCGAGCGGCACAGCTCGGAGGCGACGCGGTGCAGGTAGCGCTGCCGGTCGGCGTTCTCGCCCAATTTGCGGCGGCGGCTCATCAGCGGGAACGCGGTGGCCGCGGAGATTCGGCGGGCGGTCTCGGAGGCCTCCTCGTACGCGGCCCAGGCGATGTCGACCGCCTCCTGCGCGGTGACCCACTCGGCACGGCGCCGTTCGGCGGCGTCGGCGGCCTCGTCCGCGGCGGCTTCCAGCTCGGCCGCGAACCGGTTCTCCTCGGCGGGCCCGGCGGGCGCCGTCGTGATGCCCTTGGGCACGGCGGCGGCGGCCACCGCGACGGCGAAGATCAGCAGGATGGTCAGCCAGATCGCGGTGGCCTGCGGCACCGCGCCGAGGAAGGTCTGAAGAGCGGATTCCATGGAGCACCCCCAAAAAAGTGGATCTACGGTCGGCCGAGGTGGAACCTCAGCGGACCGGGGGCGCCCGGGAGCCGTCGGTGCGCGGGGTCTCGCCGGTGGGAAGGTTCTCCGCCTGGATGAAAGCGGGGACCGACGACAACCGCTCGGGTTCCGCCGGCACGGAGTCGGCTGCGGGCGTCTCAACAAGGACGACAGCGGCCACCGCTGTGACGGGCGACACCGTAACGGGTTCGGCCGGGGTGGGCAGGCGCAGGGTGAAGGCCAGCGCGAGGAGCGCCAGCACGGTCAGGAAACGCCGAAACCGCTGCCCGTCCCAGGGGCGGGTTACCGGCTGCGCGACCGCGATCACGTTTCTCAACGTACTCGTACGCCCCACGCCTCGCACCGGACGAACGCGGCCGCGCCACCCGTACGTGGTTCTCCGCCGGTCACCCGGGCGAGGGACGATGTGTTCATGGACCTTCAGGTGGTGGAGCAGGTCGCGCGGCTGGACGAGTGGGTCGCCGAGGGTGGCGTCGCCGTGCTCAGCGGCGCGGGCCTGTCGACCGACTCCGGGATCCCGGATTACCGGGGCCCGTCGGGTTCGGCCCGCCGCACCCAGCCGATGACCTATCAGACCTTCACCGGCGACCCGGTGGCCCGGCAGCGGTACTGGGCGCGCAGTCATCTCGGCTGGCGCACGATCGGCGCGGCCCGCCCCAACGACGGTCACCGGGCGGTGGCCCGGCTGCAGGAGCAGGGCCTGCTGGCCGGGGTGATCACGCAGAACGTGGACGGCCTGCACCAGGCGGCAGGCGCGCGGGACGTGATCGAGCTGCACGGCAGCCTGGCCCGGGTGGCCTGTCTCGGCTGTGGGGCGCTCTCCGGGCGCGCGGAGCTGGAGGAGCGGCTGACGGCGGCCAACCCGGGGTTCGCGGCGGTGGCGACGCTGGTCAACCCGGACGGGGACGTGGAGCTGGACGATGCCGAGGTGGCCGGGTTCACCGTGGTGGACTGCCCGTCCTGCGGCGGGATGCTGAAGCCGGACGTGGTCTATTTCGGCGAGACCGTGCCGCCGGACCGGGTGTCGCGCGCGTTCGCGCTGGTGGCGGCCGCCCGGACGCTTCTGGTCCTGGGGTCGTCGCTGACCGTCATGTCGGGCCGCCGGTTCGTGTTGCGGGCGGCGCGGGACGGGATCCGGGTGGCCATCGTGAACCGGGGCGTGACCCGTGGCGAACCGTACGCCGGCCTGGTCGTCGACGCCCCGCTCGGTGTCGTCCTGCCGCACCTCGCCAGGCCGGTTCCGGTTCCGGAACCGGGCACGCATTGACGTGATGACCCTCACTGGGGTTGACTGCCGGAACCGGTACCGAAACCGGTTCCGAAACGCCGAGGCAACACCTTTGGTAACAACGAGGAGTACCCGTGCCCATCACCATCGCCGACGTGGCGGCCCGGGCGAAAGTCAGCAAGACCACCGTGTCCCGGGTTCTCAACGGCAAGGGTGAGCTGGACGAGTCGACCGCCGCGCGGGTCCGCGCGGTCATCGACGAGCTCGGCTACGTGCCCAGTGCCCGGGCGGTCAACCTGGCCCGTGGGCGGACGCGGGTGGTCGCCATGCTGGTCCCCTCGCTCACCTGGCCGTGGATGGGCGAGGTGGTGCAGGGCGCGGTCGACGTGCTGGAGGCCGAGGAGTACGGGCTCCTGCTGTTCACCTGCAACCGCGGCCAGGACTCGATGCGCCAGTTCGCCGCGCAGGTGGCGGCGAAGTCGTTCGACGGCCTGCTGGTGATCGAGCCGGAGGGCACCCTCGACTACATCGCCGCTCTGCACGCGCGGGGCCTGCCGATGGTCCTGATCGACGACCGGGACCAGATGTCCGGCCAGCAGATCCCGAGCGTGGGCACCACCAATCACACCGGCGCCGGCGCGGCCGCCCGGCACCTGCTGGGGATCGGGCGCCACCAGCCGCTCATGATCACCGGCCCGGCCCAGTTCGGCTGCACCCAGCAGCGCCGGGACGGGTTCGCCGCGGTCTACGCCGAGGCCGGCCACCCGGTGGCCGACGAGCGGGTCCTGCTCGGCGACTTCACCTTCGGGTGCGGCGCGGAGGCGGTCGCGCGGGCGATCAGCGACGGCATCGAGTTCGACGCGGTCTTCTGCCACAACGACATCTCCGCGGCGGGCGCGATGCAGGCGCTGCAGGCGTCCGGCCGGCGTATCCCGGAGGACGTCGCGGTCGTCGGGTTCGACGACATACCGATGGCGGCACACACCCAGCCGCCGCTGACCACGGTCCATCAGCCCATGCGGGAGATGGGCGAGGCCGCGGCCCGTACCCTCCTCGCGCACTTCGAGGGCACCCCGCTGCCCAACCGGCCGACGATCATCCCGGCGACCTTCACCGTCCGCGATTCCACCGGCGTGTGGAGTTAGGGCGCCATAGGCGGCCGAACTCAACACGCTGAGCTCTAGCAGCACCCCAGACCGGCCGCGACGGCCGGGGATCCATGGCGCCCGCGACCGGATGGCATCCGGCCGCGCGATGCCGCACGCCCTCTCAGTGATCACTTCCTTAGGAGTTCTTTCCGATGCAGCGACGAAATCTTCTCGCGCTCGCCGTGGCGGGCGTGCTCGCCGGCGGCAGCCTGGCCGCGTGCAGCGAATCGCCCAACGCGGCGAACAAGCAGAACGCGGCGAACGGCGCGGCCTCCGGCTTCCTGTCGATCGGCATGCCGAACAGCACCCAGACCGAGAACAACAACCCGTTCATCGGCTCGTCCTCGGCGACGAACCTCGGTTACCGCTGGATGATCTACGAGACGCTCGGCCAGTGGAACAACACCAAGCCGGACCAGCCGCTGAAGCCGTGGCTGGCCAGCGAGATCAAGTGGTCGGCCGACTGGAAGACCGTGGACCTGACCATCCGCGACGGCGCGACCTGGTCCGACGGCAAGCCGCTGACCGCCGAGGACGTGGTGTTCACGCACACCCTGATCCGGGACAGCAAGGACGGCGCGCTCAACATCTACGCCATCCCGTACGACCAGATCACCGCGGAGGGCAACAAGGTCAAGATGACCTTCAAGTCGTCCCAGTTCACCACGCACCACAAGCTGATCGGGCAGACCCCGATCGTGCCGAAGCACATCTGGTCGACGATCGCCGACCCGGCGACCGACACCATCAAGACGCCGGTCGGCAGTGGCCCGTACAAGCTCAAGACGTGGGCGCAGACCGGCATCGTGCTGGAGGCCCGGGACAGCGGGTACTGGCAGGAGCTGCCGAAGGTCAAGGAGCTGCGGTACACCTCGTACTCCGGCAACGACACCACGCTGACCGCGCTGGCCAGCGGCCAGGCCGAGTGGAGCTTCGTCTTCATCCCGGACTACGAGCAGACCTTCATCGCCAAGGACCCGGCCAACCACAAGGTCACGGCGCCGGGCGTGCTGGGCATCCACGGCCTGTACATCAACACCACCCGGAAGCCGTTCGACGACCCGAAGCTGCGGCAGGCCATGAACATGGTCATCAACCGCACCGACATCTTCAAGCAGGCCGAGGCGGGCTACTTCCACCCGGAGATCAAGAGCGTCACCGGTCTGCCGGACGGCGCGGGTGACCCGTACATCGCCGACGAGTACAAGGGCAAGACGTTCTCGGTCGACGTCGAGGGCGCGAAGACCCTGCTGACCGGGGCGGGTTACAAGCTCGAGGGCGACGTCCTGAAGGACAAGGCCGGCAAGCCGGTCACCATCAAGCTGACCGCCCCGGCGCCGTGGTCGGACTACCAGACCACGCTGGAGATCATCAAGGACAACTTCGCCAAGATCGGCATCGCGGCGACGGTGGAGAAGCCGAACCAGAACGTCTGGGACACCAACGTGCAGAAGGGCGACTTCGACGCCACGATGCGGTGGACCAACGGTGGCTCGACGCCGTTCGACATCTACCAGACGGCGATGGACGGCGACCTCTACAAGCCGATCGGCACCGCCGCCCAGCAGGGCAACTTCGGGCGCTTCCAGAGCCCGGAGGCGACCGCCGCGCTGAAGGCGTACTCGAACGCGACCGACGACGCGGCCCGCAAGACCGCGCTGGCCACGCTGCAGAAGACCTTCGTGGAGCAGGCCCCGATGCTGCCGATCGGCGCGGACAACGTGGGCGCCGCGTACAGCACCAAGAAGTGGGTCGGCTGGCCCACCGCCGAGGACTCGTACGCTCCCGGCCAGCCCACCCAGGCCGGCGCCCTGATGGTGGTCCTGAACCTCAAGCCCGCCGGTTCCTGACCGTGGTGGGCGCCCCGGCCGTCCCGGGGCGCCCACCCCCTCCCCGCACGAAGGAACTTCCATGACGTCGACACCCGACGCGAAGGCGCCGGCCGGCGAGGTGGTGCTTGAGGCGATCGGCCTGACCAAGCACTTCCCGGTCCGCCGGCGCCTGCGCGACCTGTTCTCGAAACGGCACGACGCGGTCCACGCCGTGGACGACGTGCACCTGACGCTGCGCCGCGGCCAGGTGACCGCCCTGGTCGGCGAGTCCGGCTCCGGCAAGTCCACGGTCGCCCGCCTGCTCGCCCAGCTCTATCCCCGCACCGGCGGGGACATCCGCCTGCACGGCGAGTCCAGCGCGGTGAAGTCCGGCGCGGCCTTCCGCCGGTATTGCGCCCGCGTACAGATGATCTTCCAGGACCCGTTCGCGTCGCTGAACCCGGTGCACACCATCCGGTATCACCTGACCCGGTCCCTGAAGATCCACGGCCATGCCGGGAAGACCGCCGAGGACCTCGAGAACGCCCTGCACGAACTACTCGGCCGGGTGCATCTCACCCCGGCGGAGCGCTACCTGGACAAGTTCCCGCACGAGCTGTCCGGCGGGCAGCGGCAGCGGGTGGCGATCGCCCGCGCGCTCGGCGCCCAGCCCGAGGCCCTGCTCGCCGACGAGCCGGTGTCCATGCTCGACGTGTCGATCCGTCTGGGCATCCTGAACCTGCTGCGCGACCTGAAGGAACGCCTGGACCTGGCGATCCTCTACATCACCCATGACATCGCCTCGGCCCGCTACTTCGCCGATCAGACCCTGGTGATGTACGCCGGGCGGATGGTCGAGGGCGGCGACAGCGAGACCGTCACCCAGTCGCCGGCACACCCGTACACCCGGCTCCTGATCGATTCGGCGCCCGACCCGGACCGCCTGGCCGCCGGCGCGGACGCGCTGGAGGAGGACCGTGGCGACGGCGAGCCGCCGAGCCTGATCCACCCGCCGTCCGGCTGCCGGTTCCACCCGCGCTGCCCGGTGGCGATGCCCCGCTGCAGCACCGACCTCCCGGTCCCCCTGGAGATCGGTGACCGGCCGGGTCACTGGGCGGCCTGCTGGCTCTACGACACCAGCGACACCGGGGTGAAGAAGGTGGCGTCGTGAAGTTCTTCCTTCAGCGCCTAGGGTTCTACGTGTTCACCGCCTGGGCCGCGATCACCCTGAACTTCTTCATCCCCCGCATGATCCCGGGCGACCCGGTGCAGGCGCTGATCACCAAATACCAGGGTCAGCTCAGCTCGCAAGCGATCGAGTCGCTGTACGTGCTGTTCGGCCTGGACAAGGACGGCAGCCTGTGGTCGGACTACGTCGACTACTGGAAACAGCTGTTCAGCGGTGACCTCGGCCTGTCCTTCGCGTTCTTCCCGACTCCGGTGTCCGAGGTGCTGGCCGACAGCATCGGGTGGACGCTGGTGCTGGTCGGCGTCACCACCATCCTCAGCTTCGCGATCGGCACCGGCCTGGGTGTGCTGGCCGGCTGGCGGCGCGGCTCGTGGACCGACGGGCTGCTGCCGGTCACCACGTTCCTGTCGTCGGTGCCGTACTTCTGGCTCGGCATCATCGCGATCTATCTGTTCACCGGCCCGGACAGCTTCTTCCCGTCGGGCGGCGGCGCCGAGGTGGGCCTGGTCCCGGCCTGGGACATGTACTTCATCCCGAGCGCCCTCCAGCACAGCCTGCTGCCCGCGCTGACCATCCTGATCTCCTCGGTCAGCGGCTGGATCCTGAGCATGCGCAACATGATGGTGACCGTCGCCAGCGAGGACTACATCACCGTCGCGCACGCCAAGGGCCTGCCGGAGCGCCGGGTGGCGGTGAGTTACGCGGCCCGCAATGCGCTGCTGCCCAACGTCTCCGGGTTCGCGCTGTCGCTCGGGTTCATCGTCGGCGGCACCTTCCTCGTGGAGATCGTCTTCTCGTACCCGGGCATCGGTTTCCAGCTCTTCCAGGCGCTCGGCGCCAACGACTATCCGCTGATGCAGGGCATCTTCCTGATCATCACCGTCTCGGTGCTGGTGGCGAACCTGCTGGCGGACGTGGCGTACCTGATCCTCGACCCGCGCACCCGCAAGGAGGGCTGAGCTCATGACGATTCCCACCTCGAGCATCGAGCAGGTCATCCCGGTCCAGGGTTCGATGGCGCAGCCGGAGAGCGGCAAGCGAGCCAAGGCGAGGCGGCAGCGGTTCCGGTTCCTGAGCAACCGCAAGGCGGCGGCCGGCCTGATCATCCTCGCCGTGTATCTGCTGCTGGCCGTGATCGGCCCGTGGATAGCGCCGTTCGACCCGGGCGCCCGTGGCGACGACCTGATGCAGCCGCCGTCCGCCGAGCACTGGATGGGCACCACCCACCTGGGCCAGGACGTGTGGAGCCAGCTGCTGGTCGGCACCCGCAGCGTGATCCTGGTCGGGTTCATGGCCGGCATCGTGGCCACCACGCTGTCGGTGCTCATCGGCGTGACCTCGGGCTACGCCGGAGGCAAGACCGACGAGGCGCTGTCGGTGCTCACCAACGTCTTCCTGGTGATCCCGGCCCTCCCGCTGATCATCATCGTCACCTCGATCCTGGAGAACGCCGGCGAATGGGTGGTCGCCCTGGTCATCGGCTTCACCTCGTGGTCGTGGAACGCGCGGGTGCTGCGCGCGCAGACCCTGTCGCTGCGCCGGCGCGACTACGTCGAGGCCGCCAAGGCCAGCGGCGAGCGCAGCGGCCGGATCGTGCTCTTCGAACTGCTGCCGAACCTGACCGCGGTGATCGCCTCCGGCTTCGTCGGCACCGTCATCTTCGCGGTGCTCTCCGAGATCACCCTGGCGTTCATCGGCATCACCTCCAGCAACACCTGGAACTGGGGCACCATCCTGTTCTGGGCGCAGGGACAGCAGGCGCTGGCCCGGTCGGCCTGGTGGTGGTTCGTCCCGGCGGGCCTGGCCATCGCGATCCTCGGCACCGCCCTCTCACTGATCAACTTCGCGATCGACGAGTTCGTCAGCCCCCGCCTGCGCAGCGCCGGCAAGACCAAGATCAAGACCACGTCGGGGCGTACGGTCCGGATGCGCATCGGTTTCACCCCGGTGCTCAGCAACTCCCCCGAGCCGCACACCCACGCGTCGCCGATCCCGCTCGTCGACCCGAACGGCGCCACCCCGGTCATCCGGAAGGAAGCCCACTCATGACCGCACCGGTCCTGGAGCTCCGCAATCTCAACGTCGCGTACGGGCTCGGCGACCAGTCGGTCCGCGCGGTCCGCGACGTCAACCTGACCCTGCACCGGGGTGAGGTGCTCGGCCTGGCCGGGGAGAGCGGCTCCGGCAAATCCACCCTGGCGTACGGGATGACCCGCCTGCTCGCCCCGCCCGGCGTGATCACCGGCGGCCGGGTGATCTACCACCCCGAGCAGGGCCCCGCGTACGACGTGCTGGAACTGTCCGACGATCGGCTCCGCAAGTTCCGGTGGGCGGAGACCGCGATCGTCTTCCAGGGCGCGATGAACTCGCTCAACCCGGTGCACAAGATCTCCACCCAGCTCACCGACGTCCTCGAGGCCCACGAGCCGGCGATGAGCGAGAGCAGCCGGCTTGCCCGGGCCCGGGAGATGCTGAAACTGGTCGGCATCTCCCCGGACCGGATGGACGCGTACCCGCACCAGCTCTCCGGCGGCATGCGCCAGCGCGTCATGATCGGCATGGCGCTGATCCTGCAGCCGCAGGTGGTCATCATGGACGAGCCGACCACCGCACTCGACGTGGTGATGCAGCGGCAGATCCTCGGCCAGCTCATCGAGCTGCGGGAACGGCTCGGCTTCTCGGTCATCTTCATCACCCACGACCTGTCGCTGCTGGTGGAGTTCTCCAACCGGATCGCCATCATGTACGGGGGCCGGATCGTGGAGGAGGCGCCCGCCGCCTCGATCTACCGGGACGCGCTCCACCCGTACTCCAAAGGGTTGCTGGGGTCCTTCCCCGCCCTGCGCGGGCCGCGCCGTGAGCTGGCCGGCATCCCCGGCTCACCGCCCGACCTGAAAGGCATGCCGGCCGGGTGCTCGTTCCACCCGCGGTGCCCGAAGGCGTTCGACCCGTGCGGCGGCAACATCCCGGTGCTGGGCCGGCCCGGGCGCCCGGACGGCGCGACCCGCTCGGTGGCGTGCTGGCTGCACCCGGCCGAGGAGCCGGTGGGCTGATGGACTTCACCTGGGGCGTGGCCACCTCGGCCTATCAGATCGAGGGCGCGGCCGGCGAGGACGGGCGGACCCCGTCGATCTGGGACACCTTCAGCCGGGAGGTCGTCGGCGAGACCGGGGACGTGGCCTGCGACCACTACCACCGGATGCCCGAGGACGTCCGGCTGATCAAGGAGCTGGGCGTGAACGCGTACCGGTTCTCGACCTCGTGGACGCGGGTGCAGCCGAACGGGCGCGGCAAGGGGAACCCGGCCGGGCTCGCCTTCTACGACCGGCTGGTGGACGAGCTGCTCGGCGCCGGGATCGAGCCGTGGCTGACGCTCTACCACTGGGATCTGCCGCAGGAGCTGGAGGACGCCGGCGGGTGGACCGTACGGGACACCGCGTACCGGTTCGCCGACTACTCCGCGATCGTCTTCGACCGCCTGCGGGACCGGGTCCGCAACTGGGGCACCGTCAACGAGCCGTGGTGCGTGGCCTACCTCGGCTACGAGTACGGCGTCTTCGCGCCCGGCCGGCGGGACACCGGCGCCGCCGTCGCCGCCACCCACCACCTGCTGCTGGCGCACGGCCTGGCCGCCCGGCTGGTCAAGACGCCGGACAACAACGTGTGCGTCCCGCTCAACATCGGCACCGCCACCCCTGCCTCGGACGACCCGCTCGACGTCGCGGCGGCGTGGCGGGCCGACGGCAACGTGGCCCGGATCTTCCTGGACCCGATCAAGCACGGTCGCTACCCGGCCGACGTGGTCGAGGATCTCGCGGCCCGCGGGTACGAGCTGCCGGTGGTCCCCGGCGACATGGAGATCATCTCGGCGCCGATCGACATGCTCGGGGTGAACTTCTACTTCGGGCAGGACTTCGCCGGCCGCGACCTCGACGGCAACACCGTGGACGCGTCCGGCCGCCCGGTGGTCCGGGAGATCAAACCGGACGTGCCGCAGACCGACCTCGGCTGGCCGATCACCCCGGACCGGTTCACCACGCTGCTGCTGCGCCTGCACCGGGACTACGGGTTCCCGCTGGTCGTCACCGAGAACGGGGCGGTCTTCGAGGACCGTCCGGACGCCGGCGGTTTCGTGGAGGACACCGAGCGGACGGCGTACCTGGCCGCCCACATCGACGCCGTCGGTGCCGCGCGGGCCCAGGGCGCCGACGTCCGCGGCTATTTCGCCTGGTCCCTGATGGACAACTTCGAGTGGGCGGAGGGTTACGGGAAGCGCTTCGGCCTGGTCCGCGTCGATTATCAAACCTTGCGGCGTACGCCTAAACGCAGTGCGCTGTGGTTCGCCGATCGCATAACGTCCGCTCCATGACCGACTATCTCGATGTGAACCGGGCGAGCTGGGACGAGCGGGCCAAGCCGCACGCCGAGTCGCCCGGTTACCGGGCTGCCCTGTTCGCCGACGACCCGGCCCATCTAAGCCACGTCGTCAGCTTCGACCGCCCGCGGCTCGGCGACATCGCCGGGCTGCGCGGCGTGCACCTGCAATGCCACATCGGCACCGACACCGTCTCCCTCGCCCGGCTCGGCGCGACCATGACCGGCCTGGACTTCTCCGGCGCCTCCCTGGCCGAGGCCCGCAAGATCGCCTCAGCCGCCGGCGCCGGGATCGACTTCGTGCAGAGCGACGTCTACTCGGCCCGGGACGCCCTGGACGGGGAGTTCGACCTGGTCTACACCGGGATCGGGGCGCTCTGCTGGCTGCCCGACGTCGACCGGTGGGCGCGGACCGTGGCGTCGCTGCTCGCGCCCGGCGGGCGCCTGTTCATCCGGGAAGGGCATCCGGTGCTGTGGGCGCTCGACTACGACCGGACCGACGGGGTGATCGCCCTCGCCGAGCCGTACTTCGAGCAGACCGAACCGCAGATCTACGACGAGCCGGGCACCTACGTGGACACCGACCACGAGTTCCGGCACACCGTCACCCACGAATGGAACCACGGCATCGGCGAGATCGTCACCGCGGTCCTCGGCGCCGGGCTCGTTCTGGTGGGGCTCGAGGAACATCAGAGCGTGCCGTGGGACGCGCTGCCCGGCCGGATGCGCGACCTCGGCAACGGGGAGTGGCAGCTCGCCGAACGGCCGGAGCGGCTGCCGCACACGTACACGCTCCAGGCCCGCAAGCCTGTTTAGTGATCGCCTCCGCCGGGGTACCTGCCGCCTATCCCCGGTTTGGAGGCTCTCATGCGTATCGGTGCGGTCATCATCGTCCTCTGGCTCGTGCTCGGCGTCATCGCCGCTTACGAGCGCGGCTACTTCAAGGACTCCGGCGACGCCAGCTGCGCGGAAGCCGGCACGGTCCTCGTCACGACCGTCGCCGGACCGCTGAACTGGATGGGCGTCAACCCGAAGGTCAAGTGCGACATCCCGGAGCCCAGCAAGTAAAGATCCGGCTGGTGCTGAGGGCTGTCTCAGCCCACTCGAGACAGCCCTCAGCACCAGCCGGACGCCTTTTCCGCGCTTGATCTGGAGCGCGCTCCAGGTCCTACCGTCGGCGGTGAACGGCACGCGACGAGGGAGGACCATCATGGAACTGCGTGACTTCGGCCGGCTCGGACAGATCAGCGCGCTGACTCTCGGTGGCGGCGGGATCGGCGGCGTGTGGGGCAGCACCGACCGCCGGGAGGCGATCGCGACCGTCCACGCCGCACTCGACGCCGGCATCACGATGCTGGACCTGGCGCCCAGCTACGGCACCGGCTTCGAGTCGGAGGTCGCCGTGGCCGACGCCTTCCGCGGCACCCGCAGCGACGTCATGATCACGAGCAAGGTCCAGCTCCCGGAGGACGGCGTACGTGACTTCGCCGCCCGCATCCGCCGCAGCCTGCAGGCCAGCCTGACCCGCTTGAACCGCGCCCACCTGGACCTGTTCGTCCTGCACACGCAGATCCGCCGGGCCGGGTCGGCCCAGCGTGACAGCGTCTCCCCCGACGGCTACCGCGACGAGATCGTCCCCACCTTCGAGGCCCTCCGCGCCGAGGGCCTGATCCGCGCCTGGGGGATCACCGCCGTCGGTGCGACCGCCCCGCTGCTGGACGCCTTCCGGGACGCGCCACGCCCCGACGCCGCCCAGGTCGTCGTGAACGCCCTGGACCAGACCGGCGACCTGTGGACCCTCGACGACGAGACCCCCGGCAACGCCGCGGTCCTGCGCGCCGCCGTCACCGCGAACGTCCCGGTCAGCGCCATCCGCGTCGTCGCCGCCGGCTCCCTGACCAGCTCTCTCGACCGCGACGTCCCGCCCACACATCCCGCGGCCGTCGACTTCGCCCGCGCCGAGCCGTTCCGCAAACTCGCCGCCGAACTCGGCGAGACCCCCGCTTCCCTGGCGCACCGCTACGCCCTCTCCACCCCCGGCGTCTCCACCGTCATCCTGGGCGTCAAGAACCGCACCGAGCTGGCCGAATGCCTGACCGCCGAGGCCCGCGGCCCGCTCTCCCTCACCGAACTCCAGGCCATCTCCACCCTCTGACAGCCCGCCGGGCGCGAAGCCCTCCAGCCGTCGCTGAGACCGCCCACCAGACACGAATAGCCCGCCTGAACGACGGCCCCCGGAACTCAGCCGTCGCCCAGCCCTCCAACCGGACATCGATAGCCCACCTGAGCGACGGCCCACCGACCCGGCCGTCGCCCAGACCCCCTACCGGACACCGATAGCCCACCTGAGCGACGGCCCACCGACCCGGCCGTCGCCCAGACCCCCTACCGGACACCGATAGCCCACCTGAACAACGGCCCATCGTCCCGGCCGTCGCTCAGACCGCCCACGAGACACTGACAAGCGGCCTGAGCGACGGCTCGCCGATCGGCGAAGCCGATCCGGCGGGACCGGGCCGAAGCCATCCGCCCGTCGGCGTGCACTCCTCACAGGCCGGGCGTGGTGGCCACGTGAGGAGTCGCCGCGGTCGGTCCGAGTTCGGCCCGGTCACCTTGAACGCTGATGGTCGTCCACAACAGCGACAGGGATTCCGACTTTTTCCGACTCCGGAACAACGTTTTCTCCGCGCATCACGGCAACCGGCCACCGTAACCATCGCTTCACCCGGACTCCCGGAAACTGCCGCACCTTGGCGATGATCGACGTGGCCCGTACCGTCCTACCGCGGGACGAGAATTCAGTCCCTTTCGATCAGATGCCCGATGAGCTGCGGCCCCATGATCACCGCGTTGCCCGACCCGTCCCGCCGAGCGTCCGGCTCCGGCAACTCCACCGGTTCACCCGTGTTGGAGGCGCCCACCGGCCGTGGCCCGACCCAGGCGACCACGAGCCGCGTCTCCCCCTTGAGGAACCGCTGCACCCGGACACCGCCCGTCGCCCGCCCCTTGGCCGGGTACGACGCGAACGGCGACATCTTGACCTGCGTCCCGGTCGACGTCACCACCATCGGTTCCCCGTGCTCGTGGTCCGATGTCGCGACCGCGTTGAACGAGATCGCCTCCGCGTCCGCGCCGAGGTTGACGCCTGCCATGCCGCCGCCCTTGAGGCCCTGTGGTCGCACGAGTTTCGCCGGGAAGCGCAGCAGGTTGGCGTCGGAGGTGACGAACACCAGTGCTTCCGCGCCGTCGGTGAGCCAGGTGGCCTGGAGGACCTCGTCACCCTCCTTGAGGGTGATCACCTCGAACTCGTCGGAACGGACCGGCCACTCCGGGGCGCACACCTTGACGATGCCGAACTTCGTGCCGATGGCGATGCCCGGCGAGTCGCCCGGGACGAGCGGCGCCAGCCCGACGACCTTCTCTCCCGCCTGCAGCGGGACCAGCTCGGACGCGGACATGCCGCCGCGCAGCGAGACCGTGCCGGCTTGCTCGGGCAGGACCGGGAGCGGCAGCACGTCGGTCTTGAACGCCCGCCCGCGGTTGGTGATCAGCAGGATGCGGCCACGGGCGGTGGAGTGGATGACCGCGCGGACGGCGTCGTGTTTGACCCGGCCGCTGCGGCTGCGGGCCTCGGTGGACTCCTCGCTCTCGGCGGCGGTCCGGGCGATCAGCCCGGTGGCGGAGAGGATCACCTGGCAGGGGTCGTCGGCGACCTCGAGCGGGCCGGCCGGCACCGACGCCGCCAGCACCTCCTTGAGGTCGCCGTCGATCAGGGTGGTCCGCCGGGCGGCGCCGAACTCCTTGGCGACGGCGGCGAGTTCGTCGGAGACGACCTTCTTCAGCACGTTCTCGTCGTCGAGGATGCGGGACAGCTCGGCGATCTCGCTGCGGAGCCGGTCCTGTTCGGCTTCCAGCTCGATCCGGTCGAAGCGGGTGAGCCGCCGCAGCGGGGTGTCGAGGATGTACGTGGCCTGGATGTCGGACAGCCCGAACTCGCCCATCAGCCCGGCCTTGGCGGCGGCCGCGTCGTCGCTGGCGCGGATCAGCGCGACCACCCGGTCGATGTCGATCAGGGCGATGAGCAGGCCGTCGACCAGGTGCAGGCGGTCCTCGCGCTTGGTGCGCCGGTACGTCGTGCGGCGGGTGACGACCTCGTACCGGTGCTGGACGAAGACCTCGAGGAGTTCCTTGAGCCCGAGCGTGCGGGGCTGCCCGTCGACGAGCACCAGGTTGTTGATGCCGAACGAGCTCTCCAGCGGGGTGAGCCGGTAGAGGTCGGCGAGCAGCGCCTGCGGGTTGACGCCGACCTTGCACTCGATGACGAGGCGGGTGCCGTGTTCGCGGTCGGTGAGGTCCTTGACGTCGGCGATCCCGACCAGGCGGGCGGCCTGGCGCTGGCCGCGCCGCGGGCCGGAGGTGATCATCTTGCCCTTCACCTCGTCGGTGATCGCCTCGATGATCTTCTCGGTGCCGATGCCGTAGGGCAGTTCGGTGACGGTGATGGCCTGCCGGCCACGGCCGCCCTCGAGCGGGCCGGTCTGCGCGCGGGCCCGGAGGCGGACGACGCCACGGCCGGTCTCGTACGCCCGGCGCACCTCGTCGAGGCCGAGCAGCTGGCCGCCGGTGGGCAGGTCGGGGCCGGGGACGAAGCGCATCAGCTCGTCGAGGCTCGCCTGCGGTTTCTTGATCAGGTGCCGGGCGGCGGCCACGACCTCGCCGAGGTTGTGCGGGATCATGTTGGTCGCCATTCCGACGGCGATCCCGGACGTGCCGTTGACCAGCAGGTTCGGGAAGGCGGCCGGGAGCACCTTGGGCTCCTGCTCGGAGCCGTCGTAGGTGGGCTTGAAGTCGACGGTGCCCTCGCCGAGCTCACCGACGAGCAGCATCGCCTCGCGGGACATGCGGGCCTCGGTGTACCGCGCGGCGGCCGGGCCGTCGTCGGGGGAGCCGAAGTTGCCGTGCCCGTCGATGAGCGGGGTGTTGAGCGAGAAGTCCTGGGCGAGCCGGACCAGGGCGTCGTAGATCGCGACGTCGCCGTGCGGGTGGTACTTACCCATGACGTCGCCGACGACGCGGGCGGACTTCACGTACGGCCGGTCGGGGCGCTGCCCCTGCTCGGACATCGACCAGAGGATCCGGCGGTGCACCGGTTTCAGGCCGTCCCGGGCGTCCGGGAGAGCCCGCGAGTGGATGACCGAGTAGGCGTACTCCAGGTAGGAGTCCTCCACCTCGGTGATCAGCGGGTTGTCGATGACCCGGGCACCGGCCTGGTCGAACGCGGAAAGGTCGACGCGTTTCTCGGTTTTGCGGCGTGCCATTGTCAGCGACCCTCTCAGGCGTCGATCGTCTCTTGGTCGATCCGGCCGGCGGCCTCGATCAACCAGTTCTTCCGGGGCTCGACCCGTTCACCCATCAGCAGTTCGAGGGTGGCTTCGGCGCGCTCGGCGTCCTCGATGGTGATCCGCCGGACGGTGCGCTCGGCCGGGTTCATCGTGGTGTCCCACAGCTCGTCCGCGTCCATCTCGCCGAGGCCCTTGAACCGGGGCACCGGTTTCTGCACCTGCCGGCCGGAGCGCTCGAGACGGGAGACGGTGCTCTCCATCTCCTGCTGGGTGTAGGTGTAGAGGGTCTCGGCGTTGCGGCCCTTGGTGACCACCTTGTGCAGCGGCGGCATGGCGGCGAAGAGCCGCCCGTTCTCGATGACCGGCCGCATGTACTTGGCGAAGAGGGTGATCAGCAGGGTCCGGATGTGCGAGCCGTCGACGTCGGCGTCCGCCATGATCATGACCCGGCCGTAGCGCATCGCGCCGATGTCGAAGGTGCGGCCGGAGCCGGCGCCGAGGACCTGGACGATCGCCGAGCACTCGGCGTTGTCGAGGACCTGCTGCAGGCTCGCCTTCTGCACGTTGAGGATCTTGCCGCGGATCGGGAGCAGCGCCTGGTATTCCGAGGAGCGGGCCATCCGGGCGGTGCCGAGCGCCGAGTCGCCCTCGACGATGAACAGCTCGGAGCGGTCGATGCCGATGGCCCGGCAGTCGACCAGTTTCGCCGGCATCGACGCGCCCTCCAGGGCGGTCTTGCGGCGGGCGGCGTCCTTCTGCTGCTTCTGGGTGAGGCGGACGCGGGCGGCGTCGACCACCTTCTGCAGGACGGTGCGGGCCTCGGTCTTGGTGCGGCGGCCGTCGATCCACTCTTTCAGGTACGCCTCGACGAGACCCTGCATCACCCGGGCGACGCCGGCGGTGGACAGCTCGTCCTTGGTCTGCGAGGTGAACTGCGGCTCCGGCACCCGGACGTGGATGACGGCGGTCATGCCCTCCAGGAAGTCGTCCAGGACGGGCGGCTCCTCCTTGGGCTTGAGCAGGCCGCGGGCGTTGCGGATGGCCTCGGTGAGGGCCCGCACGAGGGCCCGCTCGAAGCCCTTGCGGTGGGTGCCGCCGTGCATGTTGCGGATGGTGTTGGTGAAGCACTCGACGGTGCGCTCGTAGCCGGTGCCCCAGCGGAAGGCGACCTCGACCTGGGCGGTCCGCACGACGTTGGACTGCATGACGCCGTTGGCGTCGGCGGCGTTCTCCTTGTAGGTGCCCTCGCCGGTGACCAGCAGCATGCCGGACACCGGCTTGTCGGCGGCCGGGGTCAGGAACTCCACCATGTCGGCCAGGCCGTTGGGGTAGTGGAAGGTCTCGGTCGCGGGCTCTTCGGCGGTCGCGTCGAACAGCGTGTATTGCACGCCCGGCACGAGGAACGCGGTGTTGCGCAGCTTGGTGCGGACGTTGTCGGCGTCGAGCCGGGCGCCGGTCTCGAAATACCGGGCGTCGTACCAGTAGCGGATCGAGGTGCCGCTGGGCTCGCCGCGTTTCATCCGGCGGGCCACCCGCAGGCCGGGCTGGCGGGTGAACGCGGCGTCGGGGCCGGGGCCGTCGAAGACGCCGGGGACGCCGCGCTGGAAGGAGATCTCGTGGACCTTGCCGTCCCGTTTGACGGTGACGTCGAAGCGGTGCGACAGGGCGTTGACGGCGGAGGCGCCGACGCCGTGCAGGCCGCCGGAGGTCTTGTAGCCGGAGCCGCCGAACTTGCCGCCGGCGTGCAGCCGGGTCAGCACCAGCTCGACGCCGCTGAGGCCGGACTTGGCGTGCACGTCGACCGGGATGCCCCGGCCGTCGTCGTCGACCTGGACAGAGCCGTCGCTGTGCAGGGTCACCGCGATCCGGGTGGCGTGCCCGGCGACGCCCTCGTCGGTGCAGTTGTCGATGATCTCGTTGGCCAGGTGGTTGATGCCCCGGCTGTCGGTGGAGCCGATGTACATGCCCGGGCGTTTCCGGACAGCGTCCAGCCCTTCGAGGTGCGTGAGGTCGTCGGCCCCGTACAAGGTCTCTGGTTGCGCGGTCACGAGGCGGCACTCCCGATCGGCCATGGTGGTCAAGGACGGCGCGAGCCTACCCGGCCCCTCCGACACTTCTGCCCCAGGCGAGGCAGGTCTAGACCACACCGTGGCCAAAATCGGGATGAACCACCGTAAAAAGTGGCCTACGACACGATAGCCAACGGTGCTGCCTGCGGCGCAAGGGCGCGGAAGAGGTCCAGCGGGTACGGCTTACCCGGAACGGACACCGGTGGCAGCTCCTGGTAGGCGATGAGCTCGTCGGTCACGTCCCGGGTGGCCGAGCAGACCACCACGGTGTCGTGCGGCGCGTACGCCTGGAGACGTGCCGCCGTGCTCACCACGCTGCCACTGATCATCCCGTATCCACCGTCGAACGCCGCCATCGGGTCGACGATCACCTCGCCGGTGGCGAGTCCGACACGGGTCCGGACGGGGAACCTGCCGGCCAGGAGTCGCCCCCTCAACGTCTCCTGGACCGACAGGCCCGCCCACACCGCGGATGCGGCCGCCCCCGGCCCGAATCCGCCCTCCGCGGCCCCGAAGACCGCCATCACCGCGTCGCCGACGTACTTCTCGACGATGCCGCCGCACTCACGGACCACCCCGGCGACGGCCGAGAAGTAGTCCCGCTGCAGCGCACGCACGTCCGCGCAGTCCAGCCGGTCCACCAGCGAGGTGAAGCCGACGATGTCGATGAACAGCACGGTTACGGTCTGGCGCCGCTCCTGAACGGCGCTGGTGACGGTGGTCATGTCTCACGCTCCCCCAGATCTCTGCGTTGACCGGGAGTACGGTGCCAGCCCGCGACAACCGGCGGATCCGCAGAACGACGTATCTCTGACAGCATCGAATTCCGTCGTTTTTGTGACGCAGAACAGTCCGAACCGACGACCAGGTGATAGTCGGATACGGATTAGGCTGCCGGACATGGCCAGCCTGGGGGGCGAAGGGCCGCTTGTCGGGCGCACCGGCACGCTGGCCGATGTTCAGTCCTACCTGCGTGACGTCGGGCCCGGTGGGACCGCCGCCGTGTTCGTGACCGGGGAGAGCGGCGTCGGCAAGAGCCGGCTGCTGCGCGAGACCGCCGCCGGGATGCGCGAGCACGGGTTCGCCGTGCTCTTCGGCACCTGTCTGGACATCGGTGACGCGTCGCCGTTGCACCCGGTGCTGCAGGCGCTGCGCCGGCGCGACGGCGGCGGCCCGTCCGCGCCCGCCGACGACGCCGGCGCCCTGCTCGAGCGGGTCTCCCGGGACCTGCGCGCGATCGCCGGCGGCCAGCAGCTGCTGCTCGTGCTGGACGATCTGCAGTGGGCCGACCGGAGCACCCGGCAGCTGCTGCTCTATCTGCTCGCCGGCCTCGGTGACGTGCGGGTGTCGGTGCTCGCCGCGATCCGGGCGGAGGCGCTGCACGGCACCCACCCGCTGCGCCGGGTGCTGGCCGAGCTGCGCCGCCTGCGGTCGGTCCGGGTGGTCGACCTGTCGCCGCTCAGCCAGGAGCAGACGCACGAGCTGGTGGCCGCGATCGTCGGCGGCACGGTGGCGGCCGAGGACGCCGACCGGGTCTACAAGCGCAGTGGCGGCAACCCGTTCATCGCCGAGGAGCTGGCCCGTGACCTGCGGGACGGCCGGGTCGAGCTGTCCGACACGCTGCGCGAGATCTTCCTGTCCCGGGTGGACGAGCTGCCGCCGAACGCGCACACGGTGGTGCACGCGATAGCGGCCGGGGTGGAGCCGATCCACCACTCGGTGCTGGCCCGGGTCGTGCCGCTGCCGGAGGACCAGCTGATCGAGGCGATCCGGGCGGCCGTCACGCACCGGTTCGTGGCCAGCGACGGCGACGGTTACAAGCTGCGGCACCGGCTGGTGGCCGAGGTGCTGGAACAGGAGGTGCTGCCGGCCGAGGCCGCCCACCTGCACCGGCGGTACGCGGAGGCGCTGGAGGCGTTCGAGGGCGAGCCGGACAACGCCCGGCTGGCGCACCACTGGCAGCGGGCCGGCGAGCCGGAGCGGGCGCTGGAGCCGGTGGTGGCCGCGGCGCACGCCGCCGAGCGGATGTACGGGTTCGCCGAGGCCCACCGCTACTGGACCATCGCGCTGCACCTGTCCGCCGACACCGACCCGCGGCGCACCGAGCTGCTGGGCAACGCCGCCGAGTCGGCGCACCTCTGCGGCGAGCATCTGCTGGCGCTGGCCCGGCTCGAGGAACTGGCCGGCCGCCCGGACGCCCCGGGCCGCTCCGACCTGCACCTGCGCCGCGCCCGGTACCTCGCGGCGGCGGGCCGGTCGGCGACCGCCGAGGTGGAGTACCAGCGCGCCCTGGAGGCGCCGGACTGCACCCCGCGGCGGCGGGCCTCGGCGGCGGCGTACCTCGCCGAGCTTCTCCTGCACCTGGGCCGTTACGCCGACGCCAACCAGCACGCGCGGGAGGCCCTGGAGCTGGCGGCGGTCAACGGGGCGACCACCGACCTGGTCCGGGCCAGCGCCGCGCTGGGCTTCAGCGCCGCCTTCCGGGAGGACCCGGACGCCGGTCTCGCCGTCATCCGGCACGCCGTGGAGATCGCCGAGCGGTCCGGGCACCCGGACGACCTCGGGGTGGCCTACCTGCACTTGGCCGAGTTGCTGACCGGCCCGCTGAACAGCATCGAGGAGGGCATCCTGGTGGCCCGGCGGGGCGCCGCGCGGCTCGCCGACCGGGGCGCGGGCCGGACCTATCAGACCCGGCTGCTGGCGATCGCCGCGAAGGGGCTGTTCCGGATCGGTCAGTGGACCGAGGCGTACACGGTCATCGAGACCGCGATGAGCCATCACCCGTCCGGCGCCGACGCGGTGGAGCTGCTGCTCGGCCGCCTGCAGCTACTGGTGAACTTCGGCGAGTTCGAGAACGCCCGCCGCGACCTGGACGGCGTGGCGACCCTGCTGGCCGGCGGCGGCGCGCGGCACGTGCTGCCGATGCTGACGCTGCGGGCCGGCCTGGCGATCTGGCAGGGCGAGCACGCCGACGCGCGGGCGGCGGTGCAGCGGGCGGTCACCGAGACCCGGTCCGACGATCTGGTGCTGCTCGGGGTGCTGGCCTGGCACGGGCTGCGGGCCGAGGCGTACGCGCACGTGGCCGGGCAGCCGGCCGACGCGGGCGCCATCCGCCGCCTCCGGTCGGTGATGGATCGCCTGGTCAAGGGCACGGTGGACGCGCCGCCGGCGGTCCGTGCGGTGGTCGACGGCTATCTCGATCTGTGTGCCGCCGAGATCAGCCGGGTCGAGGACCGGCACGATCCGGAGCCGTGGGCGCGGGCGGCCTCGATCTGGGACCGGCGGCAGCAGCCGTACCCCGCGGCCTATTCGCGGCTCCGGCACGCCGAGGCGTCCCTGCATCGCAAGGTGCGCCGGACGGCGGCGATCAAAGGCTTGCGGGAGGCGTACGAGACAGCGACCGCGATGGGGGCCCGTCCGCTGGCCGGCGAGATCCTCGCGGTGGCCCAGCGGTACCGGGTCACGCTCGGCGACGACGTGCAGAGCCTGCCGGCCGGGCCGGAGCGGGCCGCGGACGAGCTGTCCACCCTGACCGGGCGGGAGCGGGAGGTGCTCGCCGCGGTGGCCGAGGGCCTGACGAACCGGGAGATCGGCGAGTTGCTGTTCATCAGCGAGCGCACGGTGGGCGTACATCTCGGGCACATCTTCGACAAGCTGCAGGTACGCAGCCGCGTCCAGGCCAGCCGGGTATATCTGACAGCCGCCTGACCAGGTGATCGTTATCCGCCCGTGACATACGTATGCGGAATACGTCGTTCTACCGATCCCCTCGCCTGGCCTTCGTGGAAATGTGGTCGCCACGGGGGAGCACCGCCCGGCGACCAGCTTCGCCGGGCGGTGCTGGGGGCCCTCCGTTGCCTTTGCATCACCCACGGAGGATCCGATGACCCAAGCCATCTGGGGCCCCGTTCAGCAGGAGATGTCCGATATCCTGCAACGGCACCCCGACGACGTGCCCGGAGTCGTCGACCAGCTGACCAGACTCCAGGAAGTCCTGTGCTGCGTCCCACCGCTGCTGCACAGCAATCCGCTGGCCGACTTCAACAAGCTCTACCTGGCCATCACCGAGAACGTGCTGGACCGTCTCTACGCCGGCAAGTTCAAGGATCCGGCGTTCCTGGCCCGGCTCGACGTCGAGTTCGCCGCCCGCTACTTCGACGCGCTGCGCTACTGGACCGAGGCGAGTCCCGCCTGCCCGGGAGTGTGGGCCGGCCTGTTCAGCCGGATTCCCGGACCGGACGCGCGCCCACTGCCGTCGGCCGTCGCCGGGGTCAACGCCCACATCAACTTCGACCTGCCGTTCGCCCTGGTCACCACGTTCGATCACCTGGGCAGCGACCCGGTCGACGGCAGCGACCAGCACCACGACTACCTGCAGGTCAACGACATCTTCGCCGATGAGATCCCGGGGCTGCGGCGCGGTTACCTGGACCGCTGGCAGCTGCTCATCGACACGATGAACGGCGACCTGGACGACTGGTGGCAGGGCGAGATGGTGGAGTACACCCGCAACGTCGCCTGGCGCAACGCGCAGCGGATCTGGGCGCTGCGGCACGACATGATCGCGCTCGACAAGGAGCGACGGCGTCTCGACAACACCGCCACCGGCCTCGGCAAACTGCTGCTGTCGCCGTTCGGCGGCTTTCTGCAGTGAGGCAGTGAGGCGGCTCAGCCGACGATGATCAGGCGGGCCGTGGTGGCCGAGCCGTCACGGACCCCGCCGACACCGACCTTCACACCGGTCTGCACCGCGCCGCGCTCGGCCTTCTCCCGGTTCTGCCGGACACGCAGCGGATCACCGAACGTCCACGTCACGGAGAATCCGTCCGCCGACTTGACGGTGAAACGCTCGCCGTCGACGGACGTCACCTCGCCGCGCTGCACGACGATCGTGCGCTGCCCCTCCTTCGCCTGCACCGTCACCTCGCCGTGCAACGTGTTCTTGCGCAGCAGCTTCCGGACCGCGCCGGGCCGCGCCGTGTCCGCCTCCTTCCCACCGTCGAATTCCTGTTCCAGGGCCACCATCTCGGCCGCGACGAGGTCGGTGGCGGGAGCGGTGGCCGGTGTCCGCGCGCCGCATCCGGTCAGTGCGAGTGCGGCCACCCCCGCGATCAGAACCTTCTTGGCTGTACGAGTCATGGCGATGATCCTGGGCTCGCGGCGATCGAACCGCGTCAGCGCATTGTTCGGGTTCGGTAAGGAAGCTCGACGGTGAACATCGCGCCGCCCTCGGGGGCGTGACCGGCGCTGATCCGCCCGCCGAGGCGGGTCACCAGGCGCGCGGCCAGAGCCAGCCCGAGACCGCTGCCGACCTTGCGCACCCCGCGGTACCGCCGGTTCAGCTCACCCCGCTCGAAGGCGACCGCCAGGTCGTCGTCGGTGAACCCGGGGCCGCCGTCGCGTACCTCCAGGATCCCGGCGTCCGTGCCGGCCCGCACCGCCAGCACCAGCGGCGCGCCGGCCGGGACCACCCGGAACGCGTTCTCGCAGAGGCCGTCGAGGACCTGCCGGATCCGGCCCGGGTCGGTGTCCACGACGACCGGCTCGTCCGCCGTCCGGACGCGCAGCACCGGCCCGTCCGCGTCGCAGCGGGCCGCCCAGGCCGTCCCGGCCGCCCGGACCAGCTCCACGAGATCCACCTCGGTGACGTCGAGCGGCAAATCGGCGGCCTCCAGGCGGGAGAGCACCAGCAGGTCGGCGATCAGCCGGTCCAGGCGCTGCGCCTCGGCGAGCATCGTGGACGCGGCCGGCACCACGTCGTCCTCGGTGATCACCCGGTCGGCGAGGGCCTCGGCGTAACCACGGATCGTGGCGAGTGGGGTGCGCAGCTCGTGCGACACCGACAGCAGGAAGTCCCGTTCCCGGCCCTCGCTGGTCGCCAGGGCGGCCGCCAGGTGGTTGAACGCGTCGGCGAGCCCGGCCGCCTCGGCCGGCCCGCGGGCGTCCAGGCGCACCGAGCGGTCCCCGGCGGACAGCCGGCCGGCGGCAGCCGCGGCGAGCCGGATCGGGCGGGCCACGAAACGGGCCAGCAGGACACCGGCCAGGATGCCGCCGGCGAGACCGGCGAGCAGCGCGACCCACACGCCCTGGAAGACCCGCAGCGCGGTGCCGGTGGCGGCGCCGCGGGTGAGGACGACACCGTTGGCGGCGCCGGGCAGCGACCGGCCGGCGACGAACGACGCCCGCCCGCCGATCGGAATCCGCACGTCGACGGCCTCCCCCGCCGCCACCCGGCGGATCACCCGCGACGGGAGCCCGGCACGGTCGGCACGGCCGTTGCGGATCACGTAGATCTCGATGTTCTCGGCACGCAGCCGGTCGGCGATGCGCCGGCGTGCCGCGGGCCGCTCGTCGGTGAGCAACTCCACCGCGAGGACGGCCTTCTCCCCCAGCTCGGCACGGATCTGGGCGTTCACCGAGCGGACCGCGATCGGCATCGCGACCAGAGCGGTCACGATCACGGCGACGACGGCGGTCGCGGTGGTCACCAGGACGGTGCGGCCGGTCAGCGTACGCAGGAAGTCACGCATCGGCGGTGTACCCCACCCCCCGGACGGTACGGATCAGGCCGGCGGCCGGGCCGAGCTTGGCCCGGACCTGCGCCACGTGCACGTCGACGGTACGGGTGCCGGCGTGCGAGGCGTACCCCCAGACGGCGGCGAGCAGCTCCTCCCGGGTGAAGACCCGGCCGGGGCGCCCGGCCAGGTGCGCGAGCAGGTCGAACTCGGTGGCCGTCAGGGTCAGCGGCTGTCCGTCCACGGCCGCGGCCCGGCGCCCGGGGTCGAGGGTGAGGGGGCCGAGTGCCCGTACCCGATCGGTGTCCCGGGCGACCGCCGCGCGGCGCAGCAACGCCTTGACCCGGGTCACCAGCTCCCGTGGGCTGAACGGTTTCGTCACGTAGTCGTCGCCGCCGAGTTCGAGCCCGAGGATCCGGTCGACCTCGTCGTCACGGGCGGTCAGGAAGATCACCGGCGTCCAGTCGCCGTCGGCGCGCAGCCGCCGGCAGATCTCGGTGCCGTCCAGACCGGGCAGCGCGATGTCCAGCACGCACACCACCGGCCGCAGCCGCCGCGCCGCGGCCAGCCCGGCCGTCCCGTCCTGCTCGACCTGCACCCCGAAGCCCTCCCGGCTCAGATAGAGCCGGACCAGATCAGCGATCGGCCGCTCGTCCTCGACCACGAGGACCAGCCCTTTCCCACCCGGATCCGGCATCACCCCGTCACCCTCCGTCCGCCGCCGGCGCCCCTGGCGGCCCCGCCCCATCATGCCGCCGCACGGGGCCACGGAATGTTCGGGAAAGGTAAGGCGTCCAGGAGTCCCCGGAGACCCGACCGGGTGACACGCGGCTCTCGCGCGGCCCGCCGGGACACGGTCTGATATACGCGGCTGACCAGCAACCGGGCATTCCTGGGCACGCTCCCAAAAACGGTCGGGAAGCGCTTTCCCAGCGTGCTATAAAAGGCGACAGCGCCCAGCGGCCGGACATGGTTGCCGTCTGCCCGGCCGGGTTCGTCCGGACGGCGCCCTCGCGGTCCGCGCAGCCCATGAGCCGGGCGAGGCATCGCACACGGGGGGATGCCTCGCCCACCAGACCACGCGTGTCGATTTCGGGCGGACCGGTCCGCCCGGAATCAACACGCGTGGGCCGGGGAAGCAGTAACCCATGGCCTATGTGAATCCGACGGGCGAGTTCACCCGTGATCAGCGCTACATCTCCACCCGGATCACCGCGGACGGGCGGGACGGTTTCCCGGTGGAGGCCGGCCGGTACCGCCTCGTGGTGAGCCGGGCCTGCCCCTGGGCGAACCGGGCGATCATCGTGCGGCGGCTGCTCGGGCTGGAGGACGCCCTCTCCATGGGCGTGGCCGGGCCGACGCACGACGAGCGGAGCTGGACGTTCGACCTGGATCCGGGCGGACGGGATCCGGTTCTCGGGATCGAGCGGCTCCAGGAGGCGTTCTTCGCCCGGTTCCCCGGCTACGACAAGGGGATCACCGTTCCCGCGATCGTGGACGTGCCGACCGGGAAGGTGGTGACCAACGACTTCGCGCAGATCACCCTCGACCTGTCGCTGGAGTGGACGGCCCTGCACCGGCCGGGGGCGCCGCGGCTCTATCCCGCCCATCTGCGGGAGGAGATCGACGAGGTGAACGAGGTCGTGTTCAAGGATGTGAACAACGGGGTCTACCGGGCCGGCTTCGCGGGGACCCAGGAGGCGTACGAGAAGGCGTACGCCCGGCTGTTCGACCGGCTGGACCGGCTGTCGGCCCGCCTGGAACGGCAGCGCTACCTGGTCGGCGACTCGATCACCGAGGCGGACGTCCGGCTGTTCACGACGCTGGCCCGGTTCGACGCCGTCTACCACGGCCACTTCAAGTGCAACCGGAGCAAGCTGACCGAGATGCCGGTGCTGTGGGCGTACGCGCGGGACCTCTTCCAGACCCCGGGGTTCGGCGACACGATCGACTTCGACCACATCAAACGGCACTACTACGAGGTGCACCGCGACATCAACCCGACCGGTATCGTGCCGGCCGGCCCGGACCTCGGCGGGTGGCTCACGCCGCACGGTCGCGAGGAGCTGGGCGGCCGGCCCTTCGGCGACGGCACGCCTCCGCTCCCGCTCTCCTAGAGGCCGTTCAGCAGGGTGCGGAGCAGGGCGCTCAACTGGGCGGCCTGCTCCGGGCCGAGCGGGGCCAGGAGCCGCTGCTGCTCGGCGAGTCCCGCGGCCACGGCCTCGTCGGCGATGGTGTGCCCTTTCCGGGTGAGCCGGACCAGGACGCCGCGGCGGTCGTCCGGGTCCGGTGAGCGCGCGACGAGACCGGCCTTCTCCAGGCGGTCCAGGCGGGCGGTGGTGCCGCCGGTGCTGAGCATCATGGACGCGGCCAGGGCGCCGGGCGAGAGCTGGAACGGCTCCCCGGCCCGGCGCAGCGCGGCGAGCACGTCGAACTCGGCGCGCCCGATGCCGTGGACGGCGTAGGCGCGCTCGGTGGCGTCGCCCGCCAGCTTGGCGAGCCGGAAGATCCGGCCGAAGACACCCATCGCCTCGGTGTCGAGATCGGGGCGCTCGCGGGCCCACTGGCCGAGGATCCGGTCGATAGCGTCGGTCACATTCCCCATTTTCTTGATGACGAGCTTCTCGACAAAGTTTATCTTTACGTCGAGATACTTGATGCCGAGAGATTGAGGCTGCGATGCGGGTGCTGCTGGTCACGGCGATGACGCCCGTGCTGTGGGGGACGACCTATGCGGTCACCACCGAGCTCCTGCCACCCGGGCGGCCCCTGCTCAGCGGCATGCTGCGGGCGCTGCCCGCCGGGCTGGCGCTGCTCGCGATCACCCGCGAGCTGCCGCGCGGCTCGTGGTGGTGGCGGTCGGTGGTGCTCGGCGCGCTCAACATCGGGATCTTCTTCGCGCTGCTCTTCGTCACCGCCTACCGGCTGCCGGGCGGGATGGCGGCCGTGCTCGGGGCGGTGCAGCCCCTGCTGGTGGCCGGGCTCAGCGTGCTCTGGCTGAATGAGCGCGTCTCCTCGCGTACCGTCAAGGCGGGTTTGATCGGCGCTCTCGGCGTCGCCCTCGCCGTGCTGACCGCCGCCGCCCGCCTCGACCCCGCCGGCATCCTCGCCGGCCTCGCCGCCGCCGCGTCCATGGCGCTCGGCCTGGTCCTCACCAAACGGTGGGGCCGCCCCGGTGTCTCCCTGCTCACCGTCACCGGCTGGCAGCTCACGGCAGGCGGATCGCTGCTGGTCCCGGTCACCCTCCTGGCGGAGGGCGCGCCTCCCGCGCTGTCCACGGCGAACCTCGCGGGGTACGCCTACCTGTCCCTGATCGGCACGGCGCTCGCCTACACCCTCTGGTTCCGCGGGCTGGCGATGCTGCCGGCGACCCGGGTCTCCCTGCTCAACCTGCTGGCCCCGCTGACCGCGACCGTGATCGGCTGGGCCGCGCTGGGCCAGTCGCTGACGCCGGTGCAGGTGGCCGGCATGACGCTGGCCTTCGGCGCGGTCGTCTGGGGCCAGTCAGCGCATGTCCGCCGTCGTCACCACCCGGCCCTCGAACCCGCCGCGGGCCGCCCGCAGCATGGCCCGGCCGACCGCGTCGGTGGTGGTGACGTACCGCGGCGCGACCCGGCGGACCACCGGGACCAGCGGGGCGATCAGCGTGTACACGGCGTTGTACCACCCGGTCCGGGAGCGGACCCCGTGCATCGGCTGGATGAACCCCGGCCGGAAGGCGAACCCGTTGCGGAACAGCGCCATCACCTCACGCTCGGTACGGGCCTTGACCCGCGACCACATCAGCCGGCTGTTCGCGTCGGTCCCCTCCCCGGAGACGTAGCCGAACGTCATGTCCGGGTCGATCCGGGCCAGCACCCGGGCGGCAGCCATCGGGTAGTCGTAGGAGACCCGCGTGTAGGCGGCCTCGCCCATCCCCACCGATGAGACGCCCAGGCAGTAGAAACAGGCGCCGTACCCGGTCAGCTCCCCCTCGATCGGCGTGAGGTCGGCGAAATCGGCGAGGGTGACCTCACGCAGTTTCGGGTGCTGCACGCCGGTCGGCGTCCGCGTCACCACCAGGACACCCGTCACGTCGGGCGCGATCAGGCACTCCCGCAGCACACCCTGCCCGACCATCCCGGTCGCCCCGAAAACGATCACCCGCATGTCTCCAGTGTGCCGTCCGTGGGGGCGGAAAAACGTCGTACCCCGGGCCTAGGGTCGGTGCGTGCCCGTTGAGAGATGGTCCACCGCCCAGGTCGAGGCGCTCGCGCCCGATCCCGCCTCGCTGCGCGCCGCGCGTGGGGTCACCGGCCTGTTCTCCGAGACCGGCGTCGCCGGCGACGTCCTGTGGGGACTCTGCCGCGGCTATCAGGTGGCCGTCGATCTGGCGGGGCCGGCGTTCAAGTGCTCCTGCCCGAGCCGCAAGATCCCGTGTAAGCACGCTCTCGGCCTGCTGCTGAGCTGGTCCGCCGGCGGCTTTGCCGCGCGTGCTCGGGCCACGTCGTCCGCGCTCACTCAGGCCACTTCGCCCGAACCCGCCCGAGCCACCTCATCTACGCCTACCCGGACCACCTCGCCTGTGCCCACTCCAGCCACCTTCCCCGAGCCCACCCAGACCGCCTCGCCCGAGCCGGCCCAAGCCGCCTCGCCTGTGCCGGCCTATGTCGTGGAGTGGCAGACGAGCCGGGCCGCGCGGGCCAAGGCGAAGACGGCGCCGCCCGATCCGGTGGCCGCGGCGAAACGTGCGCAGGGCCGCGCCGAGCGGGTCGCCGGCGGCATGGCCGAGCTGCGCCGATGGCTCGACGACCAGGTCGAGCAGGGGCTGGCCGCGGTGGGCCGGTCCGGGCCGCAGACGTTCGAGACGATGGCGGCCCGGCTGGTCGACGCGCAGGCGCCCGCGGTCGCCGGGGCGGTACGGCGGCTCGGCGGCATCGCCGGCGTGGGCCCGCACTGGGCCGACCGGCTCCTCGGCGAGCTGGCGCTGCTCCGGCTGCTGGTCGCCGGGCACACCCGCCTCGACAGCCTCGACCCGGCGCTCGCCGCCACCGTCCGGTCCCGGATCGGCTTCCCCATGCCGACCGAGGAGGTGCTGGCCGGCCCCCGGGTGACCGACCGGTGGCAGGTCCTCGGCCAGGTGGAGGCCGACGACGGCACGCTGACCAGCCGGCGCACCTGGCTGCGCGGCTGCTCCAGCGGGCGGTTCGCGCTGGTGCTGTCGTTCGCGGCGCCCGGCCAGCCGCTGGCGGCCGATCTGGTGGCGGGCACCGAGTTCCGCGGCGATCTCTGCTTCTACCCGGGCGCGGCGCCGCTGCGGGCGCTCGTCGCCGAGCGTGCCTCCGCTGCCGAGCCGTTCGGCTCACCGGCCGGCGCGGGCACGATCCGGGCGGGCCTGTCCGGCTGGTCCCGGCTTCTGTCCGCCGAGCCCTGGCGGTACGACGCCCCCATGATCCTCTCCTCCGTCACCCCCGCCGACGGCGATTTCCTGCTGGACGCCGAAGGTTCGGCGCTGCCACTGGCCCCGGGCCACCGGGAGCCGTGGTGGCTGCTGGCCGCCGCCGGGGCCGCCCCCGCGACGGTCGCGGCGGAATGGTCACCGGCCGGGTTGCGCCCCCTGGCCGCCTGGTTCGGCGGCGATTTCGTGCCGGCCGCGCCTCCCGTGCCGGATCCATCGACACGGGGAGCCGAGCTGCCCCCCGAACTGCTGACGGCCGCCCTGGTCGGGACCGGCCGGCGCCCCTGGCCCGGCCGTTCCCTCCAGGTCGGCGCGCTGCGGATCGACCTCGGCTCCACCACCGTTCCCGGCCCCTCGGACGCCGAGCAGCCCACCCCTCCACCCACGCCCGGCGCCGCGTCGGCCGCCCCTCCACCCACGCCCGGCGGCCCTTCCGACGACGCGTCGCCCACCCCTCCTCCCACACCCGGCGACCCCTCGGACGCCATGCCGCCCACTCCTCCTCCCACACCCGGCGCCTCCTCCGACGCCGCGTCGGTCAGCGGGAACGGCCCGTCGCAAACGCAAGGATTCGCGGTCGGCGGGGTGGAGGAATCGGTAAGCGTTCCCGAGGAGGTGCTGGAGTCGCCGGCCAAGGCGCTGCTGGAGGCGGCGGCGGTGGCGCTCACCTGCCGACGGGCCGGGGTGGAACCGGAGACCGGACATACCCCGATGACGCCCGCACCAGCCGAGACCGACGCACCCCTGCCTGCCGCAGCGGCGGCGCGGCTGGCCCGGATCCTCGGTGGTGGGGCGCCCGGCGGCAGCCACTACGAGCAGGAGCTTCTCGCCCAATGGCTGTCCGCTGCGGCGGCCCGGGGTGGCATCGTCCCGCCGGCGATCCTGCCGAGCCTGCTGGAGGCCGGCAGGCGGAACATCGCGGTCCGCGCCGAGCTGGCCCGGGTCACCGGACGGCGCGGCGCCTGGCTCGCCGGGAAGCGGGCCGACTGGCGCTGGCTGCTCGCCGAGGCCGCGCCCACCGTCACCGCCGACTGGGCGACAGCGACCACCGCCGAGCGTCTCGGTCACCTGTCCGCGCTCCGCGCCAGCGACCCGGATCGGGCCCGTGAGCTGCTGGAGAGCACCTGGTCCGAGGAGTCCTCAGATAATCGGGCCCGTTTCCTGGCCGCTTTCGGCCCCGGTCTGTCGCTGCGGGACGAGCCGTTGCTGGAGCGGGCGCTCGACGACCGCCGGAAAGAGGTCCGGGAGGCGGCGCTGGACCTGTTGCGCCACCTTCCCGGCACGGCGCTGGCGACCCGGATGGCGGCCCGCGCCCATGCCGCGGTGCGCTTGGAGGGCGGTGAACTCGTCGTCCAGCCACCCGCCGAGCTGGATCCGGACCTGCGGCGGGACGGGGTCGGCGCGGCGCCGGTCCGCGGGGTCGGCGCCGGAGCGTGGCTGCTGGAGGAGGTCGTGGCCGGCACTCCCCTGGACTCGTGGACCGCGCCGACGCCGACGCCGGAGGGCTGGATCGCCGCCGCCCGCGGTCACGACTGGGCGGTCCCGCTGCTGCACGGCTGGGCGAAAGCGGCGGTCGTCCAGCGCGACGCGGCGTGGGCGACGGCGCTGCTCGCCGCCGATTCCGGGATGCTGCGGGAGTCGGTGCGCTGGGACCTGCACCTGGTCATGCCACCGGACCGGCTGGCCCGGCTCGCCGCCGCCGCGCTGCGTTCCGAGGACGGTTCGGCGCAACGGCTGCTGTCGCTGCATCCGGGCCCGTGGCCGGACGAGTTGTCGGTCGCCGTTCTGGAGACGGTCGAGCAGCGGGCCCACACCGACCGGCACACCTGGCAGCTGGGCGAACTGTGCCGGGCGGCCGGCCTGGCCATGCCACCGGGTTACGCCGACCTGGCCGGGCGTCTCGCCGTCCGGCTGGACCAGACCGTCGATCCGACCCGGGTGCGGCCGGTGACCGAGCTGGCCCGCACTCTCACCTTCCGACACGAGATGTTTCAGGAGTTTCTGTGACCGCTCTGCGACCGCACGCCGAGGACCAGTACGCCGAGGAACTCGCCCTGCTCGCCGCCTCCGACGACCGGCCCCGGCCGCCCGGGTGGCGGCTGTCGCCACAGGCCGTGGTCACCTACCTGCTCGGCGACGGAGCGAAGATCACCCCGAAGTACGTGGGTCCCCGCCGTCTCATGGAGGTGGCCGTCTCGACCCTGGCCACCGACCGGGCGCTGCTGCTGCTCGGTGTTCCCGGCACCGCCAAGACCTGGGTGTCGGAGCATCTCGCGGCCGCCGTCTCCGGTGACTCGACGCTGCTGGTGCAGGGCACCGCGGGCACGGCGGAGGAGTCCATCCGGTACGGGTGGAACTACGCCCGCCTGCTCGCCGAGGGCCCGACCGACGCCGCCCTGGTCCCGAGCCCGATCATGCGGGCCATGCGGACCGGCTCGATCGCCCGCCTGGAGGAGCTGACCCGGGTCCCGTCGGACGTGCAGGACGCGCTGATCACCATTCTGTCCGAGAAGACGCTGCCGGTGCCGGAGCTGAACACGGAGGTGCAGGCGGAACGCGGGTTCAACCTGATCGCCACCGCCAACGACCGGGACCGCGGGGTCAACGAGCTGTCCAGCGCGTTGCGCCGCCGGTTCAACACGGTGGTGCTGCCGGTGCCGGCCAGCGCCGACGACGAGGTCGAGATCGTCGCCCGCCGGGTGGCGCAGCTGGGCCGGGCGCTGGAGCTGCCGGAGGTGCCGGCGGCGCTGGAGGAGATCCGCCGGGTGGTGACGGTCTTCCGGGAGCTGCGGTCCGGCATGACCGAGGACGGGCGTACCAAATTGAAATCGCCCACCGGAACCCTCTCGCCGGCCGAGGCCATCTCGGTGGTGACGAACGGGATGGCGCTCGCCGCCCACTTCGGGGACGGCACCCTGCATCCCGGTGACGTGGCCGCCGGCATCGTCGGCGCGGTGATCAAGGACCCGGTGTCCGACGGCGTCGTCTGGCGGGAATACCTGGAGACTGTCGTCCGGGAGCGGTCCGGGTGGCTCGACTTCTACCGGGCCGCCCGCGATGCCTGAGCGGATCTACGGGGTTCGGCATCACGGGCCGGGTTCGGCCCGGGCGCTGCTGCGCGAACTCACCGCGCACCCACCGGAGGTGCTGCTCGTCGAAGGGCCACCGGAGGCCGACGACCTCGTCCGCTGGGTGGCCGATGGTGGGCTGGAACCACCGGTGGCGCTGCTGGGATACGCGGTGGACGACCCGGGGCGGGCGGCGTTCTGGCCGTTCGCGGTGTTCTCACCGGAATGGCAGGCCATCCGGTGGGCGGTCCGGCACGGCGTCCGCGTCCGTTTCTTCGACCTCCCGTACGCGTTCCGCGTCGCCCCCGGCTCTCCCGCGCCCTCCGAATCCCCGTCGCCTGCCGGGTCGGCGCGGGCCGTCAGCGCCCCGGCGGCTCGACGGTCGGGAAACCTCGGCTGGTCGTCAGGGCTGTCTCAACCGCCCGGAGACAGCCCTGACGACCAGCCGCACAAGATCCACGGGGAACCGGACGGCACGGAGCCGGTGCGGCCGGTGGATCCGATCGGGGAGCTCGCGGCGGCGGCCGGCTACGACGATCCGGAGCGCTGGTGGGAGGACGTCGTCGAGCACCGAGGGGCGCCCGTCTTCGAGGCGATCGCGGAAGCGATGACGGCGATCCGGGAGAGCGCGCCGGAGGACCCGGACGATCTGCTCCGCGAGGCGTACATGCGGTCGGTCCTCCGCGAGGAACGGCGGCGGCACGAGGACATCGCGGTCGTCTGCGGGGCGTGGCACGTGCCGGCGTTGACCCGGAAGACGTCGCTCAAGGACGACACCGCGCTGTTCAAGGGCAGGCGTAAGGGAAAGGTGGCGTTCACCTGGGTGCCGTGGACGTACGGGCGGCTCGCCTCCTGGTCCGGGTACGGCGCCGGGGTCCGGTCGCCCGGCTGGTACCACCATCTGTTCACCACCGGCGACGACGTGGTGGCGCGCTGGCTGGTGGACGCGGCGGGGGTGTTGCGCGCCGAGGGCGTACCCACGTCGTCAGCTCATGTGATCGAAGCCGCCCGCCTGGCGGAGGCCCTGGCCACGCTGCGCGGCCGCCCGCTCGCCGGGCTGGCCGAGGTCACCGAGGCGGCCGAGGCGGTGATGTGCGACGGCGAGCCGCTGCGGGCCGAGCTGATCGCCCGGCGGCTGGTCGTCGGGGAGCGGCTCGGGGCGGTGCCGGACGAGATGCCGTCGGTTCCGCTGGTCCGGGACCTGACCGCCCAGCAGCGGTCGCTGCGGCTCAGGCCGTCGGCCGAGGAGAAGACCGCCGACCTGGACCTGCGGCAGGAGAACGACCTGCGGCGCAGCCGGCTGCTGCACCGGCTGCGGGTGCTGGACGTGCCGTGGGGCGAGCGGCTGGCCCGGCGCGGCACCGGCACGTTCCGGGAGGAGTGGCGGCTGGCCTGGCAGCCCGAGTTCGCGATCCGGCTGGTCGAGGGCGGCATGTGGGGCACGACGGTGGCGTCCGCCGCGACCGCCCGGGTCACCCGGCGGGCCGCGGAGGCGGGCACTCTCGCCGAGGTCACCGAGCTGGTGGAGATCTGTCTGCTGGCGGATCTGGCGGACGCGCATCCCCCGGTTCTCGCCGCGCTGGACGCCCGGGCGGCGCTCGACGCCGACGTGCATCACCTGATGGCGGCGATTCCGGCGCTGGCCCGCACCCTGCGGTACGGCGACGTCCGCCGCACCGACCTCACCGGCCTGGCCCGGGTGACGGCGAGCCTGCTCGGCCGGGTGTGCGCCGCGCTGCCGTCGGCGGCCGGCTCGCTCTCCGACGAGGCGGCCCGGCAGTTGCGCGACGGCATGGACGGTGTGCATCAGGCGGTCGGCCTGCTCGCCGACGCGACGTTGCGGGACCGCTGGCTCGGCACGATCGCGTCGCTGGCGGCGCGGCCGGGCCTGCACGGGCTGCCGGCGGGACGGTTGACGCGGCTGCTGCTGGACGCCGGCCGGCTGGACGGCGCCGAGGTGCGCCGGAGGCTCCGGCTGCCGTTGACCGTCGGCACCCCACCGGCGCACGCGGCCGCCTGGGTGGAGGGCTTCCTGGCCGGCGGCGGGCTGCTGCTGGTCCACGACGAGGCGCTGTTGTCGCTGGTGGACGACTGGCTGGCGGACATTCCGGCGGAGGCGTTCGAGGCGGTGCTGCCACTGCTGCGGCGTACGTTCGGCGGCTTCGACGCCGGGGAACGGCGCGCCATCGGTGAGCGGATCGCCGGCGGCCGGCCGACCGGTCCGGGCGACACCACCGTGATCGACACGGTTCGGGCCGCCGCGCCGCTGCCGACGTTGCGCGCGCTCCTGGGACGCCCGATGACATCGATGCTGGAGGACGCATGAGCGGCGACGAGACGACGCGGGAACGGCAGCGGCGGTGGCGGCTGGTGCTCGGCGGGGCGGCGGGTGAGTCGCTCGGCAGGCCGGACGGGCGGGACGGGGCGATGGACGCCGCGCTCGCGGCGCTCTACGACGCCGGGGACGCGGACGGGCGGCCGGCCGGACGGTCCGCCGGGCTGGGTGGCTCGGCGCCGAAGGTGGCCCGCTGGCTCGGCGACATCCGGGAGTACTTCCCCAGCACCGTCGTCCAGGTGATGCAGGCGGACGCGATCGAGCGGCTGGACCTCACCCGGCTGCTGCTGGAACCGGAGATGCTCGCCGCCGTGGAACCCGACGTCCACCTGGTCGGCACGCTGCTCTCGTTGAACCGGGTGATGCCGGACGCCACGCGCGAGGCGGCACGGCAGGTGGTCCGTACCGTCGTGGAGGAACTGGAGCGGCGCATCGCGCAGCAGACCCGCGCCGCGGTGACCGGGGCGCTCAACCGGGCCGCCCGGATCAGCCGCCCCCGGCACGCCGACATCGACTGGGACCGGACCATCCGCGCCAATCTCAAGCACTACCTGCCGGAACACCGCACGGTGATCCCGGAGCGGCTGGTCGGGTACGGCCGCCGCACCTCCGCCGTACAACGCGATGTGGTGCTCTGTGTCGACCAGTCGGGTTCGATGGCCGCTTCGGTGGTGTTCTCCGGGGTGTTCGCGGCGGTGCTGGCGTCGATGCGGTCGCTGCGCACGTCGCTGGTGGTCTTCGACACCGCCGTGGTGGACCTGACGGACCAGCTGGCGGATCCGGTGGAGGTGCTGTTCGGCACGCAGCTCGGCGGCGGGACGGACATCAACCGGGCGATCGCCTACTCCCAGCAGTTGATCACCCGGCCGCGGGACAGCATCTTCGTTCTGATCAGCGACCTGTACGAGGGCGGCGTCCGCTCCGAGATGCTGCGCCGGGTCGCGGAGATGACGGCGGCCGGGGTGCAGGTGGTGGTGTTGCTGGCGCTGTCCGACGAGGGCGCGCCGGCCTACGACCACGAGAACGCGGCGGCGCTCGCGGCCCTCGGCGTGCCGGCGTTCGCCTGCACCCCGGACGCCTTCCCGGACCTGATGGCCGCCGCGATCGAACGCCGTGATCTGCGCGCCTTCGCCGAACGCCAGACCGCCCAGGAGCCCGGCTGACCGCATCGGATCATCCGGTCCAGCGGAGGAAACGGTCGAAGAGCTCGGAGGCGGGCGTCTGGGGCATGTCCCGGGCGGCCTCCTCGAGGTGGTCCCACATCAGCACCGCGAGATCGACACGGCCACGATCACGCCCGAGCTGCGACCGGGCGGAGTCACACGGCCAGGGGCGCCCGCACGAGCGGCAGTCCCAGGACGGCCGGGCGGGGCTGTGCTCCGCCTGGTTCCCGTTCTCGGTCATGTCCGCTCCGCCCGGTCCCCGTGCTCGGCCGCCATCGCCCGCACCCGCGTGCTCCACACATTGCGCGTGCATCGCCCACCGGTCAACCGCCGAGGCCACCGGCTCGCCAGTCCGGGTGACGCCCGGCCGGGCCATCGGTACTGGTCGTTCCGGCACAGTCACGGTCGGTCGATCGGCCAGCTCGCGCGGGCGCGGCCCGGGCTCGCTTTCCTCAGCGCCCCGCACAGGCTGCGACATCCCCTCAAGATCAAAACCCTCTGGCGGAGTACGCCGCCCCATCGCCCCCATCGCCCCGCTGACCACATCCCGACAGTGCCAACCTCCCCACCCAGCGGGCCCCGGTGGCCGCCTCCACCTCCGACACGGCCGACGCCCTCCGGCCGGCCGGCAGTGTTGCCTTCCCGCCCTCGCGACCAGCCGATTCCCTAGCTGGTCGTCACAGCTGTCTCGCCGCCCTCGAGACAGCCACCAGAACCAGCCGACGTTCCCGGGCCGCCCGCCAGCGCTGTCTCCACCGTCCCGAGACGGCACACACAGCCAGCCGGGAGCACCGATGTCTTGGGGACGGGCGGGACGATGGGGAATTAGCGCCCGATATGTCCACGTATTTGGAAACATGGGGTGAGCAGCAGTGGCCTGAGGACGGTGAGATGGCGTACGAAGAGCACCCGGAAGGGGCGCACGAGGGTGGCCTCTACGCGTCCTCGACTGCCGCGACCCCCGAGCGTTCGGCGCAGCGACGCAAGCAGGCCGTGGTCGGGATCGCCGGGGTGGTGGCGGTGCTGGCGGGGGTCGGGTTCCTGGTCATCGAGCTGATGAACGAGAGTCAGCCCGGTCTTCCCGAGCCGGAGGCGCTGGCGCCGTTGACGACCGCCGCGAGCGCCGCACCGGAGGGGGTGGGTGGGGAGCCTTCGGTCACCCGTACGCCGAAAGTCACGAAACACGCCGCACCCGTCGAACGCAGCCCGGTGCCCACGCCGTTCGCGAGCCGTGCGGCGAGCCCGGAATCGGGCACGGCGCGGGCGTCCGTCGCCATCAGCGAGTTGCTGGGAAACCGTGGCGAGATCACGGAACGGACGGAGTCGCTCGGAAACGGCACGATCCGGATCGTGAGCGCGCGGCGGGATCTCAGCGGCGAACGGCAGATGCTGCTCGCGGGCGACGACGGCGAGGAGGTGGGGCGGGGCGTGCGGTGCACCACGGAGCTGCGGTACGGGTTGAGCCTGCCGTCCGCGGCTCCGGAGACACTGTTGTGCTGGCGTACGTCGGAGCGCCGCAGCGTGATCACGATGGCGTCGTCCCCCGAGGGCGAGCCCCCGACCGCGGACAGCATCGACGCGATCGACCGCGAGTGGTCCCGCCTGGAGTGACCGGGCCCGGCGGGAACGGGGAACCGCGGCGGGATCGGAAGATCCCGCCGCGGTCACAGTTTCGTCAGGCGACGATCGGAGCGCTGGCGACGCCGCCGATCTTGATGCTGTCCGGGACGACGACGCGGTAGGTCTGGCCGGGCGTCACGCCGGTCACCGTCACGCGGGCGCTGGCGGCCGGAGCCTTGTACGTCGCGACGGTCTGCCACGCGCCGCCGACCCGCTGCTGGATCTCGGTGACCTGGCCGGCCGCGCCGGTCAGGGTGACGCCGAGCTGACCGCGGGCGGCACGGACGACAGCGACCGACGCCGTGACCCGGTAGCTGACCGGCGCCGAGGTGACGCCGTCCGCCGTGGCCTTGAGAACGAGCTGGTAGGACGCGTTCGCGGTGCGGTTGACCTGGACGGTTCCGAGGTTGCCGGTGACGGTGTCGGAGCACTTCTCGGCAGCGTCGGCCTCGGTCACGCAGACCTGCACCCTCTTACCGGCCACCGCCGTGCCGCCGGCCTTGACGGTGAACGTGGTGGAGGTGCCGGCGCCGTAGGTGACCTCGGCCGAGGACACGTTCGCGCTGATCTCCAGCTTGCCGGCGACCGGCGCGGGCGTGGTCGGGCCGGCCGAGGCCGGCGGCGTCACCGGAGCGGTGGTGACCGGGGCCGACGGCACGGGAGCGGTGGTCACGGGAGCGGTGGTCACGGGAGCGGACGGCGTGGGAGCGGTGGTGACCGGGGCGGACGTCGGCGCCTTGGTGACGGGAGCCGTCGTGGGAGCGGTCGTCGGCGCCTTCGTGACCGGAGCCGTCGTGGGCGGCGTGGTCACCGGGGCGACCGCGGCGAGCGCCGCGACCGGGTCGATCCGGCCGTACCCGTAGTCGTTGTCGAAGCCCTTGGCGCCCAGGTCGACAGCGGTCTTCTCCAGGGCGGACTCGATCTGGTCCGGCGTGAGGGCCGGGTTGTACGCCTTGAGCAGCGCGGCGATCGCGGCGACGTGCGGCGAGGCCATCGAGGTGCCGCTCATCGTCTTGTACTGGGAGCCCAGGTTCGCCGGGTAGGTGCTCATGATGTTGGTGCCGGGAGCGGCGACGTCGACGTACGAGCCGGCGTTGGAGTACACGCCGTACTTGTCGGCCGAGTCGGTCGCGGCGACGGCGATGACACCCTCGTCGGCGCCCGGGTACGCGGTCGGGCTGCCCTGCTGACGGCTGTTGCCGGCCGCGGCGATGACCGTGACGCCCTTGCTGCGGGCGTACTTGACGGCGTTGCTGACCGCGGTGACCTTGGTGGTGCCGCCCAGCGACATGTTGATCACCTGGGCGCCGTGGTCGGCGGCCCAGATGATGCCGTCGGCGGTGTCGGACATGTTGCCGCTGCCCTCGTCGGAGAGCACCTTGACCGGCAGGATCCGGGCGTCCGGCGCGAAGCCGGAGACACCCACGCCGTTGCCGGTGACCGCGGCGATGGTGCCGGCCACGTGGGTGCCGTGCCCGTGCCCGTCGGTGGTCGGGCCGGCCTTCTTGGTGATCGCGTCGTACCCGCTGAGCACATTGGCCTTCAGGTCGCCGTGGGTGGCGTCCACCCCGCTGTCGATCACGGCGACGGTCACGCCGGCGCCGGTCGACTTCTGCCAGGCCTCGGTGGTGCGGATCTTGGCGAAGTCCCACTGCTGCGACCGGTACGGGTCGGTGCCGGTGGGAACGTCGAGCGCGAACACCTTCGCGTCCATCTCGACGCCGACCGCCCCCGCGGCCTGCTGCGCGTCCTTGACCAGCTCGATCGCGGAGGCCTTGTCGGTGGCCTGCTTGACCGTGACGACCGGCTTGCCGTCCTTGCCGATCGTGGTGCTGACGACCCGGGCCGGCTGAGCCTCGGTGACAACCGCCGGAACGATCCGCTCCGGAGCGTCGGTCAGGCCGTAGGTCACCGGGGTCCAGTCAGCGCTGCCGGTCGGCAGGGCGAACACACCGACAGCAGCGAGCGCACCCGCGGCGACGGCACCGACGGCGAACTTACGGATCTGAACCTGCTTCAAAGTATTTCCTCCCCCTCGGAACGACTTCATAAGATTCGCGGGGCAGAGTTGTGGATACCGTTGTCGGACTGTTGCGCTCCAGTTGTGGCCGTCAGACGGTCACGGCGGAGCTGGTGACACCGACGATCGCGCTGGTGCTGGGGATGATCAGCCGGTACTTCTGCTTCGCGGTCAGGCCGGTCAGGGTGCCCCTGTCGACGGCGGTGAAGGCGCCTTCGCGCAGCCAGCCACGGGACCTGCTGTCGTACCGCTGCACCTCGACCTCCTGGCCGGCTGCGCCGGCGATGGCCACCTTCATGGCGCCGGCGGACGCCTTGCTCACGGTCACGCTCGCCTTGACGGTGTACGTGCTGGCAGGCGACGTGGCTTCGAGGGTCGTGTCGGTCTCGACGGCCTTCACGTACACCTGGAAGGCGCCGGCGGCGACCTGCTGCACCACCACGGTTCCGCTGGTGGTGGTCGTCGCGTCGGTGCAGGTGACCGCCCCGCCGTCCACGGACAGGCAGATCTGCGCCGGCTTGCGCGCCCACGCCTTGCCCGCCACCCGGACGGTGAACGTGGTCGACGTCTTCGTCCCGTACGTGACGGCGCGCGTCCTGACGTTCGTGGTCACCAGCGGGTTGAGCTTCGGCTTGCTGGTAGCGGTAGGCGTCGCCGTCGGGCTGCTGGTGGGCGCGCTGGTGGTAGGGGCGGCCGTCGGAGCGCTGGTGGGAGCGCTGGTGGGAGCAGTCGTCGGAGCGCTGGTGGTGGGAGCGGTCGTCGCGGGGGTCGTCGGGGCGGTCGTCGCCGGGGTCACCGCGGCCAGGGCCGCGACGGCGTCGATCCGCCCGTGCCCGTAGTCGGTGTCGAAGCCGGCGGTCCCCAGATCGACAGCGGAACTCTCCAGCGCGGCCTCGATCCGATCCGGGGTCAGCTGCGGCTGGTAGGACTTGAGCAGCGCGGCCACGGCCGCGACGTGCGGCGACGCCATCGAGGTGCCGTTCAGGGAGGCGTACGACTTACCGAGCGCCGAGGGGTACGTGCTGAGGATGGCGCTGCCGGGCGCCGCCACGTCGACGTAGCCGCCCCGGTTGGAGTAGGAGGCGTACCTGTCGGCGGAGTCGGTCGCCGCGACCGCGATCACGCCTTCGTCCGCACCCGGGTAGGAGGTGGGGCTGCCGTCCTGCCGCTCGTTGCCCGCCGCCGCGACGACAGTGACACCCTTGCTGCGGGCGTACGCGATGGCGTTGCTCTGCGCTGTGCTCTTCGACGGCCCGCCCAGCGACATGTTGATCACCTTGGCGCCGTGGTCGGCGGCCCAGATGATGCCCTCGGCGGTGTCCGAGGCGTACCCGGCGCCGCTGTCGTTCAGCACCTTGATCGGCATGATCTTGGCGCCGGGCGCGAACCCGGAGACCCCGGTGTTGTTCCCGGTCACCGCCGCGATCGTGCCCGCCACATGCGTGCCGTGCCCGTTGCCGTCGGAGGTGTAGCCGGCCTTGTTCGCGATCGCGTCATAGCCGCTGACCACGTTCGCCGCCAGGTCCGGGTGCATCGCGTCCACCCCGGTGTCGATCACGGCGACCGTCACGCTGTTCCCGGTGGACGTCTGCCACGCCTCGGTGGTGCGGATCTTGGCCAGATCCCACTGCTGGCTTCGGTACGTGTCCGAACCGGCCGGCACTCCCAAGGCGTACACCGGGGTGTCGATCTCGACGCTCACCGCCCCGTCGGCCTGCTGCGCGTCCCCGACCAGCTTGACGGCCGACGCCTTGTCGGTGGCCTTCCGGACGCTGACGGCAGGCTTGCCGTCGCTCCCGACCGTCGTGCTGACCACCCGCGCCGGCGCCGCCTCGGTCACCGTCGCCGGAACGATCTCCTCCGGCCGCTGCGCCAGCCCGTAGGTGACGGGCTCCCAACTCGAGGAGCCCGTCGGCAGCACGAATACCCCCACCGCGGCGAACGCACCGGCCGCCACCGCCCCAGCGGCGAAGCGAAGCAGCTGAACCCTCATCCGTGCCCTCCCCGATCTCAGTCGGGGAGCAACATCGGCGCCGCCCTACCGCCGACGATCCTTTTCTCGGTTGCGGCTGGGTAGCAGCGGGGGATGAGGGCTCAGTCCCCCAGCCAGTCCGAGATGGCGGCCTTCCGCAGCAACTTCCGGTGTTGCGCGATGACGGGTGCAGCGACTTCGGCGATCTCAGTGAGCGCCGGGTTCTCACCCTGTTCGGTCTGTGCCGTGATCATCTGCTGGGCTTCGAGGTGAACGGTCAGCTGGGTCGAGATGAAGTACTCGTCGAAGACGTCAGCCCCGATCGACTCATACCGGGCGGTGAGCTCCTGCTGTTTGGTGGTGGGCGTGTTGGGGAGCTGGATCTCCAGTCGGCGCGCGACCTGCGACAGGGCGGCATCCAGCTTGATGTGGTGACGGACGAAGGTCGCCGCGAGTTCCTTGACCTGCGGATCCTTGGTCTTCTGCCAGGCGACCCGGCCGGCCGCGATCTCGGCGAGGTTTCCCTGATGAGCAGCACGTACGAATTCGTGGTCGACCAATGGCGGCTCCGCCGCTTGTGCGGGGTTGGCGGTGAACGCCAATGACCCGGCCAGGCCGGCCACGACAGCGATACGACGGAAATGCATGACGATCCTCCTTGAGCAGAATGTTCGATGCCGTTCAGCGACCACTGATCAGTAGGGCGCGACGATGAACGCGGCACCGCTTGTCGGCAGTGTCGGATTCGCGGCCAGGCCCGCGCTGACATCACCGGTCTCCACCACCGTCAGGAAGTAGGCGCCCTCGTCGATCGGGGTATTCGCCACCACGGAGCTGTCCACCGGATTCAGCTGGTAACTCGACAGGTCGAGCGTGCAGACCAGTTCGGTGTCGGTCACTACGAGCACGTCGTAGCACTCGGCGATACCCCGGTTGCTGGCCGACTCGTAAACCCCGTCGACCAGGAACACGTGCGCCAGATTGTCGGTCGCGGATCCGACATCGCTGAAGATGAGCCTTGAGAATCCCGCGCCGCGTACACCGACATCGACCCTGGCGTCGACGGCAGCCGTGCTTGGCGTGACGGTGATGCCATTGCTGTAAGTGAACGGGATCGGTGCGTCGCTGGTGCTGTTGTCGTTGTCCTGAGGCAGCCCGTTGTTGTCCGGGTCGAAACTGCTGACCGGTCCGCCCAGCGTATTGACGATCAAGGGCAGGTTGGCACCGGGTGCACGCGGCGTGGTGATCCCGGTGAAACTCTTTCCGCCCGGCAGGACGTTGATTTCGGTCAGGGACACCCCCCCGATCGACGCGCTGATCGACGAGGAGAACGGGTTGAAGCCGATCCCGTTGACTGTGATCAGCTGACCGCCACTTGCCGGGCTGCTGGACGGGATGACCGAAGTGATCACCGGCTTCCGCACGAGTGTGTAACTGCTCTCCGCCAGCAACTCGCTGGCAACCGTGGAGTCGCTGTCGTAGACGCAGACGTTCCACTTCGACGAGGTCTGCTCACCGATCAGGACCAGCCCGGACGTGTTGATCGTGCTGATGTTCAGGTTCTCGTCGAGGAGGGGATAGGAGCCGGACGGCACCTCGAAGGCAATCTTCGTGAAGGAGACGCGCCGCACCGTGTACGGGTCGACGGTCACCACTCCCGCCGTGGTGGTCACACCCGTGGCGGCGATCTGGGTCACCGGCTTCGCGGTAGGACTGCAGGTGGCGGCAGCTCCGGTACCGAAGTACTGGAACTGCACCGCCGGCGTGGCACCGGGCACGAACGGCCCAGACGAGCCTGCGATCGAAGCGGAGATGTTGGAACCGCCACCGCTCGGCCCGCTGGCGGTGCTCAACGTCATCGGGAAAACGGCCGCGGCAGCCGGTGTGCTCACAGTGGCCATGGTCAGCGCCGTCACGGCTGCGGACGCCATACCGGCACGGCCGACGCGGCGGAACCCCCGCTGAGACATGAGAACGCGGTCCTCCTGCATCTCGTGGCGGTCGGGCCGGGATAGCCCGAGTCACCTCCGGGCAGCGTAACGACCGATTACTCCGGAAATCCGGGGAACGTGGAGAGGTTTCCGGACACGGCCCCGGCGGGCTGAACGACCGCTGAGAGTATCGGCGAATCAATCCGATATGTCCTCGCCTTTGAAACGATTGGGATGACGAACCTGATCAAACCGGAGGATGGTGATATGGCGGACCAAGAGCAGAACGAGTCGGCTACCCGGCGGGTCCCACCCGCACGGCTGGCCCGAAACGTCAACCGCCGCCGATTGGCTGTATTCGGCACCGGTGGCGCCGCTGTACTTCTCGCGGGCGGGGCTTACTTCGCCACCAAGACGTATCAAACGAGTCAGCACACCGTCGCCGAACCGATGACAATCGTGGCTCCGCTCGAGGCGCCGGGTACGCGCCCCACTTCTTCAGCGTCCGTGTCCACGCCACCGGCCGCCACCGCGCCGAACGCGGCCGATTCGACGGCGACTTCCGGCCATCAGGGTCAGGCGGCTGGAGCCCCGGTCGAACAGGAGAAGCCGCGGCCCGGGCCTACCGAGCGCGATCCCGACGTGATCCGCAAGGAGATCCAGGAGGCTCGGGAGAAGGCCGCAGCTGACGGGGTGAAGCTCCAGCGTCCGCTGAAGCACCAGGTCGCCGCAGGGGGGCCGGTGACTGAACGGATCGTGCGCATCCCCGGCGGGAGTATCCGCGTCTTCTCCGCCGGACACGACTTGAGCGGGCAGCGCGAGATGCGATTCGCTGGCGACGGGGGCAAGCCTGCCGGCAACGGCGTTACTTGCACCAACAAGGTGCGCTTCGCCGAAGGTGCTGCGGCAGCGGCACGGCCGACGGTGCTGTTGTGCTGGCGGAATTCGGCCAAGCGCAGCGTGGTGGCGATGGCGATCACCCCGAAGGGGCAGCCCTCCACGGCTACCAGCGTCGACGTCATCACCAAGGAATGGGCTGCACTCAGCTGATCTGCGGTGCCGTTTCCCGATCGATCTGGAAGATGCGAGATGAAGAAAGTCAAGTACGCCACCCTCGCCGCCGGGCTGGCGATCATCGGTGGCGGCGCTTATGTCATTGCCGTTCAAACGACCGACAGCGACGCTGAGAGGACGCCGACGACGGCGATGCCCGCAGCCTCGGCGATGGCCTCCCCTACCGGCGCCGCCACCCCGAGCCAGGCGGTTGCCGGATCGGCTTCCGCGACATCCTCACCGCTTCCCGGGCCGACCATCGAGCTGGGGAAACAAGCGATGCAGCGCCTGGCCAACGCGAAAGAGGCCGGCAAGTACGACATCAAGCCCCAGCGGGCCCTCCCGAACGCCCATCCGCCGGACATTTCCAAACCCATCGAGGTGCGGAGTCAGGGATCGGTCCAGAAAGATGGCCGCATGCTCCGCGTGGTCTCGTCGGCCCAGGATCTGACCGGCTACAAGGAACTCGCCTGGATAGCCGACGAGGGGGAACGAGTCGGCAGCTCGACCTGTTCCCAGAAGATCAAACTCAGCAACGAAGAGACGCCCCGGACACGGCCCACCATGCTGATGTGCTGGCGGCTGAGCCCGGAGCGCAGTGTCTACACCATCCTGATCGACATCGACGAGAAGCCGTCGAAGAAGGCCAGCGTGGCCGCGATCGACAAGGCGTGGGCGCAGATGGGCTGAATGACGGATGGGCCGTTCCGTGGAACGGCCCATCCGTCATATCTGAGAGAACAGAACAGGCAGACAGACCGCGGCCCGGGCAAAATGCCCGGGCCGCGATGTGAATTACTGATAGTTCGACAGAGATCGCCGGATCAGAAGTCCGCCACCGTGAAGGTGGAACCGCTGGAGACGATCGTCTGCTTGAAGGTGCCAGCCAGGTTGGCGTCGATGGCCCCCGAGTTGACGACAGTCAGGACATATCCGCCGTCCGGCACCTTGGCTTCACCCTTGACGGTCACGACCGTCAAGGCGGAGGTGACGACCGGACGCGAGATGGTAGCGGTGGTACCGGTGGCGTTGACGGCGGTAATCACCGTCGCGGCCTGCAGCGGGCCACCGGTCGAGTGAACCACACGGCGCCCGACATCCCGCTGAACGAAACTACCCGCCGGACCGACGAGAGTCGTGGCACCGATCGCAGCACCGGTACCGTCCAGTGTGATGGTGCGGTCACCACCGATGGTGACGGTGAGTGTGGCGGTTGTAGCTGAACCCAAGGCGTTCACGCTCATCGTGGCCGAGGTGGCACTCTCGACGGATTTGATGAAGGCACCCGCCGGAACGTTCGTGTTGCTGCCCTGAGCAAGCAGCTTGCCGACATCCTCCTGGGAGAAGTTCGCCGTGGCCGAGGTGATCACAGCGCTGCTGGTGCCGTAGGTCTGAGCATCGGTCACCTGGCGGGTGTCCGCAGCCGCATAGGCGTTGGCCGAGGCGTTGGTCTGCCGGGAGAAGAGCTGCAGGCGGCAAACCAGTTCGTTGTCACCGAACACCAGAACGTCGGTGCACTCAGCAACCTGACCGTTCACCTTGTTGGTGGTGTTGGCGTTCGCGTCGTACACACCCGGCACCAGATAGACGTGCGAGTTGACGTCATTCGTGGTTCCGGTATCCCGGAAGGTGTAACCCAGGAAGCCCGTTCCCTCGACCGACACATCCACGAAGCCGGCCTCGTTGGCAGCGGTGTTCGGGGTGACCGAGACACCGTTCTGGAAACTGAAGGCCTTCTCGTAGTTGATGGTTCCGGTAGAGGTGACGACAGTCAGCGTCAGGTTGTTCGCGACCGCGTGCGACGGCATGGTGCCGGAGAAAGCGGTTGCGCCCAGCGACTTGAGGTTCGTCAGCGGCTGCCCATCGATAGACGCCGAGATGATGCCGCTGGTGCCGATCGTGGTAGGCAGGTTGGTGCCGGAGATCGTGACGCTGCTGCCACCGGTCGACGGACCAGCCGCCGGAGATACCTTGGTGATCGTCGACTGCGCACCCGAGGTCCAGACGCCCTTACCGATCAGCTCGGTGTCGGCCGCGGCGCTCGCGTAGATGCAGACGTTCCACTTCTGGCTCGCGGCCGTCAGGTATGTCTCCACACCGGTCGGGACCGACACTGCCAGTCGGCTGTTCGACAGCTTTCGCGGAGCGCTGGCCAGTTTGAGACCGGTGGTGGTGCTGCCGACGGCAACCTCGTTGCTGGCCGCCGAAGTGTTGGTCGTCGGGCAGGCGCTCATGTTGAACGCCACCTGCGGCGCAGTGGAACCGGCAAGCCAGTCGGTCGACGCTGAGATCACCGTCGGCGTGAGCGTCGACTCCGGACCGGCGGCGGGGCTCAGCGTGACCGTGGCCGTGGCGGCGAGCGCCGGCGTCGCCAGGACACCCGCGCCGAGGACGGTGGTGGCGGCCGCCCCTACCGCAAGACCGGCACGCCTCAACCGGCCTCGGGGGGTGGACTTGGTTTTGCTCATGCGAGGTCCTCCTACGGTCTCTACGGACCGCTTCACTGGATTGGGTGGGCCCTTACGTCCGGTGGAACCGTCGCGGGCCGTCTCGCCGGAAGCGTATCCATTGGCGAGGGTTCGGTAGGTGAAAGTCGGAAACATCCTCATATGCCGGACACCTCCGGCGGACTCGACTAGGCTCCGCGATCGCGAAACCCCTTCCAACCAGGGCAGGAGCACTCCACCAAAGCACATTCACCACAGGGGAATTGAATGAGGTATGGCTTACCTAAATTGCACAAGGAAGCCTTACCTAACAATTCTTGTTTACTGAGAAAATAGCGAGAAAAAGGTGTGGGATCTCAAAGTAATGGATACATTCGGCGGGGACCTTCACAACCTGCCCGCCGAAGGAGATTCGTCGTGACTCAGATGATGAACATGCCGCGAGTGCAGACCTGCACCGTGACGGACTGTGGATACAACCACGATGGCTGCACCGCGTTCGCCATCACCATCAGTGAGAGCAACTCGGCCTGTGACACGTTCGCGGGCTCCGGGCTGACCGGTGGGATGGGCATCGCGACCGCCCAGGTGGGCGCCTGTAAACGCGCCGACTGCACGTACAACAAGAATCTCGAATGTCAGGCGCCGGCGATCACCGTGGGCGCGTCCGCCGACAAGGCGGACTGCCTCACCTACCAGCACGCCTGACCGGTTCCGGATCAACGCCCGCCGTCCCGCATCTCGCGGGGCGGCGGTTCTGTTTATGAGGTCACGCAGCGGCGCGAACGGAGCCCTTGGCCGCGATCTGCGAGATGCACTGGGGTGACAGTTTCAGAAGGGCTCCGGCATCGCGGACTGTGTAGCCGTCACGCAGGAGCGCCTCCACCGCCGACGCGGTGGCCCGCGCGGCCTGCCGGGCGCATAACGCATCAGTGACCGTGCCGGGCAGCTCAGGCCGCACCTCGACGGTGACGGTCGCCGGGTCGATGTCGAGGAACAGCGCGATCGCCTCCCGGGCCATCGCAGCGACCTGATCCAGCCGGCGCGCCTGGGTGTGCACGCCTTTGAGTTCGGCCACGGCGACAGCCCACCATCTGCCACTGCGGCGGCACACCGCGGTGTATGCCCCCACTTCCACCAGTCCTTTCCGAGTTGCTCATCGAGGTCCCGGTGGCTCGGTATGACGACGTTCTGGCCGCCGCAGCGGAAGATCGAGTGACTTCCGCCCTCGCGAACCACCGAGAACGGCTTGCCTGCCTTCTGAACAGGTTGGATCCGCTTCGCGAAGTTCAGCCTTGCCCGCTGGACGGCTCAAGGGAACCCAGCTGGACGCCTTCGTGGACCCCGTCCGGATGAACGGCGCGACCCGAGAAGGAGAGCAAGAGCATTGACGGCGGCGGAATCCCGCGATAGGTTCTCCTCAGATCGAGTAAGACTCACAGCGAGAAGAACTCAAGGCGAGAAGGACCACGCGGATGGATGAGGCGAACTTCCTGGCGGCGTACGACCCCCGGGCCTACCCCGCGGTCGCGGTGACCGTGGACGTGGTGGCGCTGACCATCCGTGAGGGGCGGCTCAGCGTCCTGCTCGTCGAGCGGGGCGCGCAGCCGTTCAAAGGCCACCGGGCTCTGCCGGGCGGGTTCGTCAAGGAGGAGACCCTCGATCAGGCGGCGCTGCGGGAGCTTGCCGAGGAGACGGGCCTGACGGCCGGGTCGAGGGCCGAGGGGGACCTCGACCGCGTCCACCTCGAACAGCTCGGGACGTACGGGAACCCGCAGCGCGACCCCCGGATGCGGATCGTCTCGGTGGCCTATCTGGCGTTCGCGCCGAGCCTGCCCGAGCCGACGGCCGGCAGTGACGCGGCCCGCGCGTTCTGGGTGCCGGTGGACGAGGCGAAGGATCTGGCCTTCGACCACGACGGGATTCTCGCCGACGGCCTGGAGCGGGCCCGGGCGAAGCTGGAGTACACGCCACTCGCCACCGCCTTCACCGGGCCGGAGTTCACGATCGGCGAGTTGCGGCAGGTCTACGCGGCGGTGTGGGGCGAGGACCTGCACGCCGGCAACTTTCACCGGAAGGTGCTGTCGGTCCCGGGGTTCGTGGAGAGCACCGGTGGGACGACGGCGCGGGGCGGGGAGCGGGGCGGGCCGAAGGCGAAGCTGTACCGGGCGGGGGATGCCCGGCTGCTGCACCCGGCTCTGCTGAGACCGACGAGGGAGGACCGAGTCAGGTGACGCAGACGACGTTCAGAACGGAGCCGACGTTCGAGGAGGCAGTCGTCCGGATCACGGAAGCGAGCAGTTTCCGCGACCTGGAAAACCCGGCGACGAGCGGCACGGCGTACAAGAAATGGGCGAAACTGGTCCACCCGGACACCGTGAGCGCGGCGCGCCGCGCCACCGCGACGGATGCCTTCGCCAAGCTCTCCGCGCTGTACAAGAAGGCGGAGAAGGCGCCGGTGCTGCACGGCAGGCGCCGCGCCTACCGGATGGGTGAGGCGTTCGCGGCCGGTGACATCACCGAGCTGTACGCGGACGGCGCCGCCCTGATCAAGGTGCCGCGGCATCCGGCCGACAACGATCTCCTCGAGACCGAGGCGGAAGCCCTACGGCGGTTGTGGAGTCACGGTGACCCCAAGTTCCGGCCGTACGCGGCCCGCCTGATCGAGAGTTTCGTCTGGGAGGACGCGCAGCGCCGCCGGCGCCGGGTGAACGTCGTCGAGTTCCAGCGCGGCATGGTCAGCGTGGCCGGCCTTTCCCGGAAACCCAGGGACGCGCAGGACGTGGCGTGGATCTGGCGCCGGCTGCTGGTGGCGGTCGGGTGGGCGCACCGGGCGGGGGTGACCCATGGCGCGATCCTGCCGGAGCACGTGCTGATCCACCCGGAGGACCGTGGCGTGGTTCTGGTCGATTGGTGCTATGCGGGTCATCGACCGAAGGCGATAGTGAAGGCACGGATGTCCGACTACCCGCCGGAGGTGCTGCACGACAGTCTCGCCGGACCCGCCACCGACATCTACATGGTGACCAGGCTGATGACGCGGCTGATCGGGCCGCGGATGCCGCAGCCGCTGCGCCTGTTCGCGGCCGGCTGCATGTACGCCGCGCCGCGGATGCGACCGCAGGACGCCTGGTCGTTGCTGGGCGAGTTCGACGAATTGCTTCACCACCTTTACGGCCCGCGCAAGTTCCGGCCGTTCGTCGCATAGGAGGACATAATGGGAAGCGGAAACTGGTCCACCGATGTCTACAGCGCGGCCGCGAACTACCGGGCGGCCACCGGGGCGAGCGCGTTCGCGTACAGCGACGGCGGCGCCCGGACGGTCCACCCGGACCTCGATCCGCACGGTGTGTTCATGCGAGAGAGCAAGGACAGCGAGGAGCACCCGTTCAGCACGCCGATCGCGGTCCTCTTCGACGTGACCGGGTCCATGGGCCACGTACCCCGCGTTCTGCAGACCAAACTCCCGCAGCTGCTCGGATTGCTGACCCGGAAGAACTATGCGATCGACCCGCAGATCATGTTCGGTGCGATCGGGGACGCCACGTGCGACCGGGCGCCGCTGCAGGTCGGGCAGTTCGAGTCGGACAACCGGATGGACGAGCAGCTGGAGAAGATCGTCCTGGAGGGCGGCGGCGGAGGTCAGAAGCACGAGTCGTACGAGCTGGCGCTGTACTTCATGGCCCGGCACACGGTGCTCGACTCGATGATCAACCGGGGGCGGCGGGGATACCTGTTCCTGATCGGGGACGAGATGCCGTACCCCCGCGTCAAGCCGCGCGAGGTGAAGGCGGTCATCGGCGACGAGCTGAGCGAGCCGATCGGCATCGAGACGATCCTCGAGGAGCTCAAGCGCAAGTACGACGTGTACTACATCATTCCGACCGCGGCGCACCACAGCGGCGACCGGGAGATCCTGAGCCGCTGGCGCAAACTGCTCGGGCAGAACGTCCTGGAGCTCGACGACCTGGACGCGGTCTGCGAGACGATCGCGCTCACGGTCGGCCTCGGCGAGGACGCCATCGACCTGGACGAGGGCCTCGACGACCTGACCGACGTCGGCTCGCGGGCCGGCGACTCGGTGGGCCGCGCCCTCGCCCCGCTGCAGCGGACGTCGGTGGTGCGGTCGACGTTCGAGATCGCGGGCGGCCCGGGCGGGAACCAAAGGCTGTGAGCGAGCACGTTGCCGTGGTGGACCTCGGCTACGGTGACGCCGGCAAGGGCACGGTGGTCGACGCGCTGTGTGCCGCCTCGGCGAGACGGGCCGTCCTGCGCTTCAACGGGGGGGCGCAGGCCGCGCACAACGTGATCACCGAGGACGGGCGGCATCACACGTTCGCCCAGTTCGGGTCGGGCACGCTGCGGGGGGTGCCGACCCATTTGACGCGGTTCATGGTGGTGGACCCGCTAGCGCTGGCGGGCGAGGCGGCAGCGCTCGGCAATCCCTTTCAGCTGCTCACGGTTGACGGGGATGCGTTGCTCGCCACTCCGTGGCATCGCGGAGCGAACCGTCGCCGGGAGCTCGCGCGCGGCGACTCCCGGCACGGTTCGTGCGGCATGGGCGTGGGCGAGACGATGGCGTACGCCCTGGAGCACCCGGATGCCCCGCGGGTGAGCGACGTCCTCTCCCCGTCCCGGCTGCGGCGCCGGCTCGCCGCGGTGCGGGAGGCCCTGGGTGGCGGGCCGCCGGTCGAGGACGTGGCCGACGCTTTCACTGCCTTCGGCGAGGCTGTCCGGATCGTCGGCTCCGAGTTCACCGATCGACTGTTGAAGGAGGGCCCCTGCGTCTTCGAGGGCGCCCAAGGTGTCCTGCTCGACGAGTGGCGGGGCTGGCATCCGTACACGACGTGGTCGACGACGACGTTCGAGAACGTACAAAAGCTTTGCCCGGATTTCTCAAGACTTGGCGTCGTTCGCACCTACACCACCCGGCACGGGGCGGGGCCCTTCGTCACCGAAGCCGACCTGCAGATTCCGGAAATGCACAACGGAAACGGCCCCTGGCAGGGGGAATTCCGGGTCGGTCACTTCGACGCCGTCGCCCACCGCTACGCCGTCGAGGTCACCGGTGGCATCGACGCCCTCGCGATCACCCACCTGGACGTCCCGGAGCGCTCCCCCGGCCTGCGGATCTGCACCTCCTACCGGATCGACGGCGAGACCTGGGACCGCATCGAGCCCGGCCCGCCCCACGATCTGGTCTTCCAGGAACGGCTCGGCGAGCGGCTGCGCAAAGCCGAACCGGGCGACCGCTACCGCCCGGACGACTGGTCCGCGGCGATCGCCACCCACCTGGGGGCCCCGGTCCTCCTGGAGTCCACCGGCCCGCGCTCGTCGGACAAGCGGATGCACCCGATCGGCGTACCCGCCCTCATGTAGATACGCCCACCGACGTATTGCTCACCCTCTGTGACCGGCCGATGCTGATTTCATCGGCTCCACTAGGGGGGATGTCAGATGCGCGCTACTTACCGTGTCCTCGCTCTGTTCATCGCGCTGGGCGTGCTGGTGCAGGCGGCGGTCCTCGCGGCGGCCTGGTTCACCGTGCTGCACGACCTCGACTCGGGCACCGTCGTGGACAAGAACTACGAGGGCAACTGGGGACACGCCGCCCACGCGATCGTCGGCATGCTCGCCATCCCGGTGCTCGCGCTGATTCTGCTGATCGTCTCGTTCTTCGCCCGGATCCCGGGCGGGGTGAAGTGGGCGTCGATCACGTTCGGGGTGGTGCTGCTGCAGATCCTGTTCGCGTTCGCCGGGTTCACCGCGCCGGCGCTCGGGACGTTGCACGGGCTGAACGCGTTCGCGCTGGCCGCTGTCGCGTCGATCGCCGCACGCAAGGCGCGGGTCGAGCCTGGCGTTCCGGCGGAGCCCCGGCCCGCGGTGGTGTCCTGACCGTGCGTACCGGTGTCCGGGCCGCCATCGCCTCGGTGGCGGCCCTTCTCGTGCTCGCCCCGCTCGGCTGGTTCTGGTACGGCAGCCTGGTCCCCGGCACCTACGACATGGCCGCGATGGGTTACCCCGACCGTGGTGGCGGTCCGGCCGCCGAGCACCGGCACACCGGCGGCCCGAGCGTCGCCGACTTGCGAGGACCATCAACCCCTGCGGAGGTACGGGTCACGCTGACCGCCCGGAAGGACGGCGACCGCTACACCCTCAACGGCGTCACGCCCGGTCCCGAGATCCGCGCCCACCGGGGCGGGCTGATCGAGGTGACGCTGGTCAACGAGTCGGTGCCGGACGGCGTGACCCTGCACTGGCACGGCGTCGACGTGCCGAACGGCGAGGACGGGGTCGCCGGGATCACCCAGGACGCGGTGCAGCCCGGGCAGCGGCACGTCTACCGGTTCGTCGCCGTGGACGCCGGCACCTACTGGTACCACTCCCATCAGGCGTCGCACGCGCAGGTCCGGGGCGGGCTGTTCGGCGCGCTGGTGATCGGCGCTTCGGAGGACGACCCGGTGGTGGCCGTGCACACCTACCAGGGGCGCCGGACGATCAACGGTGTTCCGGGCGTCACCCCGCTGCCGGTCTCCGCGCCGACAGTTCGGGCCAGGGTGATCAACACGGATGCCGGGCCGATCCGGGTCTGGGTGAGCGGATCCCCCTACCGGGTGCTGGCGATCGACGGCCACGACGTGCACGAGCCGGGGCCGGTCACCGGCAAGGCGGTGCTGGTCACGGCGGGTGGGCGGGTGGATCTGGAGATCGCGGCGAGTGCGCGGATCGACGTGGGCGCGGGCGCGGCGATCGGTTCCGGCCCGGCTTCCGCCGAGCCTCGGGAACTGCTCGATCCCCTGTCGTACGGGACCCGCGCGCCCCTGGGTTTCGATCCCGCGACGGCGGCTCGCCACTTCGACTACCGGATCGGCCGGCGGATCGGGTTCCTCGACGGCCTGCCCGGCATGTGGTGGACGATCAACGGCCGCCTGTTCCCGGACGTCCCGATGTTCATGGTGAACACCGGCGACGTGGTCCGGATGACGATCCGCAACGTCAGCGGCGAGGTCCACCCGATGCACCTGCACGGTCATCACGCGGTGGTGCTCAGCCGCAACGGGACGCCGGCGTCCGGCAGCCCGTGGTGGATCGACTCGCTCGACGTGGCGGACGGGGAGACGTACGAGATCGCGTTCGCCGCAGACAACCCGGGGATCTGGGCCGACCACTGCCACAACCTGGAACACGTGCCGGAGGGCCTCGTCGCGCACCTGGCCTATGCGGGCGTGAGCACGCCGTACCGGGTGGGCGGCGAGGCCGGCAACATCCCGGAGTAACCCCCAGCGTGTTGATTTCGGCCGCTATGCGCGCCCGAAATCAACACGCGGAAGTGGCGTCAGGAGACCGGGGACAGCAGGAACAGCGGGATGACGCGCTCGGTCTTCTTCTGGTAGTCCGCGTACGGCGGGTAGGCGGCGACCGCCCGCTCCCACCAGATCTCCCGCTCCTCGCCGGAGATCTCGCGGACCGTGTAATCCTGCCTCAGCGGGCCGTCCTGCAGCTCGACCAGCGGATTCTTCCGGACGTTGTAGACCCACACCGGATTCTTCGGCGCGCCGCCGAGGGAGCCGACCGCGAGGTACTCCCCCTCGTGCTCGACCCGCATCAGCGGGGTCTTGCGCAGCTTGCCGCTCTTGGCGCCGACGTTCGTCACCACGACGATCGGCATGCCCTGGATGTCGTTGGCCTCGGCACCGTCGGAGGCCTCGTACTTCTCTGCCTGATTGCGCGCCCAGTCGGAAGTGCTGGGGGCGTACTCACCCGTCAATGGCATGATCCCGACCCTACCTCGCGCACCCTGATCGCACCGGCGGCGAGCCCGCTTCGCACTGCGGCGCCCGCACCTTTGTCCACACGGGCCCCGCCACGGACGGCAGGCTCACGACGGAGGGTGGACCCGCATGCGCCGGAACCTTTTCGCTGGTGGCCTCGCGGCGGTCGTCGCCGCCTCGGTGGGCGCCTTCGCGCTGCCCACCGGCAGCCAGGCGTTCTCCCCCGTCTCGTACGGGCTGGCGCTGCCCGCCTCGATCAGCCCGGCGAGCCCGGTCCGGATCGTGACGACCACCCTGGACGCGACCGGCCGGCCGGTCTTCACCGTCAGCGAGGCCACCGACCGGGCGCACGCCACCCGGATCGCCGCGGCCGCGCACGACGGCGGCGCCACCCTGGCCGTCGAGGTCGACGCCCCGGTCCACGCCCTCGATCTGGTGTCGGCGGCCGGTGACCCGTACAGCGTGCACCAGTACGACCTGATGAAACTCGGCATGGAACAGGCCTGGCGGTCCAGCACCGGCGCCGGGGTGGTGGTCGCCGTCATCGACAGCGGCGTGCAGGGTTCGCACCCCGACCTCAAGGGCCAGGTCCTGACCGGGTACGACGCGGTCGCGAAGGTGGCCGGCGGCGACACCGACGGCAACGGGCACGGCACCCACGTGGCCGGCACCATCGCCGCCGGCGTCGGCAACGGCGTGGGCGTCGCCGGGTACGCCCCGAACGCGAAGATCCTGCCGGTCAAGGTGCTCGACGCCGGCGGCGAGGGCACCACCGCGGACACCGCGGCGGGCATCGTCTGGGCCGCCGACAACGGCGCCCACGTCATCAACCTGTCGCTCGGCTCCAGCGTCGCCACCAAGGCCGAGGCCGCCGCGGTCGCGTACGCCCGGAGCAAGGGCGTCACGATCGTCGCCGCGGCCGGCAACGAACGCCAGGAAGGCAACCCGGCCAGCTACCCGGCCGCCTACGACGGGGTCATCGCGGTCGCCGCCACCGACGCGTACGACAAGGTCGCCCCGTTCTCCAACTCCGGAAGCTACGTGGACGTGGCCGCGCCCGGCGTCGCGATCATGAGCGACTACCCGGCGGGGCTCGCCAAGGACGGCAGCCAGTACGTCAAGATGAGCGGCACGTCGATGGCGTCGCCGCACGTGGCCGCGATCGCCGCGCTGGTCAAGGCCCACCAGCCGGACCTCGGCCCGGACCAGGTCGAGCAGGTGCTGGAGGGCTCGGCCACCGACCTCGGCGCGGCCGGGTTCGACAACGACTTCGGCAACGGGCTCGTCAACGCCGCCGCCGCGATCCGCCTGGCCGGCGGCGCCGACGAACGGCAGGCTCCCGTCATCACGCCCGGCCCGAACGGGCGGGCCGTCGTCCACGGCACGAGAACCAGCACCGCTTTCACGATCGCCGACAGTGGCGGCCGGCTGTCCCGGGTGGACCTGGACGCCTGCGTCTCCGTCGGCGGCGGCGCCTGGAAGTGCGTGCGGGGCCAGGCCGACGACCAGGGCGGGTACGTCTACACACACGTCGCCACCGGCTCCTTCAAGGTCCGGGTGACCGTGCCGGAGGGACAGAAGGCGCTGGCGGGCTCGGCCACCGCGTCGTACACGGTCAAGGCCGGCGTCACGGCGGCCCGCACGGCCAAGGGCGTGCTCACCGTGCGGGTCGCCGGCGCCGCCGGGCAGAAGATGACGCTGCAGCGGCTGGTGAACGGCAGGTGGGCGACCGCGAAGACCGTCACCGCGACGGCCACCCGCAAGATCAGCGGGCTGGTGAGCGGGGGCAGCTACCGGGTGGTGCTGGCGTCCACCGCCACGGTCCAGGGCGTGACCAGCGGCACGGTCAAGGCCTGACCCGTACGGCAACGCTCGTGAGGTTTACTCGTACCTCATGAGCATCATCTCCCGGGGTTTCGGCGGGCGGCGGCGAGAGCCGTCGCCCGACCTGCCGCCCGGCCAGTACCTCGCCCACGACTTCCCGGTCCTCTCCGCGGGGCCCACGCCGAAGATCCCGCTCGACCGCTGGCACTTCACGATCGTCACCGAGACCGGCGAGAAGCACACGTGGAACTGGGCGGAGTTCACCGCCCTGCCGGCCGAGGAGATCACTGTCGACATCCACTGCGTCACCAAGTGGTCGAAACTCGGCACCTCGTGGAAGGGCGTCTCGCTCGACACCCTCTTCGAGGAGGTGGAGACCGCCGGGGACTACGTGATGGCCCACAGCTACGGCGGGTACACGACGAACGTACCCATGGAAGATCTTCTCGACGGCAAGGCCTGGATCGCGTACGAGTACGACGGCGAGCCTCTCCACCCCGAGCACGGTGGCCCGGCCCGGCTGCTGATCCCGCACCTGTACTTCTGGAAGTCGGCCAAGTGGGTCGACGGGCTGCGGATGATGCACGAGGACGAGCCCGGGTTCTGGGAGGACGCCGGCTACCACATGTACGGCGACCCGTGGCGTGAGCAGCGCTACCACGGCGACTGATCGGCGTGGTCAAACGCATCTCGTGGCAGGCGGCCACGGTCGTCGAGGTCCGTGCCGAGACCCCCTCGGCGCGGACCCTGGTGCTCGACGTCCCGGCCTGGGCCGGTCACCTGCCCGGCCAGCACGTCGACATCCGGCTCACCGCCGAGGACGGCTACCAGGCCCAGCGCAGCTACTCCATCGCCTCCGCCTGGTCCTCCGCTGCCGCACTCGTGGAGATCTCGGTGCAGCGGCTGGCGGACGGTGAGGTCTCGCCGTACCTGACCGATATCGTCCAGCCGGGCGATCAGATCGAGGTACGCGGGCCGATCGGCGGCTGGTTCGTGTGGCGGCAGGCGTCCACGGCGCCGGTGGTGCTGGTGGCCGGCGGGTCCGGGGTGGTCCCGTTGATGGCGATGATCCGGGCGCGCGGTCTGGCGGGCGGCCGGCAGCCGTTCCGGCTGATCTATTCGGTACGGACGCCGGAAGACGCCCTCTACGCCGACGAGCTGCGCCGTCGCGCCCGGGAGGACGCCGGCCTGGACGTCCACCTCGTCTACACCCGCAAGGCGCCGGACGACTGGCCCGTCCCCCCGAAACGGCTCGACGTCGCGGTGATCAACTCGCACGGCTGGCCGGCCGACTTCCAGCCGGACTGTTTCGTCTGCGGCCCGAACACCTTCGTCGAGACCGTCGCCGACATCCTGGTCGCCCTCGGCCACGACCCGAAACGCATCCGCACCGAACGCTTCGGCGGCGCCTGACCCGTTTCCCCAGCCCCCTGCCCAACCCGGCCCGGGGTACGGCTCACCACCCCAGCCGTACCCCAGCCACCCTTCGCAACCCCGCAAACCGGCTTGGCATACGGCTGGCGACGGGAGCGTCGGCCCGCAAGCGGGCTAGGCGCGGAGCGAGCGGGGCACCGGAACATCCGGCTGGCTCTCCTGGCTGTCTCGGCGGGCGGGAGACAGCCAGGAGAGCCAGCCGGACAAGATCCACCGGCGGCTGAGCCGTACGGCAGGGCGGTTACGGGGCGGGCGAGACGGGCGTGGGGTACGGCTGGGCCGGTCAGGAGGTGGTCAGTTCCAGGAGGAGGGCCTGTTCGGGGGTCAGGAGCGGGGCCGGGAGGCCGGCCTCGGTCAGGACGCGGCCGGGGAGACTCACCGAACCCGCTGCCAGCCACGGGGGTGGGGCGTCCTGCATGGTGCGTGGGGGGACGCCGATCGGGCGGACCGTGTACACGCGGTCGGGATCCAGGCCGGGGAACTTCAGGGGTGGGGGCAGGGCGGCGGCAGGGGTGCCCAGGGTGACCAGGGCGAACACCGCGTGACCACGGTCCTGGGCGACGACGCCGTGGACCAGATGGGCGGGGTCGGGCGAGTCGGCGCGGACCACCACACCGGAGTGCAGCAGCGGGCGCAGGCGCTTGTGCTCGGCGATCCAGGCGGCGATGTCCTGTTTCTCGGCGGGTGTGGTGGTGGTCAGGTTCCATTCGATGCCGGCGCTGCCGAACAGGGCGGTGGCCAGGCGGAACCCGAGGGCCGAGGTGCGGCCGGTGACGTGGGCGGTTCCGGCGCCGAGGTGGCCGCCGAGGTACTCCGGGGGGATCAGGACGCCGGTCCAGCGCTGGATCGACTGGCGGTCCAGGGGATCGTTGGTGTCGGAGGTCCAGAACCGGTCGACCAGGTCGAGGATGCCCAGGTCGATGCGGGCGCCGCCGGACGCGCAGCTCTCGATCTCCACGTGCGGGAAGGCGGCGCGGAGGTCGGCGAGCAGGCGGTAGAGGGCGCGGGTCTGCCGGTGGGCGGTGCCGGGGGTGAGCAGGTCACGGTTGTGGTCCCACTTGAGGAACGCGATGGGGTACGTGGTGAGCAGCGCGCTCAGGCGTTCCAGCAGGTAGGCGTAGGCGCCCGGATTATCCAGATCGAGGACCCGCTGCCAGCGCCAGGTCGGCCCATCGGGTGAGGCGACGGATGCGGACGGGCGGGAGCGCAGGATCCAGTCGGGGTGGGCCGTGGCGAGCGCCGAGTCGGGGCTGATCATCTCGGGTTCGACCCAGAGGCCGAACTCCATGCCGCGCGCGACGACGTGATCGATCAGCGGGTGCAGGCCGTCCGGCCAGACGTCCGCGTCGACGGTCCAGTCGCCGAGGGCCCGCTTGTCGTCGCGGCGGCCGGTGAACCAGCCGTCGTCGAGGACGAACCGTTCGACGCCCACCTCGGCGGCGGCATCGGCCAGGTCGCGCAGGACGGTCAGGTCGTGCTGGAAATAGACGGCCTCCCAGGTGTTGAGGACCACCGGGCGGGGCATGCGCGTGTTTTTAAAACTGCGAATCCATGGATGCAACCGGTCGGAGAGCCCGTCCAGCCCGCGGTCGGAGAAGACGGCGACCAGCCACGGCGTCTGATAGGAGTCGCCGGGCGCGAGGCGGATCTCGCCGGGGGCGAGCAGTTCGCCGGCGCCGAGGACGTTCGGGCCGAGAGCGGAGCGTTCCGCCCAGATCCGCTTGTCGCCGCTCCAGGCCAGGTGGGCGGCCCAGACGCGGCCCTTGCGGAAGCCGAGACCGGGCTCGCCGGCGATCATCAGGAACGCGTCGTCGTGGCCGGGGCGGCCGTGCCGGCTCTCCCGGCTCCACACGCCGTGCCGGAGCGGGGCACGCTGCGGCTGCCGTTCGTGCGACCAGAGGCCGGTGAAGTCGAGCAGCTCGGACGCCTCGTGCGGGATCGGGAGCAGGACGTCCAGGCCGGGGACGGCGAGGTCGGCGTCGCCACGGTTGGTCAGGCGGTGCCGGACTCGCAGGACACCTTCCGGGGACAGCTCCAGCTCCGTGACCACCTCTTGCGTGGCGTCGGGGCTCGACGACCGTACAAGAATAGTTTGATCTTGCTGTTGGGCCTCGGCCAGCAGGAAACCGTGACCGGATTCGATCGCCGGGCGCCCGCTCCACCCCTCGGCGAGGGAGGGCAGGAGCGACAACCGCAGGGGTACGTCGATCGAGCTCGGTGGCACCGCCGGCACGAAGGTGTCCGCGCCGGCGGTGAAGTCGCCGAGGCCGGGACCCCAGTGGAGGATGTGCGCGGCAGTGCCGCGGGTGTCGAGCACGAGGCTGACACCCGCGGCACGCAGGTGGAACATGGTCACTCGGCGACCGGGATGGACTGGGACTTCATGGTCTCGACGGTCTTGGTCTGGGTGGTCTTGAGCGCGTCGAGCAGAGTGCCGTTGCCGGAGACGGCGGCCTTGAAGCCGTCCGAGGCGGTGGCGTAGGTGCTGGTCATCGTCGGTCCCCAGACGAAGTCGGCGGCGACCTGGGTGGACGCGGTCGCGAAGACATCGTAGATCTTCTGGCCGCCGTAGAACTCGACTCCCTCGGAGAGCGCGCCGAGCTTCGCGCCGGCCTTGGTCGCCGGGTAGAGCTGCGCCTCCTTGTTGAGCGCGGTGAGCGCCTCCTCCGAGGTGTTCAGCCACAGGGCGAACTTCGCGGCCTCGTACGGGTGCTTCGAGCTCTTGAAGACCGCGGTGGCCGAGCCGCCCCAGTTGCCGGCCTTCGTCTCACCGGCGGCCCACTGCGGCATCGGGGCGACCGCCCACTTGCCCTTGGTGTCCGGCGCGCCGGAGATGATCGAGTTGGCGCCCCACACCGCGGAGGTCCAGGTCCAGGCGTTGCCCTTGTTGTAGGCGTTGTCCCACTCGGTGGTCCACGGCGGGACGCTGGAGACGAGCTTCTTGTCGATCAGGCCCTGCCAGTAGTTCGCGACCTTGGTGGTGGCCTCGTCCTGCAGGTTCACCGTCCACTTGGTGCCGTCGTTGGCGAACCAGCGGCCGCCCGCCTGCCAGGCCAGGCCCGCGAACTGGTTGATGTCGCTCTGCGAGAAGTTGGTGATGTTGCCACCGGCGGCCTTCACCTTCTCGGCGGCCGCGGCGTACTCCTCCCAGGTCGCCGGGACCGGGATGTTGTTCTTCTCGAACAGGTCCTTGCGGTAGAACAGCGCCATCGGGCCGGCGTCCTGCGGCACGCCGTAGACCGAGTTCTGCTCACCGAAGGTGACCTGGCCCCAGGTCCAGTCGACGAACTGGTCCTTCGCGGCGGTCACCTCGCTGCAGGAGGCCAGGTTCGCCAGGCCGTCCTGGACGCGGAAGCTGGGCAGCGCGTCGTACTCGATGTGGCCCAGGTCGGGGGTGTTGCCGGCCTTGATCTGGTTGAAGAAGTTGGCGTAGGTGCCGCCGTTGCCGTTCGGGCCGGTCTGGACCTTGACCTGGATGTTCGGGTTCTTGTCGTTCCAGAGCTTCACCACCTTGTCGATCCCGGGGATCCAGGTGGTGTAGGTGAGCTCGACCTTGCCGGACGACGGGGCGCAGCTGCCCGCCGCCGCCTGGTCGCCGCCCTCCGGGGAGTCGGTCGACGAACAGGCGCCGAGTGCGAGCGCCGAAGCCAGCACGACGCTGAGTGACCTCATACGCATGATGTTCCTCATTTCATGAAAAAGGGGGATTACTTGATGGCGCCGGAGCCGAGGCCGTTGCGCCAGAAGCGCTGCAGGAGCAGGAAGGCGATCACCAGCGGGACGATCGAGACGAGAGCGCCGGTGAGCACGAGCATCCGCAGCTCAGGGATCTGGTTCACCTGGGTGTTCCAGGAGTAGAGGCCGAGGGTGACCGGGAAGAGCTTCTCCTCGCCGAGCATGATCAGCGGGAGGAGGAAGTTGTTCCAGACCGCCACGAAATGGAACAGGAAGATCGTGACGAGAGCCGGGAACATCAGCTTGCTGGAGACGGTGAAGAAGGTGCGGATCTCGCCGGAGCCGTCCAGGCGGGCCGCTTCGAGCAACTCGTCCGGCACGCTCGCGGTGGCGTAGATCCGGGCCAGGTAGACGCCGAACGGATTCACCAGGCTGGGCAGGAAGACCGACCAGAAGGTGTTCGTCGCCTCGAACTGGCTGAAGATCAGGAACAACGGTAGGGCCAGGGCGGTGGCCGGCACAAGGACCCCGCTGAGAACGATGTTGAAGATCGCCTCACGGCCCCAGAAACGGTACTTGGCCAGGGCGTATCCACACATGGCGGCCAACAGGGTGCCGAGCAGCGCGGCGCCGCCGGTGTAGACGACGCTGTTCAGCATCCAGCGCAGGAAGACGCCGTCGCGGTAGGCGAACAGCTCTTTCACGTTGTCGACCAGCGCGAAGTCGGCGAACCACAACGGGTCGGTGTTGGAGAACTGGCTGCGGGTCTTCGACGCGGCGACCACCAGCCACCAGATCGGGACCAGGAAGTAGAGCGTGGCGGCGCCCATGACCAGCATGGGGCCCACACGGTTGAGGTTCTTCACTTGTCGCCTCCCCGCTGGGTGAGCTTGAGGAAGGCGAACGAGAGCAGGCACGTGGCCATCGCCAGCACCACCGAGAACGCCGCGGCCAGGTTGAAGTTCGGGATGGAGGAGGTGGAGTAGACGGTCAGGTTCGGGGTGTAGGTGCTGGACACCGCAGAGCTGAAGGTACGGAACACGGCAGGCTCGGCGAGCAGCTGCAACGTGCCGATGATCGAGAAGACGGTGGTCAGCACGATCGCCGGCATGACCAGGGGGATCTTGATCGACCAGGCGGTCCGGAAGGCCCCGGCGCCGTCGATCTTCGCGGCCTCGTACACCTCCTGCGGGATGGCCAGCAGGGAGGAGTAGATGATCAGCATGTTGTAGCCGACGTAGACCCAGGTCACCACGTTCGCCATGGACCACAGCACCAGGTCGGCGCTGAGCAGGTCGGCGGCGCTGGTGACGGCGGTGAACGGGGACAGGTTCGGGGAGTAGAGGAAACCCCACATGATCGCGGCGACGACACCGGGGATGGCGTACGGCACGAAGAACGCCAGCCGGAAGAACCGCCGGCCCTTCACCAGCCCGGAGTCCAGCAACAGGGCCAGGGCCAGGGCGAGACCCAACATCACCGGCACCTGTACGACACCGAACAGCAGCACCCGGCCGATCGACTCCCAGAACGGGCCGTCGGAGAACACCCGCTGGTACTGGTCCAGGCCGCCGAACACCTCCTGGGCCTTGCCGAACGTGCCCTGGCGCTCGACCTTGTAGAGGGACTGCTTGATCGCGTACCCGATCGGGGCCAGGTAGAAGGCGGTGAACAGCAGGCCGAACGGGAGGATGAAGAAGAGGAGAGCCTTCTTGTTCGCTTTCACTGCCCCTCCTCCCTGATCACCGCGACGCCGCCGCCGTCGACGCGGATCACGTCTTGCACGGGCTCGCCGGTGACGAGTTCGTGGCCGGTCGCGGGATACTCGACGGGTTCGGTTCCGTGATTGAGAACGAAGAGATAGTTCCCACGCCGAACCACCTCCACTTTTTCGGACATTTCGTGAAATATAATTCCGGAAGCGGAAGAGGCCTCCCGGAGGATGCCTGTCATGTCCGTCGCCGTGGCGACGTACCAGGCTTCGCCGGCGCCGTGCTGGTTACGGGTGATGGCCGGGACGCCGGGGAGCGGGCCGTCGACATAATGCGAGATCTCAGTGGCTGTGGTGGTTCGCAGCCGCTCGGTCCACAGCGCGCCCGTCGCACCGTCGCTCAGCTGCACCGTGACGCCGGGCAGCAGCGGCGCGAACTCCTCCGCCACCACGCCGAGCAGGTCCCGGAAGGCCCCCGGATAGCCGCCGAGCCGGATCCGGTCCCGCTCGTCGACGATCCCGCTGAAGAAGGTGACCACCACGTGCCCGCCACCGGCCACGTAGTCGGCGATCGCCTGCGCGTCGGTGTCCGAGACCATGTAGAGACCGGGGATCACGACGAGCTTGTAACGGCTCAGGTCGGCGCCCGGCGCGACCACGTCGGTGGTGACGCCCAGGCCGCGCAGCGCCCGGTGGCTCGCGTGCACCTGGTCGAGGTAGGTGACCGCCTGCGACGGCCGGGCCTCCCCTTCCGCCGACCACCACGACTCCCAGCTGAACAGCAGGGCGGCGTCGGACGCGACCTCGGTGCCGGCCACCTCGCCGATCCGGTCCAGGATCTCCGACAGCTTCAGGACCTCGCGCCAGGCGACAGTGTCGGTGCCGGCGTGCGGCAGCATCGCGGAGTGGAACTTCTCGGCGCCCTGCGCGGAGGCCCTCCACTGGAAGAAGCAGATCGAGTCGGCGCCGCGGGCCACGTGCGTCAGCGAGTTGCGGATCATCTCGCCGGGCGCCTTGGTCAGGTTGTGCGGCTGCCAGTTGACCGCGCCGGCCGCCTGCTCCATCAGCATCCAGGGGCGGCCGCCGGCCAGGCCGCGGGTCAGGTCCGCGGCGAAGGACAGTTCCGCGACCGGGTCGCCGAGGCGGTGGTCCAGGTAGTGGTCGTTGGCGATCACGTCCATCTCCGGCGCCCAGGACCAGTAGTCCAGGTTCCGGATGTGCGCGGTGACCATGAAGTTCGTGGTGACCGGGACATCCGACAGCCGGCGCAGGATCGCCGCCTCGGCGCGGTAGTGGCCGAGCAGCTCGTCGGAGCTGAACCGCTGGAAGTCGACGAGCTGGGCCGGGTTGCGCAGGGACAGCGCCAGGCGCGGGACCTGGATCTCCGCCCAGTCGCTGTACCGCTGGCTCCAGAAGGAGGTGCCCCACGCCTCGTTCAGCGTCTCGATCTTCCGGTACCGGGCGCGCAGCCACTCCCGGAACGCCTCGGCGCTGGTGTCGCAGTAGCAGAGGGCGTTGTGGCAGCCCAGCTCGTTGGAGACGTGCCAGAGCGCGAGCGCGGGGTGCCGGCCGTACCGTTCGGCGACCCGCTCGACCAGGTCCAGGGCCCGCTTGCGGAAGACCGGAGAGCTGGGGCAGTACGCCTGGCGCCCGCCCGGGAACCGGGCCGTCCCGTCGGCGGCGACCGGCAGCACCTCGGGGTGCAGGGTGGTCAGCCAGGGCGGCGGCGAGGAGGTGCCGGTGCCCAGGTTGATCCGGATGCCGTTGGCGTGCATCAGCTCGATGACCTCGTCGAGATCGTCGAACCGGTACTCGCCGGGGCTCGGCTCGAGGTGGGACCAGCCGAAGATGTTGACGGCGACCAGGTCGACCCCGGCCCGGCGCATCAGCGCGGCGTCCTCACGCCACACGTCCGGCGACCACTGCTCCGGGTTGTAGTCGCAGCCCAGACTCACGCCTGGTAGCGGCATCCGCACGGTTTTCATTGAACTCCTGGTCAAGGCCCAGTTCAGTGTGTGGAGTACGGGCGCGCTGGGCAGCCGAAATCCACACACGAAGCATGTGTGCACGTGCACACATTTCCGTGCGCCTCACCGGCGGTTACGGATGTGTGAACGTGCACACGTTATGACCGACCCCCGGCGAGGTCAATAGCCCGGCGGCTACTGTTGACCTTATGAAGCCCGTGAAGCGCCCGACCGTGCATGACATCGCGGCCGTGGCCGGCGTTTCCCGGGGCACCGTGAGCCGCGTGCTCAACGGGGGCTACGTCTCCGCCGAGGCGCGCAGCGCCATCGAGACGGCCATGAGCGACCTCGGCTACGTGCCGAACAACGCCGCCCGCGCGCTGAAGATGCGCCGGTCGCAGGCGGTCGCCTTCGTCGCGCTGGAGCCGCACTCGCTCTTCCTCGACGACCCCAACATCGGCGCGATCATGCTGGGCGCCAACGCCGCCCTCTCCCTGGCCGATCACCAGATGGTCAGCCTGGTCGTCGAGTCGGCCCGCGACACCGTGCGCGTCTCCCGCTACCTCAGCGGCGGCTTCGTCGACGGGGCCATCGTCGTCTCGGCCCGCACCAAGGACCCGATCATCAAGGTGATCAGCGACCTGTCCCTGCCGGCCGCGTTCGTCGGCCACCCGCCCGAGCTCGACCAGCACATCCCGTTCGTCGGGATAGACAACGTCGGCTCGGCGCGCGCCATCACCGGGCACCTGCGCTCCACCGGCCGCCGCCGGATCGGCATGATCGCCGCCGCCCTCGACCGGGACTCCGGCATCGACCGGCTGGCCGGCTTCCGGGCCGCGCTCGGCGACATGTTCGACGCCGAGCTGGTCGCCGACGTGCCGCACTACGACTACGGCTCCGGCGTCAAGGGCATGCGTGACCTGCTGGAACGCGAGCCGGCCATCGACGGGATCTTCGCCGCCTCGGATGCCATCGCGGCCGGCGCGCTCGAGGTGCTGCGGGAGACCGGGCGCAGCGTGCCGGGTGACGTCGCGGTCGCCGGGTTCGACGACAGCACGTGGGCGGTCCGCACCCAGCCGCAGCTCACCACGGTGCACCAGCCGGCGAAGGAGATCGGGTCGTGCGCCGCGCAGCTGGTGCTGCGCCAGCTGCGCGGCGAGCAGACCGATCCGGGCGGGCAGTTGCTGCCCACTCCCCTGGTGCTGCGCGACTCCGCCTAGTTTCCGGCTGCCCCGTTCAGGGCCCGGTTGACGGCGGCCAGCACGGCCTGCACCGAGGCGGCCAGCAGGGAGTCGTCGAGGCCGGCGCCCCAGGCCGTGGTGTCGCCGACGCGGCAGCGGACGTAGGCGACGGCCGGGCTCGCCGTCCCCGTCGTCGCGGCGTGCTCGTGGAACTCCAGCACATCGGCATCCACCCCGGCCTCGCGCAGCGCGGCGGCGAGGGCGGACAGCGGGCCGTTACCCGTACCCCCGCAGGCCCTTTCCCGGCCGTCGACGCGGAACACGCCGTCGAAGCGGTGCTCCGGCTCGCCGGCCCGCCACGAGACCAGGGTGACCGGGCCGGCCGGGTGCAGGTACGTCCGCCGGAACAGCTCCCACAACTCCTCGTGCGCGAGTTCCGCCCCGGTCTCGTCGGCGACCGTCTGCACGGTGCGGGAGAAGTCCTGGCGCATCCCGTCCGGCAGCTCCACGCCGTGGTGGACCTTGAGCAGGTGGGCGACCCCGCCCTTGCCGGACTGCGAGTTGATCCGGATGATCGCCTCGTAGGTGCGGCCCACGTCGGCCGGGTCGATCGGCAGGTACGGCACCTCCCAGACCGCGTCGTCGGCCTGCTTCGCCGCCCGGAGCGCCATGCCCTTGGCGATCGCGTCCTGATGGGTGCCGGAGAAGGCGGTGTAGACCAACTCCCCGGCGTACGGGTGACGCGGGTGCACCGGAATCCGGTTGCAGTGCTCCACCACGTCCCGGACCAGGTCGATGTCCGAGAAGTCGATCATCGGGTCGACGCCCTGGGCGAACAGGTTGAGCGCCAGGGTCACCAGGTCGACGTTGCCGGTCCGTTCCCCGTTGCCGAACAGGCAACCCTCCACCCGCTGCGCCCCGGCGAGCACCGCCAGTTCGGCGCAGGCCACCCCGGTGCCGCGGTCGTTGTGCGGGTGCACCGAGAGGATCACGCTGTCGCGGCGGGCCAGGTGGCGGTGCATGTACTCGATCTGGTCCGCGTACACGTTCGGGGTCGCCACCTCGACGGTCGCCGGCAGGTTGTGCACCACCGGCCGGTCCGGGCTCGCCTCCCACAACTCGGTCAGGCTGTTGCAGACGTCGAGGACGTAGTCCGGCTCGGTCAGGTTGAAGATCTCCGGCGAGAACTCGAAGCGCACGTCGTCACCGGCCGACCGCATCAGGTGCCCGGCCGCTTCCAGGATCATCGCGTGCAGGTCGGCCCGGGTACGGCCGAGGACCACGTCCCGCCAGACCGGGGCGGTCGGGGTGTAGAGGTGGATCAGGGCGCGGGGCAGGCCGGCGATCGACTCCACGGTCCGGTCGATCAGGTCGTGGCGGGCCGCGGTGAACGCCACCACCGTGACGTCGTCCGGCACCGCGCCGCTGGTGGCCAGGTGACGGACGAAGTCGAAGTCGGTCCGGCTCGCCGACGGATAGCCGACCTCGATCTCCTTGAAGCCCATGGCCACCATCAGGTCGAACATCCGGCGTTTGCGGGCGGTGTCCATCGGCTCGGCCAGGGCCTGGTTGCCGTCACGCAGGTCGACGGGCACCCAGAGCGGGGGCCGTTCGATCCGGGCGGACGGCCAGGTGCGGGCGGTCAGCGGCACGGCGACGCGGTCGTGGGCGGGACGGTAGCGGTGGTACGGCATCGCGCTGGGGCGCTGCGGATTCCAGTGCGGGGCGTCCGCGGGGACGTCGCCGGACGGGGTGCGCAGGGTGGAGAACATGGACGCACACTACTAACTCCTCAGGTCCTCAGACAAGTTAGAATTCGCGCATGACGTCCGGTCCGTTACGGCCCTCCCCCCTCGTCCAGCAGGCCACCGACCGGCTGCGCGAGCACATCACCGGCGGCGACTGGCCGGTCGGCACGAAACTGCCCGGCGAGGTCACCCTGGCCGAGTCGCTCGGCGTCGGGCGTTCCACCGTGCGGGAGGCGCTGCGCGCCCTGGCCGGCGCCGGGATGGTCCGGGCCCGCCAGGGTTCCGGAGTGTTCGTCATCGCCACCCGGCCCAGCGACGACTGGAGCACCCGGCTGCGGCAGGCCGCGATCACCGATGTCTACGAGGCCCGGATGATCCTCGAGGTGGACGCGGCCCGGCTCGCCGCCGGCCGCCGTACCGAGGAGGACGTCACGGCGCTACGGGCCGCCCTCGACCGCCGCCGCGCCGCCACGTCGGCGAGCGACGCCGCGTTCGTCGAGATCGACATCGCCCTGCACGCCGCGGTGGTCGCCGCCGCGCACAATCCGGTGCTCAGCGGCCTGTTCACCGAGTTCACCCCGGTGCTGCAGGAGAAACTGCTGGACCTGGTCGGGCTGGTCGGGTTGCGCGCGCACGACCCGGTGCCGGGCGACGTGGGGCACACCGCCCTGGTCGAGGCGGTGATCCGCGGTGACGCGGAGGCGGCCGGCCGCGCCCTGCGCGAGGAACTGGAGCAGACACTCACCCTGCTCAAGAGCCACCTGAGCGGCTGACGCTCAGCCCCGGAGGCCGCGGAGGCGCTGGGCCAGGGTCGGGGGTGGCGGTGGGGGAACCGGGCGCTGGACCGCGGGGCGCGCGGAGCGGCCGATCGGGCGGTCGTAGTCCGCGGCGGCGATGGCGTCGACCACCTGCTCGTCGGTGAAGTCCTCGGAGCCCTCGATCGCGTCGACGAAACCGACCAGGACGCCGTCGCGCATCACCTGCGCCTTGAGGGCGGCCGAACCGTCGTCACCCCAGAGCGCCTCGCGGCCGTCGGGCAGGACGATCCGGACCGCATAACCCGAGCGGCCGGCGCTGGGCAGTTTGAGGTGGGCGAAGACGTTGCGCGCCCGCAGATCGGCGACGACTCGGCGGGCTCGGCTCTCGTGCATGATCCGACGCTAGCGCGCCGCCCTGGAGGATCGCTGAGCATCCCCCGGAACGTCGAACATATTGACGGACTTTACTACTTCGTAACAGGAATTTCACCGGATTCCTTTTCTCATCACCGCGGCCTACCGTGCGGTAACAAAGGAGGTCATCGATGAGAAGAGCCACCGTCCTCGTCATCTCGTCCGTCCTCAGCCTCGCCGTCGCCACCCCCGCGTACGCGGCGAGCAGCGTCGACTACGTCGCGCTCGGGGACTCGTACTCCTCCGGTGTGGGCGCCCCCGGCCAGTCCGGCACGTGCCTGCGCAGCAACACCAGTTACGCGGCCCAATGGGCCTCCCGCAACGACCCCGCGTCCTTCCAGTTCCTCGCCTGCGGCGGCGCCACCACCGACGACGTCCGCACCAGCCAGGTTCCGGCCATGCGGGCCGGCGCCGATCTGATCAGCATCACCATCGGCGGCAACGACGCCGGCTTCGCGCCGACCGTCCTCACCTGCCTCACCTCCAGCGACGCGGCGTGCGCGAGCAGGGTCGCGCAGGGCCGGGCGTACGTGGCGAACACCCTCCCCGGCAAACTCGACGCCACCTACGCCGCGATCCGGACGAAGGCGCCGGACGCCCGGGTGGTGGTCCTGTCGTACCCGCTGATCTTCGACACCTCCTCGATCCTCTGCGAGATGAGCCTCGCCAAACGGCGGTCGCTCAACGAGGGCGCGCGAGTGCTCGACGAGATGATCAAACAGCGGGCCGAGGCGGCCGGGTTCGTCTACTCCGAGGTCCGGGACGAGTTCACCGGTCACGGGGTCTGCGCCTCGCGGCCGTGGCTCAACGGACTGACGATCATCCCGCCGCAGAACTCGTACCACCCGAACAGCAGCGGCTACACCAGCGGATACCTGCCGGCCTTCAGCGGCGCCGCGTAACAACCCACCGGCACCGTGGGCGGACCCCGATCGCCGCCCACGGGCGCCAGGATTCTGCGTCATGGCCCGAGTGAACACGCTGCTCTTCCTCGCCGTCGTCGCGTTCAGCGTGGTGGCGCTGATCGACTGCCTCCGCACCGAACGGTCCCGTCTCCAGTCGTTCCCGCGGCGCGCGTGGGCGGTGCTCATCGTGCTCTGCCCGGTGTTCGGGGCGATCGCCTGGTTCCGTGCGGGCCGCGCCCCGGTGGTCACGGCGGGCGGCGGGCGGGCGGCGAGCGGTTTCATCGGCCCGGAGGACGACCCCGATTTCGTACGCCGGATGGCCGCGACCCTCCGCGACCACTGATTCGCGTGTGGACTTCGGCCGCTATGCGCGCCCGAAGTCCACACGTGCTCGGGGCTACCCTTCGTGCGGACGTCCAGCGCGACACGAGGGAGACGAACGCATGAGCCGACCGGTACGGGTCCTCGGAACCGCGACGATGCTGGCACTGCTCGCGACGGCGGGCTGTGACACCCCGGTCGCGCCGCGGATCGACGGTTCGCTCGCGCCACCGCCGCCGCAGGCCACCGCCGGGGCGACGTTCGACCCGCCGGTCCGCTTCCAGGCGAAAGCGCTGAACATCGGCCGGCCGAACGGCAGCAACGTGCTGCTCCGCAAGAACCTGGCCTTCTACGGCGACACCGCCGGCCTGACCGTCACCGACCTGCTCACCGGCAGGACGGTGGCCGTGGCCGAGCCGGAGGGCGAGCGGGTGGCCCCCGGCGGCACCCCGTTGGACTTCCAGGAGCATCCGTCGGTGCTGATGAGGACGTCCGCGGGCGATCGGGTCGCGGCGGCCTACCCGGTCGCCCTGCCGGCCGCCGGCACCAGCACGAAGCGGAGCAAGCTGGAAGTGGTCACGGCCGACGCCGCGACCGGCAAGGGCGCCGGCTCGGTCACCGTGGACGTCCCGCCCGCCCCCGCGAACGGCGCCGGCGCCCACGACACCGTCCGGATCGCGGGCACCCACGGCGACGTGGTGGTGCTGGTCTTCGGCAAGGGCGCCACGATGGACGACCCGGAGACCGTCGCCGTCGACGTGATCAACGACCGGACGCTGTGGCGGCGCGCCGGGCTGCAGGGCGCGGCGGTGCTCGGTGACACGCTGCTCGCCCACACCGCCGGCAAGGGGCCCGCGTTCGTGAGCGGTCTCGGGGTGGCGGACGGGAAACAGCGCTGGACCGCGCTGCGGGTCCCGTCCGGCGGGTTCACGATCTCGCCGGCCGGCCCCGGGTTCGCCGCCGTCGCGGTGAGCAACCATGCCACCGGGGCGCGCTCCGCCGGCTTCCTGAACGCGAACGGGAAACTGACCGCGACGATCAACGGGACGCGGGTCGGCGGGTGCCACCACGACGAGCAGGCGGTCACCGTGTGCTCGCTCGACAACGACAAGGTGGCCGGGTTCGACGCGGCCACCGGGGCGGAGCTGTGGCGGCTGCCGACGGCGGACCGGCTCGCGCCGCGGGTGACGTTCGCCTGGCACGGCGCGGTGTACGGCAGGGTCAAGAACGACGCGGTCGTGCTGGACGGCCGGACCGGCGCGGACCGGGAGCCCTCGGCCGGGATCGACCCGATCGCGGTGAACGAGTACGGCGGCGTCTCCAACATCCCCCAGTTCCACCCCGCGATCGGCTGACCCCGGCTGGTCGTGGGTGCTGTCTCAACCCCGCCGAGACAGCACCGACGACCAGCCTGGGGAATTACCAGGTGAAGGGGCGGCCGCGGGTGGTGCTGGTGGTGGTACGGCCGTCGCGGCTGTAGCGGTAGGACATCACCACCGTGTAGGTACGGCCGCGTTTCGGGCGCGCGCCGCCGGGACCGCAGTCCCGCGTGTAGGAGTCCCGGGTGAAGTTCAGGTTGTCGCAGGTGGCGGGGCCGGCGACGGTACGCCCGGTGGCGGTGTCCTGCAGGGTCACCTCGATCCGGCCGCGGCCGCCCGCCGGGGCGGTCAGGGACGCCTGGAACCGGACGTCGCTGCCGACCGAGTGACACGGGCGGGGGCCGAGCGGGGTACGGCTCGGCAGATCGAAGACGAACCCCTGCGAACACTGCCAGGGACCTCGCGTCCTTGCCTCCGGCAGGGGCGGGTCGGGCGCCTTTTTCGTGGGGGCGGGGCGCGTCACCCGTACCGCCGCGGGGTTGGTCTTGACGTCCGGAACGGGAAGCGTGACGTCGCGGCTGCCCTTGTGCGGCGACCGCGTGGGTTTCGGGGAGGGCCGGCGCGCAGCGCCGCTCGGGACGGTCCGGGCCTGCGGTACCCGGGACGCCTGCGGCGCGGCGATCGAGGGCGCCTGGAGGGTCCGGGTGCCGGACCGCCCCAGGTGCCAGGCGGTGGTGGCGATGCCGGAGACCAGCATGGTGCCCGCGACCAGGGCGGCGATCGCGCCGGGACGGGACCAGCGGCCGGCCGGGGCGTCGTTGCGCGGACGGTGGCGGCGCGGTGCGGGCAGGGCACGGTTCGCCGGTGGCCGGGGTTCTTCCGGGTGCGAGGGTACGGCGGGAGGCAGCGCCGGCATCTCCGCGAGGTTGGCGGCCAGCGCCGTGAGATCGGTGACCAGCTCGGCGGCGCCCGGCCGCTGGCGGGCCTTCTCGGACAGGCAGGCGGTGATGATCCGCCAGAGCGGGCCGGGGATGCCGGGGCGGCGCGGCGGATCGCCCTCGGCGTGCAGGCGCATCAGCTCCGGTATCGAGTCGCTGCGGTACGGCGGATGCCCGCACACCAGCTCGTAGAGCATCACGCCGAGCGCGTAGACGTCGGTGGCCGCGCTCGGGGTGACGCCGTGGAACGCCTCCGGGGCCATGTAGTGCGGGGTGCCGACGACCGCGTTCGGGGTGGTCATGCTGGGCAGGTTCAGGATCCGGGCGATGCCGAAATCGGTCAGCCGGGTCTCGCCGGCGCTGTCCAGCAGGACGTTGTCGGGTTTCAGGTCGCGGTGGATGATGCCGAGGTCGTGCGCCTCGGCCAGGGCGGCGGCGATCTGCGCGGCCAGCCGGCACGCCTCCCCCGGCGCGAGCGTGCCGTTGCGGTGCAGGTGGTCGCGCAGGTTCCCGCCGTCGACCAGGTCCATCACCAGGCCGAGCGTCTCACCGGCGCTGAACAGGTCACGGACCCGGACCACGTTGGGATGCCGGAGCATCAGCAGGATGGTCCGCTCCTGGACGAACCGGGTGACCAGTCTGGGCTGCCGGAGCAGACTGTCGTGCAACAGCTTGATCGCGACCGGTTCGCCTGACGCCTGGTCTTCACCACGCCAGACGGTACCGGTCGCGCCCTGTCCGATCGGGCGGATCAGGCGGTACGAGTTCCCGACGACTTGGTCCTCAGCCACCCGGGAATAGTGCCGTTTGCCCGAAATTTCGGCAAGTCTGCGTCATTTTCCTGACACGGGTGGTTGGGGGCCGCACAGCGAGCGGATCGCACCCAGCAGGGTCGACCGTGTGAACGGCTTCTCCAGCAGCATGCTGTTCTCGTCCAGGTGCAGCTGCGGCCCGAGCGACGCCGCCGTGTACCCCGACATGTAGAGAACCGGCAGGTCCGGCTGATGGGTACGCAGCGCTCCGGCCAGCTCCGGCCCGGTCATCGTCGGCATGACCACGTCGGTGATCAGCAGGTCCGGCCGCGCGCCCGAGGCGACCTGGGTGACCGCCATCAGGGCGTCGGTGGCGACCGCGATCTCGTACCCGGCGGGTTCGATCAGCCGCCGCACCAACTGCGCCACGTCCGGCTGGTCCTCGACGATCAGCACCCGCCCGATCACCGCGGTCCGGCGCTGGCCCTCCCCCGACGTACCGGCCTTCTGCTCGGCCGCCGGCAGGTAGATGTGCACCGTCGTGCCCATCCGGGGCTGGGACTCCAGCTCGATGTGGCCGCCCAGGTTCTGCACGATCCCGGCCGTGGTGGCCAGGCCCAGGCCGGCCGCGGTCGGGCGGGTGGTGAAGAACGGCTCCAGCGCGCGGCGGCGTACCTCCTCCTCCATGCCCTGCCCGGTGTCGGTGACCACCAGGTGCACCAACTTGCCGGCCGGCGCCCCCTCGGCGGCCAGCTGCCCCGGCTCCACCACCTCGTTGGTGGCCGTCACCCGGACCATGCCGCCGTGCAGCATCGCGTCCCGGGCGTTCGCGGCCAGGTTGACCAGGGCCTGCTCAAGCGGGCCACGTTCGGCCTTCACCGGCCACACGTCCGGGCCGAACGCCAGGTCCAGCCCGATCCGCTCGCCGAGGGTCCGGCTGAACAGCGCCTGCACGTCGGTCAGCAGATCCGGGATCGGGATCACCTCGGGCCGGTTGCCCTCGCTGCGGCCGAACGCCAGCAACTGGTGGGTCAGCGTCCGCCCGGTGCCGACCGCGTCCAGGATGTCCTTGGCCAGCTGGGCGTGCGGTGAGCCCTCCTCGGCGGTGCCGAGGATCATGTCGGCCGAACCGGCCACCACGGTCATCAGGTTGTTGAAGTCGTGCGACAGGCCGCCGATCAGCTGGCCCAGACTGTCCAGCCGGCGCAGGTGGTCGAGCTGCCGCTTCAGGCCGCGGGCGTCGATGTGATCGGTGGTGTCGGTGATCATGCAGAGGACGCCGGTGAACTCGTGGTTCTCGTCCTGGACCGGCATCATGCTGATCCGTACGCTGCGCCGCGAGCCGTCCGCCCGCATCAGCCGGGTCGCGCCCACCGTGGACCGCCCGGTCTTGCACTCGTTGATCCGCCGGTCCAGTTCCTTCTGGCCCACGTTGTCCAGGAAGCCGCGCAGCGACACCCCCATCAGCTCGGCCCGCGGCATGCCCAGGACCACGCCGATCGGCTCGTTGGCGTAGGTGGCCACCCCGTTCGGGTCGAGCTGCAGCACACCCTCCGGGATCGTCTCCAGCACCCGGCGGTACCGCTCCTCGGCGGCCCGCAGCCGCTCCTGGGCGCGGGCGCTGCTCACCGCGAGCGACAGCTCACCGGCGATGTCCCGGGCCAGTTCCACCTCAGGGGTGGAGTAGAAGGCCTCCGGGGCGTGCCGGGTCAGGATCAGATAGCCCGCGTACGTGTTGTCCACGATGATCGGGCTCAGCACGGCGGCCGTGATCGACAGCTCGGGGTTCGCGAGCGCCGCGGCGGTCTCCCCGGCCAGCACGATCGGGCGGCGGCTCGCGGCCAGGGTGGTGGAGTACTCGTCGTCCGGGGTCTGGCCGGCCCGGGACAGAGCCCGGGCCAGCGGTGCCGAACGTTCGTTGTCGAGATGGTGGTACGAGATCTCCTCGTACCGCCCGTCGTCGCGGAGCAGCTGCACCCCGCTGCCGTCACCGATCATGTCGGCGGCGGCGCGGGCCGCCGTGGAGCGAACCTCGGCCGGATCCGCCGCCGCGCGGCTGAGCGCGAGGGCGAGATCGGCAAGCGCGTACCGGAGGGGGTAAGCCATGACTCCCATGCGGTAATGATTCGCGTTAGGTGAGGCTCATGTGGCCGGTTTGCCAGAATCAGGCGAACAGGGCGCTCACCGACTCGCCGTTGTGGATCCGCCGCATCGCCTCGGCCAGCGCCGGGGCCACCGAGATCACCGTCAGCTTGTCGTCGGCCTTCTCCGCCGGGATCGGCACCGTGTTGGTGCAGACGATCTCCTCGATCTCCTTCTCCGCGGCCAGCCGCTTGATCGCGTCGTTGGTGAACAGGCCGTGGGTGCAGGCCACCCGGACACTGCGCACGTTGCGCTCGCGCAGCCGGGCCAGCAGCTCGAACACCGTGCTGCCCTTGGCGATCTCGTCGTCCAGGACGATCACGTCCCGGTCGGCGACCTCACCGATCACCGAGCTGATCACCACCTTGTCGTCGGCGAACCGCTGCTTCGCGCCGGCCGCCACCTCGACCCCCAGCATCCGGGCGAAGGCCGCGGCCTCCTTGGCGTTGCCCAGGTCCGGCGAGACCACCACGGTGTTGCTCAGGTCGTAGCCGCGGAAGTGGTGGGCCAGCTCCCGCAGCGCGTGCAGATGGTCGACGGGGATGTTGAAGAAGCCGTGCACCTGCGGCGAGTGCAGGGTCATCGCCAGCACCCGGTCGGCGCCGGCGGTGGTCAGCAGGTCGGCGACCAGGCGACCGCCGATCGAGATGCGGGGGGCGTCCTTCTTGTCACTGCGGGCGTACGCGTAGTGCGGCAGCACCACGGTGATCCGCCCGGCCGACGCGCCCCGGGCCGCGTTCAGCATGAACAGCAGCTCGGCGAGATGCTCCTGGGTCGGCGGGACCAGCGGCTGGATGATGAAGACGTCGCGCTCCCGGCAGTTCCCCTGCAGCTGCACCTCGATGCAGTCGTTGGCGAACCGGTCGATCTTGGTCGGCGACAGCATTACACCGAGGTGTTCGCAGATCTCCTTCGCGAGCTCGGGATGGGCGGATCCGGTGAAAACGGCGATGTCACGCACGACTTCACGATAGGTTGCGCCCGGACGGGGTCGTCAGGCCGGTCCACCTCGATTAGCTTGACAGGCATGAACGGACTCGCCGTCGCCTGCCGCCGGGTGGTGCACATCTATCGTGCCGAAGCCGGTGACGTCGTCGCCCTCGCCGGTGTCGACCTGTCCATCGCGCCCGGCGAGACCCTGGCCCTGGTCGGCCCGTCCGGCTCCGGCAAATCCACCCTGATCGCGCTGCTCGCCGGTCTGATGCGCCCGTCCGCCGGGCGCATCGTCATCGGCACCTACGAGATGGGCAAGCTCTCCGACAGCGAGATCTCCCGGCTGCGCGGCACCGAGATCGGCGTGGTCCTGCAGGGCGCCGCCCGCAACCTGCTCCCCTACGCCACGCTGCACCGCAACATCTGGCTCGCCCAGCGCCGGGCCGCGCACACCCGCGGCATCGAGCTGGACGACCCGGACCGCATCCTCGACCTGGTCGGCCTGCCCGGCCAGGGCCGCCGCAAACTCGCCGACCTCACCCCCGGCGGCCGGCAGCGCGCCGCCCTCGCCGTCGGCATCGCCACCGGCCCCGGCCTGCTGCTCGTCGACGAGCCGACCAGCCGCCTCGACACCGCCGGGCGCGACGAGGTGCTGGACGCCCTGGAGACGGTCAACACCGAACGGCAGACCACGATCGTGGTGGTCACCCACGACAACGAGGTGGGCGCCCGGCTGGGGCGTGCGGTCACCATCCGGGACGGGCGGGTCGGCGCCGAGGGCCGGGACGGCCAGGACTTCGCGGTGGTCGCCGGGGACGGCACGGTCCAGCTCCCGCCGGAGGTGCTGGGCTCCTACCCGCCGGGCACCCTGTTCACGGTGCAGCACGTCGACGGCGAGGTCAGCCTGGTGCCCTCCGGGCACGACACCCCCGCCTGAGGGGTACGGCCGCCGGACGGCGACGTCAGGGACGCGGCCAGGTGGCGGCGCCGTCGGCGAGGTGCAGTTCGCGGTCGCAGGCCGCGGCCGCCTCCGGGTCGTGGGTGGCGAAGACGACGGCAGCGCCCCGCGCCGCCTCGGCCCGCAGCAGGTCGAGGACACGCTGGCGGTTCGCGGCGTCGAGTTCGCTGGTCACCTCGTCGGCCAGGACCACGTCACCCCGCAGGGCCAGCCCGCGGGCCAGGGCGGTGCGCTGCTGCTGGCCGCCGGACAGCTCGTCGATCAGCTGGTTCGCCTGACCGGAGAGGCCGAGCGCGTCCAGCGACTCGGCGGTCCGGCGGCGCGCGTCGGCGGGCGAGCCACCGGTCGCGATCACCGCGACGGAGATGTTCTCGGCGGCGGTCAGGATCGCCGCGAGGCCGTTGTCCTGCGGGATCAGCACCACCCCGAGCGACACGGCGTGATCCCGGCCGGTCAGCGGGGCGCCGTTCACCGTCACCGTCCCGGAGCGGGTGGTCAGGGCGCCGGCCATGGCGCTGAGCAGCGTGGTCTTCCCGGCCCCGGAGGTGCCGGTGACCGCGAGCACCTCACCGGGCCGGGCGGTCACGGTGATCCCGCTCAGCACGGCCGGGCCGTCCCCGTACCCCAGCTCCGCCCCGTCCACCGTCAGCGTCCCCATCGCCGTCCCCTTCTCCTCGAGATGCTCACCAGGACTGTCCCGCCCACCGTCCCCGTCATCGGCGCTCGATCCGGCGGCGCAGGTCGCGGCCGCTGAGGAGGGCGACCAGGAACTCGACGGCGAGGACGGCGCCGGCCGCGGCGAGCACGGCTGCCGGTCGGGGCCAGGTGGGCAGCGGCAGGTCGGGCGGGGTGAGCCCGGCCAGCGGCAGCGCCCACCCGGTCAGCCGCCACGCCACCAGGGCGACCAGCACGCCGACGGCGGTGGCGATGGTGACCAGCACCGGGTAGGTCCAGAGAGTCGCGCTCGCGGCCGGGCCGCGCCGGAGCCCCTGCACGCGCAGCGCCGTGAGGTCCTCGGCACGGCGGGTCCGGTCCACCGCCACGGTCAGGGCCAGCGCCCCGGCGCCGAGCAGGCCGGCGAGGACCGCGGCGATCAGGTGGAACCAGAGGGCGACGGCCGGGCCCTGCCGGTCGAGCGAGTCCCGGACGGCGGCGGCCGGCGCGTCGGCGGCGATCGACAGCCCCTGGGCAGCGAGCCGCTCGGCCACGTCGGCGGGGGCCGCGGCGTTGAGCCACACCTGGGGTTCGTTGAGCTGCTTGGGGTCGGCGGACAGCACGCCGAGGTATTCCAGGTCGACGAGGACGGCCTGCCGCCCGGCGGCGGGCACGGCGGGCAGGGTCGCCACCGGGGTAAGCGGCACCGGTGACGGGGCGACGTCGGACAGCGTCACGTCGGGCAGTTCCCGTCCGGCGTAGGCCATCGGCACCGGGTAGGGGGTGGCGGCCGGCTGGATCCAGGCGCCGTCGTTGCCGCCGACCGGAACGGTCACGTCGGCCCGCAGCCCGTCCGGCGCCGCGGACAGCCGGGCCTCCTCGGTGGGCCGCCAGCGGGCCGGGTCGGTGAGCGGGGCCGGCTGCGCGGTGTTCAGCGCGCGGATCACCACCTGCCCGCTGATGGTGGGGGTGGCGGCGCCGCCTCCGGTGATCGAGATGCCGTTGAGCCGGCAGCCCTGGCCGCACAGTTCGACCCGGTTACGGTAGGTGTGCGTGCCCGGTTTCAACTCGCCGAGCCGCAGCAGCCCGTCGCCGAGGCCGGACGTCGACGACACGGAGATCGTCATCAGCAGCGGCGCGCCACCGCTGGTGTACGTCACGTCGGCGGTGATCTCCGGCCCGGTGAACAGCGGCGGATCGGCCGGCCGGGGGTGCAGGAGCCGGTGTACGCCGTCCGGGTCCGGCCCGTCCTCCGGCCAGGCGGCGACGGCGGCGAGCCGTGCGGAGTCGACCGCGTACCCGGGGACCGCGTTGATGCCGCTGGGCAGCTTGACGGCCGCCATCGCGAATTCGCCGGCCGGGTCGGCGGCCCGGACCGCGTCGATCAGCTTCCCCCGGGTCACCGGGTTGACGGTGAGGACGCGTTCGGCGCCGGTGCCGAGCGTCGCCTCGACCTCCCGGCCGCGGCTCGCGGTGTCGACCGCCCCGGCGGCGTATCCGGCGACCGCCGCCGCGGCCACCAGCAGGGCGAACAGCCGGCCGGCGCCGGGCCGGCGGGACAACTGGAGACCGGCGAGCGCGAGACCGAGCCGGCCGCGGTGCAGGGCGGCCACCGCGCCCCGGCTCACCAGCGGGAGCAGGGCCCACGCGGCGACCAGGGCCAGCGCCAGCACCAGCAGCGCCGGCGCGAACATCCCGACGCCGGTGAGCGGCTCGTCGGCGAGGGCGTACTGGGCGCCGGTGGCGATGGCGAGGACCACCACGACGGCCTCGGCGGCGGCGAGCCGGCGGCGGCCGGCGGCAGGGGTGCGCCGGAGCAGGCCGGCGACCGAGCTGGTGAGCTGCCGCCGCTGCGCCACCACGGCGGCGACCAGGGCGGCCGCGGCGGCCACCGGCGCGTACCGCAGCGAGGAGAACGCCGGGTCGGCGCCCACCCCGGGGAAGAGGGCCGCCGCCACCACGTTGACCAGCAGCTGCCCGGTGAGGCAACCGGCCACGGCGCCGGCCAGCACGGCGATCAGGCTCTCCCCGGTGGCCAGCCACCAGCGGGTCCACCAGCGGGAGCCGCGCAGCGCGACGACGGCCAGCTCGCTCTGCCGGCCCTCGGCGCCGTAGCCGACGGTCAGGTAGATGGTGAAGCAGGCGAGCAGGACCAGCGGCACCGCGATGACCGGCACCAGCAGGCGGGCCGCGGCCCGGCCCTCGTCGATCCGGTCGAGCAGGCGCGGGATGGCGCTGTTGAACTGGATCTGCTCCAGATCGTCGGAGGTGGTGTTGAGGCGTACGAGATCGGCCCGCAACTGGTCGAGCCGGTCGATGTCGATCGTCCCCGGCTGGGCGATCCCGTCGATCGCCATCGTCGTGACGGTCCGCTCGGTCGTCTCCATGGTCTCGTGGTTGACGAACACCGGTTCACCGCTGCCGATCCCCGGCCCGCCGACGAAGTACCCGTGCAGCCCCCAGTACGCCTCGCTGGGGTCGGCCGCCCGGTACGTCCCGGCCACCGTCATCGTCTTCGGCCGGCCCTCGGGCATCCAGGTCGGGGGTTTGGTGATGTCGTTCTGCCGGGCCGCCCGGATCTCGATGAGGTCGCCGGCGGTCAGCCCGAGCCGCCGCGCGGTGTCCTCGCCGAGCAGCGCGTCGCCCTCGGCCGCCGGGCACCGCCCGGTGATGATCCGGACGTGGTCGCAGAGGCCTTGGCGGTAGACGACCCGGGTCGGGTACTCGATGCTCTTCTCCAGCCCGACGGCCGGCACCTCGGCGGAGTGGTAGTAGGTGAAGCCGCTCAGGCTGAGCAGCGCCTTGCCGGCGTCCGGGAAGTCGATCCCGGCCCGGCCGGACGGGTCGTCCATGGCGTCGAGGCTGCGCCGGGTCACCAGGGTCAGCTCGCTGGTGGCGGCGGTCTCGATCTGGCCGGCGGCGACGGCCCGCTCGGCGGCGATCAGATAGGCCGGGGCGGCGACCGCGGAGGCGACCGCGAGCAGGGACAGCAGGGCGAGGGTGACGGCCTGCCCACGCCGGCGCCAGAGCATCGCGAAGACCAGGGAGATCATCGGCCGGCCTCCGTCCGGGCGGCGGACCGGTCCGCGCGCAGGCCGCGCAGCAGCGGCAGCAGGGCGGTCCAGGCGGTCAGGCCGAGCACCACGACGGCGGCGAGCACCGCGAGCGTGGTGGTGCCGGCGTTGAGCGGGCGGGGTGGCTCCAGCACCGCCCAGCCGTCGGCGAACAGCGGCACGGTCCGGCCGATGAACGACGCGGCCAGCAGCGCGGCCAGCACCCCGCCGAGCAGGCCGGCCAGGATCAGGGCGGCGGCGCCGGCGTAACCGGTGGTGACGGCGACCCGGCGGGGCAGGCCCTGGACGCGGAGGGCGGCGAACTGGTCGGCCAGCGAGCGCCGGTCCACCGAGGCGGCGACCGCGACGGTGGCCGCGGCGAGCAGCAGCGCCGCGATGCCGGCGATCAGCGAGAACCGGACGACGACGGCCGGGCCCTGGGCGCCGAGCCGGGCGGCGTGGGCGGTGACCGTGGAGTCGGCGGTGACGGTGAGCCCGGCCGCGGTCAGGTCGGCGACGATGCCGGGCCGGGCGCCGGGGGCCAGCCAGACCTGGTAGTCGCCGCCGGAGCCGGCCTCGGCGGCCACCCGGCGGGCCGCGTCCAGGTCGATGATCAGCCCGCTGCGGCCGATCAGCGGCAGCGCGCCGACGGTGGCGGTGACCCGGAGCGGGACCGGCTCCCCGTACGTCCCGAGCGCCGGGTCCGCGTCCCGCCACTCGTCCGGCAGCGGACCGGCCAGCAGCGCGGGCAGCGGCAGCAGCGAGTCGGACGCCCACGCGTCGGTCCCGACCACGCCCGCCCCGCTCTTGTTCGGGTCGGCGGCGAGCCGCAGCCTGCCGTCGGCGGCCGTCAGGTCGAGGGCGGCGCCCACGGTGCCGGCCCGCCAGCGCCGGATGTCGCCGAGCGTGGCGGCGTCCAGCAGCCCGGACTCCGAGCCGCCCTGGCCGAGGCCGGACACCGTGACCGAGGTGCCCTCCGGTGGTGGCTCGAACCTGCCGTCGGGGTCCGGTGGGCTGGTCATCTCCCAGCGGACGATGCGGCAGCCGGGCACGGTGGAGCAGCCGGCGACCGGGACGGTCCGGGTCTGGTCGCCGGGTCGCAGCGTCCCGAAGTCGGCGGTGACCGCCTCGCCGGTGCCCTCGTGCTGCAGGCGCAGTCGCAGGGCCACGTCGAATCGGCCGGCCCGCTGCGCGCGCAGGGTGATCCGGTCCCCGGTGACCAGCGGCATCGGCGGCCGGGTGGCGGCGGCGACCGCGTCCGGCAGGGCGGCGGGCGGCCCGTACTCCGGGCGCCAGGAGGTGACGGCGGTGAACCGCTCGGTGTCCACCTCGAGGATGTCGAGCACGTCGCCGCGGTTGCGGACGGCGGCCATCGCCTCCTGCCCGCCGGGGTCGGCGCTGCGGACGGCGTGCAGCAGCGCGGTCCGGTTGGCGGCCTCGACGGCCAGCACCCGGACCGCGCCCAGCTCGGCGCTGCTGCGGGCGAGCCGGGCGTCGGTCTCCGCGCCCCAGCCGCCGGCCGCCGTCACGAACATCGCGACCGCGACCACGACCAGCGCGAACACCCGGTCGGTGCCGGGCGAGCGGGAGATCCGCAGGGCGGTGAGGCCGGTCCGCAGCCGGCCGGAGCGCAGCGCGGCGCCGCCGCCCCGGTCGGCGGCCCGGCTCAGCAGGCGGGCCGCGACCAGCGCGACGGTGAGCGCGATCAGGGCGGGCGCCGCGGGGCCGAGCCCGTCCGACGGCCGGCCGGAGCGGGCCTGGTAGATCGCGGCGACCGCGACGGCGATCAGCAGCATGTCGATCAGCGCCGGGCGCCAGGCGCCGCTCGGGGCGGAGGTCCGCTGCAGCAGCGCGGACACCGGCCGGCCGAGCACCGCCGCCTCCACCGCGGCCAGCACGGCCAGGCCGCCGAGCAGCACGGCGCCGACCGCGAGCGCGCTCTGGACCAGGGCGGACCGCTGGTCGGGGGCGATCGGCACCGGCCCGGCCAGGGACCGGGCCAGCAGGTAGCCGGCCGGGACGCCGATCAGCACGCCGGCGGTCAGCGGGACCAGGTGCTGGCCCCAGGCCAGGCGCAGCCGACCGAACCGGCTGATCCCGCGGAGCTTGAGCAGGGCGGCGTCGGCCCGGCGGTCGCGGAGCGTGTACCACCCGGCGAGGCCGATCGCGAACAGGGTGAGGATCAGCAGCTGGGCCCCGGTGGTGCGGACCCCGTCGAGGATGGTGGCGCGGTCCCGCACGATCGCCTGGTGCAGCGAGACGGCCTCGGTGGTGAGCCGGTTCTGGGCGCGGCCGAGGCGGCGGTCGGCGTCCTGGATCGCGGTCTCCAGGTCGAGGCCGCCGTCGCCGCGCAGCAGCGGGTCCGGGACGTCCACGTCGTACGCCATGTTCGGCGTCCGCAGCTCCCAGTGGGTGAAGGTGGCGACCGTGGTGAACGCCGGGTCCAGGGTGGCCTCGCCGCGGAACATCGGGTCGTGCCAGTAGGTCCCGGCCGGGTCGGTCAGCGTGTAGAGGCCGACCACCCGCATCGTGATCGGCTCGTCCGCGGTGTCGGCGAGGGTGGTGACCGTGCTGCCGGTCGTGACGCCGAGCCGCTGGGCCGCCCGCCGGCTGAGCGCGATGTCGCCGCGGGCCGCCGGGCACGCCCCGTCGAGCCGGACGTGCGCGCAGAAGTCGTCCCGGTACGCCACCGGCAGGCTGGTGGTGGAGACTCCGGCCTGGACGCTGAGCGGCCACATCATCCCGGTGACACCGTCGCCGAGGCCGGCCGGCAGTCCCTCGCGCACCTCGCTGGTGAACCGGCGCAACCGCGCGGCCGGATCCTCCTGCAGGTCCACCCGGTTCGCCACCGAGATGGTGCGCTGGCCGGCCGAGGCGACGTCGAGATAGGCCTGGGCGCTCTCGCCGACGGCGGCGAACGCGTACCACGGGCCGGCGACCGCGACGGCCGACGCCAGCACGGTCAGCACGAGAATCGTCAGCACCTGCGCGGCGCGGGCTCGGACCGCGCCGATGACGAGCGCGAGCATTCACCCTCCCCCGGTTCGGGGGCGACGTTACGCGATCCGGGGACTGATCGGGGACCCCTGTGGACAACGATTGCTTAACCGGTTCACAACCAACCCCGGCGCCTGAGGTACGCGTACAGGCCGCTGCCCGACAGCACGATGAGCGTCGTGCTGAGCAGGAAGCCCCACCACGTCTCGTAGCCGGGATAGGGCACGTTCTGCCCGAAGTAGCCGGTCAGCGCGGTCGGCACGGCGATGATCGCGGCCCACGCCGCGAGCCGGCGGGTCACCACGTTCAGGACGTTGCCCTGCTCGGCCAGGTCGTCGTCGAGCAGTTCGGTGATCCGGACGCGGGCATGCTCGATCAGGTCGAGGGCGTGCCGGGCGTGGTCCTCGACGTCCCGGTAGTACGGCCGCAGGTGGTCGTCGCCGGCCAGGTCCCGGGCGACCTCGCGGACCACGTCGGGCATCGGCGCCACGGCACGGCGCAGCGCGGCCAGGTGCCGGCGCAGGGCGAACCCGCGCCGGCGCACCTCGCGGGGCGCCGGGCCCTCGCCGAGCATCAGGTCCTCGACGCCGTCCATCGCCTCGTCGATCCGCTGGGCGACCCGGTGCTGCCCGTCGACGACGAGGTCGAGGAACCCGTACACCAGAAGGTCGACGCCGCTCCCGGCGGCGGACCGCTCGCCGACGGACCACCGGGTGAGCAGGGGTGTCAGGTCGATCGGCGACTTGCGCACGGTGATCAGGGCCCGCGGGGTGACGAAGGCGCTGATCTCTGTCTTGCGGGGGCCGTCGTCGCCGTGCTCGACGGCGTAGACGTTGAGGAACAGATGGTTGCGGTACCGGTCGACCTTGGGCCGCTCGTGGTCCTGCAGGGCGTCCTCGACAGCGAGCGGGTGCAGGCCGAACCGGTCGGCGAGGGCCCGCAGCTCCACCGGGTCGGGCCCGTCGAGGTCGATCCAGGAGACCGCATCGGGGTCCTGGTCGCCGTCGGTGGCCGGGCGGCCGTTCACATAGCGCCGGGATGTCACCCGGCTCACTATGCCCCCGGCCGGAATACCGGGAAACCCGGCGCGCTTACCCGGATCGTGGACTGGATCGATCAACTGCTGACGAGTTTCTACACGGCCAAGTGGCAGGTGACCGCCGATCAGTCGATCTACTGGCGGGAGATCGTCGGCAACGCCTTCGGGCTGGGCTCGGCGCTGTTCGGGTTGCGCCGCAACGCCTGGGCGTGGCCGGTAGGGATCATCGGCAACCTCCTGCTCCTCACCGTCTTCCTGGGGCAGGCGCTCGGCAACGACCAGGGCACCCCGCTCTACGGCCAGGCCGCCCGGCAGGTGTTCTTCCTGGCCACCAGCGTCTACGGCTGGTGGGCCTGGCAGCGCAACCGGCGCCGCGACAACGGCACCGCGGTGGTCCCGCGCTGGGCGACCGCGCGCCAGCGGGCGATCCTCATCCCGCTGGCGCTGGCCTCGGTGGTGCTGTTCTTCTTCATCTTCCGCGAGGTCGGCGCGGGTTTCCCGGTGCCCTGGTGGTACTACCTGGCCGACTCGTGGATCTTCGTCGGGTCGATGCTGGCGACCTACGCGATGGCGCGCGGCTGGGTCGAGTTCTGGCTGTTCTGGATCGCCGTGGACCTGGTCGGCGTGCCGGAGCTGCTGCACTTCGGCTACTACCCGTCGGCGATCCTCTACGCCGTCTACGCCGCGTTCGTCATCTGGGGTTTCGTGGTCTGGCTGCGGATCTCCCGGGCCGTGTCCACGTCCCCCTCCGGGCCGGCGCCGGCACTGGCCTGACGGCGCAGCATCCACAGGCTGACCGGCACCCCGGCGGCGACCAGGACGGCCGCCACCACCAGCGAGAACTGGTAGCCGGCCAGGAAGTCGCCGCCGGGCGCGGCCGCCCGGTCGGCCAGGATCGCGCCGAGCACCGTGACGCCGAGCAGGCCGAACACCTCACGGGAGACGTTGAGCATGCCGGAGGCGACGCCGGCCCGCTCGCGCGGCAGGGCGTCGACCACCACGGTGTTCAGCGGGATCAGCAGGCCGCCGCCGACGCCGTAGAGCAGGAACCAGGGCAGCAGGTCGCCGTAGGTGGTGCCGGCGCCGTACTGGGCGATGCCGCCGATCGCGGCGGCCATCACCGCGAGACCGAAAGCGGTCACCCGGGCGACGCCGAACCGGATCTCCAGGCGCGGCGCGAGGACCGCCCCAGCGGCGGTGATGATCGCCATCGGGATGAAGGCCGCGCCCGCCTCGGTCGGCGAGAAGCCGAGCACCGACTGCAGGTAGATGGCCATGTAGAAGTAGATGCCGAAGACGCCGAACGCCCACAGGCCCATCGCCAGCAGACCACCGGTGAACATCCGGGAGCGGAAGAACTTCAGGTCCACCATGGCGTCGGCGTTGCGGTTCTGCAGGGCGACGAAGGCCACCGCGGCCGCCGCGGCGACCCCGAAGGATCCCAGGATCAGCGGCGAGGTCCAGCCCTCCGCGTCGCCTTCGATCAGCGCGTACGTGAGAGCGAACAGCGCGATCGAGGAGGACGCCAGCCCGGCCGGGTCGAGTCGCCGCAGGAAGCCGCCGCCCGCGGGCCGTCCCTGCGCGGGCACGCTGAAGAGTGTCAGCGCGAGCGTGGCCACCCCGATCGGCAGGTTGATCAGGAAGATCCAGCCCCACGAGACGTGCTCGCTGAGCACCCCGCCGGTGAACGGCCCGACCGCCAGGGCCAGCGCGCCGACGCCGCCCCAGACGCCGATCGCCGTGCCGCGTTCCTTCGGGTCCGGGAACAGCTGCTGCAGCAGGGCCAGTGAGGCCGGGGCGAGCAGCGCCGCCCCGATGCCCTGCAGCGCCCGCGCCCCGATCAGCAGCTCCTGGCCGCCGGCCAGCCCGGCCGCGACCGACGCCCCGGTGAAGATCACCAGGCCGGACAGGAACGCGAGGCGGGTGCCGAGGACGTCCGCGACGCGGCCACCGGCCAGCAACAGTCCGGCGAAGACCAGGATGTACGCGCTGGTGATCCACTCCAGGCCGGCGATGCTGAGCCCGAGATCCCGCTGGATGCTCGGCAGCGCCACGTTGACGACGTTGTTGTCCAGATACGTCATGAAGGTGCCGAGCGCGACCGCGACCAGCGCCCACCACCGTCGGTTCTTTTCCATCAGCTCTCCCCTGTACGGCGTACTTGTACGTTGTACATGTACCTCGTACATGAGACCTGTACGTTGTATGGTTGTCAAGTGACGGGCGATCGACTGAGTAAAGCCGCCGTGGCCGGCCGGGCACTGCGCCTCGCCGACGAGGAGGGCCTCGAGGCGGTCACCATCCGTCGCCTCGCCAAAGAACTGAGCGTCACCCCGATGGCGCTCTACTGGCATTTCAAGAACAAGGACGAGCTGCTCCTGGGCGTGGTGGACCACGCGCTCAGCAGCGTGCGGGCCGACCCGGCAACCGGCGGCCCCTGGCAGAAACGACTGCGCACCGTGGTCGACGCCGTGATCGACGTGATGCGCTCACACCCGTCGCTGCCGGCCCTGATGCACTCGGTGGACAAGATGCGGACCGAGAGCTTCAACCGCGCGACCAACGACACCCTGGCCCTGCTGACCGACGCGGGGTTCACCGTCGAAGAGGGCTACTGGATCGCGACGTTCCTGCTGAACGGCTGCATCGGCATCGTCAGCGGCCAGCCGGGATGCCCGCCAAGCCTGCCGGCGGAGCAGGAGCCGGAGTGGCGGCGGCAGAAGCGGCTGCACCTGGAGACGATGCCGGCCGACCGGTTCCCGATGATGATCGAGCTGGCCGCGTCCTATCGCGACGAGCCCGACATGGAGCGCTACTACGCCTTCTCCGTCGACCTGCTGATCGCCGCGGTCGAGGCGCAGGCCGCCGCCCAGCGATAGATCAGCTTGCCCTCGGGGCGTGCCGGCATCGAGCCGGCACGCCCCTTCGCCGCGCCCTGATGACGGCCGGTTCGGACACATCGAGACATCTCAGTGCATCTTTTTGCAAGAGCACGTCAAGGTCTTCCAGAAATTGAAAGAAGTTGCTAGCTTCCTGGTCATATGAACGCGGGATTACCAAGTCGATAACCCCGCAACTCCCCCTTAACGCCGCCCGTCCCCGAGGTGGTTGGAGGCCCCGTGTCCCGAATAGTCCGTCGCGTGCTGGCCGCGCTCTGCGCCGTACCCCTGCTGCTCCTGACCGATCTGCCGGCCGCGAGCGCGGCGACCACGGTGACCGTCTACTACCAGGCGCCCGCCTCCTGGCCGGCGGTGAACCTGCACTACGCGCCGACCGGCGGCTCCTGGACGACGGCGCCCGGCGTCGTGATGACCGCCTACAGCGGTTGCGCCGGGTGGTACAAGAAGGAACTCGACCTCGGCGCCGCCACCGGCATGCAGGTCGTCTTCAACAACGGCTCCGGCACCTGGGACAACAACGCGGGGGCCAACTACCGCGGGGGTACGGGCACCGTCACGGTCTCCGGCGGCGCGGTCAGCTCGGCCGTCCCGTGCGGCGGCACCGGCAGCAACACCGCCGAGGTGTTCTACAAGACCACTTGGCCCGCGACGTACCTGCACTACGCGCCGGCCGGCGGCGCCTGGACCACGGCGCCGGGCGTGGCCATGAACGAGACCGCCTGCGCCGGCTGGGCCAAGCGGACGGTCGGTCTGGGCAGCGCCACCACCTGGGCCGCCACGTTCAACAACGGCTCCGGCACCTGGGACAACAACGCCGGCCGCAACTACACGCTGGGCACCGGGACGATCACCGTCAACGGCGGCGTGATCACCGCGAACGCGACCAGCCCCTGTGTGGACACCCCGCCGGACACCACCGCGCCGACCGCGCCGACCGGGCTCACCGCCACCGCCGCCGGAACCACCGTCACGCTCGGCTGGACCGCCTCCACCGACGCGGTCGGGGTCGCCGGGTACCGGATCACCCGCGGCGACACCGTGCTGAGCAGCTCCACCACCGGGTACACCGACCGGGGGCTCGCGGCCCGGACCGCGTACACGTACCGGGTGCAGGCGCTCGACGCGGCCGGCAACCTGTCCACCGCCGCCACCGCGACCGTCACCACCGGCGCGGCCGACCCGCCACCGGCCGGTGGGCGGATGCTCGGCGGCGACCCGCGCAAGGACAGCATCTACTTCATCCTCACCGCCCGGTTCAACGACGGTGACAGCGGCAACAACCGGGGCGGCAGCCAGCACGTCAAGTCCGGCAACGCCGCCAACGACGACCCGATGTTCCGGGGCGACTTCAAGGGCCTGGTCGACAAGCTCGACTACATCAAGGGGCTCGGCTTCTCCGCCATCTGGATCACGCCGGTCGTGCTGAACCGGTCCGACTACGACTTCCACGGTTACCACGGGTACGACTTCTACGAGGTGGACCCGCGGCTGGAGTCGGACGGCGCGTCATACCAGCAGCTGATCGACGCGGCGCACGCCAAGGGCCTCAAGATCTACCAGGACATCGTCCTCAACCACACCTCCCGCTGGGGCGCCACCGGCCTGTACACGCCGACCGTCTACGGCACCCGGGACAGCGAGTGGAGCTGGTACTACAACGAGAAGGTCGCCGGCAAGAAGTACGACCCGCTCGAGGAGCACGCCGGCAACGACCCCACGCTGACCGCGGCGCAGAACGCGCTCGCCAAGGGCCGCCCCTACAACGGCGACGTGTGGAGCAGCACCGCTCCGGCCGGCAACACCTGCCCCAACTTCGGCGCCGCGACAGGTGGCCGGAGCGCCGAGGGCTTCAAGCTGTACCACTGCCAGTGGCCGCAGGCGAACAACAAGCTGTTCCCGGCGAACCTGTTCCACCAGTGCTGGATCGGCAACTGGGAGGGTGAGGACGCGCGATCCTGCTGGCTGCACGAGGACCTGGCCGACCTCAACACCGAGAATGCCGTCGTCCAGGACTACCTGATCGGGGCGTACCAGAAGTACATCGACATGGGCGTGGACGGCTTCCGCATCGACACCGCCGTGCACATCCCCCGCGTCACCTGGAACCGCCGCTTCCTGCCGGCCTTCCAGGAGATCCTCACCCAGAAGTACGGCGCCGCGAAGGCCAAGGACTTCTACATCTTCGGTGAGGTCGCGGCGTTCGTGAACGACAAGTGGAACCGGGGCTCGGTCAACCACTCCGCCCAGTTCTTCACCTGGAAGGAGCGGAAGGAGTACGCGGCCGACGACGTCAAGGCGGCGATCGAGCAGTTCGACCACGAGAACAACCTGGGTACGGGCAACCAGCCGACCAGCACCAACGCGTTCCTGCAGGGCAACGACTACCACGCCCCCGACTACTCGAAGTTCTCCGGCATGAACATCATCGACATGCGGATGCACATGAACTTCGGTGACGCGTCCAACGCCTACCACAACGGCAAGGACTCCGACGACTCGGTCAACGACGCCACGTACAACGTCGTCTACGTCGACTCGCACGACTACGGCCCGAACAAGTCGTCGGTCCGTTACGCCGAGGGCACCGACGCGTGGGCCGAGAACATGACGCTGATGTGGACGTTCCGCGGCATCCCGACGCTGTACTACGGCTCGGAGATCGAGTTCAAGGCCGGTCAGCGGATCGACTGTGGACCGACCTGCCCGCTGGAGACCACCGGCCGCGCCTATTACGGCAACCAGATCGCCGGCAACGTCACCGCAAGCGATTACGGCGTCGTCTCGTCGGCCAGCGGTCAGGTCGCCACCACGCTGTCGAAGCCGCTGGTCAAGCACCTGCAGCGGCTGAACCAGATCCGCCGGGCGGTGCCGGCCCTGCAGATGGGCCAGTACTCGACGGACGGTGTCAGCGGCAACATGGCGTACAAGCGCCGTTACACCGCGAACGGTGTGGACAGTTTCGCCCTGATCGCGGTCTCCAACGGCGCCACGTTCAGCGGCATCCCGAACGGCACCTACGTCGACGCGGTCACCGGCGACACGAAGACCGTCACCAACGGGTCTCTCACCGTCGCCCTGAACGCCAAGGGCAACCTGCGCGTCTACGTCCTCTCGACGAGCGCCACCCCCGCCCCCGGCAAGATCGGTTCCGCTACCTCCTACCTCAAGTGACACCTCGCCTCTCCTGATCACCGCGCCGGCCGGCCCCCCCGGCCGGCGCGGCTGTTCCCGCCGCTTCCGGTGTGTGGAGTTGGGGGGGGGTAAGGGCCCCCAAATCCCAACCCCCGTTTTTTGGGGGGGGGGTGGGGAGGGGGTGGGGGTTGGGGATAATGTTGGTTGTTAATTTTTTATTTTGG
>NZ_JBVHFK010000007.1:0-543193 GCF_055562375.1 Actinoplanes sp. NPDC019969 | reverse complement strand
ACCTTCTTAACATACTCCTCACTCTGCTATCCGTGCGCGTTCAGTTGGTTCGACTATTACACACTCTGTTTTTTTTTTTTGCGGCCCACAACCCGCCCCAAAAACCACACGCCATCGGGTCACCTGATCTACCGCCGGTCGCGCAGCGTCTGCGAGGGGCTGACGCCGAACCGGGCACGGTAGGCGCCGGCGAACCGGCCCAGGTGGGTGAAGCCGTACCGGTAGGCGACCTCGCTGACGCCGGTCTGGCCAGCGTCGGCGCGGGACAGCTCGGCGTGCACGTGGTCCAGGCGCAGCCGGCGCAGGTAGGTGAGCGGGGACATGCCGACGTGCTGGCGGAACGACTCCTGCAGCACGCGCACGCCCACCCCGGCCAGCGCCGCCAGGTCCTTCGTCCGGAAGTCACGGCCGGGCTCGGCGTGCATCGCGTCGAGAGCGCGTTTGACCGTACGCGGCCGGTGTGGCCCCTGCAGTCCCGCCGGCTCCTCGCCGTAGGGATGCTCGACGGTCAGGGCCAGCCCGGACACCACCATGTCGCGCCAGCGGGCCGCCATCCGGGGCTGGCTGGCCAGGCCGTCCGGGCCGCGCAGCTCGGACAGCAGCAGCCGGACCAGGGCGGCCCAGGTCCGGCCGGGGCCGTCGACCAGGTCGAAGCCGGCGCCGAGCGGCAGCGGGGAGACGACCCGCTGGTCGAGGGCGGCGTCCACCTCGCGTTCCAGGGCGGCGCGTTCGACCTTGACGCTGAGCAGGCGGCAGGAGCCGGGCCAGTCCAGCTCGATGTCGCCGGTCGGGCGGTAGACCAGGGCGCGGGTGGGGTCGGCGAGGGCCATCGCGCCGCGGTGCCGGGAGCGCAGCATCCCGGTGAGGGGCACCAGGACGTGGTACGCCGTCTCGAGCGCCCCGATCGACACCTGGATGTCGGCGCCGTACCCCAGCTCGCCGAGGGTGATCGGGCCGAGCGTGACCACGTCCGCGGAGAAGTCGATCCGGGGGCAGTCGCCGACCGGATCGATCCGCAGCGGCCCGTAGTACATCCGGCGGCAGAACTCCCGGGCCTCGTCCATGTCACTGGTACGCAGGCCGACATGGACCGGGATGTCCGCGCCCGGCGACGCCGGGCCCGGGAGCCGACCGCCTGCCATGCCGTCCAGACTAGACCGGAACCGGCATCCGCCCGGGGACCAGATGCGCCGGCCAGGTGACCTCCGCGACCGCCCCGCCACGCACCTCCACCTGCTCCAGCGGGGTGTCGGCGTCCTGCCAGACCACGTACCGGCCCTCCGGGAGGCTGTCGATGACCACGCAGAAGGTGACACCCGATCGGACGTAACGGGCGCGGACCGCGGCATGGGTACGCCGCCCGGTGTCCTCCACCGGGGACACCTCGATCTCGTGTCCCTGCAGCCGCGCGTCGGTGTTGATGATCAGCGCGCCGATCGAGCCGCCGATGTTCAGCATGACCGTGCCCTGCCCGGACGGGGCGAGGGTGTGGTGGTGATGGTGACCGTGGCTCATGAGGGGTTTCCGAATCCGTCGAAGGGCGTGGGCAGGTACGGGAACTTCTTGAGCAGCGAGGCGCTGACGTCCTTGATGCTCAGGCCCTGCTGGACCAGGCCGGCCGCGGCGTCGGCCGTGAACTCCTTGTTCACCAGCGGCAGGGTGGCCCCGGCGACGGCCCGGATCGAGATGGAGACGACGTCGTCGGCGATCCGGCGGCCGTTCGGGAAGCCGGCGATGTCGCCGCCGACCACGCCGAAGGCGTTCTCCTTCTTCGCCGGCGGGATGGCCGTGTTGAGCCGCAGCATGTCGGCCTGCAGCGCGCCGGTGTTGTTCTGGAAGCCCTCGATGATCCCGTCCGGGATGCCGGTCAGCAGGATGGCCAGCAGGTCGGCGCGGGCGTCCTTGGTCTTGTTGAAGGCGGCCAGGTTGTCGAACAGGCCCGGGTACAGCACCGGCAGCAGCGCGCCGAGCTCCGGGGTGGCGACGAACTCGGCGAACCGCTTGTCCTCGCTCGGCGGCAGGCTGTTCCACTTGTCCTTCTGCGCCATCGGCACGATGACCTCGTTGAACAGCGGGTTGCCGAGCCGGGACACCTGCACCGGGGGGCCGACCACGACGTCGCCGGAGCCCTTGTCGCCGCGGACCTCGACCTGCCGGCGGCTGGCGGAGGTCCACACGCCGATGACCGCGCCGGCGTCCTTGGCCCGGACCCGCTTCTTGCCGTCCCGGCGGACCATGTGCAGCGGGATCTGCAGGGCGATGCTGTGCACGTTGGTCTTGTCGGCGGCGTTGACCGCCTTGCCGGCGTAGTTGAACAGCTGCGAGCCGACCAGATGCTTGTCCTGGAACGGGCGCAGCGTGCCCAGGTCGAAGATCGAGCCCAGGTCGACGAAGAACGCGTCGGCGCGCTGCCCGGCGAAGACCTTCTCCCCCGTCTTCAGCTTCTTCACCGCGTCGGCGGCCAGCTTGTCGTAGTCCGGGATGGAGATCTTGCCGACGTTGCAGGGCGGGCACGGCAGCTTGTTCGCCAGCACGGTGCTCTTGCCGTGGCTGTCGACCTTGGTGACCGAGTAGAACTGGCGGCGGTTCCAGTTCTCGCTGTCCAGCGATTCGATCTGGCCGGTGTTGTAGAGGAACGTCCGGTCGTTGCGCAGTTCGGTGCGGAACCGGAACTGGTACGTGACGTCCGGCCGGGCATCGCCGTTCGCGTCGATGTGGATCTCGTACAGCACGTCGTCGCCGAACTCGAAGAAGTTCGGGCCGCTGGAGGGGAGTTGCAGCGGCACGTAGTTGGCGATGATCGTGACGGTGTCCGGATCGTCGGGGCTGACGAACGCGTACAGGTCGGAGCTGTCGGCGACCGGATCCTTGCTGATCTCCGGCGCTTCGCGGTGCGAGGACATGCGGGGGTGTCTCCTGTCGGGGGGAAGGTCAGCGACCGGCGGCTTTGAGCAGGCTCTTGACGAGTGCCTTGTCGGTTATCGTCGTGACCTTCTCGCCGGAGAAGACATCGATCGTGCCCTTCTTGACGTCGCGCAGCGAGATCACCAGCGGCGCGCCGTCGTCGTCGCTCTCGGCCTCGCCGGCGAGGCTGAGCCCGGCCACCGAGGCGGCGGAGACGCCCACGCCGGTCGCGGCGAGCGCCAGCACGCGGCGGCGGGACAGCCAGGAGGTGCGGCCCGGGGCGCGGTAACGAACACGACTCATGCTTGGCCTTTCGTCGTCAGTGGGGGCCTGCCAGGCGGTGGATCGTCGACGCCCGTCAGTACGAGATCCAGATCCGGCCGGTTCAAAACAATTTTCAGGAAACCCTCAGCGGGAGCCCCGGCGGCGCAGCCTCCCGATGCCCGCACCGGCCCCGGCCAGCAGCGCGACACCGATCGCCCCGCCGATCAGCCAGTGACCGAAAGAGGTCATCCCGTCGTCCTCCGCGGGCTTCTCCGCCGCCGCCGGCACCGGGACCGGGACCGTCGACGCGACCACCGAGGGGGCAGCCTTGGTCACCACCGGGGCCGGGGCCTTCGTGGTGGCGGCGGGTGACGGGGCCCGCGTGGCGGCCGGGGCCGGGAACACCAGGTCGGAGCAGGAGTAATAGGTGTCCGGGGTGCTCGTCGTCTCCCACACCACGTAGAGGATGTGCCGCCCCGTCCGCTGCGGCAGATCCACCCGCATCCGGTACGACCCCCCGGTCAGCGGCGGATCCTTCACCTCGGTGAGTTCCGTGAGGTCGGCCCAGTTCAGCTTCCGGTCCGGCGCGTACCCGGCCTTGGTCAGGTAGATCCGGAACGACCCCTGGTGCGGGATGGTCCCCCGGTACGTGATCTTCAGGTTCTGCCCGGACCTGACCTTCGTGGACGGGAAGTCGTCCCGGGCCAGATCCAGCCCCCGGTAGTTTTCGAGCCCGCCGCTGCAGAGCCGGCCGTCCGGCACCCGGGCCCGGTCGTCGCCGTTCACGTTCGCGAGCCGCAGGTTGTCGTACGCCCCCAGGAATCCGCCGGTCGCCTTCAGCGCGGCCGTGCAGGCCGCCGCGTCCCGCTCGGTCCCGTTGCCGGCGCAGGCGGCGGTCCGGCTGATCGGGGTCACCGGCGACCCGTGCGCCCGCGCGGGCGTGGGCGCCACCGGCACGGCGGCCGCGGCCAGCAGGCCGAGGACGGCGAGACGTCGGACGAGCATGAGATCTCCAGGTTCGGCGGACGGGAAGAGCCACCCGGAGGTACGGAGTTCAGGCACCGCTCGTTCAGCGGCCATCGACCTGTGATTGCATGGCCGAGTCAGTAAGAAACCAGGAGGATTCATGAGCAAGCCCGATGTCGGCCTGATTCCCGACGCTCCCGCCACCGAGCTGGCGATCGAGGACATCGTCGTGGGCGAGGGCCAGGAGGCGAAGCCCGGCGACTTCGTGAGCGTCCACTACGTCGGTGTCGCCCAGTCCACGGGCAAGGAGTTCGACGCCTCCTACAACCGGGGCGAGCCGTTCGGTTTCCGGGTGGCGGGCCAGCAGGTCATCGCCGGCTGGGACCAGGGCGTGGCCGGGATGAAGGTCGGCGGCCGCCGCAAGCTGATCATCCCGCCGCACCTGGGCTACGGGGCGCGCGGCGCGGCCGGCGCGATCAAGCCGAACGAGACCCTGATCTTCGTGGTGGACCTGCTCCAGGTCCACTGAGCCGCACACCGCCCGGCGGCCGCCCCGTGTCACGCACGGGACGGCCGCCGGTGGTATTTCGATAGAGGATCGACAGCACCCGCGGCCATGCTGGGAACCATGGTTCCGATGGAGTATCCCGGCGCGCCGACGGTGCGCACGATCCCGACCGCCGACCTGGACCCCGCCCAGCGGCAGGCGCTCCGCCGGCTGCTGGACCTCGCCTTCGACGGCGGGTTCGACGACCACGACTGGGATCACGCGCTCGGCGGCTCGCACCTGGTGATCACCCACGACGGTGTCCCGGTGGCGCACGGCGCGGTGGTGCAGCGCCGTTTCCTGCTCGGCGGCCGGAGCCTGCGATGCGGTTACGTCGAGGCGGTCGCGGTGCATCCGGCCCGGCGGCGGCGAGGCCTGGCCTCGGCCGTGATGACCGAGGCCGAGCGACTGATCGACGGCGGGTTCGAGCTGGGCGCGCTCTCCGCCTCCGCGGCGGGCCGGGAGCTCTACCTGGGCCGTGGCTGGGTGGTGTGGCAGGGCCCGACCGCGGTCCTCACCCCGGACGGCGTGGTCCGCACCCCGGAGGACGACGGTGGCACCCTGGTCCGCCCGGTCCCGGGCCTGGACGTGACCGGTGAGCTGGTCTGCGACTGGCGTGACGGCGACGTCTGGTGATCAGCGGGCCGCCCACAGCCGTTCCAGCAGGAGCCGGAGCGCGGCCGTCACGTCCTCGTCCGGCCGGTCCAGCGCCCGCGCGTCGGCCACCGCGACGACCGCGGCGGTCGCCGCGGTGATCAGCTCGAGGCCCGGTCCCGGATCGATCAGCCCGATCCGTACCCCGTCGGCGACCAGGGCTGTGATCCACGGATCGCCGTCGCCGGGCCGGGACCCCGCCGCGGCCAGGACCGCCCGGTCGGCCGGCTGGTCCCGCAGGTGCCGCGCCAGCCGCCGGGCGCCGTCCGTGAACCGTTCCCACAGCTCCTCGGGTGTGGTGACCGGCTCCCACCGGCCGAGCACGGCACGAACCCGCTCCCCCGCGTCGGCCGCGACCGCCGCGAACAGGTCGTCCTTGCCGTCGAAGTAGTGGTACGCGCTGGTCTTGGAGATGCCCGCGTCCGCGATGATCCGGTTGAACGAGGCGCCGTCCCGGCCGTCCCGCGCGAAATGCTCGCGGGCCACGGCGAGGATGGCGGCGCGGGTCGCGGGCGGGAGCCGGTCGAAGCGGGGCAGCGGCATTCTCGGCATCCTAGGTTCCGTCGCGCGGGACCGGGACGAAGTCCGCCGCGGGTGGCCGGCGGACCGCGGTGAGCCGGGCGGTGAGCCGCCAGTGGACGGCCCACAGCGGCAGCGCGACCGCTCCCCCGGCGAGACCGGCCACCCCGGGCAGCAGCGACACGATCTGCGCCACGCACCAGCCGTAGCCGAGCAGCGCCCAGCGGCGCGCCTGCCCGGGCGGCACGCCGTCGGCGGCCAGCGAGGCGGCGACCGCCCGGACGATGAAGAAGTCCTCGACGAAGTTGTGCGGGACGGCGAACATCCACCACACCGCGCCGGGGCGGGCCCGGCGCACCCCCGGCCGCACCGTGCCCAGGGCACGCTGGAGGGTGCGGCAGTAGAGCGCGACCAGGCCGAGGAACCCGAGGACGATCGCGGCGCTAATCCATCGGGGACGTCCCGCGATCTCGGTCAGGATGCCGCCGCCCCACTGCGGGGCCCAGAGCGGCTGAGTCAGCAGGATCAGCACACCCGTCGTCCCGAGCAGACGCACCACCAGGCTCATACCGCTGAAGCCTACCGCTGGTGTGTACTACTGGTACACCCTCGCCGATCGGGTTCATGCCTGCCTCTGCAGCGAGGCGCAGTTCGTCTCGTCGGGCAGCAGCGGGCGGAACTGGATCTGCCACTTCTTACCGGCGGACTCCCACGGCGTACGCTGCGTGGCCTTCGCCGCGGCCGCCCAGACCCGGTCCTTCTCCGTACCCTCGACGGTCAAGCAGTTGATCTTCAGGTTCTGGTTGAGGACGCCGCCCGGCAGCTCCGGACCGGGCCAGGCGACCGGGGCGCCGCCCACGCCGTCCCCGGTGTCCTGATAGGGCTGGGCCAGCACCGCGACCCGCTCCGGCTGGTAGGCCTGGGCCGGCGGGCTGCCCGCCTCGGCCACCATCCGGGTCAGCGAGGCCAGGAAGTCCGACAGCCTCTTGCGGGCGGCGTGCTGCTCCTTGGTCAGCGAGGTGTCGTCCGGGCTGGCCTCGTTGAGCGCCATCACCTCGACACTCTTCTCGCCGTTGTCGGTGAGCACGGTGATCCGGGTGCTCGGGACGTCCGCGACGCCGGGGATGCCGAAGTCGCCACCGGCCCCGACGCCCGCGGCGACCGCCTCGGTGGTCAGCTCCTTCACCCGCGCCGGGCTGACCCGGATCTCCTGCAGGTTCGGCAGCGCCGGGCCGGGATACTTCAGCGTCACCGGGCCCTCGGTCAGCGCGCGTCCGTCGGCGTAGAGGCTGAACAGCGGGAGCCGGGACGGGATGGTCTCGGCGGGGACGAAACCGCCCCGGTACTCCACCCGGAGAGCGACGGTGGCCGCGCCGGCGGTGGAGGCGCTCTCGGTGACCGGCGCGGACGACGAGGCCGGAGCGCCGGCCACACCGGCGGCGCCGGGCTGTGCGCAGGCGCTCAGCAGCAGGAGGGGGACGGCGGCGGCGGTCAGGAGGCCGCGGTGAATGGTCATGATTTGTACGACGACCCAGCCCCCGGAAGGGTTCCGGCCCCAGGGCGAAGTTATTCGGCGACCACCCGGGCCCGGCGTCCGAGCACCTCGACGACGTCACCCGGATGGAGCTGACGGCCGCGCCGGGTGTCGACCTCGCCGTTCACCGTCACGTCGCCGGAGCTGATCAGGATCTTGCCCTCCCCGCCGGTGTCGGTGAGATCGGCCAGCTTGAGGAACTGGCCGAGCCGGATCATGTCGCCGTCGATGGGCACGTCACGCATGGGTTCATCATCCGCCACGAGATCGCCGGGAAAACTTCTGGGTCCGCGTTGAACCATCGGGACCGGTGATCCGAACTACATGTCGTGAGGCATCCGACGATGGCCCGCCGAGCGGGCGTGCTGACCGCTGTGACCGCCGCCGGCGTGTTCTTCGCCGCCGGCCCGGCCGCGGCGGACGTGACCGTGAACCCCCCGGCGGCGACGCAGGGCAGTGGAGCGAACCTGAGCTTCCACGTGACCAACGAGGGCACCGCCCCGATCACGGAGGTGACGCTGAAGATCCCGGCGGACACCCCGGTGGCCGAGGCGTACCCGCTGTCGGTGAACGACTGGGCTCCGAAGATCAACTATCGGAAGCTCGCCGTGCCGTTGCAGACGATCCACGGCGCCACCCCCGCCACCGAGGCCGCCGACTCGATCACCTGGCTCGCCGTGAACGGCGTCACCATCCCGCCCGGGAAGTCCGCCGACCTGACGGTCGCGCTCGGGCCGATGCCGACGCTGAGCTCGATGCGGTTCACCGTGGAGACGAAGTACGCCGGGGGCGCGGCCGGACCGGTCATGCCGGCGACCGTCACCCTGACCCCGTCGGACGGCACCCAGCCGGTGTCCCACCACGGCGCCGGCGGCGACTCCTCCTCCTCGTCCGAGGAGGTGCTCTTCGAGCAGATCGCGCTCCAGGCGCAGCAGGGCCCGTCCTGGGCCTCGATCTCCGGCTGGATCGTGGCCGTGCTGGCGCTGCTCGGCGCCGGGTGGGCGCTGCTGCGCGGCCGGCACCGGGCCAAGGAGGACGAGCCGGACGAGACGCCGACCCCGGAGGAGAAGGAGCCCGTCGCCGCCGGGACCGGCGGCAAGTGGAGCTACAAGGACTGAGACTTCCCCCGCAGGCCTGCGGGGAAGGGGATCTCACGCGGGCGGGCGTGAGATCCGTCGTGGCGAGCGCGTGGGGCGCACGGCCGCGACCGGCGGGTGGGGCCCGGGCAAGGCCCATGATCCGCGTCCCGTACGGGCGGGGCCCTTCGAGGGTCCCGTCCGTACGGTCAGACCGGGACGACGCGCTCGGTGCGCAGCGCGTCGATGATCTCCCGTTCCACCCGGTCGGACTCGTCGTGCGGGACCTGGCAGGTGCCGGCCGCGAGGTGACCGCCGCCGCCGTAGCGCAGCATCACCTCGCCGACGTCCACCGGTGAGGTCCGGTCCAGGATCGACTTGCCACAGGCGAACACGGTGTTGAGCTTCTGCCGGCCCCAGATGATGTGCACCGAGACCCGGGACTCGGGGAACAGCGCGTACACCATGAACCGGTTGCCGGCCTCGATGACCTCCTCGTCGCGCAGATCGACGATCACCACGTCGCCGTCCAGGCGGCAGACCCGGTGCAGCTGCTCGACGAAACGGGCCGAGCAGTCGTGGAACAGCTCGGCGCGCTCCACCACGTCGGGCAGCGCGAGGATCTCGTTGACGTCGTTGTGCTCGATGCAGGCGTCGATGAGCTGCATCATCAGCTGGTAGTTGGAGATCCGGAAGTTGCGGAACCGGCCCAGTCCGGTGCGGCTGTCCATCAGGAAGTTGAGCAGCGTCCAGCCGGTCGGGCTGAGGATGTCGGTGAGCGAGTAGTCGGCCGAGTCGGCCTGGTCCACCGCGCGCATCAGCTCGTCGGTGACCTTCGGGAACCGCTCCTTGCCACCGAAGTGCTCGTAGATCACCCGGGCCGCCGACGGCGCCTCGGCGTCGATCACGTGGTTGCTGCGGTCGCCGTCGTTGCGCAGCGTCTCGGAGTGGTGGTGGTCGAAGACCATGTTGGCGCGGCCGTCGTACGGCAGGTTGGTGAGGATGTCCCGGTCGGTGACGTCCACGACGCCGTCCTGCACGTCCTTGGGGTGCACGAAGAGGATGTCGTCGATCATGTCGAGATGGCGTAGGAGCACGGCGCACACGAGACCGTCGAAGTCGCTTCGGGTCACGAGCCGGTACTTCACGGGGCCCCCCTCGGTTGCCAGACCTTTGGGACCAGTTTGCCACCTTTCTGGCATTCGTCCGGGCTGCATTGCTTTATGGACGTGTTCACCGCCACGTTGTCCCGCTTTCCAGGAAGCGGATGAACCCTGCGGCCCCTTCCGGCCGTAGGGTTCAGACGGACGGTAACGACCCGGTCGGAGGACTCGCAGAAGATGGACCACGCACCTCAGCTCATCCAGGAGCGCAGCGCCCCGCCAGCCACGCTGGTGATCTTCGGCGCCTCCGGTGACCTGACCCGCCGCAAGCTGCTTCCGGCGGTGGAGAACCTGGCTCGCCACGGCCGCCTCCCCGACCAGTTCGCCCTCGTCGGCGTCGCCCGCACGCCGATGAGCGACGAGCAGTTCGCCGAGAGCGCCCTCGGCGGCCGCAGCCTCGCCGAGAAGCGCCAGCTCGCCGGCGGCATCCGGTACGTGGCCGGCGGTTACGACGACCCGGACACCTACAAGCGCCTGGCCGAGACCCTCGACGAGCTGGACGCCCAGCGCGGCACCTCCGGCAACCGCCTGTTCTACCTGTCGACCCCGGCCAACGCGTTCGAGCCGGTGATCTGCGGCCTGGCCGGCGCCGGGCTCAACCAGGCGAACGAGGGCTCCTTCTCCCGCCTGGTGATCGAGAAGCCGTACGGCCGGGATCTCGCCTCCGCCCGCGAGCTGGACGGCGTCGTGCACGCCGCGTTCGACGAGCACAACGTCTTCCGCATCGACCACTACCTGGGCAAGGACACCGTCCAGAACGTGCTGGCGCTGCGCTTCGCCAACTCGATCTTCCAGCCCATCTGGGACCGGTCCTGGGTCGACCACGTGCAGATCACGGTGGCCGAGACGCTCGGCGTCGGCACCCGCGGCGGCTTCTACGAGTCGGCCGGCGCGATGCGCGACATCGTGCAGAACCACGTGCTCCAGGTCCTCGCGCTCGCGCTGATGGAGCCGCCGGCCTCGTTCGAGGGCGAGGGCCTGCGCAGCGAGAAGGTGAAGCTGCTGCAGGCGATCCGGCTCCCCACCGACCGGGACATCGCCGACGCCGCGGTCCGCGGGCAGTACACCCGCGGCGGCACCCGCGAGGAGCTGATGGCCGGCTACCGCGAGGAGGTCGGCGTCGACCCGCTGTCGCGCACCGAGACGTACGCGGCCCTCCGGCTGAACGTGGACAACTGGCGCTGGGCCGGCGTCCCGTTCTACGTGCGGACCGGCAAGCGCCTGCCCGCCCGGGTCACCGAGGTGGCGCTGCAGTTCCAGCGGCCGCCGCACCTGCCGATCCCGACCAACCAGCTCACCGAACTGGACGCGGACGCGCTGATCCTGCGCATCCAGCCGAACGAGGGCATCTCGCTGCGCTTCGGCGCCAAGGTGCCGGGCCACTCGTTCCGGGTGCGGACCGCCAGCATGGAGTTCTCGTACGACCAGACGTTCGTCGAGGAGTCCCCCGAGGCGTACGAGCGCCTGCTGCTGGACGCCCTGGTCGGTGACGCGTCGCTGTTCATCCGCAGCGACGAGGTGGAGCAGTCGTGGCGGGTCGTCGACCCGATCATCGAGCACTGGGCGAACGACAGGTCGCCGATCCCGACGTACGAGGCCGCCTCCTGGGGCCCGACCGACGCGGACCGGCTGATCGGCCGCAACGGCCGCAAGTGGCGCAACGCCGGCGCCTGAGTGGCGCAACCTGCGTGTGGCGACGGGCTCGCATAGGGTATTCATCGATCCCCAAGAGAGCCCGTTCCACCGTGAGGACAGACGAATATGCAGGTCTCGGTCGCGCATCATCCACCGAACACGGCCGTGCTGGTGCTGCGCGGGTCACTCGACATCGACACCGCGCCGGCCCTCAAGGCGAACCTGAGCCGCCTCGTCGAGCGGTCCAGCCCGCGCGTCGTGGTGGACGTCTCCGGCCTCGACTTCTGCGACTCGATGGGCGTCGGTGTGCTGGTCACCGCGCACGGCCGGGCCAATGAACGGGGCGGCTGGGTGCGACTCGCCGCCCCGTCGGGCTTCCTGCGCCGGCTCTTCGACACCCTCGGGCTCAGCGATTACCTGCCGATGTTCCCCGACGTGGCGAAGGCCCTCAACGAGGAGTGACGGTGTTCAGGGCGGCCACCGCCGCGCCGCGCGCCCCGGCCATGTCGCGGTCCGGGACGAGGGCGAAGGTGGCCACCGCCTTCTGCTCGTCTCGCAGGTCGGTGGCCTCCCGGACGCTGTTGAGGAACCACTGCCGGAAATGCGGGGCGGCCTCGACCACACCGCCGCCGAGGAAGTACGCCGCCGGGTCGGTGAAGTTCGCGGCGATGGTGAAGAGCTTGCCGATCGCCTTGGCCTGCTGCCCGAAGACCGCGATGGCCAGGGCGTCCTCCTTCTCCCCGTACCCCCGCAGCGCTTTGGCCGCCGCGCCGATCGGCTCCTTGGCCAGCGGGTGGTCCGGGAAACGGGTCAGCCAGTACGGCAGGAGGTTGTTCTTGATGCCGGTCAGCGACGCGACGCTCTCCACGTCCCCGCTGAACCCGCAGTTGCAGCGCGGCACCGGCTGACCGTCCTCCAGGACGTCGTGCAGCGGGATCTGCACGTGCCCCAGCTCGCCGGCCATGCCGGCCGCACCGCGGATCACCGTGCCGGCCTCCACGACACCGCCGCCCAGACCGGTGCCGACGATCGCGGACACCGACGAGTTCGCCGCCGCGGCCGCGCCGAAGTGCTGGTGGTGGGCGTACAGCGCGGCGGCGTTGCCGTCGTTGTTGTAGACCACCGGCAGGCCGAGCCGGGCCTCCAGAGCGCCCCGGATGTCGAAACCGTGCCAGGACACCTGATTGAAGTTGGTCGCGCCCTTCGACGAGATCACGCCGTTGGCGCTGGCCGGGCCGGGAGTGTCCAGGCCGACCGCGCGGACCAGCGACAGCGGGGTGCTGGTCAGCTCGATGATGTTGGCGAACGCGTCGGCGAGGGCCTCGACGGCCGACTCCGGGCCGTCCAGCACCCGGCTCGGGTTCTCCACCAGGTCATCGACGAGGAACTGCCCCGTCGCATCCAGCACGGTGGCGTTGTTGCAGGTGCCGCCGTTGTCGAGTCCGACGACGACCCAGGACGACGGGGTGCGTACCGTTTCAGCCTGATCCACGGTCTCGAGACTAAGTCAGGAGCCGGTTCCCGGTAATGGGTGCGGCCGGATTGCGGGACGGCAGGCAGCCGGTGCACCGGCGCGGGCCCCGCTGATCGAGGCGAGGGCGGGCCCGGTCCTGGCCGCTGTCCACTGCGGCGGCGAGGACATGCGCGGGCCCCTCGGCCCGGCGGCCGAAGGGCAGCGGCTGGCCGCTGAATGATGCGGACAAAGGCCGGCGGGCGAACCCGCCGGGCTTTGTCACGCCGATTGCATTCGATCAGTTACAGCGCGGCAGGGCGCCGATCTCGGCCGTGCACTTGCGCGGGCCGCCACCGCTCATCCGGATCCACTGGCCCTTCTTGACCCACGTGTTGTTCCAGTAGAAATCGGTGGAGTTGTAGGTGAACGCGTCCACGTCGATGTAGGTGGTCTTCCCGTTCACCGTGCTGCGGCCGCCGTACTGGCCGAACGGCGCCAGGTAGTCCTGGTCGCAGGACGTGACGTCGGGAGTGCCGCCGCCGGTCCACTTCGCGCACTTGTCCGGGCCGGAGTTCCACTTCAGCGTGTAGTGCATGGCGAAGCGGCTGTTGTTGTTGACCGAGCCGCACGGCTTGATCGCGCTGCAACCGCCGGCCTGGGCCGCTGCCGGCGTCAGGAAGATCGCGCCCATCGACGCCGCCACGAGAGCCGCCCCGAGCGACGACACACGACGGGCCATTGTTGATTTCATACGGTGACCTTTCGGATTCATTCTGCTTTCCGGCCCTTGTCGAGGACCGGAATGAATCTCTGCATCCTCCTGAAGATGATCACCGCGGACAAGATGATGAATGCCACCGCGGGAATGGCCACCGGTTCACATCCGCTTAACACCATTGCACCGCAGAAAATAGGAATAGAAAAAGGCCCGGTGGGCGAACCCACCGGGCCTTTCTACCGCTGATCGATCACTTGGCTCCGGCGGCGCGGCGCTTCGACCAGACGTCGAAGGCGACGGCGCCGAGCAGCACCAGACCCTTGACCAGCATGACCTGCTGCGGCTTGGTGGCGCCCATCAGGCCCATGCCGTTGTTGATCACGGCCATGATCAGACCGCCGGTGATCGCGCCGACCACCCGGCCGACGCCACCCTGCACCGCGGCGCCACCGATGAACGCGGCGGCGATGGCGTCCAGCTCAAAGCTGTTGCCGGCGGTCGGGCCGGCCAGGTTCAGGCGGCCCGCGAAGATCAGACCGGCCACGGCGGAGAGCACGCCCATGTTGACGAACAGCCAGAACACCACGGACTTGACCTTGACGCCGGAGAGCGTCGCGGCCTGCAGGTTGCCGCCGACCGCGTAGATCTGCCGGCCGAAGACCGCCTTGTCGGTGACCAGCGTGTAGCCGACCACCAGCACGGCCAGCAGGACGAGCACCCACGGCACGTTGCGGAACCGGGCCAGCTGCACGACCAGGAACATGACGATGACGGCCGGCACGATCACCTTGGCCAGGAAGAGCCAGGTCGGGTCGACGGCCTGGTTGTACTTGATCCGGCCGGCGCGGGAGCGGTACTGGCCGATCGTCATGGCGGCGACCACCACGAGACCGACGATGATGCTGAACAGGTCGGCGCCGCCGAGCGCCTCACCGAGACCGATGTTGCCGAGGAAACCGGGGATGAAGCCGTTGGCCAGGGTCCGGATCTCGTCCGGGAACGGGCCGATGCCCTGGTTGCCCAGGATCCAGTAGGTGACGGCGCGGAACAGCAGCATGCCGGCCAGGGTGACGATGAAGGCGGGGATGCCGAAGTACGCCACCCAGTAGCCCTGCCAGGCGCCGACGAGCGCGCCGAAGACCAGCGTCGCGACGATCGCGATCGGCCAGGGCAGATCCCAGTTGACCATCATGACCGCGGCGAACGCGCCGGCCGCGGCCACCACCGAGCCGACCGACAGGTCGATGTGCCCGGCGATGATGATCAGCACCATGCCGATCGCCAGCACCAGGATGTACGACTGCTGCACGATGATGTTGCTGAGGTTCTGCGGCGACAGCAGGACACCCTCGGTCAGCACGGTGAAGACCAGGATGGTGATCGCGAACGCGATGTAGATGCCGCTCTGCTTCAGGTCGAAGTTGACCTTGCGAGGGGCGGTGTCGGCCTTCGGGCCGGCCGGGACCTTGCCGGCCACACCGGTGCTGCTGGGTGCGGCGGTCACGGCGCCACCTCCTGTACTTCCTTGGTCATGAGGGTCATCAGGCTCTCCTGCGTGGCCTCGGCGCGGGGCACCTCGCCGGTGATCCGGCCGGCCGAGAGGGTGTAGATGCGGTCACAGATCCCGAGCAGCTCGGGAAGCTCGGACGAGATGACCAGGATGGCCTTCCCCTCGTCGGCGAGCCGGTTGATGATCGTGTAGATCTCGTACTTCGCACCGACGTCGATGCCGCGGGTGGGCTCGTCGAGGATCAGCACGTCCGGGTCAGTCAAGATCCACTTCGAGAGTACGACCTTCTGCTGATTACCGCCGGAGAGCTTGCCGACCACCGACTCGACGCTCGGCGCCTTGATGTTCATGCTGCCGCGGAACTCGTCGGCGACCTTGAACTCCTCGTTGCCGTCGACCCAGCCGCCCTTGGCGAGCTTGCCGAGCGCGGCCGCGGAGATGTTGCGCTTGATGTCCTCGATCAGGTTGAGGCCGTACCGCTTGCGGTCCTCGGTGGCGTACGCGATGCCGTGGTCGATCGCCTCGCGCACGGTCCGCGTCCGGATCTCCCGGCCCTCCTTGAAGAGCCTTCCGGAGATGTTGACGCCGTACGAGCGGCCGAAGACGCTCATCGCCAGCTCGGTGCGGCCGGCGCCCATCAGGCCCGCCAGGCCGACGATCTCGCCACGCCGCAGCGTGAGGTTGGCGTTGCGGACCAGGGCCCGGTCGGGCTGGGCAGGGCTGTAGACGGTCCAGTCCTCGATCCGCAGCACCTCGTCGCCGATGGTCGGCGTGTGCTCCGGGTACCGGTGCTCCATGTCGCGGCCGACCATCCCCGCGATGATCTTCTCCTCGGTGAGGTCCGGGGTGTTCTGGGTCCAGATCGTCTTGCCGTCCCGCAGGATGGTGACCCGGTCCGAGATACCCATGACCTCGTTGAGCTTGTGCGAGATGATCACGCAGGTGATGCCCTCGTCACGCAGTCCGCGCAGCAGGTCCAGCAGGTGCGCCGAGTCCTCGTCGTTGAGCGCCGCGGTGGGCTCGTCGAGGATCAGCAGCTTGACCTCCTTGGAGAGCGCCTTGGCGATCTCCACCAGCTGCTGCTTGCCGACGCCGAGGTCGAGGACCGGGGTGACCGCGCTCTCGCGGAGCCCGACCCGACGCAGCAGCGCGTCGGCGGCGGCGTTGGTCTTGTTCCAGTCGATCCAGCCACGCGTCGCCTGCTCGTTGCCGAGAAAAATGTTCTCGGCGATGGAAAGGTTCGACGCGAGGGCCAGCTCCTGGTGGATGATGACGATGCCCCGGTGCTCGCTGTCGCGGATGCCGGAGAACCGGCACGCCTCACCCTCGAACTCGATCTCGCCCTCGTAGGTGCCGTGCGGGTAGACCCCGGACAGCACCTTCATCAGGGTCGACTTACCGGCCCCGTTCTCGCCGCAGATGGAGTGGATCTCCCCCCTGCGGACTTCCAGGTTGACGTCCTGCAGCGCTTTGACGCCCGGGAACGTCTTGGTGATGCCCTGCATTCGCAGGATCGTGTCGCTCATTCGAGCAGCGCTCCTCTCGTTCATGCCGTCCGGTCCTCGCCCAGGGGGCGCCGCTCGGCACGGTCGGCATGAACCCTTTCTTGGGCCGGTGAGGGCCGTGCCCCGCCCGGAGTGTTCCGGGCGGGGCACGGAACCCTGATCACTTCTTCAGCGCGTCAGCCGAGATGTAGCCGCTGTCGATGAGTTCCTTCTGGTAGTTGTTCTTGTCGACGATGATCGACTCCAGAAGCTGCGACGGAACGACCTTCACGCCGTTGTTGTAGTCGGTGGTGTTGTTGGTCTTCGGGGTCTGGCCCTTCAGAACCGCGTCCGCCATCTCGCCGGTGGCCTTGGCCAGCTGGCGGGTGTCCTTGTAGATGGTGGAGTACTGCTCACCCGCGACGATCGACTTGACCGAGGTGACCTCGGCGTCCTGGCCGGTGACGATCGGGTACGGCTGCGCGCCGGTGCCGTAGCCACCCGACTTCAGCGCCGAGAGGATGCCGATCGAGATGCCGTCGTAGGGCGACAGAACGCCGTCGACCTTCGCGCCGCTCTTGTAGGTCGAGGTCAGCAGGTTCTCCATGCGCTTCTGCGCGGTGGCCGGGTCCCAGCGCAGCGTGGAGACGGTCTGGAAGTCGGTCTGGCCGCTCTTGACGACGACCGTGCCGTCCTTGATGTACGGGTCGAGGATGCTCTTCGCCCCGTTGAAGAAGAACGTCGCGTTGTTGTCGTCCGGCGAACCGGCGAACAGCTCGATGTTGAACGGGCCCTTCGCGGTGCCCTTGCTGCCGTCCGCGTTCAGCACCTTGAGACCGGTGAGCAGCGAGGTGGCCTGCTGCACGCCGACCTTGAAGTTGTCGAAGGTGGCGTAGTAGTCCACGTTCGGGCTCTTGCGGATGAGCCGGTCGTACGCGATGACCTTGATGCCGGCCTGCGCCGCGTTCTCCAGCTGGCTGGTGATCGCCTCGCCGTCGATGGAGGCGATGATCAGGAGCTTGGCGCCCTTGGTGATCTGGCTGTCCAGCTGCTGGGTCTGGGTCGGGATGTCGTCCTCGGCGTACTGCAGGTCGACCTTGTAGCCCAGGCCCTCGAGCTGCGACTTGAGGTTGTCGCCGTCGTGGATCCAGCGCTCCGAGGAACGCGTGGGCATGGTGATGCCGACCAGGGCGCCGGCGGTCTCGCCGCCGGTGGTCCCCTTGTCGGCGGTCTTCTCCGAGCTACCGCAGGCCGCCATGCCGGCGGTCAGCGCGGCGGCGGTGAACACGGCCGCGAGCCGGGTGAATTTCACGGTGGATCTCCTCTTTGAGAACGGTGTTACAGGGGGCGAGCCAGGCGGTGGTACGCCTGGTTCCAGCGCACCCGGTCGGAGAAATCGGCCGGTGTGGTGCGCTCATCGATCAGCAGAAGCTCGGTCTGAGCCATTTCGGCGAAGTCGCGCAGGGTTTCCGCGCCGACCGCCTGGGTCAGCACCGTGTGGTGCGGGCCGCCGGCGGTGATCCAGCACTCGGCGGAGGTGGACAGCGACGGGGCGGGCTTCCAGACGGCACGTGCCACGGGCAGGTTGGGCAGCGGCTCGTCCGGCGGAATCACCTCGATCTCGTTCGCGACCAGCCGGAACCGGTCTCCCATGTCGGCCATGCCCATGACCACCGCCGGGCCGGGGGCCGCGTCGAAGACCAGGCGCACCGGGTCCTCCCGGCCGCCGATCCCCAGCGGGTGGATCTCGGCGCGCGGCTTCGCCGACGCGATGGACGGGCAGACCTCGAGCATGTGCGCGCCGAGGATCTTAGGCTCGCCCGGGCCGAAGTGGTAGGTGTAATCCTCCATGAATGAGGTGCCGCGTCCGGTTCCGGCGCCCATCGCCTTCACGGTGGCGACCAGGACCGAGGTCTTCCAGTCACCCTCGCCGCCGAAGCCGTAACCGTCGGCCATCAGCCGCTGCACGGCCAGACCCGGGAGCTGGCGCAGGCCGCCGAGGTCCTCGAAGTTCGTGGTGAACGCGCCGAACTCGCCCTCGGTGAGGAACTGGCGCAGGCCGGCCTCGATGCGGGCGGCGTAGCGGAACGACTCCAGGCGCTCCCCCAGCAGTTCGGGGGCGATCTCGAAGACGTCGCGGTACTCGGCGATCAGCTTGTCGATCTCGGCGTCGGACACCCGGTCCACGACCTCGACGAGATCGTTCACCCCGTACGTGTTGACCGAGACGCCGAAGCGCAGCTCGGCCTCGACCTTGTCGCCCTCGGTGACCGCGACGTCGCGCATGTTGTCACCGAACCGGGCCAGCCGCAGCCCGCGCAGGTGCTGCAGGCCGGTCGCGGCGCGGGCCCAGGCGTCCACCCGGCTGGTCACGGCCGGGTCCGAGACGTGCCCGGCGATGACCTTGCGCGGGACGCCCAGGCGCGCCTGGATGAACCCGAACTCCCGGTCGCCGTGGGCGGCCTGGTTGAGGTTCATGAAGTCCATGTCGATGGTCGACCACGGCAGCGACGCGTTGTGCTGGGTGTGCAGGTGCAGCAGCGGCTTGCGCAGCGCGTCCAGGCCGCCGATCCACATCTTGGCCGGCGAGAACGTGTGCATCCAGGCGATGATGCCGATGCAGTTCTGGTCGGCGTTCGCCTCCTGCATCAGGCGCTTGATCGCGCCGGAGTCGGTGAGCACCGGTTTGCCGACGATCTCGGCTCCGGGCAGGCCCGCGCCCAGGGTCCGCTGGATCTCGGCGGACTGGTCGGCGACCTGCTGGAGGGTCTCCGGGCCGTAGAGATGCTGGCTGCCGGTCAGGAACCAGATCTGCGGTTTCATCGGGTTGTCCTTCGTTCTTCTGAAAGTGTCAGGCGGACTGCGCACCACCTGATCATCACCCGCTCCGGAACCCGCCCGCAGGCATGCGGCCGTATCTCCGCCGGGTGACCGGGGAGGTGGCCGCGACCACACCCCGGCGGGCTGACCCCAGTGTTATCGCTAACAAATACGGTGTCAACGGCAGTTGGCAACAACGAGGTAACGGCCCATTAACGCCGTCCGGGGAGAATCGGTCAGGCGCGGCCCGGCGCGCTCTCCCGGACGATCAGCTGCGGCGGCACGATGATCTGCTCGGCGACGCCGGCGGGGTTCCGCATCTGGCCCAGGAGCAGGCCCAACGCGGCCCGGGCGACGTCGCCGAAGGCCTGCCGGACGGTGGTCAGCGGCGGGATGAAATACGCCGCCTCGGGCACGTCGTCGAAACCCACCACCGCCACCTCGTGCGGCACCCGGCGGCCGCGCTCGTGCAGCGCCCGCAGAATGCCCAGGGCCAGGTGATCGTTCGCCGTGAAGATGGCCGTGACCTCGGGCATCCGGGCCAGCATCTGGCCGGTGCGGTACCCCTCGGCGGCGGACCAGTCGGCCGACAGCAGCGGCGGCACCTCCCGGCCGGCCGCCTCGAGGGTCTGCCGCCAGCCCTGGATGCGCCCGGCCGAGTCGAACCAGTCGGTCGGGCCGGAGACGTGCCAGACCGTCTCGTGACCGGCGTCCAGCAGGTGCCTGGTGGCCGCCCGGGCCCCGGCCACCTGGTCCACCGTCACCAGCGGCCGGCCGCTGGCCGGGTCGCCGTCGATGAAGACGACCGGCAGGTCACCGGGGATCTCGGCGAGCGCCTCGGTGGCCGAGGCGGTGTTGGCGATCACCACCAGGCCGGCCACCCGCTGGTCCAGGTGCCGGTCGACCACCGCCGAGATCGAGGCGCGGTCCAGCTCGCGGACGCTGCCGACGCTGACCGCGAAACCGGAGTCGGCGGCGGCCTGCTCGAACTCGCTCAGCATGGTGGCCGGGCCGAACAGCGTGCTGTTGCGGGCGACCACGCCGATCAGCTGGGAACGGCCGGTGACCAGGGCACGGGCCGCCCGGTTGGGCCGGTAGCCGAGCTCGGCGATGGCGGCCCGGACCCGGATGCGGGTCTGCTCCTTGACATTGGGATGATCGTTCAGCACGCGCGAGACCGTCTGGTGGGAGACCCCGGCCAAACGGGCCACATCCGTCATCGCCGGGCTACGGCTAACCTTGTCCACTTGCGTACCTCGTCCGATCCGGTTCTGATGGAGCGTAGCGAACCAGCCGCAGCGCCCGCGCGTAGCGGAAATGTTATCGATAACATCCGCTTTTCACGAGCCCCGCGCGGACAGTCGCCATCGCACCGTAGGCTCGGCAGCGATGGAACCGGCATTGACGATCAACGGCCCGAGCGTGCTCGGCAGCCTAGCCGACGAGGGATTCACCTCGTTACGGCGGGCCGCCGCCCCGCGAGCCGAGCGCTACGAGATAGGCCGGTCCCTGCGTGACCGGTCCCCCCGCTCCGACATGGCCCACTGGAAGACCCCGGACCGCCGGCCCGATCCGGTGATCCAGGTGGCCGCCTCGCACGAGGGCCGGCTCGAACGGCTCATCCCGGTCCGGGTCGGCCGGATGATCCAGTCGCCGTACACCTTCCTGCGCGGCACCGCCAACCTGATGGCCGACGACTTCGCCTACCTGCGTTGCACCGGCATCAGCCCGGTCATCTGCGGCGACGCCCACCTCGGCAACTTCGGGTTCTACGCCTCCCCGGAACGCGAGCTGGTCTTCGACCTCAACGACTTCGACGAGGCGCACCCCGGGCCGTGGGAGTGGGACCTGCGCCGCCTCGCGGTCAGCGTGCACGTCGCCGGCCGGGTCAACGGCTTCCGCGAACACGACTGCTCCGACGCGGTCAAGCACTGCGTCATGTCGTACCGGGAACAGATCGCCCACCTCGCCGAGCAGCCGCTGCTGCGCCGGTCCTTCGACCAGTTCGACGTCGCGGCCATGCAGTCGGCCGCCACCCGGGCCAGCTTCCGGGAGGAGATCGAGCGCGCCGCCCGGCGGGCCCGGCGGCGCACCAGCGACCGGGCGCTGCCCCGCTTCACCGAGCGCAACGACGGCGCGATGCGGCTCGTCGAGGAGCCGCCGATCATCACCCGGCTGCCCGCCGGCGAGCACGACCAGCTGGCCGAGGCCCTGGACGGCTACCTGAGCTCGCTCAAACCGCACTGGGCCCGCATCCTCGGCGGGTATCGCATCGTCGACATCGCGCACAAGGTCGTCGGCGTGGGGTCGGTGGGGCTCCGGGCGTACGTCGCGCTCTGTGAGGGCAGCAGCCCCGACGACGTGCTGTTCCTGCAGCTCAAGCAGGCCCGCCGCTCGGTCGTCGCGAAACACCAGCACGGCGCGCTGGCCTGGCACCGCCATCAGGGGCAGCGCGTCGTGGAGTACCAGCAGGCGCTGCAGACGGTCAGCGACCCGCTGCTCGGGTGGACCACTGTCGGTGAGCACCAGTACTACGTGCGGCAGTTCCGCGACATGAAGGGCGCCATCGTCATCGAGGACATCGACGCGGGCGCGCTCGCCGACTACGCCGGGATCTGCGGCTTCCTGCTCGCCAAGTCGCACGCCCGGACCAGTGGCGCGTCGATGATCGCGGGCTACGTGGGCAGCGGGGAGAAACTCGACGAATCGCTCAGCCGGTTCGCGCGGGCCTACGCCGACCAGGTCGAGAAGGACCACGCCGCGCTGGTCGCCGCGGTCCGCCGGGGCGACCTCCCGGCCGAGCCGGCATGACCCCCTCTCCCCCAGGATGCGGTTCCCTCACGGTGGCATGATCCTTTGGATGTACGGCCGACAACGGCACGATCTTTCTCTGGAGGTACGGCCGTGAGCGGCGTCATCCCGATCGACTCCCCCGCCCTCGTGCAGTTCTGGACCGAGCGCCACCTGTGCACGCTCACCACCCTGCGCGCCGACGGATCCCCGCACGTGGTCGCGGTCGGCGCCACCCTCGACCCGGCCACCGGGATCGCCCGGGTGATCTCGTCCGGCGGCTCGGCCAAGGTCCGCCACGTCCTGCGCGGTCAGCAGCGGGTGGCGATCTGCCAGGTCGAGGGCCCCCGCTGGAGCACCGTCGAAGGCGTGGCCGTGATCCGCGACGACCCGGCGTCGGTCGCGGACGCCGAGCAGCGGTACGCGAGCCGGTACCGCCAGCCCCGGCCCAACCCGGCCCGCGTCGTCATCGAGATCGAGGTCACCCGCATCCTCGGCTCCAACTCGCTCCGGCCCCAGGCCGGCTGAGCCGCCACCGCTCGCCCCCGCGCCTTCCGGCGGATGATGGCCACGACAGCGCGACACGTGGAGGAGTCATGCCGGGACCGGGATGGGCGGGGCATGCGGCGTACATCGCGGCGGTGGCGGCAGCGCTGGAAGCCAGCGGGATACCGGTGGCGGACTGGCGGGCGGACGGCGGGACCCCGCGGGACGGGTGGATCCCGTTCGATCTGGCGCGGCAGGTGCGGATGCACGGGCGGCCGGTGTGGGACCACGACGAGGCCGGGATCGCATGGTCCGAGGAGGACGGGTGGCACCTGCGGACCGTCGACGATCCGGCGGGGCGCGGGGCCCGTACCGTCAAGGGTCTTGATCTCGCGGTGACCGCCGCACCCGGCGTGATCGCCCGGACCGTCGCGGACCTCGCCGGGCTCCCGCTCGCCGGACCGGCCGCACAGGCGGTCCCGGACGACCCCGGGGAACCCCTCGAGGAAGCGCTGCTGCGGTATTCACGGAGTCGCACAAAAGCCCGTTGACGGGTGGCGGGAGGCGGCGGAAGGTCGGGGGTAGACGACCGTACCCGTCGGAGGAAAACCCCGTGAACCTCCTCGACGCCAGCCGCATCGCGCTGATCATCGCCACCCCGGGCATCGTGGTGGCGGCAGTCCGTCACGTTCCGCGGTGGTGCGCGGCAGCAGCGGAACGCTGGCGGCACCGTGGGCCGGAGACACCGGCCCCCTACGGACCGCCGATCGAACGGCTCGCCGCGGATCTGCGGCGCCTGCTCCGGCTGCACGGCGAACTGGCGGCGTCGGCGCATCACGCGTACTGCGCCCATCGGCTGTGGGCGGTCGAAGCCGCGATCGGGGTACGGGCGGTCGAGGCGGCGACGGCCCTGGGAGTGCCGCATCCACACCCCGAGCGGGCCGCATCGCTGACCCGCACCGAACTGTCGATCCTGCTCAGCGCCCTGACCCGGGCGGGGCTGGTGCTGCCGTCGCGGGTCGGCGGCTTCACCACCGACGGCCGCCTCTGACGTCCGGCGGAGAGGGTCGCGGCGGCGGGAGGGGGAATCCCACCGCCGCTCCTCTCCCGGCGGTGACCGCCGGGATCGGGGCCCGCGCCGGTGAGTGGGGGACCGGCGGGGCCCCTGCGAAGCAGGGAAGATGACGGCGGTGGGAGGGGGAATCCCACCGCCGTCCCTCTCCCGGTGTCGCCTGCAGCCGGCCGTCAGGACGGAAGGGGGGCGCCATCCATCCGGCCGGTTCTGCGAGCGGCTGCACACCGGGAAGTCTCGGGACGCCCGGCGGCGGACGGCGCAGCCCACCGGCACGGTGCGTGACCGGGTGGCTGACACCGCCGTCGGCGGGAAGTCTCGGAACGTTGTGGTCGCCGCGTGGGGGCGGTTCGCACCGCCGCCGTCACGATCGGCGACTCGCTTGCGGTCGCCACGCGGGATGCACCGGCTCGGGCCGGCATCTCCACGGGCGGGTAGACATGAAATCGGGCGACTCGCGTCGCTGGCCGGGGACAGGGAACGGGTGGGTGTGGGAGAGGTCGGCGGCGGAAGATGGGCTCCCGCCGCCGCCTCCCGTCCCGGCCCCGCGCCAGGAGCCGCGGACCGTCGCAGGACGAAAGGGGGGCCTCGTTCTGCGACAGCGCGTCCCTGGGCGAGGTGCGGCCGCCATGACTGGGGGGCGGCGGCCGCCGGCCGGGTGGCTCGGGGGCCCGCTGTGGACATCGTCGGCCGCAGCGGGGCGCCCGGTCCGTGGACCGGGCGTACATCAACCGTGCCAGATCCGAAGTCCTTGATCCGCGAATGTCCATGGTGGCCTTCGCCACCCCGTCGTCACCTGTTCAGGGTCGCCCGCAAGTTCTTAGGTGACCTGAGAGGAAGCTTAAAAGGTTCTTAAGTCGACACGCCGGCCGTCACCTCGCGGCAGCGATCGTCGTTGATCGGAGTGCTCGCTCCCACCGGTCCGGGGCCCTCTCCGGATCATCGTCATAGTCACTGCTCAACCCGTTGAACCCGCGGCCGCCCCGGCACGTATACCCGGGTGGTCGCGTACGACCGGCGGGCTGCGGCGCCGGTGCGGCCGACGCTCGCGGGCCGTCCGTGAGGCCGGTGACGGGGATCCGCAGAGCGGTGGCGCACTACGCAAATCCGTGGTTAACCTTCCACATCCACCACGTGGCAGGCATTGATCGCGGAGCGCGAGGGGCGGGCACCGGGGTGCGGAGGTGGTACAGGGTGAGGACGGTGGCACTGATGCGGCGTCGGGGCGTTGGGATCTTCCCCAGCCGATTCGGGGCCGCGTCATGAGCTTCGAGGACGACGAATACTGGGCCGACGAGTACGACGAGTACTCGTTCATGCCGAGCTCCGCGGTCATCCAGGAGAAGCACTACAGCAAACGGACCAGCCCGGACCCGGTCATGCCGACCCGCCGCCGCGGAGGCGAACCGGACGAGAACGCCGTCCGCCGGCAGAAACGGGCCGTCTTCGACTCCGAACGGCCGAGCTGGCTCAACGAGCCCGACTTCGTGCCGGTCGACACCGACGTCGACAACCTGGTCGGCGACGACTTCGACGACATCGACTTCAACCGCCCCGAACTCGGCGTCGACTTCGACAAACCGGACTTCCCGATCGTCGACCCCGCGGCACGCCCGGATCTGCGGCGCGGTGCGGGCGGTCACCGGCGCGGCGCCGACGACCGCTACGAGCGTACGGGCCCGCGCGGCCGCGACGACCGGATCGCCGACCCGCGCCACCGCGACGACCGCCGCTGGGACGAGCCCGCCACCGGCCGTGACCGGCGCCGCGAGGAGTCGCGCGAGCGGTGGGACGAGCCCGCCCGTCGTGAGAACCTCGGCGAGACGAGCCGGTGGGACGACCGGCGTGAACCGGGGCGCTCCTCCGGCCGCGACCCTCTGGCCGACGACCGCCACGGCCTGTCGTCCGACGGACGTCGGGGCCTCTCCCCCGGCGACGGCCGTCGCGCTCCTGGTGTCGCCTCCGAGGACCGCCGTGGACCTTCGTCTGACGACCGCCGTGGTCCTTCTCCTGATGGCCGCCGTGGTCCTTCGCCCGATGACCGCCATGGTCCTTCGTCTGACGACCGCCGTGGCCCTTCCTCCGACGACCGCCGTGGCCGGGGGCGCCGGACGGTCGAGGCGCGGCCGGACGAGCTGTGGGACGGCGAGAAGGACCTGGGCCGGGATACCGCCGCCCGCGCCGGCGACAGGTGGGAGACCACCGAGCCGCGCACCATCGAACTGGGCGCCGACGAGTTCTGGGAGGAGCCGGAACGCTCCCGCGGCACCGCCACCCCCATCGACCCGGACCGGCAGCGGGGCCGCAGCCGCCCCGTCGACGGCGCCGGACGAGCCGCCCCGATCTGGGGAGACGACGACTTCGGCCCGATCCGTCCGGCGGGCGGCCGCCGTCCCCGCCGCGACGAGACGGAACGTCCCGCCGCCCGGCGGGACGAGCGGGCGGTCACCGGTCGCGCGCAGGTTCCCGGTCCTTCCCCGGACTTCTCCGGTACGGGCGACGAGCACCACGACATCCCCCGGCCGGATCGGGGCACCGGCTTCCCGGCCCGGGACGACGGCCGTCCCACCCTCGACCAGGCCGAACGTCGCCCCACCGCGGGCGGCGCCTGGGCCGGCGACCTCGTCGGCCACCGCCCGCCGGAGCAGCCGGGTCCCACTACGCGGCCGGGAGCCGTACCCGAGGAGACCGGTCACCGGGAGGATCTCCGCGCCCCGGAGCCGGTGGACATTTCCGGCCTCGGACGGGCCGGCCAGAATCTCTCCGAGCCGGCGGCGGCTTCCACGGCCCCGGCTTCGGCGGCCGCCCTCGAAGGCCAGGTGGACGGCTCCGGCGGCTGGGATCCGCGACGGCCGGGTGGCGCCACGGGTGTCGCCGGCCGGCGGGCCGGCAGCGAGATGCCGGGCGATGCTCCGGACACTCGTGACCAGTGGGTCGGCCACGAGAGCCGGGGCGACGGCGAGCCGCGACGGTCCGACGATGTCGGCGGGGTTCCGGAGTCCCGTGAAGGCCTTACGGTGGGCGATTCGCCGGAGATGTCCCGCGGCTGGATGCCACCGGCAGGCGCGGGTGAGGAGACGCGGAACTCCGCATGGCAGGCCTCGTCCGGGCCGGACCTGCCCGGAGCCGAGGGACCCACGTCGGATCTCAGCGAGGCGCCCGAGCGCACGGCTGACCCGCGCGAAGCGATGGCAGGCAGCCCGAACCCGCGTGGAATCGGAGGGCGCCCGGCAGGCCCGGAGGAAACGGGCGGGCACGCAGCGGACTCACGGGTAGCCGACGGGCACTCCCGGGGAACAGACAGGCACGAACCGGACTCGCGGGCAGTCGACGGGCACCCAGTGGGCCCTTGGGTAACCGACGGGCACGCGGCAGATCCACGGGCAACCGACGGGCACGCGGCAGGCCCACGGGCAACCGACGGACACGCGGCAGGCCCACGGGCAACCGACGGACACGCGGCAGGCCCTTGGGCAGCCGACGGGCAAACGGTAGACCCCCAGGTAACCGACGGAGGCGCGGCGGAACCTCGGGGAACGGGTGGGGACACGCCGGACCAGCGTGGTGCGGACGGGCAGGCGGCGGAGTCGCGGCCCGGTGGGCGTGGCGGATGGCGGGCCGCGATGGCGCGGCTCGTGCCGGGGCAACGGAACTCCGGCGGCGGCGAGGTCGCGGAGCCCACGGTCGATCTTGCGGGCCGGGAACGGTCCGGGGTGGCTCCGGTGGACCCGCGCGGGAACCAGACGGGCGGAACGTCTGCGGGGCCGGGCGCTGCCGGGGGTGCGGAAGGGCCGAGGGTGGTACGGCGGGCCGACCCGCCCGTACCGCCGAAGGTCGTCAGCAAGGCCACGCCGCCACCCGCACCACGCGTGATCAAAGCTGAGCCGCCGGTGACGCCGCGTGTGGTCGCCGCGCCGGCGCCGGTGCCGCCGGCGCGCGTGATCGGGCCGAACGGGCCGCAGCCTGCAGTGAACGTCGTTCCCGGGAGCCCTGCTTCGGGTTCCACGACCGCTGGCCGGGATGCCGCGGTGCCGTCCGGGAATCAGGACTCCGCATGGGGCAGGACGAACCAGACAGCGGATGGATTCCCGGCGTACGGCGAGAACGTCACAGAAGGTGACCGCAACACGTTCACGAACCGTCAGGATTCCCTCGTGGACGACGGTCGCGGCAGCTCGGCGACGTATCGGGAAACTGGGCCGGAGGGTACGCGGAGTGCGCCTGCGGGCTACCCCGAAGCAAGGGTGGACGGTGCGCGGGGCGCATCTGCCGGCTACTACGAACCGGGAGCGGACAGTACGCGGAGCGGGTCTGCGGGTTACCACGGACCGGGGGCGCACGGCGGACAGAACGTTCCTCTGACTCATCAGGATCCGGCGGCCACCGGCAGCCGGATCGGTGAGGTCCGGCAGGGTGACGCGGGGGACGCCGGACGGGCGGATGTGCCGCAACAGCGGTCGCGGAGGTCGCCACGGGCGGCGCACGTGTTCCTGTCCGAAGGGGACGGGCCCTGGGCGATCGTTCCGGATGCGCAGCCGCCGGGTGATGCACGGCCGGTTTCGCCGGCACGGCCGCCGGTTTCGGGGATTCCCGGACAGCCGACCACAGGCGGGATGACACCGGGAATGATCCCGGGGCAGCCGGCCATGGGCGGGACAACGCCAGGAACGCTTCCCGGGCAGCCCGTCGCGGGCGAAACAGCGCCGGGAACGCTCCCCGGGCAGCCGGTTGCGGACGGGACGATGCCGGGAACGTCCCCCGGACAGCCGTCGCCTACGGCAGCGTGGCCTCCTCCCGCACAGGCGGGGCCGGAGCCCTCGATGGCATGGCCGCCCGCACCGGCCGGAACCCAGGGACCGACCGGGCCGACCGGCATGGCCGAACAACCGGCGGCGGCGATGGCATGGCCGCCCGCTGCCCGGTCCGTGCAGGTGCCAAGCGAGGTAGCACCCGGGGTGCCACAACCGGGACAGGTGTTCCCGGCGAACGGGCCGAACGCCGACGTCCCGGCGAACCGGACGCGACCCGCCCCGGCCTCCCCGGAGCGTGGGCGGCACTCCGCACCCGTTGCTCCGGCAGGCGGACCGCTTCCGGTTTCGGGCGTTCCCGTTCCGGGTCCGGCGAGCGAGCCGCGTCCTGTCACGGGTGTTCCGGTGGACGGGGCACGACAGGCACCGGGCGTTCCGGCGTACGGGACGCGACCGGCGCCGGTGGGTGGCTGGTCGGCGGATTCCGGGCAGGGAGCTGGTACGGCGACGCCTCGACCGGAGACGAGTCAGCCCGGTACGGCAGGCGGTGCGGGCCGTACGCAGACCAGCGGCTGGCCGACCGTCCCGGCACATGAAACCAGGTCGGCGGACCCCTCAGGGGGGACGAACCCGGCCCATTACGTCGAAACGGACGCCGCACGGACCGGTACCGGCGGCTGGCCCGTGATCCCGGCGCAGGCGGTGCCGGTTCGGACCCGGCCGGATACGAACACGGCTGGGCCGGGCAACGGCACAGCATGGCCGGGCGGACCCGGCGAACCTTCCGTTCTGGCGCGGGGTGCGGGTTCGGCGGAGCCGCGATCGGGAGCGGGTACGGCGGACTCGAACCAAGCCGAAACCCGCCAACCGGGACCGATGGCGGGACGGGGCGGTCAGAGGCCATCCTCCGCTCCCCCGGCTTCGGGCTTCGGAACCGGCGCGCCTCCCGTCTCGCCCGCTCCGAATCCGGGCTTGGCGGCCGGCGGTATTCCGGTCCCGCCTGCTCCCGCTTCGGGCTTTCCGGCGGGCGGCACACCTGTCTCACCGGCTCCCGGTTCGGGCTTCCCGGGCGGCGGCGCTGCCGGTTCGGCTGTTCCGGGGGGTGCGGCGGCGACGGCGACGGGTGAAGCGGCGCGGCCTACCGGCAGTGACTGGAACGGGCCCACGCCGATCTCGTCGCCTCCGGTGGTGGGTGGTGAGCGGCTACGGCAGGGCGAGAGTGATGGCGTCGTGCCGCGGCAGGCGGATGGCGAAGGGGTGCGCGGTCCGAGCGGCGAACCGCTGGGACCGGGCGGGCTTGGGCGTACGGCTGAGCGCCCGACCATCGCGATGCCGCAGCCCGGTGGGACGGTCGCCGGCGACACGGCGGTGGCGGGGCGGGAGCGGATCGGGTTCCCGCTGATGCGGCCCGGTACGGAGGAGACTCCGGCCGAGGTGGACCGGCCCTACATGGATCCGGACGGGACCCTGCACAACCTGCGGCCGATAGCGCGGCTGGAGACGTCGGGGCCGACGGAACCGCAACGGACCGCGGAGAGCGCGTTCGGCAGTGGCTGGTTCGTGACGAAGGCGCCGGCCGCCGCGGAAGCGGACGACGCGGGACCGCATGCGGCGGCGAGCACCTCGGCAGCCGAGCCGGATGCGATGGGTCGGCAGGTGCCGGCGACACCGGGCTCGGACGCCGGACAGATCACCCGGAGCGATGAACGAAGCGGACGTATCGGCACCAGCCAGGACGCCCCCGCCGAGACCGAGCCGGCAGGAACTGAGCAGGAGAAGCCGCCGGCGGAACCAGAACTGGCGACAGGCCCGGCAGACGCCGGGAAGACCGGCGCAGACCACGCTGAGGCCGAGCAGGACGGTACCAGGCCGGAGGACAAGCCGCCGGCAGGGCCGGAGCTGGCGCCGCATCTGCCGCTGACCGCGGCGGATCTGTCGGCGATTCGGTGGCGGCTGGACGGGGCGACCCTGCGTGAGGTCGTCGACGACCGGCAGGCGCTGCGGGATCTCGGGGAGCGCCTGGACGGCCCGCTCGCCGACGAGGCGGACAACATCGTCAAGGCGGGGCTGCTGAGCGTACGCGCGGAGGTCTACCGTCTGCTCGGCGAGCTGGGCATGGCCGCGGCGGCGAGCCGGCTGGCGCTGGCGCATGCCGAGTCGGCGCAGGATCTGCAGTCGCAGGTGATCGCGCAGGCGGAGCTGGCGCACGTGCTGCGGTTGCGGGGCGACTACATGGAGGCGGACCGGCTGTTCCAGCGGGCGGTCGACGCCGAGGTGCCGGCGGCGGTGCGCAGCGTGGTCCACGAGAACGCCGGGCGCAGCTGTTTCGATCAGGGACGGCACATGGAGGCGCTCGATCACTTCGCCCGGGCGGTACGGCTGGGCGCGGCCGAGGACACCGATCTGGTCGAGCGGATCGGGGTCTGCCTGGAGGCGGTCTACATTCACGTGCTGCGGGACGGCTGGGGCCCGTACCCCCGCAGGTCTCCGGAGATCTTGACGCCGTTGACCGGGAAGGCGGCGGCCGACAGCGCCTAGGTGTGCACCGCGCGCGGGGGCGGGAGCTGGTCGACGTTCTGCCGGGGTGGGCCGGCGTGCGCCATCATGCTGCGGCCCCGGCCGCCCTCCTTCGCCTGGTAGAGGGCGGCGTCGGCGACCCGCTGCAGCTCCTCGGGGCCGGTGGCGTGGTCGGGGGTGACGGCGATGCCGATGCTGAGCCGGGGTGGGCCGCCGGGCAGGTCCGTGGTGGCGGTGACCAGGGCGCGGGCGGTCTCGGCGAAGCGGAAGGCGGCGTACGGGCCGGCGCGCAGCAGGACCGCGAACTCGTCGCCGCCGAGCCGGGCGACCAGATGCCCGCGGCCCTCGGTGGCGTCGCGGAGGGCGCCGGCGACGATGCGCAGCGCCCGGTCGCCGACGGCGTGGCCCCACGTGTCGTTGATCGTCTTGAAGTGGTCGACGTCGATCATGACGAGGGCGACCGGGTCGTGGGTGTTCGCGGCGGCGACGGAGCGGGCGAGTTCGGCGTCGAAGGCGCGGCGGTTCGCGGCGCCGGTGAGCGCGTCGGAGGTCGCCTGGCGGTTGAGGACCTCGAGGAGCTTGTCGTTGCGTTCGCGCAGGCCGGCGACGACGACGGCGGTCATCGCCATGGCCACGGTGATCCCGATCCAGTCGTGCAGCGCCTGGGTGGCGGGCAGGAGCAGCATCGCGGTGAGAGCATGACCGGCGGAGATCTGCACGACCGTGATCGTGATGATCAGCCGGTTGAGGAAACTCGCGGCGTACAGCAGCGGCCACAGATAGAACAGCTGCGCGCCCGTGCCGGCGTCGCGGGTGGCGACGTTGAGCCCGGTGATCACGGCGGCGGCCGCGAACGGCATGGATCGCCAGAACAGGCCGGGCAGGCGTTCCGGGCGCCGCAGGCAGACCAGGCCGACGGTGAACAGGACGATCGAGGTGACGGCGAGCGTGATGACCTCGGGCAGCGGTTCACCGAGCTTCATGACGACGCCGGTCACGAAGTTGTAGGGGCCCGCGGCCAGCATCAGGTAGGCGACGGCACGGGCGGCTCCGTGTTCGTCGCGTATCCGATGGGGCAAGGCGTTCTCCTCCGGGTTCGGTCCGCTCCCTCATTCGGCCCTTACGCGAAGGATCTGAGTCGTTACTCGGTGCGCAGGGCGACGACCGGGTCGAGCCGGCCGGCGCGCTGGGCGGGGACGACGCCGAAGACGATGCCGACGGCCGCGGAGACGCCGAACGCGAGGGCCATCGACCACCAGGTGAGGGCGGCCGGGACCGGGCTGAGCCGGTCGACGAGCAGGGCGGTGGAGCCGCCGAGGAGCATCCCGAGCACCCCGCCGGTGGTGGTCAGGAGCACCGCTTCGAGCAGGAACTGGACGCCGATGTCGCGGGGGCGGGCGCCGACCGCCTTCCGCAGGCCGATCTCCCTGGTCCGCTCCCGGACCGAGACGAGCATGATGTTGGAGACGCCGACCCCGCCGACCAGCAGGCTGATCCCGGCGATGGCGGCGAGCACCCCGGTGAGCACGCCGAGGATGTCGCCGAGGACCCCGAGGATCTGCTCCTGGGTGACGGCGGAGAAGTCGGTGTCCGGGTGCCGGTCGGTGAGGGTGGCGACGACGGCGGCGGACAGCTCGCCGATGCGTTCCCGGTCGGGGGCGCGGATGGCGAGGCCGTCGATGCGTTCGGTGCCGAGCAGCCGTTGCGCGGCGGTGACCGGCACGTGCACCTCGCCGTCGCGGTCGACGCCGAGGCTCTGGCCGAGCCGTTCGAACGTGCCGATCACCCGGAACCGGACGCCGCCGATGGTGATCTGCCGGCCGATCGGGTCGCGGTCGCCGAACAGGTCGGTGGCGAGGCCGGCGCCGAGGACCGCGACGCGCCGCCCGGTGCTGACGTCGGTACGGGTCAGGTAGGCGCCGCGGTCCAGCCGGCGGACGAAGACGGCCGGGGTGGTCTCCAGGACGCCCTGCATGCTGGCGAACCCGGACCGGGACCCGGCCCGGACCGTCTCGCCGGAGTTGACGGTGACCGCGACCCGGCTGCGGTCCCCGACGACCCGGCTGATCGCGTCGACGTCGTCCATGGTCAGCGGGGACGACGTGGGCGCCGCGCCGGCCTGCAGGCGGCCGGGGACGACCAGGAGCAGGTTCGAGCCGAGGCCCTCGACCTGCTGCTCGATCTGCTGTTTGGTGCCGGTGCCGATGGCGACCAGGGCGACGACCGCGGCCACCCCGATGACGACGCCGAGCATGGTGAGCAGGCTGCGCAGCCGGTTGGCGCGCAGCGCGTCGAGAGCGACCCGCCAGGCCTCAGCCAGCCGCACTGATCAGCCCGTCCTTCATGACGATCTGCCGGCGGGCCCGGGCGGCGACGTCCCGGTCGTGGGTGACCAGGACGACCGCGACACCGTCGGCGTTGAGCGATTCGAGCAGGGCGAGCACGGACCGGCCGGTGGCCGAGTCGAGGTTGCCGGTGGGCTCGTCGGCGAGCAGCACGGACGGGCCGGTGACCAGGGCCCGGGCGATGGCGACGCGCTGCTGTTCGCCGCCGGACATCTGGTTGGGGCGGTGGGTGATCCGGTGGGCGAGGCCGACGCGTTCGAGCATGGCGGCGGCGCGGTCGCGGCGTTCCCGGCGGGCGGCGCCGCGGTAGACCAGGGGCAGGCCGACGTTGTCCTGCGCGGTGGTCCGGGCCAGCAGGTGGAAGGACTGGAAGACGAAGCCGATCGTGGTGTTGCGCAGCTCGGCCAGCTCGTTGGGGGTCAGCTTCGCGACGTCCCGGCCGCCGATCAGCAGGGTGCCGCCGGTCGGCCGGTCCAGGCCGCCGAGCAGATGCATCAGCGTCGACTTGCCGGAGCCGGAGGTGCCGACGATGGCCACGTAGTCGCCGGCCTCGACGGTCAGCGACACGCCACGCAGCGCGGGCACCGAGACGCCGTCCAGGTCGTAGGTGCGGCTGACGTCGTCGGCGACGATGGCGGGCGCGGTCACGGCGCCTTCTTCCCGGCGGAGACCTGGTCGGCGCCGTCGACCACGACCGGCTCGCCGGCGGTGACGCCGGAGACGATCTGCACGGTGTCCTCGCCCTGGACGCCGAGGCGGACCGGGATCGCCTGGTAGCGGCCGTCCCGGACGGTCCAGACGGTGTCCCGGCCGTCGGCGCTGACCACCGCGGACGCCGGGACGGTGATCGCGCCGGCGGCCTGCCGCACCTTGAGCCGGATCACCGCGCTCATCCCGGGCCGTGGGGTGGGCGCGGGCTCGCCGCTGTCGGCGTATCCGCCGTCGCCGAGGGAGAGCCGGACCTGGTACGAGACGCCGCCGCGGGCCGAGGTGGTGGGCAGCAGGTCGACCGCCGTGACGGTGGCGCGATAGGTGGCGCCGGGCGCGGCGTCCAGCTCGATGTCGGCCTCGACGCCCTCCTCGACCAGCAGCACGTCGGTCTCGTCCACCTCGGCGGACAGCCCGAGACTCCCGGTGTCGACGACGGTGACGACGGGGGTGCCGGCGGCGACGTAGCCGCCCTCGGGCACGGCGGCGTCCACACCCGGCAGGCCGGTCACGGTGGTTCCGGAGGGGACGCCCTGGCCGCCGGTGTTCAGCAGGTCGGCGAGCGAACCGCCGCCGCTCTGGGCCGGGCCGCCGAGCTGCACCACCCCGGCCACCGGCGCTTTCAGGGTGAGCGCGTCGACGGCGGCGTCGGCCAGCTCGAACGCCTGCTCGGCCTGCAGCCGCTGGGCGTCGGACAGCGAACTCATCGCGCGGCTGAGCGAGGCGACGCCGCGCTGCACCGACCGGAGCGCGGCGGCCGAGGCGGCGGAGGCGGTCCGGTACTGCTTCTCGGCCGCGTCGACCTGGTGCAGCAGGGCGATCTTCACCTGCGGGTCGGTGATCTGCGCGGCGGCGGCCCGGGCCTGCTGGAACGCCTCGGCCGCCTGCTCGTCGGTGCGTTCCCGGACGGCGGTGAACTCGGCAGTGCCGCCGGTGCTCACGCCGCCGCCGGACGGCGCCTGGTCGAGCGCCTCCTGGGCGGCGTCGCGCCGGCGCCGCAGCTCCGGGGAGTCGATGACGGCGAGCACGTCGCCCTTGCGCACCTGCTGGCCTGGCTCGACCTGGAGGTCCCGCAGGGTGCCGGCGGCGGGCGCGGTGAGGGTGGCGGCGGTCCGCGCGGTCACCGAGCCGGGCGCCTCGACGATCTCGTCGACGGTGCCGAGCTGGGCGGACCCGAGCCGGACGGAACTGGCCGGGTCGTCGCACGAGGCCGCGGTGAGCGGCATCAGGACCAGGACACCGGCGGCGATGATCACTGCACGTGAACGGCTGCGATACACAGTGGCCACTGTAGGCCGCCGTCCGCCGATCCTCATCCAACCGTGGGTTGATATGCGGAACGGGCCGTCCCCGATGGTCTCGGAGACGGCCCGTACGTGGCGGAAAAGGATCAGGTGCCGGGACGGCGCCCGAACGTCTTCACCGTCATGCCGATCGCGCCGAGGTCGTAGTACCGCTTCGCGTCAGCCGGCAGCAGGTTCACGCAGCCGTGCGACCCGCGCCACTTGTCGTGGATGTAGGTCGTGGTCTGGTGGAAGCCCATCCCGCCCTTGAAGCGCTGCCAGAACGGCAGCCACACCTCGTACGGGTCGGACCATTCCTTCTTCGTCCGCTTGTTGATCTTGTAGGTGCCGGCCGGCGTCCGGTACCCCTTCATGCCGGTACGGACGACGGTGGGCGTGGTGAGCACCTTGCCGTTCTTCATGACCCAGCTGGTCTGCAGGGTCAGGTTGACGCAGAAGGTGATGCCCGTCTTCTTGGCGCCGCAGGACGCCGTGTTCGACGCCGCGATCCGCTGCGCCACGTCGAACGTGGTCGGGCCGGCCAGACCCTTCGCCGGCTGGATGCCGAAACGCTTCTGGAACTTCACGATCGCGGCGCAGTCGGCGGCCGACTGCTTGCCGTCGACGGTGACCGGACCGTAGGCGCCGGACTTCTTGAGGTACGTCTCGAGCTGCCTCTGGTACTTACCGGTCGCGCACGACGCGGCAGCCGCCTTGGTGACCACCGCGGTGGTCACCGGCGCGGCCGCGCCGGCACTCGCCGGCGTCAGCGCGATCGCGCCGAGACCTCCACCGACCAGCACCGACATGACGGTGCCGGCGAGGCGGGCGGTAACCCGTCCCGTTGCCACAACTTCCTCCCCAGGAACTGATGTCCGCACATCGAAGCACAGCCGTCCCACCGATGACCTTCCGGAGAGGGGCAGTGACACGAAACCGGTATGCCATCGGCGCGCGCGGGCAGTCAGTTGAGGGAAGGAGTCACCGGGGAGTGGCGAACTCCTGCACCCAGTACGGGGTGCCGTCGGACGACAGGGCCAGGCCGACGCCCATCTGGTCCAGGCGGCAGTCGACGATGTTCTCCCGGTGGCCGGGGCTGTTCATCCAGTCGGTCATCACCTCGAACGGGCTGTCCTGGCCGCGGGCGATGTTCTCGCCGTACCGGCTCCACACGTACCCCGCGTCGGCGACCCGGCGGCCGGCCCGCTCCCCGCCCGGCGACTCGTGGTCGAAGTACCCGCGCCGGGCCATGTCGGCGGCGTGCCGGCTGGCCGCCGTGATCAGCCGCTGGTCGATCGTGATGGTCCCGCACCCGGCCGCCCGCCGGTTCCGGTTGACCAGCGCCAGCACCTGCTGCTGAACCGGGGCCTGCGGGCTGGTCGAGACGGACGCGGCGGTGACCGCGGTCCGCGACGCCACGATCGGGTCCGCTCCGGAGTCGCTCACCTGTCGCATCTCCAGTGTGTTCGCCTGCTGTGCCGCCGCCGCCATCAGGACGGCCGCACCGAGCACTACCAGAGGTTTCCGCATGTCCGCGCTGATTCCCTTCGGTCCGCCGGCGCCCCGGCCGATCCGGGGCGCTCGCCAGTTGACCAACGGCGGGCCGAGCACACGGGTCGCACAGTCGCACAGGATTCCGGCGTTCTTCCCACTACCGGGGTAATCCGCTCAGTCCACATGTATCGACCGCCCGTACGGTGCCGGCACCCGACCGGCCGCCGCTACCTTTCCCCGGTGCGAAATCGATACCTGGACCTGCTCCGTGCCGCAGCCATCGTCCGGGTCGTCGTCTATCACTCGTACGGCTGGCCCTGGCTGTCCATCGTGTTCCCTGCCATGGGCGTCATGTTCGCCGTGGCCGGCTCGCTGACCGCCGCGTCGCTGGACAACCGCCCCGCCGCGCAGGTGGTCACCTCCCGGGTGCGCCGCCTGCTCCCGCCGGTGTGGCTGCTCGGTCTGGTGGCCGTACCGGTGATGCTCCATCTCGGATGGCGGGCCGAGACCGGCGGGACCCACCCGTTCCAGCCGGCCACCCTGGGTTTCTGGATCCTGCCGCTGGGCGACCCGCCGGGCAGCGACGACGCCGCCTTCCTCTGGGACGCGCTCTGGTACGTGCGCACCTACCTGTGGCTGGTGCTGCTCTCCCCGCTGCTGTACCCGGTGTTCAAACGGGTCGGCTGGCCGCTGCTCGCGGCGCCGCTGGCGGGCATGGCGCTGCTGGGGCACGGCGACTTCGGCATGCCCGCGGCGGTCGAGTCGGCGTTGTGGGATTTGACCACCTACGGCGCGTGCTGGCTGGCCGGGTTCGCGCACCGGGACGGCAGGCTGTCCCGGCTGCACCCGGCGCTGACCGTGGCGGCGGCCGTGGCCCTCGGCGGGCTCGGCCTGCACTGGCTGTCCCAGGACGGCGCGGAGAACGGCTGGGACCTGAACAACGCCTCCGAGGCGCAGGCCGTGTACTGCCTGGCCGGGGTGCTGCTCCTGCTGCGCTGGCAGCCGTCGACGGACTGGCTGGGCCGGGCCGCGCCGGTCCGCAAGCTGGTCACGCTGCTGAACTCGCGCGCGGTGACGATCTACCTGTGGCACGGCGCCGCGATCGCCGCGACCTGGCCGGTGCTGGAGCGCGTCGGCATGGACGACCTGGGCGGCATGGAGGCGCCGGTGACGCTCGCCGTCACGTTCGCGCTCACCGCGGTGGCGGTGGCGGTCTTCGGCTGGGCCGAGGACCTGGCGGCCCGGCGGCGGCCCCGGCTGTGGCCGGCCGGCGGCTCCGGGAACCCGGCTCCGGAGAAGGCCGCCCCGGAGCCGGCCACCGGGATCACCCCGCTGCCGGCCGGCTGGCCGGAGAACGCGCCGCAGCGGGAGCCGGTCACCCAGCGGCTCCCGCGGGAGCTGCCGGTGGCGGGACGGCAGCCGGAGAGCCTGCCGGACGGGTACGAGGGCGTGCCGTGGAGCGGGCAGAACGCGCCACCCCAGGGCGGGCACCCGCTGCCGATGCGGTTCACCGGCGGTGACCGTGACCAACCATGAGCAGGCCGGTCCCGGTGGAGCGGGTACGGTTGTCCGACGTACCCCCACCTAATGCCTGAAAGGCGAGCGAAGCTCGCAAAACGCTGGCTAGCCTGAGGCCGTGGGGGGGCAGCCAGGCGGTGTGGACGAGGCGGTGGACTCCAAGGTCCTCGCGCTGGTCTTCCGTGCCGGGCCGGTGTTCTGCGCGATCGCGCTGGACGAGGTCGTGGAGACCATGCGGCCGCTGGCGACCCGGCCGCTCGCCGGGACGCCGCCCTACGTGCGCGGGCTGACCATCCTGCGCGGCGCCCCGGCCCCGGTGATCGACGTGACCCGGCTGCTGACCGGCGTCGACGGCGAGATCGATCGCTATGTCGCGGTGCGGGCCGGCCGGGGGCCGATCGCCTGCGCCACCGGGCCGGTGCTGGGTGTCCAGGACGTCCGGGTGGCGCCGCCGGACGGGCCGGCCGCGCTGTTCACCGGCGTCTCCAAGGCCCTGATCGCGGCGGTCGGCACGATCGGCGCGGAGCCGCTGCTGTTGCTGCGCAGCATCAGCGCGGTGCCGGACGAGGTCTGGGAGGCCGCCGGGCAGGCGGCGGAGGATCCGCCATGATCAGCGCGGCGACGCTGACCCGGTTCAGGGAGCTGCTGCAGAAGCGGCTGGGCTGGTCGTTCGCCGACAACGATCTGGGACCGGCGACCCAGGTGCTGGCCGCCCGGGCCCGGGCGCACGGGCTGACCGAGCGGGAGTACCTGGACCGGCTCGGCGGGCGGCGCTGGACCGCCGAGATCGCCGAGCTGGCGCAGGCGCTGAGCATCACCGAGACCTACTTCTTCCGGCACCAGGAGCAGTTCCAGGTGCTGCGCGAACAGGTGCTGCCGGAGCTGGTGACGGCCCGGGCCGGCCAGCGGGTGCTGCGGCTGTTCTCGGTCGGGTGCTCGTCCGGCGAGGAGGCGTACTCGCTGGCCATCACCGCCGCCGCCGGCCGCCCCTCCCCCGACTGGATCATCTCGGTCACCGGCGTCGACGCCAACCGGGAGATGCTGGCCCGGGCCCGGTCGGCGACCTACTCGGCGTGGTCGTTGCGGGACACCCCAGCGGAGGTACGGGAACGCTGGTTCCAGGACACCGCGGAGGGTCTCCGGGTGGCGCCCGAGGTGGTGTCCACGGTCCGGTTCGCCGAGCACAACGTCGCCACCGACGACCCGCAGCTCTGGCATCCCGCCCGCTACGACGTGATCTTCTGCCGGAACCTGCTGATGTACCTGACCGGCGAGGTCGCCGCCGCGCTGGTCCGGAAGATGACCCGGGCCCTGACCGACGGCGGGTACCTCTTCCTCGGGCACACCGATTCGCTCGGCAGCCGGCCCGACGGGCTGACCGTGCGCCACGCCGGCGGGACCGTGTACTACCAGCGGCGGCCGGACCCGGCGGACGTGACGCCCGCACTCTCCGCCCGCCCGGGCCGGACCGCCCGGCCCGCGCCTCCCGCCCGGCCGGCGCCTCCCGCCCGGCCGGCGCCGAAGCAGGACGACGGGCGGCGGGCGTACGGGCTGCTGCGCGAGGACCGGTTCGCCGAGGCCCTCGAGGTCCTCGGCGACCACGACATGCTGCTGCGCGGGGTGCTGCTGGCCCAGCTCGGGCGGGTCGACGAGGCCCGGGCCACCGCGCACCGGCTGATCGACGCCGGCGGGCCGCAGCCGGACGCCCACCAGCTGCTCGGCGTGTGTCACGAGCTGGACTGCGCGGATCAGGCGGTCGGGCAGTACCGGCTGGCGGCGTACCTCGATCCGCAGTTCGCCATGCCGCGGCTGCGGATGGGCCTGCTGGCCCGGCGGCGCGGCGACACCCGGGGCGCCGCCGACCACCTGGAAGCGGCGCTGCGGCTGCTGATCCGCGAGTCCGAGGACCGGATCGCGCTGTTCGGCGGCGGGTTCGGCCGGCTCGCGCTGACCACCCTGTGCCGCACCGAACTCGACGCCTGCGGGGTACGCCGATGATCGAGATCAAGGTCGCGGAGCGGGTGGCGCGGCTGCGCAGCGACTTCGACAGGTCGTTCGCCGAGCCGGCCCGGGTGTCCGGCGGGGAGTCGATCGAGCTGCTCGCGGTCAACGCCGGTGGCCGCCCGTACGCCTTCAAGCTCACCCAGGCCTCCGGGGTGCACCCGGACCGCCCGGTCACCGCGCTGCCGACCACCGTCCGGGCCCTGCTCGGGGTGGCCGGTTTCGCCGGTGTCGTGCTGCCCGTCTACGACCTGGCCGCCCTGCTCGGCCACCCGATCCCGGAGCGGCCGCGCTGGCTGCTGCTGACCGCCGGGACCCCACCGCTGGCGCTGGCCTTCCACGAGCTGGACCGGCATCTGCGGGTGCCGGTCGGCAGCGTGATCGACAGTGCCGCCGGTGACGGCTGCCTGCGCGGGGTGGTCCGGCTGCCGGACGGCGACCGGGCGATCGTCGACGTCCCGGCGGCCCGCGCACTCGTCCACGAACTGGCCGGACAGCGGCCCGTCCCCGAGGAGATCCGATGATGGCTGGACGAACGTACGGCCGCAAGCTGGCCGTGGGTGTCGGTGTGACGATCTGCTGCACCCTGCTCACCATCATCACCGCCCTGATCGGCCTGGGTGTGGTGGTGAGCGCCAAGGACGCGACGATCGCGTCGGCGACCGGGGACCTGACCGGCGCGGAGAACCTCAGCCGCACCATGGAGGCCCGGATCGCCGACTACCGGGCGTACCTGCTGGACGCCTCGGCCGAGAACAGCAGGCTGACCGACGACAACCACACCAAGTTCCGTGAGCAGCTCGACGACCTGCGCGGCACCGTCACCGACGAGGACGCCCGGGGCCTGCTGGACCGGATCGCCGGCCTGGACGACCGGCACGCGGCGGCCAGCCTGACGGTGATGAACGCCCGCGCCGAGAACGCCGACATACCCACCATCAACCGGCTCAACGACACCGAGGTGGTGCCGATCCGCAAGCAGCTGCAGAGCGCCCTCGCCGAGCTGATCGCGCGGGTGCAGGCGCGGGTCGCCGCCGACCGTACGGCGTCCTCGGAACGCGCCACCCAGGTGATGGCCCTGGTCATCGGGCTGGGTGCGCTGACCACCGGCAGCGCGATCGTGGTGGCCTGGCGGCTGGCCCGCGACCTGAAGCGTGAGGTCGGCGCGGCGGTCGGGCACATCCAGAGCTCCTCGGCGCAGCTGGAGGCCGCCGCCGCGCAGCAGGTCAGCGGCGGCCGGGACCAGGCCAGCGCGATGAACGAGATCACCACGACGATCAGCGAGCTGCTGATCACCTCGCGGCAGATCGCCGAGGCGGCGCAGCGGGTCTCGAAGATCGCCGAGGACACCGAGGCGGCGGCCCGGACCGGGGACGCCACCATCGACCAGACCCGCAACTCGATCATCGCGATCCGGTCCCAGGTCGACCAGATCGTGCAGCACATGCTGGCCCTCGGCGAGAAGTCGCAGCAGATCGGGCTGGTCGTGGACCTGGTGTCGGAACTCGCCGAACAGACCAACATCCTGGCCATCAACGCGACCATCGAGGCCAGCGGGGCCGGCGAGTGGGGACGCCGGTTCGCGGTGGTGGCCGAGGAGATCCGGAAGCTGGCGGACCGTACCGCGGCGTCGGCCAAGGAGATCCGGGCGCTGATCGAGGACGTCCGCGGCGCGGTCAACACCACGGTGATGGCCACCGAGATCGGGGCCAAGGCGGTCGACGCCGGGGCCCGGCAGTTCGACGACGCGACCGACAGCTTCCGGCAGATCGTGCAGCTCGTCGCGACCACCAACGACGCCACCCGCGAGATCGAGCTGTCCACCAAGCAGCAGACCACCGCGGTGGAGCAGGTCAACGTGGCCGCCTCGGACACCGCCCGGGTGTCACGGGAGACCGAGGCCAGCGCCGTGCAGACCAAGCAGACCGCCACCCACCTCTCCACCCTCTCCGGCGACCTGCTCGAACTCGTCGGCACCGGACGGCACTGAGAGGCCCCTGATGCCAGAACCGAAGGACCCGCTGCGCTACTTCCGGATCGAGGCGCGGGAACTGGTCGACCAGATCAGCTCCGGCGTGCTCGACCTGGACCAGCGGCCCGGGCCGGAGCCGGTGGCGCAACTGCTGCGGGCCGCGCACACCCTCAAGGGTGCGGCCCGCGTGGTCAAGCAGAAGGAGATCGCCGACCACGCGCACGCGTTCGAGGAGATCCTGGTCCCGCACCGCGGTGAGGCCGCCGCGCCGCTGGCCGCCGAGCAGATGCGGGAGCTGCTGCGGCTCAACGACGAGATCGCGGCCCGGGTCGGCCTGCTGGAGAAGCCGCCGGAGCCGCCCGCCGCGGCCGGCGCCGCCACCGCCACCGCGACGCCCGCCGTGCCGGAGCGGGAGGAGATCGTGGTCAACCCGCGGGCGGCGACCGCGGACCTCGACGAACTGCTCGACGCGATCGGTGAGACCAACGCCCGGATGGCGCCGCTGCGAACCGGCTGCGCCACCGTCGAACGGCTGCACCGCACCGCGGCCGGGCTCGCCGACCAGTTGCGCGCCGGCCGGGGCGCGTCCACCGCGCACGCCTCGGCGGAACGGCTCGCCGGGGAGCTGGGCTCGGCCAGCCGCCGTTTCACCGACGCCGTCGACCAGATCGAACGGGAACTCGACGACGTCCGGGCCAAGGCCGAGGGGCTGCGGCTGGTGCCGGTCAGCACGATCTTCACGGCGCTGCGGCGGGCGGTCCGGGACGCGGCCGACGCCGAGGGCAAGCGGGTCCGGTTCGACGCCCGAGGCGGCCGGATCCGGATGGGCGCGCACCTGCTCGGGCCGGTCAGCGGCGCCTTCCTGCACGTGGTCCGGAACGCCGTGGTGCACGGGATCGAACCGGAGGACGTCCGGCTGGCCGCCGGGAAACCGGCCGAGGGGACGATCACCCTGGAGGTGGAGCGGCGGGGCCGGTACGCGGCGTTCCGGTGCGTCGACGACGGGCGCGGGTTCGATCTGGAGGCGTTACGGCGTACCGCGCAGGATCGTGGTCTTCTCGCGCCGTCCGGCGCGCCGGACGCCGGGGACCTGCTCGATCTGGTGCTGCACGGCGGGATCAGCACGGCGCCGGCGGTGACCGAGGTGTCCGGGCGGGGCATCGGCATGGACGCGGTCCGGGAGGTCGCCGTCCAGCTCAAGGGCGACGTGCGGGTACGCAGCGAGCCGGGTGCGGGCGCCACCGTCGAGCTGGTGTTCCCGCTGGCCCTGCTCGCCATGACCGGGCTGAACGTGGAGGCGGGCAGCACCCTCGCGACAGTGCCGCTGGACGCGGTGCGCGGCTGTGTGCGGCTGAACGCCGAGGAGGCGGCGGGCGCGGCGGTCACCGGCCGGATCGTGTACGACGGCAGCGCCGCCCCCTTCCTGCCGCTGGCCGAGGCCCTGTACGCCGGCTCGACCGTCCCCGGCGACGCCCCCGGTCTCGGCGCCGCCGTCGTCATGACCGGCCCGGCCGGCCTGTTCGCGATCGGCGTGGACCGGCTGGCCGGCACGTCCGCCCTGGTCGCCCGGCCGCTGCCGGACCTGGCCCCGGCCTCGCCGGTGATCGGCAGCGTGTCGGTCGACGCCGACGGCAACCCGCGGCTGGTGCTGGACCCGCAAGGGCTGGCCGAGGAGGTGGCCCGCGGGCACGCCACCGGGGCCCGGCCGGAGGCGGCCGCGGCGTCGGTGCCGCTGCCGGTCCTGGTGGTGGACGACTCGCTGACCACCCGGATGCTGGAACGCAGCATCCTGGAGTCGGCCGGGTACGAGGTCGACCTGGCCGCGTCCGCCGAGGAGGCCCTGGAGATGGCCCGGGCCCGCCGGTACGGGCTGTTCCTCAGCGACATCGACATGCCCGGCCTCAACGGCTTCCAGTTCGTCGAACGGACCCGCGCCGACCCGGCGCTGGCCGGTGTCCCGGCGATCCTGGTCAGCTCGCGGGCCGGCGCCGCCGACCGGGACCGCGGCCGGGCCGCCGGGGCAAGCGCCTACGTGGTCAAGGGCGAGTTCGACCAGGAGCAGCTGCTGGCGCACATCCGGCGACTGGTGGTCCGCACGTGACCCGGGTGCTGATCGTCGAGGACTCCGCGACCATGCGGCACCACCTGCGGGAGGCGCTCGCCCCGGACCCGCAGCTGGAGGTCGTCGGGGAGGCAGCCGACGGGGTGCGGGCGGTGCAGATGACCGCGCGGCTGCGGCCCGACGTGATCACGATGGACATGATGCTGCCCGGGATCAGCGGGCTGGCCGCCACCGAACAGATCATGGCCGAGCATCCGACGCCGATCCTGGTGGTGTCGTCGGCGGACCGGGAGGAGTCGTTCAGCACGTACAACGCGCTGGCCGCCGGGGCGGTGGACGTGCTGGAGAAGCCGCGCGGGGACGACTCGGACGCGGACTGGGCGATGCGGTTGCGGACCTCGCTGCGGCTGGTCGCCCGGATCCGGGTGATCACCCATCCGCGGGCCCGGCTGGACGGCAGGGTCGCCACGCCGGTCCCGGCCGCCGCGCCGGCCTCCCTGCCCGCCGCGGCCGGCAACGGCCTGTCCGTGGTCGCGGTCGGCGCCTCCACCGGCGGGCCGGCCGCGCTCACCGAGCTGCTGCGCACGCTGCCCCGTACCTTCCACCCGCCGGTGCTGTGCGTGCAGCACATCGCGGCGAGCGAGCAGTTCGCTGTCGCGTTCTCCGACTGGCTGGCCGGGCAGACGTCCCGGAACGTGCGGTACGCGGTCGACGGCACCCCGATCGGCCGGTGCAACGGGCAGATCCTGCTCGCTCCCCCGGACCGGCACCTGTTCGTCCGCGACCAGCTGCTGCGGCTCAGCGTGAGCCCGCCCCGGCACTCCTGCCGGCCGTCGGTGGACGTGCTGTTCGAGTCGGTGGCCGAGGAGTTCGGGCCGAGCGCCGCCGGCTGCCTGCTCACCGGGATGGGCCGGGACGGCGCGTCCGGGCTGCTGGCGATGCGGGCCCGGGGCGCGGTCACGTTCGCCCAGGACGAGGGCAGCTGCACGGTGTACGGGATGCCGCGGGAGGCGGCGCTGATCGGGGCGGCGCAACACGTGCTGCCGCCGGCCCGGATCGCCGCCCGGCTGGGCGAGCTGCACCCCGCGGCGGTGTGGCGATGACCCCGACCGTGCTGATCGTCGACGACAGCCTGACCGTGCGGATGGATCTGCACGAGGCGTTCTCCGACGACGGGTTCGCGACCATCCTGTGCGCCACCGGGGCGGAGGCGCGGACCGCGTTCGCGGGGACGCCGTTCGACGCGGCGGTGCTGGACGTGCTGCTGCCCGACGCCGACGGCCTGGAGCTGCTCACCGAACTGCGCCGCACCCCCGGCCGGGACGGGGTGGTGACGATGCTGCTGTCCAGCGAGAACGAGGTGAACGACCGGCTGGCCGGGCTGCGGATCGGCGCCGACGAGTACGTGGGGAAGCCCTACGACGCGGGGTACGTGGTGGCCCGTACGCGGCAGTTGCTCGGGGAGATCCCGGACCGGGCCGCCGACCGCACCACCGTCCTGGTCATCGACGACAGCATGACGTTCCGGGAGGAACTGCGGGACCTGCTGGAGCCCGAGGGGTACACGGTGCTGACCGCGTCCGGCGGCGAGGAGGGCCTGCGGATGGCCGCCGACCGCCGCCCGCACGCGATCATCGTGGACGGGGTGATGCCCGGCATCGACGGCGCCACCGTGATCCGCCGGATCCGCCTCGACCCGGCGCTGCGGGACACCCCGTGCCTGCTGATGACGGCCGCCGACGACTACGCGACCGAGATGCAGATGCTGGACGCCGGCGCCGACGCGTTCGTGCGCAAGCAGCAGGATCTCGCGGTGGTGCTGGCCAAGCTGGCGGTGGTGCTGCGGCAGAGCGCCGAGCAGCTGCCGATCGAGGCGATCGGTGGCGTGCACGGGCCGGGCAAGGTGCTGACCGTCAGCCCGGACCGGACCACGCTGGAGCTGTGGGCCGACTCGCTGCGCGCCGACGGCTACGACGTCGTCCGGGCCACCGGCATCGAGGAGACCCTGGAACTGCTCGCCGCCCAGCCGGTCGACTGCATCGTCCTCGGTTTCGACCACGACATCGACCGGGCCCGCGACGACTGCAAGAAGCTGCGCGCCGTCCCGGAGATCGGTGACCTGCCACTGGTGATGACCGGGGCCGAGGAGCGGATGCTGGACTGCCTGGCGGCCGGCGCCGACGACTACGTGTGCGACACCGACGTGCTGGAGGGCCTGCGGATCCACGTGCGCGCGCAGATCCGCCGCAAGCAGTCGCACGACGAGGCCCGCCGGATCCGTGAGGAGCTGATGCGCCGGGAGCTGGACGCCGCCGAGGAGCGGGCCGCCCGGCAGCTCGCCGAGACCCGGGCGGCGCTGGTCGAGGAGCTGGAGTGGCGCAACCGGGAGCTGGAGGCGTTCTCCGGCTCGGTCTCCCACGACCTGCGGGGGCCGCTGCAGGTGATCAGCAGTTTCGCCGAGCACCTCCTGGAAGAGGAGGAGGAGCCGATCGGCGAGATCACCCGGCACCGGCTGACCCGGATCCACGCCGCCGCGATGCGGATGGCCGACCTGGTGGAGTCACTGCTGATCCTGGCCCGTGCCAGCCGCGGCGACCTGCGCCGGGCGGAGTTCGACATGACGGCGACGGCACGCCAGGTGGTCGCCGAGGTCGCGGCCCGCGACCCCGACCGTCAGGTCGCCTTCACGGTACGGGAGGACATGACCGCCGACGCCGACGAGGGCCTGGTCCGGGTGATCCTGGAGAACCTGATCAACAACGCGGTGAAGTTCAGCGGCCGGGTCGAGCAGCCCGCCGTCGAGGTGGGCAGCGACGGCGACCGGTTCTACGTGCGGGACAACGGCGCGGGGTTCCCGGCCGAGCAGGCGGGCTCGCTGTTCCGCCCGTTCGCGCGGCTGCACGACGCCCGCGAGTTCCCCGGCACCGGCATCGGCCTGACCACCGTGCACCGGGCGGTGGAGCGGCACGGCGGCGAGATCTGGGCGGAGAGCGAGATCGGGCGGGGCGCGACCTTCTGGTTCACGCTCCCGCCCGCCCAGGACCACCCCGGCCCGGAGCGGCGCGGTCAGCCACGCCGCTCCGGGTGAGGGTCACTTGACGTACGCGAGGCCGTCCGAGATCACCCACGGTCGGCCGGTGGTGCCCTGCGCGACGACGGCGACGGTGTGCTTGCCGTAGGTCAGGCTGCGGGTCCACACCGCCTGCCGGTACAGCGTCGACGCCGACTTCAGGTCCACGGTCGCCACCTTCACGTTGTCGACGTAGATGTCGGCCAGGCCGGAGACGCTCGTCCTCTGGAACAGCAGCGCCGCCGAGTTGCCGGTGAAGGTCCAGGTCAGCTTGCTGTTCTTGACCTTGGTGGAGAGGACGTTGCTGTTCAGGTTGGACGTGCCGCCGCCCGCCGACCAGGTGCCCGCGCGGGTCGCCGTCGTCTCCGGGGCGAGGACCACGGTGCGGGTGTACGGGTACGGGCGGGCGTTGCCCACGTAGTCCCGCGCGGTCAGGCTGTAGTTGGTGGCGACGCCCGGCTTGACGGTCGGCGACCAGCTGGTGACGGTGCCGGCCAGGGCGGCGGTCTGCGGCTGGGTCACCTGGATCCAGCTCACCTTGACGTTGTCGGCGGCCCGGAACCAGACCGTGACCGGCGCGGCCGTGGCGCTGTAGGTGCCGGTCCGCAGGACGGTGAACGGCGGCGTGGTGAACGTCGGGGCGGCCGGGTCACCGGTCACCGGGTGGCCCGCGCCGGTCAGCGTGACTCCGGAGGAGTGCACCGCGCGTACCGACACGGTGTGCCTGCCCGCCGGGACCGCCACGGCGGCGCTGCGGGCGGCGGGCAGCGCGGAACCGGCCTTCGTGCCGTCGACCAGCAGGTCGAAGCCGGTCAGGCCGGCCGCCGGGTTGGCGGTGTACGACCAGTTCGCGGTCACCGACTTCTGCACGTACGGCGCGCCGTCGATCATCGTGACGCCGGTCAGCGGCGCGGCCGTGAAGTTCGCGGCGGTCCGGATCCGCAGCGACGGCAGCTGGGCGTAGAGCTGGTCGCCGGGGCACTCGGTGGCGTAGCCGTCCCGGTGCCCGGAGATCCGCTCGAAGGAGTGCACGGTGCCCTCCGGCCACTTGCCCGCGGTGCCGCGCTGGGTCAGCTCGACGGTCGTCATCGGGTCGAAGCCGTACGCGCCGAGCCGGGCCGCGGCCACCTTGGCGACGGTCGCCTGGGCGGCCTCGCTCGCCTGGATCGAGGTGTAGGTGCCGATCACCGCGATGCCCGTGGTGTCGGTGTTGAAGCCGTAGGTGTGCGCGCCGATCACCGGCTTGTCCACCCCGCCGACCCGGCCCTCGAAGAGGGTGCCGCACTTGTCGACCAGGTAGTTGTAGCCGATGTCGGACCACTTCTCGACGTTGACGTGCCAGCGCTGGATGCCACGGACGATGTCGTCGGACTGGTCGCAGCTGTAGTCGTCGCCCGCCGGGTCGGCGGTGTGGTGCACGAACACGGCCCGGACCGCGGTGCCGACGGTGATGTCGGGGATCACGATGCTCTCGTCGGCGCCCCACTGGGCGCGCGAGACGTAGCTCGGCAGCGCCGGGACGGCGGCGGCCGCGGCAGCCGCGGCGGCGGACGGCGACCCGGTGGGCTCGGCCAGGCCGCCGCCCTGACCGCCGGTGCCCGCCTTCTCCTCACCGGTGTCGATCATGGCGACCCGCAGGCCGGCCGGCAGCGGCTTCGCCGCACCCGCCGGCGGGACGATCCGGGCGGCCACGCCGTTCGACGGGCCCACCCACAGCGGCGAGGTCGCCCCGGCGCCCGGCCGCTCCGCCTCGCTGCCCCGGTCGGGGCCGCGCTCGGAGACCTCCAGGGTCCGCCAGCCCGACCAGCGGCCGGTCGACGCGCTCCGGGTCTTCACCTGGATCACGCCGGCCGGCACGGCGTCCGGGTCGGTCCAGGCGATGCCGAGCATGCTGAACGTCTCGGCCGGGCGCTCCGGCACGTCGAGCTTGGTGGCCGCGGTGCTCTTCGGCGCGATGTCGAGCGAGCGCACGGCGGTCTCGACCTTCGGCGGCGCGGTGGTGGCGGCCGGTTTCGGCAGCGCGACCGGCTCCACCTCCCGGTCGGTGACCGGCACCGACGCCACCGGCTTCGCGGGCGCGGCCGTCGCCGCCGCCGGATCCTGCTCCGCCGGGCGGCTCAGGGCGTAGGCGCCCCCGCCCGCCGCGAGCACGGCCACCGCCGTGCCGATTCCGATCGCCAGCTTGCGCCGCATCCCTGTGTCCCCCGCATTGATCGACAAACGTTGCGGCCGGAACGCTACCGGATGGTCGCATCCCCCGGTCACCCCCGGCCGGTTTCCGGCGGCGCCGGAACCGGCCGGGGGTCGTCCCCCGTCAGTCGGTGCCGAGCGCGGTCACCGGGCTCACCTTCGCCGCGCGGCGGGCCGGCAGCACCCCGGCCAGCGCGGTCAGCGCCACCAGCACGGCGAACACGGCGAGAAGCTGCCACCCCGGGAAGGTGAGCGGCGCGTCCAGGCCGATGGCGGAGACGGCGAGCCAGGCGTACGGGACCCCGAGCACCAGCCCGAGCACCGCGCCGATCACCCCGTACAGGGCGGATTCGGTGGTGAGCATGGCGTGCAGGCTGCCGCGGGTCATCCCGACCGCCCGGAGCAGGCCGGACTCGCGGACCCGTTCCACCACCGACAGCGCGGTCGTGGCGCCCACCCCGACGACGGCGATCAGGACGGTCAGCCCGATCAGCGCCAGGGCGATCACCATCAGCATCGTGAACGCCTCGTCCACCTGGTCGCGCTGGTCGGCGAGGACCTCGACGCTGAGCCCGGGCTGGACCCCGGCGGCGGCCCGCAGCGCCCGCAGGCCCTCGGTCCGGCCGTTCTCGCCGTCACCGGCCGCGTCGGCGAGCACCCCGGTCGGCGCGGCGGGCACGCCGAGACCGGTCAGGTCGGCCGGGTCGACGAGCACGTAACTGTGCAGCGGGGCGTCGCCGCCGAGGATCGCGGCGATCGTCACCCGTACCTGCTTGCCCTGGTGGGAGACGGTGAGCGGGTCGCCCACGCCGAGGCCTTCGCTCTCGGCGATCCAGCCGGCGACGGCGGCCCTGCCGGGGCCCAGGCCGGTGATCGCGCCGTCCCGGACGTCCAGGTCACCGAGCCGGGGCACGGCGGTCATCGACACGTCGGTGACGATCGCCTCCTCGATGGCGCCGACCTTGGGACCGATGACCCAGCGGTACGCCGTGACGTGCGTCAGCTCGCCGCTCTGTGCCACCCGCTCGGCGATGCCGGGCCGCAGCGTGGTCCCGGGAGCGCCCTTGAGCTCGAAGTCGGCCGGCGCGGACGCCACCGTCTCCCGTTCGGCGAGCACCCGCATCGAGTCGCCGCCGACCAGCACCCCGGCGACCAGGGTGACGCCGAGCGACACCACCACCGACACCGCCGCCGCGCGGCGGGCGCTGCCGCCGACCCCGCCGACGGCCAGCTTCCCGACCGGGCCGAACCAGCTCAGCGGTTTCCCGGCGAGCAGCAGCACCGGCCGGACCAGCACCGGGCCGAGCGCGATCAGGGCGATGAACGCGAGCCCACCGGAGGCGACGACGGCGAGCAGCATCTCCTGCGCGGGGTAGTCCTGCTGGTTCGGCGTGGGCAGGTTGGCCCCCACGTAGCCGGCGAGACCGGCGGCGGCCAGGGCGAACAGCAGCCCGGTGGCCGCGCGGAGCCGGCCGATGCCCCGCTTGGCGCCGGTGCTCGCGGCGGAGCGCAGCGCCTCCAGCGGCGCCACCCGGGCCGCGGAGATCGCCGGGGCGAGCACGGCGACGACCGTGATCGCGACAGCGAGCAGGATCGTCCCGGCGGCTTCGGCGAGGGGATATCCGGGCCGGGCCACCTCGTAGCCGGCGGCGCCGAGCCCGAGCGGGATCAGGTGGCCGGCGGCGAGGGCCGCGAGCACCCCGGTGACACCGGCGACCAGGCCGGTGAGCACGCCCTCGGCGGCCAGCGCCCGGGCCAGTGCGCCGCGGCTCGCGCCGACCGCGCGGAGCAGGGCCAGCTGCCGCATCCGCTGGGCGAAGACGATCCGGAAGGTGGAGGCGGCGATCAGCCCGGCCGCGACCACGGCGACCGCGACGAACACGCCGACCACGATGAACAGTTCGTCGAGCTGGTCGGCGGAGGCGCGGGCCTCCTGCAACCGGACGTCGGCCCCGGTGGCCACCTTCGGCGACGCGTCGGGGACCTTGTTCTTCGTGAGCGCCAGGATCCCGGTGCTGATCGCGTCCGGGTCGGCGCCGGGGTCGAGGCGCACGTCCAGGCGGTACTGGAAGTCGCCGCCGTTGACCCGGTTGATCGTCGCCACCGGCCCGAACGCCAGGTAGCCGAAGTCGTCGCGGGGCTGTGCCACCCCGACCACGGTGAGCTTCACCGGCTTGCCGTCGCCGCCCTCGACGGTGGTGGTGACGCCGACGCCGAGCGCCATCCGCTCGACGGTGCGCGGCGTGACGGCGATCTCGCCGGCCGCCACCGGGAACCGGCCCTCGGTGAGGGTGACCGTGCTCAGCGGGCCGCTGCCCGGGTCGGTCTGCAGGATCAGCGGGCCGGCCGGGGTGCGTACACCGGCCTCGTTGCGGGCGGCCACCTCGGCGACCCCGGGCAGCTCGCTGATCGCGGCCAGGTGCTTGGAGGTGATCTCCCCCTCCTGGACGACCAGGTCGACCGTCTCCGGGGTGCCGCTGAGCCCGTTGACGGCGCTGCGCTCGGTGATCTGCTGGGCCAGCACTGTCGCGTACACCACGAACGAGGCGACCAGCACGGCCAGGCCGGTGAGCAGCAGCCGGGCCGGGCGTTTGCCCACCCCGGCGAGCTGGGTGCGCAGGACGGCGTTCACCGGCGGGCCGCCAGGTTCTGCAGGGCCTCGGTGACGGCGGCGATGCTCGGCTGCCGGATCTCCCCGGCGAGCTGCCCGTCGGCGAGCATGACGACCCGGTCGGCGTACGCCGCCGCAGCCGGATCGTGGGTGACCATGACGATCGTCTGCCCCAGGTCCCGCGCCGAGTCCCGGAGCAGGCTCAGCACCTCGGCGCCGGACCGGGAGTCGAGGTTGCCGGTCGGCTCGTCGGCGAACACCACCTCCGGGCGGGAGACCAGCGCCCGGGCCAGCGCGACCCGCTGCTGCTGACCGCCGGACAGCTCGCTGGGCAGGTGGCCGAGCCGCCCGGCCAGCCCGAGCGTGGTGATCAGCCGGTCCTGGAACTCGGTGTCCGGCTTGCGGCCGGCCAGGTCCAGCGGAAGCGTGATGTTGGCGGCCGCGGTGAGCTGCGGCAGCAGGTTGAACGACTGGAAGACGAACCCGATCCGCTCCCGGCGGGCCTTGGTGAGCGCCTTGTCCGGCTGCTTCGTCAGGTCGGTGCCGCCGAGCAGCACCTGACCGGAGGTGGCCGTGTCGAGCCCCGCCAGGCAGTGCATGAGGGTGGACTTGCCGGAGCCGGACGGGCCCATGATGGCGGTGAACCGGCCGCGCTCGAAGCCCACGGTGACGCCGTCGAGCGCGCGGACCGCGGTGTCGCCGGCGCCGTACACCTTCACCAGGTCCACGGCCGCGACCGCCGCCAGGCCGTCACGGTCCACGACGGGTGAGGGATGCCTCTGCATGAATGCTCCAAGCTCGCTGGGAAACGACTCGATGGATCCTGGTTGATCGGCGCAACCACCACATCCACCCGGCGTCAGGGAGCCCACTCTTACTTTCGGCCGATGGAGGCCCGATCCCTCCCGACTACTGTGGGTCACGATGATGAACGACACCCTGTTCAAGCTGGGCCAGCTGGCGGCCCTCGGCGCCCTCGCCGTGCTCGGCCTGATCGACGTGCAGGGCGGCATCCTCAGCAACGGCGTGGACGTCGGGCTGTGGCGGGTGGCGACCGCGGTCGTCACGGCGGCGGTGTGGCTGCCCGCGCACCGGCCGGACTCGGAGTTCCTGCCCCGGGCCGGGTTCCTGCTGGGCGCGCACGCGCTGCTGCTGACCGCCGTCCTCTTCCGGCATTCCGACAGTGACAGCATCTGGGGTCTGGCCGAGTCGGCGGCGCTGCTCGGGGTGCTGATGGTGACCGCGCGCCGGGGACGGGCGCTGACCGCCGTGCCCGCGGTGGCGGTGCTGCTGATGGCGGTGTCCACCATCCCCCTGCGGTCCGGTGACACGTTCAGTCAGACCGTGGTGTTCTGCCTGATGCAGGCGCTCGCCGGGACAGCCGCGATCGGTGTCGGGGTCTATCTGCGCACCCTCGAGGGCAACCGGCAGCGCGCCGTCGACACGGTCCGGGCCGAGCAGCGCGCCGAGTTCGCCCGCGACCTGCACGACTTCATCGCCCACCACGTGACCGGGATCGTGGTGCAGGCGCAGGGCGCCCGGTTCATCGCCGAGCAGGACCCGCAGCGGGTGCTGCTGGCCCTGGAGCAGATCGAGCAGGCGGGCGCCGAGACGATGGCGTCGATGCGGCGGATGGTCGGGGTGCTGCGGGACTCCGAGTCGCGGCCGGACGCGCCGCTCGCGCCGATCGCCGGGGTGGACGATCTGGAGGCGCTGATCGGGCAGTTCACGGCGGCCGGTGGGCCGCCGTGCCGGCTGCACCGGGACGCCGACGTCTCGGGGCTGGCGGTGGAGGTGTCGACGTCGGCGTACCGGGTGGTGATGGAGGCGCTCACCAACGCCCGGCAGCACGCGCGGGACGCGACGGTGGTGGACGTGTGGCTCACCCGTACGCCCACGCACCTGATGGTCCGGGTGACCAACGACGGACCCGCACCCCGGCCGCCCACCCCGCGTGACCGGCAGGGTTATGGTCTCGTCGGCCTCGCCGAACGGGTCCGCGCGGTGGGTGGGCGGATCACCGCGGGGCCCGGCGTCGGCGGCGGATGGGTCGTCGACGCGGTGCTGCCGCTGGAGTGGAGTGAATCGTGATCAGGGTGATGATCGCCGACGACCAGGCCATGGTCCGGACCGGCTTCGGGATGATCATCGGCGCGCAGCCGGACATGGAGGTCGTCGGGGAGGCCGCCGACGGGGTCGAGGCGGTCGAGGCCGCTCGCCGGCTGCGGCCGGACGTGGCGCTGATGGACATCCGGATGCCGCGGATGGACGGGCTGCAGGCGCTGCGGCTGCTGGCCGGCCCGGACGTGCCGGACCCGGTGAAGGTGGTCGTGGTGACCACCTTCGACCTCGACGAGTACGTGCATCAGGCGCTGCTCGGCGGCGCGGCCGGGTTCCTGCTCAAGGACTCCGGCCCGGCGCTGCTGATCGAGGCGGTCCGTGCGGCGGCCTCCGGGGACGCGCTGGTCAGCCCGTCGATCACGGTACGGCTGTTGCGTCACCTGGCGGCCCCGCAACCGTCCGGCGACGACGGCGGCCTGTCCCCGCGCGAGCTGGAGGTGGTCCGGCTGACCGCCCGCGGCCAGACCAACGCGGAGATCGCCGGGGAGCTGTTCATCTCGGTCGGGACCGTGAAGACCCACCTCGGCAGCATCCACGGCAAGCTCGGCACCCGGAACCGGGTGGAGATCGCCGCGTGGGCCTGGGAACGCCGTTTGGTCTCCTGACGGGGGATCTTTTCCCCTAAAGCCCCCGAAGCCGCTTGATCCGTTATACAAAGGTCCTGGTCAGAGCCGATCAGATGGGGAGATCGGCCCGGTCTTCGAGCCGGTCTCCCCGCCTCTGCGCCGCCCGTGCCGGCCGGGTGCACAGCCAGCATCCGGCGACCACGAGCGCGAACCCGGCGATCGTGCCGGGACCGATCGGCTCGTTCAGCAGGATCACCCCGAGCAGCACCGCGACCACCGGGTTGACGTAGGTGACCAGGCCCGCCTTGTTGGAGCCGGCCAGCCCGATCAGCTGGTAGAACGCGAGCAGCGCGACCGCCGTGCAGAACACGCCGAGCACCGCGAGGGAAGCCCACGCCTGACCGCTGACCGGTTCGGTGGGCAGCGCGAACAGGCTGATCGGGATCAGCACCAGCGAGGTGGTCACGGTGGTGCCGACGGTCAGCGCCTCCGGCGGCAGGTGCGCGGCGCGGCGCTGCACCAGGATGGTGGCGTACGCGTAACTGACCGCGGCCGCCAGCACCATCGCCGCGCCGAGCAGCCCGTAGGTGTCGCCGCCCAGGTCCAGGCCGACCAGCACGACCACCCCGGCGAACCCGGCGACCAGCCCGGCGATCCGGGTTGGGGAGAGCGGCTCGGTGTTGGCCAGCAGCAGCGCGATGACCACCGGCTCGACGGCGATCAGGATGCCGGTCAGCGACGAGGTGATGTGCTGCTCGCCGTACGTGATCAGCAGGAACGGCCCGATGATGTGCACCGCCGAGATCAGCGCCACCACCTTGAGATGGCCGCGCAGCGCGCCGAGGGTGCCGCGGAGCAGGGCGACCGGGATGAGCACGGCGGCGGCGATGGCGGCGCGCCCCGCGACCACCAGCACCGGCGACAGATCGTCGATCGCGATCTTGATGAGGAAGTACGGGATGCCCCAGAGGAACGAGACCGCGGCGAACAGCAACCAGGCTTGACGATTCACACGCTCAGACTGCCCCCGTACGGTAGTAAGCGGAAGCGGTCACTTACTGATGCCGTGTTAAGGAAAACTGATGATCGACAGTCGTCGTCTCCAGGTTCTCACCGAGGTCGCCCGGCACGGCAGCTTCAACCGCGCCGCCGCCGAGCTGCGGCTCACCCCGTCCGCCGTCTCCCAGCAGATCAGCGCTCTGGAACGCGCCGTCGGCACCGCCGTGGTCCGGCGCAGCACCCGCGGCGTCGAGTTGACCGAGGCCGGCCGGGTCCTCACCGAGACCGCCGAGACCATCGCCGCCGAGCTGCTCACCGCGGAACGGGAGATCGCCCGGCTGGCCACCGCCCGGCGGTTCACCGTCGCCACCTTCACCAGCGGCGGCCAGCGGATCCTGCCGCCCGCGCTGACCCGGTTCACCGCCGAGCACCCGGAGGTGGAGCTGACCGTGATCGAGAGCGAGCCGGAGGACAGCCTGCCGCTGCTGCGGACCGGCGGCGCCGACCTGGCGCTGCTCTACCACTTCGAGACCGGGCCGCTGCCGATGCCGCCCGGGGTGGAGTGGACGCCGCTGGCCGACGACCCGATGTGGATCGTGGTGCCGGCCGGGCACCGGTTCGCCGGGCGGGACAGCCTGACCATCGCCGAGCTGGCCGGGGAGCGCTGGGTGCACGGCTGCCTGTCGGTCGGCGAGATGCTGGAGCACTACGCGGCGCTGGCCGGTTTCGAGGTGCGGACCGCGTGCCGGGGCACCGACTACCAGTTCGCGCAGTCGCTGGTCCGGGCCGGGGTGGGCATCTCGATGATCCCGGAGGTGGCGCTCACCGCCGACGCGTCCGGGCTGACCGCGGCCCGCCTCCTGCCGCCGGGGCCGTGCCGTTTCGTGGGGGTGGCGACCAGCCGCCGCCGGCGCACCGACCCGCTGGTGGCGACCCTGCTGCGGATGCTGCGCGAGACCGTGGACGCGCTGCCGGCGGCGCCCCTGACCACACCCTGACCCGATACCTCCGGAGGGTGCCGATCCCGGTGTCCCGGATGTCCTCCGGCACCCTCGATCCCGCCCCTCCCCCGCCTCATCCCCCGGCGAGCGCGAGGAGGCGCTGGATCTGCCTCTGCCGCGCCTCGCGCATGCGTTCGGCGAGATCGACGGCTTGCGGGTACGCACCACCGGCGACCTCCATCCCGATGGTCTCCATGCCGTTGTGCAGGTTGCCGAGCAGCAGCGCCACGGCCGCGCGGTCGAAGTCGGCGCCCTGCTGCGCGCCGAGCCCCTGGAAGTCCTCCTCGCGCAGCGCGTGCAGATCGCCGTGCCCGGCGTGCGTGCCGCCGGACGGGTCGGCGGTCTCCGGGCGCTCCCACCGCCGCAGCCAGTCCCGCATGGTCGCGGCCTCGGCCGTCCACTGCCCCCGCAGTTCGGCCGCGATCGTACGGATCTCGGGCCGCCCCGCTCGCGTCTCCGCGATCCCGGCGAGCCGCTCCCCCTCGGCGATCTGGGTGAGCCCCATCTGCAGGAACATCACGTCGGTGTCGTTGTGCGCCGCATCGGCGGGTCCCGCCGGACTGCCACACGCTCCCGACAGCAGCACCAGCAGGAACACGAGGACGAGGCGCAGACCGGCGTGTGGAGTTCGGGCGCTATGCGCGCCCGAACTCCACACGCCGAAGGGTGCTAGACGGCGGCCCACAGCGCCGCGGTGTACGGGGGCTCCCAGCCGGCGAGCGCGGTGTGCGCCTGCCGGCACTGGTACGAGGCGCCGTTGTAGGTGACCCGGTCACCCACCTTGTACGCCTTGCCGGCCGCCCACGTCGTCGTGCCGGACGTGGCGGTCGGCGTCGGGGTCGGGTTGCCGGTCGGCGTGACGGTCGGCGTCGGGGTGGGGGTGGTCGGGGTCGGGGTGGGGTTGCCGCCGGTGCCGCCGATGTTCAGGTCCACGCACGAGTAGAAGGCGTTGATCGTGTCGGAGATGTTCCATCGGGCCAGCACCGTCTGCCGTCCGCTGTAGCCGGACAGGTTGACGGTGTGCGACTTGGTCGCCCCCGGCTGCTGCCCGCCGTCGTTGAACGACGCGACGAGCTTGTTGCCGATGAAGTACTCCCACGTCGAGGTGGAGTGGCGGGCGGTCAGCACCCAGTTGAAGGTGACGCTGGTGCCGACGGTCGCCGCCGGCCAGTTCTTGGAGTTGTCGTTGAGGACGGTGAACCGGCTGGTCCCGCCGTTGCACTGCATCGAGCCCTTGGGAGCCTCGACGCTCTGCGGCTCGTACACGATGTCGCCGCAGCCGGAGACCGCGCCGCTGGCGCAGTTGGCCTGCCGGCTGGGCGGCGACGAGACGTAGCCGTGGGCGGCCGCCGGGGCGACGGCCACCATCAGGGATCCGCCGACCGCGGCGACGGTCAGCGCGGGAAGTGTGAACCTGCGTCGCATGAACTTCTCCTTGTCCAGGACCGCACGAAGGGGGGAAGGTGTTCACCAACGTAAATTAAAGAGACCTAACAGTAAACACTGTTAAGGATTCTTTAGGGTTGTTGCACGGATAGGCTCGGGGCATGTCCGTGGACCTGTTCGCCGGGATCTCCGTCAGCGACTACCCGAGGGCGCTCGGCTGGTACGAGCGGCTGCTCGGCGGCCCGCCCGCGTTCTCCCCCAACGACGTGGAGTCGGTGTGGGAGGTGGCCGGGCACCGCTTCGTCTACGTCGAGCACCGGCCGGCCCACGCCGGGCACGCCCTGCTCACCCTCTTCGTCGACGACTTCGACACCCGGCTGGCGGCGATCGCCGCACGCGGGCTGACCCCCGCCACCACGGAGACCTACGACAACGGCGTCCGCAAGGCCACGTTCACCGACCCGGACGGCAACGAGATCGGTTTCGGCGGCGCCCCGGCCGGCTCCTAGGATCGGCCCATGCTGGTGGAGTTCGAGAGCGAGTTGTGGACCTGGGACGCGCGCCGCGAGGACACGTGGACGTTCGTCAGCCTGCCGGCCGACGCCTCCGAGGACATCCGGCATCTGACCAGCGGGCTGACCCGGGGCTTCGGCTCGCTGCGGGTACGGGCCTCACTCGGCGGCAGCTCCTGGACGACGTCGATCTTCCCCGACAAGGCCCGCGACGCCTACGTGCTGCCGGTCAAACGCGCCATCCGCACCGCCGAGTCCCTGACCCCCGGCGACACCACCACCGTGACCGTGGAGCTCCTGGACGTGTGACCCCGTGTGAGTGGCGGTGAGCTGGGCGGGGGCGGGGCGGCCGAAGTGGTACCCCTGCGCGCGGCGATAACCCAGGCGGTACAGCTCGGCCGCCTGTTCGGCGGTCTCCACGCCCTCGGCGACGGCGATCAGGCCGAGGCCGTCGGCGACCTGGATCAGCGAGGTGGCGATGACGGCGTGCCGGCCGGCCATCGTGACGTTCTCGACGAACGACTTGTCGACCTTGAGGATGCGGACCGGGAGGGTCTGCAGCAGGCCCAGTGACGAGTGGCCGGTGCCGAAGTCGTCGAGGGCGATGGCGATGCCCAGGTCGCTGAGTTCGTGCACGGCGCGGACGGCGGCGCCGCCACCGAAGACGGCGGTCTCGGTCACCTCGACGACGAGACGGGCCGGGTGCACGCCGGTCTCGGCGAGGATGGCGGTGACCAGGTCGGTGAAGCCGGGTTCGGCGAGTTGCCGGGCGGACACGTTGACGCCGAAACGTTCCGGGGCGACGCCCTGCCGCCACCAGTCGGCGTACTGCAGGCACGCGGTCCGCAGGATCCACTCGCCCAGCTCGACGATGAGACCGCTGCGTTCGGCGACCGGGATGAAGACGTCCGGGCTGACGTACCCGCGCTCCGGGTGCCACCAGCGGACCAGGCTCTCCACCGCGGCGACGTCACCGTGCGGCAGTTCCACGATCGGCTGGTAGACCAGATGGAACTCGCCCCGGTCGAGGGCGGTGCGCAGTTCGGCGCCGAGGCGCGCCTCCTCGTCGGTACGGTCGTCGAGCCCCGGCGCGTACCGCCGGTACCGTCCACCGTCGGCCTTGGCGGCGTACATCGCCACGTCGGCCCGGCGCAGGATCTCCACCTGGTCGCCGCCGTCGGCGATGCCGATGCTGGCACCGACCAGCAGGTCGTGCCCGCCTGCGTGGACCGGCCGGTGGATCGCCGACCGCAGCCGGGCGGCCAGGTCCTCGCCGTCGGCGGCGCAGGCGGGCAGCAGCACGGCGAACTCGTCGCCGCCCATCCGGGCCGCCACCGCCCCGGCCGGCATCGCGGCCCGGATCCGTCCGGCGACCGCGGCGAGCAGCTCGTCGCCGACGGCGTGCCCGAACCGGTCGTTGACCGCTTTGAACCCGTTCAGGTCGAGCAGCAGCACGGTCGGCGTCCCGGCCGCGACGGCGTCGCCGAGCCGTTCCTCGAAGGCGCGCCGGTTGGCCAGCCCGGTCAGCTCGTCGTGCATGGCCAGGTCGCCGAGCCGCCTGGCCTGCGACGTGACCTGCTGGACGAGGCCCCACATCCGCAGCACGACCAGCAGGAACAGCACCACCGCGCCGGTGCCGAGGGACATCCAGGCGATCGCGGTGGGGTCGGCGGCGCCCTGGTGGAACAGCAGGCCGGGGGCGATCAGCGTGAACAGCGCCAGCATGGCCATCCGGGCCCGGCCGATGCTGTGCGTGCCGAGGGTGGTGTCCGGCCGCTGCCGCATCGACGGGTGCAGGGCGGCGGCGCCCCAGCAGGCGTACGCCATCAGGAACCCGGAGTCGACGTACCCGCCGGTGTACTCGGCCGTGCTGGACATCGTGGTGTAGACGAGATCGCAGGTCAGCATGATGATCGCGCCGATCGACAGCAGGCGCAGGCTGGGCGTGCGGTTCTCCGGGCGGGTGAGCATCCGGGCGACGGCGGTGGTGAGCAGCACGTCGGCGAGCGGGTACCCGATGGTGACGAGGCGTTCCAGCAGCGGCGCGCCGACGTCGGCGAGGGTCGGCCCGACCACCGACACCCAGAAGACCAGCCCGATCGCCACCGAGATGATCGCGGCGTCGACGAGGCCGCCGCGCTCCCGGTCGCCGTGGCCCCGGCCGAGCTTCGACAGGGCGGCCCAGAGCAGCGGGTACGCGCCGAGATAGAGAGCGTCGGCCCAGGACGGGTACGGGTACTCGCCGAGCCGCAGCTCGGTCACGTCGTACGTGATGTCCCCGCTGACGAAGGTCAGCACCCCGGCCGCGAACAGCAGCCACGCGCCCCGGTGTTCCGGCCGGTTGCGCCGGACCCCGGCGAGCATCGCCGCGACCGACGACAGCCCCACCGTGTTGACGTAGATCTTGGCCTGTAGCGAGTCGTCGGGCAGGAGCGGAAAGCACAGGGCGGCGGTGGCCGCCACCGCCAGCCAGCCCGCCCACAGCGGCACCCTCGTCTGCACGTCCCCGCAATCGACAGCGCCGGGCGGCGGTTGAGGCGCGCGGCTCAGTACGTCCGGGAAAGTGCCGAACCATTCCGTGTGGGGCGATTGCGTCGGGGTGAACTGCTGCCCGCACTCGGGCTGGTGGCGGTGATGCTGCTGCTCCTCGGCGTACCGGTCTACCTGATCACGGTTCCGGCGTTCGACCGGCTGGAACGTACCGAGCTGAGCCGCGAGGCGGAGGAGCTGCGGGTCGCGATCAGCGCCCAGGCGCAGCGGCTGAAGGACTTCGGTGTCACCAACTCGATCTGGACCGCCCTGTACGACGACCTCGCCGCCGGTGACGGGGAGCGGTTCGCCGTGGACCTGCCGCCGGAGCTGCTGACGAAGCAGTACCAGATCTCCGCCGCGGCGATCGTCGACCCGGCCGGGCGGCTGCGGGGCGGCGGCCTGATCGACGGCGCCCGGTACGTCACGCTGCCGGCGCCGCTGGACGATCCGGCGGTCCTCCGCGGCCACCTCCGGGACGGGGCGGCGCCCGGCGTGTCGTACTGCGGGCTGACCAGCGTGACCGGGACGCCGGCCGAGTTCTGCTCGTTCCCGGTCTACCGGGACGAGGGGGTCGGCTCGCCGAACGGGTCGCTGATGCTGATCCGGATCCTGGACGAGACCGGCCTGGCGGCGCTGGCCGGGCAGACCGACGACGAGATCACGCTGCGGGACCGGCCGCGGGACGGCGCCGAGCGGCAGGGCTCGCTGGACTCCCTGTTCGGCACGATCGAGGTCAGCACCGCCGCCGTCGGCGACCAGATCGCGGTGGCCTGCACGATCACCGGCGTGGACGGGGTCGCGATCACCTTCGAGGGCCTCAACGCCAGGCCGATCCGTGGTCAGGCCCAGACGACGCTGTTCCAGCTCAGCGTCGTGGTCGTGCTGGCGGTGATCATCGCGGCGGTGGCGATCGGCGTGGCGATGCGCCGCGCGGTCCGGCGGCGGGTGCAGCCGCTACGGCATACCACCGAGAAGATCCGCAAATCCGGTGACCTGGCGCTGCGGATGCCGCCGTCCGGCGACCCGGACATCGACGGGATCGGCGAGGCGATCAACGGGATGCTCGCGTCGATCGCCCGGCACGCCGTCGAACTCGTCGAGATGCGCACCGAGCAGGAGGAGGAGCGCATGCGGGAGCTGGCCGAGCAGGAGGCCCGGCGGGAGGAGACGCTGCGCCGGGTGGAGGCCGAGTCGGAGCAGATCATCGGCGGGGTGGCGTACCAGCTCGGCGACGCGGTCCGCGGCGTCGACGCGGTCAAGACCTCGGTGCAGGAGATCAACCAGGGGGCGGCCGCGGCCCACACGGCGACCGAGCTGATGGCCGGGCACGCGGCCCGCGCCGATCAGGCCGCCGAGGCGCTCACCGTCAGCCTGCCGGCGACCCGGGAGATGGTGGCGATGATCGCGTCGATCGCCGGGCAGACCCGGATGCTGGCCCTCAACGCGACCATCGAGGCGGCCCGGGCCGGGCACGCCGGCCTCGGTTTCGCGGTGGTCGCCGACGAGGTGCGCAAACTCGCCGACGACACCGCCGAGTCCACCGAGCGGATCACGGCGACCCTGGCCACGCTGACGACGACGGCCACCGACGTGTCCGGCGCGGTGGCCACCATGACGGACACGATCGCGAGCGTACGGGAGGCGATCAGCCAGGTCCGTACCGTCGCCGACGTCCAGCACCGGTCCATCAGCGGCCTGGTCGACCAGGTCCGCAACGCGATCAGCCAGATCGACGACTTCTCCGCGGACCGGACCCGGCTCACCGCGGGGCCCTCCGGTTCCGACGACCACGAGTTGGAGTTGTTCTGACCGATATGGGGTAATGGCTCGTGATGCGGTCTGATCTTCCGGAGGTACGCGCCGGGGCCGCCGCCGGCGCGGCGATCCTGCTCCTGGTCCCGTTCGCGCTGCTCGCGGCCCTGGTGGCGGGCGGCTGGGCGCCCTTGGACGACCTGGATCGGACGGTCACCGACGGCCTCAACCGGGCCGCCCTGGACCATCCCGCGCTGACCACGGCGATGACCTGGCTGACGAACATCTTCCAGCCCAACGTCTTCCGGCTGGCCGCGCTGATCCTGGTGATCTGGCTGGTCCGGGCCGGCCACCGCGGCCCCGCCGTCTGGGTGGCCGTCACGATGATCGCCGGCGGCGTGCTCGGCGCCCTGCTGAAGCTCCTGGTCGGCCGGGACCGCCCGGAGCTGCTGGAGCCGGTGTCCTCCGCGGTCGGGCACGCCTTCCCGTCCGGTCACGCCCTCAACGCGGTCCTCGGCGTCGCGGTGTTCCTGGTGCTGTTCCCGCACAGCGTGGCGCTGCGGATCGCCGCCGTGGTGATCCCGGTGGTGACCGCGATCAGCCGGGTCGTCCTCGGCGTGCACTGGACCAGCGACGTCGTCGCCGGCCTGATCCTCGGCGTGGCCGTGGTGGTCGTGTCGCTCGCCGTCTTCCAGCGCCTCGCCGGCCGGCGGCGTGTCCCGGAGAACGTCGCTGGTTAGATTGCGGCGGACCGGCTGGACGCCGGCCCGCATCCCACGGCCCCGGGCAGCGGTACCGCAGCAGCGGGGCGTCGATCTCCTCCCACCGGCGGCGTAGTTCGGCGGCCAGCTCCGGCTGCTTGGCGGCCAGGTTCGCCTGCTCGCGCGGGTCGGCCTCGATGTCGTACAGCGCGTCCGCGCCGGAGGTGGCCAGGCGCAGGTACTTGTACCTGCCGCGGCGCAGGGCGCGGCCGGAACGGCCTCTCCTGCTCCTGCCGGCCGCCGCCCGCGAGGGCGGCTTCCGGGGCGAGGGTGGTCGCGGCGGCGGCGCCGGCGAGAGCGCCGAAAACCCCGCGCCTGCTGGTAGCAGGGTTCGTCACGTCATCTCCTGTGGATCGAGGAAGTGCGTCCGCACATTATCTATCGAAACGGTAGGACTAATCGGTACCTGCCAGACTCCGGGACGCCCCTGGGCTACCGCCGGATCGAGGCGCGGCGGCCCCCGGCGATGAGCACGAAGAACACGAACAACAGCACCGGCGTGATCGTCAGCGCGCCGCCGCGCAGGATGAAGAACTGGGTCACGGCCGCTCCGATCATCAGCAGCGCGAGGCCCACCGCGGCGAGCCCGGCCAGGCGCGGCACCAGCAGGCCGATGCCACCGGCCAGCTCGACGAGCCCGACGAAGTACCGGAGCCAGGTGGCGGCGCCCATGTCCTCGAACGTCTGCACCGCTGTCGCCTCCCCCACCAGCTTGGGCGCGGCCGACGCAACGATCATGAACACCCCGACCAGCACCTGCAGAACCCACAACGTCCTGTTGAACCGAACAACGGCGACGGGGGCGATGACAGTCATGACGTGATCCTTCTTCCGAGCTGAACGCCGTACCGAACTCTTCGGTGGCATCCACTCAGACCTGCGGGACCCTCCGGACTCATCGCTCCCGGGAACTTCTTCTCCCGCGCCACGCCCGGAGGATCCCGCCCCGGAGGCCTCGGCGAAGCGCCAGTTGTGGCCGGTCACGCCCCCGTTGCCATAGTTGGCGCTGAGACGTTGAATGCAGCCTTTCGATCAGCCGGGAACAAGGGGGAACAGCGGACGCCATCGGCCCGATAGGGTGACGACACGATCATGAACGGTTCCGTCCGGCTGGTTCTCAGGGCTGTCTCGACCGCCTCGAGACAGCCCTGACGACCAGCCTTCAGCCGGTGGCGGCGAAACGGCCCAGCAGACCGGGGCGAGGGCTCGACTCGCGGACGTCGAGGCTGGTCGGGTCGATGCTCCAGGCACCGGCGACCCGCATGACGTCGTCCTGGTCGCCCCAGCCCGCTGACGGATCCGTGGCCGAGAAACCGATCTCGATCTCGACCGGGGTGGGTTCGCCGGCCTGCTCGGCGTCCTCCAGGCCCTCGCCGCAGAGAACGTGGCGCACGAGCCGCCCGTCGACGGCACGCGCCCACTCCGCGTAGTCGGACACCCGATGGTTGCCGAAGAACTGCACCTCGGCGCCGAGCCGGGCGCTGAGGTCCGCCACCGACGCGGCGCCGAACCCGTGCGCCGCGTTGACCACGAAGATCCAGCCGTCGACCGGCGGGGAGATGAAGACCTGCTTCCGGTCGGCGGAGCCCACTCCCTCGTCCCAGCCGGCGTCTCGGGTACCGGTGAGACCGACCGCGCCGGCGATCTCCTCCACAGTGCTGCCGCGCACCGCCAGCCAAGTGCGCTTGATGCCGAAGCTCGCAGCGAGACTCGTGCCCGGCGGCGGATGCTTCACCGGCAATTCCTTGATCATCCGGAGCGCCTCGTCGCACGCCGCGGCGAGATCGCCGGCGTGGCCCGGCCAGGTCCGGTCAGGGGTATGCCAGTAGCCCTCGCTGCCCGTGCCGGCGAGACGGAACGACCCGTCGGCCAGCTCGTCCAGGCGCACCTGGGCGCCGCCACGAAGCAGGTACGGATCGATGCCCTCGGCCGCGAGCGCCACCCAGTACGACGCTGCGACCGTGTCCATCAGCTCGAGGTGTGGCGAGTCGTCCGCCTCCAGCCGGCCGGACTCGGGAAGCGCGGCCCGGACCGCCGTGAGCAGCGCATGCGGCTCGGCATCGATCGCATATGCCGGGCTTGCGGCGAACCAGCTGTCGAACCCCGGCATGACGACCAGCCCGCCGGTCGCCACCGTCATGATCACCGCGCTGCGGACGCGCGGCCACTGCGGCGTTTGGGCATCGAGTCGGCTCCGGACCAGGGCGCCGAGCCGCTGCGGGAGGTCGAAGGCAGGCTCCGCAGGCGTCCGCGCCTCCGTGCCGGGCACTTTGGAATCGACATGCCAGCTGCCGTCGCTCAGGAGGACCCGTGCCTGTTTCTCCGGCGAGTATCTCCGGCGCGGGACACCGGCGACATCCGCACAGAAGGCGTGCCACGACGGCCCGGAATAGTTCATGGAGGGGGCGGGCCGGGCATGGAACTCGAGGATCGTCTCACCCAGCCGCGCGTCGGACAGATCATCCGCAACGTGCACGCCGGTGGTCCCCAGGCCATACGTGACGAACATCCGCCCGTCGAAGACATCAACCTGCATGGTGGCCCCCGTCCGTCGATGGGCGGACACTATCGCCGGGGTCCGACGGAATCCGCTCGGAATCTCGGCCCTGGAATGTGACGCTCAGCTCAGGGCGGCGATCGTCGCGTGGATCCGGTGGCGGAGCAGGTCGTCGTCCCAGGACGGGTCGGTGAACCGGGTGGCGTGCAGCCGCTCGTCGCGCCCGGCCAGTTCGGTCAGCGCCGGGACGGCGGTGACCGCCCCGATCGTGACGAGCGCGCCGAGCGCCGGGTCGGCGGTCTGCCAGCCCGCGGCGACAGCGCCGGCGAGCGGCCCGGCCAGTTCGGCCCCGGGCACACCGAGCCGGTGCAGGGCCAGGGCGGCGCCGACCCGGGCGGCCGGCTCGGCCTTGAGGAGCCGCTGCAGCGCGGGGAGCAGGTCCGGGGCCGCGCCGGTCTCGGCCAGGACCTCCGCCGCGACGCCGGCCGGCGCGAAACCACTGCCGATCACCGCCCGCAGGGTGGGCAGCACCAGGTCCGGGTCGCCGGTGGCGCGCCAGGCCACCCGGGCCGCGGCCACCTGCTCGTACCGACGTGAGTGGTCCTCCTCGGCGGTGCCGGTGAGCCGGCGGGCCAGCAGCGGCAGGAGCGGGGCCGCCGCCGGGCCCGCCGCGGCGATCAGTTCGAGCTGGTAGCCGAAGTCCCGGTGGCGGCCGGCGAGGCTGATCTCCGCGGCGCCGATGAGCGGACCGGCGTCACCGGTGATCCGGAGCACGGCGTGGCCGGAGCGGATGTCGCCGCCCGCCGCGCGTTCGGTCAGCAGCGGCACCGCGGCAAGCGCGGCCGGGCCGATGCCGGCGAGGGCATGTGCCGCGGCCACCGGATGGTCCGGGAGCGCGGCGAGGATCTCCGGGACCGCTGCGGCGGCGTACGGGCCCCAGGCGCCGAGAAGCCGGAGCAGGTCGCTGGTCCCGTTCGAGGCGTCCGCCCGCCGGTTCGGCATGTCCGGCTCGGCCGCGAGACGGCGCCGGATCACCGCGAGGAGGTCCGGGGCGAAGGTCGGCGGTGACTCGATCATCCGCGCGAAGATCTCCAGGCCGTGACCGGCTGCCCACGCGCTCTCCAGGGCTTCGGCGTGACCCGGATGCCCGAGCCGGAGCACGGTCTCCAGCGCGGCCCCGTCACCGGCCGATGCCGGCGAGATCAGCAGCTCACCGACGGGAGCGGCGGCTTCCCCGGCGGCCAGGGCGCTCCTGGCGGCGGCCTCGCGGACCGCCGGATCGGGGTCGGTGAGCAGCCGCCGGAGCACCGGGACGAGAGCCGCGGGCGCCGATCGCGAGTCGTGGAAGCGCACGGTCAGCGACCATGCCAGCATCTCCCGCGCGGATGGCCCGCCGGCCTCCGCCGTCCGGCCGGCCAGGACCACGGCCGCCGCGTCGTCCACCGCGTGGAAGACCCGATCCCAGGCGCTCCGCTCCCCCGCCCACGGGTCGTCGTGACGCTCCAGCCGGGCGAACGCATCGGCGACCGGCGCCAGGGCCGCGTCCGGCAGCGGGCGCCCGGCGGTCACGGTGGCCAGCGCGGCGCCGGCCCTCATCTCGGGCGACGGGTCGTGCAGGGCGGCGGCGAGATCACGCTCGGTGGCGGCCGGCTCCAGGTGGGCGAGACCGGCGAGCACGGCGGCCCGTACCCCCGGATCGGTCTCAGCAGCCCAGCGCTCCCGCAAGCCGTCGGCGAAGTGCGGGCCGCTCCACGCGGCCGCATAGGCGGCGTGGAGCCGGATCGCCGGATCGGCATCGGACAGCAGCGGCAGCAAGGGACCGCTGTGCACGGCGACGGCGGCCCGGGCCGACGGCTGGTCGCGCCCGTTGGCCTGGCCGGGGTCGCAGAGGACGCCGAGGGTGCGCAGCAGATGGTCGCGGCGGTGCACGCCGGGGGTGGTGGCGAGTTCGACCAGGAACGGGACGACCTCGGCGGTCACCGGGTACACCGTGCCCTGATGCCAGATGCTGGAGAAGAACTCGTACCGCCCCTCGCCGGCGACCTCCGGATCGGGTGAGGCGATGGCGCGGAGGATGTCGGGGGCCTCCGTGCACGGGCCGTAGGCGCCGTCGAACGCGGACCAGTCGATGTCGTCGATTCCCTGCAGCACGTGATCAAGGTACGCGTGATCGAATGACCGGATGCGTCGATGGATCATCACCCTGGCAGCCGCCCTGCCCCTGTTCGCGGCGAGCGCGTGCGGTGACACCGGCGAGGCGGAGGCCACCGCGGTCTTTCCCGCCGGGACGGTACGAGTCCTGAACTCCACCGAGGACTGGCGGACGAATCCGGTCCCCGGACACCGTGACATGAAGGATCTCGGGCTGGTCGGCGCGAACTCCGCTCTCCGGGTGCATCAAACCTCGGCGGTGACCGAGGTGAACGCCGCCGCCGGGGAGACGTGGGGCCTGGACGGGCCGGTGCGGGCGGCCGACGGGCAGGAGCTGTTCTGGGCGTCGCTGCGCGCCTCGCCGATGCCGTGGACGTCCGAGGAGACGCCGGAGACCCAGTTCACCCTGGTCGCCGGGGACGTGTCGATGAAGCTCGGCATCCCGGAGCCGGACGCCTCCAACGATGCCGTGCTGTTCACCGACGCCGTGGTGGTCAGCGTCCCGAAGGGCGGCCCGGTGTCGCTGCGGATGACCGACGGCGGGGTCACCCAGACCCTCGATCTGCGGGCCGGCAAACGCGGCCCGGACGCTCGCGGCCGTTACCCGCTGCCGTCGCAGAGCACCGGCGTCAAGGAGTTCGACGCTCCGGGCGTCACTCCCGATCCGTTCGCGGAGGGCCGCCCGTCACCCAGCTACTTCACCCTCGACACCAGCGGATACTCGCTGATCCCGTGGGCGCCCGGCAAGGCGAACGGCTGGGCGGGGAAAGGCCGCGCGTGGCTGCGGCTGAACGGCGTCTCGGTGTCCGGCAACATGTCGGCCGTCATCGGATACCGCCTCCACTCGCAGCAGTTCTTCACCGTGACCGCCGCGGACGGCAGGAAGTACCGGCCGGCGAAGGCGTCGCTGTCGGTGGCGACGATTCCCGGCGGCACCTACGGCGTGTACGTGGACGTGCCGGAGTCGTTCCGGGCCGGGACCCTGACCGTCGATCCGGTCGCCGGCCTGAGGGAGCCCGACGGCGACACCATCACGTGGATCACCAAGCCGAAGGGCGCGAGCTTCCCGATCGAACTGGCCGGATGACGGGCAGGATGGCGATATGACGAAGCTGACGGTACGGGAGGCGGCGGAACGGGCGCCGCAAGGCTGGGTCGTGCTGCCGGGAGTCCTGCGGACGCGGCTGCGGACCGGGTCCTTCGCCGCCGGGCTGGAGCTGGTGAACGCGATCGGCGCCGCCGCCGAGAAGGCCGACCACCACCCCGATCTGGACCTGCGGTACACCTATCTGGACATCACGCTGAGCAGCCACGACGTCGGCGGGATCACCGGCCGCGACCTGCGGCTGGCGGCGACGGTCAACGACCTGGCGGCGGCAGCGGGCGTCGCGCTGGACCCGGCCGGCGCGGTGCTGCTGGAGTGGGCCCTCGACAGCCCGGAGTCGTCGGCGGTGCTGCCGTTCTGGCGGGCGCTGCTGGCCGGGGAGGAGCGGGACGGCGAGGTCGTCGATCCGGACGGGCGGCTGCCGACGGTCTGGTTCCAGGACTCCGGCAGCGCGGAGCCGCGCCAGCGCTGGCACCCCGACCTGTGGCTGGACCCGGCCCAGGTGCAGCCACGGATCGACGCGGCGGTGGCCGCCGGCGGCACCCTGGTCAGCGACGAGGCGGCGCCGAGCTTCTGGGTCCTCGCCGACCCGGAGGGCAACCGGGTCTGCCTGTGCACCTGGCAGGAGCGGGGCTGACGGTCGATGCCGTGTGTGGAGTTCGGGCGCGATAGACGGCCGAACCCCACACACGGAGAAGCGGGGCGGGGTGGACCGAGACCACCCCGCCCCGCTTCTCGTTACCGATCAGGCCGCGACAGTAGCCTGTTCGGTGACCGGAGCCGCCGTCCCGCCGGACAGGTGCCGAAGGTAGGCCGGCAGGGTCAGGAACTCCGGGCAGGTCCGCTCGGACAGCAACACGCTCAGCAGGGTGCGCGCCTGGCCGAAGCAGCGGGCCCCTTCCTCGTCCAGGGCGCCGGTCTCGCTGAGCACGTCGAGTTCCTCCCGCAGCATCCGGTTGACCAGGGCGGCCGAGATCGGCACGCCGTAATCGGTCGGGGTGCCCGACGAGATCCACTGCCAGAGCTGGGCCCGGCAGATCTCGGCGGTCGCCGCGTCCTCCATCAGGCCGCCGAGCGCCACCGCGCCCCGGCCGCCGAGCCAGGCGGCGATGTAGCGCAGCGCCACGCTGACGTTGGTGCGCAACGCGACCTCGCTGACGCTGACCGCGGTGGCCTTGACGTCGAGCAGGTCGGCGGCGGTGACCCGCACGTCCTCGCGCTTGCGCACGATCTGGTGCGGTTCGTCGCCGAGCCACTGGTCGAACACGTCACGGCAGGTCTCGACCAGGCCGGGGTGCGCGACCCAGGAGCCGTCGAAGCCGTCGCCGACCTCGCGCCGCTTGTCCTGGCGCACCTGGTTGAGCGCCCGCTTCGCGGCGACCGGGTCCCGGCTGGGGACCACGGCGGCCATCCCGCCGATGGCGTGGGCGCCGCGCTTGTGGCACGTACGGACCAGCAGTTCGGTGTAGGCCCGCATGAACGGCGCGGTCATGGTGACCTGGGACCGTTCCGGCAGGACCACGTCAGGACGGTTCTTGATCATGCTGAACAGGTAGTCCCAGCGGCCCGCGTTCAGGCCGGCCGAGTGCTCGCGCAGCTCGTACAGGATCTCTTCCATCTCGAACGCCGCGTTGATCGTCTCGATCAGGACGGTGGCCCGGATCGTGCCGCGGGGGATGCCGAGGTACTCCTGGGCGAAGACGAAGACGTCGTTCCAGAGGCGGGCCTCCAGGTGCGACTCCATCTTCGGCAGGTAGAAGTACGGTCCGCTGCCCCGGTCGATCTGCCGCTGCCCGCAGTGGAACAGGTACAGGCCGAAGTCGAACAGCGAGGCCGAGACGGCCCGGCCGCCGATGCGCAGGTGGCATTCCGGCAGATGCCAGCCCCGCGGCCGGACCATGATCGTCGGCGTGGTCGCGCCGATCTCGTAACGCTTGCCGTCGGCGGCGGTGAAGTCGAGCGTCCCGTCCAGCGCGTCGCGCAGGTTGAGCTGCCCGAGGATCACGTTGTCCCAGGTCGGCGCGGTGGCGTCCTCGAAGTCGGCCATCCACACCTTGGCGCCCGAGTTGAGCGCGTTGATGGTCATCTTCCGTTCCGGCGGGCCGGTGATCTCGACCCGCCGGTCGCGGAGGTCCGGCGCGGCCGGGGCGACCTGCCAGGACAGGTCGTCCCGGATGTGCCGGGTGGAGGTGAGGAAGTCCAGGTCGGTGGTGCGGGTCGCCCGGCGGCGCCGGCGGCGCTCCAGCAGCTGGACCCGGCGGGCGCCGAACTCGCGGTCAAGCGCCACGATGAACTCGACGGCCTCAGCGGTCAGGATCTCGGAGTAACGGCCGGCCAGCGTACCGGTGATGGTGATCTCTTCGGCGCCCATGGTCTTCATCCCGTCCTGACTACTAGAACTGCTCGGCTTCGGTGGAACCCGACAGCGCCGTGGTGGAGCTGTCCGGGTTCAGGGCGGTGGAGACGGCGTCGAAGTAACCAGTGCCGACCTCGGCCTGGTGCTTGGTCGCGGTGTAGCCGTCGGCCTCGGCCGCGAACTCGGCCTCCTGCAGCTTCACGTACGCGCTCATGCCGGTCTGGGCGTAACCGCGGGCCAGCTCGTACATCGAGTGGTTGAGCGCGTGGAAGCCCGCCAGGGTGACGAACTGGAACTTGTAGCCCATCGCCCCGAGCTCCTTCTGGAAGCGGGCGATGGTGTCGTCGTCCAGGTTCTTCTTCCAGTTGAACGACGGCGAGCAGTTGTACGACAGCAGCTTGCCGGGGTGCTTGGCGTGCACGGCCTCGGCGAACTTGCGGGCGAACGCGAGGTCCGGCTTGCCGGTCTCGACCCACAGCATGTCCGCGTAGTCGGCGTACGCGACACCGCGGGCGATGGCCGCGTCGTCGCCGGGGGTGACCCGGAAGAAGCCCTCGGAGGTACGCTCCCCGGTCACGAACGGCTTGTCACGCTCGTCCACGTCGGTGGTGAGCAGGTCAGCGGCGAGCGCGTCGGTGCGGGCGATGACCAGCGTCGGCACACCGGCCACGTCGGCCGCGAGGCGGGCGGCGTTCAGGGTGCGGACGTGCTGCTGGGTCGGGATGAGCACCTTGCCGCCCAGGTGGCCGCACTTCTTCTCGCTGGCCAGCTGGTCCTCCCAGTGCACGCCCGCGGCGCCGGCCGCGATCATGCCCTTCATCAGCTCGAACGCGTTGAGCGGGCCACCGAAGCCGGCCTCCGCGTCGGCGACGATCGGGGCGAACCAGTCACGCTCGTACTTGCCGTTCGAGGTGTCGATCTGGTCGGCGCGGATCAGCGCGTTGTTGATCCGGCGGACCACCGCGGGCACCGAGTTCGCCGGGTACAGCGACTGGTCCGGGTAGGTGTGGCCGGAGAGGTTGGCGTCCGCGGCGACCTGCCAGCCGGACAGGTAGATCGCTTTGAGGCCGGCGCGCACCATCTGGGTCGCCTGGCCGCCGGAGAGAGCGCCGAGAGCGTTGATGTAGTCCTCGGTGTGCAGCAGGTCCCACAGCTTCGCGGCGCCCCGTTCGGCGAGGGTGTGCCGCTCCTGCAGGGTGCCCCGCAGCCGGACGACGTCCTGCGCGGTGTAGTCACGCTTGATGCCGGCCCAGCGGGGGTTGTCGGCCCACTCCCGGGTGAGGTCCTCAGCGGTACCGCCCCGGTTCTCGAACTCAGCCATCAGAAGATCCCTTTCGTGCCCTGTCGCGTTCTTCCTCGTGGAAGAACTTCACTCTCAGGGATCCCACCAGCCCCAATGAAGGGGTAGATCGAGGAAAGAATCGCAAAAATTCTGATAAGGTGAAACCCGTGACCGCTTCACCTTCTGATGAGCCCGCTGTCGATCTGGTGACCCTCGGGCAGCGCCTGCGACACCTCCGGCGCACCCGGGGCCTGACCCTCGACCAGCTCAGCGACGCCGTCGGCCGGGCGCCCTCGCAGCTGTCGCTGATCGAGAACGGCAAGCGGGAGCCGAAACTGTCGGTGCTGCAGGCGATCGCGGGCGCGCTCGGCGTACCCATGCAGGATCTTCTGCGCCCGGAGGCGCCCAGCCGGCGCGCCGCCCTGGAGATCGAGCTGGCCCGCTTCCAGCAGAGCCCCACCTATCACGCGCTCGGCCTGCCGGCGGTGAAGGCCGGGCGGCGGCTGCCGGCCGACGCCCTGGAGTCGCTGATCGGGCTGCACCGGGAGATCAACCGGGTGCTCACCGAGCAGAGCGCCACCCCCGAGGTGGCGCGGCGGGCCAACGCCCAGCTGCGCGCCGACATGCGGCGGCGCAACAACTACTTCGCCGAGATCGAGGCGGCGGCGGCCAAGGTCCTGCAATCGGTACGCCACACCACCGGCCCGCTGTCCCAGCGCGGCATCCTCGACATCGCCGCGCAGATCGGGTTCAGCCTGCACTACGTCAACGACCTGCCGACCTCCACCCGGTCGGTCACCGACCTGAAGAACCGCCGGATCTATCTCCCCCAGGTCGCCAGCGGGAAGGGCCACGACCCGCGGGCCGTGGTGCTGCAGACGCTCGGGCACTTCGTGCTCGGGCACGCCGACCCCGCCGACTACGGCGACTTCCTGCGGCAGCGGGTCGAGGTCAACTACTTCGCGGCGGCGCTGCTGATGCCGGAGAAGTTCGCCGTGGACTTCCTCGCCGAGGCGAAAGCCGACCGGGCGCTGGCGATCGACGACTTCCGGGACGCGTTCGGGGTGTCCTACGAGACGGCGGCGCACCGGTTCACCAACCTGGCGACACACCACTTCGGCATCCCGGTGCACTTCGCGCGGGTGCACGAGAGCGGGATCGTCTACAAGGCGTACGAGAACGACAACGTGCGCTTCCCGTCGGACGTGACCGGGGCGATCGAGGGGCAGCCGGTGTGCCGCAAGTGGGCGTCCCGGACGGTCTTCGAGGCCGAGGATCCGTACTCGTCGTTCTACCAGTTCACCGACACCACCGCCGGGACGTACTGGTGCACGGTGCACGTGGAGGCGACCAGCTCGGGCCTGTTCTCGGTGACGGTGGGGACGCCGTACGAGCACGCCCGCTGGTTCCGCGGCGGCGACGTGTCCGGGCGTACCGTCTCGCACTGCCCCGACCCGGACTGCTGCCGCCGCCCGCCCACCGGCCTGGTGGACCGCTGGGCGGGCAACGCCTGGCCCAGCGCCCGGGTGCACTCGCACCTGCTCGCCGCCCTGCCCCCGGGCACCTTCCCCGGCGTCGACAACCGCGACGTGTACGACTTCCTGGAGCGGCGCGCCCTCGCCTGAGAGTTCTCTCAGAGTGGCCGGGAAATGTCGTAGGTGGACGATAGTTTCGCAGGCATGCGGCGGCTGTTGGTGGTGGACGACGAGGCGACCGTCCGTGAGCTGCTCTCCGAGGCGCTCCGGTTCGCCGGTTTCACCGTGGTGTCGGCGGCCACCGGCGCCGAGGCGGTGGCCCTGGCCGCCCGTGAGCCACCCGACCTGATCCTGCTCGACGTGATGCTGCCGGGCATGGACGGGTTCGAGGTGGTCCGGCGGCTGCGGGCGGCGGGCGGGCGGGTCCCGGTGCTGTTCCTCAGCGCCCGGGACGCGCCCGACGACAAGATCACCGGGCTCACCGCGGGTGGCGACGACTACGTGACCAAGCCGTTCCACCTGCGGGAGCTGATCGCCCGGATCGAGGCGGTGCTGCGGCGCGCCGGCGCGGGCGGGCAGACCGTCGGCGACCTCACCCTCGACGCCGAGCGGCAGGAGGTGACCCGGGCCGGGCGGGTGGTGCGCCTGTCCCCCACCGAGTTCCGGCTGCTCCGGTTCCTGGTGGCCAATGCCGGCCGGGTCGTCTCCAAGGAGCGGATCCTCGCCGAGGTGTGGCGTTACGACTTCGCCGGCGACACCAGCATCGTCGACACCTACGTGAGCTACCTCCGCCGCAAGATCGACAACACCGAGCCGCGGCTGATCCGGACCCGGCGTGGCGAGGGCTTCCTGCTGAAGGCCCCGCCATGAGGTCTCCTTCCCTCTGTCGTACGGCGACAGCCGCGCCCCTGGGCTCCCTGCGGATCCGGCTGGTCGGCATCGCGCTCGCGCTGCTGGTGGCCGGGATCGTGATCAGCGACGTGCTGGTGGCCGGGGTGCTGCGGCAGCACCTGGTCGACCGGGTGGACCGGCAGGTGACCGCCGTCGGCCAGCTGATGTCGCGGATCGACCTCGTCCTGCTGCGGCAGACCGACCGGGCCGCCTCGGACCGGCTGCTCGGCGGCCTCGACCTGGTCAGCGACCTGCACGCCGTCTACCTGGACGACCTCGGCCGGTTCGAGGGACAGACCCGGACCGTCCGGGACCCGCCGATGCCGGAGCCGCCCGCCGCCGGCGCGTCCCTGCCGCCGGCCGGCACGGTCACCGCGGCCACCGGCGCCGACGGTTCCCCGTGGCGGCGCATCGTCCTCCCGCGGCGGGACGGCGGGGTCGTCGCCGTCTCGGCCTCCCTCGCCGCCGTCGACGCCATCATGAACCGGCTACGGATGGTCTGCCTGATCACCGGCGCCGCGCTCGTGGTGGTGCTCGGCGCGGCCGGTTGGGCGGCGATCCGGACAGCGTTCCGGCCGTTGCGGGCCATCGAGGAGGCCGCACTCGCCATCTCCCACGGCGACCTGAGCAGACGCATCCCGACCCGGGCGGGCCCTGGCTCGCACGGCTTTCCGGCCTCTCTCGGGCGGCCTCGATCCTCCGACGCGTTCGGGTCTCTCGGCCCGCCGGGGTCCTCCGATGCGCCTGGGTCCTCCGGCCCGCCCAGCCCCTCCGACGCGCCCGGATCCCTCGGCCCGCCCAGCCCCTCCGGCACGCCTGGATCTCTCGGCCGGCCTGGATCTCTCGGCTTTTCGGGGTCGGAGGTGGATCGGCTCACCGATGTGCTCAACGGCATGCTCGATCAGATCGAACGTGGTGTCGCCGGGAAAGCCGCGTCCGAAGCGCGGATGCGGCGGTTCGTGGCCGATGTGAGCCACGAGTTGCGGACCCCGCTGTTCGGCATCGCCGGCTCGGCCGAACTCCATCTCATGGGCGGTGACACCGACGTCACCCGCACCATGCGGCGCATCGACACCGAGGCCCGCCGCCTCACCGACCTGGTCGAGAACCTGCTTCTGCTGGCCCGCCTCGACGAGGCGCACCACGACACCGCCCCACCCGGCGCCACTCCAGCCGGTGGGAACGCTGCGCTGCCGCTCGACATGGCGCCGATGGATCTACGGACGCTCGCCGTGGACGCGCTGGAGAGCCTGCGCGCGCTCGGCCCGGAGCGCCCGATCACCCTCAGCGGCCTGGCAGGCACCGGCCCACCCGAGGCCGCCCCGGTTCTCGGCGACGAGGCCCGCCTGCGCCAGGTCGTCACCAACCTGGTCGGCAACGTGCACGCGCACACCCCACCGGGCTCGCCGGTCCGGATCCGCTCCGGCACGAACGGCGACGAGTCCATCCTGGAGATCGCCGACAGCGGGCCCGGTGTGCCGTCCGGCCAGGCGGAGGCCATCTTCGAGCGGTTCCACCGCGGCGACACCGCCCGCACCCGCTCCGGCCGGGGTGGCGCCGGGCTCGGCCTGTCCATCGCCCGTTCCCTGGTCACCGCCCACGGCGGCCAGGTGCAGGCGCTCAGCCCACCGTCCGGCGGCGCCACCTTCCGCATCCGGCTGCCCGCCGCGTCCCGGCACCCACGCCCGCCCTGATCACCGACCCGCCCACGTCATGCCCCCGCTCGGGCAGGGATCGCCCGGGTCCGCCGACCGCGCCAGTTGTGTCAAGCGAGGCGATCGTGTCGGTGGGTGAGGGAGCCGGAGCTGCGGGAGGATTCACAGGGACTCTGCGGGAGTGGTCAGGAGGGCGGGCCACGCTTCCCGGCATGTTGGAGATTCGGGGACTGACGAAACGGTACGACGGCACGACCGCGGTCGATGAGCTGACGGTCGGGTTCCGGGCCGGGCGGGTGACCGGGTTCCTCGGGCCGAACGGGGCCGGGAAGACCACCACCATGCTGCTGGCGCTGGGGCTGCAACGGCCGGATGCGGGGAGCGCGCTGGTCGGCGGCCGGCGCTACACCCACCTGGCCGCGCCGATGCGGGAGGTGGGGGTGTTGCTGGACGCGCACGGCGTACATCCGCACCGGTCCGGTCTGGCGCATCTGCATGCGCTCGCCGCAAGCAATCGGGTGAGCACACGCCGCGTCGGTGAGGTTCTGGAACTGGTCGGCCTGACAGCGGTCGCCGGGAACCCGGCCGGCACCTACTCGCTCGGCATGAAGCAGCGGCTCGGGATCGCCGCCGCCCTGCTCGGGGATCCGCCGCTGCTGCTGCTCGACGAACCGATCAACGGTCTCGACCCGGCCGGCATCGCCTGGGTGCGCGGACTGCTGCGGGACCTCGCCGCCGAAGGCCGCACCGTCGTCCTGTCCAGCCATCTGATGAGCGAGATGGAACTGACCGCCGACCATCTCGTCGTGATCAACCGTGGGCGGCTGGTGGCCGACACGTCGCTGACCGGGTTCCTGGACCGTTCCGCGCCCGCTGAGCTGCTGGTCCGCGCGGAGGATGCGGCGTTCGGGGCGGCGCTGCGCACCGCCGGGGCGGAGGTTCGTGATCTCGCGGAGGGCGGGTGGCTGGTGTCCGGCTTCGACGCGTACGGGATCGGCCGCCTCGCCCTGATCAACCAGACCGTCCTCACCGGGTTGACACCGCACCGGCGTTCCCTCGAGGACGTCTTCATGTCCGCCACCGCCCCGCCCGCAGGCCCGGCAGCAGCCGTGCGCGATGCCCACATGGCCGGAGGGGCCCGATGACCGCCGCCCTGCACGCGGAGTGGATCAAGTTCTGGTCGTTGCGGGCGCCGGCGGTGCTGCTGGCCGCGCTGATCGCGGTGACCGGTGGGTTCGCGGCCCTGTTCGCGCACGCCCAGGCCCGGCAGTGGGACGGCGGCGACTTCGACCCGGTACGGGTCAGCCTCTCCGCGATCCTGATGACGCAGGTCATCGCCGGAACTCTGGGGCTGCTGGCGTTCACTGCCGAGACCGGCGGCGGCACGCTGCGGTCCACCTTGACCGCGGTCCCGAACCGGCCGCGTGTCCTGGCCGCCAAAGCCGTCACGGTCGGCATGACCACCCTGGCGGCCGGGACGGCGGCGGCGTTCACCGCCTTCCTCACCGCCCGGCAGGTGCTGGTCGGCCAGGAGACGCCGTCCGCGGTGCTCGGTGATCCGGGTACGTTCCGGGCCGTCTTCGGCGCCGGCCTCTACCTGACCGCGACCGCCCTGATCGGCCTCGCCCTCGGTGTGCTCACCCGGTCCTCGGCGGCCGCGCTGGCCATCGTGATCGGCGCGCTGCTGCTCGTCCCGATCTTCATCACGGCCCTGCCGGAGGCGCTGGCCCGCTGGATGATGCGGTTCTGGCCGTCCACCGCCGGTCTCCGGGTCGTCTCCACGACCGCGGATCCGTTCCTGCTGGATCCGTGGCCGGGTTTCGCCGTCCTGGCCGCCACCACCGTGGTCTTGCTGACCGCCGCGGCCGTCGTCCTGTCCCGCCGCGACACCTGACCACCGCAACGGCGCTCCAGAAAGCTGCCGCCCTCCCCACCGCAACCGCGCTCGAGGACGGTGTCGCCGGCGCCGTCTCCCATCGCAACGACGCTCAACGAAAGGGGCAAAAGGTGCGGTAGCGGCCAGGGCCGGCGAGGGGGAGGAGGGCGGGGATCGGTCAGGACGAAAGGGCGGCCACGGCTTCGATCTCGATCAGCAGGTCGTCGCGGAACAGGCCGGCGACCTCGACCAGGGAACTCGCCGGTGGCCGGGTCACGTCGACGAACTCGTCGCGGACCCGGCGCACCGTCGGCAGGTCGGGCGTGCCGGTCACGAAGTACGTCAGTTTGACCACGTCGGCCCAGGTCGCCCCGGCCGCGGCGAGGACCGACCCGAGGTTCTGGAACACCAGCCGGGTCTGAGCCTCCCAACCGTCCGGCGCCACACCGTCCGGCGCCACACCGTCCGCGCCGATCGCCACCTGTCCCGAGGTGTGCACCATCCGGCTGCCCGCCGCCACCACGACGGCGGGGCTGAACCCGTTCGGCGCCGGCGGCTGCGGGAACTCGAGGATCGTCATGCGTCCAACGTAGATCATCCGCCGTGCAGGGTCTCGATGGCCTTGATCAGGTCGTGCTGGGAGATCGGGGTGACAGCGCCGCCCCGCGCGTCCTGCATCGCCTTGGCCAGCTGCACCCGGCGCAACACCTCCTTGATGTCGGCGCCGGTCATCCCGCCGCTGGCCACCCCGAGCGCGGCCACGTCCAGGTCGTCGCCGAACATCCGGAAGCCGGGCGTCTCGTGCGCGCTGATCAGCCCGCGGATCATCTTGCGGAAGATCTCGGCACGGCTCGTCTCGTCCGGCCGGGGCACGCTGATCTTCACATCGAAACGGCCGGACCGGATCAGCGACTCGTCGACCCGCTGCGGGAAGTTGGTGGTGGCGACGACGATGACGTTCGGGTTCTCCTCGATCAGGTCGTTCATCTCCTGCTTGAAGATCCCGGCGACCGCGTTGAGGGCCTGGCTGGCCGCGTCTCCGCCCGCCCCGGCGTAGCTGACGATCGAGTCGAACTCGTCGAACAGCATGAGCGTCGGTGTCCGGTAGCGGCGGGCGTCCCGGAAGATCTGCTTGATGTTGCGCTCGGAGCCGCCGAGCCACTTGTCGAGGATCTCCGGGGTGCGGATCTCCCGGAAGTCGGCGCCGATCTCGTTGGCGAGCGCCCGGGACAGCATGGTCTTGCCGGTGCCGGGTGGCCCGTACATCAGCAGTCCCTGCGGGCGCCGCGCGCCCCACCGCGCCATCGCCTCCGGATGCCGGAACGAGACGGCGATCTGGCGCAGCTCGGCGACCACCTCGGTGAGCCCGCCGACCATGTCGAGGGTGACGGTCTGGGTGGTCGGCGGGGTCTTCGCGAAACCCTCCCGGCTGATCACGTACTGCCGGCCGGCCAGCGCGCCCGGCCCGGCCAGCTCGGCCACGGCCTGCAGGGTGAGGACGACGAACGCCCGCAGGTGCGCGGCGCCGACCTCGTCGCGCGGGACGCGGCTGCGCAGGGTGGCGACGCCGGCCTCGTACGTCACGGTGGCCTCGATACCGGCGGCGGCGTCGGCGAGAAGTTCCGGTTCGCGGTCGGCGGGCTTGTCGAGACCCAGTTTCCGGTACGCCGCCGCGGCGGCCGTGCCCACGCCGTCGACGAGCCGCGTCACCACCTGGTCCCCGTCGGCGATGCGGCGGGCCAGGATCGGGCCGAGCGGGTCGATGTTGAGCACGAACCCGCGCATCATCTTCTGCGTCTGGCTGGCGGACGGCACCGTGGTGATCCGGGCGGTGAACACGTGCTCGGGCCCGCCGGTCCCGTCGACGGTCAGGTCGACCCGCTGCACCGGCGCCGGCCAGGTGGCCCGGCGCAACAGCTCGACCGGGTTGACCCGGGCGGCGGCCAGCAGGGTGGACGCGTCGACGAGTTCGACGGTGGCGCCCGCGTGTTCGAAGGTCTCGGCACGCGGCCGGGCGAAACTCGCGTCGGTCATCTGGTCCTCCGCGTTCGACGGGGTCGGATGAACCAAGCGTGACACGGCATCGCACCATGTGCGCATGTCGATCCGTACCTACCGGCACGTCCCGTGGCTGCTCTGGTGCTCGTTCTTTCTGCTGGCGCTGGCGGGCGGCCTGGTCGCGGTGATCCTGTCGGTGGTGGCGGACCCGGCCGTCGACACCGTGTCGAAGGCGGTCTTCGGGATCTTCCTGATCGTGGTGTCCGCGCTCTTCCCGCTGGGTTCGTTCCGGGTGCGCACGGTGATCGACGACGAGGCGGTCACCCAGCACTGGATCACCCGCAGCTACCGGATCCCGCTGGACGAGATCACCGGGCTGGAGATCGGCGACGACGGCTCGCACCGCTGGTTCGTGCGGGTCTTCCAGGGCGAGAAGACGTTCGAGGTGATCCCGTGCCCGGTGATGTTCCGGCCGCGGGGCGCGTTCTTCCCCCGTCCGCCGCAGGCCGCGGTCGCGGTGCTGGCGGACCTGGAGGAGAGCGTGCCGGGCGAGTCTGTTTGAGTGGCGCGCCACCGGGAATCGTCGGTGCATGAGTGACTTCCTCGGCAAGGCCAAAGAGTTCGCGGACCAGCACGACGAGCAGGTGGATCAGGCTCTCGAGAAGGGCGGCGACCAGATCGACGACCGCACCGGCGGCAAGTACTCCCAGCACGTGGACCGGGGCGTCGACGAGGCGCAGAAGCGCACCGGCGACGGGGACACCATCCCGGGCTAGGCAGGATCATGGCGCTCCCGATCGAGGATTACGCGATCATCGCGGACACCCAGACGTGCGCGCTGGTCGGGCGCAACGGGTCGATCGACTGGCTCTGCGTGCCCCGGTTCGACTCCGGCGCGATCTTCGCGGCCCTGCTCGGGGACGCGGAGAACGGGCACTGGACGATCGCGCCGGCCGGCGAGCACACGGTGCGCCGGCGGTACCGCGACGAGACGATGGTCCTCGAGACGGAGTTCGAGACCGGCGGCGGCATGGTCCGCCTGATCGACTTCATGCCGCCGCGCACCACCGAGTCGCCGTCGCTGGTGCGGATCGTGGAGGGCGTACGCGGCCAGGTCGACCTGGAGATGACGCTGCGGCTGCGGTTCGACTACGGCAAGGTCGTCCCGTGGGTGTACCGCGAGCAGGACGCCCTGGTCGCGGTCGCCGGCCCGGATTCGGCCTGGCTGCACACCCCCGCCGAGCTGCACGGCGAGAACCTGTCGACCCGGGCCACCATCACGGTGAAGGCCGGCGACCGGGTGCCGTTCGTGCTCACCTGGCGACCGTCGCACCTGCCGGCGCCGGAGACGATCGACCCGGTGCACCAGCTCGGCGTCACCGAGGGTTACTGGCGTGGCTGGGTGTCGGCGTGCACGTACGAGGGCGAGTGGCGCGACGCCGTGGTCCGCTCGCTGCTCACGCTGAAGGCGCTGACGTACGCGCCGACCGGCGGGATCGTCGCGGCCGCCACCACCAGCCTGCCGGAGAAGCTGGGCGGCGTGCGCAACTGGGACTACCGGTTCTGCTGGCTGCGGGACGCCACGATCACCCTGCAGTCGCTGCTGTTCTCCGGGTTCCAGAGCGAGGCGAAGGCGTGGCGCAAGTGGTTGCTGCGGGCCATCGCCGGCAACCCGGACGAGCTGCAGATCATGTACGGGGTGGCCGGCGAGCGCCGCCTCGACGAGTACGTCGCCGGCTGGCTCACCGGGTACGACGGCAACCCGGTCCGGATCGGCAACGCCGCCGCCGACCAGTTCCAGCTGGACGTCTACGGCGAGGTGATGGACGCCCTGCACCAGGGCCGGCGGGCCGGTCTGAAGGCCGACGACCCGGCGTGGGGCCTGCAGGTCCAGTTGATGGAGTTCGTCGAGGAGCACTGGCGCGACCCGGACGAGGGCATCTGGGAGGTACGCGGCGAGTCGCGGCACTTCACCCACTCGAAGCTGATGGCGTGGGTGGCAGCGGACCGGGCGGTGAAGGCGGTCGACGAGTTCGGGCTGCCGGGGCCGCGCGAGCGCTGGGAGCGGTTGCGGGCCGAGATCCGCGAGGACATCCTGGCCAAGGGGTACGACGCCGAGCGCCGGACGTTCACCCAGTACTACGGCTCGGCCGAACTGGACGCCGCCCTGCTCATGGTGCCGCTGGTCGGTTTCCTGCCGGCCGGCGACGAACGGGTCCGCGGGACGGTCGCCGCGATCGAGGAGAACCTGCTCGTCGACGGTTTCGTCCAGCGGTACACGCAGCGGCACGACGTGGACGTGGACGGCCTGCCGCCGGGTGAGGGCGCGTTCCTGGCGTGCACGTTCTGGCTGGCCGACAACTACGCGCTGATGGGCCGGCAGGAGGAGGCCCGGGAGACGTTCGCCCGGCTGCTGGCGCTGCGCAACGACGTGGGCCTGCTGTCGGAGGAGTACGACACCGACGCCCGCCGCCTGGTCGGCAACTTCCCGCAGGCGTTCAGCCACGTCCCGCTGATCGACACCGCGCGCACGCTGACCGCCTGCACCGCGCCGTCCGAGGCCCGCGCCCGGGAGGGCCTGCGCTGATAAATCGCTGGCCGTCGCTGTCCGCGGCGGCCAGGCTTCCACCGTGGACGAGACGACGGCGGCGGTGCCGCCGGTCGACGCCGTCTTCGGGTTCACCCACGCCTACTTCCACCGCGTCGAGGAGCTGACCGGCGAGTTCCGGGCGGCCGGCCTCGCCGATCCCGTCGTGCACGGTGTGGAGGGTCCGCTGTGGGCGGCTGCCGAGGCCTCCGCGTCCCCGGAGATCTTCGCCGCCGCGCTGGAACTGGCCCGCGTCTACAGCACCGAGCCGGCCCTGATCGCGGCCAGCTCGCACCTGCTGGCCGTCGCCACCGTGCCGTAGGGTCGCCCGTCCGGACGGTTCTCGATCCCCGGCGTGGATGGCAGGATGGCGGCATGCTGGTCGTGTTCGCGCACAGCGGCACCGGTTCCACGGTCGCCACCCTGCACCGCGGCGACGGCGTGGTGCTGCAGTTACCCGGCTACGACCGGAAGTACCGGGTGCCGCATGATCTGGCCCACTTCGCCACCGAACGTACTTTCGCGATGCCCGGCGGCGTCTTCGGCTCGATCGCCGCGGGCGCCGTCTTCTCCAACATGCGCCTGATGAGCGGCCATCCCCGGCACGACGCGGCGGCCCGCAGCAAGCTGATCCTGGACGCCAACAAGCACTCGCTGAGCGTCGCCGAGGTCCTCGCCGGCATGATCCACCACGCGGTCGAGACCGGCGTTCCGGACCAGGCGCACGGTCTCACCCGCAAGGCCTGGGAGTCCATGGAGACCGACGGCTTCCCGTGGACCGGCGACCAGGTCTCCGACGCCGTCCGCCTGCTGACCGACCTGTCGGCGGAGTTCGAGGCCACCGGCACGGTCCGCGCCACCTGGCCCGCCGACCTCATGGCCACGCCGCCCCCGCCGCGCGGCATCAGGCGCGGACGGCGCGGCCGCACCTGAGGAGCGGCGGGCCGGGTTCCGCTACCTGACGTAGGTGACGGTGACGTTGCGGTCGATGGCGTCGCCCACGCCGTAGACGTACCACCTGGCGGCGCTGTCGCCGGTCTGGGCCAGCAGCCACTGGGCCGACCAGCGGGCGATGGTCTCGACGCCGACCGCCTGGTTCAGGGTCTGCGGGGAGGCGTCCGGCGCGGCGCCTGACGGGTTCTGGACGTCGGTGATGCCGTAGTGGTTGGTCCCGGTGACCTTGATCAGCGCTTTCGGGGTGCCGGCGGTGACGTCGTAGGTGCTCCGGCCCTCCTCCGGGGTCGCCACACCGTCGGCGAGACCCTGGATGTAGCCGACCGGCACGGTGTTGGGCACCGGCAGGGAGGCCGTGCCACCGGCGGGGACGTTGTTGCCGCCGTACGTGACGATCGCCTCGAGTTCGCTCGGCGCGGGCTCGGGGTTCATGCAGAACGGGATGGCGCAGAGGCCGGTGCTGAGGCTGAGCGCGGCCGCGGCGCCGAACGAGTGCCCGGCGATGACCAGCCTGTCCTCGTTGATCCGCTGGTGGAGCGGGGAGGCCGGGTTCGCGTCCTCGGCCTCGGCCCAGGCCACCGTCCAGCGGGCCTGGGCGCCCTCGGGGAAGAGGCCGCTCTGGCCGAAGATGCTGCGGCTGTGGTTGGGCACGACGACGACGAAGCCGTACGCGGCGAGTTTCGCGGCGTAGCCGGAGTACTGCGACTTGTCGACGTTCGCGCCCTGGAGCACGAGCGCGACCTTGAGCCGGTTGCCGTGCCGCGGGTGGTAGACGTCGGCGCTGTCACCGTTGATCGTCGTCGCGTAGGCGGCCACCCCGCGGCCGGAGGCAGCCTGCGCGGGCGCCGTGACGAGTGCCGTGGCGAGGACGGTGGCCGAGATGACCGCCGCCGACCGTTTCCAAGAACGGAACAATGTCACATTCATGGATACGGACTATGTCGATCAATCGGTACGCCGTCAAGGGGCCGGAATTTCTGCGAGGATGCCGGAGTGACTTCCGGATCCCGGTACCTCAGCGAGCGCATCGACCGCTCCGCCGACGCGGTGTACGCGTTCGCGGCCGACCCGGCCAACCTCCCCCGCTGGGCGTCCGGCCTGGCCACGACCGTGACGAGGGAGAACGACCGCTGGGTCATCGGCGACGACGGGGCTGAGCTGATCTTCACTCCGCGCAACGACCTGGGTGTGCTCGACCACTGGGTCCGGCCGCCCGGCGGCGCCGAGGTGTACGCGCCGATGCGGGTCATCGCGGACGGCGACCGCTCCGAGATCATGTTCACCTTGCGGCGCCTGCCGGACATGACCGACGAGGACTTCGAGCAGGACGCGGCGAGCGTCCAGGCCGACCTGGCCCGCCTCAAGGAGGTCCTCGAGGCCGCCGGCGACTGATTGGCTCTCGCCCGCCCGGACCGGGGCCGCGAGACTCGCAGACATGGTCACGCTGTCATCGGTCCTCGCCGTCTCCGCGCTCGCCCTCGGCATGGTCCTCACGCCCGGCCCGAACATGATGTACCTGGTGTCCCGCAGCATCACCCAGGGCCGCCGCGCCGGACTGGTGTCGCTGGCCGGGGTCGGACTCGGGTTCCTGGTCTACCTGACCGCCACCAACCTGGGGCTCTCGGTCCTGTTCGTGGCGGTTCCGGAGCTGTACCAGACTATCAAGATCGCCGGCGCGGCATACCTGGCGTGGCTCGCGTTCCAGACGTTGCGGCCGGGCGGCGCGTCGGTCTTCGAGCCCCGCCCGCTGGAACCGGACTCCGCGCGCCGGCTGTTCACCATGGGCCTGCTGACGAACCTGCTCAACCCCAAGGCCGCGGTGCTCTACCTGTCGCTGATCCCGCAGTTCGTCCGCCCGGAGAACGGTCACGTGATCGCGCAGGGCTTCCTCCTCGGCGGGGTGCAGATCGCCGTCAGCCTGGCCGTCAACCTGACCATCGTGGCCGCGGCCGGCACGATCGCGGTGTTCCTGGCCCGGCGGCCGGCCTGGCTGCGGGTCCAGCGGTACCTGATGGGCGGCGTGCTCGGCGTCATCGCCGTGAAGCTGGCCACCGATCGCACCCGCCCCGCGCTCGCCTAGCGCCTCCCCCGGTGTGTTGATTTGGGGCGCACATGACGGCCGAACTCAACACACCCGGTGTGTGTTGATTTGGGGCGCACATGACGGCCGAACTCAACACACCCGGCGTGTTGTTTTAGGGCGCACATGACGGCCGAACTCAACACGCGGGCTCAGCCGTACCGTCGCAAGGGGGGAAGCAGTGACGCCAGGCCCAGCAGAAGCTGGAGCGCCGGGACCGCGACGACCACCGCCAGCATCGGGCCGTCCGGGCGCATGCCCAGGTGCAGCAGCAGCATCAGACCGCTGAGCAGCAGCAACGTCGTCCAGGCGGCGCGGTCGCCGGGGCGGCGCCAGAGCGAGACGCCGCACGGCAGGCAGACCAGCGCGAGCGCGGCCACGGCGGCCAGGAGGACGGGCGCGTGCCCGGCGTGCTCCCCGGCGAGCGCGAGGTGCACGGCGAACCCGGCCGCCCCCACCGCCGCGGCGAGCCGGGCGGGCAGCACGGATCTGCCGGGGGCCTGTGCATTCCGTGGTGCGGCGTGGTCAACGGTCGTCACCGGACAGTCCTCGATGGATCGGCGGGTCGCGCCGACAGTCTGCCATTCGATCACCACGACAGACCGCAGTGAGATCCAGGTCACACCCGAGCAACCTCTGCGGGGCCCGCGGACACTGCCCGCACGGAAGGTCTCGTTCGCGCCCCTCCCGCCAGGGGGGCGCGGGCGGGACCTCCCCCGTCGCGAGCGAACAGCGAAGGTCACGATCCGGCCGGTGACGGTCGCCTCGGATAGACGGGGTTTAACGCAGGCGTTACAGTCGGAGACCCTGGGAGCGCTCCCAGCACGGGTTCCCCCACTGCCGTTCCCCAGCGGCGGCCCGTGTCCATCCCTCGAGGTGATGACTGGTGAAACGCCGAACAGCAACCATCCTGACCACGGTCCTGGCCGTGGCCGCAGCGTCGACCGCCGCCTTCTTCGCCCTCCCGGCCAGCGCGGAGACGGCAGCGTTCACCGTGCCCAACACGTGGAACGGTGGCTACCAGGGTGAGATCAAGGTCAGCAACACGTCGTCGTCGCCGATCAGCACGTGGAAGGTCGAGCTGACCCTTCCCGCGGGCTCGTCGGTCGGCCAGGCGTGGAACTCGACGCTCGCCTCCTCCGGCACCACCTTCACGTTCACGCCGGCCGGCTGGAACGCGACGATCGCGGCCGGGGCGTCGACCAGCTTCGGGTTCATCGTCAACGGCAACGGCCGCCCGACCAGCTGCCTGATCAACGGCCAGGCCTGCACCGGGACGACGACGCCGACCGGTTCTCCCACGTCGCCCAGCACGAGTGTCTCGCCGTCGGTCTCGGTGTCCCCCTCGACCTCCACTCTCCCGCCCACCACCGGCACGCCGGTCCAGGTCAACGGGCAGCTGAAGGTCTGCGGCACCAAGCTGTGCAACGAGAGCGGCAAGGCCGTCCAGCTCAAGGGCATGAGCACGCACGGGCTCCAGTGGTTCCCGAGCTGCTACACCGACGCCTCGCTCGACGTGCTCGCCAACGAGTGGAACTCCGACCTGTTCCGGATCGCCATGTACGTGCAGGAGCAGGGTTACGAGACCAACCCGGCAGCCTTCACCGCCAAGGTGAACAGCCTGGTCGACGAGGCCTCCGAGCGTGGCATGTACGCGCTGATCGACTTCCACATCCTCAACCCCGGCGACCCGGCCTACAACCTGGAGCGCGCCAAGACCTTCTTCCGGGAGGTCTCGGCCCGCAACGCCGCCAAGAAGAACGTGATCTACGAGATCGCCAACGAGCCGAACGGCGTCAGCTGGGCGCAGATCAAGGCGTACGCCGAGCAGGTCATCCCGGTCATCCGGGCGAACGACCCGGACGCCGTCGTGATCGTCGGCACTCGCGGATGGTCGTCGCTGGGCGTCTCGGAGGGCTCCAACTCCACCGAGATCATCAACAACCCGGTGAACGACTCGAACGTGATGTACACCTTCCACTTCTACGCGGCGTCCCACAAGGACAACTACCGCGCCGAGGTGGAGCGGGCCGCGGCCCGGCTGCCGCTGTTCGTGACCGAGTTCGGCACGGTCACCTACACCGGTGACGGCGCGGTCGACACGGCCAGCAGCAACGCCTGGTTCGACCTGATGGACCGGCTGCAGATCAGTTACGCCAACTGGACGTTCTCCGACGCGAACGAGGGCAGCGCGGCGCTCAGGCCGGGCACCTGCAACGCCGGCACGTTCAGCGGGACGGGTTCGCTGACCGAGTCCGGGGCGCTGCTCCGGAACCGCATCCGCGCCTGATGAAGCCGCCGGGTCCGCCTCCCTTCCACCGGGCGGGCCCGGCTCCTCATTTCCGTACCCCGCATGCTCTAAACGCTCCACTTATATAAGCGCAGTCTGATAGGGTGCCCTCGTGCATGCGTTCGACGTACTCGGCGATCCGGTCCGGCGCCGGATCCTCGAGCTGCTCGCCGAGGGTGAGCAGTCCTCCGGCGCCGTGACCGCCGTCATCCGCGCGGAGTTCGGCATCACCCAGCCTGCCGTGTCCCAGCACCTCAAGGTGCTGCGTGACAACGGATTCGCCACCGTGCGCCCGGACGGGGCACGCCGTCTCTACGCTGTCGATCACACCGCGTTGCGGCAGGTGGACGACTGGCTGGCGCCGTTCCGGAGGTTCTGGGCGCCGCACCTCGCCGCGATGGCCACCGAGGTGGCACGCGGCAAGCGCCTGCGGCGCCTGGCCGTCGGCGAGGAGCATCCCGATGTGAGGAGTGCGCGATGATCGACGTCAAAGAGCAGATCAGTGAGGTACGCCGTACGATCGGCGCCCGCACGCTCGAGGCCGGTGAGGCGCGGGTGATGACGATCAGCCAGGTCTACGACACCGACGTGGACGACCTGTGGGACGTCGTCACCAACCCCGAACGGATCCCCCGCTGGTTCCTGCCGGTCTCCGGAGACCTCCGCGAGGGCGGGACGTACCAGTTCGAGGGCAACGCCGGCGGCACGATCACGAAGTGCGACCGGCCCCGTGCGGTCGCCGCGACCTGGGAGTTCAACGGCGGCGTGAGCTGGGTCGAGGTGCGGCTCACGCCGGAGGGCGACGGCCGCGCCCGGTTCGAGCTGGAGCACGTGGCGCACGTCGACGACGAGCACTGGGAGCAGTACGGCCCGGGCGCCGTCGGCCTGGGCTGGGAGGGCGCCTTCTGGGGCCTGGCCAACCACCTGCGGACACCGGAGGCCACGATCACGCCGGAGGCCGCGATGGCGTGGGCGGCCTCCCCGGACGGCATCGCGTTCATGCGGCTCAGCGCGGACGCGTGGGCCGAGGCGGACATCGCGTTCGGCACCGAGCCGGACCGCGCCCGGGCACAGGCGGAGAACACCTTCCAGGCATACACCGGCCAATGACCGGCGCGGAGTTGCTCGCCTACTGCCTCGCCAAGCCCGGCGCCTGGCAGGACGAGCCGTGGGAGGGCGACGTCGTCGCCAAGGTCGGCACGAAGATCTTCGCGTTCCTCGGCAGCGGGGACACCGTCGGCGTGAAGTGCGGCACGGACCGGGACACCGCCGGCGAGTGGCTCGCCCGGTTCCCGGACGACGCGACGGCCAGCGCGTACATCGGCCGGCACGGGTGGAACACGCTGCGGGTCGGCGGCGCGATCCCGGACGACGAGCTTCTCGAGGCCATCGACGCGTCGTACGAGGCTGTGGTCGCCTCCCTCCCGAGGAAGGACCGCCCACAGCCGCTTCCGTGACAGCCCGGGCGCCCGGGTCCGGCCGTGCCGGGTTGACGTGAACCGGACTTGAGGTCCGATGCTGGGCGCATGGACGTCAACGCCTACCTCGACCGGATCCGGGCGCCGCACACCGCCCCCGCCGACCTGGCCCGGCTGCGCGCGCTCCACCACGCGCACCTCACCGCGGTCCCCTTCGAGAACCTCGACATCCACCGGGGCGTACGGCTCTCCCTCGCCCCGGAGGATCTCTTCGACAAGATCGTACGACGGGCCCGCGGCGGTTTCTGCTTCGAGGTCAACGGCCTGTTCGCGCTGCTCCTGGAGCGGCTCGGCTACACCGTCGACCGGGTCGCGGCCCGCGTCGACGGCAGCGAGCTGTCACACCTCGCCCTGCTGGTCTCCTCCCCTGAACTCGGGAACCGATGGCTGGTCGACGTCGGCTTCGGTGACCACAGCGTCTTCCCGCTGGACTTCGGCTCCCGGGCCGAGCAGGACGATCCGGCGGGCCGTTTCCGGCTGGCCGACGCGCCGGACGGGGACGTGGAGGTGCTCCGCGACGGCAAGCCGCAGTACCGGCTGGAGACCCGGGCCCGGGACATGGGCTTCTTCGAGCCGCTGTGCTGGTATCACCAGACGTCGCCCGCATCGCACTTCACCCGCAAGACCGTCTGCACCCTGCTGACCGCGGACGGCAGGGTCACCATCAGCGACCGCACCCTGATCGTCACGACCGGCGCGGGCCGCGCGGAGACCCCGCTGGAGCCGGGCGAGCCGCTGCTCACCGCGTACCGCGACCACTTCGGCATCGACCTGCCCGCGGACACGGAGTTCCCGCCGCCGCGGATCGGGTGAGGCCGGTCCCGGTGGCGGCGCCTGACCGGCCCGCCACCGGAAGCGGCTCAGGTCAGGAGACCTTCTTCGACTTGGTGATGGCGGCGGTGATCGCCTCCAGCAGCGGGGCGGAGCCGGCCCACGAGTAGACCGGCACGGCCTGCCACGGGAAGACCTGGTTGGCCTTGACGGCGGGCAGCGCGCTCCAGCCCGGCTTGGCGGCCAGGTCGTTGGGCTGCAGGGTGCCGGTCCGCGCGTCCAGGAAGATCACGTCGGCGGCGTACTTGTTGGCGTTCTCCCAGCTCAGCGACTCGTAGTAGTCCTTGCCCTTGACCTCGGGCATGATCAGGTCGACGCCGAGCTCCTTGAAGTACATGAGGTCGGAGCTGACCGCCGCGCTGGAGACGTAGAAGACGTCGGCGGCGCCGGAGCCGAACAGCACCTTCAGGCCGCCGGAGGCCTTCGCGGCCGCGGTCAGGTCGGCGGCGGCCTTCTCGAAGCGGGCCTTGGCCTCGGTCACCTTCGGCGCGTTCAGGTCGGCGCCGAGCGACTTGGCCAGCTCGGCGTACCGCTCGATCGGCTTGTTCAGCGGGACCCGGCCGACGGTGATGGTGGCGGTCGGCGCGACCTTGAGGATCTGGTCCTTGCTGGCGTCCGGGATGTACCAGTAGGCGCCCGGGTCGAACATGTGGGTGACGAGCAGCTCGGGCTGGAGCGCCGCGTACTTCTCCACGGAGAACTCGCCCCAGGCGTTGCCGATGATCTGGACCTTGTTGATGTCCAGGTCGCCGGCCTGCTCCTCGGCGGTGCCGTCGGCCTTCTTGGTCTCCCCGAAGACACCGACGATCTTGTCCTGCAGGCCCAGGTCGACCAGTGCCGCGGCGGTGCCGGTGAAGGCGACGATCTTGCTGGGGGTCTTGTCGGCCTTCAGCTCCTTGGGCTGGTCGTCGGTGAACGCCCAGGGGCCGGCGGGCGCGGCGGCGCTGGCGGTGGTGCCGGTGGCCGAACCGGTCTCGGCGTTGTTGCCGCAGGCGGCGAGCAGCGCGCCGGCACCGGCCGCGCCACCGGCGGCCAGCAGGCCACGACGGGACAAAGAAAGCTGCGAGAACTTCATCTTCAGATCTTTCTGGGGGTACGACCGGTCCTGCGACCGAGTGAGATGGTTAGGCTAACCTAACGAACCGAACGAACGTCAACAGGATCCGGAACACCCGCACGGGAGATCAGCTCTGTCCACCATCGACATCCCTGCTCAGCAGGGCAGAAGCACCACGGACCCGGCGCCGCCCGGCCGCCGCTCCGCCGTGCGCCTGATCGGTCTGCTCGTCGCCGTGCTGGCCCTCGTCGCCGTCGTGATGCTGAGCATCGGGTTCGGCGCCCGTTTCCTCTCCCCCGGCCAGGTCTGGGCCGGCCTGTGGGACCCGTCGTCGGAGTTCTACCGGATCGTCCACGAGATGCGCCTGCCCCGGACGCTGCTGGGCCTGATGGTCGGCTCGGCCCTCGGCATGGCCGGCGCGATCATGCAGGCGCTGACCCGTAACCCGCTCGCCGACCCGGGCCTGCTCGGCATCAACGCCGGCGCCTCCGCGGCGGTCGCCACCGCCGCGGTCTTCTTCGGCGTGGGCACCTTCTTCGGGTACGTGTGGTTCGCTCTCGCCGGCGCCGCGATCGTGACCGCGCTGGTCTACGCGGTCGGTGGCGGCCGCTCGGCCACCCCGGCCCGGCTGGCGCTGGCCGGCGCCGCCCTGAACGCGACACTGTATTCCTATGTGTCCGCCACGCTGCTGTCGGACACCCAGGCCATCGACAAGCTGAAGTTCTGGACCGCCGGTTCCCTGGCCAGCGCCGACTTCGCCACCGCCGGGCTGCTCCTGCCGTTCTTCGCGGCCGGTCTGCTCGTCGCGTTCGGAGTGGTCCGGCCGCTCAACGCGCTGTCGCTCGGCGACGACGCGGCCCGGGCCCTGGGCGCCAAGCCGACGGTGATCCGGATCGCGGTGATCGCCGCGGTCACCCTGCTCTGCGGCAGCGCCACCGCGGCGTGCGGCCCGATCGTCTTCGTCGGGCTGCTCATCCCGCACATGGTCCGCCCGATCACCGGGCCCGACCTGCGCTGGATGCTCCCGTACACCGCGATCCTCGCGCCGGTGCTGCTGCTCGGCTCGGACGTGCTCGGCCGGATCCTCGGCAGTCCCGGCGAGCTGCAGGTCGGCACGGTCACCGCGGTCCTCGGCGGTCCCCTGTTCCTCTATCTCGTGCGAGCCGCCAAATGACCGCCACCCGGGTCGAAGTCCGGAGCATCCGGCCGCGGGCCGTCGTGGTCGGCGTGATCGCGCTGCTCGCCACCGTCGTGGTGAGCGTGTTCAGCCTCGGCACCGGCGACTTCGTGATCCCGCCGGCCGACGTGGTGGCGACGCTGTTCGGGGCGGGCAACCCGGCGCACGAGTTCATCGTCACCGAGCTGCGGCTGCCCCGGCTGGTCACCGCCCTCGCCGTCGGCGCGGCCCTGGCCGGCGGCGGCGCGGTCTTCCAGTCGCTGGTCCGCAACCCGCTCGGCAGCCCGGACATCCTCGGCATCAGCAACGGCGCGAGCACCGCCGCCCTGGCCGTGGTGATCCTCGGCGGCTCCGACCTCCAGCTGTCGATCGCCGCGATCGTCGGCGGGATGGCCGCCACCGTGCTGATCCAGCTGATCGCCGGCCGGTCCCTGCACGGGTTCCGGTTCATCCTGGTCGGCGTCGGCATGGCGGCGATCCTCACCGGCATCAGCGGCTACCTGCTGACCCGCGGGCAGCAGATGGAGAACGCCCGGGCGCTGCTCTGGCTCACCGGCAGCCTGGACGGCCGCTCCTGGACCCAGGCCGTCCCGATGCTGGTGCTGCTGGCCGTGGTCCTGCCGTTCCTGGTGCTGGCCTGCGGCCCCGGCCTGCGGATCCTGGAGATGGGCGACGACGCGGCGTCGGCGCTCGGCGTGCCGGTGCCGTGGCTGCGCAACGGCGCGCTGCTGGCCGGCGCCCTGCTGGTGTCGTTCGCGGCGGCCGCCGCCGGCCCGGTCGCGTTCGTCGCGCTGATCGCCCCGCACCTGGCGAAACGGCTCACCCGGGCGCCCGGCCCGAACCTGATCCCGTCGGTGCTGACCGGCGCGCTGCTGCTCAGCGGCGCCGACTTCATCGCCCAGCACGCTGTCGCCGAGCGGGTGTTCCCGGTCGGCGTGATCACCGGCCTGGTCGGTGGCGCCTATCTGGTCTGGCTGCTCACCACCGAACGCCGGGCGGGCCGGATCTGATGACGAAGAACGCAACAGGAGACGACATGACGGGTCACACGCCCCGGCTCAGCGGCAGCGGGATGACGCTCGCCTACGACAAGCGGGTCATCGCCGAGGACCTCAGCGTCGAGATCCCGGACGGCTCCTTCACCGTGATCATCGGGCCGAACGCGTGCGGTAAGTCCACCCTGCTCCGGGCACTGTCCCGGCTGCTCAAGCCGACGGCCGGCACGGTGCTGCTGGACGGCAAGGACGTGCATTCCCAGCCCACGCGTACGGTCGCGAAGACGCTCGGCCTGCTCCCGCAGTCGTCGACCGCCCCGGACGGCATCACCGTGGCCGAGCTGGTGGCCCGCGGCCGGTACCCGCACCAGAGCATCCTGCGCCGCTGGTCGGCCGACGACGAGCGGGTGGTCACCGAGTCGATGGAGTCGACCGGGGTGGCCGACCTGGCCGACCGCAACGTCGACGAGCTGTCCGGCGGTCAGCGGCAGCGGGTGTGGCTGGCCATGGCGCTGGCCCAGCAGACACCGTTGCTGCTGCTCGACGAGCCGACCACGTACCTGGACATCGCGCACCAGATCGAGGTGCTGGACCTCTGCGCGGAGCTGCACGAGCGCCAGGGCCGTACCCTCGTCGCGGTCCTGCACGACCTCAACCACGCCGCCCGGTACGCCACCCACCTGATCGCCATGCGGTCCGGCAAGATCGTCGGCTCGGGGCAGCCGGCGGACGTGCTCACCGCCGCACTGGTCGAGGACGTCTTCGGCCTGCCGTGCCGGGTGATCGACGACCCGGAGACCGGCACCCCGCTGGTCGTCCCGGCCGCCCGGCGCCGCAGTGCCGTGGCCCCCTGAACAGGCCGGTTCTCACGCGAAGATCTGGGCCACCACGTGCTCGGCGATCGCCAGCGAGGACGTCGCCGCGGGTGAGGGGGCGTTGCGGACGGCGGTGATCGGGCCCATCCGGTGGATCCGGAAGTCGTCGACGAGGGCGCCGTCCCGGTCCAGGGCCTGCGCGCGGACCCCGGCGCCGGCGCGGACCACGTCGGCCGCCCCGATCGACGGCACGTACCGCTGCGCCTCGGCCATGTAGCGGCTCTTCGACAGCGAGCCGAGGACCTCCTTGACGCCGGTCCGCCAGTGCCGCCGGGCCATCTTCCAGGTGCCGGGCCAGGCGGCGATGCCGGCCAGATCAGGGACCGAGATCCGGGTACGGGTGTAGCCCTCCCGCGCCGTGGCCAGCACCGCGTTCGGGCCGACCTCGACGATCCCGGTCACCCGGCGGGTGAAGTGCACGCCGAGGAACGGGTACCGCGGGTCCGGGACCGGGTAGATCATGCCGCGGACCAGGTCCGCCTTCTCGTCGCTGACCCGCATGTACTCACCGCGGAACGGGATGATCCGCGGTTCGGCGGCGTCCCCGGCCAGGCCGGCGACCGTGTCGCTGTGGATGCCGGCACAGATGATCAGCTGGTCGACGGTGACGCTCCGCTCACCGGATTCGACCCTGATGTGGCCTTTGTTCCTCTTGATGGCGGTGACCGGGAAGCCGAACCGCACCTCCCCGCCGGCGGCGCGGATGTCCTCGGCGAACGCCGCCGCGACGCCCGGGAAGTCGGTGATCGCCGTCTCCGGCGAGTGCAGCGCGGCAAGCCCGGCGGCGTGCGGTTCGATGTCGCGGATCCCGGACGGATCCACCCGCTTCAGGCCGGGCACACCGTTCTCGCGGGCCCGCTTCTCCAGATCGTCCAGTCGCCCGAGCTCGTCCTCGCGGACCGCGACGACCAGTTTGCCGCACTCGTCGTACGCGATCCCGCGGTCCGCGCAGTACTCCCGCAGCAGCAGCCGGCCCCGGGCGCACAGCTCCGCCTTCAGGCTGCCCGGCGTGTAGTAGATCCCGGCGTGCACCACCCCGGAGTTGTGCCCGGTCTGGTGGCGGGCGACGTCCGCCTCCTTCTCCACGACCACGACTCGGGCGCCCGGCCGCCGCCTGGTGATCTCCCGCCCGACGGCCAGGCCGACGATGCCGGCTCCGATGATCCCGATGGTCTCGTCCGCCACGTGCCCTGCTCCTCCGTGATCGCCTCACACCGGCTTCCGAAGTGGACGCCGGAGGCGTCGACCACGGTATAGGTTCACCGTGGAACCTGGAGCGTCACCGTGACGACCGTGCCGTGCGGCACGTTCGGGCCGGCGGTGACGGACCCGCCGTGCTGGGCGGCGGTCTGCGCGACGATCGCCAGGCCCAGCCCGGAGCCGGGCATGGCGCGGGCCGCCGGGGCGCGGTAGAAACGGTCGAAGACGTGCGGCAGGTCCTCCGGGGCGATGCCGGGGCCGTTGTCGGCGACGGTGAGCACGCCGTCCTTCAGGCGGGTCGTGACGGTGCCGCCGGGCGGGCTCCACTTGGCGGCGTTGTCGAGGACGTTGACGACCATCCGTTCCAGCTCGGCGGGCCGGCCCAGCACGGTCACCGGGCTCAGGCCGGTGTCGAAGGTCAGGCCGGGCGCGCGGATCCGGACCCGGTTGATCGCGGCGGTGACCACCTCGGCGTACTCCACCTGCTCGACGGTCTCCCGGCTGCCCTCCTCCCGGGACAGCTCGACCAGCTCGGTCGTCAGGGTGGCGAGTTCGCGGACCTGGGCGTCCAGGTCGCCGAGCAGCTTGATCCGCTCATCCGGAGGCAGCCGGTGCGCCAGCTCCGGCCGGCGTTCGATCTCCAGCAGCAGCTCCACGTTGGTCCGGATGCTGGTCAGCGGGGTCCGCAGCTCGTGGCCGGCGTCCTCGACCAGGGCCCGCTGTGCCTGCCGGGAGCTGTCGATGGCGGTCAGCATGGCGTTCACCGAGCGGCCCAGCCGGGCGATCTCGTCGTCGCCGCTGACCTCGATCGGCCGGGTCAGGTCCATCGTCACGGCGACGTCCTCGACGGCGCCGGTGAGCCGGTCCACCGGGGCCAGCCCGGCCCGCGCGACGGTCCGGCCGAGCACCGCCGCCCCGCCGATCCCGGCCGCGCAGCCGACCGCGAGCAGCACCGCGAACAGGGTGAGGACCCCCTCGTCGGGGCGCGGGTCGAGGCCGACCTGCACCGCCCCGCCGCCGTCGATCGGCACGGTGAGCACGTTGAACTCGCCCGGCCCGACGGCGATCTTCTCCTGGGTCTCGCCGTGCCCGGCGGTCGCGATCCGGACGGCGGCGACGGTCACCGGCAGCCGGGTGGCGCTGCCGCCGACCACCGCGCCGCCGGCGTCGAGGATCTGCCAGCAGGGGCCGATCTCCTTGCCGTCCGGGCCGGGCCGGGCGCCCTGCGACTCCAGCCACTGCCACGGGTTGTCGGCGATGGTGCGGGCGTCGGCGAGCAGCTCGGCGGAGATCTTGTCCTGCTGGATCTGCCGGACGGTGAACCAGGCGCCGGCCGAGACGAGCAGGACCGCGGCCGCGACCGCCCCGGCGACCAGCAGGGAGAGCCGGTCGTGCAGGGTCCGGCTGCGCCACCAGGCTTTCACAGCGGTTCCTCCCGCAACACGAATCCGACGCCGCGGACGGTGTGCAGCAGTCGCGAGCCGCCCTCGGCCTCCAGCTTGCGCCGAAGATAGCCGAGGTAGACGTGCAGGCTGTTCGACCCCTCGCCGAAGTCGTAGCCCCACACCTGCTCGAACAGGGCGCTACGGGACAGCACCTGCCGGGGGTGGCGCAGGAACACCTCGAGGATCCCGAACTCGGTACGGGTCAGCTTGAGGGCACGGTCGCCCCGCCACACCTCACGGGTGGCCTGGTTCATCCGTACGTCGGCGAAGTCCAGGAACTCCTCCCCGGCAGCCTGCGCGGTGACCGTGACCAGCGCGGACCTGCGCAGCAGCGCCCGGATGCGGGCCAGCAGCTCCTGCAGGGCGAACGGTTTGACCAGGTAGTCGTCGGCGCCCGCGTCGAGCCCGGCGACCCGGTCGCCGACGCTGTCCCGGGCGGTGAGCATCAGCACCGGCACCAGCACCCCGCCGCCGCGCAGCTGCCGGCACGTCTCCAGGCCGTCCATCCGGGGCATGCTCACGTCCAGGATCAGCGCGTCCGGCTCGCCGGCCCGGACCGCGTCGAGAGCCGCCAGGCCGTCACCGACCGTGTCGACCTGATAGCCCTCGAACCGTAGGGTGCGGGCCAGCGAGTCCCGCACGGCCGCGTCGTCCTCCACCACCAGGATGCGCATGGGCCTATTAAAGCCCGGCCGCGTCGAGCGCCGACTGCAGTGACCGCACGTAACCGCCGCTGGTGTAGGTGGCGCCGGACACCGTGTCGATGTCCGCGCTCTGCGCCGCGAGGGTCTCGGCGACCAGCGTCGGGACGGCCCGCGCGCTGATCTCCTCGTGTTTCGGGCTGCCGCCCGGCTTGACCGGCACGGTGACCGAGGTGATCCGGCCGCCGGCGACGGTGATCACCACCTGGACGTCGCCCTCCTGGGTCGGCACGGTGTCGCCGGTGAAACTCTGCCCGGCGCCTGCCGGCGCGACCGCCGCCGTCTCCGTCACGGCGCTCTGCCCGGTGCTGGTCCGGTAGCTGAACAGGAGGACCAGGGCGGCCACCGTGGAGATCATCCACAGACTGATGCGTCGCATGTCACAGGCTCCGTTACCAGGCGAAGAGTTCGGTGTGGACGCGCTCGGGGCGGACCCCGGCGTCGAGGGCGGCGGCCCGGGCCGCTTCCGCCCACTCCTCCGGGCCGCAGATGTAGACCCGGGACGCGGCGATGTGCGGCGCCACCTGCCGGAGGGCCTCGGCGTCACCCTGCGGGGCGAGCGAGGAGGGCAGCCAGGAGGTACGGCGGGCGCGTGGCCCGGTCAGCGGCACCACCCGCACCCCGCGCCGGGACGCGAACCAGTCCAGCTCGCCGCGGAACGCCAGGTCCTGGTCGCTGCGGGCGCGGTAGATCAGGGTGGCCTCGCCGTCGCGGTACGGCAGCTCGCCGAGCAGCGACAGCAGCGGCGTGATCCCGATGCCGCAGGCCAGCAGCACGACCGGCTCGCCGGTGTAGTCCTCGCCGGTCAGCTTCCCGTACGGCCCCTCGGCCAGCACCCGCGTGCCCGGCTTGAGGGTCGACACCCGCGCGCTGCCGTCGCCCTGGCTCTTCACGGTGATCCGCAGTTCGCCGCCACCGGGCGCCGCGGACAGCGAGAACGGGTTCGCCCGGGTCCAGCCGGGCCCGTCCAGGAACCGCCACTGGAAGAACTGCCCGGCCCGGACCGGCAGCTCGGCGAGCCGTTCCCCGGCCAGGTACACCGAGGTCAGGCCGGGGCCCTCGGACACCACGCGGCGTACGGTGAGGCGGTGCCTGCGGTGGCGCAGGAGCGGCAACCCGAGGCGGTACGCGAGGACGGCGCCCGCCGCGGCCAGGTACAGCGTCCACCAGTAGGCCCGCGCCCACGCGGTGCCGGTGAAGTCCTCGCCCGCCCAGATCTGGTGCGGCAGGGCCAGGCCGACACCGAGGTACGCGTACAGGTGCAGCAGGTGCCACGACTCGTACCGCAGCTTCCGGCGAGCCGCCCGGACCGACGTGACCACGACCATCACCAGACAGAGGGTTCCGGCGGCGGCGAGGAGCATGCCGGGGTACGTCAGGACAAGGTCCCACAGCGTGGTGAGAACGTTCGCGCCGGACGCGTACCCCACGGTGATCGTGACGATGTGCAGCACCATCAGCCAGAACGAGGTGAACCCGGTCAGCCGGTGCCAGCGGGCCAGCCGGTCCTGCCCGAACGCGCGCTCGACGAGCGGGATCCGGGCCATCAGCAGCACCTGGAGCAGCAGCAGGTTCGAGGCGTACAGGCCGGTGAGGCGCCCGATCGCGGTGATCGCGCCGCCGCCGGTGAGGTCCGCGAGGCCGCCGTTGCTCACCCAGAGCACGGTGACGATCAGCAGGCTCAGCACGGCGGCGGACGCCCCGGCGCCGGGCCACCAGCGTGGGGTGGCGTTCCGTTCCCGGACAGCGGGCACAGCGGTTGCGGTCATGAGCGACAACCCTGACGCCGCTCCGTAAGACACCCCCGAGTTGATCTTAAAACTTGCCTAAGAAGGGGCCCGCGGATTTCAGAACCGGTCCATAGAGACGGCACAGGATCCGGACAGGTCCGTCCGGCGGAATGGAGAACACCTGATGAACGCCACCTGAAGGAAGCTCCCAGTGACCATGCTGCTCGCCGTCGTCGCGGACCTCGTCGCGATCACCGTTCTGACCTTCGGTGTCTACTTCCCCCGCCACCGCCGGCGTGACCTGGTCACCGCCTTCCTGGGGGTGAACATCGGCGTCCTCGCGGTCTCCATCGTCCTGGGCAACACGGCGGTCGGCGCCGGGCTCGGCCTCGGCCTCTTCGGCGTCCTCTCGATCATCCGGCTCCGCTCGGACGAGATCAGCCAGCACGAGATCGCGTACTACTTCGCCGCCCTCGCCCTCGGCCTGATCGCCGGCCTCGGCGACGTGATGGACGCGCTGCACCTCGGCCTGATGGCGCTGGTCGTGGCCGCGCTGTTCGTGGGCGACCACCCGGCGCTGTTCCGGCGGCACCGCAACCAGCTGATCCGGCTCGACGTCGCGTACACCGACGAGGACGCGCTGCGCGCCCACCTGGAGACGGTCCTCGGCGGCCAGGTGACGACCGTCGTGGTCAAGCAGGTCGACCTGGTCAACGACAGCACCCTGGCCGAGGTCCGCTACCTCGCCGGCACCCGGGCCCGGAACCTCGGCCCCCGCATCGAGCAGGTGAACGCGCGATGACCGGCGCCACCGACTTCGCGCCGATCGGGCTGGACGAACTGGTCGGCGAGGCGGCGCTGCTGACCCGCCTCGACCGCAAGTACCTGCTGCCCGCGGACGTGCTGCCGGGCGTGCTCGCCCGGATGCCGCGCGGCGTGCGGGAGCTGCGGATCGACGGGCGGCGGACGTTCGGGTACCGCTCGATCTACTTCGACACCCCCGGGTTCGACGCCTATCTCGCGGCCGCGCGCCGGCGGCGGCGCCGCTTCAAGGTGCGGGTCCGGACCTATCTGGACAGTGGGCTCGACTTCGTCGAGGTGAAGACGCGGGGATCGCGGGGGGTCACGGTCAAGGAGCGGATCCCGTACGCGGGAAACGGTCTTGATCTCGGCCCGGAGGGACGTGCCCATGCCGCGGAGACCCTGGCCGGCGCCGGGATCCCGCCGGAGGGGCTCGATCTGCGGGCGGTGCTGGCCACCTACTACCACCGCACCACGCTGTACGTGCCGTCCAGCGGCAGCCGGGTCACCATCGACACCGGCCTGACCTGGCGGCTCGCGGACGGCACGACCGTCCACATGCCGCACTCGGTGATCGTCGAGACGAAGACCGCCCGCGCGGCCTCCGACGTCGACCGGCTGCTCTGGTCGCTCGGGCACCGCCCCTGCGCGATCTCCAAGTACGCCACCGGGCTGGCCGCGCTCCGCCCCGACCTGCCCGCCAACCGCTGGCATCCCGTCCTGCGCAAGCACTTCACCGAACGCCTGCCGTACCTCAGCCACGCTTCGGCCGTCCCGAGACAGGCCTGACGTACGGCTGACGAACCCAGCCGTACCCCCGCCCCCTTTCGCCCGTCTGAATACCTGCGCCGGCCACGGCTCGGCTCTGCCTTGAGAGGTCCCCATGCGACTCCGTAAGAAGTTCGTCGCCGCCGTCAGTTCCCTGGTCCTGGCCTCGGCCGTGATGACCGGCTGCTCGTCGTCCCCGTCACCGGCCGGCACAGCGACCGGCACGACCGAGGTCGCCGCGACCACCGTGGCCGTCGACGGCACCCAGAACGCCGCGGCCGTCCTCGCCGCGAACAAGGCGGTGCACACCGCCGGGACCACCGCGTCCGGGACCACCGGGACCATCACGCTGACCGGCTCGTCCGCGACGTCATCGGCGGACGGCGTCACGGTCGACGGCGGGACCGTCACGATCACGGCCGCCGGCACCTACACGGTCAGCGGCGAACTGGCCGGGCAGATCGTGGTGACCGCCCCGGACGCCACCGTCACCCTGATCCTCGACGGCGCCACGGTGCGGAGCACGACCACCGCCGCGATCGCCGCCACCGACGTCAAGGAGCTGGTCGTCCAGCTGGCCGGGAACAACACGCTGTCCGACGCCTCGTCCTACGCCGACACCGCCGACGTGAACGCGGCCCTGTTCAGCGCCGGCCACCTGACCGTCACGGGCTCCGGCAAGCTGACCGTCACGGGCAACGGCAACGACGGCATCACCAGCAAGGACGGCCTGCTCGTCGCGTCCGGCACGATCACCGTGACGGCGAAGGACGACGGGTTGCGCGGCCGCGACTACGTGGTCGTCGACGGCGGCACGATCACGGTGACCGCGGGCGGCGACGGCATCACGAGCGACAACGACGAGGACGCCGACGCGGGGTACGTGACCGTGGCCGCCGGGACCATCACCCTGACCACCCAGGGCGACGGCATCGACGCGACCACCGATCTCGTGGTCACCGGCGGGACGATCACGATCCTGGCCGGCGGCGGGTACACGGTCCAGCCCGCCGGCGACACCTCCGCCAAGGGTCTCAAGGCCGGGGTGATCGCCGTCCTCGAAGGCGGCGCCGCCACCGTCAACGCGTCCGACGACGCGGTGCACAGCGACGGCGCGGTGCACGTCGACGGCGCGAAGGTGACAGTGGCCAGCGGCGACGACGGGGTGCACGCCGAGGGTCAGCAGATCATCGACGCCGGGACGCTGCTGGTGACGGCGGCGGTCGAGGGCCTGGAGGCGGCCGGGTTCGTGCTCAACGACGGCACGGTGCGGGTGGTCTCCAGCGACGACGGCATCAACGGCGCCGGCGGTTCCGCTACCACCTCCGACCAGGGTGGCGGTTTCCCCGGCGGCGGCGGGGAGGAGGTCGGCGACTTCTCGGTCACGGTCAACGGCGGCTCGCTGGTGATCGACTCCGACGGGGACGGTCTCGACTCCAACGGCGTCGCGTCGATCACCGGCGGCACGGTCGTGGTCAACGGGCCGGAGGGCAACGGTAACGGGGCGCTCGACGTCAACGGCACGTTCACCGTCAGCGGCGGCACGCTGGTCGCCGCCGGCAGCGCCGGGATGGTGGTCACCCCCGGCGCCGACTCCAAGCAGGGCTGGATCTCCGCGACGCTGACCACGGCGATCGCCGCCGGCACGACCGTCCAGATCACCGACAGCAGCGGTACGGTCGTCGGCACCTACGTGACCAGCAAGAGCATCCAGAACATCACCTTCTCGTCGTCGAAGATCAAGTCCGGCTCGCCGTACACGGTGTCCACCGGCGGCACCGCCACCGGCGCCTCGACCGGCGGCCTGGCCACCGGCGGCACGCTCGGCTCGGCCCCGAAGATCGCCACGGTGACCGCGAACACCGCCCCCGCCGGCGGAGGTGGCCGCGGCCACCGCTGACGGCACGGTTACGTCCGGCCGTGCGCAGCGGCTGGTTGTCACGGCTGTCTCAGCGGAGCTGAGGCAGCCGTGAGCGCCGGCCGGGGCCGTACGGGGTGTGTCCGATCGCTCACCGATGTGAGCGTGCGACAAGTGTGCGAGTGAGTATGCTGGGGCCGACCGTCATCGAGGCATCCACAGAGGACAGTCGAGGTCCACGTGTCCGACGAAGCGATCGACATCGACGACGAGGGCAACGCCAACGGCACGGGCGGCAGCGGCGCCACCGTCCGCCGGCTCCAGCTCGGCGCTCATCTGCGTGCCCTGCGCCAGGCCAAGGGCATCACCCGGGAGGCCGCCGGCTATGTCATCCGCGGCTCCGAGTCCAAGATCAGCCGGATGGAGCTGGGCCGGGTCAGCTTCAAGGAACGCGACGTCACCGACCTGCTGAAGCTGTACGGTGTGGACGATCCGGCCGAGCACCGGCGGGTCCTCACCCTGGTCCGCGAGGCCAACGCCCCGAGCTGGTGGCAGGCGTACGGGGACGTGCTCGACACCTGGTTCCAGAACTATCTGGACCTGGAGCAGGCGGCCGAGCTGATCCGCACCTACGAGATCCAGTTCGTGCCGGGCCTGCTGCAGACCGACGCGTACGCGCGCGCCGTGATCGCTCTCGGCCACGAGGACGGTGGGCCCGCCGAGATCGACCGCCGGGCGAAACTGCGGATGGCCCGCAAGCAGGTCCTGGAGCGGGCCGAGGCGCCCCGGCTGTGGGCGGTGCTGGACGAGGCGGTGCTGCGCCGCCCGATCGGCGGTCCCGAGGTGCTCCGCGAGCAGATCCGCTACCTGCTCGAGGTGTCCGAGTCGCCGCGGGTGCGGTTGCAGGTGATGCCGTTCGAGAAGGGCGGGCACGCGGCGGCCGGCGGGGCGTTCAGCATCCTGCGGTTCCCGCACGCCAAGCTGCCCGACGTGGTCTACATCGAACACCTCACCGGCGGGCTCTATCTGGAGCGCCGGGAGGAGGTCGACAAGTACGCGGCGGCGATCGGCCGGCTGTTCATCGAGGCGGAGCTTCCGCAGCGTACGCCGGAGATCCTGCGCGGCATCCTGGCGGAGCTGGACGCTCGTCCGTAACGCACGGGCCGGCCACAGGGGGCCCACAAGATCCGCCGCTTCACTTCGACAGGTGACAGCGAATCCCGTACCCCCTCAGCCCCGCCGGATCAGCCGCCGTGGTCTCCTCGCCGGTGGTCTCGGCCTGCTCGCCACCGCCGGCGGTGGCGGCGCCTGGGCCCTCGACCGTTACGTCATCGATCACGTCGAGGTGTCCGGCGCCTCCACGCTGAGCGCGCGGAACGTCGTCGTGGCCGAGGCCGACACGAGCGGCACGGCCACCGCCGGCGGCTACACCAGCGACACCGCGCAGATCTCGATCGACACGGTGTCGACCGGGTCGGGCGACGACACGATCACGTACTTCGTGGCGGACGTGCGGGTCGGTGACGCGACGATCGTGCGGTCGGCGTTCGCGAACGACCAGTTCGGCGAGAACATCATCGCGAACCCGTCGGAGATCGCCGCCTCGGTGAACGCGGTGCTCGCGATCAACGGCGACTACTACGGGTTCCGGGACACCGGCATCGTGATCCGCAACGGTGTGAAATTCCGGGACTCGGGGGCGCGGCAGGGGCTCGCGTTCCACGCCGACGGGTCGATGAGGCTGTACGACGAGACCACCACCAGCGCGGACGAGCTGATCGCCGGCGGGGTGTGGAACACGCTGTCGTTCGGGCCGGGACTCGTCGACGGCGGGAAGGTGATCTCCGGGATCGACCGGGTGGAGGTCGACACCAACGTCGGCAACCACTCGATCCAGGGGCAGCAGCCACGCACCGGGGTCGGCCTGATCGACACCAACCACCTGGTGTTCGTGGTGGTGGACGGGCGCAGCACGGGGTACAGCCGGGGCGTCACGATGCCGGAGTTCGCGGAGATCTTCACCGGGCTCGGGGCGGAGACGGCGTACAACCTGGACGGTGGCGGGTCCTCGGCGATGATCTTCCGGGGCAGCCTGGTCAACAACCCGCTCGGTAGGGGCCGGGAGCGGGGCACCAGCGACATCCTGTACGTGGCGGGGTGAGCGCCGTGATCGTGCTGATTCCCGCGTACCAGCCCGACCACCGCCTCGCGCGCCTGGTCGAGAGGCTGGACCGGCACCGGGTCCTGGTCGTCGACGACGGGAGCGGTCCCGCGTACGCCGCAGCTTTCGCCCACGCCCGCCGGGCCGGCGCCGAAGTGATCACCCTCGGCCACAACCGGGGTAAGGGTTTCGCCCTGCGGACCGGGTTCGCGCACATCCGGGCGCACTGCCCGGGCGAGGACGTGGTGTGCGCCGACAGCGACGGGCAGCACCGGGTCGAGGACATCGAGGCGGTCGCTGATCGGGTCCGGACATCACCGGCGGCGATGGTGCTCGGTGTCCGGCGGTTCACCGGGCGGGTGCCGGCCCGCAGCCGGTTCGGCAACGCCGCCACCCGGATCGCCTTCCGGATGATCACCGGGCTCGGCGTGACCGACACCCAGACCGGGCTGCGCGGGTACCCGGCCCGCACGCTGGCCTGGCTGGACCGGATGCCCGGTGACCGCTTCGAGTACGAGCTGCGCCTGCTGCTGCGCGCCGCCCGGGAGCATCTGCCGATCGAGGAGGTCGAGATCGCCACCGTCTACCTGGACGGCAATCGTTCGTCGCACTTCCGGCCGGTGATCGACTCGGCGCGGATCTACGGCCCGCTGCTCGGTTTCGCCGGATCCTCGCTGCTCTGCTTCGCGATCGACGCCGCGCTACTGGCCGCCGGCGTCGCGGCCACCGGTGACCTGGTCGTCTCCGCCGTGGCCGCCCGGCTGGTCAGCGCCACCGTCAACTACACGGTCAACCGCCGGATGGTGTTCGACCGGGCGCCCCACCGGCAGGCGCTGCCCCGGTACGCGGCCCTCGCCCTGGCGGCCCTGTCCGCGAACGTGGTCCTGCTGCACCTGCTGACCGCGCTGACCGGCTCCCTGATGATCGCCAAGGTGGTCACCGAGCCGGCGTTGTTCCTGGCCGGCTTCGTGATCCAGCGGCTGTTCGTCTTCCGGCGCCGCCCCGCCGCCCGCACCCGGATCGCAACCGTGCCACAGCCCGCCGGCACCCGGGGGTGATCACGCTGGCGGCATGACACGAGTGCGGCGCCTCGCGGCCTGGCATTACTGCCTCGCTGCGGCCCCCATCATGATCGGGTTGTACTACCTGCTGGTGGTCAACAACCTGTGGGCGGGCGGCCAGATCGCCCTCTACGTCAGCGCGAACGCGGCCTTCTCGATCTGCGCGCTGATCGCCGCCCGCCGGCACACGTCGATGCGGAAGATCCTCTACCTGCTGAGCGCGTCCGGCGCCGTCGGGGTGATCGGCGACGTGGTCTTCTACATCGGCGCGCTGATGAACGGGGAGCCGCCGTATCCCGGTCCCGCCGACCTGTTCTATCTGGCGGCCTACCCGCTGATGGCGATCGGCCTGCTGCTGATCGTGCGGCGGCGCACCCCCGGCTGGAACAGCGCCAGCATCATCGACGCGTCGATCGTCGCGATCGGCGCCGGCTACCTGATCTTCCTGTTCCTGATCGTCCCGAACATCGACTTCGAGAACCGGCTCACGTCGCTGACCTCGGCCGCGTACCCGATCGGCGACCTGATGCTGATGGTCGTCGGCGCGCGGCTGATGCTCGGCGCCGGCCCGCGCACGACCGCGCTGCGGTTCATCGGCGTCTACCTGTTCCTGGTGCTGATCGCCGACAGCATCTACGGCATCCAGAGCCTCAACGGCACCTACCAGGGCGGCAACTTCCTCGACGCGTTCTGGATGGCGGCCGGCTTCGTCTTCGCCGCGGCGGTGCTGCACCCGTCCGCGCCGCAGCTGGTGGCCGCGTCCAACACCGCCACCCCGGACGCCACCCCGGGCCGTCTCGCCATCCTGGCGATCGCCGCGATCACCCCGCCCACCTCCACCGTCGTCCAGCACTACCTGGGCAACAAGGAGCACCTGGTCGCCGCGGCGGTCGTCTGCAACATCGTGTTCCTGCTGGTCATGCTGCGGATGGCCGGGCTGGTCCGGGCGCAGCGGATGGCGGCGATCACCGACGGGCTGACCGGGCTGCGGACCCGCCGGTACTTCGAGGAGGCCCTCGCCAACGAAGGCGACCGGACCACCCGGTACGGCGTCCCGTTCGGCATGCTGCTGCTCGACATCGACCACTTCAAGACCGTCAACGACACCTTCGGCCACAACGGCGGCGACCGGGTCCTGGTCGAGGTCACGCACCGGCTGCGGTCGCTGGTCCGGCCCGGTGACGTGGTCGCCCGCTACGGCGGCGAGGAGTTCGCGGTGCTGCTGCCGGACACCGGCCCGGACGAGGCGCGCGAGATCGCCGAGCGGATCCGCCGCGGCGTCGCCGTCGCCCCGATCGCCGTCGGCGAGTCCCGGCTGCACCAGGTCACCGTCTCCGTCGGCGTCGCCGGGATGCCGGCCGCCGGATCCACGTCGGAGCTGGTGCTCGCCGCCGACCGGGCGCTCTACGCGGCCAAGAACGCGGGCCGCGACCAGGTCGCCAGCGCGCACGCCCCGGCGCCGGTGCCGGTGGGGCGCGCCGCCTGAGACATCGACGGGCCGGGGCGGCAGAATCGGCGGCATGCGGTTCGGCATCCTCGGCCCCCTGCGGGTGGAACGCCCGGACGGGACCCTCGTCCCGCCGGGCGGCCCCCGGGTGCGGGCGCTGCTCGCGCTGCTCCTGCTCGACGCGGGCCGGCCGGTCGGCATCGACCGGCTGATCGACGGTCTCTACGGCGACGATCCGCCGGCCGGGGCGGCGAACGCCCTGCAGTCGGCGGTCTCCCGGTTGCGGCAGGCGCTGCCCGTCGAGTTCGGCCCGGCCGGATATCGGCTGGCGGTCCCACCGGAGACCGTCGACGCGCACCGGTTCGCGCGGCTCGCGGCAGCCGGGCGGCACGCGCTCGCCGCGGGCGAGACGGACCGTGCGGTGGAGCTGCTGAGCGAGGCGGTCACGCTCTGGCGCGGCGACCCCCTTGCGGATGTACGCGACGCGCCGTTCACCGCCGGCCACGTGACCCGCCTGACCGAGTCGCACGTGACCGCCCTGGAAGACCTCTACGAGGCGTCGCTGTCCCCGCCGCACGGCTCACCGGTCGCCGGGCTCCGCGATCTCGTCGCCGCCCACCCCCTGCGCGAGCGGCCACGGGCCCTCCTGATCCGGGCGCTCGCCGCGGCGGGACGGCAGGCCGAGGCCCTGACGGCGTACGAGGACGCCCGCCGGACCCTAGCGGAGGAACTCGGCGCCGACCCGTCACCGGAGCTCGCGGCCCTCCACGTGAGCCTGCTGCGCAACGGCGGCGCACCGGACCCGCCGGCCCGGTCCGGGGTGCCGGGCCAGCTGACCAGCTTCGTCGGGCGGGACGACGAGCTGTCCCGGGTGACGGGCGCGCTGCGTACCCGGCGGCTGCTGACCCTGCACGGACCGGGCGGCGCCGGGAAGACCCGGCTCGCCGCCGAGATCGCGGCCCGGCACGACGGCGACGTCTGCTTCGTGGAACTCGCCGGCACCGACGACGTGCCCACGGCGGTTCTGATCGCCCTCGGCCTGCGGGACGTGCCGCTGACCGGCGGCCCGGCATCCCGTCCACCGGCCCCGCGCGTCACCGAACGGCTCGTCGCCGCCCTGGCCGGCCGCGACCTGTTGCTCGTGCTGGACAACTGCGAACACGTCGTCGACGCCGCCTCCGCCCTGGCCGGGCGGCTGCTGTCCGGCGCCCCCGGCCTGCGGATCCTGGCCACCAGCCGGGAACCGCTCGGCATCACCGGCGAGGCGCTGTGCCCGGTCAGCGGCCTCCCGGTCCCGCCGGACGGCGACGGCGACCCGGCCGCCTATCCGGCGGTGCGGCTCTTCCTCGACCGGGCCGCGGACGTGGCGCCCGGTTTCACGCTGACCGCGGCGAACGCCGCCGCGGTCCGGCAGCTCTGCCGCACCCTGGACGGGTTGCCGCTGGCCGTCGAGATCGCCGCGGCCCGGCTGCACGCGCTGCCGGTCACCGAGATCGCCGCCCGGCTCGACGACCGGTTCCGGCTGCTGGCCGCGGGCAGCCGCACGGCCGCCGCCCGGCACCGGACCCTGCAGGCCGTCGTCGCCTGGAGCTGGGACCTGCTCACCGAACCCGAACGGGACGTGGCCCGCCGCTTCACCGTCTTCGCCGGCGGCGCCACCCTCGACGCCGTGGAGGCCGTCTGCGGTCCCGGAGCCCTGGCCGGGCTCACCGGGCTGGTGGCGAAGTCGCTGGTCGAACGGGACGGGGACCGGTACCGGATGCTCGAGACGATCCGGGCGTACTGCGCGGACCGCCTCGGCGAGTCCGGTGAGCGGGACCGGATGCGGCGGGCGCACGCGGAACACTTCCTCGCGTTCGCGGCGCGGGCGGACCCGTACCTCCGCGGGTTCGATCAGATCGCCTGGCTGAAACGTCTCGACGCGGACCGGGACAACCTGCATGCCGCGTTGCGGCGCAGCACGGCCGACGGGGCGCCGCACACGGCGTTGCGGCTGGTCTCCGCGCTGTCCTTCTACTGGTACGTGCGGGGGTCGCGCACCGAGGCGGCGGCACTGGCCCGGCTGGCGCTGGCGGCGAGCGGCCCCGAGCCGCCACCGGGACACACCGAGGCGTACGCGCTCAGCGTCTTCACCACGGCCCTCGACGCCGCCCCCGGCACCGAGCGGGTCGGCGCGCGCTGGGCCGGCTACATGCGGAAGCTGACATCGGTCCCGGCCCAGCCGTTCCTGCTCTACCTGTCGGCGATGGCGGTGGGCCCGCCGGACGACGACCTCGCCGACATCGTGGAACTCAACCGCCGGCTCCGGGACCAGATCGCCGGGGAACCGTGGAGCCAGGCCCTCGGGGCGGTCGGCGGCGGGTACATGCTGCTGTTCTCCGGCGCCGACCCGCGGGACGCCGAAGCCGAGTTCCGCAGCTCGCTCGACGGGTTCCGGGCCCTCGGGGACCGCTGGGGGACGATGCTCGCGCTGGCCGGCATCGCCGAGGCGGCGTCCTGGCGCGGCGACCCGGCGGCCGCCATCGCGCCGACCGCGGAGGCACTGCGGCTGGCCGGGGAACTCGGCTCCACGATCGACGTGTCCGACCTGCTGCGGGCACGTGGCCAGGCCCGCAAGGACACCGGCGACCTGGCCGGGGCGTCGTCGGACTTCACCCGGGCCGCCGAACTGGCCCGCACGGCGGGCGCGCCGGAACTCGTCGCCGCGGCACTGCTCGGCCTCGGTTCCGTCGCCCTGGCCCGGGGATCGGACGCGGGCTCCCTCTCCGAGGCGTCGCGGTACTGCCACGACGCGCTCGCCGCATGCCCGGCCGGCTGGTACAGCGCGGACGGCACAAGGATGGCGATCCTGGTCGTGCTGGGGCGGATCGCCGAGTTCTCCGGTGATCCGGTGGCCGCCGCCGCCCGGTACCGCGAGGTGTTCACGGTGCGCAGCGGCATGATCGGGTTCCAGGTGATGGCGGAGGCGCTCGACCGGCTCGCCGGACTGGCCGTCACCGCCGGGGACGCCGCCCGGGCCGCCCGGCTCCTCGGTGCGGCGCACGCCCTCGGCCTGCGCCCCGACCCGGAAGGCTCGGAGCCGGCGGCACAGGCGGCAACGGCGGCGCGGGCGGTGCTCGGCGCGCAGGCGTACCGGGAAGCTCTCGCCGAAGGCATGTCCCTCACCCCCGCCGAAGCGCTCGCCCTGCCCTGACCGCCCCCAACCGCATCTTCCCTGCCGCCTCCTCCCGGCCGCGGTTTCGCGGCCACCACCTCCCGGACCGCATCTTCCCGGCCCACCCTCTCCCGGGCCGTGGCCTGGGCTGTCAGCGGACGGTGCGCGGGCGGTCAGCGGGGCGCGCGAGCCTGCGAACATGACATTCACGATCGTGGCCGAAGGGCTGCGCAAGCGGTATCGCGGCACGCACGGCGTCACCGCGCTCGACGGGTTCGACCTACGGGTTCCGGCCGGCATCGTGTACGGGCTGCTCGGCCCGAACGGGGCCGGGAAGACGACGGCGGTGCGGGCGCTGGCGACCCTGATCGGCTGTGACGCCGGGCGGGCGGAGGTGGCCGGCGCGGACGTCCGGCGGGACCCCGAGGCGGTGCGCGAGCGGATCGCGCTGACCGGGCAGTACGCGGCGGTCGACGAGCTGCTCAGCGGGCGGCAGAATCTGGTGCTTTTCGGGCGGCTGTACGGGCTGCGACCGCGGACGGCCCGGCAGCGCGCCGACGAGCTGCTGGAACGGTTCGGGCTGACCGGCGCGGCCGGGCGGTCGGCGAAGGACTACTCGGGTGGCATGCGCCGCCGCCTCGACCTGGCGAGCAGCCTGCTCCGGCAGCCGCGAGTGCTGTTCCTGGACGAACCGACGACCGGACTGGACCCGCGCAGCCGCAACCAGGTGTGGGACGCGGTCCGGGGCCTGGTCGCGGACGGGACGACGGTGCTGCTCACCACCCAGTACCTGGAGGAGGCCGACCAGCTGGCCGGCCGGATCGCGGTGATGGACGCCGGGCGGGTGGTGGCCGAGGGCAGCCCCGACGATCTGAAGACGGCGCTCGGCGCGGACCGCCTCGACGTGGTGGTCCGGGACGCCGGGCGGCTCGGTGACGCGGCGGCCGTCGTCGCCCGGGTGACCGGCGGCCCACCGGACGTCGACCCGGACCTGCGGCGGCTGCGGGCGCCCGTCACCGACCGGATCGCCGCGCTGACCGGGGTGGCGGGGGCGTTGCAGGCGGCCGGGATCGCGGTCGCCGACCTCGGGATCCACCGGCCCACCCTCGACGAGGCGTTCCTGCACCTGACCGGGCGGGTGGCGGCATGAGCACCGTGAACCTCACGTCCCGTCGTCAGGCGCGCGGGCTCGGCGACGGGTGGGTGATGACCGGGCGGTACCTGCGGCACGTGGTGCGGGCCCCCGAGGAGATCGTCATCTACTTCACCCTCCCGATCATGTTCGTGCTGGTGTTCGGGTACGTGTTCGGCAGCGGCATGTCGGTTCCCGGCGGTGGCACGTACCGGGAGTTCCTGATGCCCGGCGTCTTCGTGATGACGATGCTGTACGGGATCGGCGCGACGGCGACCGGAATCGCGGTGGACGTCGGCCGCGGAGTCGTGGACCGGTTCCGGTCCATGCCGATGGCCCGGTCCGCGCTGATCACCGGGCGGGTGATGGCGGATCTCGCCCGGGCGATGCTGGAGACGACGGTCCTGGTGGTGTGCGGTCTGCTGGTCGGCTGGCGCTGGCACCACGGCATGTCGAACCTGCTGGCGGCGATCGGGCTGCTCCTGCTGCTGCGGCTGGCGCTGAGCTGCGTCGGGGTGGCGCTCGGCCTGGCCGCGCCCAACCCGGACACGGTCTCGATGATCGTCTTCCCGCTGGCGTTCCCGGTCAGCGCGGTCTCCAACGTCTTCGTCGCGCCGGAACTCATGCCGGGCTGGCTGGGAACGGTCTCCGAGTGGAACCCGATCTCGGCGACCACGACCGCGCTGCGGGACCTGTTCGGCAACCCGGGTCTGGGCTCGGACTCCTGGCCGGCGGAACACGCGCTGCTGCTGGCCGTCGCCTGGCCGGTCGCGCTGATCGTGGTGTTCGGCCTGCTGGCGGTGCGCCTCTACCGGCGGCTGGGGCACTAAGCCCCCGCGCCACGCCGTCCCCACCCGAGCCGCGCCGCTCCCCTGCGCGCCATGCCGTCCCCACCTGGCGCCACGCCGTTCCCACCGCGCACCACGCCGTTCCCACCGCGCACCACGCCGTTCCCACCTAGCGCCACGCCGCTCTCGCCTCGCGCTACGCCGTTCTTACCGCGCGCTGGGCGAGGGCTGCGGGCGGGTGGGTCGCGGCAACGAGCCGGTCCCGCCCGCAGCACCGCGCCGGGACCGCGCTCCGGCCGGGCGGTCCGGCGGGCCGGGCCCGGGGCGGCGGGCTCGGACTCTGCCACGCAGTGTCCTCCACCGGTGTTACGCAACGGCGTCGTCTTTTTCCACAGCGGACAAATCAGGCAAAAGCCCCCTAGAATGACGTTACTGCTGCGAAGATCAACTCGATTGACGTGATCAACAGCGGGGGTGGGCAGTGCGGAACGAGGACAGCGGCAGCACGCCGGTCATCAACAGGCCGGTGCCCCGGCCCGCTCATCGGGGCCCCCAGCCCGCCCACCTGCTGCTCGCCGAACCCGTCCCCGGCGGCGATCTGCCTCTCGACCTGGTCCGCCGCGACATCGCCGGCGACCGGCCCGGTGTACCGCTGATGCTGCGGGTCCGGGTGCTGCACGTGATCTCCGGCTTCCCCGTCCCGGCCGCGGTCGTGGACATCCGGCACCTGTCCCCCACCGGGGACGGCGAGTTGCGCGGCGCGCAGGTCACCGACATCGACGGGTACGCCGAATTCCGTACCGTCCACCCCGGCCGCACCCCGGGCGAACCCGTCCGGATCGACACCGCGGTGCACGTCGGCGGCATCCTGGCCGGCGGGCGGGCGATGACGTACGCCGGCCCGCTGACCGTCCCCGAGCAGATCGCCGGGCAGGTGACCCCCGGACCGGCCCCCGCCACCGAACCGCTCCCCGTCACCGGCGGCATGCTCACCGTCGTCCCCCGCGACCGTTTCGACGTGACCGCAGGCCTGCTCGCCACCGTCACCATCACCGTCGGGGACTGATCAGGACCCGGCGCCACCGGCTCGCGGAGGTGAGCGGGCCGTCCCGTACCGACGCGCTGACCGGCCCGCCGAAACGCCCGCGCGTTCCGCGAGGCCACCGACGACGAGATCGACCGGATGCGGGTCGCCGGCGGCCCGCTGACCGCCGCCTACGTCGATGTGGGCGGCTTCAAGCCGATCAACGACACGCCCGGTCAGCCGCGTAGGTACGCCAGCACGGCACGGACCCGCCGGTGGTCGCCGGCGTCCGGTGGCAGGTCGAGCTTGGCGAGCAGGCTGCCGATGTGCTTGGCGACCATCGCCTCGGTGACCACCAGGACCTGGGCGATCGCCGTGTTCGACCGGCCCTCGGCCATCAGCGCCAGGACCTCGTGCTCACGTGGGGTGAGCCGGCTCAGCGGGCCACGCTGCCGGCTGACCATCTGCCGGACCACCTCGGGGTCCACCACCGTCCGCCCGGCCGCCACCGCCTCCAGCCCCTGGACGAACTCGGTGACCTCGCCGATCCGGTCCTTCAGCAGGTAGCCCACGCCGGCCCCGTGCATGGTGTCGATCAGCTCCGCGGCGTAGGTCTGCTCCACGTACTGGCTGAGAACCAGCACCGGCAGGGTGGCGTCGGCGGCCCGCAGCTCGATCGCCGCCTGCAGGCCCTCGTCGCTGAAACCGGGTGGCATCCGCACATCGGTGACCACGATGTCGGGCCGCTCCCGCGCGACCGCCTCGCGCAGCGCGTCCGCGTCACCGACCGCGGCGACCACCTCGTGCCCGAACCGGCGCAGCATCCCGGCCACACCCTCCCGGACGATCAGCCCGTCCTCGGCGATGACGACACGCAGCCCGCTCATGCCCGCACCGGAATCTCCATGCGCACGAGGGTAGGACCCCCGGCCGGGCTGGACAGGGTCATCGTCCCGTCCAGCACCGCGAGCCGGTCGGCGAGCCCGATCAGCCCCGAGCCACCCTCCGGGTCGGCCCCACCCACCCCGTCGTCCCGCACCTCCACGACCAGCCGCTCCGCTCTGACACGTGCGCTGACCACGGCCCGCGTCGCCGCGCTGTGCTTGACCACGTTGGTGAGCGTCTCGGCCACCACGAAGTAGGCGGTCGCCTCGACCGCCGGCGGAAGCCGGCCGGGCAGCCGCATCTCGACCTCGACGGGCAGCGGCGCGACCGAAGCGGCCTGCCCGACGGCCGCGGCCAGGCCCCGGTCGGTGAGGACCTGGGGGTGTACGCCGCGGATCAGCTCCCGCAACTCCGTCAGCGCCTCTTTCGCCAGCTCGTGCGCGGCGATGAGCGGCTCCTCGGCGGCTGAGCCCGTCGGCACCTCGAGCCGGGCCATGCCGAGCTGGATGCTGAGGGCGACGAGCCGCTGCTGCGCCCCGTCGTGCAGGTCACGCTCGATGCGCCGGCGCTCCACCTCGAAGGCGTCGACCAGCCGGGCCCGGGACCGGGTCACCTCGGTCAGCCGGGCGTCGTCGTCGCGCGGGGTGAGCATGGCCCGGACCATCGCGGCCCGGGCGCCGGCCCAGGCCATCACCGGGTAGATCAGGACCGGCGCGCACAGCAGCCCCAGGAAGGTGCCCGGCAGGGTGCTGGACAGCGGCTCGTCCTGGATCGTCAGCGGCGCCCCGACCGAGGCCGACAGCAGGAAACCGACGCCGCCCAGCACCAGCAGGTCCAGCCAGCAGAGCAGCGCGGCCGCCAGTGCCGCGTAGAACAGCTCCCGCCACGTCGCCTCCTCCCGCAGCCGCAGGTTGACCCAGGCCCGCAGCCCGGCCCGCGGCGGCGGCTGATGCGGGTCGGCCAGCTCGTCGAAGTCGACCAGGCGCAACCGGACCCGCTCGATCCGGGCGACCACGATGCCGGACAGCAGGCAGGCCAGATAGCCGCCGATGCCGACCACCACCGCGAGCAGCAGAGTGCCCGCGACCAGCAGCGCCACCACCGCCGCGACGGTGGCCGCGCCCAGCAGCGCGCCGCTCGCCAGGTAGGCGAGCGAGCGCCACGGCCACGACGATCGCATCAGCACGAGCGGTGGCAGGGCGAGCGCTTCGAGGGCGGTTCTGGCCTGCATGGGACGCCACGGTACCGGCCGGGAGGGCCGCTGTCGGTAGTGCTGGATATACCAACGAGTGTCCATCCCGCACGACTGTGCCGGGGCCGCCGGGACGGTTGGCTGGACGGCATGACGGATCACGACACACCAGCGGTCGAGCTGCGCGAGGTCAGCAGGACCTTCGGGACGGGTGAGCGGGCCGTGACGGCGCTCGACCGGGTCGGCGCCCGGTTCGCGCCGGGCACCTTCACCGCGGTCATGGGCCCGTCCGGGTCCGGCAAGTCCACCCTGCTCCACTGCGCGGCCGGGCTGGACCGGGCCACCGGCGGCGAGGTGATCATCGACGGCGTTCCGGTCGGGGGCCTGAGCGAGCGGGCCCTGACCCGCCTGCGCCGCGCCCGCGTGGGTTTCGTCTTCCAGGCGTTCAACCTGGTGCCCGCGCTGACCGCGGCGCAGAACGTGGCGTTGCCGCTGCGTCTGGCCGGGCGGCGGCCGGAGCGCGGCGAGGTGGCCGCGGTGCTGGCCGAGGTCGGCCTGGCGGGCCGGGCGGCGCACCGGCCGTCCGAGCTGTCCGGCGGCCAGCAGCAGCGGGTCGCGATCGCGCGGGCCCTGGTCACCCGGCCGGCGGTGCTCTTCGCCGACGAGCCGACCGGCGCGCTCGACGCGACCGCCGGCGCCGCGGTGCTGCGGCTGCTGCGGGCGGCGGTCGACCGGCACCGGCAGACCATCCTGATGGTGACCCATGATCCGCTCGCCGCCGCCACCGCGGACCGGGTGCTGTTCCTGGCCGACGGCCGGGTCGTCGACGAGCTGGCGGGTTCGGCCGGGCCGGAGCGGATCGCCCTGCACACGGCCCGCCTGGAGGCCGACGTCACGCGGCACCCGGACACTCGCACCAGCGGTTCCGGCACGCTGGACGCGAGCGCGGCGGTGACCCGGTGAGCGCGGCCTGGGCCATGGTCCGGCATCGTTTCCCGAGCTTCGCCGGCACGTTCGTCGCGGTGTTCCTGGGCGTGGCCGTCGTCGCCGGCTCGGCCACGCTCTACCTCAGTTCGCAGCCACAGGCCCCGGCTCGCTACGGACAGTCGCCGGTGCTGGTGACGCCACCGGACCCGGAGACCGGCCGGACCGGTGACCGCCGGGCGTGGACGGGGCCGGAGGCGGCAGCCCTCGCCGCGCGGCTCGGACGACTGCCGGGGGTCTCGGCGGCCGTCGCCGATCCGTGGTTCTACGTGCAGCGGCTGCGGGCGGGCCGGGCGACCGGCGACGCCCAGGCCGCGCTCACCGACGGGCACGCCTGGTCGTCGGCGGTGCTCGGCGGCTACCGGCTCACCGCCGGGCGGGCCCCCAGCGGACCCGGCGAGGTCGCGGTCGCCGACCCGGCCCCCGGCGCCACCCTCGACGTTCTCACCTCGACCGGCCCGGAGAAGTGGCTGGTCACGGGCACCCTCGACGGGCCCGGCTTCTACGTGGCGGACGGCGAGGCCGCACGACGCGCCTCCGGGGTCCACGTCATCGGCCTGACCCTGTCCAGCGACAAGCCGACGACGACCGGCCCCGCGTCGGCCGGCGGTGTGCGGGACGCCGCCGAGGCGGTTCGGGCCGAGGTCGGCGCGGAGGGGGTCGCCCGGGTCGGCGCTGACCGGGATGCGCTGGAGCCGGACAGTGTCACGCGGATCCGCTGGCTCGGGGCGCAGTTGCTGATCGCGCTGGTCATGCTGGGGGCGTTCGCGACCGTCTTCGTGGTGTCGTCGACGTGTGCGCTGAGCGCGGCGCAGCGCCGCCGGGAGCTCGGGCTGCTGCGGGCGATCGGTGCGACCCCGGGACAGGTGCGCCGGTTGATGTACGCCGAGACGACCCTGATCGCGCTCTTCGCCGGACTGCTCGGGGCCCCGGCCGGAGCGGCCGCCGCGCCACTGCTGGCCCGGCCGATGATCAGCACCGGTCTGGAGCCGGCCGGATTCACCGTCACCGGCCAGCCGATCGCCCTGGCCGGCGCGATCCTGCTGGGGCTCGTCGTGGCACTGGCCGGGGTGACCGCTGCCGCACGCCGGGCCAGCCGGATCCCGCCGCTCGACGCGCTGCGTGAGGCCGCCGCCGATCCGCGGGCGATGACCCCGGCCCGGTGGGTGGCCGGGCCGTTGTGCGCGGTCACCGGCGCCGGTCTGCTGGCCGCCGTCCCCGCGCTGCCCCTCGAACTGCAGTCGACCGCCGGCCTGGGAGCCGCGATGCTGCTGCTCAGCGCGGCCGCGATGCTGTCGCCGGCGCTGATCGTCCCGCTGGTCCGGGTGGTGGCCCGGCCGTGGCGGGACGGCGCGGTCGGCATGCTGGTCCGGGAGGGCACCCTGACCGGGGTCCGGCGGGTCGCCTCGACCGCCGCGCCGGTGCTCGCCACGGTCGGTTTCACGGTGCTGCTCGCCGGCACGGTGGCGACGGCGGAGCTGGCCGTCGGGATCGACGAGTCCGCGAAATACCCGGCCGGCTCGGTGCTGGTCCCGGACGGCACGCCCGGCCTGTCCGCGGCGGCGGTCGCCGCGCAGGGCGCCGAGCCTCGCCTGTCGACCCGCCTCCTGATCACCCACCGCGACGTGACGAGGGGCGTCCAGGCAACCGGTGCCACCGATTCGCACCGCGGCCCCACCAGCTCCTCGAACGAACGCGACGACGGCGGCAAGCCCGGCACCGGCGGCAATGCGGTGACCGACGGCAGACCCGGCACCAGCGGCAAGGCGATGGCCGACGGCAGACCCGGCACCGGCAGCGAAGCGGTGACCGACGGCAGACCCGGCACCGGAACGAACCGTGACCGCGCCGGCGGGGCGGGGTTCGTGGCCCTGGACCGGTACACGGCGGCGGAACTCGGCGCCCGCGCCGGGGACGTGGTGCGGGTGCGGTTCGCGGACGGCGCGGCGGCGTCGTTGCCGGTCCGGGCGGTCGGGGCGGAGGTCACGGTGCCGCTGGAGCTGGTCCGCCGGCACGATCCCGACGCGCTGACCGGGCTGGTGGTGCTGCGGAAGGACGCCGTGGCCGTCGCGGGCGGGCGGGTCCTGCCGGTCCACGAGTACGTGCGGGAGGAAGTGGGCGAGGAGGGACGGCTGGTCGATCTGTTCCTGGTCGCGTTGATCGGGCTCACCGCCGGGTACACCGGGATCGCGGTCGGGAACACGCTGCTGATGGCGACCGCGGCGCGGCGGCCGGAGTTCGGGGCGCTGCGGCTGGCCGGGGCGGGCACCGGGCAGGTGCTCCGGGTGGTCACCGCGGAGGCGTTGCTGGCCGTGCTGGCCGGGGCCGCTCTCGGCACGCTGGTCGCGGTGATCTCGCTCGGCGGGATCCGGGCCGCGTTCGAGGCCGAGACCGGCGCGGACATCGCCCTGGTGGTCCCGTGGACGATCACGGCGGCGGTGACCGCGATCTGCGCGGCCCTCGCCACCGCCGCCGCGGCCGTCCCGGTCCTGCGACGAAGCCGCGACGATGGGTGAGCCCGAAGGGCCGGAACGGCCGCCGAGACGCGGGATGTCGGGGGTGGAGACGCCCGGTTGCGGACCGGGCGGGAGGATATTTCATGATCTTGGTCAGGGCGGCCGCACACCCGGTTTCACCTGGGGTTCCTGCGGGCGACCGGAAGGTTCTAGGCTGACCCGAACGCACCAGGGCAGGGGGCCGCAACGATGCGCCATGACACGCGGCAGGACGACAGCGGGCACGCCGGGCGCCGGAGACTTCTCTGGACGCTGGTGGGGCTGCAGGCGATGCTGGTCGTTCCGGCGGCCTGCCTCTGGCTGGGGCCGGCCAGCACGGCGGCGGCCACCGCCCCGGAGCCGGATCTCGGCGCGGGGCTGGTCGGGTTGCTGCTGATGGTCTCGGGGCTGCCGTGGTCGCTGTTCGTCTGCCTGCTCGACAACAACTACGGGCTGTTCGACAGCGGCGCCCGCGACCTGTTCGTGCTCGGGCCGGCCCTGCTGAACCTGGCGCTCACCGCCTGCGGTGTCTGGTGGACCGGCCGGCACCCGGTGACCGGCGCCGACTGGGAGGTCGTCGAAGGAGACCGGGAGGACGCCGAGCCGCGCCTCTGAGCGGCAGGGCGCCGGGTCAGGCGGGCTTGCGGCCCAGTTTCGTGGCGGGCGGGTTGAAGCGGTGCGCGGCCGTCAACGTACGCGTCGACCACCGCATCGCGTCGAGGGACAGGCCGGCCAGGTCGCCGCTGCCCCACTCGCCGTCCTCGTAGGCGCGGACCGCCCGCAGCACCCCGCCGAGCCGGCCGGTGCCATGGGTGAGCGCGTCGGAGACCTCGGCGGTCAGCGGCAGCTGCTCGGTCATCGCCGACGGGGTCATCGCCATCAGCCCGGCCATGCCGGTGACCAGCCCGGCCACGAAGGCGGCGCCCGGGTCGGCGCCGAAACGCGACGCCAGGTTCTCGCAGAGGCGGGCCTGGGTCAGGACGGTGAGCAGCTGCTCCTCCGGCGCCTCGGCCACGTCGTCGACCACCATCAGGGTGGCCCAGCGCCGGATCCGGGTGAGGCCGACCAGCATGACGGCCTGCCGGACCGAGGAGATCCGGCTGACCACGCCGGCGGCCACCGAGTTGCTGACCCGCAGCACGCGCAGGGCGAGCGCGGGGTCGCTGACGATGATCGCGGTGATCTTCTCGAGGGGCACGTCCGGGGACATGAGCGCGGCGACGAGTTCGAGCCGGCGCAGCCGGGACGGCGACAGGCTGGGCGTGCTGAGCACCTGGGGGCGGCTCAGCGCGTACCCCTGCCGCAGTTCCATGCCGAAGTGGTCGGCGATGGCGACCTGGTCGGCCGTCTCCAGGCGTTCGGCGACGAGCTGGATCGCCGGGTGCTCGCGGCAGGCGGCGACGATCTCGCCGAGCCGGCTGAGGTCGCCGTCGAGAAGATCGAGTTTGACGTACGAGGCCAGCCCGAGCAGCCGCTCGTGCCCGGAACCCCAGACGAAGTCGTCGAGGGCGATCTTGTAACCGGCCTCGGCGAGGGCGGTCAGCCCGGCGATCACCTCGTCGTCGACGTCGACCGTCTCCAGCACCTCGAGCACCACCTGTTCCGGGCCGAACGGCAACGGCAGCCGCCCGGTCACGAACTCGCGGGTGAGGTTGATGAAGCACGGCCGGTTGCCGGCCACTTCAGCGATTCCGAACTCGGTGAACGCGTTCACCATGACGGCGCTGGTGGCGTAGGTGTCCTGCCGCCCCGACGCGACGTCGTCCATACGGCCACGGAACAGCAGCTCGTAAGCCACGACGGCGCCTTGAGCGTCGAAGATCGGCTGACGGCCCACATGTACCGCATCCAACACCGGGATTCCCACGCCGGTGCCATCGGCAACAACGGGCCGGACCTAAACAAAGGCGCAAGGAAACAAAGACGAAACGAGGGGTTCCACCGACCCCGGTGCGCATGCTGGGATGGCGAAACAGCGGTGGAGACCGCCGTCACAACTCACCGGTAAGAAGGGTTCCACCACATGCTCAACCTCTCCGTTCTCCTGGAGGACAGCGCTCGCCACCACCCGGAGCGCGCGGCGGTGGTGCTCGGCCCGCAGCGTCTGACCTACGCGCAGGTGAACGCGGCGGCGAGCCAGGTGGCCGCCCTGCTCACGGCGCGGGGCATCCAGCCCGGCGACAAGGTGGCGCTGACCTGCCCGAACCTGCCGTACTTCCCGATCGTGTACTACGGCATCCTCAAGGCCGGCGCGGTGGTCGTACCCCTCAATGTGCTTCTCAAGGGCCGCGAGATCGCCTACCACCTGAAGGACTCGGACGCCAAGGCGTACTTCTGCTTCCAGGGCACTCCCGAGCTGCCGATGGGCGCCGAGGGTTTCGCCGGCTTCACCGAGGCCGAGGACGCCGAGCACTTCTTCCTGATCACCGCGGACCCGGCGGCCGCCTCGCCGATCGAGGGCGCGGAGACGCTGGGCGCGGCGCTGGCCGGGCAGCCGCCGGTGTTCGAGACGGTGCAGCGGGCCGAGACCGACCCGGCGGTGATCCTCTACACCAGCGGCACCACCGGCCAGGCCAAGGGCGCCGAGCTGTCCCACTCGAACCTGGTGCTGAACGCGCTGACCTGCAACCGGCTGTTCGGCACCCAGCCGGCCACCGACACGCACCTGCTGGTGCTGCCGCTGTTCCACTCGTTCGGCTCGACGGTGAACATGAACGCCGGTTTCGCGACCGCGGCGACGCTGGTGCTGCTGCCCCGCTTCGACGCGGCGGCGGCCGTGCAGCTGCTGCAGAGCGAGGACGTGACGTTCTTCGCGGGTGTCCCGACGATGTACTGGGGCCTGCTCAACGCTCTCGGCGACGGTGTCGACGTGGAGCGGATCGCCCGGAACATGCGGGTCGCGGTGTCCGGCGGCTCCAGCCTCCCGGTGGAGATCATCAAGGCGGTCAAGGAGCGGTTCGGCGTCACCATCCTGGAGGGGTACGGCCTGTCCGAGACCTCGCCGGTGGCCACCTTCAGCGACCCGCACAGCGACGCCCGGCCCGGCTCGATCGGCATCCCGATCTGGGGCGTCGAGGTGAAGCTGATCGACCAGGAGTGGAACGCGATCGACAACCCGGACGAGATCGGCGAGATCGCGATCCGCGGGCACAACATCATGCGCGGCTACTACGGGCGGCCGGAGGCGACGGCCGAGGTGATCCGGGACGGCTGGTTCCGCACCGGTGACCTGGCCCGCCGGGACAAGGACGGCTTCTACTACATCGTCGACCGCGCCAAGGACATGATCATCCGGGGTGGCTTCAACGTCTACCCGCGGGAGATCGAGGAGGTCCTGCTCACCCACGAGGCGGTGTCCCTCGCCGCGGTGATCGGGGTGCCGCACGAGAGCCACGGCGAGGAGGTCAAGGCGTTCGTGATCCTCAAGCCGGGCGCTTCGGCCACCGAGGAGGAGCTGGTCGCCTGGGGCAAGGAGCAGATGGCCTCCTACAAGTACCCCCGGATCGTGAAGATCGTCGAGGCGCTGCCCATGACGGCCACCGGCAAGCTGCTCAAACGCGAACTGAGCTGATCGACGCCCGAGGAGCAGGCGCCCGGCGGTTCCGCCGGGCGCCTTCCGTTCGTAAACTCCCGGACGACGCCGGTGATCCCTTGCATCCATGACGCACAGTGGACGTGCGACACCCCAGCGAGAGGGCACCTTCAGTGACAGCAGTTCAGGCGCCGTCCACGGCGGCGCTGCGACGACTCGCCGGCTTGCGGCACACCTCGCCCGGCCGTCTTCAGCTGCTGCTCGCCGTCCTGCTCGTGCTCGCCGCGCTGACCGGCCTGGTCGCCGGCCTGACCGCCCGTTCCGCCGCCACAGGCACCGCCGACCTGCGGGACCGTGCCCAGCCGCTGCTGGCCGAGGCGGAGACCGTCTATTCGGCGCTCGCCGACGCCGACTCCACCGCCGCGCAGGCCTTCATCGCCGGCGGCCTGGAGCCCCCCGCGCTGACCCGGCGTTACGACGAGAAGCTGAACGCCGCCGCGACCGCCCTGACCTCGGCGGCCCGCCGGGTCCCGGCGGACTCCGCGGCGGCCGGGGCGATCCGCGAGATCAACACCGGTCTCGGCGACTACACGGCGCTGGTCGCCACCGCCCGCGCCCTCAACCGGCAGGGCAAACCGGTCGGCGCGGCCTACCTGTCGACCGCCTCCCAGCTCAACCGGGACACCCTGCAGCCGCAGGCGGAGACGCTGTTCGCCGAGGCCCGCCGGGAGACCCAGACGGGGTACGCGGAGGCCCGCAGCTCCTGGTGGCTGATGCTGCTGCTGGTGCTGGCCGTGGCGCTGAGCATCGCGCTGATCGCCGCCCAGCTGCACCTGAGCCGCACCACCCGGCGCACGTTCAACGTGCCGCTGCTGGCCGCCTCCGCGCTCACCGTGCTGCTGGTGCTGGGCTGCGCCACCGTCTTCGCGCATCAGCGGGCCCAGTTGTCCGGCGCCGACCGGGACGGTTCGGCCCCGCTGGAGACGCTGGCCGGCACCCGGATCGTGGTGCTGCGCGAGCGGGCGAACGAGGCGCTCACCCTGGCGGCCCGGGCCGGGCACGGCAAGCTGGAGGACGAGTTCACCGAGCTGAGAGGGCAGGTCGCCTTCGACCGCCCGGAGCTCGACGACGTGGCCGGCCTGATGGACACCGCGGGCGGGCAGCACGCCGCCTACCTGACACTGCACGAACGGATCCGGGCGCTGGACGACAACGGCGACTACGAGGGCGCGGTGAAACTGGCCGTCAGTGACGAGACGACCCGGGCGTTCGACGACCTGACCGGCACGCTGGGCGCCGCCCTGGCCGACCGGGGGCAGGCCTTCGACGCGGAGATCCGGTCGGCCGGGCGCGGGCTGGGGCTGCTGACCGTGCTGGGCCCGCTGCTGGCGCTCGGCATCGCGGTGTTCGCGGCGATCGGCCTGCGGGCCCGGCTGGAGGAATACCGGTGAAACACCGTACCCTCCTCGCTCTCGCCCTGATGGCGCTGCTCACCGCCTGCACCGACGCCCCCGCTCCGGCGCCGGAGTCACCCGCCGCCCGGCCGTCGCAGCAAGCGGCGGCGCCGGCGGAGAAGGAGACCTGTGACCCGCGGGCCAGCTTCCGGCCCACGACCGCGTTGCAGATCCCCGCCGGCAGCTACATGAAGACCATCCGGGACCGGGGCCGTCTCGTCCTCGGCACCAGCCAGGACACCCTGCTGTTCGCCTCCCGCGACCCGTTCAGCGGGAAGATCGAGGGCTTCGACGTGGACATGGGCCGCGAGATCGCCCGGGCGATCCTCGGCTCCCCGGACAGGCTGGAGATCCGGGTCGTGCCGCGGGCCAAACGCATCGAGGCGGTCCAGAAGGGCACCGTCGACCTGGTCATCAACACCATGACGGCGAACTGCGCCCGCTGGGACCAGGTGGACTTCTCCACCGTCTATTTCGAGGCCGGGCAGCGGCTGCTGGTCGGCAAGGACGCGACGGCGCAGCGGATCGAGGACATGGGCGGGCGGCCGGTCTGCGCCGCCGCCGGCTCGACCTCCCTGGAGAACATCGGGAAGGTCGCGGTGAGCCCGCCGCCGGTCGCGGTGGCCCGGCCCGACTTCGGCGAGTGCCTGGTCGCGTTCCAGCGTGGCGAGGTGGACGGCATCTCCACCGACGACACCATCCTGGCCGGGCTGGAGGCCCAGGACCCGTACGCGAAGGTCGTCGGCCCGCCGTTCACCCAGGAGCCCTACGCTGTCGCGATCGACAAGAGCCATCCGGAGTTCACCCGGTTCGTCAACGCGGTCCTGGAGCGGATGCGCGGCGACGGCACCTGGGCGGCGCTGCACGCCCGCTGGCTGGGCGGTTCCGGCCCGGCCCCGAAGCCACCCGCGGCACGGTACCGATGACGGCCGCCCTGACCGCCGCCGACACCGAGCTGGCCCGGCTGGAGAGCGCCGTGGCCGCGATCGCCGCCAACCTGGTCGAGCTGGACCAGAACCCGGACCGCCAGGAGCTGGGCCGGATCAAGCTGACCGGCCGGACCGCGGCGGCGTGGGAGAACGCCAGCGACGCCCTGGCCCGGCTGTGGCAGGGGCACCGCCAGCTCACCGAGGTGATCGTGCAGGCCAAGGCGCTACGCGGGCAGCGCCGGATGAGCGACGCCGACCGGGCCGCCTATCAGCACGAGGTGCTGGGCAGCTCGATCACCCTGTCCACCGCGACGGTGCCGCTGGCGCAGCGCGGGCTGCTCGGCTCCGGGCAGATCACCTCCACGTCCACGCCCGCCGAGCTGCTGTCGGCGATGGAGTCCGCGTTCACCACCGCGGTCGCCGTGGTGACCCGGGCCGGCGACATCTGGCGCCGGGGCATGCCGGCCGCCGCCGAGGCCGCGGACGCGCTGCTGCGGGTGCGTGACCTCACCCGGCAGTCCGGGGCGGGCGGCCTGGCCGTGCAGGCGGACCGGCTGCTGGACGAGGCGGACCGGCTGCTCGGCGACCTGACCGGGACCCTGGCCACGGATCCGCTGGGCGCGGGCGCCGACCTGTCCGGTCTCGCCCGGGTCAGGGACCTGGTGGCGCGGGCGGACGCGGAGCGCACCTCGGCGGCCGAGTTGCGCGCCTCGCTGACGCAGCGGCTGCGCGACGCCCGCACGCTGCTGGCCGAGCTGGACGCGGCCCAGCGGGAGGCGGAGACCTCCCGGGAGGCGGTGGCCGGGCGTTTCCCGGAGACCCAGCTTCTCCCGGTACGGGCCACCGACCAGCGCCCCGAGCTCGCCGCGATCGACGCGCTCGCCGCCGCCGGCCACTGGGCCCTGATCAGCCCGCGCCTGTCCGCGTGGAACCGGCAGGCCCGGGAGCGGCTGGCCGCGCTGCGCTCCGCCCGCGCCCACCACACCGCCCTGCTCGCCGAGCGCAACGAGCTGCGCGGCCGCTTCGAGGCCTACCGGGCCAAGGCGCTCGGCCGCGGTCTCGGCGAGGACTCCCGGCTCGGCCCGCTCGCCGACGCCGCCCGCAACGTCCTGCACCAGGCTCCCTGTGACCTGGCGGCGGCCCGTGCCGCCGTCGACGCGTACCAGGACGCGCTCTCCGCCACCATCGCCGCCCGGGAGGCCCGATGACCAGCTGCCTGCGCCCCAACTGTTCCGGCACGATCGAGGACGGATACTGCGACACCTGCGGCCTGGCGCCCGCGCCGGTCACGACGCCGGCGGCGGCGCCCGCTGCGGCGACGGCTCCGGCCGGCGCCAGGTGCCTGCGGGCCGGCTGCCACGGCACGATCGAGGACGGATACTGCGACGAGTGCGGGCTGGCCGGGGTGAAACCTGTCGTCCCGGCGCCCCGGCAGGGCACCGCCGCCTCCTCCCGCAGCAGCGCGCTGTCCACCCGTACCCGGGGAAGTGGCCGCACCTCCGGCAGCTCCCGCACCGGATCGGCCCGCCGCTTCGGCGGTGGCCTGGTGGACATCGAGCCGGTCCGGACCGCGGACCCGGCGACCGCGGTGATGGCCGTGGCCGAGGTGCCGGAGTCGAAGCGGTACTGCGCCAAGTGCGGCAAACCGGTCGGCCGGGCCCGCGGCGACCGCCCGGCCCGCACCTCCGGTTTCTGCGCCTCCTGCGGCGAGGCGTTCAACTTCACCCCGAAACTGGCCAAGGGCGACCTGGTCGCCCGGCAGTACGAGGTGGTCGGCCCGCTCGCGCACGGCGGCCTGGGCTGGATCTACCTGGCCGTCGACAAGAACGTGTCGGACCGCTGGGTGGTGCTCAAGGGCCTGCTGAACTCCGGCGACGAGGACGCCCTGGCCGCCGCGGTGGCCGAGCGGCGGTTCCTGGCCGAGGTCGAGCACCCGAACATCGTCAAGATCTACAACTTCGTGGAGCACGAGGGCGCCGGCTACATCGTCATGGAGTACGTCGGCGGCAAGTCCCTCAAGGACCTGCTGAAGGAGCGCCGCGCGAACGGCAGCTCCGAGCAGCTGCCGGTGGACCGGGCGCTCGCCTACGTGCTGGAGATCATGCCGGCCTTCGGCTACCTGCACGACCGTGGCCTGATCTTCTGCGACTTCAAACCGGACAACGTGATCCAGTCCGGTGACCAGATGCGGCTGATCGACCTCGGCGGTGTGGTGCACATCGACGACGAGGACTCCGCGATCTACGGCACCGTCGGTTACCAGGCGCCGGAGATGGCGGCGCTGGGCCCGTCACCGGCCTCCGACCTGTACACCATCGGCCGGACCCTGGCGGTGCTCACCACCGACTTCCGCGGTTACCAGACGACGTTCGCCGACAGCCTGCCGGACCGCGGCGAGTTCGAGGTCTACCAGCGGCACGAGGCGTTCTACCGGCTGCTGGACCGGGCCACCCGCACGGACCGCGACGAGCGGTTCGCCGACGCCGCCGAGATGGCCGAGCAGATGCTGGGCGTGCTGCGGCAGGTGCTCGCCGCCGGCGGCACCCCGCACCCGGCGATCTCCCGGTTCTTCACCGCCGAGCTGCGCACCGACCTGCGCGACGACCGGGCCCGCTGGCAGGATCTGCCGACGCCGCTGCTGGATCTCACCGACCCGGCCGCCGGGTTCCTCGCCTCGATCACCGCGGCCGACCCGAAGACGGTGCTCGCCCAGCTGGCCGCCGCCCCGGTGCACTCCGAGGAGGTGGGGCTGCGGCGGATGCGGGCGCACATCGACGCCGGTGACGCCGAGGCCGCCGCGAAGGCGTACCGGGAGCTGGCCCCGGACTGGCGGGCCGACTGGTACGACGGTCTGCTCGCGCTGTCCACCGGCGACCACGCGCGGGCCCGGCAGCGGTTCGACGCGGTGTGGTCGGCGCTGCCCGGTGAGCTGGCCCCGCAGCTGGCCCTCGGGGTCACCGCGGAGCTGGCCGGGGACGCGGCGACCGCCTGCGGCTTCTACGACGTGGTGAGCCGGACCGACCCGGCGTACACGACGGCGGCGGCCGGGCTGGCCCGGTGCCGGCTGGAGAGCGGGGACCGGGCCGGGGCGGTGGAGGCGTACAACCGGGTGCCGGGCACCTCCTCGGCGTACCCGAGCTCGCAGGTCGGCGCGATCCGCGCGCTGGTCCGGACGCACCGCACCGCCGCTGTCGACGTGGACTCGCTGGCCCGTGCGGCGGAGCTGATCGCCCGTTTGGAGCTGGAGGCGGCACAGCTGGCGGCACTACGGTCGGAGCTGCTGGAGCAGGCCCTGAAGACCATCGGCGACGGTACGGCCATCGACCGTGACGTCCTCGCCACGGTGATCGGCGGCGCCCCGGCGGAGAGGCTGCCGGAACGGGACGTGCGGTTCGCGCTGGAGGCGGCGTACCGGGAGATGGCCCGGTCGGCGCAGGGCGCGGAGAAGATCCGCCTGGTGGACCTGGCGAACGCGGTACGGCCGCGGACGCGGACGTGAGAGAGGCGGAACCCGCACCGATGATCGTGACCGCATGTACGTCCTGCGAGGACGAGCGCGCCGCCGGCGCCACCTTCTGCGAGGCCTGCGGCCGTAAGCTGGCCGGCACCGTGGAGGTCGAGGCGCCGGCGACGGACGGCAAGGCGGAGTGTGCGCACTGCGGGGCGGCCGGCTCCGTGGGCGAGGACGGGTACTGCGAGGAGTGCGGCATGATGGCCGGACGATCGCGTGATCATCTCGAGGCCGACGGCGGTGTGGCCGGGGCCGCGGTCAGCGACCGGGGCCGCCGCCACCACCGCAACGAGGACGCGATGTGGCTGGCGGTGGGCGTGGACGCCGCGGACGTGGTGGTCTCCGACGGCGTCTCGGCGTCGTACGACCCGGACGCCGCCTCCGACATCGCCGTGCGCACCGCCGGTGAGCTGCTCGCCGGCGCCCGGCACCCGGATCAGCCGTGGGCCGCCGGCAACCCGGACGAGACCGTCGACCTGGAGGGCCTGGAGCAGCCGGTCGGCGCGGTCGGCCTGGCCGGGTCGGTGGCGCACGCGATCGCCGGGGCCGCCGCCGCGGTCGCCTCGCTGGCGCACACCGGCGATCCGCGCCGCGCCGCCGCGAACCCGGCCTGCACGATCGTGGCCGCCGCGGTGCGCGGCCCGCACGTCGGGTACGGCTGGGTCGGCGACAGCCGGATCTACTGGCTCGGCCCGGACGGCCCGGCCCAGCAGCTCACCGAGGACGACTCGTGGGCCACCCACGTGATCGCGCTCGGCGTCGACCCGGTGACCGCGATGAACGATCCGAAGGCGCACGCCATCACCGCCTGGCTCGGCGCCGACGCCGGGCCGGTGGCGCCGCGGGTCCGGTCGTTCACCGCCACCGAGCCGGGGCACCTGATCCTGTGCAGCGACGGCCTGTGGAACTACCTGCCCGACCCGGGCGATCTCGCCCTCGTGGTCCGTGACTGCCTGGCCGGCGCGACGTCGCTGCTGGGGGCGGCCCGGGCGCTGGCCGCGTTCGCGAACGCGGCGGGCGGCGCCGACAACATCACGGTCGCACTGGTGCCGGTGCGGCCGGCCAACGATCCCGAACCCGAGACCACCGAGGTTTAAGGAGTCCCGCGTGTCCTACTCCGCCGAGACGTTCCAGAACGAGTACCTCGCCCTGGGTGCGAGCGAAGTCAACGCGATCGTGACGGTCACGTCGACCGGTGGCGACGGCGGCCGCCGGTCCGGCGGCGCGACCGAGATCATCATCGTGGACGCGTCCGGGTCGATGCAGGCGGAGGGCCGCATCGGCGCGGCCCGCCAGGCGGCCAAGGCGGCTGTGGAGTGCCTCGACGACGGCGTCCACTTCGCGATCATCGCCGGGGTCAGCACCGCCCAGCAGCTGTTTCCGGACCCGGGACAGCTGGCCGTCGCCTCCCCGCAGACCCGGGCGGCGGCGTCGCACGCGATCGACCGGCTGCAGGCCAACGGCGGCACCGCGATGGGCGCCTGGCTGCTGCTGGCGGCCCAGCTGTTCGAGCAGCGGCCGGGCGACATCAAGCACGCCATCCTGCTCACCGACGGTGACAACGGCGAACGCCACGGCTATCTGGACAGCGTGCTGAACCAGATCAAGGAGAAGTTCATCTGCGACTGCCGCGGCGTCGGGGCGAACTGGAAGGTCTCCGAGCTGCGCAAGATCGCCGACAGCATGCTGGGCACCGTGGACATCGTGGCCCGGCCCACCGAGCTGACCGCCTCGTTCCAGCAGATGATCACCGCGGCGATGGGCAAGACCGCCGCCGACGTGCAGCTCAAGGTGTGGACCCCGGTGAACAGCACGGTCCGGTTCGTCAAGCAGGTGGAGCCGCAGGTCGCCGACCTGACCGGCAAGCGGGTCGAGGACGGGCCGCGGGCCGGCCGCTATCCGCTGGGCTCGTGGGGCCAGGAGAGCCGCGACTACCACATCTGCGTCGACGTGCCGGCCGGCGCGGCCGGTGACGAGATGCTGGCCGCCCGGGTGCACATCATGGAGGGCGACACCGAGCACGCCCGCGGCCTGGTCCGTGCGGTGTGGACCGACGACACCGCGCTGTCCACCCGGATCAACCGGCAGGTCGCCCACTACACCGGGCAGGCCGAGCTGGCCGACGCGATCCAGGCCGGCATCGCGGCCCGGGAGGCCGGCGACGAGCGCACCGCGACGATCAAGTTCGGCCGGGCCGCGCAGCTCGCGCACGCCAGCGGCAACAAGGCCACCGAGGACCTGCTGTCGAAGGTGGTGGAGATCGACGACGCGGTGACCGGCACGGTCCGACTGCGCCGCAAGGTCGCCGCCGAGGACGAGATGGCCCTCGACACCCGGTCGACCAAGACGGTGCGCGTGGGGCGGGGGCAGTGAGCGGCACGTACTCCTGCCCGAAGGGCCACATCTCCGGCGAGCCGGACTTCTGCGACACGTGCGGGACCCGGATCGAGGGTTCCGCACCGCCCGCGGTCCTGATCGAGGCGCCACCCGCCGCCGTCCCGGAGACGCCCAAGGAGAAGTGCCCGAACTGCGGCTATCCGCGCAGCGGTCCGTTCCGGTTCTGTGAGGACTGCGGGTACGACCACAGCACCGGCCGGGTCCCGCAGATCGAGGCGCCGCCGGTCGCCGTCCCGGCCGGCGACTGGACCGCGACGATCGCCGCCGACCCGGCGTACTTCGCGCTCAACGACATCGACGGCGTGACGTTCCCGTCGCAGGCGGTCCCGCAGACCGTGACGCTGGCCCCGCCGCAGGTGCGGATCGGGCGGCACAGCACGTCCAAGGGCACCACGCCGGAGATCGACCTGGCCGCGCCGCCCGCCGACCCGGGGGTGTCGCACAACCACGCGCTGCTCACCTTCACCGTCGACGGCGCGTGGCTGGTCTCCGACGTCGGCTCGTCCAACGGCACCTGGATCAACGACGAGGAGCAGCCGCTCGGCGCCGGGGCCTCGCGCACGCTCAAGGACGGCGACCAGGTGCACGTCGGCGCCTGGACGACGATCACCCTGCACGCCCCGGTGTGAGGAGGGGCCGTCCCGTGCGGGACGGCCCCTCTTTCACAGCTGCTTCAGGGCGGCGTCGCCGAGTTCGGCGCTGCGGCTGAACAGGGACGCGCCGGAACCCGGCGCGGTCCGCCCGTCGACGCCCCGGTAATCGCCGCCGGCCTCGGTGACGATCAGTGACGTGGCGGCGAAGTCCCAGATCTTGCCGCCGGTCTGCAACGCCAGGTCCAGGTCGCCGCGAGCCACCATCAGCGACGGCTGCACCGGCCACTGCCGCTCGTCGGCGGCGGCGATGAACGTCTCGAACGGCTCGCGGCCCCAGTGCGGCACCACCCCGAGACGGGCGCCCGTCACCTGGTCCGGCCCGTCGGCGGCGACCTGGATGCGCTTCTCGTCCACGATCCGCCCGTCGCGTGCCTCCGCCTCCCAGGCCCCTCCCCCGCGCACGGCCCACCAGATGCGGTGCTGCGCCGGGACCATCGCGACGCCGACGGTGATCTCGCCCTGGTCCTCCAGGGCGATCAGGACCAGCCAGCGGTCGTCGCCCTCGACGAACAGGTGGGTGCCGTCGATCGGGTCGATGATCCACCGCCGGCCCTCGGTGCCGGGTGTCTCGCCGTGCTCCTCGCCGAGGATGGTGTCGCCGGGCCGGGCCGCGGTGAGCACCGCCCGGATCCGGTCCTCGACGGCCCGGTCGGCGGCGGTCACCACGGTGCCGTCCTGCTTCAGCTCCCGGGGCAGCCCGGCGAGCGCCGCGAAGTGCCGGAGAGCCTCGGCCGCGCCGGCGAGGGCGGCCTCCTGTGCCAAGTGAAGGTCGTCTGCCACGTCACCCATCCTGCCCTCGGCGGGCGGCCGTCTTGACCGGTGACACAGAATATTCACGGGAATATCAGAGGAGATCTCGTGACGACCTGTACCGCCCCCGCACACGAAGAGCAACTGCTGACCGAATTGCGGCGGGACAGCCCGTCGTCGTTCGGTGCGATGTTCCTGGCACGCGCCGACCGTACCCCCACCGAAGTCGCCTATCGCAAGCCCGGGACCGGCGGTGAGTGGACCGCGCAGACCTGGGCGGAGACCGCGGCAGCGGTCCGGGAGATCGCCGCCGGCCTGATCGCGGCGGGCCTGCGGCGGGAGGACCGGGTGGCGATCGCGTCCGGCACCCGGGTCGAGTGGATCGAGGCCGATTTCGCGGTGATGTGCGCGGGCGGCGCGACCACCACGGTCTACCCGTCGTCGTCGGCGGACGAGGTCGCGCACATCCTGACCGACTCGGGCAGCCGGTTCGCGTTCGCCGAGGACGCCGCCCAGCAGGAGAAGGTGGCCCCGCACGTGGAGCGGGTGTTCCGCCTCGACGATCTCGGTGAGCTGCGGGCGAGCGGCCGGGCGGCGCTGGAGAGGGAGCCGGATCTGGTCGACCGGACCACGGCGGCGGCCGGGCCGGACGATCTGGCCACGCTGATCTACACGTCCGGCACCACCGGCCTGCCGAAGGGTGTGCGGATCTCCCACGGCGCCTGGGTCTACCAGGGCCTGGCCATCCAGGCGATGGGCATCGTGCGCCCGGACGACGTGGGTTACCTGTGGCTGCCGCTGTCGCACGCCTTCGGCAAGGCGCTGCTGGCCTGCCAGCTGTCGGTCGGTTTCGAGTTCGCGGTGGACGGCGACGTCAGCCGGATCGTGGAGCGGCTCGCCGAGGTGCGGCCGACCATCATGCCCGCCGTGCCGAGGATCTTCGAGAAGGTGTACGCCGGGGTCGGCGCCACCATCGGCGGCGGCCTCAAGGGCCGGTTGTTCGCGCTCGCCGTCAAGGCCGGGCACCGCAACCCGCTCGCCGACGTGCTGCTGTCGAAGGTGCGGGCCCGGTTCGGCGGCCGGATGCGGTATTTCATCTCCGGCGCCAGCGCCCTCGATCCCGGCATCGCGTCCTGGTTCGGCCGGATCGGGCTGCCGATCGCCGAGGGGTACGGGCTGACCGAGTCCTGCGCCACCACCATCTTCAACCGCCCGGACGACCCGGAGTACGGCACCGTGGGCCGCCCGCTGCCCGGCACCGAGGTGCGGATCGCCGAGGACGGCGAGGTGCTGCTGCGCGGGCCGGGCATCATGTCCGGCTATCACGGGCTCAGCTCGGAGGAGACGCTCGCCGGCGGCTGGCTGCGCACCGGCGACATCGGCGAGATCACCGCACGCGGCTCGCTGCGGATCACCGACCGCAAGAAGGACCTGATCAAGACGTCGAACGGCAAGTACGTGGCCCCGCAGGCGATCGAGGCGAAGTTCAAGGCGCTCTGCCCGGCGGCCGGCCAGATCCTGGTGCACGGGGACAAGCGCACGTTCGTCAGCGCCCTGATCGACCTGGACGAGGGGGTGACCCGGACGCCCGAGGTGGAAGCCGAGGTCGCGGCCGCCGTCGAGAAGCTGAACGCCGGCCTGAACCCGTGGGAACGCATCCGCAAGCACGTGATCCTGGACGAGCACATGGACGTGGCGAGCGGCATTCTGACCCCGTCGCTGAAGCTGCGCCGCCGGGTCGCCGAGGATCGTTACCGGTCGCTGTTGGACGGTCTCTACCAGTAAGGTTCGATCATGCATCGCAGCCGCCTCTTCGGGCTCTTCATCGACACGCCCGCCGCCGACACCCCCGCCGCCGCGACGTTCTGGGCCGGCGCGTTCGGCACCACCGCCCAGCCGGTGCCCGGCGAGGAGGAGTTCATCGCCCTCCACGACGCCTTTCCCGGCCTCGCGGTGGACGTGCAGTCGGTCGACGACGCCCCGCGGTACCACCTGGACATCGAGACCGACGACGTGGCGGCGGAGGCGGCCCGGCTGCTGTCGCTGGGCGCGACGCTGGTGGCCGACCACGGCGGCCACCAGACGCTGCGGGCGCCCGGCGGTCACCTGCTCTGCGTCGTGCCGGTCCAGAGTGATCCGCGTCTCTTCGACGCGCAGGCCCGCTCCTGGGGCGCCTGAGAACTGTCGCACCCCTCTCCTATGATCTTCGATGCGTCGATCCATGGGGGAACAGATGAAGTCGCACCACCCTGCCCTGCTCGCTCTCACCGCCGCCGCGGTCCTGACCGGCGGTTGCACGAAACTGCCGCTGCCGGGCTCCCCGGCGGAGCCGACCACGGCCCCCACGGCCTCCGCCTCCGCACCGGCGGCGAGCCCGGCGCCGGCCGGCCCGGACGCCCGGGAGCAGTTGCTGGCCGCGCTGACGAAGACGAAGAACGCCACCTACTCGTTCACGGTCGGCGGTGACGTGGTGGACGGCAAGAAGATCACCGGGTCCGGCTCGTTCGACCCGAAGGGCAAGCGGATCACCACCACCAAGAAGCTGACCGGCGCCGGCAAGACCGAGCAGGGCCAGGTCATCGTGGTCGGCACCGACTTCTACTCGCGGGAGAAGAGCGGCGAGACCTGGGTGCATCTCAACCTCAAGCGGGTCAAGAAGGACGGGCTGTACTACTACGACATGACCGACCCGACCGGCCTGTCGCGCTTCGTGTCCTCGGTGGACACGGTCCGCCGCACCGGGCCGAACACGTTCTCCGGCACTCTCGACATCGCGGGCGACAAGTTCAACGACGGTTTCCTGCCGGTCGGCACCCCGGCCATCTCGGTCTGGTTCGGCGGGGACGCCCAGTTCAGCGCGATCACCGACGCCGCCGGCTGGGTCACCTCGATCGGCGTCGCGCTCCGCGACAAGAACAAGACGTTGCGCATGACCACCCGCCTCAGCGGCCACGGCAAGACCTCCACCGTCACGAAGCCGGCGAAGTTCGGCGAAGCCATGGACATCTACTACTCATGATCGGTGGACCGCACCGGATCCTCGTCCCTCTGCTCGCCCTGTTCCTCGGCACGGCCTGCATCCGCCTGCCCACAGCCGCCGAGCCGGAGTCCGCCGGCAACCCGTCGCCGAGCCATCCGGTCCGCACCGGCGAGTTCGCCGCGGTGCTGCAGCGGACGATGGCGTCGTCGTACTCGTACGTCATCGAGACCGACATGACCGATGCGACGCTGACCGCCGCCGGCTCCTTCGACGCCGCCGCCCGGCGCCTCGTCATGCGCAACCGCTACACCCGCGGCTCCGTCACCGTGGTGGAGGGGCGGCTCGTCGACGGCGACCACAGCTGGCTGCAGGACCGGGTGAACGGCCCGTGGACCCACGCCCAGCGCGGCCGCTCCCCGCACTACCCCGACCTCACCGACCCGGTCGGCCTGAAACGGCTCGCCGAGGGCATCAAGGACGTCCGGGCCGACGGGCCGAACCGCTATCTCGTCTACCTGGACTCCGACGCCGTCACCATCACCTATCTGCCGACCGGCTGGCCCGGCATCCTCGAGGTCCACACGCAGTGGGCGGCGGTGAAACTCGTCGCGACCACCGACGCCGCGGGGCGGCTGACGGCGCTCCGGCACGAGCAGCCCGACACCAGCCCGGACAGGGTGATGCGGTTGACCACCCGGTTCAGCGGCCACGGCGAGCCGGTCACCGTCACCCGCCCGCAGGGCGCCGTCGAGTCGCCCTGACCCTCACAGGTTGTCGAAGAGGCCGTCGGCGCGGGTGGCCCGCAGCAGCCAGCGCAGGTGCGGCTGCGGGCCGTGCAGGTGGCAGGTGGCCTGCCGGGCCTCGGCCACCCGCCGCGCCGCGACCAGCATCCGCAGGCCGGCGGCGTCACAGAAGTCGACGCCGGCCACGTCGATGTGGATCTGCCGAACCGGCACCCCGAACCCGATCAGGTCGTGCACCCGGGCCAGGTCGTAGAGCTGACTCTGCAACGCCTCCACCGACATCGCGTCGAGGCTGCCGTGCAGCGTGATCAGCAGACGGTCGCCGTCGCGTGCGCCGTCGATCCTGGTCGCGCTCACCACTGCTCCTCCGGCCGGGTACGGATGATCGCCCACACCAGTTTGCCGCCGCGGGCGGGCAGCGCGCCCCACGCCGACGCGGCCGCGCCGACGATCCGCAGTCCCAGGCCCCGGTCGGTCAGGGACGCGCCGAGCGGCCCGGTGACCGGGTCACGCAGCCGCGGCAGCAGCGGCTCCCCGTCGTAGACGGCCAGGTGCAGGGCCGCCGCGCCGTTCCCCTCGGTACGCCCGCGCGACGACACGATGACCTCGATGTCGGTACCCGCGTGTTCGGCCGCGTTCACCACCAGCTCGGAGATCACCAGCCGGGCCCGCTCGCCCAGATGGCCCAGATCCCAGTCGGCGCACGCGTCGGTGACCAGGTTGCGGGCCTGGATGGCGGCGGCCGGGTCCGGTGGCAGGGCCAGGTGCAGCCGGTCGGCGAGCGGGTGCCGCCCGGCCAGCACGGCCCGCGCCTGCGGCACGGTGGCGTAGAGCACCAGCCAGTCCCGGGCGCCGAGCCGCCGCAGCCGCCGGGACAGCGGCGACGCGGCGGGCAGGCACACGGCGACCGCGGCCGGCGGGTGCATGGCCGCTCCGCGCGCGCACGCGGTGAGCCAGAGCGGAGCGCTCACCGCGTGCGGGTCGCTCAGCCGGTGCAGGTCGATGATCAGCCCGGTGGGGTGCTCGGCGAGGCACTTGTCGAGCACCACCCGGGCCTGCGCGGACAGCCGCCGGTCCCAGGCGCCCCACACCGAGATCTCGATGACCGCGGTGTCGGCGTCGATGACTGCCAGCACCGAATCCGCCACCGCGTCACCGGACCATCCGATCAGATGCGGTGAGCCCGAGCCCATGTCTTCTTTCTCCCGGCCATCGGAGACTCAGCGACGTCGATGCCGCCGCCGCAATTCTTGATTTGTCCCAGAGTGGCCGTCAACGGAGATTCACCATCCGCGATGATCGCCGTCCTCAGAGGGCGCTCTGCAGAGCCAGCACCCCCCGGTTGACGGCGGTGATCGCCTTGCGCGCGGTGTCCTTCACGCTCGGTGACGCGGCGGCCGCCTCGCGGACCTGACCGAGCAGGTCGAGCACCTGGCGCGCCCACCGGACGAAGTCGCCGGCCGGCATGTCGGCGTCGTACGCCCCGCTGGCCAGCACCCGCGCCAGCGGCTCGCCGCGAGCCCACCGATACATCGGCCAGACGAACCCGGGGTCGGGCTCGCGGGTCAGCGACAGCCCGTGCTCGCTCTCGTCGGCGGCGATCTCGCCCCACAGCTTGGCGCAGGCGTCGACAGCGGCGTTGATCGGGCCCTTCGGCACGTTCGCCCGGTCCTCCCCCTCCCGGCGGGACTCATAGAGCACCATCGAGACGGCGGCGGCCAGCTCCTCCGGGGTCAGCCCGTCCCACACGCCCTGGCGCAGGCACTCGGCGACCAGCAGGTCGGCCTCCGACCAGATCCGCCCGAGCATCCGCCCGGCCTCGGTCACCTCGCCGTCGGCGGAGAGGTAACCGCGGGTGGTCAGCACCGCGCACACCTGGTCGAAGGTGCGCGCCAGCGAGCCGGTGCGCCCGGCGACCTTGGCCCGCAGCGTGTCGGTGTCGCGCAGCAGCCGGTGCCGGCGCTCGGCCCAGCGGGCGTGGTCCTCCCGCTCCGGGCAGGCGTGGCAGGGGTGCTGCCGCAACTGCACCTTGAGCAGGGCGATCTCGGCGTCCTCGCCGGGGTTGGCGCGGCTGCGGCCGTTCCGCCGCCGATCCGGGTGCCGGTCCAGGCCGGTGGCGCTGACCTGGGCCGCCAGGTCGCGGCGAGCGCCCGGCGAGCGGTGGTTGAAATTCTTCGGAACCCGGACCCGGGCCAGCACCTCGACCTCGCCGCCGAAGTCGCCGGGGCTGACCCGGCCGGCCCAGCGGTCCTGGGTGAGCACCAGCGGGCGTGGCTCGCCGAACCCGGTGGCGGCCGGCTCCAGCACCACGGCGAGCCCGGCCCGGCGGCCCTGCGGCACCCGGATCACGTCGCCGATGCGCAGCCGCTCCAGGGAGGAGACGGCGGCCGAGCGCCGCTGCTGGACGCCCTGCCGGGACAGCGCCTTCTCCCGGTCGGCGATGGCGACACGCAGGCCGAAATACTCGTCGAAGTCGCCGTGGTGGCAGGTGGCATCCTCCCCGTACGACTGCATGGTCTCGACGTTGCGCTGCACCTGCCGGGCCAGGCCGACCACCGACCGGTCCGCCTGGAACTGGGCGAACGACGACTCGAGCAGTTCCCGCGACTTCTCCGCGCCGACGCTGCCGACCAGGTTGACCGCCATGTTGTAGGACGGCCGGAACGAGGAGCGCAGCGGGTAGGTGCGGGTGGAGGCGAGCCCGGCCACGTGCCGCGGGTCGACGTCGGGGCTCCACAGCACCACGGCGTGACCCTCGACGTCGATGCCGCGCCGACCGGCCCGGCCGGTCAGCTGCGTGTACTCCCCCGGGGTGAGGTCGACGTGCGCCTCGCCGTTGAACTTCACCAGGCGCTCGAGGACCACGCAGCGGGCCGGCATGTTGATGCCCAGGGCCAGGGTCTCGGTCGCGAAGACCGCTTTGACCAGGCCCTTGACGAAGCACTCCTCGACCGCCTCCTTGAAGGCGGGCAGCATGCCGGCGTGGTGGGCGGCGACGCCGCGCTCGAGGCCGTCGAGCCACTCCCAATAGCCCAGCACCGACAGGTCCTCGGCGGGCAGGTGGGCGACCTTGGCGGAGACGATGCGCCGGATCTCGGCCCGCTCGTCCGGGTCGGTCAGGCGCAGGCCGCCGTCGAGGCACTGTTTCACCGCGGCGTCACAGCCGGCCCGGCTGAAGATGAACAGGATCGCCGGCAGCAGCCCGGACCGCTCCAGCCGGTCGACCACCTCGGCGCGCGGCGGTGGCTGCCAGCGCTTGCCCCGCCCGCCGCGCCAGCCGACCTCGGCCCGGCCGGTCATCTCCAGGCGCCGCTCCATCTCCCGGCTGTAACGCAGCAGCTCGGGGTGGACGTCGTGTTTCCTCGCCGCGTCGGCGTCGTGGAACAGGTCGAACATCCGCCGGCCGACCAGCATGTGCTGCCACAGCGGGACCGGCCGGTGCTCGCTGACCACCACCTCGGTCTGCCCGCGGACGGTGACCAGCCAGTCGGCGAACTCCTCGTAGTTGCTGACCGTGGCGGACAGCGAGACCAGGGTGACCGAGGCCGGCAGGTGAATGATCACCTCTTCCCAGACCGCGCCGCGGAACCGGTCGGCGAGGTAGTGCACCTCGTCCATCACCACGTAGGCCAGGTGGCGCAGCTGGTCGGAGCCGGAGTAGAGCATGTTGCGCAGCACCTCGGTGGTCATCACCACCACCGGGGCGTCGCCGTTGATCGCGTTGTCGCCGGTGAGCAGGCCGACCTTGTCGGCGCCGTAGCGCTGCACCAGGTCGTGGTATTTCTGGTTGGACAGCGCCTTGATCGGGGTGGTGTAGAAGCACTTGCGCTGGCCCGAGCGCAGCGCCAGGTGCACCGCGAACTCACCGACCACGGTCTTGCCGGCGCCGGTCGGCGCGCAGACCAGCACACCGCTGCCGCGCTCCAGGACCTCGCACGCCTGCCGCTGGAAGTCGTCCAGGTCGAAGCCCACGTCGAGCATGAAATCCTCGAGGGCGGGATAGTCGGCGACCCGCGCCGCCCGCCGCTTTGATGCCGCGTATTTCTCGGCGGGACTCGTCATGAACACCAGGCTAGTTCGTGGGTGTGACAAAACGCAGCACGGTATCGGGGCGTATGGGCCGTCGGGGCCGACACCGGCGCTCGGTAAGGTGCACGACGTGCCGCATGTCTCGAATCCTCCCCGCCATCCCGTGCGGCCCGTGGAGGCCGTGCTGTTCGACTTCCACGGCACCCTGGCGCAGGTGGAGGATCCACTGACCTGGGTTCTCGCCGCCGCCGCGGCGTGTGGCGCCGAACTGGACCGGGGGAAGGCGACCATCCTGGCCGACCGGCTGCTCACCGCGGGCCGGGCCGGCGGGCCGCTGCCGAACCGGGTGCCGCCGCATCTGGCCGAGCACTGGGCCGACCGTGACCTGTACGCGCACAGCCACCGGGCCGCCTACACCGGGCTGGCGTCGACGGTGCACAGCGACGTCGAGGGGCTCGCCGACGCGCTGTACGAGCGGCTGCTCACCGCGGACGGCTGGGTGCCCTACCCGGACACCGAACCGACGCTGCGCAAGCTGCACGAGGCCGGCGTCAAGGTGGCCGTGGTCAGCAACATCGCCTTCGACATCCGGCCGCTGTTCACCGCCTGGGGCCTCGACGCGCTGATCGACGCGTACGCGCTGAGTTTCGAGCTGGGCCGGATCAAGCCCGACCCGGCGATCTTCTACCGGGCGTGCGGGCTGCTGGGCGTGGACCCGGAGCACACGCTGATGGTCGGTGACACGCCGGCCGACGCGGGCGCGGTCAAGGCGGGCTGCACGGCGCTGGTCGTGCCGGCCGCGGACGCGGGCAAGCCCAACGGCCTGTCGGCGGTCCTCGCGCTCGCGCTGCCTACTCAGGCATAACGGTCGAGGGAGACACCGCGGCGGCCCTTCTTGGCGGCGGTCTCCGCGGTGGCGGCCGGCGACTCGGCCGCGGGCGTGGTCGCGGCGTCGGCGATGGCCTTCAGCGCCTCCCGCGCGTTGCCGAACACCGAGGTCGCCATGCCGGCCACCGACGGGCGGTTGCTGCTGCTGCTGATCGAGTTCGTCATGCTCTACCGTTCGGCGGCAGGGCGGAAATCTGACCCGCTGGTCACCGGAGCAACCGAATCGCACCCGGCACACAGCTCACCTCGAGCGGCAGCGGGCCGAGCCGCTCGCCGTCGGCGTACGCCACGATGTCCTCGGCCTCGATGCGCACCTCCCGCGCCCGCAGCACGGTGACCCGCGGATCGCCGACGTGGGTGCCGTGGCGCAGCCGCGGCTTGAGCCGGGTCAGGCCGCCGCGCCCCAGCGGCGCCGCGAAGATCACGTCGAGGAGCCCGTCGGCGGGGTCGGCGCCCGGCAGGATCCGCATCCCCCCGCCGTAACTCGCGCAGTTACCGACCGCGACTATCTCGGCGGAGAAGCGGTGTTCCACGCCGTCCAGGCGCAGCACGTAGCCGCGCGCCCGCAGCCGGGCCAGTTCGAGCAGGATCGCCAGGTCGTAGCGGCGCGGCCCGGTGGGCCGGCGCATCCGGTTGGCCCGCTCGTTGACCAGCGCGTCGAAACCCGCGGCGAGCACCGCGCAGAACCAGCGTCGCTCACCGTGCGCGTCGAGGGTGCGGGCCAGATCGAAGCGGTGGTGACGCCGGTCCCGCAGCGCCGCGGCGATCCCCTCCGCGGCTTCGATCGGGTTGCGGGGTACGCCCACCGCGCTCGCGAAGTCGTTCCCGGTCCCGGCCGGCACCACCCCGAACCCGAGGGGCGTCCCGGCGACCGACTGCAGGGCCCGGTGCACCGTCCCGTCACCGCCGGCCGCCACCACCGCCGCCGCGCCGGCCGCCACCGCCTCGTGACAGGCCTGTTCGGCCGCCGGCCCGCTCGCGGCGGTCAGCAGCCGCACCTCGTGCCCGCCCGTCCCGAGCGCCCGCAGCGCCTCGGGAAGCAGATCGCGGTGCCGGCCGCGCCCCGCCGAGGGGTTGGCCAGCACCGCGATGAAGTCGCCCGTCACAGCCGCAGACGATAGACCCGCCCGCGACCGCTGCCTAGATCACGTCATGTCGTCGAAGCGCCGCTCGATCGGCCGTGGCGCCTCGACCGGGCTGGGCCCCTCGACCGCGGTCGGAGCCTCGATCGGGTCGGACGCGCCGACCGGGATCCGCTCCTCCGGCAGCTCGGAGATGGCGTCGTCGTCGAGCCCGGCGTAGATCTCCTTGCCACGGCCCTTGCGCTTGTCGTTGAGGAACGCCACCCCGACCGCGATGAAATACAGCAGGGTCAGACAGCCGGCCAGCAGCGTCATGCCGAACGGGCCCGGGTCGGGGGTGGCGATGGCGGCGAACGCGAACGACAGGAAGACCACCACCCGCCACCAGCTGAGCAGCCGCGACGCGCTGACCACACCGGTGAAGTTCAGCATGAGCAGGACCAGCGGGAACTCGAACGCCGCCCCGAAAATCATGATCATGCTGGTGACGAAGCCGGTGTATGCCGTGACCTCCAGCTGCGTCGTCTCACCGATGACACCGGCGGTCATGATGAATTCGAGGCTGTGCTTGACCACGAAGTAGGCCAGCGTCGCGCCGCCGATGAACAGGGGCGCGGCGATCGCGACGAACACGTACGCCCATTTGCGCTCGTGCCGGTGCAGGCCGGGCGCGATGAACGCCCACAGCTGGTAGAGCCAGACCGGCGCGCCGACGATCAGGCCGACCCAGAGCGCGATCTTCAGCTTCAGGATCAGCTGGTCGGCCGCGCCCAGCGTGAGGAAGTTGCACTTCCCCTGACCGACCGCCCCCAGCGTCCACGACGTGTCGAGACCGCAGTAAGGCGCCGCGAGCAGGTCGAAGACGTCCTCGGAGACGATGAAGCCGACGACCAGGCCGGCCACGATGCCGAGGGACGCGAAGAACAGCCGGTTTCGCAGCTCCCGGACATGCTCGATGAGCGTCATCGAGCCGTCGGCCGCCTGCTGGAACTTGGTCGGTCCCTTTTTCTTACGCAGGCTCAGTGCCATCGGTCCGGGTCAGCGGTCGTTGGTGCGGTGCTGCACCGGGTCCACGAACGGCTGGGCCGGCGGCTGCTGGTAGCCCGGCTGCGGGGCCGGCTGCTGGTAACCGGCCGGCGGCGGGGGCGCCTGCTGGTAACCGGGCTGCTGGTAGGGCTGCTGAACCTCGCCCTGCAGCGGGGTGCGGCTGTGCTGGGGCTCCGCCTTCTCCGCGACGTTGTTGTCGTCGTCGACGAGACCCTTGGTCTCGGCCTTGATGATCCGCAGGGACCGCCCGAGGGACCGAGCCGCGTCAGGCAGCCGCTTCGCGCCGAAGAGCAGGATCAGCACAACAACGAGAACAATGATGTGCCATGGCTTGAGGACGCCCATGGAAGACTCCAGTCGGTCGGATCAGGTTGCGGGGTCCATCGTACGTGTGGATCCCGGCGAAATTGCCCCCTGGATCCTTCCGGTTTCTTATGATCTTGGGAAGGTCAGGGCAACAGCCGCCGAACAGCTCAGCCGCGGCCCAGGCCCGCCTGGATCTGCGCGACCTTGTCCTGCGCCACCTCGGCACGCTGCTGCAACTCCAGCATCGTCTGCTGCATCCGCTCGGCCTTGGCCTGCAGCGCCATCGCCTCCTCCTGGCGATGCCGCAGCTTGCGCGCGGCGCGCTCCAGCCCTCGCAGGCGCCCCACGATCCTCATCCCGGCGACGGCCAGGACGACCACAGCCAGCACCACCACGGCGATCCAGACCCACATCAGCACGCGGCAACCCTACCGGCCGGCGGGCGCGTCGGCAGCGAGGGCCTGCGGCGCGGCGTACTGATCGAGGGCGGTGGCGGCCTGCGCCCGGATCCGGTCGAGCAGTTCCGGCGGGCCGATCACGGTGACGTCGCGGCCCTGGCCGGCGAGGAACCGCTGCGCCCAGCCGAGGTCGGTGACCCGCATCGTGACCAGCCACTCCGGGGCGTCCTTGACCACCTGCTCGACCGGGTAGTACTCGGTGATCCACCGGCCGCCGCGGCCCACCCGCAGGGTGACCAGCGGCAGTTCCGGGCCGGGCCGGAACACACCGCCGGTGACGTCGTGCGGCACCGCCTCGACCGGTGGCGCGGACGGCTCGTCGAGTTCGGTGAACGCGTCGATCCGGTCGATCCGGAACAGCCGGGTCGCCTCGGCCCGACGGCACCACGCCTCCAGGTAGTTGAAGCCGCCGACCATCAGCATCCGCATCGGGTCGACCACCCGGTCGGTCGTCTCGTCCCGCGCCGACGTGTAGTAGGTGAGCCGCAGCGCGTGCCCGGACTCGACGGCGGCCCGGACCGCGGCGAGGCGTTTCTGGTTGGCCGGCATCCGGACGGTGACCGGCGCGTCGGCCAGGTCACCGGCCGCGTTCTCGATCTTGGCGAGGGCGCGTTCGATGGCGTCGCGGGTGCCGATGCCGGGCGTCTCGGCGAGCATCCGCAGCGCCACCACCAGGGCGAGCGCCTCGTCCGGGTTGAGCCGCAGCGGCTTGGACATGCCGGCGTCGTGGCTGATCGTCACGTGGTCGCCGTCGATGGCCATGTCGATCAGGTCGCCGGGGCCGTACCCGGGCAACCCGCAGACCCAGAGCAGCTCCAGGTCCTCGCGCAGCTGCTTGCCGGTGACACCGAGGTCGGCGGCCGCCTCGGAGATCAGGATGCCGGGCCGGGCGAGCAGGTACGGCACCAGGTTCAGCAGCCGCCCGAGCCGGTCCCCGCTGGGAGTGCGCGCCGTGCTCATGCCGTCACCGCCGGGACCTCGTGCCGCGTGATCAGTTCCTTCAGATGCTGGACGACCGCGTCGCGCAGTTCCGGCGGGCCGTCGGCGCGGGCGTCCGGCCCGTACCCCGCGATCCGCGACGCCAGCCACTCCACGTCGCCGTAGTTGATGGTCAGCCGGTCACCGTCCGGGCCCGGCAGCACCTCGGCGGCCAGCCGGCGCAGCCCCGCCGCCCGCCCCGGACGGACCGTCACGGTGGCCCTGCCGTTGCGCGCGACCGGCCCGGAGAACCGCCGTACGTGGCTGATCAGGTCGGCGCCGGCCGGCGGCTCGAACGCGCCGGGCCGGCCCGAGGCGCGGACGTCGCCGACGATCCGGGACAGCCGGAAGCAGCGGGCGGCGCCCCGATCCCGGTCGTGGCCGACCACGTACCACCGGGCGCGCCAGCACACCACGCCCCACGGCTCCAGCCGGCGGGTGCTCGGTTCGTCCACCTCGGGCACCCGGTACTTGAAGGAGACCGCGCGACGGTCCCGGGCGGCGGCGGTGAGCGGGCCGAACGCCGGGTCGACGGTGACCACCGGCTCGACGCCGAGGGTGGCCTGCGGATCCACCTCGACCCCGGCGGCCCGCAGCTTGGCCAGGCCGGAGGAGGCGGCGGCGGCCAGCCCGGCGTGCTGCCACAACCGGGCGGCGATGCCGACGGCGGCGGCCTCGTCCGGTTCGAGCAGGATGTCGGGCAGCGCGTACTCCCGCTGCGCGATCCGGTAACCGGGCTCCTGATCGAAGATGCTCGCCGTGCCCGTCTCCAGAGGCACGCCCAGCTCCCGCAGCTCGGCCTTGTCCCGCTCGAACTTGCGCTGGAACGCCTCGTGGTCCCGTGGGTCGGACGGATCGTGCTCGTAACCGGGCACGGTCAGGGCGATCTGCGCGGCGGTCAGGAACCGCCGCGTGGACAGGAGACAGATGACCAGGTTAACCAGGCGCTCGGTGCGAGTGCGCGACACGAGGAGCAACGCTAGCAGGCGGGCCCGCGGGGCGGTTATCCGTCACTGTGCCGGGAAAGACCGCATGCGTGACCACCATGGGCGAGCCCACCTCGTCCGAGAGCGTCGGCACCGTCGTCGTCGCGGGCGCCGCCAACCTCGCCATATCCATCGCCAAGTTGATCGCCGGCCTGATCTCGGGCTCGGCCGCCATGCTCTCCGAGGCGGCCCACTCGCTCGCCGACACCGCCACCGAGGTGTTCCTTTACGTCGCCTTGCGCCGAGGGCGCAAACCGGCGGACGAGAACCACCCGTTCGGGTACGGCGAGGAGAGCGGGGCCCGGGCGTTCATCGCCGCGATCTTCACGTTCGTCGCGGGCGCCGGGTTCTCCATCCACCACGGCGTCGTCACGATCATCGAGGGTGAGCACACCGGGGACTACCTGGCCTCGTACATCGTCCTGGCGGTCGCCTTCGCCGCCGAGTGGGTCTCCTTCGCCAAGGCGGTCGAGCAGATCCGCAACGAGTCGCGCCGCTGGCGGACCACGCCGCGCCGGTTCCTGCGGCACACCAGCGACACCACCGTGAAAGCGGTGTTCCTCGAGGACGCCGCCGCGGATCTGGCCGCCGTCGACGTGGTGACCGCCGTGCCGACGCTGCTGACCATGCGGATCGGTCCCGGCGAGATCCTGGTCGCGGCGAAGGTCGACTTCGCCGACGACGCCCCCGGCAGCGCGATCGAGGCGGCGGCCGACGAGGCGGAGCAGCGGCTGCGGGAGCGTTTCCCGGAGATCCGGTACGTGTTCCCCGACCCGACCCGGGGCCGCGGCGCTCCCGGGCGATAGGGTCGCCGCCATGGTGCGGTGGCGGTCGGGAACAGTGCAGGCGGTGCGGCGTAGCTGGCACGGCGCCGTGGAACTCGACGTGACGACCCCGGACGGCCCGGTGCGCGCGCTCGCCTACCCCCACCTCGTCGGCACGCCCGAGCCCGGCGACCGGGTGCTGCTCAACGTCGGCGCGCTGATGATGGGCCTGGGCACCGGCGGGTACGCGCTGGTCGTCGCCCTGCCCGACCGGCTGCCCGCCGACCCGCCCGACGACGGCGCCAACCGGGACAGCGGGCACCTGGTCAAGGCGCGGTACACCCCGCTGCAGCCGATCCTGCTCGGCGCCGACGAGGAGGCGTCCCCGCACCGGGCGGTGCTGGCAGCCGCCGAGTCGATCGACGGGATGCCGGTGGTCACCGCCGACCTGCACTCGGCACTGCCGGCGATCCTGGCCGGCGTCCACGCCGACCGGCCCGGCGCCCGCGTGGCCTATGTGATGACCGACGGCGGGGCGCTGCCCGCCTGGTTCTCCCGCACCCTGGACGGGCTGCGCGGCCACCTCGCCGGGACGATCACCACCGGGCAGGCGTTCGGCGGTGACCTGGAGGCCGGCACCGTGCACACCGGGCTGCTGGCCGCCCGGCACGTGCTGCACGCCGACGTGACGATCGTCGCGCAGGGCCCCGGCAACCTCGGCACCGGCACCACCTGGGGGTTCTCCGGGGTGGCGCTGGGCGAGGCGGTCAACGCGGCGGCGGTGCTCGGCGGCCGGCCGGTCGGGTCGCTGCGGATCTCCGGCGGCGACGGGCGCGAACGGCACCGCGGGGTGTCCCATCACAGCCTGACGGCGTACGGAAAAGTCGCTCTGACCAGCGCCGACCTGCCGGTGCCGGACGGCCTCGACCCCGCCCTGGCCGCGGCGGTCGACGCCGCGCTCGCGCCGCTCGCCGCCCGCCACCGCCTGGTCCGCGTCGCCACCGGCGGTCTCGACGCGGCGTTGCGGGCCTGCCCGGTGCCGCTGTCCACGATGGGCCGCACGCTGGACCAGGACCACGGCTACTTCCTGGCCGCCGCCGCGGCCGGCCGTCACGCCGCCGCGCTGCTCGCCTGAGCCACCTCGACCCGGTTGCGGCCGGCCGCCTTCGCGGCGTACAGCGCCTCGTCCGCCCTGGCCAGCAGCTCGTCGGAGGTCTCCGTCCCGTTCCAGACGGCGAGACCGGCCGAGAACGTCTGCCCGGACGGCGTCGCCGCCAGCGCCCGGGTCACCGCCCGCAGACCGTCCCCGGCGCCCGCGGCCGGCAGCAGCACCACGAACTCCTCGCCGCCGTGCCGGGCGATCACGTCCACGTCGCGCAGCGCCGCGTGCCACGCCGCGCTGGCCTCCTTGAGCAGCCGGTCCCCGGCCGGATGCCCGTACGTGTCGTTGTATCTCTTGAAGTGATCCAGGTCGAGGATCGCCACCGAGACCGGCTCGCCGTCGCGGCGGGCCCGTTCCAGGGCGCGGGGCAGCTCGTCGTTCCAGGCCCGCCGGTTCGGCAGCCCGGTCAGCTCGTCCGAACGGGCCAGCGCGCGCACCTGCCGCGCCTGCGTCTCCACCTCCCGGATCAACAGCGCCATCCGGGCCACCACCAGCAGGAACAGGGTCGCCGAGCAGAACGCGATGCTCCACCCGTCGGACACCGTGCCGGACGCCGTCTGCGCGGCCAGCACCCCCGGCGCGATCAGCGAGGCGCCGGTCAGCAGGGCCAGCAGGCCGGTGCCGAGACTGGCCGGGCGGGCGTCCGCCGGAGCCGCCACCGCCTGCGCGCCGGGATGCAGCGCCGCCACCCCGAACAGCAGGAACGCGACCAGGAAGACCGACTGCAGCAGACGGGCGAACCACGGGGTCTCGATCAGCATCGCGCCGGTGTCGCCCATGTTGTCCAGGATCACCCAGGCGCTGTCACCGATCAGGAACGCCGCCAGCGAACCGGTGATCCACCAGAACGGGGCGCCGCGACTGCCGCCACTGCGCAACAGGCGGGTCGTGACCGCGAGAAGCAGGACGTCCCCGATCGGGTACGCCACCTGCGTCGCGTGGGCCGCCCGGTCCATCGGGTCGCCCAGATTCACCGGGGCGATCACATAGACCCAGGCCAGCAGCCCGAACCCGGTGGTGATCGCGGCCGCGTCGACGAGCGCCGCCCAGTCCCGCCGCGGATTGCGCCGCCGGATCAGCACGACCAGACCGGCCGCGCACGCCGGATACAGCCCGAGGAAGAACGGGTCGGCCGGGGTCGGCATGTCGACCAGCCCGAACCAGACGTCCGCGACCGCGCCGACACCGATGCCGGTCGCGTTGCTGAACACCCCGGCCGCGAACAGCCACCAGGGCAGCCGGTCCCGCCGCGGCATCCGGTGCGCGCCGACCAGGATCGCGGCGACACCGGTCCAGCCGATCGCCACCTGCACGGCGGCCTGCCACCAGAGACCTTCGGGCAGAAACTGGTACGTGATCAGGGCGAGAACCGCCACCACCACGTACGTCCTCGCGACTCGCTGCTCCGGCACCCACCCAGAACACGGCATCCCGGGGACAGCGCGGTTCCCCGAACGGTTGCGGCCCGGTTGCCGCTCGTGCCCCAGACCACGATCATGCGGGGTACGTTCTCCTGCCGCCCCTCTCACTCCAAGACCGCTCCCCCTCGGCCGTCCCTGTCCGCGAGCGCCTCTCCCGCGACCGCCCGCTCCAACCGCTTACTTCGACCGACCGCTTCGACCGACCGCTCCAACCGCTTACCTCAACCGGCCGCTTCGACCGCCCGCTTCGACCGCTCCGGGACCGCCTCATGCATCGCGCCGAACTCCTCCGACTCCGTGACGCCGTCGCCGAGACCGAACGTTCTTTCGGCCCGGATGACCGGCGGACTCTCGTTGCACGGCGGGAATACGGCCTGGCCCGGATCCTCGGCCCGGACGACCCGGCCACCCTCGGCGCCCGCGGTGAGGCCGCCATCTCCGCCTATCACTCGCACCTGCTCGTCGTGGACCCCGAACCGGCGGCACTGCCCGCAGCGGATCACCCGCCTGGAATCGGTGTCCGCCGGCCGGCTGCGCGTGTTCGGCGACCCCCTCCCCTTGCCCGCCGGCCCCCATCGCGCTCCCGGCGACCCGCTCGGTGACCGAGGGCACCGTCCGGATCCGGGATGTACTGGCCGGCGCCTACGCCGCCGCGGGCCGGCACGACGAGGCTCGGACCCGGGACGAGCGGATCCTCACGGCCCCGACCCGGATCGCCGCCGACTGTGCGCGTGCTCTCGGCGCGGATGCTCCGGAGACCCGGTTCGCCCGGCTCCGGCTGGCCGGCATGCGCCTCATGGCCGGCCGCGCCGGCGAGGAGGTCGCCCTGGTCACGGCGATCGCCGCGGACCACGAACGGATCCTCTGCCCCGGCGATCCGCGGACGCTGTGCGCCCAGGCGAACCTCGCCTGCCGGCTGTGGGAGGGCGGTCACGACCCGGCGGCCGCGGTCGAACTCGGCACCCGCGTGCTCGGCGACCTGCATGCCGCGTTCGGCCCGGAGGACTCCCTGCTGCGGGCCCTGCGCGCCACCCTGATCATGGAGTTCCACCGGCAGGGCCGCCGTGCGGAGGCCCGGACCGTGCTGACGCGTTTCCCGATGGAGGACGACGACGGCGAGAACTGGTGACCGCCGCACCCACTGATCAGCTGGTGATGATCAGGTAAGCCCAGCCGGCCAGCAGCAGCCCGAGGATCGCCGCCAGCGCCCAGGTCGGAACCTTGTGGCCGCCGGCCCGGTCACGCTGGATCTGCCGGAAGACCCGCTCCCTGCGGCGTTCCAGACGCCGCCAGCGGACCTCGGGCTCCGAGCGCTCGGGGGGTTCGGGCTGGCCGGGCATCGTCATGGCCCGGCCAGCCTATCGCGCTGTCACATGCTGGCGATCAGGCGCTCCACCCGCTCGTCGTACGCCCGGAACGGGTCCTTGCAGAGCACCGTCCGCTGGGCCTGGTCGTTCAGTTTCAGGTGCACCCAGTCGACGGTGAAGTCGCGGCGCTTCTCCTGGGCGTGCTTGATGAACTCGCCGCGCAGCCGGGCCCGGGTGGTCTGCGGCGGCGTCTCCTTCGCCTCGAAGATCTGCAGGTCGTTGGCGATCCGGTCGACCTGCTTGCGCTTCTCCATCAGCGCGTAGAGGCCACGGCCCCGGCGCACGTCGTGGTACGCCAGGTCGAGCTGCGCGATCCGGGGATGCGACATCGGGATGTCGTGCTTGGCCTGATAGCGCTCGATCAACTTGTATTTCGACACCCAGTCGATCTCGCGGGACACCGGGTCCAGGTCACCGCTCTCGATCGCGCTGAGCACCCGCCCCCACAGCTCCACGACCCGCTTGGCGACCGGGTCACCACCACGGCGCTCGACGAACTCGGTGGCCTTCGCCAGGTACTCCTGCTGGATGTCCAGCGCGGAGACCTCCTTGTTGTTCGCCAGGCGGATCTTGCGGCGGCCGGTGACGTCGTGGCTGACCTCGCGGATCGCCCGGATCGGGTTCTCCAGGGTGAGGTCGCGCATCACCACACCGGCCTCGATCATGCGGAGCACGATGTCGGCGCTGCCCACCTTGAGCAGGGTGGTGACCTCGTTCATGTTGGAATCGCCGACGATCACGTGCAAGCGCCGGTACCGCTCGGCGTCGGCGTGCGGCTCGTCCCGGGTGTTGATGATCGGCCGGGACCGGGTGGTCGCGCTGGAGACGCCCTCCCAGATGTGCTCGGCCCGCTGGGACAGGCAGAACACCGCCCCGCGCGGGGTCTGCAGCACCTTGCCGGCGCCGCAGATCAGCTGCCGGGTCACCAGGAACGGGATCAGCACGTCGGCGAGCCGGCCGAACTCGCCGTGCCGGCTGACCAGATAGTTCTCGTGACACCCGTACGAGTTGCCGGCGGAATCGGTGTTGTTCTTGAAGAGATAGATCTCCCCCGCGATGCCCTCGTCGTGCAGACGCTTCTCCGCGTCGACGAGCAGGCCCTCGAGGATCCGCTCACCGGCCCGGTCGTGGGCGACCAGATCGGTGACGGAGTCGCATTCCGGGGTCGCGTACTCAGGGTGGGAACCGACGTCGAGGTAGAGACGGGCGCCGTTACGGAGAAAGACGTTGCTGCTGCGTCCCCAGGACACCACTCGGCGGAACAGGTAGCGGGCCACCTCGTCCGGAGACAGCCGCCGCTGCCCCCGATAGGTGCACGTGACTCCGTACTCGGTCTCGAGGCCGAAAATTCGCCGTTCCATGTCGAAACACTACCGGTAAGGACCGGTTAAGTGGCACCCACAATCGGGCTTTCCATGATTGCGGGGCGTGTTCCGGCGGAACACGCCCCGCAATCACGAACCCGCCTACTTGTCGTTGCCCTCGGTGTCCTCCGACGCCGCCGAGATCGTCGGCTTCGCCTCCGCCGGAGCCGGCGGCGCCGCGTCCACGTCGCCGAGCTCGGCCTCCGGCACCGACTCGTGACCCAGCAGCGTGGTCAGCGCCGCCCCGGTGATCCGCCGGAACGCCCGGCCCGGCCGCCGCCGGTCCAGCACCGCCACCTCGAGCTGCTTCGCCTCCAGGGTGCGCGCCTGCCCGTTCTCGCCGCCGACGCTGCCCAGCGCCTCCCGGGCCAGTGTCAGCGCCGCCAGCAGGTCCGCGGACGAGTCGTGCCGGTCACGCAGCACGTTCCCGATCGCCTCGGCCTGGCCGCCCATCGCCATGAACCCGGGCTCGTCCATGACCGAGCCGTCGTAGGTGATCCGGTACAGCTCGTCGGCCTCCGGCGAGGCGCCGACCTGCGCGACACAGATCTCCACCTCGTACGGCTTCTGCGTCTCGGAGAAGATCGCACCGAGCGTCTGCGTGTACGTGTTGGCGAGCGCCCGCGCCGTCACGTCCCGCCGGTCGTAGCTGAGACCGACCATGTCGGCCATCCGCACCCCGCCACGGCGCAGCGCCTCGAACTCGTTGTAGCGCCCCACCGCAGCGAACGCGATCTTGTCGTAGATCTCGCTGATCTTGCGCAGGGTGGTGATGTTCTCGGCGACCAGCAGGATGCCGCCCTCGTACGTGAGCACCACGGCCGACCGGCCGCGGGCGATGCCCTTGCGGGCATACTCCGAGCGGTCCCGCTGAACCTGCTCGGGTGATGCGTAGAACTGCATGGCCACGGGTGGCTACCTCTCTTTCTGCGAAAAGTGCGGGTCAGCCGCCCGGGTTCTCCATACGCCCCGCGACGACCCGCTCGGCCACCGTGGTGATCTCCTCATCGCTGAGCCGGTGCGTGCCGTTCGCCGTCGCGGTCATCACCACCGGGTAGATCTTGCGGGTCACGTCCGGCCCACCGGTCGCGGTGTCGTCGTCCGCCGCGTCGTACAGCGCCTCGACCGCCAGATTGATCGCGTCCTCGGTGCTCAGCCCGGCCCGGTACCGCTTCTTCAGCGCCGACTTCGCGAACAGCGACCCCGACCCGATCGCCTCGTAGCCGGTCTCCTCGTAGAGGCCACCGGCCACATCGAAACTGAAGATCCGGCCCGCGCGCGCCGCATCCGCCGGCGCCAGGTCGAACCCGGCGAACAGCGGGACCACGGCCAGGCCCTGCATCGCCGCTCCCAGGTTGCCCCGCACCATCGCGGCCAGGCGGTTCGCCTTGCCGTCGAGCGAGAGCATCGCGCCCTCGATCTTCTCGTAGTGCTCGAGCTCCACCTGGAACAGACGGATCAGCTCGATGCCGATACCCGCCGTGCCGGCGATGCCGATCAGCGAATAGGCGTCCGCCGGGTGCACCTTCTTGATGTCCCGGCTGGCGATCAGATTGCCCATGGTCGCCCGGCGGTCACCGGCCATCACCACACCCTCGGCCGTCGCGATCGCGACGATCGTGGTGCCGTGCGGCGCGATGTCCGCGGACAGGCCGGGCGGAAGTGGCCGGCGCCCCGGAAGCAGTTCCGGGGCGGCCTGGCTCAGGAACTGCGTGAAGGAGGACGTCCCCGTGCTGGTGAAGAAATCCGGTAGACGCCCGGATGGATCAAAGCCCGTCGCCACGTGGTTCCTTTCAGGTACGTAATCGCGCCGGCGAGGAAGACCGGGTCGTCCCGGAACTGCCCCAGACCGCCGTTGCAGTTGAAGCACAATATCCCGCGCACCCAACCGGTGCGGTGATCGTGATCTACGTGTTGCGGGTCGGCCGCGCCACAGATGGCGCAGACACCCCCCTGCTCCGCGAGAAGCTCGTCGACCTCCGCCTGGCCGCTGCCATAACGCTGGCGCAGGTGATACTCCCGGTTGCCACCGTAGAGTCGCTGCTTGGTCTCGTTACCGCGCGCGTTGTGGCACGGCTTGCAGTACCTGCCGCGACCGCCCGTGTCGTTACGACTGCGGGGAAACTCGGCCAACGCCTTCGTTTCCCCGCAGTCCGGACAATAGCGGTGCCCCTCGGGAACCACTCGGTTCTGTTGGACCTCCCGGCCTGCCGTCTCCCGTAGACGCTTCGCGTAGCTGGCCTTCGATCGGACGTTGAAACAATCCTTGCAGTAGCTGCCGCGACCCGTTGGCCGCTTGCTACTGCTACAGAACTGCTCCAGCGCCTTCCATTCGCCGCAGTCACGGCAGCGACGACGGCCGTCCACATCGTCATTCGGTAGAGGCATGTCCGTTTTGCCTGCCTATGCCCTACTGTCCGCCTTTTTGTACATATCCGCGAACAAACTCTTCGGCGTTCTCCTCGAGGACGGAGTCGATCTCGTCCAGGAGGTCGTCGACGTCCTCGGTGATCTCCGCATGCCGTTCGGCGACCTCGGGATTGGCCTCGACGGTGACGTCCTCGATCTCCTGGTCGCTCGAGCCCTTGCTGCTCTGCGACTGACCACCTGTGTCTCGGGTTGCCATGGATGTCCCCCTTCTGAAGCCACCCGAAGTCCTGCAACATCGGGATGGGAAAAACCTACCTCGCACCTGTGACGAAACGGCCCGCCGGAACGGGTGTTTTCTTACCGGCTCGTGATCACCTCGAGCAGATCCTTGGCGCTCTCGCACGTGTCGAAGAGCGCGCCGACATGCTTCTTGGTGCCCCGCTCCGGCTCCATCATGGGGACCCGGACCAGCGACTCCCGGCCGACGTCGAAGATGACCGAGTCCCAGCTGGCGGCGACCACTTCGGAGGCGTACTGCGCGAGGCAGCGGCCACGGAAGTACGCCCGGGTGTCCTCCGGCGGCTCGTACATGGCGCGCTGGGTGTCGTCCGGGTCCAGCAGGGTCTGCATCGACCCGCGGGCGACGAGGCGGTGGTAGAGGCCCTTCTCCGGGCGCACGTCGGAGTACTGCAGGTCGACGAGCTGGAGTTTGGGTGAGGACCAGCCCAGGCTCTCGCGTTCCCGGTAGCCCTCGAGCAGCCGTAGTTTGGCCACCCAGTCCAGGGTGTCGGAGCAGAGCATGGGGTCGCGGCCCAGTTTGTCGAGCGCGTCCTCCCACCGGTTGAGGATGTCGGTGGTCTGCTCGTCGGTGTCGGCGCCGTACCGTTCGTCGACGAACTGGCGGGCGCGTTCGTAGTAGGCCCATTGCAGGTCCAGGGCGGTCAGCCGGCGGCCGTCGCGCAGTCGCATGAGGTGTTTGAGCGTGGGGTCGTGGCTGACGGCCTTCAGCTCGCTGACGGGGTCGGCGATGCCGAGTTCGCCGGTGAACACCTTCTCCTCGATCATGTTGAGGATGAGGGCGGTGGTGCCGACCTTGAGGTAGGTGGAGATCTCCGACAGGTTGGCGTCGCCGATGATGACGTGGAGGCGGCGGTACTTGTCGGCGTCGGCGTGCGGCTCGTCGCGGGTGTTGATGATCGGCCGTTTGAGGGTGGTCTCCAGGCCGACCTCGACCTCGAAGAAGTCGGCTCGGGAGGAGATCTGGAACCCGGCGCCGCTGCCGTCCTGGCCGATGCCGACGCGGCCGGCTCCGGTGTAGATCTGGCGGGTGACGAAGAACGGGGTGAGGTGGGCGACGATGTCGGCGAACGCGGTCTGGCGCCGCATCAGGTAGTTCTCGTGGGCCCCGTACGACGCACCCTTGTTGTCGGTGTTGTTCTTGTAGAGCTGGATCCGGTGGGTGCCGGGGATGGTGGCGGCGCGGCGTGACGCCTCGGCCATCACCCGCTCGCCGGCCTTGTCCCATTTGACCACGTCGAGGGGGTTGGTGACCTCGGGAGTGCTGTACTCCGGGTGGGCGTGGTCGACGTAGAGGCGGGCGCCGTTGGTCAGTATCACGTTGGCCAGGCCGAGGTCCTCGTCGGCGAGGGCTTCGGCGGGGTCGTAGGCGGCGCCGGAGTAGGTGAAACCGCGGGCGTCGCGCAGGGGCGACTCCTCCTCGTAGTCCCAGCGGGCGCGGCCCTTGCTGCTGAGCTCCGGGCGCGCGCCGTAGGCGTTGACCACCTGGGAGGACGTGACCATCGGATTGGCGCCGGGCTGCCCGGGAACCGAAATGCCGTACTCGACCTCGGTCCCCATAATCCGTCGAACGCTCATGCGACCACCCTGTCCGCCACGAAGCCAAGCCTGCTCATGTATCGAGCCTAGACGCTCTCATATCGCTTTCCGAAGCTGCCTGTGCGCGCGTCGGTACCTTGCGTGGCGATGTTGATCACCGCGGCGCGCGCGGTAGAGGTCCTGACCGGGGCGTTTCACCCGTCGATGGACGCCCGGGGTCGCGCGAATGATGCGAAGCGGGGCTGGAGGGGTTTCCCTCCAGCCCCGCGTCACGGTGCCTGTTACAGGTACTGGCCGGTGTTGGTGGCGGTCTCGATGGACCGGCCGGCCTCGGCGCCCTTGCCGCCGGAGACGAGCGTGCGGATGTAGACGATCCGCTCGCCCTTCTTGCCGGAGATGCGGGCCCAGTCGTCGGGGTTCGTGGTGTTCGGCAGGTCCTCGTTCTCCCGGAACTCGTCGACGCAGCTGTCGAGCAGGTGCTGCAGCCGGAGGCCCTTCTTGCCGGAGGTGAGGAACTCCTTGATCGCCATCTTCTTGCCACGGTCGACGATGTTCTGGATCATCGCGCCGGAGTTGAAGTCCTTGAAGTACAGGACCTCCTTGTCACCGTTGGCGTAGGTGACCTCCAGGAAGCGGTTCTCCTCGGTCTCGGTGTACATCCGCAGCACGACCGCCTCGATCATCGCGGCGACCGTGGCGTCCCGGTTGCCGCCGTGCTCGGTCAGGTCGTCCTGGCTGAGCGGGAGGTCGGAGAGGATGTACTTGCCGAAGATGTCCTTGGCGGCCTCGGCGTCCGGGCGCTCAATCTTGATCTTCACGTCGAGTCGTCCGGGGCGCAGGATCGCCGGGTCGATCATGTCTTCCCGGTTGGAGGCGCCGATGACGATCACGTTCTCCAGGCCCTCGACACCGTCGATCTCGCTGAGCAGCTGAGGAACGATCGTGTTCTCCACGTCGCTGGAGACACCCGAGCCACGGGTCCGGAAGATCGAGTCCATCTCGTCGAAGAAAACGATCACCGGGGTGCCCTCGCCGGCCTTCTCACGGGCCCGCTGGAAGACCAGGCGGATGTGCCGCTCGGTCTCGCCCACGTACTTGTTGAGCAGCTCCGGGCCCTTGATGTTGAGGAAGTAGCTGGTGTGCTTCTCCTCGCCACGCCGCTCGGCGATCTTCTTGGCCAGCGAGTTGGCCACCGCCTTGGCGATCAGGGTCTTGCCACAGCCGGGCGGGCCGTAGAGCAGGATCCCCTTCGGCGGGCGCAGCTGGTGCTCCCGGAACAGGTCGGCGTGCAGGAACGGCAGCTCGACCGCGTCGCGGATCTGCTCGATCTGCGAGTGCAGGCCACCGATGTCGGTGTAGTCGACGTCGGGGACCTCCTCCAGGACGAGCTCCTCGACCTCGCTCTTCGGGATCCGCTCGTACGCGTACGCCGAGCGGGGCTCGATCATGAGCGAGTCACCGGCGCGCAGCTTGTCGACGTCGAGCGAGTCGGCGAGGAACACGATGCGCTCCTCGTCGGCGTGCGACATCACCAGCGCCCGGTCACGGGGGCCGCCGGACGGGTTGTCCAGCACCTCCTTGAGCGAGACGACCTCGCCGGTGCGCTCGAAGCCGAACGCGTCGACGACGTTGAGAGCGTCGTTCAGCAGGACTTCCTGTCCCCGCTGGAGCTCGTCGACGGCCAGTGACGGGGAGACCGCCACCCGGAGCTTGCGCCCGCCGGTGAACACGTCCACCGTGCCGTCCTCGTGTGCCGACAGGAAAACGCCGTAACCGCTGGGCGGCTGGGCGAGCCGGTCAATCTCTTCCTTGAGAGTGACGATCTGGGCGCGGGCCTCCTTGAGGGTCGCCACGAGCCGCTCGTTGTTCTCGGTCACTCGGGAGAGCTGCGCCTGCGTCGCCGCGAGCCGTTCCTCGAGCTGCCGGACGTGTCGGGGGCTTTCAGTCAACTTCCGCCGAACCAAGGCAAGTTCCTCTTGCAGGAACGCGACCTGGCTGGAGAGATCGTTGGCTTCCTTCTCCCATCGTGCGGCGCGGGAGTCCGCTTCGTCGCTACGTGCCACGTCCCACCTCCCCGGGGGGCTGAAACTCTTGGGTCAACACTAGCCGTTCAGAAACCGTTTTTGACCCATGCAACACCCCTGTCACCGACTCTTGATCGGTTGGCCGTACCGGTGATGAGCCGGTCGGACAGTCTTCGGGTACCGTCGGGCGTTCGCTGTTGTGGGAGGTAGACGTGGCGTCTGACACTGATGAGCTGCAGGTCTGGATCGATCAGGACCTCTGCACCGGGGACGGACTCTGCGTCCAGTACGCCCCGGACGTGTTCGAACTGGACATCGACGGCCTCGCCTATGTGAAAGACCACTCCGGCGAGTTGCTTCAGAGCCCGGGGGTCCGCACACTGGTGCCGTCCGGCCTGTTGCTCGAAGTCATCGACTCGGCCAAGGAGTGCCCGGGCGATTGCATCCACGTCGTGCGGGCGGCCGACGACGTGGCGGTCGCCGGCCCGGACGCCGCATGAATGAAGGTGAATGAGTTTACAGAGTGGGACGGCCCACCAGAGAAGCCACCACCCGGGAGAACTCCTCCAGCCGGTTGATCTGTCCCGGCCCGCCGTCGTCGAGCGTCTTGCCGAACCGCAGCGCGTCGTGACGTAACGGGGCGCGGCCCTCCTCCTCGCCCACCCCGGGCGGCGGCACCGCGTCGTCGACCGAGCTGAGCAGCAGGTAGACGTCGATGCTGTCGACCCGGGCCTGCCCGTTCGGGGTGCGGGTGAGCCGCCGCCGGCAGCCCACCTCGGTCACCGTGGACAGCGGCACCACCCGCAGCGACGAGGTCATCGCGCCGACCGGGCCGTCACCGGGCGCGACGTCCTCGCCGTGCCACAGCACCAGCCGGCTGCCGTCGCAGACGACGACCTCCTGCCACACCCCGTTCACCTCGTTGACGAACCGCTCCAGGGTGAAACACAGCACCTGGGCGCCCCGCAACACCCCGAACAGCGCCTCCAGGGCGACGTCCGGGTCACGCAGGTAGGCGCGCGCCGCGGAGTCCAGGTCCGGGTAGGGCGACCAGTCGGGGAACACCGCCGGCATCTCGTTGCCGCCGCCGAACGGCGGAGAGCTCATGTTCCCCACTCCTGTCCTGTCGATCGCAGACCCCCGGAACCTACCGGACTCCACAGGCGAGCGTCACTCCCCGGTCGTCTCCGCCTGCTGCGCGGCGAGCGCGGCCTGGGTGGCCTTGCGGGCGGCGTACGCCTCCGCGCCCTTGCTCGGTTTGCGGCGCCGTGGCGGCGCGGTCACGCCCGGGGCGAGCTTGCGGGCCGACACCAGGAAGGCGGTGTGCGCGATCATCCGGTGGTCCGGGCGGACCGCGAGACCGTCGGCGTGCCAGTCGCGGACCAGCGACTCCCAGGCCCGCGGCTCGGTCCAGCCGCCCCGCTCGCGCAGCGCCTCGACCAGCTCCGACAGCTGCGGGGTGGTCGCCACGTAGCCGATGAACACGCCACCGGGGATGAGCGCCTTCTCGACCATGTCGAGGGCCTCCCACGGGGTGAGCATGTCGAGGACGATCCGGTCGAAACCGGTGATCTCGTTGTCCGCGACGTCACCGTTGTGCAGGTGCCAGGCCGGGTGCGGGCCGCCGAAGAACGCCTCCACGTTCTTGCGGGCGATCGCCGCGAAGTCGTCGCGCAGCTCGTAGCTGTGCACCTCGCCGGAGCTGCCCACGGCCCGCAGCAGCGAGCAGGTCAGCGCGCCCGAGCCGGCGCCCGCCTCGAGGACCTTCGCGCCGGGGAACACGTCACCCATCGCGACGATCTGCGCCGCGTCCTTCGGGTAGATCACCTGCGCGCCGCGCGGCATCGACAGCACGTAGTCCGACAGCAGCGGGCGCAGCGCCAGATAGGCGGTGCCGCTCGCGGCGGTGATCACGCTGCCGTCGGGCAGGCCGATCAGCTCGTCGTGCGACATCGCGCCGCGGTGGGTGTGGAACGCCTTGCCGGGCTCCAGCACGATCGTGTGCATCCGGCCCTTCGGGTCGGTGAGCTGGACGCGGTCGCCCGCCCGGAACGGCCCGCGGTGCGCGGGGACGTCGTCGACGACGGTGGCTGGGGTTGTGGTCACGGATCTTCTCTCAGGAGGCTGTCAATTCCGGCCGGCACGCCGCGGTTCCAGCACGGCGGCCACATCGGCGACCCGCAGGACGCCCACGACATCCTCGCCTGCGGTCACCAGGTACTGCGCGCCAGGGTGCGCCTGCAGGGCCCGGACCACCTGCTCACCGGTCAATCCGAGCGGCAGCGCGGTCAGCGCGTCCCGGGACCGGGCCACGCTCTCCACGCTCACCCAGGGCCGCCGGTCGACCGGAACCCGCTCGGCGGCGACCGGATCGACCAGCGCGGTGAGGTTACCCGCCGCGTCCGTCACCGCCAGCACCACGTCCGGCCTCGGGTCCTCGGCACGGCGCCGCTGCGCCTCCCCCAGCGGCGTCCCGGCCGGCACCGCCAGCACCGGCCGGGCCAGCGCGCCCAGATCGATCAGCGGGAACCGCCCGGTCATCCGGCCCAGCCGGATCGACTGGCCCGCGCCCTGCCACAGCGTCAGCACCACCAGCAGCACGAACGCCAGCCCCAGCACGGTGATCAGCCCGGCCTGGTAGAGGAGCGTGGTCAGCGCCGCGGTCACCACCGCCAGCACCCGGCCCGCCCAGCCGGCCACCACCGTCGCCCGGTTGCGGTCCTTCAGCACCGCCCACAGCAGCGCGCGCAGCGCCCGCCCGCCGTCCAGCGGCAGCCCCGGCAGCACGTTGAAGATCGCCACGAGGACGTTGCTCAGCGCCAGCTGGAACGCGATCTCCCCGGGCACCGTGCGGTCCGGCAGCGCCAGCGCGGCCGCCGTGGCCACCCCGCCGAGCAGCAGCGACACCGCCGGCCCGGCCAGCGACACCAGCGCGTCCACCCGCGGGGCCGGGGCGTCCCGGTCCATCTCGGTCCAGCCGCTGAGCAGCTCCAGGGTGATCCGGCGCACGCCGATGCCGCACCGGCGGGCGGTCAGCGCGTGACCCAGCTCGTGCAACAGCACCGAGCCGATCAGACAGAACACGAAACCCAGGCCCACGAGGTACGCCCAGGGCTGCGCCAGGCCCAGCTGCTCCCGGGCATAGTTCCCATACACCACGGTGACCAGCACCGCCAGGAGCAGCATCGACGTGCTCGCGTGCACCGGGATGCCGGCCACGTGCCCGACCGGCCGGCCGGCTCCCGGCGGCGGGCCCTGCGGGGTGCGGCTCTGCTCCACGCGATCGATGCTACGGACACGCCCGCGCCGGACCCACCCCGCGTTTTTCGTCGTACCCCTGGCCTAGCCTCTGTGACATGACGGCGCTCTCTCCCATGGCGGCCCAGCCGGTCTCCCCGCCCCCGCAGCCCGGCGACCCCACCGTGCCCGGCGGCCGCGGGCGGCGTCCCGAGCGGCCGGCCGGGCCCTCGCTCTCCCCCTCCCGGGCCGCCGACTTCAAGACCTGCCCGTTGCTGTTCCGTTTCCGCACCGTCGACAAGCTGCCCGAGGAGCCGTCGGCCGACCAGGTCCGCGGCACCCTGGTCCACGCGGTGCTGGAGCGCCTGTTCGACCTGCCCGCCGCCGGGCGCACCCCGGAGGCGGCGGCCGCGCTGGTCGCCCCCGAGTGGGAGCGGCTGCTCGCCGAGGAGCCCGGCCTGGCCGGCATCTTCGCGAAGGAGCCACCAGTCAGGGGCCGTCGCGGCCCGGCCTCGTCCGCCCGGGGCGACGCTTCCCCCGCCTCGGCCCCGGGTTCCCCCGGGCCGGCCGGCGAGCCATCCTCGGTTCCGGCCTCGCTGCCGGATTCGGACCTGCCTGCCTCGCTGTCGCCGCCCGGTGTGCCTGCCTCGCTGCCGGATTCCGGCGCGCCCGCCCCTGTGGCGGCCTCGCCGGCCGGTGGTGAGCCGATGCGTGATCCCGCCGCGATCGCCGCGGAGGACGACGCGACCGGTCAGCTCGCGCTGGTCGACGCCCCGGAGGGCGCGGCCGAGGTGGCCCGGATCGCCGCGTTCCTGGCCGGTGCCCGTGACCTGCTCGCCGGTTATTTCGCCGTCGAGGATCCGCAGCGTCTCGAGCCGGCCGAGCGGGAGACCCTGATCTCCACGACGATCGGCGACGAACTGCTGCTCCGGGGTTACATCGACCGTCTCGACGTCTCCCCCGCCGGCGACCTGCGGGTGGTCGACTACAAGACCGGCGGCGCGCCACGGGAGGCGTTCGAGGGCCGGGCGCTGTTCCAGCTCAAGTTCTACGCCCTGGTGCTGTGGCGCACCCGCGGCGTCGTTCCCCGGGCGCTGCGCCTGCTCTATCTGAAGGACGCCGAGGCTCTCGACTACAGCCCTGAGGCGGGCGAGCTGGAGCGTTTCGAGCGCACTCTGATCGCCCTCTCCCAGGCGATCGAGCGGGCCAAACGCGACCAGGACTTCCGCCCCAAGCCGAGCCGGCTGTGCGGCTGGTGCAGCCACCAGGCCCGGTGCCCGGAGTTCGGTGGCACGCCGCCGCCCTATCCCGAGGTGCTCACCGTGGGCAGCCCGGCCACCGACTCCGAGCCCGACCGGGTCGGCACCCATCTGCGGGACGACCCCCTTGGCTGACCTGCCCGCCCACCCCACCGGCCCGGCGACCCGGCCCGGCGCGGATCCGGGCCGACGGTGGGAGGGGCCGCGATGACGAGGCCGATCCGGGTGCTGCTGGCGGACTCGTCCCCGCTGCAGCGGGCCGGGCTCCGCGCCGTTCTCACCGCCGCGAACAGCACCGAACTGACCGCGGCGAACCGGGACGCTCGCCCCGCGGCGAACCGGGACGGGCCCTCGGCGGAGGGCAGCGGTCACCCTTCGGTGAGAGGCGGCGTCTCCACCGCGACCGGCGCGGCCGTGTCACAGGACCGGCCCGCGCCGTCGTCACAGGGCTCGGCTGAAGCCGCCCACGGTCCGCCGGCCGCGCTCGGCAGAGCCCGGCACAGCGCCGAGTCCGGCGACGCCCGACGCGAGAGCGGAACCGGCGAGACCCGGCACGAGACAGGAGCCAGCGACGCTCGACGCGGGACCGGCGCCGCTCGACGTGAGACCGGATTCGGCGGCGCCGGGCTCGAAACGGGGTCCGGCGAAGTCCCGCACGAGACCGGATCGAGTGGAAGCCGGCACAAGATCGGGCTCAGCGGCGAGACGCACGACATGAGGTCTGGGGAAGGCCGGCACGGGAACGGGCCCAGCGAAGGCCGGCACGAGACCAGGCCCCGCAAAGACCGACACGGGACCGGTGTCGGGGAAGGCCGGCCCGGCGCGGGCGATGCGCCGGGCCGCGAACAGCCGGAGCGCGTGCTGCCCGGGCTGCGGTCGGATGGCGCCGGCCAGGGTGACGGGCGGGTGTTCTGGGGTGGCGGCGAGGAGCCGGAGATCGTCGTGGCCGGGGAGGCCGGGGACGGTGTGGAGGCCGTCGACCTGGCCCGGCGGCTGCTGCCGGACGTGCTGATCACCGATGTCGCGCTGCCCCGGATGGACGGCCTGGCGGTCGCCCGGGCGATCACCGCGACCCGGTTGGGGGTGCGGATCCTGGTTCTCACCGACCGTGACAGCGACGACGAGGTGGTGGCCGCGGTCGGCGCCGGGGCCGCGGGATACCTGTGCAAGGACGCGCCGCACGGTGAACTGGCCGCCGCCGTCCGGGCTGTCGCCGCCGGTGGCGCGGTGATCACGCCGATGGTGCTGGCCCGGGTGCTGAGCCGGATCACCGGTGCGCTGCCCACCGACCCGGCCGTGACCGCCGCGACCCGGCTGGCGCCGCTGACCGGCCGGGAACGGGAGGTTCTGGTGCACGTCGCGCGCGGCCATTCCAACGCGGAGATCGCCGAGACGCTCGGGGTCAGCGAGACCACGGTCAAGACCCATGTCGGGCACGTGCTGACGAAGCTGCGCTTGCGTGACCGTACCCAAGCGGTGGTCCTCGCCTATGAAACCGGCCTGGTCCGTCCTCGTTCATGAACCCGGGGCCGGGCCGGCGAGGACTCGCTGGCGGGTCAGCTGCGGCCGAGCATCTCGGCGGTCAGGACGGTGCCGCCCAGGCCCCAGCCGCCCTCGGCGACCTCGTCGACCAGGACGAGGGTGGTGGCGCGGGCGCGTTCGCCGTACACGTCGGCGTAGGCGTCGGTGACGGCGTCGATGAGTTTCTTCTTCGACTCGGGGGTCAGGGTGTCGGCGGGGACCTTGAGGTTGGCGAACGGCATGACGGATGTTCCTTCCGGGTCGGGTGATGAGAGGTGCGGGGTGTGGTCAGCCGGTGACGGCCGTCAGACGATCCCGCCGTTGACGCGCACGACCTGGCCGTTGACCCATCGCCCGCCCGGCCCGGCCAGGAACGCGACGACCTCGGCGATGTCGGCGGGGGTGCCGAGCCGTTCGAGGGGGGACTGCTGGGCGAGGCGTTCGATGGTCGCCTCGTCCTTGCCGTCGAGGAACAGGTCGGTGGCGGTCGGGCCGGGAGCGACGGCGTTGACGGTGACGTCGCGGCCGCGCAGTTCGCGCGCCAGGACGAGGGTCAGGGCCTCGACGGCGCCCTTGCTGGCGGCGTAGGCGCCGTAGCCGGGGATCTGGAGGCCGACGACCGAGGTGGACAGCGTCACGATCGCGCCGCCCGGGCGGATCCGGCGGGCGGCCTCGCGGGCGACGACGAACGTGCCACGGATGTTGGTGCGGTGCAGCGCGTCGAGGTCGGCCAGGTCCAGGTCGGCGATCGGGGACAGCGACAGGCGGCCGGCGGAGTTGACGACGACGTCGACGCCGCCGAACGAGCGCTGGGCGGTGTCGAACATCTCGGCGACCGCGTCCTCGTCGGCGATGTCGGCCCGCACGGCCACGGCTCGCCCACCGGTGGCGGTCACCTCCTCGACGACCTGTTTCGCCGCTTCCTCGTTGCCGGCGTAGCCCACGACGACGGCCTGCCCGGCGGCGGCCAGGGCGGTGGCGATGGCGCGGCCGATGCCCCGGGAAGCGCCGGTGACGACGGCGACTCGCTGGTCAGCCATGAGTCTCACATCCCATCATAGTGGCGATAGCTTTATCGCGTATCGCTGATACGACAACCGTAACAGAGGTACGCGTTCACCGCTAGCGCGTTGGCGTAGCATTGATTCATGAGCGATGTCTCTTCCCGCCGGCGCGGTGCCACCGGCCCGGCCAACGACGCCGCCGTCCGTGCCGCGCTGATCGCGGCCGCCGAGCGGCAGCTCGCCGCCTCCACGGACGGGGACATCGCCACCCGCGCGGTCGCCGACGAGGCGGGCGTGACCCAGCCGGTGCTCTACCGGATCTTCGGGGACAAGCGGGGCCTGCTCGACGCCGTCGCCGACACCGGCCTGGAGCGTTACGCGCAGCGCAAGACCGAACTCGAGGTCACCGACGACCCGATCGCCGACCTGTACGCCGGCTGGGACGACCACATGGCGTTCGCCGCGGACAACCCGGCGCTCTACCGGCTGATGTTCGCGCCCCGGCCGCAGTCGTGCGCGACGACATATCAGCGCATCCTGGAACTACTCGAGGCGGCCCTGCTGCGCTGCGCCGCCGCCGGGGCGCTGACGACGACGCCGCGGCTGGCCGCCCAGCTGATCCTGCCCGCGAACATCGGCGTCGCTCTCGGCCGCATCGCCCAGCCCGGGCTGTTCGACGACCCGGCGCTGTCGCACCGTGCCCGCGACGCCGTCTTCTCCGCCGTCCTCACCCGGCCGGCGGCGCCGAGCGGACCGGACCCGGTGCGCGCCGCGGCCCGCCGGCTGCGTTCCCAGCTCTCCCTCACCGGCACCGACCGGCTGGAACCGGTCGAGGCCGCCCTGCTGGACCGCTGGCTCGCCCGGCTCGACCGGGCGGACTCCGCTCAGTGAGCCGTCAGTCCTCGGTGCGCACCGTCGCTCGCGGGAGGGAGGCGGCGGCGGGGCTCAGCAGGGTCGCCAGGAACGCCGGGTCGACACCGGTGAGGCTGGTGCGCAGGTGGACGCCGTCGACGGGGGCGAGCTCCAGCTCCGCCGGGACCGCGAGGACCGCGGCGCCGGCGGCGAAGGCACTGGCCACGCCGCTCGGTGAGTCCTCGATGGCGACGCAGGCGGCGATCGGGACGCCGAGCAGGGACGCCGCGGTCAGGTACGGCTCGGGATCCGGTTTGGGGCTCTTCACCTCGTCGCCGCAGACCACGACGTCGAAGTTCTCCGGGCCGAGGGTCTTGAGCGCCACCTCGACGAGGCTGCGCCCGGTGGAGGTCACCAGCGCCGTCGGGATCCCGGCGTCACGGACGGCGCGCAGCAGCTCCATCGCGCCGGGCCGCCAGACCAGGCCGTCGGCGAAGAGGTCACGCACCCGCGCCGACAGCCACCGCACGTCCGGCTCCTCGGGCCGGTCCGGCTGCCCCAGGTCGTCGCGGAAGAGCCGCATGCTGGTGGACATGCTGGTGCCGACCATGGCGAGCCGGGCCGTCTCGGAGAGCACGCCCCCGGCGTGGACCGCGAGTTCGGCCAGGGCGATGCCCCAGATCCGTTCGCTGTCGACGAGCGTGCCGTCCATGTCGAAGAGCACCGCGGCCGGGTAGGCGGAAGTCACCGCCCCATTCTGGCCGCTCCCGGCGCCGCAGCCGATCGATTGTGACGGCCCCCTCAGACCCCGCAGGCGTCGAGGGAGTTGTCGTAGCCCTCCGCGAACGAGTCGAACCGCTGCTGGGGCGTGCCGTGCGCGCCGGGCGCGAACCACGGCTGCCCGGGATCGTCACCGACCGCGGCGAGCCCGTCGGCCAGTTCCTGGGTGTCGTCGTCCTGCATGGTGAGGACCCCCTGGCGTGCCTTGTCGCCGATGAACGCCCCGGCCATGCAGTCGGCCTGCAGCTCCTGCTGGATGGTGAACTCCTTGCGGATGCCGAGCCGGGCCTGGATGGCGTGCGCGTACTCGTGGCCGAGCAGGTAGAACACGAACGAGTCACCGATCTGCTGGAACGCGGCGAAGGCCCAGTTCACGTCGTACGCGATGAAGTCCCCGGCGGAGCAGTAGACGGCGTTGTTGCGGGGCAGCGGCTGCCCGGCGCATTCCACTTCACCGTCCCGCTCGTACGGAATCACCTTCCGCACCGCCTGGAAGCCGCCGCCGAGCCGCTCCTTCCAGTACTGCTCGGCGATGAACGTCGAATCGCGGACGTCGGACGCGAACTCCTCGGGCGTGTCGGTGCCGTCCGGGTCGTTGGAGGGGCTGGGGCTGGTCCTCGCCGTCCGGTCCGGTGCCGGCGGGCTCTCCTGCCCGGGTGTCACCGGCAGGCAGCCGGTCAGCAGCACGAGAGCGGCGAGAAGAGCCAGGAGCGGTGCCGATCGAACACGCATGCGGTCCTCCAGGGCGGGGCTTTCACGTTAGACCCCACCATCGATACCCACCGTGCCTCAGGGACTCCCCTGAGGACTTCCTGGGTGCCGCCCCCGAGGAAATCTCCGCGTCGGTCTCCACCGCCGGGCGGAGGCATGCCGCCGGATCCGCCGAAACACTGAGGCGGACGTAATCGAATCCACAGGGGGAGAACACGGTGGCAGCGACGAATGCCGGCGGGCCGGTGGCGGCGCGCGCGGAGGAGATCTGGAAGGTGTACGGCTCGGGCGAGGCCCGGGTGGCCGCCTTGCGCGGGGTCAGCGCCGAGTTCGGCCGGGGCCGGTTCACGGCCATCATGGGACCGTCCGGCAGCGGCAAGTCGACGCTGATGCACTGCCTCGCCGGCCTGGACACCGTCGACAAGGGCACCGTTCACGTCGGCGGCACCGAGATCAGCCGGCTGGGCGACAAGGCGCTGACCCGGCTGCGCCGCGACCGGATCGGGTTCATCTTCCAGCAGTTCAACCTGCTGCCGACACTGAGCGCGGCGGAGAACATCCGGTTGCCGCTGGACATCGCCGGCCGCAAGGCGGACCCGCAGTGGTGGGACACCGTGATCGCGACGGTGGGCCTGTCCGACCGGCTCGGGCACCGGCCCAGCCAGCTCTCCGGCGGCCAGCAGCAGCGGGTGGCGTGCGCGCGGGCGCTGATGGGGCGCCCCGACGTGATCTTCGCGGACGAGCCGACCGGCAACCTGGACTCCCGGTCCGGCGCCGAGGTGCTGTCGTTCCTGCGGTCCAGTGTGCGCGAGCACGGGCAGACGATCGTGATGGTCACCCACGACCCGGTCGCCGCGAGTTACGCCGACCGGGTGGTCTTCCTCGCCGACGGCGCCATCGTCGACGAACTGGCCGGCCCGACCGCCGACACCGTGCTGGACACCATGAAGCGCCTGGACACCCGTGACGTCCCGGTGATGCTCTGATGCTGCGCGCGACGCTGAAGAGCCTGCTGGCCCGCAAACTGCGGCTGGTGCTGTCCGGCCTGGCCGTGATCCTGGGTGTGATGTTCGTGTCCGGGGCGCTGGTGCTCACCGACACGCTGAACCGTACCTTCGACTCGATCTTCGCCGACGCCTACGCCACGACCGACGTCTCGGTCGCGGCGAAACCCAAGGTCGAGCTCTCCGAGATGGAGGGTGAGGAGGTCGCCGCGACGCTTCCGGCGTCCGTCGTGGAGACGGTCAAGGCCCAGCCGGGGGTACGGTCGGCGACCGGCCGTGTCGACGCCGACGGGGCCCGGGTGATCGGCGCCGACGGCAAGGTGCTCACCTCGTTCGGCCCGCCCCGGATGGGCTCCAACTGGACCGGCGCCGACGAGATCATGCAGATGCGCTCCGGCCGCGGCCCGCAGGCGCCCGGCGAGATCGCCATGAACGCGACCACCGCCGAACTCGCCGGATACCGGGTCGGCGACCGGGTCCCGGTCCTCACCCAGCAGCCGAAACGTGTGTTCACGCTGGTCGGGATCTGGGGTTACACCGGCGACCGGGGCAGCCTCAGCGGCGTGCAGGAGGTCGCCTTCACCACCCCCGTCGCGCAGGAGCTGATGCTCGGCGCGAAGGACGTGTTCACCTCGGTCACGGTCCGCGCCGCCGACGGCGTCACCCCCGGCGAGGTACGCGACCGGCTCGCCCCGCTGCTCGGCGACGGCTACCAGGTGAAGACCGGTGAGCAACTGGCCGCCGACAGCGCCGCGGACCTCAAGCAGGGCATCTCCTTCTTCAACCAGATCCTGCTCGGGTTCGCCGGGGTGGCGCTGTTCGTCGGCATCTTCCTGATCCTCAACACCTTCTCGATCGTGGTCGCCCAGCGCACCCGCGAGCTGGCGCTGCTGCGGGCGATGGGCGCCAGCCGCCGACAGGTGATCAACTCGGTGCTGGTGGAGGCGGTCATCGTCGGCCTGCTCGCGGCGATCCTGGGCCTGGCCGCCGGGATCGGCGCCGGCGCCGGGCTGGGCGCGCTGTTCAGCAGCATGGGCGGCGGCATGGACCTGGCCCCGCTCGGGGTCCCGCTGTCCGCGGTGATCAGCGCGTTCACGGTCGGTGTCCTGGTCACCGTGGTCGCCGCGGTGCTGCCCGCGCTGCGCGCCTCCCGGATCGCGCCGATCGCCGCGATGCAGGACGTCGCCACCCCGGACCGGCCGCTCACCGGCATCACGGTGGCCGGCTCGGTGGTCACCGCCGCCGGGGCGGCCGCGCTCGGCACCGGCCTGTTCGTCGCGACCGGCGACGCGGTGCTGTGGCTGATCCTCGGCGGGGTGCTGGTCACGTTCATCGGCGTCGCCCTGCTCACCCCGCTGATCAGCCGGCCGGTCGTGTCCCTGCTGGGCCGGTTGTTCGCCTGGTCGGTGCCGGGCCGTCTCGGCCGGCTCAACTCGGGCCGCAACCCCCGCCGCACCGCGATCACCGCGGCCGCCCTGATGGTCGGCATCGCCCTGGTCACCGGCGTCACCGTGGTGATGGACTCGGCGAAGGCCAGCCTCAAGTCGGAGGTGGCCGGCGCCCTCAAGGCCCAGATCCTGATCAACGGCGATCAGGACACCGCGCAGGCGCCGACGTTCGACCCGGACGTCCTGACCAGGACCGCGGCGATCCCGGGTGTCCGCGCGGCCGCCGGGATGCACACCGACGTGGTGCGGATCGGCGACGCCCCGGCGTACGTGGTCGCCACCCCGGACCTGTCCCGGCTGGCGGAGGCGTACGGCACGACCGCCGCGAAGCTCACCGCCGATCAGGTCGCGGTCAGCGACACCGAGGCGAAGGAACGCGGCTGGCAGACCGGCGCCCGCGTCCCGGTCCAGACGTCCCGCGGCGAGGCGCACACGTACACGGTCACGATGATCTACCCGGAGAACAGCCTGCCCGGCCGGATCATCCTGCCCGGCGAGGCGATCAAGGGGTTCGGCGCGACCGGGCCGGTCATGGGCTTCGTCCGTCTCGACGACGGGGTGGCCGTGCCGGCGGTCCTGCCGCAGATCAAGGCGCTGCTCGGGGACAGTCCCGAGTTCAGCGCCATCGACCAGCAGACCTTCGTCGACGAGCAGGCCGCCCAGTTCGACCAGATCATCATGATGATCCAGATCCTGCTGGGCCTGGCCATCCTGATCGCGGTGCTGGGCGTGGTCAACACCCTCGCCCTGTCCGTGCTGGAACGCACCCGCGAACTCGGCCTGCTCCGCGCCGTCGGCCTGGGCCGCGCCCAGACCATGCGCATGATCACCGTCGAGGCCGTGGTGATCGCGGTGTTCGGCGCCCTGCTCGGGGTCGCCGTGGGCGCCGGCATGGGCAGCGCGGTCGCCCGCGCCCTGGAGAACGACGGCATCACCCAGATCGTCCTGCCCTGGACCCGGATGGCCACCTACCTGGGCCTGGCCGCCCTGGTCGGGGTCTTCGCCGCGGTCCTGCCGTCGATCCGCGCCGCCCGCCTCAACATCCTGAACGCCATCGCCCACGACTGACCAGCCGCACGACCCGGCTGGGACTCATGGCTGTCTCCCCGTGCGCGAGACAGCCATGACGACCAGCCGGGGTTGCGGTTCAGATCCGGCTGGCTCTCAGGGCTGTCTCGCGCACGGGGAGACAGCCCTGAGAGCCAGCCGGCGGTGCGGGCGTAGGACGGCGGAACGGGCGGGATCGGTGGGGGCGGCGTACGGCGTACCGGAAAAGGGGTGGAAGTGACCGTGACCGGTCAGACCTTGCTGGGGACGCGGCGGTGCAGTTCGGCGAGGAGGACCTCGGGGCCGGGGGACATCAGGCCGACGTCGATCACGTAGGCGGTCTCGCCGCCGCGGCGCCGGACGCGTGGAGGGCCCCCACGGCCGGGCAGCGCCGTCGCGTAGTCCTCGGCGATCGGGGTGATCACCAGCTCGGTGAACGGGCCGCGGCCGTGCAGAGCCACCGCGGCGATGCCGGACCAGGGCAGATGGACCGGGCGGCGGCCGGTGGCGGCGAAGTCGAGGCCGTGCACGGAGGTGTGCAGCCAGCCGAGGCGGCGCCAGACCACCAGCAGCACGACGGCGGCGACGACGGCCGGCACGATCAGCGTGAACTCCGCGAAGACCACGATGTCGCCCGGGCGCGGACGGTAGCCGCCAGCCATCCGGACGAGCAGCGTGATCAGCAGCATCGGGAGCCAGGCGGCGGCCAGGACCCACAGGGTGGTCACGTAGAACATGCCGCGCGCCTGGAAGAAGCTGACGGTGTCGTCGGTGGGCCCGAGCACCTGGTCCACATGATCGGCCATACCGGCATTATGCACGGATAAATACGACTTGGTGGTGTGTATCGACGGTGATGGACGTCGATCCGCCTGGCGCGCGGCGCGGCCATCGGGTGTGTTCCGGCGGCCGCACGTAGGCTGTGTGCCATGACTGAGTTCGACGGCCTTCCGCTGCTCCGCTCCCCCGTGGCCATCGCCGCCTTCGAGGGCTGGAACGACGCCGCGGACGCTTCGACCGCGGCCGTGGAACACCTCGAGCAGGTGTGGGAGGCCCGGGAGATCACCAGCATCGATCCGGAGGACTTCTACGACTTCCAGGTCAGCCGCCCCACCATCACGATGGCCGAGGGCGAGACGCGGAAGATCGAATGGCCGACCACCCGGTTCACCGTGGCCAGCCCGCCCGGCGCGGACCGCGACGTCGTGCTGATCCGGGGCATCGAGCCCAGCATGCGCTGGCGCACCTTCTGCGAGTCGGTGCTGGAGATCTGCCACAGCCTCGAGGTCAACCGGATCGTGCTGCTCGGCGCGCTGCTCGCCGACGTCCCCTACACGCGGCCTCTGCCGATCAGCGGCACCGCCCGCGACAAGGAGACCGCCGAGCGTTACAAGGTTGTCCCGACCCGCTACGACGGGCCGACCGGCATCGTCGGGGTGCTGCAGGAGGCGGCGACCCGCGCCGAGCTGGACGCGCTGTCGTTCTGGGTGCACGTGCCGCACTACGCCAACAACCCGCCCTGCCCGAAGGCGACGTTGTCGCTGCTCAGCCGGATCGAGGACGTGCTCGACCTGCCGGTGCCGATGGCCGACCTGGCCGAGCAGGCCGACGAGTGGGAGAAGCGGGTCCGGGTCGCCGCCGAGCAGGACGCGGAGCTCGGGGAGTACGTGCGCGAGCTGGAGGAACGCGTCGGCGACGCGGGGATCCAGCCGCTGACCGGCGACGAGATCGCCAGCGAGTTCGAGAAGTACCTGCGCCGCCGGGGCGGTTCGGCCGGCCCGACCGCCGGCTCCTGGTGACATCGTGGCGGGCGCTTTCCGGCGCCCGCCGTCAGATATCAGAGATCCGCATAAACCCGTTTGACCATGTCCTGGAAATCGTTCCATTCGGCCCGGGTGAAGAAAAGCGGCGGAAGATGGGGATTCTTACTGTCCCGGAGCAGGATGCCACCGTCGCATTCTGCAACCTCGACACATGCCCCGGCCGAGCAGGAAGAGCTTCGCTGCCACGCCATTGTGGTTTCTTTCATGGAACCCTCTCTTAAAGAGCCGGTCATCCTGCCCTGCCTGCCTTTCAAGGAGCCGTAGGCAGACAGGGTAGGATGGCCGACGGCCACTTGAGCCTCGGCATATTTGCCTGTTAGCGCGGGTTACTGCTGGCACAGGTGCGGGGTGGGCTTGCTGTACGTAGTTGCAGCTACCTTCAGCGAGTCCATCCCTTCAACGTCATTCGTGAAGGTTCGCATTCAGCATTCAATTCTCTCCTTCCCTATCAGTCGAACCAGCCGATGCCCGGACAGGATAGCGCTCCGGCATTCACCTGCGCACGGTCCTCCCCATTGTGGCTTCTTTGGCTCGCAAGTCGTATGCCCTGGCGAGAATGACTGCCTCGGTGGCTTCCTCGTCAAGGGCTCCACGCCAGAATCGCTCGAAAACCTGAAGATGGGACTGCACCTCGGGCGGGTCCTCGACCAATTCGTCGCGCCGGTACGTCTCCCGGTAGAGGACCGTGTCGCCCTCGCTCGCCCCCAGGTCCAGGACGATGAACGCCCCGAACATGCTCATCAGCGCGCCGCCGTCCATCGGCAGCACCCGTAGACGCACGTTCGGCCGGGACGCGAACTCGGCCAGATCCTCGAACTGCCCGACCATCACGTCCGGAGCACCCACCATGCGCCACAGGACCGACTCGTCCAACAGGACCTGGTAATCCGGCGCACCGGCCCGCCCGAACACCCCCTCCCGGCGCGCCAGGCGCACCTCGCGGCGCACCCGGAACTGCTCCTCGTTGAGATCGTGGCCGGGCAACGACAGCGCAGCCGTCGCATATGCGGGCGTCTGCAGGTAACCGGGCACGAGGGAAGGCTGGTACTCCCGGATCGCGGTGGCGGCCAACTCGAACTGGAGAAGCTGCAGCAGCCCGGACGGCAGATGATCGCGATGCTCCGCCGCCGTCCAATAGCGCTCTCGCCGCGCTGTCCGGGCGGCCGTCATCAGCTCGGCGATCCGCTCCTCGTCGCCGAACCGGTAGAAGTCGAGGATGGCGCGCAGATCGGTGGGCGATATGGAGACCTCGCCCAACTCGATCCGCTGGATCTTCGACAGCGACCAGCCGAGATGGTGCGCGACCTCGCTCTGACTCGAACCGGCCTCCTCGCGGGCGGCGCGCAAAGCCATCCGCACACGTCGCCGGGAGACGGCGGGCAGTTCATGGCGCGCAGCCGACATCCAGCTCCACCAGACGCTCGATCAGTCATCCGTCTTGAGTGCGATATCGCAACGTGCGGTACCGCTCAAGCCTGTCGAACGATACATCAAGGACTCTCGCGCCTCGAACGAGCGAACCAGCCCACGACAGAATCCGGAGAACTCACGCTCGTCCCGGGAGGTGAACATCTCGACCGTCTCGCCGCGGTAGCGGGCCCGCACCTGCCACTGCCCACCGGTGCGCGGCCACAGGTAGCAGCCGGCCGCGGCGAGCAGGGGAACCGCCGCCGCAACGATCGAGACGGTGATCGCCAACGGAAGCGCGAAAACCGCTGCGAACAGGGCGAACATCCCAGAGGCTCGGCGGCTGGGCACCGAGCGGACGACATGGACGTTGGCCATCTCGGCCACCGCGAAACGCCGGCGGTGATCCCCGAACACTTCAACGAATCGGTGGGTGACGACGGCTCGGGGACCCCGATAGAAGACCGGCAACTCCACACCTCCCGCGGGATCGAGCGGCATCCAGTTGCCGCTGGATGCCGCCCCGTGGAACCGTGCGGTCAGTATGCGGGCCAATCACCCGTACCCGCCAGGCTGCTATCAGCCTTATAGCTGATACGCGAATTCATCCATGCCCGTCAGGCGTGTCGCGCGTGCCGTCCGGCATCCCGCAGCGCATCCTAGGAACCTAGCTGGAAGGGGACGATCCATGAGCATCAACCCGGGCACCGCCGAGTTCCCGCATCGGCAGATCGCGGCCCAGCTGCGGGAACGCATCCGGCGCGGCGACTGGCAGCCGGGCGAGCGGCTGCCGTCCATCCCCGCCATGGCGGAGATGTTCGGGGTGGCGAAACAGACCGTGCAGCGGACCGTCGACCAGCTCCGGGTCGAGGGCATCCTGATCACCAAACCCGGCTCCGGCACGTACGTCCGGGGCACCCGCCGCCGCCTCAACCGGCTCTCCCGCGGCCGGTACGGCGCCCACCGCGGCTACCACGCCGACCTGGCCGCCCGCTACCGCCAGCAGCTCACCGGCGTCGGCCGTGAGCCCGCCCCACCCGAGGTGGCCGACGCGTTCGGCGTACGGGACGGCACCGAGATGCTGGTCCGCCGCCACGTGGTGCGCACCGACGACGCGACCGTCGAGGTCGGCGCCTCCTGGTTCCGGGTGACCGACACGAACGGCACCTCCCTGGAACGGCACGAGGCGTTCGGCCGGCCCCTCTACCAGGAGGCCGAGGAGGTCCTCGATCGCCGCTACACGTCGGCCACCGACACGATCAGCGCCCGGCAGCCGAGCCGGGAGGAGGCCGAGATCCTGCAGATCCGGCCGGACACCCCGGTCCTCCATCTGCTCCATGTCGCCTTCGACGAGACCCGCAAGCCGATCGAGGTGGCGCAGGCGACGTGGCCCGGGCCGATGACCACGCTGACCGAGGAGTACCGGATCCCGGCGCCGGCCCCGGACCCCGACCCGGACCCGGGGCTCGCCCTCGCCTAACCCAGCAGGTCCACCATGGTGCTGACGAAACGGTCCGGGTCCTCGGACATCGGGTGGTGGCCGGCCTCCGGGAAGGTCACCAGCCGCTTGTCCGGGGACTGCAGGGCCGCGTACCAGACGGCGAACGGCTCGGCCAGACCCCGCATCTCCCGGCCACCCTGCACGAAGTAGGCGGGGACGGTCAGGGCCGGCGCGTCCCGTCGCAGATCGGTGTCCTGCATCCGCGGGTACAGGGCGTCCCAGGTGTCCAGCAGCGCGGTCATCGTGTGCGCCTTCGCCAGCAGCGTGTACTCCTCGACGCCGACGTCCAGGGGCGCGCCGGCGACACCGTGCGCCTCGGCGGAGTACAGGTGGAACGGCTCGTAGTCGTAGGCGTCCCCCCACGGCGGCGGCCCCTGCCGCTCCAGCTGCTCCACCACGTCGCCCTTGCCGCCGGACCGCGCCCACGCCAGCACGTCGTCGTAGAAGATCCGGTCGGAGGCGCGCAGGTCGACGGCCTGGCCGGTACCGACGTAGGCGCTGTACCGCTCCGGATGCCGCTGCGCGGCCAGCACCGCCGGGATCGACCCGCCGGAATGGCCGATCAGGGCGATCCGGTCCCGGCCGAACCGTTCCCGCAGATGATCGGTGACCGTCAGGATGTCGGCCACCTCGCTGTCCACCGAGAACCCCGGGGTACGGCCGGCGGCGCTGCGCCGGTCCATGGTGGCCACCACGAAGTGCTTCTCCAGACCGGCGAGCCGGGTACGCATCGTGCCGATCGACGAGCTGCCCGGCGGGCCGGGGACGTAGAGCAGCACCGGCAGGTCCGGTGACGCGCCCCGGATCATCACGGTCAGTCCGCCGGCCCGGCTCAGCTCGGCGACACCGCCGGGGATCGACGCGGTCCGGGCGGGCACGGCGACGGCGGCGGTGAAGGCCACGGTCAGCAGGGTGGCCAGGCCCAGCACGGTCCAGCCGGCGGCGCCCCGGCGGCGGCGGATCCCGTAGGCGGCGGCGACAGCCATCGGCAACAGGGACAGCAGCCCGTGCACGCCCCGGCCGGTGACCAGCACGAGGACGCCCATCATGCTGAGGTGCGGGGCGTCCACGGACGGGCCGGTCGCGGTGGCCCGGGTGATCTCCAGGACCACGGCGTACGTCAGGGGAGCGCCCACGATCGCCCACCGGGAGCGGGTCGCCCAGCCGGCCAGGAAGCCGACGCCGGCGCTGATCGCGACGGACCACAGCGCCTCCGCGCCGGCCAGCGGGCCGCGTGGGGTCCAGAGGCCGGCGATCAGCCCCCAGGCGGCGGCGAGCAGGAACACGCCGATCTTGGCGTAAGTCGTCATACCCCCGGACGATGCCGCGTCCGGCAGGTGATCCACATCGGTCGGTGGCAGGGCCGAAGCCGATACTTTGGTAGGTGTCGGGTGACTATGGATTCTTCTAGGCTTGCGGCCATGCTCTTCGCGCTGCTGGTTCCTGATCCCGGCGGCGCCCGGGCCGCGACGCGGGACCGGGTGGCCGACGCCGTCGCCGTCGCCGTCGCGCTGTTCTACGGCACGGTGATGATGATGCTCGGCGACGCCACCCGGCCGGGCGCGGTCCTGCCGTGGCAGGCCGACCTGGTGACGGGCCTGGCGTGCGCCGCGGCGCTGCTGCTGCGCCGCCGTCATCCGCTCGCGGTGGTCGCGGCGCTGCTGCCGTTCGGCGCGGTGTCGATCACCGCGACCGGGCCGATCGTCGTGGCGCTGTTCACCGTGGCGATCCGGCGGCGGCCACCGGTCCTGCTGCTGCTCGGCGCGATCAACGTCGGCACCGGGGTGATCTATTACCTGCTGCACGACGACCCGGCCTACGGGGTCTGGATGGATCTGTTCGTGCGCGGCCTGATCAGCGTGGCGGCGCTGGGGTGGGGGCTGTTCGTCCAGGCCTACCGGCGTCTCACCACCTCGCTGCGGGAGCACGCCGCCCGCCTCGAGTCCGAGCAGCAGCTCCGGGAGGACCGGGCCCGGCTCACCGAGCGTGCCCGCATCGCCCGCGAGATGCACGACGTGCTGGCCCACCGGATGTCGCTGATCACCCTGCACGCGGGCGCGCTCGAGGTCCGGCTGGACGCGTCGCCCGAGGAGCTGGCGATCGCCGCCGGCGCGATCCGCAGCAGTGCCCGCGAGGCCCTGGAGGAGCTGCGCTCGGTGGTCGGTGTCCCGAGTGGCCGGCCGGAGCCGCCGCAGCCCGGCCTCGCCGACATGACCGACCTGATCGTCAGCGCGCGGTCCGCCGGGATGACCGTCGACTACACCAACGGCATCCCCGCCGAGGAGCCACCGCCGCAGCTGGGCCGCACCGCCTATCGGATCGTCCAGGAAGGGCTGACGAACGCGCGCAAGCACGGATCGGGGCGAGGCGCGTCGGTGTCGCTGTCCGGCGAGGCCGGCCGGGCCCTGCGCATCACGATCATCAACCCCTTCTCCGGTACGGGTGAGGCCCGGTCCCCGGCCCGTCCCGGCGGGCAGGGGCTGGTCGGCATCGGCGAGCGTGTCGCGCTGGCGGGCGGGCGCGTCAGTCACGGCGCTTCCCACGGCGAATTCCGCCTCGAGGCCGAACTGCCATGGCCGTCGTGAGCCCTTCTCCCCTCACCGGCAGCGCCATGGCCGTCACGGGCCCCGCTCCTTTCGCCGGCAGCGCCGTGACGGTCACGAACCCCAATCCCCTCACCGGCAGCGCCGTGACCGTCACGGGCCCCGCTCCCTTCGCCGCCAAGACCGTGACCGTCGTGAGCCCCGCTCCCCTCGCCGGGAGTGTCGTGACCGTCTCGAACCCGGCTCGTGAGACAGCCTCCGACGGTGAGCACGGTGACGAAAGGGTGACCTCGTGGGAGATGTGAACGGCGCGGCCGACCGGCCGATCCGGCTCGTCATCGTGGATGACGATCCGCTCGTGCGGGCCGGGTTGCGGATCCTGGTCGGCGGGTCGGCGGACATCGAGGTGGTCGCGGAGGCCGGTGACGGGGAGGAGGCGGTGACGGCGGCCGGCGCGCACTGGCCGGACATCATCCTGATGGACATCCGGATGCCGCGGGTGGACGGGCTGATCGCGACCCGCCGGATCCGCAGCCGGCCCAACGCGCCGCAGGTGATCGTGCTGACCACGTTCGACGCGGACGACTACGTGCTGGAGGCGTTGCGGGGCGGCGCGGCCGGTTTCCTGCTCAAGGACACGCCGCCGCGGGAGATCCTGGAGGCGGTCCGTTCGGTCGCGTCCGGTGCGGCGACCCTCTCCCCCGCGGTCATCCGCCGGTTGATCGATCACGTCGCCGATCCGGAGGCCGGGACACGGCGGGCCCGCGCCCGGACCCGCCTGTCCACCCTCACCGACCGGGAACGCGAGGTGGCCGTCCTGGTCGGGCACGGCCGGTCGAACGCCGAGATCGCCGCCGACCTGGGCATGAGCGTCCCGACGGTGAAGGGCCACGTCTCCCGCCTGCTGGCCAAGCTCAATCTGAACAACCGGGTCCAGATCGCCCTGCTCGTCCACGACGCGGAGCTGCTCTGACCGCCACCGCACGGCGCGGCCGAGGCCATGGCGCCACCTCGCCCTCTCCCCCACCGGCCGCGACTGCCTGACGATGGAAGCCGGCCGGCTCGCGGGCCTGGTCGCCCCCCGACGGGCGCGCGAGCCGGCCGGGGGTTCAGGTGGTGACGGGCACCGGGGTGGCGGCGGGACGTGGGAGGCGGGTCAGCTCGCGGGCGATCAGGGCGAACGCGGCCAGCAGCAGCAGGGGCCCGGTCACGCCGATCGGGCCCAGGCCCAGGGTGAGGAAGGCGACGACTCCGGCGGTGGCCAGGGCGGCGGACCACCAGCGGATGGTCCGGCTCGCGGCGGCGGCGATGGTGACGGTGATCAGGCCGAGAAGGCTGAACACCATCCCGGGGAGGGCCCAGCCGAAGGTGAAGGTGGCGTAACCACTCAGGGTCTCGTTCACCCGGGCGGCGGTGGCGGGATCGAGGACCTGGTGGGCGGCCAGGTCGGCGCTGTCACCCAGCATCAGGCCGCTGAAGTTGATCAGGGCCAGGACGGTGACGCCGGCGGCGATCCGGGTGACACGGCCGCTGCGGGTGGCGATGATCAGGACGGCGGGGATGAACAGGATCCACGCCAGGTGCAGGAACAGCGCGCTGACCTGCGTCTGGACCGGGGAGTTCACGCTGTCGGCGATGTCCCCGCTCCCGTCCGGGACCGTGGCCATGCCGACGGCGAACGCCACCGGGGCGGCGTACAGCGAGAAGAGCCCGAACCGGTGGCGGAAGGATCGGAAGCCGCCCGGCTCACCGGAACCCGTCGCCGGCGTGGCGGAGGCGGGCGGGGCCGGGTGGAGCAGCTGGTAGGCGGCGGCGCTGTGGGCGGCGATCAGGATGATGGGGCCGAGCAGGCAGAGGGGCACCGGGGAGATGGCGAAGGCCAGGTAGAGGCCGGTGCCGATCAGGGCGGCCGCGGCGGTCCACCAACTGATGACGTGGCCACGGGCGGCGGCGATCGGGGTCAGGATCAGGGCGAGGGCCCAGCCGGCGAGGCCCGGCCACTGCCAGCCCGCGACGGTCAGGGCAGAGCTGAGGAAACGCTCGTCGACGGCCTGGACCTGGGCGTCGGGGAGGGTCTGCTCCAGGGCGAGCAGGACGAAGTCGCCGGCCATCAGGGCGGAGAAGGTGGTCAGGCCCAGGATGACGGAGATCCACGCGATCCGGGCGAGGACGGCGCCGCGGCGGCGGATCGGGGTGAGCAGGCCGAGCAGGCCGGGCACGAACAGGACCCACGCCCAGTGCAGCAGCAGGGAATGGGCCTGGATCGCGCCCGGATGCTCACGATAGACGCCGTATCCCTGGTCAGCGCCGAGTGCCGGGTCCACACCGGTCGCCACGGTCAAGGCGATCGGCGCGGCCACCAGGCTCGCGGCTGCCGCTGTGCGCCACATGGTTCCTCCCCCTCGGCCCGGTCATGCCGACGGAACGACCGGGACGTCATCGAGCGATGGCCGGTCCGTTCGGCGAACCGGCCGCTGTGGGGAAGGACGTTAGGAGGGCGGAGCATGCGGCGTCGCCACCTCAGGGAGGGAGCCCGCGTCCCCCTGTGGGGGGACAGGCGGATCATCCTGAGGGTGGGTTCGGGTGAGGGGAGCAGCGCCGTACGGTCGACGCGTGCAGAGCGAACAGTTCAGTGGAATCCGGCGCAGCGATGTCGCGGTGGCTGCCGGGTTCACGGCGTTCGCCCTGCTGGAGGAGTTCCTGATCGGGATGCCGGGCCGGTGGTGGCCGTTCGCGCTGACCGCGTTCGCGCTGCTGGTCCTGGTGCGGCGGCGGATTCCGCTGCTGGCGATGATCCCCAACGCGCTGAGTGTCGTCGACATGTTCTACGTCGAGACGACGATCGCCGGCGAGACGACGGTGAACTTCCGGCTGTGGCAGGTCGTCTCGATGATCATCTGCTCGTACACGGTGGGCCGCTGGGTGCCGCCACGGCGGTCGGGGCGGGGTCTGCTCGGGGTGGCCGTCATCGCGTTCACCGTCGGGATGTACTACGCGTTCAACCCACAGGATCCGATGGTCGACATCTTCATTCCCGTCGCGCCGTACGTGCTGGGGATCGTCGTGTCGGTGCAGTCCCGCAAGCTGGCCGAGGCGGCGGGGGTGCGGGCCGAGTTCCGGGAGCGGCAGGCGCGGGAGGCCGTCATGGAGGAACGGGTCCGGATCGCCCGGGAGCTGCACGACATGGTCGCGCACAGTGTGACGGTGATGGTCATCCAGGCGGGGGTGGTGCGCCGGCGGCTCGACGCGGGGTTGCCGGTGGACCCGGCGTTGCCACGGAGCATCGAGGAGTCGGGGCGGGAGGCGGTGGTGGAGTTACGGCGTACCCTCGGCCTGCTCCGCGGTGAGGACGGCGACGCCGCCGGCCAGGCGCCCGTCGGCCTGGAACGCCTCGACGACCTGGTCGGCCAGGTCCGTGAAGCGGGACTGCCGGTGACCGTGCGGCGCGCCGGGGAGCCGGTGCCGCTGCTGCCCGCGATCGACATGTCGGCGTACCGGATCGTGCAGGAGGCGCTGACCAACGTGCTGAAACACGCGCATGCGACGGCGGCGGAGCTGACCGTCGACTTCCGGGCCGACGGTCTGCGGCTCGCGGTCGTCAACGACGGTCCGGTCGCGGGGGCGAACGGCGACGGTGGGCAGGGGCTGATCGGGATGCGGGAGCGGGTCGCCCTGTTCGGCGGCGAGCTGGTCGCGGGGCCACGCCGCGGCGGCGGCTTCTCCGTCGAGGCGCGCCTGCCGGTCAGCGCCGCGCGGGAGAACCCATGATCAGTGTGCTGATCGCGGATGACCAGCGGATGTTGCGGGCCGGGCTGCGGATGGTGATCGAGACCGAGCCGGACATGAACGTGGTCGGTGAGGCCGGGGACGGGGCCGAGGCGGTGGCGGTGGCGCGCCGGCTGCGGCCCGATGTGGTTCTGATGGACATCGCCATGCCGCGCCAGGACGGGCTGTCGGCGACACGCGCGCTGCTCGCCACGCCGGATCCGCCGCGGATCATCGTGCTGACCACGTTCGACAGCGACGAGAACCTGTACCGGGCGTTGCAGGCGGGGGCCAGCGGATTCCTGTTGAAGGTGTCGTCGCCGGAGCATCTGATCACGGCGATCCGGGTGGCGGCGGCCGGGGAGGCGCTGCTCGACCCGGCGGTGACGACACGGGTGATCGCGGCGTTCGCGGCGCGGCCGGGGCCGGTGCCGCCGGCCGTGCTCGGCGAGTTGACGCCCCGGGAGGCCGACACGCTGCGGCTGATGGCGCGCGGCATGTCGAACGCGGAGATCGCGGCGGCGTTCACCGTCGGCGAGGCGACGGTGAAGACACATGTGGCGCGGGTGCTGATGAAACTCGGGTTGCGGGATCGGGTGCAGGCGGTGGTCTACGCCTACGAGTCCGGGCTGGTCACCCCCGGAAGCGGCCCGCGGTAAGGGCGCGGGCGGCGAGGAAGATCAGGGACGGCCCGCGGTAAGGGCGCGAATGGCGGGGAGGACCCGGCCGGCGCGGGAAGGGCTGGAAATGACTGAGGCCCGGGGCGCCGGTGGGCGCCTCGGGCATCAGTCGTCATCTACTGTCGGGCCTTATCAGGCCCGTGAAGCACGATCGGGTCTTGAGATGACTCAGAGAACCTTGATCGGGCTGTCGATCAGGCCGACGTTCACCAGGCCGACCTGGTTGATCTCCTTGTTGGAGTAGACGTCGCCACCGTAGTAGCCAGCGCCACCACCGTAGCCGTAGCCGCCGACCGGGACGACCGCGACCGGCTGAACCGGCTGGGCGTAGCCCACACCGTAGGCACCGTAGCCGGCACCGTAGCCGGAGACGACGACGTTCTTGGGGCACTTGCCGTCAGCGGCCATCGCCGGGCCGGCCATCGCCAGCGTGGCGCCGGTGGCCAGGAAGAGACCGCCGAGGTACAGAGCCGTACGACGCATGATGTTTCCTTTCAAGCGGTTGGTTGCTTGGGGAAAATTCTGGACCCAGTGGACCCGTTTCGCGTGCATTTGCCCGTAAAACGCGCCATGTTTCATCATTTCGTGGAATTGCGTACGGAATCGGCGAAATCAGGCTAGGGTCGCGCGGGGCGTTCCGTCCCGAAAACAGGAAAACCCCCACCCGGGAACCGGGTGGGGGCACTGCGGATGGGCCTACAAACGTACTCCGAGCAGGGCATCCACGGTCTGGGCCATCACCTGCGGCGCCGCCGTGTCGTCCCCGGCGCCGGACAACGCCGCCTCGGACCACGCGTCGACAAGTGCCAGCGCGCCCGGCGCGTCGAGGTCGCCGGCGAGCGCCTCACGCACCGCGTCCAGCAGACCCGCGCCGGACGGACCGGCCGGCGCGGCCGCCGCCTCACGCCACTTGGCCAGCCGCTGCTGACCGGCTTTCAGCACGTCATCGGTCCAGTCCCGGTCACTGCGGTAGTGCCCGGAGAGGAGACCCAGGCGTACCGCCATCGGATCCACACCGTCGCCACGCAGCCGCGACACGAACACCAGGTTGCCGCGCGACTTCGACATCTTCTCGCCGTCCAGGCCGATCATCCCGGCGTGCACGTAGTGCGCGGCGAACGGCGACGCGCCGGTCAGCACCTCCGCGTGCGCCGCCGAACACTCGTGGTGCGGGTAGACCAGATCGCTGCCGCCACCCTGCACGTCGATCGTGTCGCCGAGCAACCCGAGCGCGATCGTGGCGCACTCGATGTGCCAGCCGGGACGCCCCGGGCCGAGGTCACCGCCGTCCCACACCGGCTCGCCGTCCCGCGCGCCACGCCACAACAGCGGGTCGAGCGGGTCCCGCTTGCCCGCCCGCTCCGGGTCGCCGCCCCGCTCGGCGGACAGCGCGGTCATCTCCTCCCGCGACAGATGCGACTCGTAGCCCCAGTCCGGAGCGGCGGAGACGGCGAAGTAGATGTCGCCGGTGCCGTCGTCCAGGCGGTACGCCACGCCGGACGCCAGCAGCTCGGAGACGTGCTCGACGATCTTCGGGATGGACTCGACGGCCCCGACGTAGTGCGCCGGCGGGATGATCCGCAGCGCCTCCATGTCCTCGCGGAACAGGGCGGTCTCCCGCATCGCCAGGACGATCCAGTCCTCACCGTCACGCGCGGCCCGCTCCAGCAGCGGGTCGTCGATGTCGGTCACGTTCTGCACGTACCGCACGTCGAGACCGGCATCGCGCCACATCCGGTTCACCAGGTCGAAAGTGATCATCGTGGCGGCGTGCCCGAGATGGGTCGCGTCGTACGGCGTGATGCCGCAGACATACATGGTGGCGACCCCGGACGGCGTGCTGGGCTGCAGCGATGCCCGCGCGGTGTCGTAGAGCCGGAGCGCGGGCCGGCCCGGCGAGTCCGGCAGGGTGGGTACGTCGTGACCGGTCCAAGCATCCATCCCCGGAGCCTAACCAGCGAGGCCGGGGCCGGTCCCGGAGCGTGAGCTAAACCTCTAGATCGGCGGCCAGGGAATAGCCGGCCAGTCGGTCGGCGGCTGCGGGAACCGGCCCGCGCGCAGCAGCCGTTTCACCCGCAGGCCGACATGCTGCACCTCGGAGACCGTCAGATGCTCCTCCAGGGCCTCGCCGAGCGGCCCGGCCAGCTCCTCCCCCAGGCGGGTCAGCACCGCGACGGCCTCCGCCGGCAGCGGGCCGCCGGTCCAGCCCCACAGGACCGTCCGCAGCTTGTTCTCCACGTGGAAGCTGACACCGTGGTCGACGCCGTGCACCCCGCCGGTCGCGGGATAGAGGACGTGGCCGCCCTTGCGGTCGGCGTTGTTGATGACCGCGTCCAGGACGGCGAGCCGGGCCAGCCGGATGTCGTCGGCGTGGGCCAGGGCGTAGGCGTCGCCGTCGTCGTCGCGGGCGGCCGCCACCGGGAACCAGCCCTCCGGCACGTCGTAGGCCGGCACGAAACCGATCAGCGCGTCCACCTCGGCCGGCTCGTCGATCCACAGCTGGAGCGCGCCGGGGCCGAGCGGGCCGTCGCGCAGGATGGTCGGCGGCACCAGGCCCCACCCGGTGGCCCGGGAGACCAGGTAGGCCGAGACCTCCCGGCCGGCGAGCGTGCCGTCCGGGAAGTCCCAGAGCGGCCGCTCGCCACGGACCGGTTTGTAGACGCAGCGCCGGGTCAGGTTGCCCAGGCTGATCTCGGCGCGCAGGGTGGTGTTCGAGGCGTCGGTGAGGCGCCCCTCGATCTCGATGCGGCCCCGCCCGAGCAGCTCGAGCGCATCGGCCTCAGCCAGCGCTGACGTAGGTTCCGCCGTCACCGGTGGTAACCGTTGTGCCGGGGGCAGAGGTGGCCGGCCGGGTCGAGGGGCTGGCCGCAGAGCGGGCACGGGGGCCGCCCGGCCGCGACGACGCGGCGGGCCCGGTCGATGAAGGCGCGGGTCGCCTCGGGGGTGAGCCGGACCCGCAGCCGGTCGAGGTCGTCGTCCGGCTCGTCATCGTCGTCGGGCTCGTCGTCGTCCTCCTCCTCGTCGTCGTCGAGGGGGGAGCCGGAGAGGTCGGCCTCGGCCTCGCCGGCCTCGATCGCCTCGATGACGACCGTGCTGGTGTCGACGTCGAAGGCCAGGCCCAGGGTGCCGACCCGGAACTCCTCGTCGACGGGGGTGTCGAGCGGCTCGTTGTCGTGCACCGCGGCCAGCGGGGACTCCGGCAGCGAGACGCCGAACCGCTTGTTGGCCTCGAGGAGCAGCTCCTCGAGTTTCTCGGCGAGCAGTGACACCTGGACCTTCTCCAGCGCGACGCTGATCACCCGGCCGCCGCCGCGGGCCTGGAGGTAGAAAGTGCGGTCGCCCGGCTCGCCCACCGTCCCGGCGACGAACCGCTCGGGCGGCTCGAAGGCATGCACTTGGTGGGTCATGACGACAACCCTAGCCATCCGCGCGGATATCCGCGCCTGTCGGCATGGTGGGTTCGCCGAGGGCGCAACGGGGTACACGCTGCGGCTATCCAGCGATCACGCTGTGTCGTCAGACGCCACCGCCGGCGCCGCCGCCGACCGCCGCGTCACTCTCCTGGGCCTTGTCCTTCCCGTCGGACTTCGGGGGTACGAGGGACGCCAGCTCCCCGGTCTCGTTGACCCGGACCACGAACGGCCGGGTCGGGGTGTACCGGATGACGGTGATCGACGCCGGGTCGGCGACGATCCGCTGGAACTGGTCCAGGTGCAGGCCCAGCGCGTCGGCGACGATCGCCTTGATCACGTCGCCGTGGCTGCAGGCCAGCCAGATCGCGTCCGGCCCGTGCTCGGCGGTGACCTTGGCGTCCCAGTCGCGGACGGCGGCGACCGCGCGGGCCGACATCGCGGCCATCGCCTCCCCGTTCGGGAAGACGACGGCGCTGGGGTGCTGCTGGACGACCGGCCAGAGCGGCTCCTTGGCCAGCTCCTTGAGGGGGCGGCCCTCCCAGTCGCCGTACCCGCATTCGATCAGCCCGTCCTCGAGGGCCGGCTGCGCCCGGGGCAGGGCGAGTTCGAGGGTCTGCCGGCAGCGGATCAGCGGGCTGCTGACGACCGCGGCGAGGGGCAGGTTGCCGAGGCGCTCCCCGGCGTGGACGGCCTGGGCGCGGCCGGTGTCGTCGAGTTCGACGGGCTGGCGGCCGGCCAGGCCGCCGGAGGCGTTGGCGGTGGTGCGGCCGTGCCGCAGCAGCAGGACGGTGGCCACTAGCTCGCCACGCCCGCGTCGGCGTACGCGGCGGCGACCAGGCGCAGCGTGTCCAGGCCGCTCTGCAGGTCGCCGACGTACGGGCTGATGGAGAGGGTGCCGACGCCGGCGGCCGCGTACTCCTGGATGCGTTTGGTGACGTTCTCCCGCGTACCGATGATGGAGGTCCGTTCGATGAACTCGCGGGGCACCGCGGCGGCGGCGTCGCGGGGCTGCCGGCTCAGGTAGAGGTCCTGCACGAGTTTCGCCTCGTCGGGGTAGCCGAGCCGGACGGCGAGCGCGTTGTAGAAGTTCTGCTCCCGGCTGCCCATGCCGCCGACGTAGAGCGCGGCGTACGGCCGGATCACGTCGGCGCACGCGTCCAGGTCGTCGCCGATCGCCACCGGCACGGACGCGACCACGTCGAAACCGGTCAGGTCCTTGCCGGTCCTGGCCCGGCCGGCCGCGATCGGGGCGAGCTGGTCGGCGAGCGCGTCGGGGGCGAGGAAGATGCCCAGCCAGCCGTCGGCGATCTCGCCCGCGAGCTCCAGGTTCTTCGGGCCGACGGCGGCCAGGTAGATCGGGATGTCCGGGCGCAGCGGGCGGAAGCCGAGCTTGAGCGCCTTGCCGGCGCCGCCGGGCAGGGGCAGCTGGTGGTGCTCGCCGGCGTACGACACCGGCTGCCGGGCCAGAGCCATCCGGACCACGTCGACGTACTCCCTCGTACGCCCGAGGGGTTTGGCGAACCGCACCCCGTGCCACCCCTCGGAGACCTGTGGCCCGGACACGCCGAGGCCCAGCCGGAACCGGCCGCCGGACAGCGTGTCGAGGGTGGCGGCGGTCATCGCGGTCATCGCCGGGGTGCGTGCCGGGATCTGCATGACGGCGGCGCCCAGGTCGATCCGCTCGGTCTGCCCGGCGATCCAGCCGAGCATGCTGACGGTGTCGGAGCCGTACGCCTCCGCCGCCCAGACCACGGAATAGCCGAGCCGATCCGCCTCCTGGGCCATCGCGAGATGGTCGGCGGGGGTGCTCCACGCCGTCTGGTAGCCGAGGCTGAGTCCGAGCCGCACGCGCCTGCCCTCCCGAAGATCTGTCCGTCGCCCGCAAGCCTACTGATCGACGGCTTCCGCCGTTTCGGTCCGGTAACCGACCCACCCGGCGGAGCCTGTGGGATTTCGCAGGACAGGGACTCTGAATAAGGTTCACTCATGCATCAGCGACCGCTCGGCCGAAGCGGGTTGGCGGTTTCGCGGCTCGCGCTCGGCACCATGACCTGGGGACGGGACACCGACCCCGACGACGCGGCGGATCAGCTGAAGATCTTCCTGGAGGCCGGCGGCACGCTGATCGACACCGCCGACGTGTACGGCGACGGCGACGCCGAGTCGGTGATCGGCTCGCTGCTGGATCATCTGGTGCCCCGCGACGAGGTGGTGATCGCGACCAAGGCCGGGCTGACCCCGCAGCGGTACCGTCCCCGGGACGCCTCCCGTGGCAACCTGCTGCGCTCGCTGGACGCGTCGCTGCGCCGGCTCGGCACCGACTACGTGGACCTGTGGCAGATCCACGGGTACGACGCGCAGACCCCGTTCGAGGAGACCCTGGCCGCTCTCGATCAGGCGGTGGCCAGCGGCCGGGTGCGGTACGCCGGGGTGTCGAACTTCGCGGCCTGGCAGACCGCGCGGGCCGCGACGTGGCAGGCGGCGTACCCCGGGCGGGCCCCGATCGTGGCCGCCCAGATGGAGTACTCGCTGCTGGAACGCGGTATCGAGCGGGAGGTCGTGCCGGCCGGCGCGGCGCTCGGGTTCGGGGTGCTGGCGTGGTCGCCGCTGGGCCGGGGGGTGCTCACCGGCAAGTACCGCAACGGCCGCCCGCTGGACTCGCGGGCCGCGTCCGAGCACATGGGCGAGTTCGTCCGCAGCTATCTGGAGCCGCGCTCGTCCAGCATCGTGGAGGCGGTGGTGACGGCGGCGGGCGGGCTGGGGGTGTCGCCCCTGGAGGTGGCGCTGGCCTGGATCCGGGACCGGCCGGGGGTGGCGGCGCCGATCCTGGGCGCGCGGACCGCCGGGCAGTTGCAGGGGGCGCTGCGCAGCGAGCAGCTGACCCTGCCGGCGGAGATAGCGTTCGCGCTGGACGACGTGTCGGCGATCGAGGTCGGCTATCCGGAGCGTGAGGGCGTCAGCTACCCGAACACCTGGTTCGGCTGAGGCGCTGTGCTGCGGCGGACGGTGTTCTTCCTGCTCGGCGGGGTGCTGGCGCTGCCGTACCTGGTGTCGGCGGGCCTGCTGGCGCAACTGTTCGTCACCGATCCGCGCAGCCGGGCGGGGGTCGCCGCGACGGCTGTCGTGGTCGCCGTGATCGGGGTGCTGCCGCCGTTCCTCAGCGGCACCCGGGAGCTGGAGATCGCGGCGGCCCGTACCCTCCTCGGGGTGGATCTCCCCGGCTCCGGCCGGGTCGAGCTGGAGACCCGGTTGCGGTCCGCGCTCTGGTTCGCCCTGCATCTGATCACCGGGGTGCTGGTCGGGGCGGTGCTGCTGATCGCCCTGCCGGTGGCGCTGCTCGCCTTCACCGCCCGGTCGATCCCGGCCGGGGTCGACCTGCGGGTGCCGTGGGTGTGGGCGCCGGCCGGGATCCTGATCGCGGTCGCCGCGGTGGCCGGTCTGAGCCGGCTCGCCGTCACCATGGCGCCGGTGCTGCTCGGCCCGTCGGTGGCCGCCCGGCTCGCCGAGGTGCGCGAGGCCGAACGCCGGCTCGCCGAGCGCAACCGTCTCGCCCGGGAGCTGCACGACGCGGTCGGGCACGCGCTGACCGCGATGACGTTGCAGGCGGGGGCGGCGCGGGCGGTGTTCGACGCCGACCCCGGGTTCGCGCGGCAGGCCCTCGCGGCGATCGAGGACACCGGCCGGTCCGCGGCCACCGAACTCGACACGGTCCTCGGCATCCTGCGCGACTCCCCCGCCGCCCGCCGCCCGGCGCCCACCCTCGACGATCTCGATCAACTGCTGACCGCGGGGGTACGGGCGGACGTGCCCCCGCTCGACGTGCCGGCGGCGGTGTCGCGGGAGGCGTACCGCATCGTCCAGGAGTCGCTGACCAACGCCGCCCGGCACGGCGGCGGCGAGGTGACGCTGCGCATCCGCCAGGAGGAGGATCTGATGATCGAGGTGACCAACCGGGCCGCCGGGCCGCTCGCACGTCCCGGCGGCGGGCACGGTGTCGAGGGCATGCGGGAACGGGTGCGGCTGTTCGGCGGCACCCTGACCGCCGGGCCGGACGGCGACCGGTGGCGGGTCACCGCGCGGCTCCCGGTGGCCGCGCCGTGATCAGCGTGCTGATCGCCGACGACGACGCGCTGGTCCGGACCGGGTTGCGGGCGCTGCTGGACGCCGCGCCGGATCTGACCGTCGCCGGGGAGGTCGCCGACGGGTCCGAGGTGGTGCCGGCCGCGCTCCGGCTGCGGCCGGACGTCGTGCTGATGGATGTGCGGATGCCGCGCCTGGACGGCATCCAGGCCACCCGGCTGCTGCTGGAGAGGTTCGCCGAGCCGCCGAAGGTGCTGGTGGTGACGACGTTCGCCAACGACGAGTACGTGTACGAGGCGCTGCGAGCCGGGGCCGCCGGGTTCCTGCTGAAACGGGCCCGGCCGGAGCAGTTCGCCGAGGCGGTGCGGGTGGTGGCGCGCGGCGACTCGCTGCTGTTCCCGGCGGCGGTGCGGCGGCTGGCGGCGGCGTACGGGCCACCCGGCGACCGGATCGCCTCGGCACGGCTCACCGCCCGGGAGGCCGAGGTGCTCACCCTGATGGCCGAGGGGCTGTCCAACACCGAGATCGCGGCGCGGCTGGTGCTCGGCGTCGAGACGGTCAAGACGCACGTGCGGAACGTTCTGGACAAGCTGGGGGTGCGGGATCGTACGCAGGCGGTCGTCACGGCGTACCGCTCGGGTTTCGTCCCGCTCTGACCTCTCCCTCGCAGGAGGGAGACCGTTCCCTCCACGCGGGGATCCCCGCCGCCCGCGCCTCGGCGAGCGTGAGGGCATGACCTCGCGTATCGCGGCCTGCTGGGCCGCCGCCTACGGCATCCTCGCCCTCGGCTGGACGATCACCGGCCGGGGCTTCCCCTTCGGCACGAACGACGCCCGTGGCGCCGACAGCGTCCTGCGGGCCCTCGACCCCGCCGTCGGCGCGCCCGTGTTCGCCGCCGCCCTGCTGTCCGCTGCCGTGATCCTGGTCGCCGCCGCCGCGGGCGTCCCGGCCCGCCGCCCCATGCTCGCCTATCTGTTCCTGGTGGCGTTCGCGCTGCTGGCCGTGGTCGCCGACGTCCGCCTGCTGACGGTCGCCGGGTACCTCCCGATCATGATCGTCGGTTTTCCGTTCGGCTGGCCGCCCGTCGACTACGGCACGATCTTCACGTGGGCGCTGGCCAACCAGGTCTGCGCCGTCGCCGGCGGGCTGCTGATCGCCCGCGCCACGATCCGCTGGCATCGCCGGACCGCCGGGAACTGCGAGTCGTGCGGCAGGTCCGGCGCCATCGCCGGATGGACCACGCCGGAGGGCGCCGCCCGCTGGGGCCGGGTCGTCACCTGGATCGCCGCGATCATCCCGGCGCTGTACGCCGGAACCCGCCTGGCCTGGCTCGCCGGGATCCCACTGGGCATCCCCGCGGAGTTCCTCGCCGAGATGCAGCGCACCGGCATGGTCTGGGCCGGCGCCGGCCTGGGCACGTTCGCCCTGGTGGGAACCGTGCTCACACTCGGTCTGATCCGGCGCTGGGGCGAGGTGTTCCCGCGCTGGATCCCGTTCGCCCGCGGCCGAGCCGTCCCGATCCGCCTCGCCACCGTCCCGGCGTCCCTGGTGGCGGCCCTCGTCTGGTCCGCGTCGATCTCGCTGTTCACCGGCGAGGGCTCCGGCGCGCTGTACGACGGCTCCGGCCTGGCCTCCCGCATCCCGATGATGCTGTGGCCGGTGTGGTCGATCACGCTCGGCCTGGCCGCGTACGCCTACCACCTGCGCCGCCGCCCACCCTGCCGGCACTGCCACCGGCCTGCGAACCAGCCGTTGCAGGGTCTGGTCAGCGGGTCCGGGCCGGGAGCATATTAGATCCCATGGACTACGAATATGCGCCGCTGCGGTTGCCCTCAAATGTCGATCGGCTGGCCGCGGCGGCGCGGCTCGCCATTCAGGCCGAGTTCTCCGGGTGGGAGCTCGCCAGGGTTCAGCTCTTCGCCGACGGCTCGCGGAAGGTGATGCTCCGCCGCCGCGTCCAGGCGACACCGCAGCCGAACCTCAGTTACTGAGCAGGCCCGCCCGGCGGCGACGCCGCGGGCGGGCCCTCGTGGCTCAGTGGTGGTGGTGACCGGCGTGGTCGTGGTGGTCGTGGTCATCCTCGTCCGGCAGGAACGGGTGCTCGTCCAGGCGGCCGACCAGCAGGTCGGTCTCGACCGGGGCGAACGGGCCGGAGCCGTCGGCGTCGTCGAACGCCTCCAGGTCCAGCGGCTCGGCGACCTCGGTGACGGTGAGCAGGCCGTCGAGGGGCTCCAGCTCGGGCACGTCGAGCGAGGACAGCGAGCCGTCGCCGGCCTGCAGCAGCTCCAGCACGGCCTCGCCGACCGACTCGACCGGGCCGGCCTCCTCGTCGTCGGGGACCGAGCTGCGCCGGGCGGTCTCGGCGACCTTCAGCAGGGCGGACACGCTGGGCACGCGGTAATCGCGGCGCTGGCGGACCGAGACCACCTGCGGGTACGGATCGGCGCCCGCCCCGGCGCCGGCCTCGGTGACGTTGCCGAACCGGCGGTCCGCCTCGTCCGGGTCGATCGACTCGACGTCCCACGGCGTGACCTCGCCGAAAGCGTCGAGCAGCTTCTCGTCGTACGCGTAGGAGGCGTTGTTGAGGTCGACGTACGCCTGCCAGACGTCGTCGTCGTCGATGCGGCCGGCGGCCGCCTTGACGGCCACCAGGTGCGCCCGCGCCGCCTCGACGACCCGTTCGAGGGCGGCGTCGAGTTCGGCGTTCTGGTCAGTCATGTGGATGGGGGTCCTTCCGATTCAGCTGTTTCGGAGCAAGCGGTCGAGCACACGCACGCCGAACTTTAGTCCCTCCACCGGAACTCGCTCGTCGATGCCGTGGAACAGCGCACTGAAGTTGAGGTCGGGCGGCAGGCGCAGCGGCGCGAACCCGAAGCAGCGGATCCCCAGGGTGGCGAACGCCTTGGCGTCGGTGCCGCCGGACATCAGGTACGGCACGGTCCGCGCCCCCGGGTCCTCGGCCCGCAGCGCCGCGCCCATCGCGTCGACCAGGTCCCCGTCGAACGAGGTCTCCACGGCCGGCTGCTGGTGCATGTGCTCGATCTCGATGTCCGGCCCGATCACCTCGCGCAGTTCGCGCAGGAACGCGTCGGCGTGCCCGGGCAGGGTCCGGCAGTCGATGGTGGCCGACGCCTTGCCGGGGATGACGTTGTCCTTGTAGCCGGCTTCCAGGCGGGTCGGGTTGGCGGTGTTGCGCAGGGTCGCGCCGATCAGGTTGGCGATGGGGCCGAGCTTGGACACCGCGAGCTCCGGCTGGTCCGGGTCGAGATCGATCTCCAGGGCGTCGCTGACCTGCTCGAGGAAGGCCCGCACGGTGGGGGTGACGACGGTCGGGAAGCGGTGCCGGCCGACCCGGGCGACGGCCTCGGCCAGGTTGGTGACCGCGTTGTCGTCGTGGATGAAGGAGCCGTGGCCGGGCCGCCCGGTCGCGTGCAGGCGCAGCCAGTCGAGACCCTTCTCGGCGGTCTGGACGAGATAGAGCCGAAGATCGTCATTGACGGTGTACGAGTACCCGCCGACCTCGCCGATCGCCTCCGTGCAGCCCTCGAACTGGTCGGCGTGCTCGCGGGCCAGCCACTGGGAGCCGTACTCCATGCCGGCCTCCTCGTCGGCGGTGTACGCCAGGACGATGTCGCGCGGCGGGACGTAGCCGGTGCGCTTCCACTCCCGGACGACGGCCAGGACCATCGCGTCGAAGTCCTTCATGTCGACCGCGCCGCGGCCCCACAGGTAGCCGTCCTTCACCTCGCCGGAGAACGGGTGCACCGACCACTCGCTCGCGTCGGCGGGCACCACGTCGAGGTGGCCGTGCACCAGCAGCGCGCCGCGGGAGGAGTCGGCGCCGGGGATCCGGGCGATCAGGTTGGCCCGTGTCGGCGCGGATTCCAGCAGCCGTGACTCGATGCCGACCTCACCCAGCCGCTCGGCGACGTACTCCGCGGCGGCCCGCTCGCCCACGGTGGTGCGCGGGTCGCCGGTGTTGGTGGTGTCGATGCGGAGCAGGTCACGGCAGAGGTCCGTGACCTCGCTCTCGGCGGTGGTCGTCATTCGACCTTCTTACCAGCAGCATGTGAAGGGAGGGTCGTCAGTCCGCTCCAAGGGTGGGGGGCGGGGCGGTCGGATGGGTTTGGTGGGAGAGCGTTCCCGGGTACGAGAGTCGCCGTGTCTGACGTGAATCTTCCCCCGCTGCCGCCGGTCGGCGGCGAGACCTCCGGGCGCAGCATCGTCGACGTGGTCGCCGAGCAGCACCGGGAGATCCTGTCGCTGACCGGGCGCCTGCACACCGGCCCGGCCGACCCGAAGCTCGCCTCGGTGCTGGTCGCGACGATCTCCCGGCACCTGTGCGCCGAGGAGCAGTACCTCTACCCGGCGGTCCGCGCCGCGGTGCCGGACGGCGACCGGATCGCCGACCGGGAGCTCGCCGAGGACCAGGCGCTGCTGCTGCAGCTCGGTGATCTGGAGAGCGGCGGCGACCCCGCGCCGATCGCCGAGGCGATCCGCCGGCACGTCGTGGCCGACGCCGAGGAGCTGCTGCCGCTGCTGGAGCAGATGGCGTCGGCCGAGGACCTGATCCGGCTCGGCAACCGGTTCGAGACGGCGAAGGAGGCGGCGCCGACCCGGCCGCATCCTGCGACTCCTGCCGTCCCGCCGTGGAACAAGGTGGTCGATCCGCTCGTCGGGGTGGTCGACAAGGTCCGCGACATGATCACGGCGCGACCCACCTACCCGCGGGATCTGTGACGAAAAAGAACGGTACCGGCCGGTAAGCGACCTGTGTCCTGTTCGTTCATACGTTTGTCACAAGCTGCCGATCATTCCACGTCTCCCGGACTAGCGTTCGATCCCTTTCTAGTCCTAACGTCACGCTATGAACCTCGAGCTGCGGCATCTGAAGGTGGTCTGCGCCATCGCGGAGACCGGCAGCGTGACCAAGGCCGCGTCACAACTCGGCCTTGCCCAGCCTGCGCTCACCGCCCAACTTCAGCGGATAGAGCGGACACTGGGTGGCCCGCTGTTCGACCGTGACCGCCGGGGCGCTCGCCCGACGGCCCTGGGGGAGCTGGTCCTCTCCCGGGCCAGGGTGCTGCTGCCGGCCATGAAAGGGCTGCAGGACGAAGCGGCCCGGCTGGCGGCCGGCGCCGGTCCCGACACGATGAGCAGGTACCGGATCGGCGCGATCAGCGGACCGGTGGTCGCTCATCTCGTGCACCGTCTCTCGGCGACCCAGCCGGAGGCGCAGATCTCCACGCACGCCTCCTACTACATCTCCGAGCTGTCCAGCATGGTGCTGGCCGGCAAGCTCGACTACGCCCAGGTCGGTGTCTGCGGGGACGCCATCCCCTCCGCGGAGTACGGCCTGGTCTGGGAGACCATCGGGATGGACCCGGTCTGCGTGCTGATGCCGGAGGACCACCCACAGGCGAAGAACGTCGAGGTGGATCTCGCCGAGCTGGCCGAGGAGCAGTGGGTGGCCGGTCCCGGCGACGGCTGCTTCGCCGACTGTTTCGCCGCCGCCTGCGCCCGGGCCGGGTTCGCCCCGCGCCGGGTCCTGGAGTCCGACGTGCGCAACTGCATCGACATGGTCGAGCTGGGCATGGCCATCGGGCTCTGCCAGCCCACGTTCCGCGCGCCGGCCGGGCTCACCAGCCGCCCGCTGCGCGGCGCCCCGCTGCGCTGGCGGGTGGTGCTCGGCTGGCATCCGGACTCGCCGGCGGCCCGCAGCGCGCCCACGCTGATGGCGCACGCCAAGGAGGCGTACCAGGAGGCTCTGGCCCGCAACGAGAACTTCATGGAGTGGATCCGCAGCCAGCCGGAGCAGCTGGCCGCGGCCTGAGAAACGCCGCGGCTCCCGCAAGCCGCGGCGTCAACGTCTCAGACGGCCGCCGACAGGGCGACGTCGAAGGTCAGCGCGCCGTCCCGGGCGTCCACCCGGACCGTCCGGCCGGGCGCCAGATCGGCGGCGAGCAGCATCTTCGACAGCCGGTTGTCCAGCTCGCGCTGGATGGTGCGGCGCAGCGGCCGGGCCCCGAACTCGGGCTGGAAGCCCTTCTCGGCCAGCCAGTCGACCGCGGCCGGGCTGATCTCCATGCGCACGTCCTGGGCCTCCAGGCGGGCCCTGGTGCCGGCCAGCAGCATCTCGGTGATCCGGTGGAGCTGGCCGCTCTCCAGCTGCCGGAAGATGATGATCTCGTCGATCCGGTTGATGAACTCCGGCCGCAGCTGCTCCTTGAGCCGCCGGTCGAGGCGGTCGCGCAGCTCCTCGTCGGCCGACCTGCCGTCGTCCGCCGCGCCGAACCCGACGCTGCGGGTGGACCCGTTGATCAGGTCCGCGCCCAGGTTGCTCGTCATGATCAGCACGGTGTTCTTGAAGCTGACCGTCCGGCCCTGGCTGTCGGTGAGCCGGCCGTCGTCGAGCACCTGCAGCAGCAGGTTGAAGACGTCCGGGTGCGCCTTCTCGATCTCGTCGAGCAGGACCACGCTGTACGGCCGGCGCCGCACCGCCTCGGTGAGCTGCCCCGCCTCGTCGTAGCCGACGTATCCGGGCGGCGCGCCGACCAGCCGCGACACCGTGTGCCGCTCCTGGAACTCGCTCATGTCCAGGCGGATCATCCGGTCCGCCTCGCCGAACAGCGCCTCCGCCAGGGACCGGGCCAGCTCCGTCTTGCCGACGCCGGTCGGGCCGAGGAACAGGAAGCTGCCGACCGGCCGGTCCGGGTCCCCGAGCCCGGCCCGCGCCCGGCGGACCGCCTCGGCGACCGCGGCGACCGCGTCCTCCTGGCCGATCACGTGCTCGTGCAGGTGCTGCTCGAGGCGCAGCAGGCGGTCCCGCTCGGCCTCGGTGAGCTGGGCGACCGGGATGCCGGTGGCCCGCGACACCACCTCGGCGATCTCCTCCTCGGTCACCTGCGGCACCCCGTCGGCGCCCGCGCCGGCCCCGGCCAGCTGCGCCTTCAGCTCGTTGATCTGGTCGCGCAGCTCGGACGCCTTCTCATAGTGCTCGGCGGCCACCGCCTGGTCCCGGTCGCGGGACAGCTGCTCGAGGCGGCGCTCGCGTTCGCGCAGGTTCGCGTCCGGGGTCTTGGTCCGCAGCCGCACCCGCGCGCCGGCCTGGTCGATCAGGTCGATCGCCTTGTCCGGCAGGAACCGGTCGGTGATGTAGCGGCAGGACAGCTCCGCCGCGGCCTCCAGGGCGGCGTCGGTGATCCGTACCTGATGGTGGGCCTCGTAGTTGTCCCGCAGTCCGCGCAGGATCGCCACGGTGTCCTCGACGCTCGGCTCGCCGACCACCACCGGCTGGAAGCGCCGGGCCAGCGCCGCGTCCTTCTCGATGTTCTTGCGGTACTCGTCGAGGGTGGTCGCGCCGATCACCCGCAGCCGGCCGCGGGCCAGCGCCGGCTTGAGCATGTTGCCGGCGTCCATGCCGCCGCCCTCGCCGCCACCACCGGCGCCGACCAGGGTGTGGATCTCGTCGAGGAAGACGATCAGGCTGTCGCCGGACGCCTGGATCTCCTCGATCACCTTCTTCAGGCGCTCCTCGAAGTCGCCGCGGTACTTGGTGCCGGCCACCAGGCCCGGCAGGTCGAGCTGGACGACCCGCTTGTCCTGCAGGGTCAGCGGCACGTCGCCGTCCACGATCCGCTGGGCCAGGCCCTCCACGATCGCGGTCTTGCCGACGCCGGCCTCGCCGATCAGCACCGGATTGTTCTTGGTGCGCCGGGACAGGATCTCCACGGCCTGCTCGATCTCGTCGGCCCGGCCGATCACCGGGTCGATCTCGCCGCGCCGCGCCGCCTCGGTCAGGTCGACGCCGAACTGCTCGAGCGTCGGCGTGGGCGCCGCCGGGGCGTGCCCGTGGTGCCCGTGGTGGCCGTGCCCGTGCCCGGGGCCACCGGGTTTCGGCAGCTCGCTGTGGTGCGGCATGCTCCGCGGGTCGACGATGCGCCCGGCCAGCAGCCGGCCGGCCGCCGAGTCGGTGTTCAGGCCGAGCGCCATCAGGATGTGCTCGGGCCCGATGTAGGAGGCGCCGACCGCGCGGGAGATCTGCAGGCTGTCCAGCAGCGCCCGCTTGGCGGCCGGGGTGAGCGAGATGCTCTCCGGCAGCTCGCCCGCGGCGGCCGCGGGGCGGCCCATCTCGCTGAGCAGCTTGTCCGGGTCGGCGCCGGCCCGGCGCACGGTCTCCTTCATCGGCTCCTGCTGGAGCACGGCCCAGAGCAGGTGGTCGGTGTCGAGGTCGGCCAGCGGCCGCGCTCCTCCGGCCAGCTCCGCGGCCCGGCGCGCGGCGTCGGCGAGAACCTGCCGGGCGTCGTCGCTCATGTACCGCGCGATGTCGAAGCGCTGCGCCGACCGGCGCGGCTCGGCCGCACCGAAGAAGCGCGCGAACAGGTCGTCCCACTGGCCGGGCCCGGGCGGCCCGAACGGTCCGATGCTCATGAGTCTCTTCTCTCCTGGTACCTCGGGCCGGCTCGCCTGCTACGGCTACCCGGCCGCCCGGGCGGCAAACGCCCGCCGCCCGGCTGTCAACAGCGCGTGATCCACCCCGCTGATTCCCGGATCGCGCAAAAAGTTGATACGACTACACTCAACTCTATGTCGGCGTCCCAGGATCCGCCCTCGCTCATGCCTCTCTTCCGAGAGCCTTCCTTGCCGGAGCCTCCGATGCCCGGAGATCCCGGCATCCCGATGGTTGTCGTCGACGGGGCCAACGTGGTCGGCTCGGTTCCGGACGGCTGGTGGCGCGACCGGGCGGGCGCCGCGGCCCGGCTCCGCGACAGCCTGGCGACGGTGCCGGCGACCGGCCTTCCCGGCGTCCCGGCGCCGGTCGAGGTCACCCTGGTGGTCGAGGGCCGGGCCCGGGACATCCCGCCGGGTCCGCCCGGGGTGCGCATCGCCCGCGCCACCGGGTCCGGCGACGACGAGATCGTCGCGGTGGTACGGGTGACCGCCCCCACCCGCCGGACCGTCGTCGTCACCGCCGACCGCGGCCTCCGTGACCGTGTCACCGCGCTCGGCGCCGAGGTGCAGGGCCCGTCCGCGGTCCCCCGCTGATCCGCCGCACGTCACCCGGCCGCGCCGTCGCGTTGTCGCTTCCAGGGGTGATCGTGACGCCGGCCGGGCACCCCCTCGATCCACAGTGGATCTCCCGGCGGATACGATCTCACCTGCGCGATCTCCGGTGCGGGCCCGGAGAAACCGGTTTCCGCGACGGCTGGCACGGGACGCTAAAAGCGGCACCGTGGAACGGCGGGGCGGGAACCGGGCGGTAGGCTTGCAGCGCCCGTCGTCAAGCGCACAGGAGGCATTCCGCAGGTGGCCAGTGTCGCCGAACTCAAAGCCGCCGTGCAGACCGCACTTCAGCAGGTCACCGAGGGACAACAGGCGATCCAGGCGGCGCAGGAGAAGATCGACGAGGCCCAGCAGATGCTGGCCATGGCCCTCGAGGGCGGCACCAGCGACGCCGTCGGCGCCGCGCACGCCTCACTCTCCCAGGCCCACCAGCAGCTCGAGGATTCGCTGAGCGCCACCATGGCGGCGGTGGAGCAGGCCAACACCTACACGGCGAGCCTCTGACGCGATGTCGCTGCTGCAGGATCTCGGCGCCCAGCTTCGCGCGATCTCCGACGGCCTGCCCACCGGCGAGCTCGCCGTGGCGCTGAACAAGCTGAACGCCGCGACCCAGCTGCTGCTCTGGGTCCAGGAGGAGTCCAGCCAGGAGCTCGGGGTGGCCCGGCTGGCCCAGGGCACCGAGCACGCCGAGAGCGCCGCCGCCGCGCTGCGCGCCACCCAGGACGCCGTCGACCGCTACCTGGCGGTCCTCGGGCTGTCCGCGACCCCCGGCGCCCCGGCCGGGCAGGAGTGGCGGGCCCCGCTCAAGCAGGAGCAGGAGCGGTCCCGCGCGCCCCGGCAGGAGCCGGAGGCCGGCCCGCCGGAGCGGCTCGGGCCGTGGTGGCAGCAGCGGGTCGCCCAGCTCACCGGCGAGAAACCGCCACCGGACCAGGACGGCGACACCGGCGAGGAGGGTGACGCGTCCGCGCTGCTGCGCCGGATCGCCGCCGGGGTGCGCGCCGGCGACCGCGCCCGGCTCGGCCGGGAGCTGCACAAGGTCAACGCGTCGACCGGTCTCGGGCTGTCGGCGGTCACCCCGCAGGTGCTGCACCGGCTGGCCGGCGACCTGCTCGGCCACGAGCCCCGCCCGGAGGACGTGCCCCGGCTGCGCACGGCAGCCGAGGGCCGGGTCCGGGCCCTGCTGCCGGGCACCGCGCCGGGCGTCCTGGAGACCCTGCTCGACCGGATCTGCCGGGTGCCGGTCCAGCAGCAACAGCAGAAACGCGGCGACCAGCCGGCCGGCCACCCGGCCGACAACGCGGTCACCGCCAGCGTCCTCACCGGCGTGCTGCTGGCCCGCCTCGGCCGCGACGCCGGCGCCCTCGACCCGAACGCCCCGGAGCCGGTCCGCACCGTCCGGCCGGAGACCGAGAGACCGGAGCGCGAGCGATGACCGAGACGACTGCGACGATGCCGGCGGGTCATGGCTGAGTCCACCAGAGACCGGGTGATGGAGATCCGCGCCGGGCTGTCGCACGCCCTCGGCGCGGCCCAGATCGCCCTGGAACGGGCGCACGAGATCCGGGACGCGGCCCAGGACCGGTACGAGCGGGTGGTCGCGGCGGCCACGACCCGCCGGCGGAAGCTGGCGGCGGCCCGGGACGAGCGGATCCGCGAGATCGACTCCTGGCACGACAGCGAGCTGGCGGCGCTGGTCGGCGTCGCGGCGGCGGCGGCCGACCGGGCCGCCCCGGGCGCGGCCGGCGAACCCTGGCACAGCTGGGAGCCGACCCCGCTGGACCGGGCCGCCGAGCTGCGCATCGGCCGGCTGATCCTGCCCGAGGCCCCGGTCCCCTCCCCGGTCCCGGGTGAGGCCCGGCGGCCCGCCGGCCGGGGCGGCGACCCCGCCGGGGATGCCGACGGCGAGCACCGCCGGCCCCGCGGCGCCTGGGCCGGCGCGCCCGGCGAGGTCACCGCGCCGCTGCCCGGCCCGGAGAGCGAGCCCCCGGACATCACGGCCGGCCCGCCGCTGGACGAGCCGGCGCCGGACGTCCCCGCCCTGGTGGCGCTGCTGGACCGCGGGCACGTCGTGGTGGACGGCGACCGGCGGGCCGGCGACGACGTGGTGGCCGGGCTGCTGCTGCGGGCGCTCGGCACGAGCGCGCCCGGCGCGGTGCGGATCATCGGGTACGACCCGGAGCACCTCGGCGGCGGCCTGGCCGGGTTCGCGCCGCTGGCCCCGGCCGGCGTGCTCACCTTCGTCGGCCCCGGCGGGCTGGAGCGCCTGCTCGACGACCTGGTCGGGCACGTCCGGCGGATCAACGAGACGGTGCTGGCCGGCGAGTACACCTCGTTGCGCGAGCTGCACGCGGTCACCAACCGGCGGCCCGAGCCGTGGCGGGTGGCGGTGCTGCTCGGCGGCGGCGAGCTGTCCCGGCACGAACGCTCCCAGCTGGACCGGCTGCTGCGCACCGGCGCCGCCTGCGGGGTGCACCTGGTGATCCGGGGGCTGGAGGTGGCGCCCGGGCCGGGCATCGAGTTCATCAGCGCGGCCGGCGGCGAGGACACCCGGATCGAGGGGGCGGGTGATCTGCCCGTACGCCTCGATCCCGCACCCCCGCCCACGACGGTGACCGCGACGTGCCGGCAGATCGCCGAGGAGGTGGCCGCCGGGCCGGCGCCGGTGGCGCTGGACAGCCTCCTGCCGGAGCCCGGCACCGAGTGGCGGGAGACCTCGTCGGCCGGGCTGACCGCGCCGCTCGGCGACAGCCCGCAGGGCGCCCGGGTGCTGGTGACGCTGAGCGACTACCCGCCGCACGCGCTGATCGCCGGGCCTTCCGGCACCGGCAAGACCAACTTCATCTACGCCTGGATGGGCGCCCTCGCCGCCCGCTACTCCCCCGACGAGCTGGCGTTCTACCTGCTCGACTTCAAGGAGGGCGTGTCGTTCGCCCGGTTCGCGCCGGGCCGCCGGGACCCGAGCTGGCTGCCGCACGTCCGCCTGGTCGGGGTGAACGTGAACACCGACCGGGAGTTCGGCCTGGCGCTGCTGCGGTTCCTCAGCGCCGAGCTGCGCCGCCGCGCCGACGCCGCCAAACAGCACGAGGTCACCAACCTGGCCGAGCTGCGCGCCGAGGACCCGGAGGGCTCCTGGCCCCGGATCGTCGCCGTGGTCGACGAGTTCCAGGTGCTGCTGGCCGGCCGGGACGCCGTCGCCGGGGAGGCCGTGGACCTGCTCGAGGACCTCGCCCGCCGGGGCCGCTCCCAGGGCATCCACCTGGTCCTGGCCAGCCAGGACGTCTCCGGCATCGAGGCGCTGTGGGGCCGGCCCGCGCTGGTCGCCCAGTTCAGCCTGCGGATCGCGCTGCCCCGGGCCCGCCGGGTCCTCGCCGAGACCAACGCGGCCGCCGAGTCGCTGCCGCGCTACCACGCGGTCGTCAACGCCGACTCCGGCGCCACCGAGGCCAACCGGGTGGTCCGGGTGCCGGCCGCCGGCGACCGGGAACGCTGGGGCGCTCTCCAGCACCGGCTGTGGCGGCGCCGGCCGGCCGAGCTGGGGCCGCCCCGGCTCTTCGACGGCGACGTGATCCCGAAACTGGTGGACAGCCCCGACTACCGGGGGCTGCGGGCCAGCGAGTCGCCGGCGGCGCCGGTCGCGCTGCTCGGCGAGACCATCGACGTGGCGGCACGCTCCGCCCGTACCGTGCTGCGCCGTGCCCCCGGCCGCAACCTGGCCGTGCTCGGCACCCGCGTCGACGAGGCCTGCGCCGTCCTGGCGACCGCGGGCCGGTCGCTGGCCGCCCAGTTCGCCCCGGAGGGCGCCCGGTTCTCGGTGGTCTGCCTGGACACCGACGCGCGGGCCGCCGCCGAGGCGCTGCACGCCCGCATCCCGGACTGCGGGTGGTACGACCTGGAGAACGTCGACTGGCTCCTGGAGGACGCCGCCGCCGAGGCGACCGCGGCGTGGCCGGCGGACCGGCCGCACTTCATCCTGATCTACGCGGCCGACGCGCTGCCCGGCGGCAAGGAGGCGGCCGATCAGCTGCGCACCGTGCTGCGGCAGGGGCCGGAACGCCGGCTGCACGTGCTCGGCTGGTGGCGGGGCGCCGGGCTGCTGCGCGACACGCTCGGCGGGCAGGCGTCGCGGACCGACTCGATCGGCGCGTGGGTGGCCCTGGACGTGCACGGCAGCGAGCTGTCGCCGTACTACCCCGGGCAGGGCGCGCCGAACTGGTACCCCCGCCCGTGGCGGGCCCTGCACTTCGACCGCTCGGTGCACCGCGGCGCCGAGGTGATCATCCCCTACGGATCCCCATGAGTGAGACCGCGCCGTGAGCGAACTGGAACCGATGGACTTCGACCGGGCGGACTACCGGACCGTGCTGCGCCGGCTCACCACGCTGGACCAGAAGGCCGCCGACCTGCGGGCCGAGGCGCGTAGCTGGCACGCCGAGCGGCGGGCCGCCGCCGACGCCGCGGTGCGTGCCGCCCAGGCGGAGGCCGCCGCCGCCGTGGACGCGGTCCGGGTGGCACAGCGGGACCTGGAGCAGGTGGACGCGCGGGCGGCCGGGCTGTGGTCGGAGTTCGTGCACCGGGTGGGGCCGGCCGCCGAGCGGTTCGGCCGGACCCTGCCGCCGGCCAGCATCCCCCGCCAGCGCGGCGACGAGGACCGGCAGCGCGACGCCGGGGACTATCTGGACGAGGTGGAGACGCGCGTCAAGTACACGCCCCCGGCCCGCCCGATCACGTTCGGCACGAAGGTCCTGTTCGTGGTCCTCGGGTTCGCCGGGGGCGTGCTCGGGGCGATCGGCAACGGGGTGGTCCGCAGCACCGGCGCGGCGGCCGGCGGGGACTGGCAGCAGGCGGCGCCGGTGGTGGCGCTGCTGGTGCTGCTGCTGTTCCCGATCCTGGCGGTGGTCACGGCGAAGCTGGTCACCGATCGCCGCGGCACCGGGCTGGACACGGCGGCGGTGGTCACCGTGCTGGGCACCGGCCTGGCGACCGCTCTGGTCCTGCACGCCGCCGCCCAGCTCGGCCGCTGAAATCCCTCCGGCTGGTTCTCAGGGCTGTCTCGGCCCACGCGAGACAGCCCTGCGAACCTGCCGGGGTCGACCTGGACCGTCGCCTAGCCGTGCGGATTCAGCTCGCGGCGGCGGCGGGCCTCGTCCTCGAGCGCCGGCGGCACGCCGGGGCCGTCGTCACCGCCGCCGTGCGCCTCGTCGTACTCGTAGTCGCCCGCCGTGGCCTCCGGTTCGCCGGCCCGGCCGTCGTCGTCCGCTGTGTCGGTCATAGGTTTCGTTGTACCCGGGTAAGAGCCCGGCATGTTGCGGATCGGGACATCGGGTTGGCAGTACCGGGACTGGCGGCCGGTCAAGGGCGCCGACGACACCGGCCACCTCTATCCGGGCGGGCTGCCGCAGCGGTCGTGGCTGGCGTACTACGCGGACCGGTTCGGCACCGTGGAGATCAACAACGCGTTCTACCGGCTGCCGGAGCGGGACACCTTCGCCAAGTGGCGTGACCAGACGCCGGACGGGTTCCGGTTCGCGGTGAAGATGAGCCGCTATCTCACGCACATCAAGCGGCTGCGGGAGCCGGCCGAGCCGGTGGCCCGGTTCCTGGGCCGGGCCGAGGCGCTCGGCGACAAGCTCGGGCCGGTGCTGCTGCAGCTGCCGCCGACGATGAAGGCGGACCTGGCGGCCCTGGACGAGACGCTCGGGCTGTTCCCCGAGGGGGTCCGGGTGGTGGTGGAGCCGCGGCACGCGAGCTGGTTCACCGCCGAGTGCGAGGCGCTGCTGCGCGGGCGCCGGGCGGCGCTGTGCTGGGCGGACCGGTTCGGGCGCCCGCTGACCCCGTTGTGGCGGACCGCGGACTTCGGTTATCTGCGGCTGCACGAGGGCGGCGGGAAACCGTGGCCCCGGTACGGCAGGACGGCGCTGCGATCGTGGCTGGACCGTGCGGACGGCGTACCGGAGATGTTCGTTTTCTTCAACAACGACCCCGGTGGCGCCGCCGTGATCGACGCGGGTGTGTTCGCGGCGGAAGCCGCCCGCCGTGGCATCGAAGCCGGCCCCGTGCCGCGGATCGCGCCCCGGCCGAATTCGTCGGCGAACCCGGCCGGATAAACGTTTGTTCAGTGATGCATATGTGCCCGCCGACACATTCGGCAGTTATTCCACTGCCGCCGCGGAAACGGAAAACGCCGGCGGGCCCGATGACGGCGTCAGCTGGCCCGCCGCTCGCGGACCTGCTTGCAGTTGACACACGTGGTGGCCGAGGGGAACACCTCGAGCCGCTCCACCGGAATCGGGTTGGAGCAACCCTCGCAGTTCCCGTACGTCCCCTCGTCGAGCCGGTGGAGCGCGTGCTCCGCCTGGGTCCGCCGGTCCAGCAGCGTCCTGATCAGTGAGGTCGCGGCGTCGCGCTCCGCGGTCTTCGACCCGCTGTCGGCCTGGTCGTCGCCGGCCGCGTCGCCGATCTCGACCAGCCGCAGCCGGGTGTTCTGGGCGACGGCCTCTTCGTACTCGGTGTTGAGTTCCTCGAATCGGCCTTGCAGGATCACGCGGATCTGCTCGATCTCATCGGTCGAACGCAGCCCCTTCGCCGTGCCCGCGCCCTTACCCGCAACAACCGCTCCGTTGACGAGCATGCAGTCCCCCTGCCCTTCACTCAGCCCCAGCCGGTGGCCATCCGCCGGGTCACCCTCGTCCCGGGCCGGCTCGCTATGTGGAGCCGGACGATACCCACCGCCGGTGATCCCAAACGGGACCCCCGCGAAAAAGTAACCGGAGCATAACTGTCAGTGGTCGAAGCCGCCACACACTCGGCACGCGGGTCTTGTGCCGGGCGTCACGGGGCCGCCTCCACGAGCGCCGGACGGCGCGGGTCGTCGAGGCGGACGACCACGTCGGCGAAGGTCTCCGGGGCGACCTCGGCGGTGTACCGATGGAGGGCGGGAAGGGTCCACGCGGATGCCGGCGGGGTACGCCGGGCCAGCGCCGCGGCGGACACCTCAAGGTGGACGGAGAAGTCGAAGTCGAGGCCGGAGCCGAGCAGCAGCGGGCCGCTGACCAGCACGATCGCGTTCGGGGGCAGGTGCTGGTACGGCGCCCGGGCGGCCCGGTCGAGACGCGCGTCCCACAGCCGTTCGATGATCCGGCCGGAACCACCCGGACCCGCCGGGGCCAGAACCTCACGGTTCAGCCCGGCCTCGTCGAACCAGCCGGTGTAGAACGAGTCCGGATTGGTCCGCCCGAACTCCAGCCGGGTCGAGGCGGGGCGCAGGAAATCGCTGGTGTCGACGCGTACGGCGGGGCGGCCCCGGACCCGCAGCGGGTCGACCAGGGCGTCCGCGAGACGGCCCGGATCGGCCGCTTCGGCCCCATCCACCGCCACTCGCAGCCTATTGTCGGATTCCCGACTCGCCAGCCGGCCGGCGAGATCGGAGACCAGAGCCTCGAAGGAGATGGGACGGACGCGCACTCGACCTGACACGGATCAATCGTGCGGCAGGATCGCGATGTTGGCGTCGTCGGCCAGCCGGTAACCGACGCCGTAGACCGTGGTGATCAGCGGGAGGGTGTTGCCCAGCTTGAGCCGCAGCCGGCGCACGTGCACGTCCACGGTGCGCTCACCGGCCCGCTCGTAACCCCAGACGGCGGCCAGCAGCTGCGCCCGGGTGAAGACCCGGCGGGGCCGCTCGGCGAGATATTGCAGCAGGTCGAACTCGAGCCGGGTGAGCGGCAGCGCCACGCCGTCCAGAAGGGCCTGACGCGACGAGGTGAGCAGCCGCACCTCCGGACCCTCCGGAACGGCCTCCGCGGCCGTCTCCGCCTCAGGAGGGGCGTCGACGGGCAGGGCCTGCTCGACGGTGACCGTCCCCTTGCTCAGCTCGACCAGCTCGCGGACGGCGGCGAGCAGCCGGTGCGCCTGTGGCGAGACCACGTCACCGGTGAGCGGAATGGCGAGAGTCACGGTCAGCGCGGGCTCGGCGGGCCGGCGGGCGGAACTCCGGCCCGGCCCGGCGGATCGACGATCGGCACGCGGCGACAATGCGCTGACCGGCATTGATTCATCCCCCAGAATTTGCTGCGGCAAGCGAATACGACTGATCACTGTGCGTAAAGCGGGGACGATAATTCCCGCATTCGGGTTCGTGGGTCAAGTCGCCGACCCACACTGTGGGAACAACGTTCCATATTGTCGCGCGTCACACAAATGCATTCCCGGAACGTTTTCTGTCAGCCTCATTAAACGTTGCCGAACGTGGGTAGTGTCCGTACGTGACACACCTGGACGCTGAAACGATCGAATACGCGCACCGGATGTTCGACCTGGCCCGCGACGGCGTGGCCGGGGAACTCGCGGCGCAGGTGGACGCCGGCCTCCCGGCGAACCTCACCAACGACAAGGGCGACACGCTGCTGATCCTGGCCGCGTACCACAACCACCCGGAGACGGTGGCGGCGCTGCTGGCCCGCGGCGCCGATCCGGAACGGGTCAACGACCGCGGCCAGAGCGCCCTCGCGGCGGCGGTGTTCCGGCAGAACGCGGAGACCGTACGGATCCTGCTGGACGCCGGCGCGGATCCCGCCTCGGCCATGCCGACGGCGGAGTTCTTCAAGCTGCACGAGATGGTGGAGCTGATGGGGCGCCACCCGGGCGCCCCATCAGAACCCGCGGAGCGGATCAGCCGCCCGAGGTGAGGCGGCGGCCGACGGCCGCGATGAGCCGGTCCAGTTCGGAGCCGAACGGGTTGTCGTGCACCAGGTACGTCCAGGTGGCGCTGGGCCGGACGATCTCCGCCCGGTCCGGCTGCCAGCCGTCGGTGAGGTCGACCTCCTCGAAGGTCTCGATGGTCTTCGCCTCGACCTTGGTCAGCAGCTCCTGGAAGGCGGGCACGGCGGCCCGGTGGAACTCGTCGAGCGGGTCCAGCTTGCCCAGCGCGCGCAGGTGCACGCCCTCCCGGACCTCCGACAGGAACGCCAGGTGCTCGGCCCAGAGCCGGTCGAGGTGGAACAGGGCGATCGCCCGGGCCGAGTCGGACAGCACGTCCTCGTCGGTCTCCTTGGCCTTCTCCGGCGACTTCTCCAGCAGCATGATCGCCGCGACCTCGGAGGTGAGCAGCCGCTCCCGGCGCTCGGCGAGCAGCAGGCGCTGCTGCTCGATGACCACGCTGTAGCGCCAGGTGTTCTTGTGGATCTCGTGGTTGACGCCCTCGGCGACCCGCTGGGCGTGCTCGACGGCGTACTCCACCTGCTTGTCGTGGACGACGCCGTCCATGTCCATCCGCGGCGAGGCGGGGAGGATGTCACCGGCGTGCCGGTGGACCAGCTCGTCCTCCAGGCTGACGAAGAACACCGAGCGGCCCGGGTCGCCCTGCCGGCCGGCCCGGCCACGGAGCTGGTCGTCGACGCGGCGGCTGTCGTGCCGGCCGGAGCCGATCACGTAGAGGCCGCCCAGCTCGACCACGGCGTCGCGGTCCTTCTCGTCGCTGCCGCCGAGGCGGATGTCGACACCACGGCCGGCCATCTGGGTGGAGACGGTGACCGCGCCGAGCGCGCCCGCCTCCGCGATGATCGCGGCCTCCTCGGCGTCGTTCTTCGCGTTCAGCACGCTGCACGGGACGCCGGCCGCCTCGAGCTGGCTCGCCAGCCGCTCGGACGCCTTCACGTCCAGGGTGCCGATCAGCACCGGGCGCCCGGACTCGTGCGCGATCCGGATCTCCTCGACCAGGGCCTCGTCGCGCATGTCGTGCGCCGAGTAGATCCGGTCGTCGTCGTCCTCGCGGATGTTCGGCGTGTTCGGCGGGACGACCGCGACTTCCAGCTTGAAGTACTCCCGGAGCTGCTCGCCGACGTGCACGGCGGTCGCGGTCATGCCGCACACCGTCCGGTAGAGGGCGATGTACGCCTGGACCGTGATGGTGTCCAGGACCTCGCCCTCCTGGGTGGCGGACAGGCCCTCCTTGGCCTCCACCGCAGCCTGCAGCCCGTCCGGCCAGCGGCGGCGCTGGGCGACCCGGCCGCGCATCTCGTCGATCAGCTCGACACCGCCGTTGCGGACGATGTAGTCGACGTCGCGGCGCAGCAGGGCGTGCGCGTGCAGCGCCACGTTCACCGCGGACAGGACCTCGACCTGGTCGTCGGCGTACAGGTCGATGTCGCCGAGCTTCTCCTCCAGGTACTTCAGGCCGTCCTCGGTGAAGGCGACGCTGCGGCCGTCCTCGGCGACCTCGTAGTGCCGGCCCTTGCGCAGCTCCTTCATCAGGGCGGCGGCGTCGTGCACCGGGTCGCCCTCGCTCGCGATGCTGCCGGCCAGGACCATCGGGACGCGGGCCTCGTCGATCAGGATCGAGTCGGCCTCGTCCACGATCGCGGTGGCCAGGTCGCGCTGCACCCGGTCGGCGACGTCGGTGACCAGCTGGTCGCGCAGGTAGTCGAAGCCGGCCTCGCTGACCGAGACGTAGGTGACGTCGGCGGCGTACGCCTCCCGGCGCTCCTCCGGGGTCATCGCCTCGGTGACCGAGGCGACGGTGAGGCCGAGGAGCGTGTAGATCGGCTCCATCCACTCGGCGTCACGTTTCGCCAGGTAGTCGTTGACGGTCAGGACGTGCACCGGGCCGTTGCCGAGACGGGTGTGCCCGTACGCCGCGACGGTGGCGGTGAGGGTCTTGCCCTCACCGGTGGCCATCTCGGCGACCCGCTTGTCGAGCAGGGCCATCGCGCCGAGGAGCTGGACGTCGTACGGCCGCTGGCCGATGGCGCGGCGGGAGGCCTCCCGGCCGATGGCGCAGATCTCGACGTAGTCGCCGGCCTCGCGCGCGGCGTCGGTCAGCTCGGCGTCGGTCAGCTCCTTCAGCGCGTCCTCGCGCGCCTCGATCGCGCCGAGCCGCTTCGACAACGGCCCCAGATCCACCGTCGTGCCCGGACGCTGGAGAAACTTGCGGAACCGGCTCTTCAGCCGCTGCGACACACCCATGGCGGGCAACGGTACTTCATTTTGCCCGCCATGAAGTGTTGGACTCCCGCCGCCAGAGTCAGAAGGTGATGACCGCCTGCAGTTCCTGGCGGCGGCGCTCGGCCAGATCGTGCAGCAGCGCGGGCGCCTCGTCGAACGGGACCATGGCCGTGACCAGGTGTTTCCGGATCGCGTCGCCGTCGGCGCGGAGCAGGTCGAGGGTGGCCGCGGACAGCCGTTCCCGGTCCCAGGCGTGGGCCAGGCCGCGCGGCACCCGGCCGATCTGCGCGCACCGGACCGCCAGGCCGTTGTGGTGGAACTCCTCGCCGAGGCGCACCTCGTCCGCGCCGCCCGGATAGAACGCCAGGTCGATCACGGTGCCCTGGGGCCGCAGCAGGCGTAGCGCCAGGTGCAGGGCGGCGGCCTGGCCGCGGCACTGGAAGACGACGTCGGCGCCGCGGTCGCCGTCGGCGTGCCGCCAGCGGGTCTTCAGCACCACCGCGGCGTCGTCGGCGTCCGGGTCGAGGGTCTCCAGGCCCAGCGACTCCGCCACCGCGCGGCGGGACGCGGTCGGGTCCACCACGACCACCGAGGCGGCGCCGTGCAGGCGGGCGAACAGGGCGGTGAGCAGGCCGACCACACCGGCCCCGACGACCGCGACCCGGCAGCCCGCGACGCCGTCGGCGAGCGAGCGCACAGCCGGGCCGAACCGGTCGGCGGCGGCGTGCAGCAGACCGTTGGCGCAGATCGGGCCCATGTGCGCGGCGTAGATGCCGAGCACCGGGTCGAGGCCGGGCGGCAGCGGCACGACCCGGTCGCGCAGCGGGTGCCCGGGGTAGCCGGTGCGGTGCCCGTAGGTCATCGCGACGACGGTGCCGTCCGGCCACGCCGCCGTCCGGCTGTCCTCGATCCGGGCGACCTCCATGTAGCCCAGGCGGGTCACCGGGTAGGCCTGCTCCGGGGGCGCGCCGAACAGGCCGAGGCCGGTGTCGAAGCCGGCGTGCAGGGCCGGGTTGGTGCCCTTGAGGAAGGTCAGCTCGGTGCCCGCGGACACCCCGCTGAACAGGGTGCGGGCGTGGAAGCCGCCGTCCGGGACGTCCTCGCCCGCGACGTCGGTGATCTCCAGGCGGCCGGGTCCGGCGACGATCAGGTTGCGGTCAGGCACGGGGGGCCTCGCCGGGGCGGATGGCACGGCCCTCGGCCGCGGACTGGGCGACGGCGAGAGCCAGCTCATGGGTACGGAGGGCTTCCGCGTACGGCACCCGCACGTCGGTCTCCTCGCCCCGGACCGCCGCCACGAACGCCCGGTCGACGGCGACGTGCGCGTCGGTGGGCTCGCAGGTGACCGTCTCGGTGCGGTCGCCGTCGCGGACGACCAGCTCCGTCTCGGTCAGGGCCAGGGCGAGGCCGTCGGCGTACACCTCCAGCCCGGCCCGGTGCTTCCAGCCGAGCACGCAGGTCGCGGCCAGGGTGCCGACCGCTCCGCTGTGGAACCGCAGCACCGCCGTGGTGGCGCCGTCCACGTCGGCGCCCTCGACGGCCGGCGGGGTGCCGTTGCCGTACGCGAACACCTCGTCCACCTCGCCGGCCAGGTGCCGGGCCAGGTCGAGCACGTGCGCGGCCTGCTCGACGACCGGCCCGCCGGAGCGCCCGCCGATCGGCCACCAGGCCACCGGCGGCACCTTGTCCAGCCAGGAGCCGGAGATCAGCCGGATCGGCCGGCCGGCGAGCAGCTCCCGCGCCTTCTCCACGACCGGGAGGTAGCGCCAGTGGTGCCCGACGGCGGTCAGCAGGCCGCGATCGGCCACCAACGCTGTGATTTCGGTCGCTATGCCGTGATTGATAGCGATGGGTTTTTCCACGAACATCGGCAAGCCGGCGGCCACCACGGCCCGCTCCGCCTCCCCGTGAGCGAACGGCGGCACGCAGACGTAGACCGCGTCCGGGCCGGAGTCGATCAGGTCGGCGACCGATTCGTACATCTTGCCGCCGTGCTCGCCGGCGAGCCGCTCGGCGGCCTCGGCCACCACGTCGGTCACGCCGCTCACCTGCACTCCGGGCAGGCCGGAGAGCACCCGGGCGTGCCGGGCGGCCACCCCGCCCGCACCGATCAGACCGATTCTCGTCATCGACATCCGCTCCCCTGTCCCCACCGGGCCGTAACAACGGCCGGTTCTGTATCCGGCCACCGGAATCCCAAACGCATCTCATCGACAGTGACCGACTCGTCACCGTCCGGAAAGATTGATTCGGGTCATCCCTGGGAAAAGCCGACCGCGCCGGAAGATCGCGAACTTGGGGGTAAGCCGATGTGGCATTCGCATCCGACCGTCTCGCCCGTAGTCGAGGCGTGGACGACGTACCGGACCGGCAACGCCGACCAGTGGGCTCCGGGTGAGCTGCTGGCCGCGAAGGGAACGACCCGGGTCAGTGTGGTGATCCCGGCCCGCGACGAGCAGGCCACGATCGGCGCCATCGTCGCCACCATCCGCCGTGACCTGGTGGAACGGGTGCCGCTGGTGGACGAGATCCTGGTGGTGGACTCCCGGTCCACCGACGCGACCGCGGCGGTGGCTCGCCGGGCCGGCGCCCGGGTGGTCAGCCAGGACCGGATGACCAGCGGGCTGCCCCGGATGGAGGGCAAGGGCGACGCGCTGTGGGCCGGGCTGGCGGCCAGCAGCGGGGACGTGGTCGCCTTCGTCGACGGCGACCTGCACGAGTTCTCGTCGCACTTCGTCACCGGGCTGCTCGGGCCGCTGCTCACCGACTCCGGCGTGGAGTTCGTGAAGGGCTTCTACCACCGGCCGCTGAACGGGCCGGTCAGCGTGGAGACCGACGGCGGCGGCCGGGTCACCGAGCTGGCCGCGCGCCCGCTGCTGAACCTGTTCTTCCCCGAGCTGGCCGGGTTCGTCCAGCCGCTGGCCGGCGAGTACGCGGGCCGCCGCCGCACCCTGGAGCGCATCCCGTTCGTCTCCGGGTACGGCGTGGAGATCGGCATGCTGATCGACCTGGTGGACCTGGTCGGGCTGGACGCCCTGGCGCAGGTCGACCTGGGCGAGCGCAAGCACCGGCACCAGGGCACCGAGGCCCTCGGCCGGATGTCCGCGCAGATCATGACGACCGCCTGGTCGCGGATGCACCGGCGCGGGCTGACCACCGAGGCGCTGCCGCCGTCCAGCCTGCTCACCCAGTTCCGCCGGGGCGGCCAGGACGCGCTGCCGAACCTGGACCGGCAGATCGCCGTCACCGACATCGTGGTGACCGAGCGCCCGCCGCTGGCCTCCCTCAACCTGTCGGTGGCCGCCTGATGCGCGTGCTGATGAACGCGGGGCCGTGGCTGCCGGTCCCGCCGGTCGGTTACGGGGGCATCGAGAACATCGTCGCCAGCCTCGTCCCGGAGCTGCGCAAACTCGGTGTACAGGTGGTGCTCGCCAGCGTCGGCGAGAGCACGCTCGAGGCCGACGACCGGGTGACGGTCTTCGAGAAGGGCCAGTTCGAGCACATCCAGCGGCCGTACAACCAGGTCATGGGCGTGGTCCAGGCGCACCAGCACGCGGTGCTGCGGGCCGCCGGCCGGGTCGACGTGATCCACGACCACGTCGAGGCGGCCGGGCTGGTCAGCATGGCCGCGCTCGGCGCGGGCGCTCCCCCGGCGCTCCACACCCTGCACTGGGACCTGCGCAAACACCCCGAGCTGTACGGCACCTTCGACGGCGGCGACCGGGTCCGGGTCAACGGGGTGTCGGCGGCGCAGCTGGCCCGTGCCCCGCAGGCGCTGCGGGATCACGCGATCGGGCACGTCCACCTGTCCACGCCCCTGGCCGCCGAGCCGCTGCCGGAGACCCCGCGCCGGCCGTACGCCCTGGTCCTGGGCCGGATCTTCCCCGGCAAGGGACAGGACCTGGCGGCCCGGCTGGCGCACCAGGCCGGATTCGACCTGATCCTGGCGGGGCCGGTCGGGCCGTACCAGGACGAAGCCGCCCTGGCCGCCGCCGACCGCGACAATCCGGACGTGCGTTTCTGGTACGAGAAGGTGGCCCCGCACGTCGACGGGGTCCGCGTGCGCTGGATCGGCTCGGTGCACGGCCGGGACCGGGACCTGCTGGTGGCCGGCGCCCGGGCCGCGCTGTTCCCGCTGCGGTGGGAGGAGCCGGGCGGCACCGCCGTGGTCGAGTCGCTCGCCCTGGGCACCCCGGTCGTCGGCATCGCCCGCGGCTGCCTGCCCGAACTGATCGACGAGGGGCACACCGGCCTGCTGACCACCGACGAGGAGGCGCTCGGCGATCTCGTGCACAAGGCCGCCGCGATCGATCCGGCGGCCTGCCGGGCCGAGGCCGAACGCCGTTTCACCCCCGCCGTGATGGCGCGGGCGTACCTGAACCTGTACGAACGTCTCGTCTGACGTTTGTCCCCGGCGGGCGGCGGGCAGTCTGTGTGCCTGGCGCCCGCCCGGACGCCGCCGACACCGGGATCCCCGGAGGGGAGGGCCATGCCCAGCCAGCTCGTCTGCCGGCCGGAACAGGACCTTCCGGTGGCGGTCCTGACCGTCAGCGGCACCCTGGACCGGGTCACGGGCGGGGCGCTCGGCGCCGCGGTACGCCGCAGCCTGGCCGTGCAGCCGCTGCGGGTGCTGCTCGACTTCACCCGATTACGCGTCGGTGAGCCGCTCGGGCTGAAGGCCCTGGCCGACGTGGTGGGCCAGGCCGAGGAGTTCCCGGCCGCGCCGATCGTGGTGTGCGGCGCCGACCCGCGGACCCGGGAGGCGCTGGCGGCCACGCCCGGCTGCGCCGGTCTCGAGATGGCCACCGATTGGGCGGAGACGCTCGCCCGGGCTCGGGCCGAGGCCGCGAGCCACAACCCCACCGCTGACGTACGGGTCCGCCTGCGCCCCGTACCCGAAGCCTGCCGTCAGGTCCGCAACCTGGTCACGCAGACCTGCGCCGCCTGGCACCGCGCCGACATCACCGCCACCACCGCCCTGGTCGCCACCGAGCTGGTGGCCAACGTGGTCCGGCACGCCCACACCACCATGGACTTCACCCTGCGGCTCCGCGACGGCCGGATGATCATGGCGGTCCGTGATCACAGCCGCCGGATGCCGCGCACCCTCGACCCGGACGTCACCGATGCGGGTGGCCGTGGTCTCCGGCTGGTGCGGGACCTGACCGACGCGTGGGGCGTCCTGCCGGTGAGCGACGGTAAGGTTGTCTGGACCCAGCTCACCACCGGAGCGGCTGTGTGACCACGGAGCATCGTGATCTGGTCGCCGTCGGCGCCTCCGCCGGCGGCGTGGAGGCACTGCGCGCCCTGGTCGCCAACCTGCCCCCGGACTATCCGGGCGCCCTGCTGGTGGTGCTGCACGTGCCCCGGGCCGCGCCGAGCGCGCTGCCGGCGATCCTGGACCGCAGCGGCCCGCTCCCCGCGGAGCCGGCCCGCGACGGCGAGCGGGTGCGCGCCGGCCGGATCTACGTCGCCCCGAGCGATCACCATCTGCTGCTGCTCGACGGTCACCTCAAGCTCAGCCGCGGCCCGGCGGAGAACAGCCACCGTCCCGCCATCGACCCGCTCTTCCGTTCGGTGGCGCGCGCCGCCGGCCGCCGCGCGATCGGGGTGGTGCTGTCCGGCTCCCGCGACGACGGCGCGGCCGGGCTGGCCGCGATCGCCGCCCGCGGCGGGATCACCGTGGTCCAGGACCCGGTGGACGCGCTGCACCCGGGCATGCCGCTGGCCGCGCTGGAGGCGGTCCGGGCCGACCACACGGTCCCGGCCGCGAAACTCGGCCCGCTGCTGGCCGAGCTGACCGCCGAGCCGCTGCCGGAGAAGCCGCCCCTCGATCCCGACCCGTTGCTCGACGCCGAGGTGGCCATGTCCGAACTGTTCCCGGCCGGCACCGATCAGATCGCCAAGCCCGCCGGATTCGGCTGCCCGAGCTGCGGCGGCAGCCTGTTCCAGCTCCAGGGACAGCCGCTGCCCCGGTTCCGCTGCCGGGTCGGGCACGCCTGGTCCCCGGAGAGCCTGCTCGAGGAGCAGTCGGTGGCCCTCGAGGGCGCGCTCTGGATGGCGCTGCGGGCGCTGCAGGAGAAGGCGGAGCTGAGCCGCCGGATGGCCGACGGGCGGATGGTCCAGTTCCAGCGTCTCGCCGATGACGCGGAGGCGGCCGCCGCGACGCTCCGGGACCTGATCGCGCGTCTCGGTGCGACCGCGGGCGAGTGACGTACGGTAGCGTTCCGGAACGTGCAACCGATCGACCCGAATTTCGAGGCGCTGCTGGCGTACCTGAAGGAGTCGCGCGGCTTCGACTTCACCGGTTACAAGAGGTCGAGCCTCATGCGGCGGGTCAACCGGCGGATGACGCAGGTGGACGCCGGCGACTACCCGGAATACCTGGACCATCTCCAGGTTCACCCGGACGAGTTCACCGCGCTCTTCAACACCATCCTGATCAACGTGACCGCGTTCTTCCGGGACACCGACGCCTGGGACTATCTGCGGGCCGAGGTCCTGGAGCCGATGGTGGCGGCCAAGCCGCCGGACTCGCTGATCCGGGTCTGGTCGGCCGGCTGCGCCTCCGGCGAGGAGGCGTACACGCTCGCCATGATGCTGGCCGAGATGCTCGGCATCGACGAGTTCAAGGAACGCGTCAAGATCTACGCCACGGACGTCGACGAGGAACAGCTCAACGAGGCCCGGCAGGCGACGTACGGCGAACGCGACGTCCAGGTCCTTCCCCCCGAGTTCATCGAGCGGTACTTCGAGCAGTCCGGCGGGCGGTACACCTTCCGCAAGGACCTGCGCCGCTCGGTCATCTTCGGCCGCAACGACCTGGTGCAGGACGCCCCGATATCCCGGATCGACCTGCTCACCTGCCGCAACACGCTGATGTACTTCAACGCCGAGACCCAGTCGAAGATCCTCGGCCGGTTCCACTTCGCCCTCGCCGACACCGGCGTGCTGTTCCTCGGCAAGGCCGAGATGCTGCTCAGCCACAGCAGCCTGTTCACCCCGATCGACCTGAAACGGCGGGTGTTCCGGCGGGTGCCCCGGCTGTACGTGGCGCCCGGCGTCGTCTTCACCGACCCGCCGCCGGTCAGCGTCAGCCCCGTCACCGGCCTCGACGAGCTGCGCAACGAGGCCCTCGCGGCCAGCCCGCTGGCCCAGCTGGCCCTCACCTCGGACGGCCTGGTCGCGCTGTCGAACCGGCAGATGGAGAAGATGTTCGGGGTGTCGTCGCGGGACATCGGCCGGCCGTTCCGTGACCTCGACCTGTCCTACCGCCCGGTCGAGCTGCGCCGCTACATCGAACAGGCCCAGCTGGAACGCCGTACCCTCCGGGTCACCGACGTCGAGTACCAGCGCGGCGCCGACGTCACCCACCTGGTGGTGCAGATCAGCCCGCTCAGCGGCGCCGACGGCAGCCTGCTCGGCGTCAACCTGATCTTCCACGACATGACCGCGAGCCGGCGCCTCCAGGAGGACCTGGAACACGCCAACCAGCAGCTCGAGGCGGCGTACGAGGAGCTCCAGTCGACCAACGAGGAGCTGGAGACCACCAACGAGGAGCTCCAATCCACCGTGGAGGAGCTGGAGACCACCAACGAGGAGCTCCAGTCCACCAACGAGGAGCTGGAGACGATGAACGAGGAGCTCCAGTCCACCAACGACGAGCTGCAGAGCATCAACGACCAGCTGCGGATCAGCACCGGCCGGCTCGACGAGGCCAACGCCTTCCTGGAGACCGTGCTGACCAGCCTGGAAGCCGGCGTCGCGGTGGTCGACCCGGACCTGCGGATCCGGATGTGGAACCGGCACGCCGAGGACCTGTGGGGCCTGCGCTCCAGCGAGGTGATCGGCCAGCACTTCCTCAACCTGGACATCGGCCTGCCCATCGACCGGGTCCGCCCGCTGCTGCGCGGCGCCCTCGGCCAGAACGGCGAATCCGGCGACATCCGGCTCGAGGCGGTCAACCGGCGAGGGCGCAGCATCACCGTACGGGTGGCGTGCACCCCGCTGCGCCCGCTGGACGGGGTGGCGAGCGGAGGCGACGGGGCCATCATCGTGATGGAGACGGCCTGACGTTTACCTGAGGACCGGGCGGGGAAGTCGTCTCCTCCGGCGGAAGGACGATCCCCATGTCGATCCGATGCGAGACCCGTGGCGACGGCGCCACCCTGATCGCCGCGGTCTCCGGCGAGCTGGCGCTCGGCGACTCCGCGCCCCTGCGCGAGGCGCTGATGAAGTGCCTGGCCGAGCAGCCGGACGCGCTGCTGATCGACCTGTCCGGGCTGCACGTCGTCCAGCCGCTCGCCCTGTCGGTGTTCACCGTGGTGCTACGCCAGGCGGCCCGGTGGCCCGGCACCCCGGTCCTGCTCTGCGGGGCGCCCCCGACCACCCGCCGGCTCCTTCTCACCGGCGCGCACCATCGGCTGCCGCTGTTCAGCGGGGTGCCGGCCGGGCTCGCCCACCTGCACGACGAACGGCTCACCGTGCCGTCGTTCAGCGAACAGTTGCTCCCGCTCTCCGGCGCGCCCCGGCACGCCCGGGACGTGGCCACCGAGGCCTGCCTGCGCTGGGATCTGCCGGAGCTGGTCGCGCCGGCCAGTCTCATCGTCAACGAGCTGGTGGCGAACGTGGTCGACCACGCCGGCACGATGATGACGTTGTGCCTGTCGCTGCGGAGCCGCTATCTGAACATCGCCGTCCGGGACGGCTCGCCGGTGCTCCCGGCGCCGCCGGCCGACATCTCCCCGGAGGCGCTGAGCGGGCGCGGCCTGCTGCTGGTCAACGAGCTGGCGTACACCTGGGGTTATCTGCCGTCCGCCGACGGCAAGGTGGTGTGGGCGGCCCTGCGCCGCCCCTGATCGGTTCCGGTCAGCCGCGCCGCAGGACGCCGGCGAGGCCGGAAACCGCCAAGATCCTTGCGACGTACGCCTGAGCGCCCGTCACGCCGAACTCCACCCTCGCCGCCGACGCCGTCTGCGCGGCGTCCAGCAGCACCGTCACACCGGCCGCGTCCACCAGCGGCACCGCCGACAGATCCACCACCACCGACGACGCCCGGCTCCCGGTGATCGCGTGCCGCAGACCGGCCCGCAGCCGCTCCGCGGTGTCCCGGTCCACCTCGCCGCGCACCCGCACCCGCAGAACGCCGGCGTCCTGCGCCACCGACACCCGCATGCCGTGACGCTCGCCGCGGGAGTCGCCCTCCCAGTGCTGCGGGGTGTCGCTGAGCATCGCCTCCCGCAGCCAGGCCAGCGCCCGGCTCAGCAGGCGGGACACGTGCATCTGCGAGATGCCCAGCTCGGTGGCGATCTCCGCCTGGGTGCGGTTGCCGTAGAAGCGCATCGCCAGCATCCGCCGCTCCCGGGCCGGCATCCGCAGCAGCAGATCGGTGACGGTCAGCTTGTCGGTCACCGACTCCAGATCGTCGTCGGCCCCGCCGAGCAGCTCCCCGAACTCGGCGGTGCCCTCCCCGGCGACCGGCGCGTTCAGCGAGGCCGGCGAATAGCCCGCCGCCGACTCCACCGCCTCCAGCACCGCCGCCTCGGACACCCCGAGCCGGTCCGCCAGCTCGCCCGTCGTCGGTGTCCGGGCCAGCACACCCGTCAGGACCATCGCGGCGTGCCCGACCTCCAGGCTCAGGTCCTGCACCCGGCGTGGCACGTGCACACCCCACGTCCGGTCCCGGAAGTGCCGCTTCAGCTCACCGGAGATGGTGATCACCGCGTACGCCGTGAACGAGCCGCGCTCCGGATCGTACCGATCGATCGCCTTGACCAGGCCCAGCCGGGCGACCTGCTCCAGATCCTCCAGGTACTCCCCGCGGCCGCGGTAACGCCGGGCGAGCCGCCCGGCGAAGGGCAGGCAGTACCGGACCAGGTCCTCGCGCAGCGCCTCGGCCTGAGCGCCCGACGCCCCGGCCCGGCGCGCCGCGAACTCCAGCGCCGCCGCGTCGAGATCCTCGAGCGCGCCCTCGGCGACTTCGCCACCGTGACCTCGCGCGGGCATGTCACCCCTTCCGGCAAACGATCCTCCGGGCAGCACGAGCCCCGGCGGGAAACTCCCCGTCCAGCGACGCTACTGCCCGCAAGTCCCTCATCTCAAACACATCCAGGAACCTCGGCCCGAGACCCACCGCCGTTCCTCACCATCCCACCGCAACCGTACAAAAGTCGCCGATCCACCGGGTTCACACCGCCACACCATCCCTCGATCGGACATCAGCGGGCCGATAGCGGCGCCACCGCTCGAACAAGGCCCGCAGATCACCGCCCGATCCCCCCTGCCGGACACCCTCGAACGTCAGCGGCTCAATGCGGCCCGCGGCCCGGGAGGCCGCTGGGCGCGGACGACGGGTCCTCCAGCGCCTCGGGAACGGCAGCCGGCGCGGGACGGGCGAACCCACCCGCCGAGCGCACCGGCAGACCGGACGGTACGTTCTCGTCGTCGGTGGGGGCGCCCTCGCTCGCGGCGGGCCGCCCGATCGGCGCGGTCGCCGCCTGGGTGCCGGAGACCGGGGCGTTGTGCTGCCCCATGTCGGGCGCCTGCAACGGCGACCGGCCGCCGCCCTGACCCGTGTCCGGCCCTCGACCACCAGCCTGACCCGCGTCCGGCGCCCGGTTACCGCCGTGACCAGCGAGCGGGGCGTTGTGCTGCCCCATGTCGGGGGCCTGCAGCGGCGACCGGCCACCGGCCTGCCCCGCCGGCGGCGCGTTGTGCTGCCCCATGTCCGGGGCCTGCAACGGCGATCGCCCGGCGGCGGGCGGCGCGTTGTGCTGACCCATGTTCGGCGCCTGCAACGGGGACCGCCCGGCGGCGGGCGGCGCGTTGTGCTGACCCATGTTCGGCGCCTGCAGCGGCGGACGGTCCGAAGCCCCCTGCGGCCGGTCCCCGCCCGAACCCGGCATCGGCATCCCGGGCCGACCCCCGCCGGGCGGCATCATGGGCATCCCGGGCCGGCCCGCGCCGGGCGTGGGCATCGGCACACCAGCCTGGCCTGGTGCGGGCGCCGGGGTGGGCATGCCGTGGGAGCCCGCGGTCGGCATGCTGCCGTTCCGCCCCATGTCGGGGGCCTGGTACGTCGGCTGACCCGTGGCCTCAGCCGACGTAGGCAGCGGCATGTTGCTCTGACCAGGACCCGGCGGCGGCATCGGCATGTTGCTCTGCCCTGGGGCGGGCGGCGGCAGCGGAGGCCGTGCGGCAGGCGACGCCTCTCCGGCGACGGCGCCGGGCATGGGCGGTGGAGGCGGGAGGGCACCGGTCTGGTCGGCAGCGGCGGCTGCCGGATTCGGGGCGAAGCCACCCATCGGCACGGGCGGCATGGCAGAGGACTGCGCCGGGCGCGCCGACCTGGTGAACCGGGGCGCGTCGAGCGGACTGTTCTGCTGGCTGTAGAGCGGCGGACGCCGCATCAACTCGTCCACGTCGTCGTTTCCGGCGAGCGCGGGCCCCGTCTCACCGGGCACCTGCACCGCCCCGGCGCCGAAGGGGGATGTGCCCGCCATGCCCGCCTCGGTTCCCGGGAGGCCCGCACCACCGAACTCCATCCCACCGGTCGCGGCGGCCGCGGATCCCGGCATGCCGTCAGCCGCGAAGCCCGATCCGCCGGCGCTCGGCCCGAAACCGGTGACCGCACCGGCAGCACCGGCTGCATAGCCGCTCAGCGGTTCGGACTGCTGCCCGAAACCGCCCACCGCACCGGGTGTGCCCGTCCCGGAACCGTCTGCCGCGCCCCGACCGTCCGTGGGCCCGAACAGCGCCATGCCACCGGACGTGCCGGCTCCGGGGTACGACGGCTGAGCAGGACCGGCCCCCGGACCGAACGCGGGCGGCCCCGGAACGACCGGCACAGCAGGCATCGCCACACCCGACGGTTCCGAGAAGCCGCTCGCCCCTCCGCCCCACGCGGGCATGTCACCGCTACCCGCGATGCCTTCGGTCCGTGCCGGGTCCTGCGGGAAGGACACTCCGCCGGGGAAGGATCCGCCCTGGTCGCCCGAGTCCGTGCCGCTCGGCCCCGACTCCCCGCCGGCGGGCGCGAAGGAGCCACCGCCGGTCGCAGAGGGGCCACCGGCAGCCGGAAAGGAGCCGGCCGCGGACGAACCCTCGAAGGTCGCGGAGGAGCCGCCGGGGGAACGGGGAAGGCCGTCCCAGGGCGCAGAAACGGCGCCGGGCGTGGGCGTACCGGGAATCGGGGTCCCGTCGTCTCCGGTCAGCCAGGGTGGGCGGCGGTTCTCGCCGGTCGCGGCCCAGGACCCGGTCTCCTCGGTGGCCCAGCCGGGCGTGGACGGTTCGGGCACCGGCGGGCGCCGGTCGGTGCCGTCCGCCGGTGGCCAGGGCGGGAACGCCGCGGTGGGGCTCCCCGGATCCGGTGCACCGGGCCGGTCGATGCCGTGCCGCCCGACGGCGGGCGCGGCTGCCGGTTCGGCGCCGGGGACGGCTGCCGTGCCGATGGCGGGTTCGCCGGACGGGACGGCGGGACGCAGCAGGCCCAGCGGGGGCGGATCAGCAGGGGCGACAGCAGGTGCAGAAGTAGCGTCATGGGACGACGGCTCCCAGGATGGTGTCGGCGGGGCGGGTGGCATCAGGCCGGTCCCGGGCGGTGGGGTCCAGGCGGGGCGGGTGGCGGCGAGGAGGCCGGAGTCCTCGGCGAGGCCGGCGGCGGCGAGGACCTCGGCGGCGGCCAGGGCGGTCCGGCAGGGCAGTGGTTCGCCGCAGGACGGGCAGGCGGTGGCGGCGTCGTACGGGCCGAGCCCGCCGTGCGCCTCGACCATCCGGGTGGCGGTAAGCGCCAGCACGCTCTCCGGCTTGACATAAGTCGATGCCATCGCTGATCTCGCCCCCATACCGCCGGTCCACGTGCCGGGACGGCAGGCATCGCCCCGCCGGATCTCGACTCGGCTCCAGTTCACCCCTTCGAGGGTCCCCGGATGGTGGATTTCCGCAGATCGGTGTGGATCTGGCAGCGGGTCGCGGGAAAACCGGGCGGCGCGACGGAGCTCGGAGTATGCAGTGAGCAGGAATTCACTCACGGTGTCTAGATGTGTTCTCTCCGTAGCATTGAAGAACATCCAAGGAGGTGACCCCCCATGGACGACACCGAGCTGCACCGCGAGCGGATCCTCCGGCATGTCAGTCCCATCATCACCGGCCGATTCGTCGGCTTCCAGACCTCGTACACCCGTGAGGTCCGGATCGGCCGCCCTCTCGCCCTCGCCGTCTTCGTGACGGCGGGCATCGCCCAGCTGCTGGCCGCGATCTTCCGGATGAAACCGGCCCGACGCTCGCTGAAGGAGCTGCGCAAGGGCCCGGAGTTCCTGGTGACCCCGGTCCGGCTGCGCGACGACCTCGGGCAGACGTACGAGATCGAGATGCACGGCCAGCTCCCGCAGTCGGCGCTGCACCGCGGCGATCTGGTCCAGGTCCGCACCCAGCCGCAGGCCGATCCGACCCTGCCGGTACGGCTGACCCAGGTGGTGAACCTGACCACCATGCAACCGCTGACCCCGCGCATCCCCACCCAGTGGTCGCATCTGGGCCCGGCCCTGCTGTTGCAGGCCGTGGTCGGTCTCGCCGTCGCCGGCACGGTGCTCGCCGCGGTGCTTGGATGATTTTGCAGCCCGCCGGGTAGATACACGGCCCATGGAAGATCGATTGGGCTCCAGGCGAGAATGGACGGTCGGTAACGGGCCGAGCGCCATCGACAGCCGTCATCATGAGGTCAGGGGACGGCGGCTATGGCGCCGCGCGATCCCCTGGCGTCTGTAGAGACGGCTCGAAAGGTGGTGCGCGGTGGGCGAGAAAGTCGACCAGACCAATTTCACCCGCGAGGACCGGACCCGCTACCGGCAGAAGATCCGCCGCAGTCTCGACGTGTTCGCGACGATGTTGCGCGAGGCACGCTTCGAGTTCGAGCGGCCACTGACCGGCATGGAGATCGAGCTCAACCTGATCGACGACAACGCCGACCCGGCGATGCGCAACGCCGAGGTGCTGGGCGCGATCGCCGATCCCGACTTCCAGACGGAGCTGGGACAGTTCAACATCGAGATCAACCTGCCACCGAGGCGGCTGGCCGGTGACGATTTCGCGGAACTGGAACGCGGCCTGCGCTCCAGCCTGAACCAGGCCGAGCGGCGGGCCCGGGCGGCCGGCGCGCACATGGTCACCATCGGGATCCTGCCGACGTTGCGGCGTGAGCACCTCACCGGCGAGGCGCTCACCGTGAACCCGCGCTACCAGCTGCTGAACGAGCAGATCTTCGCGGCCCGGGGCGAGGACCTGGACATCCGGATCGACGGGGTGGACCGGCTGGCGGTCACCACCGACACCATCGCCCCGGAGGCGGCCTGCACCAGCACCCAGTTCCACCTGCAGGTGAGCCCGGCGCAGTTCGCGGCGTACTGGAACGCCTCCCAGATCGTCGCCGGCATCCAGGTCGCCCTGGGGGCGAACTCGCCGCTGCTGTTCGGCCGGGAGCTGTGGCGGGAGACCCGGATCCCACTGTTCGAGCAGGCCACCGACACCCGCAGCGAGGAGATCAGGGCGCAGGGGGTACGGCCTCGCGTCTGGTTCGGCGAACGCTGGATCACCAGTGTCTTCGACCTGTTCGAGGAGAACGTTCGTTACTTCCCGGCGCTGCTGCCGATCTGTGACATCCACGATCCGGCCGAGATCCTGGAACGCGGCGAGATCCCCGAGCTGAGCGAGCTGCGGCTGCACAACGGCACGGTGTACCGGTGGAACCGGCCGATCTACGCGGTGGTCAACGGCCGCCCGCACCTGCGGGTGGAGAACCGGGTGATGCCGGCCGGGCCGACGGTCGCCGACACGATCGCCAACGCGGCGTTCTACTACGGCCTGGTCCGTACGATCGCCGAGGGCGACCGCCCGCTCTGGACCCAGATGAGCTTCCGCGCCGCCGAGGAGAACTTCCACAGCTGCGCCCGGCACGGCATCGACGCCGGCGTGTTCTGGCCCGGGCACGGCACCCTGCCGGTGACCGAGCTGGTGCTGCGCAGCCTGTTGCCGCAGGCGGCGGCCGGCCTCGATATGTGGGGTGTCAACCCGGCCCAGCGGGACCGGCTGCTCGGCATCATCGAGCAGCGCTGCCTGCGCCATCGCAACGGGGCGTCGTGGCAGGTGGAGACGTTGCACGCGCTCGAGGCGCAGGGCCAGGACCGGCAGCGGGCGCTGCACGAGATGCTGCGGCGCTATCTGCCGCTGATGCACGAGAACGTCCCGGTGCACGAATGGCCGGCCGCCTGACGGTGGTCACCCCCGGCTGGCTCTCATGGCTGTCTCAGCGCGGCTGAGACAGCCATCACGACCAGCCGGGTCACCACCGCGACCGTGACGCCCGCATGCGCCCGCTTCACCCGTGACCGGCCGGCGTCGCCACCGCGACCGTCACGCCCGCATGCACCCGCTTCGGGGTCGACAGGACGGCGTCGATGCCGGCCGCCAGCAGCGCGGCGGCCTCGGCGACGCTCGGGGTGCCGACCGCCGCCGCCACCGCCGGGTTCGGTCCCGGCACCGGCCGGGCCGCCAGCTCCGCCGCCGGGTAGCCGATCAGGCGGCACCCGAGCGCCGCCGCGAACTCCCGCGGCCCGTCCTCGGCGGCCCGCCGGTCCAACGTCGCGAGCACCGCGACGCGGGCCGGATCGGCGACGGCCCGGACCGCCGCGGCGAGCTGGGCCGCCGTGACCCCGGGCCGCGCCCCGAACCCGACGGCCACCGTCCCGGTCACGAACGCCGGGCCGCGGCGGCGACCAGGTTGCGGGCCAGGCCGGGACTGCCGGCCCAGTGCAGGTGCAGGTAGGACGCGTGCACCGTGGGTGTGGCGAACCCCTCCGGGTCGGCGCCCCGCCACGCCCAGGCCGCGCCCGAGGCCGGGGACAGCAGGAGACCGGAGCGTGGGTGCACGGTGGTGCGGTGGAACTCGTGCCCGGTGACCCGGGTCCCGGCCGCCGCGAGCGGGCTGTCGGAGAGGGCGACGGCGTCCCGGTACCCCAGGGTCAGCGACGGCGTCATCACCGCGTCCGCGTCCAGGACCCCGCACATCGGCGCGCCGTCGAGGGTCTTGCACAGCCACAGCAGTCCGGCACACTCCGCCGCGATCAAACCGCCAAATTTCCGCACATCTGCCAACAAATTGGAATTGTCGGAAAGTGCGGATGCGTACACCTCGGGGAACCCGCCCCCGACCACCAGCGCCTTCGCCCCCTCCGGCAGCGCGGTGTCGTGCAACGGGTCGAACGGCACGACCGTGGCCCCCGCCCCGGCCAGCAGTTCGGTTGTTTCGGCGTACGAGAAACTGAAAGCCGGACCCCCGGCGACCGCAACCACCGGGCTCTCCCGCACCGGCTCCTCCGCGAGGGGGCTCCACGCCGGGAAGGGCAGGCCCGGGGCCGACCGCGCCACGGCGGCCACCGCGTCCAGATCGACCGACGCCTCGACCAGCGCCGCCAGGGCGTCCACCGAGGCCAGGGCCTCGGCCCGCCGTTCCGCCGCCGGGACCAGCCCGAGATGCCGGGACGGCGCCGCCACCGCGTCCGCCCGCCGCATCGCGCCGAGCACCGGCGTGCCGACCTCCTCGCAGGCGTCCCGGAGGATCTGCTCGTGCCGGTCCGACCCGACCCGGTTGAGGATCACCCCGGCCAGCCGCACCGTCCCGAAGCTGCGGAAACCGTGCACCACCGCCGCGATCGACCGGCCCTGCGCCGCCGCGTCGATCACCATGATCACCGGGGCGTTCAGGAGGTTCGCGACCTGCGCCGTCGACCCGGTCTCCCCGGCGCCGGTCCGCCCGTCGTAGAGGCCCATCACCCCTTCGACGATCGCCAGGTCGGCGTCCTGCGACCCGTGCGCGAACAGCGGCCCGACGAGGTCCTCGCCGACCATCACCGGGTCCAGGTTGCGGCCCGGCCGGCCCGCCGCGAGCGCGTGATAGCCAGGGTCGATGTAGTCCGGCCCGACCTTGAACGGCGCCACCCGCAGCCCGCGCCGCGCGAACGCCGCGAGCAGCCCGGTCGCCACCGTCGTCTTCCCGTGCCCGCTGGCCGGCGCCGCGATGACGATCCGGTTCACCATTCGATGCCCTGCTGGCCCTTACGTCCCGCGTCCATCGGGTGCTTCACCTTCGTCATCTCGGTGACCAGGTCCGCCGCGGCGAGCAGATCCGGGTGCGCGTCCCGCCCGGTGATCACCACATGCTGCGTCCCCGGCCGGTTCGCGAGGGTCTCCACGACATCGGCGACGTCCACCCAGCCCCACTTCATCGGGTACGTGAACTCGTCCAGCACATAGAACTTGAACGACTCCGCCGCCAGATCCCGCTTGATCTGCGCCCACCCCTCGGCGGCCTCCGCGGCGTGGTCCCGCTCGGTCCCGGCCCGCTGGATCCAGGACCAGCCCTCGCCCATCTTGTGCCAGGTCACCGGGGTCTGCTGCAGGGAGCCGAGCGCCTTGAGCGCCGCCTCCTCCCCCACTTTCCACTTCTCCGACTTCACGAACTGGAACACGCCGATCGGCCACCCCGCACTCCACGCCCGCAGCGCCATCCCGAACGCGGCCGTCGACTTCCCCTTGCCCGCTCCGGTATGCACCGCGAACACCGCCTGCCGCCGCCTCTGCCGCGTCGTCAGCCCGTCATCCGGCACACTCGTCACTCTGCCCTGCGGCACAGTCCTCCCCTTCCCTGAAAACCCTTTTCCGGTACGCACGTCCCCGCCCCCACCGGACTCCACCGTCCCGCCCTCGCGGGCGAACGGGCTCGGCGCGGCTCCCGCCCCGCACCGCCCGGCGGCCCACCCGGTCACCCCCGGCTGGTTGTCAGGGCTGTCTCGACCGTCCCGAGACAGCCCTGACAACCAGCCGGACCTGCTCGCATGCCGGCCGGACCTACTCGCATGCCGGCCGTCGCCCACGAGCGCTACCCGCCATCCGAAACCACCCTCAGCGACGGCCGGGCACCGCGCTCAACCCCCCGGCTGCTCTCCGGCGGGCATCTCCCCGCCGTTCAGCGACCGGCGGCTCCTGGACCGGCCGTCGTCCCGGCAGGTCATACGCCGGCGGAAAGGTGGCTGGGCTACGGCCGGGGGCGGCGGTCACGCCGCACGCCGGTAGGCACGGTCCTCCGGGTCGGCGGGCCGTGGAGCGGGTCCGCTGCGGACGGTCGCGGCCTCGAGCTGATCGAGCGGCATGATCTCGGCCTGCAACGCCGACGCGAGCCGGCGGGCGAGGCCCAGGCGGATCGGGCCGGACTCGCAGTCGACGACCACACTGGCCACCCCGGACAGGATCGGAGCCAGCAGCAACGGGTCGGGACCGCTGGTCGCACGGCCGTCGGTGACCAGGACCAGCAGGGGGCGGCGGCGCGGGTCGCGGCGGCGCTCGGTGGCGATCGTCGCGGCGGCGGCGCGGAGTCCCGCGGCGAGGGGGGTACGCCCGCCGGTCCGCAGTGCGGTCAGCCGTTGCACGCCGACCTCGTGGCTGGACGTCGGCGGCAGCACCACCTCCGCCGCGCTCCCCCGGAACGTGATCATGCCGATCCGGTCCCGCCGCTGGTAGGCGTCCCGCAGCAGCGACAGCACCGCCGTCTTGACCAGGGTCATCCGCTTGCGCGCGGCCATCGACCCGGAGGCGTCCACGACGAACAGCACGAGGTTCGCCTCCCGCCCGACGTGCACCGACTCCCGCAGGTCCCGTGGCAGCACCCGGATCCCGGGCGTGCTGTCACCGGCGAGCTGATCCAGGGCGGTGCGGTCGAGAGCGGCGCGGAGGGTGGCGAAGAGGTGAGGGGCGCCGGAGAGCTTCCCGTACGGGGGACGGCTGCCGACGACACGGCCGCGCCGGGCGAAGGCCGGGGAACGGCGGCCGGTGTGACCGCCCTCACCACGGGCGGCGATGCGCAGCGTGCGGGTGCGGTAGGCGGGACCGGCGGCGGCGACGGCGCCCGCGGACGGCTGGCTGCCGCCGGTGTCGCTGCTCGGCGGGGCGGCATCGGAGTCCGCGGCGCTGCTCGGCGGGGTGTCGCCGCAGTCCGGGGCGCTGCTCGGCGGGGTGTCGCCGGAGTCCGCGGCGCTGTTCGGCGGCGTACCACCGGAAGGGCCGGACGGACCGCTTCCGTCACGCGGACCGCCACCCCCGCCGGGCCCGGGATCCGGATCGTCGTCGCCGTCACCGTCGGCCTCGGAAGAGCCGCCGGTGGAGGAGGCGCGGCGGTCCTCCTCGGCCTGGCGGTCGGCCTCGGCCAGGGCCTCGTCGAGTTTCTGCTCGTCGGTGCCCGGCGGGTCGAGCGGGTCGGTGCGGCGGCGGTGCGGCAGGGCGAGCCGGGCCGCGTCGGCGACGTCATCGGCGGTGACACGGGTACGGCCGTGCCAGGCGGCCAGGGCCACCGCGCACCGGGCCACCACGATGTCGGCGCGCATGCCGTCCACCCCGTAGGCGAGGCAGACCCGGGCGATCCGGTCGAGTTCCGCGTCGGGCAGCTCGACGGACGGCAGGACGGTGCGGGCGGCGGCGATCCGGCCGGCGTAGGCGTGTTCCTCGGCCTGGAAGCGGGCGGCGAACCCGGCCGGATCCGCCTCGTAGGCGAGCCGGCGCCGGACCACCTCGGCCCGCTGCACGGCGTCGCGCGGGGCGGCCACCGTCACCACCAGGCCGAACCGGTCGACGAGCTGGGGGCGGGGTTCGCCCTCCTCCGGGTTCATGGTGCCGACCAGCAGGAACCGGGCGGCGTGTTTCACCGACACGCCGTCGCGCTCGACGTGGGCGCGGCCCATCGCGGCGGCGTCGAGCAGCAGGTCGACGAGGTGGTCGGGGAGCAGGTTGACCTCGTCGACGTAGAGCACGCCCCGGTGCGCGGCGGCGAGCAGGCCGGGCTCGTACGCCTTGACGCCGTCGCTGAGGGCCCGCTGCAGGTCGAGGGTGCCGACGACCCGGTCCTCGGTGGCGCCGACCGGCAGCTCGACCAGACTGGCCGGGCGGGAGTCCGCCGGGCCGCCGGGGGTGTGCGGGCCGTCGGGGCAGCCGGGGTCGGGCGCGGCCGGGTCGCAGGCGAACCGGCAGCCGTGCACCACCGCGACGTGCGGCAGCAGCGCGGCCAGGGCCCGGACGACGGTGCTCTTGGCGGTGCCTTTCTCGCCCCGCACCAGGACCCCGCCGACGGCCGGGGAGACGGCGGTGAGCAGGAGCGCCAGGCGCAGGTCGTCAAGGCCCACCACGGCCGAGAACGGGTACGGAGTCGTCACCAGGATCCCTTCCGGCGGGTGTCCACGCCCGCTCGTCGGTCGATGCGAGCGGCCGGAGTCTCCTGACTGCCGGGGGAATCCCCGGTCACAGTGGCGGGACCGTCCCGGATTCGCACCGGGTTCCCTCCGTTACCGCTCGCCGGTCACTCTTCCGGACCGCCGGTACGCCCGTCAACGCGGGGTCCGTCACGGCGGATCAGGCCGGCGGTCCAAGGCCTGATCCGGCTGGTTCTCATGGCTGTCTCAGCGCGCGGGAGACAGCCATGAGAACCAGCCGGGGAGGGTTACGAGCGGACGGCTTTCTCGGTGCCGGGGAGCGGTTCGGGGGCGAGCCGGTCGAGTTCCGCGACCACGTCGAGGACCGCGAGGGCGGACTTCTCGACGAGCGGGCGCAGCCGGCGGTACAGGGCGGCGTCGTCCGGGTCGGGGCGGGTGGGCCGGCCGGTCGGGACCAGCGCGGCGGCCCGGTCGAGGTCGGGCAGCTCGCCGAGGGCGTGCCGGGCGAGCAGGCAGGCGCCGAGCGCGGTGCCCTCCGGCACGTCGGCGACGGTGACCGGCAGGTCGAGGGCGGAGGCGAGCACGTCCACCCACAGTTGCGACGCGGCCGCGCCGCCGGTGGCCCGGATCTCGGTGAGCGGGGCGCCCTCGGCGTCGAACGAGTCCCGGACCAGGGCCAGCTGCTGGCACACCCCTTCGACGGCGGCGCGGACCAGGTGCGGGCGGCCGTGCTCGCGGCGCAGGCCCAGGTACGCGCCGCGCATGCCGGGCCGCCACCAGGGCGCCCGTTCGCCGAGCAGGTACGGCAGGCAGAGCAGCCCCTCACTGCCGGCGACGATCCCGGCCGCCTCCTCCAGGAGTTCGGCGTCCCGCGCGTCGGCGTCCTCACCCGAGCCCGAGCCGGGGCCGGGGCCGCCGGAGGAGGCCAGGGTCTGCCCGGCCCAGCGGACCACCGAGCCGGCGTTGTTGACCGCCCCGCCGATCACCCACCGGTCCTCGGTGAGCGCGTAGCAGAACAGCCGCCCGGCGGCGTCCGCGGTGGGCCGGTCCACGACGGTGCGCAGCGCGCCGCTGGTGCCGAGCGACACCGCCCCGACGCCGGCCGGGGTGGCGCCGACCCCGAGGTTGGCGAGCGGCCCGTCGGCGGCGCCGATGACCAGCGGGGTGTCCGGGGCGAGCCCGGTGGCGGCGGCGATGCCGGGGCTCAGCCGCAGCACCCGGGTGGTGGGCGTGACCTCGGCGAGCTGCCGCTCGGACACGCCGGCGATCTCGAGGGCCTCGGGGTCCCAGCGGCGGGCGTGGATGTCGTACAGCCCGGTGCCGGAGGCGATCGACAGGTCGACCAGGAACTCGCCGCCGGTCAGCGCGGCGACGATCAGCTCCTTGACGCCGCCCCACCGGGCGGTGCCGGTGAGCGTCTCCCGGTCGGCGCCGGCCCACCAGGCCAGTTTGGCCAGCGGGGACATCGGGTGGACCGGGGTGCCGGTGCGGGCCTGCAGCTCCTTGGCGCGGCCGGCGGCGACGATCCGTTCGCACTCCTCGCCGGCCCGGTTGTCGGCCCAGGTCACCACGGGGCCGAGCGGTTTGCCCGCGGCGTCCATCGGGACGAGGGCGTGCAGGAACGAGCTGAGTCCGATCGCGATCACCCGGTCGCCGCGTTCCCGGGCGGCCGCGGCGACGTCGGTGAGCGCTTGCACGGCGGCGTCGGCGAGGCGGGCGGCGTCGAGTTCGGCGCGGCCGGGGCCGGGGACGGCGAGGGGGTAGTGGACGCTGGTGAGCGCGCGGATCTCGCCGTCCGGTCCCGCGGCGATTCCTTTCGTCGAGGTTGTCCCGGTGTCGATGCCGATCACGACGTCCATGCCTGTTTTCCTCCCCGCGGAGCGTGTCGTCCGACCTTACTCATGCCCGGGGGCGCGTTTCCCGTACCCCGGAAATGCGAAACGCCCCACCGGAGGTCTCCGGTGGGGCGTCGAGCACGGCGAATGTCAGCGCTGCTCGAGCGGGACGAAATCGCGGACCGGGGAACCGGTGTAGATCTGCCGCGGACGGCCGATCTTGTTGGCCGGGTCGGTCATCATCTCGCGCCACTGGGCGATCCAGCCGGGGAGCCGGCCGAGCGCGAAGAGCACCGTGAACGAGTTCGTCGGGAAGCCCATGGCCTTGTAGATCAGGCCGGTGTAGAAGTCGACGTTCGGGTACAGCTTGCGGGAGATGAAGTACTCGTCGGAGAGGGCGATCTCCTCGAGCTTGAACGCGATCTCCAGCAGCGGGTCCGGCGTGTCCAGGGTGGCGAGCATCTCCTGGGCGGCCTTCTTCACGATGGCGGCGCGCGGGTCGTAGTTCTTGTAGACCCGGTGGCCGAAGCCCATCAGCTTGACGCCCTTTTCCTTGTTCTTCACGCGAGTGACGAACGAGTTGACGTCTCCGCCGTCCTTGCGGATCTGCTCGAGCATCTCGAGCACCGCCGCGTTGGCGCCGCCGTGCAGCGGGCCGGACAGCGCGTTGATGCCCGCCGAGATGGACGCGAACAGGTTGGCCTGCGAGGAGCCGACCAGGCGCACCGACGACGTGGAGCAGTTCTGCTCGTGGTCGGCGTGCAGGATGAACAGCATGTCGAGGATCTTGGCGACCTTCGGGTCGACGTCGTAGTTGACGGTCGGCAGGCCGAAGGTGAGGCGGAGGAAGTTCTCGACGTAGTCGAGCGAGTTGTCCGGGTACGGCAGCGGGTGCCCGATGGACCGCTTGTAGATGTACGCCGCGATGGTCGGAAGTTTCGCCATCAGACGGATCGCGGAGATGTCGACCTGCTCGGAGTCGAGCGGGTCGAGCGCGTCCTGGTAGAACGTGGAGAGCGCGGTCACCGACGACGACAGCACCGACATCGGGTGCGCGTTGCGCGGGAAGCTGGAGAAGAAGGTGCGCATCTCCTCCTGGAGCAGCGTGTGCACCCGGATCTTGTCCGCGAAGTCCCGCAGCTGCGGAGCGGTCGGCAGCTCACCGTTCATCAGCAGGTAGGACACCTCGAGGAAGGTGCTCTTCTCCGCGAGCTGCTCGATCGGATAACCGCGGTACCGGAGAATGCCCTGGTCACCGTCGATGTAAGTGATCGCCGACTTGGTCGACGCGGTGTTCACGAAACCCTGGTCCAGGGTGACGTAACCGGTCTCCTTCAGCAGAGCACTGACGTCGATGCCGCCCGGACCGTCGACGGCCTTGGTGACCGCCATCGACAACTGACCACCGGGGTGGTCGAGCTTGACATCCGTCATGTATTTCCCTCACTTCACCGGCAGATGTCCCAAAGATTTTGCCGTTCACCGTAAACCCTCAACCTGAATGGGTCATCAGGTGGCCACCGGTTGAGGCATTGGTCACCAGTACGTATAGGTCGTTGCGCCATAGACAATGGTCGGTATATTGCGACTTCGTTACGGGAGGGCCCATGCAGATCCCGACTGAGGGACCCGTCGTCGTCGGCGCCGGACGCGCTCCGGGCGACACGGCCGCGGTCCGGCTCGCCGCGCGGGAGGCGGCCTCCCGCGGGCGGACCCTCCGGGTGGTGCACGCTTTCACCGGGCCCGGCGACGCCGGTTACGGGCCGGCCCGCCGGCTCGCCTCGCACGTCGTCGACGAGGCGGTCGCCATCGCCCAGCGTTCCACACCGGGCCTGGATGTGCGGGGTCAAATCGTGGATGGGCCGCCGGGACGGGTCCTGCTGGCGCTCAGCCGCACCGCGGTGCTGCTGGTGGTGGGCGGTTCGCTGATCGAGGTGGTGGCCGGGGCCTGGTGCCCGGTGGCGGTGAGCCGGTCGCCGCGGACGCCGGCCGGCCCGATCGTGGCGGCGGTGGACGCCTCGCCGTACGCGGCCCTGGCCGTGCGGTTCGCGGCGGAGGCCGCCGGACGCCGCGGCGGCCCACTGCATCTGGTGCACGTGACCGATCCTGATCAGGAGGACGAGGGCGCGCGGGTGCTCGCCGAGATGGCCGGGCGGGCGCCGGACCCGGCCGGTGTGCGCCGGCATCTGTTCACCGGCCCCCCGGCCGCCACCCTGACCCGGCTCTCCCGCCGGGCCGGCCTGCTGGTGCTGGGCCCACGCGCGACCTGCCCGGCCGGGCGCCTCGGCACGGTCGCCGCCGCGGTGCTGCGGGACGCCGGCTGCCCGGCGGTGTTCGTGCACGGCGCCCGCGTCGGGACCCGGCGCGTCGGCGGTCCGCAGCTTTCGGGAAGCCCGGTAACCGCCTGACCGAATTGCTACCGTTGGCCCATACATTGATCTTCGGGCCGTACGGGAGGAATGCCCGGTGCGCTCCCTGCTCCCTCCCGGCGTCACGCGCCGGCTCTGGCAGGTCATGGCCGTCGGCGGCGTCCTCGCCACCACGATCTTCGTAGCCTTCCCGGACTCGTCGCTGGCGACCGCCGTCTTCGCGGTGCTGGCCGTCGCGGTGGTGGTGTCCTGCTTCGCCGGGCCCCGCCGCTGGGGCGCCGAGCCGCCGGGCGCCTGGCTGCTGATGGGCCTGGCCGCGCTGCTGTTCCTGATCGGCGTGGTGATCCGGCCGGTGGTCACCGAGCAGCCGATGCCGTGGCCGATCCTCGCCGACGTGGCGTCCTGGAGCGGCTACCTGCTGCTCGGCGCGTTCGTGCTGATCCTGCTGCGCCGGCGGGAGAGCCTGGACCGGCACGCGGTGCTGGACGGCCTGATCGTCTGCGTCTCCGCCGGGGTCGCCTCGGTGCTGCTGCTGGCCCTGCCGGCGGCCGCGATCCCGGGCCGGTCCGCGGTCCTCTCGATCATCCAGGGCATGTACCCGCTGTTCGACGTGGCGCTGGTGCTGCTGCTGGTGAACCTGACGTTCACCGCGAAGTTCTGGCCGGTGAGCCTGATCGGGCTGATCGGCATGATGGCCGGCATCACCATCGGCGACCTGGCGTACGCGATCGTCGGGGTGAGCGGCCGGATCTACGCCTCGCCGCTGCTGAACGTGCCGTTCATGCTCGCCTACACGTCCCTCGGGGTGGCCGCGCTGCACCCGTCGGTGGTGGAGATGGGCCGGGCCGCCAAGCCGCCCGCCCAGGCCTGGTCGTGGCCCCGCCTGGCGCTGCTGCTGCCCGCGCTGGCCGCGCCGTTCGCGCTGCTGCTGACCACCGGGACCCGGTCGGCGTCGAGCCGCATGCTGATCGCCGCGACCGGCGCGCTGATCATGGGGCTGCTGCTGGTCCGGGCCATCTCCGCGGTCCGCGCCCAGGTCACCCTGCAACTGCGCTCGGAGCACCAGGCCACCCACGACCCGCTCACCGGGCTGCCCAACCGGCAGTCCATGTCGGCCGAGATCGAGCGCCTGGTCGCCGTCGTCGAGCCGGACACCCACGACCGGGTCTGGGTCTACATGCTCGACCTGGACGGCTTCAAGTGGGTCAACGACTCGTGGGGTCACGACACCGGCGACCAGCTGGTGATCGAGGTGGGCCGGCGGCTGCGGGCCGCGGTGCCGCACAGCATCCCGGTGGCCCGGGTCGGCGGCGACGAGTTCCTGCTCGGGTTCATCGGCGAGAAGGGCAGCGCGCTGCGGCTGGTCGACGACATCCGGGGCTGTTTCGCCCGGCCGTTCCCGGTCCGCGACCACCAGGTGGTGATCAGCGCGTCGATCGGCATCTCGCACGCCGAGGCCGACCCGGCGAACACGTCGGTCACCGCCGAGGCCCTGATGCGCGACGCCGACACGGCGATGTACCGGGCGAAAGGCGAGGGACCGGGCCGGTCCACCATCTTCGACACCAGCATGCACGCCCAGGTCCGCGAGCGCATCGAGCTGGAGGTGGCGCTGCGGCAGGCCCTCGCCGAGGATCAGCTGCACGTGGCGTACCAGCCGCTGGTCCGCCTGGAGACCGGGATCCCGGTCGGCGCCGAGGCGCTGGTCCGCTGGATCCACCCGGAACGCGGGCCGATCCCGCCGATGACGTTCATCCCGATCGCCGAGGACGCCGGCCTGATCAACGAGATCGGCACCTGGGTCCGCAAGGAGGCGCTGCGCCAGCTCGGCGTGTGGCGGTCGCAGGGCGTCGTCCGCGACGACTTCTACCTGTCGGTCAACGTGTCGCCGCGGCAGCTGACCGACCCGGAGCTGCCGCTCATCGTGTCCGGGGAGATGCTGCGGTACGGCGTACCCGCGCACTGTGTCGCCCTGGAGATGACCGAGTCGGTGATGGTCGACGGCTCCAGCGTCACCTCCCGCGTCCTGTTCGAACTGCGCGAGCTGGGCGTGAAACTGCTCGTCGACGACTTCGGCACCGGCTTCTCCGCGCTCGGCTACCTGCGCAAGTTCCCGGTCACCGGCGTCAAGATCGACCGCTCGTTCGTGATCGGTCTGGGCGTCAACCACGAGGACGACGAGATCGTCCGGGCCGTGGTGGCGATGAGCCAGGCGCTCGGCCTGTCGGTGATCGCCGAGGGGGTCGAGACGCCGTTGCAGCGCGAGGCCCTGTGGGCGGTCGGCGTGGTCAACGGCCAGGGCTGGCTGTGGGGCGCGGCGGTGTCGGCGACCGAGTTCGCCGAGCGCTGGCGGGACGTGATGGTCCGCGGCCCGGTCATCCCCGAGGCCGTGGCGAACCCGTCGGGCCGGCACCGCCGGCCCGACTGAGCCCGCCGTCAGGACCGGACGGCCCGCCGGTCCTCCTGCTGCTGGCCGAGCCGGGTCGGCAGCCCGCGCCGCTCCTCCCGGCGGAACGGCATGTCGTCCTTGGGGAACTCGTACATCCAGAACGACTGCGCGTCGAGCCGGGTCGGCTGGGCCCGGCCGTGCGACGCCGCCCGGCCCAGGATCATCGCGATCATCCGGGGCAGCTGGTTGCGTTCCTCGTTCCACGAGCAGATGTCGAAGAAGACCTTCCCGTCCACCTCCTCGATCGGCGCGTACATGGACCGCTGCAGCGCCACGAACACGCCCCGGCTGCGCTGGCCCACCGCCGAACCCGCGAACAGGCAGTAGTAGAGCCGTCGCTGCTCGTACAGCTCGGGCCAGTGGTACCGGAAGTAGTCCGCCGAGACCAGTGGCACCGCCTCCAGATCGTTGGTGATCGTGCCCATGCCGGCCACCCCGTCGTCGTCGAGTGCCACGTGCTTTTCGATCCGCGGGTCGGCCATCACCTCGTCGAACTCGTGGCGGTACATCAGATGCCGGTTCACCGCCAGGACCCGCAGGTCGTTGAAACAGTTCGAATAGAAGTCCCAGGCCTCCTCGAGCAGGTCGGCCGGAAGCTCGGACATGACTTCCACGCGCATAGTCGCCCCCTTTCGATCACCAACCTTTCAGGGCGCCCGGCACCGTGCGGGCAACTTGCGGTAATGGACCGGGTAGAAACCTCGGTATGCGCTTCGCCACCTGGAACGTCAACTCGGTCAAGGCCCGGCTGCCCCGCCTGCTCGACTGGCTGGCCGGCACCGCCCCCGACGTCGTCTGCCTGCAGGAGACCAAGGTCGCCGCGGACGGCTTCCCGGAGAAGGAGGTCGCCGAGCTGGGGTACGAGACGGCGGCGTACGGGCAGGGCCGCTGGAACGGCGTCGCGCTGCTCTCCCGGGTCGGCCTGGCCGAGGTGCGGCACGGGTTCGACGGCATGCCCGGGTACCCCGAGCCGGAGGCCCGCGCGATCAGCGCCGTGTGCGGCGGCATCCGGTTCATGTCGGTGTACGTGCCGAACGGCCGCACCCCCGACGACCCGCACTACACGTACAAGCTGCGGTGGCTGGCCGCCCTCCGCGACGCGCTGGTCCCCGACCTGGCGGCCGGCCCGCTGGTGGTGGCCGGCGACTACAACGTGGCCCCGGCCGACGCCGACGTCTGGGACGTCCGGGTCTTCGCCGGCTCCACCCACGTCACCCCGCCGGAACGGGCCGCCCTCGCCGCCCTGCGTGACCTGGGTCTCACCGATGTGCCGGCCCGGCCCCTGAAAGGCGATCATCCCTTCACCTATTGGGATTACCGCGCGGGCATGTTCCACCAGAACAAGGGAATGCGGATCGATCTGGTCTACGCCGGGTCCGACGTGGCCGGGCGGGTGAGCGACGCGTACGTGGACCGGGAGGCCCGCAAGGGCAAAGGCCCCTCCGATCACGCCCCCGTCGTGGTCGATCTGACCGATTGACGGCACGACCCCGTAGGCTGGACGGAATCGGCGAACAGCTCGACGGGGAAAGAGACGGAGGCAGGATGACAGCGCGAACGCCGGCCGGCGCCGGCGAGACGCTGGCACAGGCCGCCCCGGTCACACCCGATCCGGTCCTGCTCGAGGCCGCTTTCGAGGCCTCCACCGAGGCCGTGGTGCTGTGCGCCGCGACGAGTGACATCGTGCTGATGGCCAACGCGGCGGCCCGGCGCCTGGTGCCCGGCGTGACAGCGGGGCTACCGGTCACCGACGCGCTCGCCGGGTTGACGTCCGATTCGTTCCAGTGCGAGCACGAGGGCCGCGCGCTGTACGGCATGCGCCGCCGTCTCGACGACGCCCACTACGCCTGGTTCCTGCGCGACAACACCGAGGAGGCCGCCCGGACCGCGGCGCTGGAGCTGGAGCGGTCCCGCACGGCGTTCCTGGCCGAGGCGGGCCGACGGTTGTCCGCGTCGCTGCATGTGCGGCGCTGCGCCCGGACCACCGTGGAGCTGGCCGCCGAGCATCTGGCCGACGCCGCCGTGGTGGTCCTGCCGGCCCGCCGCCGGCAGAGCGCCTGGACCCGGCTCGTCCCCGGGCACGCCATCGAGGAGGGCACCCTCCGTGAGGCGAAACTGGCCGAGGTGCCCGGCCTCGTCGAGGCTCTCGGCGGCTTCCCGCCGATCCCGAGCCGCTGGCTCGACCCGGCCAGCGCGCCCGGCTGGCTGCTGCCCGCCGGGCTCGGCCCGGTCGGCGCGCTGCTGGTGATCCCGCTGCCCGGCAACGCCGAGCCGGCCGGCGCGCTGATCCTGGCCCGCCGCACGGCCTTCTCCTCCGAGGACGAGGCGCTGGCCCGGGTGTTCGCGGCCCGCGCCGGCGCGGCGCTGTCGGCCGCCATGCTCTACCGCGAGCAGGTCGACACCACCGCGGTCCTGCAGGCCGACCTGCTGCCGCCGCAGCTGCCCGTCCTGGACGGCTTCGAGCTGACCGGCTCCTACCAGGCGGCCCGGGACGCGCTGCGGATCGGCGGCGACTTCTACGACGTGTTCGGCCCGGCCGGCGACAGCGCCGACACGATCATCGCGCTCGGCGACGTGTGCGGCAGCGGGCCCGAGGCGGCGGTGCTGACCGGCAAGATCCGGCAGACGCTGCGCGCGCTGCGGCTGGTGCGGGCCGGCCCGGAGGCGATGCTCAAGGTGCTCAACGAGGCGCTGCTCCAGTCCGCCCGGCAACCCCGGTTCGTGACCATGGTGATCGGCTCGGCCACCCGGATCGACCACGGGCGGGTCCGGCTGGACCTGGTCAGCGGCGGTCACCCGGCGCCGCTGGTGCTGCGCAACGACGGCACTGTCGAGGAGGTGCCGACCAGCGGCACCCTGATCGGCGTGCTCCCCCGGACCGTGGTGCATCCGGCCTCCGCCGAGCTGGCGCCCGGCGAGCTGTGCCTGCTCTACAGCGACGGCCTGACCGAGGCGCGGGGCGGCCCCAGCGGCGCCGAGCAGTACGGCGAGGCCCGGCTGCGCGCCGCCCTCGCCACCTGCCGCGGGCTGCCCGGCGCCGCCGCCGTCGAACGGATCCGCCAGCTCGTCAGCGACTGGGTGCGCGGCGACAACGCCGACGACATCGCCATGCTGGCGGTCCGCGCGCCGGCCCGGACCCCGCTGAGCCTGCGTGGCGGCGGCGCGCCCGCCGAGTCGCCCTACGTGGCCGCGGCCCGCGGCGACCGGCGCCCGAGGGCCCGCTCATGAGCGCCGCCAGCCGCCTCGCCACCACGATCGACGGCCCCGTCGCCGAGTACTATCTGGCCCTCGTCTCGGACGGCGACGAGGTGGGCGCCACCGAGCTGATCAACGACCTGCTCGACCGTGGCGTCGCCGCGCAGCGGATCATCGTGGACCTGATCGGCGGCACCCAGCGGCGCGTCGGCGAGCTGTGGGCCACCAACGAGTGGTCGGTGGCCCGCGAGCACGCCGCCACCGCCGTCGGCGAACGCGCCCTGGCCGCCCTCGCGGTCCGCACCACCGTCCCGCCGACCCGTGGCCGGATCGCCCTGGCCTGCGTCGACGGCGAATGGCACGGCCTGCCCGCCCGGATGCTCGCCGAGCTGCTGCGCCTGGACGGCTGGCGGGTCGACTTCCTGGGCGCCAGCGTCCCCGGCCGCCACCTGATCACCCACCTGCACCAGACCGGCCCGGACGCGGTCGCGCTGAGCTGCATGATCCCGACCCGGCTGCCCCGGGCGCACGCCGCCATCACCGCCTGCCGCGCCGCCGGCGTCCCGGTGATCGCCGGCGGTCGCGGTTTCGGTCCCGGCGGCCGGTACGCGCAGCGCCTCGGCGCCCACGCCTGGGCCGGCTCCGGCGAGGAGGCGGTCACCCGGCTGGCCACCGACTGGCCTCCCCCGCACGTCTCCGACCTGCCGCTGCCCGGCGACTCCGCCTTCCTCGGCGACGAGGAGTACACCCATCTCGTCCGCTGCCGCCCGCAGCTGATCGCCACCGCGATGGACCGGCTGGCCGCCGCCTACCCCGACGCGCAACGCTACGACCGTTCCCAGGTCGACTCCACGGTCGAGGACATCGGCCACATCGCGGACTTCCTGGCCGCCGCCCTCTACGTCGGCGAGCCCCAGATCTTCACCGACTTCACCACCTGGACCAGCACGGTCCTCGACTCCCGCGGCGTGCCCCCGACCGCTCTGCGCACCGGCCTCCAGCTGATCCGCGACCAGCTCGTCGACTTCCCCACCGCGACGTCGATGCTCGACACCGCGATGCAGGACCTTTGATCCCTTCTCCGGTACGGGCCACGCAGCGTCCCGTGGCCACCCCGCGACGTCCGCGGCACTCCCGGCCGCAGCGCGCCGCACGGGCGAAGCGGCTCTCACCGGCCGGCTCTGATGGCTGTCTCGACCCCGCCGAGACAGCACTCACCACGAGCCCGTCCCGACACCCGCCCGGCACCGGCAGCGAACCCGGGCGTGTCGACCCGGCTGGTTCTCAGGGCTGTCCCGGCGGTGCTGAGACAGCCCTGAGAACCAGCCGGGGACGGTGAGAGCCGCCTCGCCCGTGCGGCGCGCTTCGGTCGTGAGCAGGGAAGACCTCGCGCGGTGGTCCGGGGCGGCCGGGTCCGGCGGGGGCGGATTCGAGCGTACGAATAAATCGGTTGTGGGTCGGTGGGAGCCGCAATAGCGTGGGGCGCATGCTGTGATGCCTACCTGAGCCGCCGCCTACCGCTTCTGCCGTGGGCCGCGTTGTTCTCCGCATGCCGGACCGGCCGCTTCCTCGGCGGGGTCCGGCCGCCCCGGTGTCTCCGCCGGGCTTCCGGTCGCGTCACGGCTTCTCGTTCGGTTCGGGCCGCTTTCGCAAGAACCGTTCCTCTGGGGACGGTTCGCGAGAAGCGGGCGTTCTGATGAAACACGGGTTCCTGGCCCGGCTGGTTTCCGCCGCGTCCCGTGAGGGCGCTTCTCCAACGGTCCGTTCGAGGCCGTTCGCTTCCCGCTCCGAGGAGGTCGCTTTATGCCTGCCAAACCGTTTTCTGTGCATCTGAACCTGGACGAGATCGCCCAGCGGGACATCGCCGCCGCCCTACGCCCGGCCACGCACCCGGAGACCGGCGACGGTCAGCAGACCGGCGCCGGGATCACCGCCCGGCACGGCTCCGGGGATGCCCGGCAGGCCGCCCGGGAACGGTCCGGGCGAGACCGTTCGGGGCGTGCCGGTCAGGCGTCCGGTGGCCGCAGTTACGCGTTCCGCCGCAGCTGACAGTTCCCGGTCGGCCGGCTGAGGAACGTGACGCCCGGCGCCTGATGGGCAGGCGCCGGGCACGGCCACGGATGCGGGTCAGCCGAGCTGGACGTAGAGGTCGTCGAGCTGACCGTGGTACATGTCGCCGTTGCCGGCGAGGTTGGGGCCGCCCACGCGCATCGGCATGGCGTTGTCGATGACGGCGGTGGCGGGAAGCGCCGTCTTCGCGCCGGCGACCCCGTCGACGGAGACGCTGAGGGTCGCGCCGAGGCGCTCGCAGACGATGCGGTGCCAAGCGCCGTCGGCGACGGGGCGGGCGGAGATCGCCGAGAAGGTCTGGGCGCTGCCGCGGGCCGCGATGATGCACTGGGCCCGGCCGGACTTGCCGGTGACCTGCATCTTCCATTGGCTCTCGGTGCCGGCGACGCCCTTCTGCATGATGTTGGCGTTGCCGCTGAGCTGGGCGGTGGTGAGCCGGACGCTGGCGGCCCACTTGAAGTTGCGGGCGCCCGGGTCGAGGTCGGCGTCGTCGGGCGCTTCGAGGAGGGCTTTGCCGCAGGTGGTGGCGCCGGCGGCGCAGGTGGCAGGGAAGGCGGCGTAGCGGCCGGCGCCTTCGGTGGTGAAGGTGACCTGGCCGTTGGCGGCGCCCCGGACGGTGAGCGGGCCGCCGCGGCCGGAGAGGTCGGAGACCCGGCCTTCGGTCGCGCCGCCGTCGAAGTTGTAGCGGGCGACCAGCGCGGCGGTGGTGGCCGGGTCGTCGGCCGGCGCCGCGAGCGCGGGCGTGCCGAACGGGGCGGTCAGCAGCAGGGACAGGGCCGAGAGCCTGAGGATCTTCATGACAAGAACATGACGTATCGGGCGGTTTGCCACGTAAAGTGGCACCGAATGTAGTCCGACGGGGTTACAGCAGGCCCTCGGTCTCCGCGATGAGGCAGATCGCGACCAGCCGGACCAGCGGGAACCCGGCGGCCAGCCACTCGGCGCCGGACATCGGGGCGAAGCCGGGCTCCGGCAGCGGGCGGCCCATCCGGACGGCGCCGGCGGCGATCGACCGGGCGTACGCCGCAAGCCCTTCCGCGTCGGCGACCCGGCCGGCGTCGCGCAGCGCGTCCCGGACGGCGGCGGCGTGCTGGTCGAGGCGGGCCAGCAGAGCCGGCTCGGCGAACGCGGCGGCCAGGCCGTCGACCCCGACCCGGGCCATCATCTCGTCGAGGTAGGCCCGGGCGGGGCGGACGGCGGCGATCGGAGCGGCGAAGGTGAGGTTCTCGTTCGTCATGCCGAGAAACCTAATGTGCGCCGGACGGCCACGACAGAGGCGTGACCGAACGGCACCACAGGCGCACCGACCTGCAACCCTTTACAGCGGCAGCGAGTCCATCGCCTTGAATATCCGCTTGTCGGAGACCGCGTACGCGGTCCCGAGGGACTGGGCGAAGTAGTTGATCCGCAGCTCCTCGATCATCCACCGGATCTCCCGCAGCCCCTCCTCGGCGGGCCCGTTGGCCGGCGCCGAGTTGCGCAGTTCGCGGTACTCCGACTCGATCTCGTGGATCTGGGTGGTGAGCTGCCGGTCCCGGCCGAGGCTGCCGCCGAGACGGTCCAGGCGGTACACGATGCCACGCAGGTAGCGGGGCATGTGGTGCAGTTGCCGCCAGCCGGTCTCGGTCACGAACCCGGCGTGCACCAGGCCCTTGAGCTGCTGCCGGATGTCGGCGAGGGCGGGCAGCAGGGCGGGGTCGCGCAGCGATTTGAGGCGCTGCTCGACGTCGTACGCCGTGGCGAGCACCGCCTGCACCTGGGTGACCACGTTCGCCACCGCGTCGACCAGGTCCTGCCGCACGGTGTCCCGCAGCGACGCGAACTCCACCGATGACCACACCGGCCCCCCGGCCTCGGCGACGAGCCGGTCGACCGCCGCGCCGGCGCAGTCGTCGAGCAGTTCGGCGATGGACCGGTACGGGTTCTGCCGGGACAGTTCCAGCTTGGCCCGGTTGTCGAGGCGCCCCTGCAGGAACCGGGCCGCCGGCGGCAACGTGAGCAGCAGCAACCGCCGGGTGCCGGCCGCCATCGCGACCCGCTGTGACGGCTCGTCCTCGAAGACCCGGATCGCCACGCTGTCGCCCTCGTCGACGAGGGCCGGCCAGACGTTGACCTCGTACCCGCCGCGGACCTGGGCGACCTTGCGGGGCAGCGCCCCGAAGTCGTTGGCGGTGATGCCGCGCCGTTCCAGGTTGCCGGCCGCCTTGGAGATGGTGGCCTGCACCTTGGGCGCGAGCTGCCGCCGCAGGACCTCCAGGTCGCGGCCCTCGGCGACGATGTCGCCGGCCTCGTTGACGATCCGGAAGTTCATCCGCAGGTGGTCGGGCACCTGGTCGGGCCGCCACGCGTCGCGCGGCACGATGGTCCCGGTGAGACGCCGCAGCTCGTTGCCGATGGCGTCGGGCAGCGGGCCGCGCCGGGCGGGCACCCGGTCGAGGACCGCCTCGGCCCAGTCCGGCACCGGCACGAAGCTGGTGCGCAGGTGTTTCGGCAGGGCCCGGATCAGCGCGATCACGACGTCCTTGCGGAAGCCGGGCACCGACCAGCCGAAGTCGTCGGCGTCCACCTTGTTGATCAGTTCGAGCGGGAGGCGCGCGGTGACGCCGTCGTCGCTCGCGTTCGGCTCGAAGTGGTAGGACAGCGGCATCTTCACGCCGGCCGAGATCCACGCGTCCGGGAACTGCTGCGGATCGACGGTGTCCCGCCCGGCGACGACGAGGTCCTCCCGGGTGAACGTCAGCAGATCCGGGTTCTCCGTCCGCGCGCGTTTCCACCAGCCGTCGAAATGGCGGGCGGACACCACTTCCGCCGGGATCCGGGCGTCGTAGAGCGCATACACCGTCTCGTCGTCGACGGCGATGTCGCGCCGCCGGGCCCGGTTCTCGATCTCGGTGATCTTCTCCAGGAGCCGCCGGTTCTCGGCGTAGAACTTGTGGTGGGTCTCCCAGTCACCCTCGACCAGCGCGTGCCGGAGGAACAGTTCCCGGGACACCACCGGATCGACCCGGGCATAGCCGACACGGCGCCGCGGCACGATCGGCAATCCGTAGAGGGTGACCTTCTCGAACGCCATCACGGCGCCCATCTTGCGGTCCCAGTGCGGTTCGCTGTAACTGTGCTTGACCAGGTGCGGCGCGAGTTTCTCGGCCCATTCCGGCTCGATCCGGGCGTTCACCCGGCCCCACAGCCGGCTGGTCTCGACCAGTTCCGCCGACATCACCCAGCGGGGCTGCCGCTTGAACAGGGCCGATCCCGGGAAGATCGCGAACTTGCCGCCGCGCGCCCCGATGTACTCCCGTTTCTCCTGGTCCTTCATGCCGATGTGGCTGAGCAGACCCGCGAGCAATGCGGTGTGCACCGGTTGTGCCGCGACGCCCGCTTCCCAGTCCTCCTTCAGGGAGAGATTGAGGGTACGGGCGACCTGCTTGAGTTGCGCGTAGATGTCCTGCCATTCGCGGACCCGCAGATAGTTCAGGAATTCGCTGCGGCACAGCCGGCGGAACTGATTGCCGGACAGTTCCTGCTGCTTCTCCCGCAGATAGCGCCACAGGTTGAGATAGCTGAAGAAGTCCGATTCCTTGTCGATGAACCGGGCGTGCTTCTCGTCGGCCTGCTGCTGTTTGTCGGCGGGCCGCTCGCGCGGGTCCTGGATCGACAGCGCCCCGGCGATCACCATCACCTCGGCCAGGCACTCCTGCCGGTCGGCCTCGATCACCATGCGGGCCAGCCGCGGGTCGACCGGCAGCTGGGCGAGCTGGCGGCCCATCGGGGTGAGCTTGCGGTCCTCCAGCGCCCCGAGCTCCTCCAGGAGCTTGATGCCGTCGGTGATGTTGCGCCGGTCCGGCGGGTCGATGAACGGGAACTTCTGCAGGTCACCCAGCCCCAGGTTGGTCATCTGCAGGATGACCGAGGCGAGGTTGGTGCGCAGGATCTCCGGTTCGGTGAACTCGGGCCGCTGCTCGAAGTCCTCCTCCGAGTACAGCCGGATGCAGATGCCGTCCGAGGTGCGGCCGCAGCGGCCCTTGCGCTGGTTGGCGCTGGCCTGCGAGACCGGCTCGATCGGCAGCCGCTGCACCTTGAGCCGGTGGCTGTACCGGCTGATCCGGGCGGTGCCGGGGTCGATCACGTACTTGATGCCGGGGACCGTCAGCGACGTCTCGGCGACGTTGGTGGCCAGCACGACCCGCCGCTCGCTGTGCCGTTCGAAGACCTTGTGCTGCTCGGCGGCGGACAGCCTGCCGTAGAGCGGGATCACCTCGGTGCCGCGCAGGTTCAGCTTGCCGAGCGCGTCGGCGGTGTCCCGGATGTCCCGCTCGCCGGAGAGGAAGACCAGGATGTCGCCGTCGCGCGGAAGCTCGCCGACGGCCGCCGCGATGCCGTCGATCTGGTCGATCGGCTCCTCACGGATCTCGTCGTCCTCGACGAGGGTGGCGGTCAGCAGGGGCCGGTATCGCACCTCGACGGGGTAGGTCCGGCCGGACACCTCGATCACCGGCGCCGGCGTGCCGTCGGCCGCGGCGAAGTGCTGGGCGAACCGCTCGGTCTCGATCGTCGCCGACGTGATGATCAGCTTGAGGTCGGGCCGTTTCGGCAGCAGCTCGCGCAGGTAGCCGAGGATGAAGTCGATGTTGAGGCTGCGCTCGTGCGCCTCGTCGATGATCAGCGTGTCGTACCGGTACAGCATGCGGTCGTTCTGGATCTCGGCGAGCAGGATGCCGTCGGTCATCACCTTGACCATGGTGTCGTCGCTCACCTGGTCGGTGAACCGCACCTTGTAGCCGACGGTCGAGCCGAGCGGCCGGTCCACCTCCTCGGCGATCCGCTCCGCCACGGTCCGGGCGGCGATCCGGCGCGGCTGGGTGTGCCCGATCTGGCCGCGGATCCCCCGGCCCAGCTCGATGCAGATCTTCGGGATCTGGGTGGTCTTGCCGGAGCCGGTCTCGCCGGCGACCACGACGACCTGGTGGTCGCGGATCGCCGCGGCGATGTCGTCCTTGCGGGCGCTGACCGGCAGGCCCTCGGGGTAGGTGATGCGCGGGACCGAGGCGATCCGGCTCTCCAGGCGCGTGCGCGCCCGGCCGGCCTCGGCGGCGATCTCGGCCAGCGCGGCCGATCTCGCCGCCTCGTCACGGATCCGCTTCGTCCCGTCGAGACGGCGCTGGAGCCGCCGCTGGTCGCGGGGCAGCAGCTCGGAGATCTGGGAGCGCAGCTCTGTGGTGCTGGTGGCAGGCGATGTCGACATGGCGGGCCAAGGATAGGCGCAACCGGCCGGGAACGCCTGGTGATTAACGCCGCTCAGCTTCCGGGTGTCCGCTGCGGGTTGGCCGCCAGCCACTGATCGATGGTGTCGTCCTTGATCGCCGCGAACATCGCCGCGGACCGCGCCGGGTCCAGCTGCACCGCGGTCCCGGCGGGGGTCCTCAGGTTCGCCGAGGTGTACGGCACGGTGGCGTACGACATGGCGGAGGGCCTGATGCCCTTCACGGCGAACGCCAGGTCACGCAGGTCGAGGTCGTGGTCGACGGTCAGCGAGTCGGCGGCGATGCCGATCAGGCTGTCCAGCTTCAGCGGGTCGGTGAGGGTGCCGTCCGCGGCGACCTTCGCGATGATCGCCTTGACGACGAGCTGCTGGTTGTACATCCGGCCGAAGTCGCCGCCGGGCACCTCGTACCGCTGGCGCATGAACTCCTCGGCCAGGTCGCCGTTCAGGTCGTGGCAGCCGGTCCTCCACACCCGGGTGGAGAAGGTGGAGCGGACGTCGTACGGGACACAGACGTCGACGCCGCCGACCGCGTCGACCAGGTCCCGGATGCTGGCGAAGTTGGCGATCATCGCCCCGTCCAGGGTGACCCCGGTGAGCTGCCGCACGGTGGTGGCGGTGAGGGCGGCGCCGCCGAACGCGTACGCCGCATTGATCTTGTTCTTGCCGCCCTTCCAGGAGCCGCCGGCCGGCACCGGGACGTAGCTGTCCCGCGGGATCGACACGATGGTCGCCCTGTCGCGGTTCCGGGAGATGTGCACCAGCATGATGGTGTCCGAGCGCTGACCGCCGGAGCTGTCACCGCCGGTCTCGCCGGCCCGCGAGTCGGAACCGAGCAGCAGCAGGTTGAGCGGGCCGGACTCCCAGTTCTGCTGGGACTGCTCGGCCTCCTCACGCGACACCTGCGGCATCAGGCTCTCCCGCTGGACCTTGCCCTCGTAGCGGTTGACCAGATAGAACCCGCCGCCGGTCACCCCGCCGCCGGCCAGCAGCACCAGGGTCCCGAGCCCGAGAAGAGCCTTCTTCCACCCCGGCATCCGCCGGAACCGGCCGCCCCGCCGCTCGCCGGAGCCGCTGCCGTCGATGTCCACTTCAGATCGCACGGCGTTCACCCTCAGGTTGACACCGGCGTCGCGTCAAGACGCCGAACGGCCACCCCGTGTCGCCCGGCGTCCTCATTCGATATTTCAGAAGACGGAGTAAGGATCGAACCGCAGGCGGAAGAAGGTCAACGGTGATCGTTGTCGCGGAGGATCATGACGACATCCGGTACGTGCTGAAGCGCTCGCTGGAACGGGCCGGCCACCGGGTGGTGGCCGCCGCGGACGGCGCCACGGCCCTGCAGGCGGTCCGCGAGCACCGGCCGGATCTGGTCGTCACGGACGTCGACATGCCGCACATGACCGGTCTGGATCTGTGCCGGGCGATCCGGGCCGACGACGACCTGCGGCACATCCCGGTCGTGGTGGCCAGCGGCTCGCTGATCCCCGGCGACGGGCTGGCCGAGGACGCGGGCGCGTCGGCGACCCTGCTCAAGCCGTTCGCCCCGGCCCAGCTGCTGGCGCTGATCAGCCGGCTCCTGCCACCCCGGGTCACCTCGGAGTCGTAGGGCGCTCCGGCACGCGCGGCCGGTCCGGCGCCTCGTCGGGTTGCGCGCCCAGGCCGGGCAGGCGGGCCGCGTCCATGATGGCGGCCCGTTCGGCCAGGGCCCGGTCCAGGGCCTCGCGGACCGCCTCGTCGCCGGCGGGCTTCTCGGTCATGGCTTCCTCCGTGTGCGTCGGGGCGGGCAGGGTGAACCAGAAGCGCGTGCCCCCGCCGGGGTTGTCCTCGACGCCGATCTCGCCGCCGTGCCGCTGCACGATGCGCCGGCAGATGGCGAGGCCGAGACCGGTGCCGGCATAGTTCGCGGTGGCGGTCTCGGTGCGGTGGAAGGACTCGAAGACGTACGGCTTGTCGGCGTCCGGGATACCGATGCCGGCGTCGGCGACCTCGATCCGCACCCGGCCCGGTTCCGCCGGGCCGGCCACCACCTCGACGTACGGCGCCGCGCCGGGCCGTACGTACTTGATGGCGTTGCCGATCAGGTTGTCCAGGACGTGCCGGAGCATCGCCGGGTCGGCCTGGACCTCGGGCAGGGGCCCGACCGACCACGACGGGACCGGCCGGTCGGGCCCCAGTCCGGTGATCCGGTCGGTGATGATCTCCCGGGCCAGCTCCGCAGGATCGACGGTGGTGGTGCGCAGCGGCGCGTGCCGGGCGGTGGTGTACCCGAGCATCGTCTCGATCAGCGTGTCCATCCGGTCCACGGCCTGCACGATGCGCCGCAGCCCGTCCCGGGCCCCGGCCGCCTCCGGCAGGTCGGGCAGATCGTCCAGCGCCAGGTCGGCGTGGCCACGGACCACCGCGAGCGGGGCCTTCAGATCGTGCGCCACCACCCCGGCGAAGATCGACAGGTCGGTCTCGTACCGGCGCAGCTCGGTGATGTCCCGGCACACCGCGACCGCCCCGTGCTCGCCGGCGCTCGGGTCGAGCGGCCGCCCGTCGATGCTGAGCAGCACCCCGTCCGGATGCCCGGGATTGCGGATGATCACCTCGACGCCGTCCGTCGGCTCGCCGTGCAGGGCCCGGATCAGCGGCATCTCCGCGGTCGGCAGCGGGGTCCGGCCGTCCGGCCGGTAGACGCCGTAGTGCCGCTGCCAGCCCGCCGGGTCGTCGACGCTCTCGGCGACGCCGAGCAGCCGCCGCGCCGCCGGGTTGTCCATCAGCAGCCGCCCGCGCGAGTCGACCACGCTGACCCCGTCGCTGATCGTCGTCATGATCGCGCCGAGCAGGACGGCCTGGCGGCGGCTCTCGGCCTCCGCCGCGCGCAGTTCGGCGGTGGCCTGCTCGACCCGGAGCCGGGCCCGGGCCCGGCCGGTGGCCAGCACGTACACCAGCCAGGCCAGCAGGGCGGTGAGGGTGAGGCCGCCGGCCAGGGTGACCGCCGGCAGGTACCAGCCGGCACCGGCCAGGTGCCGGGAGTCGCCGCGGGTCTCCAGGATCCACTCGCGGTCGGCGATCCGCAGCGGATCCGACCGGTACAGGCCGGGGTCGCCCGGGCCGCCCCAGCTCGCCACCGGGTGCCGGGTGCCGTCGCTGTCGACCGAGATCAGGTCGCCGGAGATCTGGCTCTGGCCCACCTGGGTCAGGATGTCGTGCAGGAAGGTGCCGCCGCGCAGGGCGGAGACCACCCAGCCGCGGAACTCCGGGGTGTTCGCCCGGGTCCAGACCGGGACGGCGAAGGCGAACGACTGCTGCTGCTGGGCGGCCGGCTTGGTGCGGTCCCGCAGTAACACGTACGCGTCCGACACTGTCGTCTGCCGGATGTCGCGGGCGGTCCGCAGGGTGGTGGCGAGCGGCTCCACCGTGGCGAGGTCGGCGCCCATGGGGCCCTGCTGATCCGACTCGTCGAGGGTGCGGGCGAAGACGCCGAAGAAGTGCTCGGCCCGGCCCGCCTGCGGGCGCAGGGTCAGCCCGGTGGCGCCGCGGTCGCGCCAGCGCTGCTGGGTGGCCGCGACGTCCGCGTCCGGGACCGCGACCACGAACGCGACCGGGGCCGCGCCGATCAGCGCCGCGTCGGCCAGCGGCGCGGTCGCCACGTCGAACTCGTCCCAGGTCAGCGCGTCGTCGTTGGCGATGCCGGCGGCCAGGGTGTCGAGCATCCCGCGGTAGCGGCCGGTCTCCGTCCGGATCGCCTCGAGGGCCATCTCGTGCCGCTGGTCCATCACCCGGTTCGCGGTGTCCGACTGCGCCGACCGCAGGGTGGCCGCGGACAGCACGGTGGCGACGAGGCCGGCCAGAAGCACGGAAACGGAGAGCAGCGGACCGGTGGCCCGCCGCGCTCCGTCTCTCGATCGCCCCACCCGGAAAAGCGTAGGCCGCGAACTACTTCCAGGTGTCGTACCGGTACAAATCGTAGCTGGCCATGATTTTGGTGACCTTGGTGTAGTAGTTCGGGTCGGTGGCGTACCCGGCCTTCCACACCGTCCAGATGAACCGGTTCGCGTCCTTCGTGTAGGTGAAGGCCGGTGCGTACCGTTTGTTGCTCTTCAGGAAGTGGCCGTGGTCGCGGAACGAGCGGGCCATCGACGCGTACGTCCGGAACGCGTCCTCGAACGGGAAGCACTTCCCGGCCTTGTCGCACTCGGTCGTCCTGTAGACGTGGCAGCCGCTGGCGTGCGGGCCGTACGAGCCCCGCTGGCACTTGATGCCGAAGTAGTTGCGGTCCACCGAGGAGAGGCCGCTGCGGCCCCAGCCGGACTCCAGGATCGCCTGGGCGATCGTGGTCGACGGCGGCACACCGTACTCGCGCCAGCCCTGCTGCGCGCCCGGCACCGCGGCCTTGATGAACTCCTCCGGCGTCAGCGACGGCGCCGGCGTGACCGGGGCGGTGGGCGCGGGCGGGCCCGCCGGGCACGCCTTCACCGCGCCGGACACCACGTAGGCGTGGGCGATCCAGCCGCCGTTGTCGAGGCGGTCCCACTGGGCGCTGGTCCGCACGGTGCCCCGCACGGTGGCGCCCGGCACGCCGCAGACCAGCTTCAGCACCGCGCCGTCGGCCAGCCTGGTCACGATCGCGTCCTGGGTCGACGGGCCCCGGCGCACGTTCACCACACCGTCGGCGGTACGGACCACGCCGGGCGTGAACGACTTCTCGGCCGCCTTCTTCGCGCAGTCCACGACGGCCGCGCCGGTCCGGACGTAGGCGTGCGCCACGTACCGCCCGTTGGTCAGCCGATCCCACTGGGCGGAGGTGCGCACCTTGCCGCGCACCTGCTGGCCCGTCACCGAACAGTCGATCGACACCTTCTGGCCCTTGCGCAGCGTGCCGACCACGGCCGCGGTCAGGCTCGGCGCCGATCGCACCTTGAGCTCCTTGCTGACGTCGATGGTCGCTGAGACCCCGGCCGCGTACGCCGCGACGGGGGCGGCCGTCGCCCCGGCCCCGGCGGCGAGCACCAGCAGCGCGCTGCTGAGCAGTCGTCGGGTGGTGTGCGTCATGAAGAACGTCCCCTCGTTCCGTCGGCGTGTCTCCGCCGGCGTCACACGAAGATCCGTCCCCGGCGTTGCGGGCCGGGCTCGGGAACGGGTGCGGGCACGTTGCATCACCAGGGCGTGCTTGGAAATCGGGCGATCGGGGAAAGCGCGTGTCGACATCACACAGGCAGGAGGTCCGATGACGGCCGTCGCGTCCCGCCCGGTTGCCGCCCCGGAGAAAGCGCCGGGCAGCACGTGGCACAGGTTCACCCCGCTACTGGTCACGGTGGTGGCCGCGGCCGGCGCCTACGCCGTGCACCGGCTGTTCATCGGCACCGCGCTGGGCCAGGAGGTGGACACCGCGGCGCTGCGGGGTGGCGACTTCCACCATCAGGGCGTCAGCGAGGTGCTCACCCGTACCCTCGACAACACCCGCCTGGCGGTGCTCGCCCTGGTGTGCCTGGCGGCCGCCGCCTTCGGCGTGCTGCGCCGCCGCTGGGACCTGGCCATCGCGTCGGGTTTCCTGGTGATCGCCGCGAACGTGATCACCCAGCAGCTCAAGGCGGGCCTGGAGCGGCCGCTCCTGGACGGGTTCCCGGCGCCGAACTCGTGGCCCAGCGGCCATGCCACGGCCGCCGCCTCGGCGGCGTTCGTGCTGGTGCTGGTCTTCCCGCGGGCGCTGCGCGGCACTGTCGGCCTGGTCGGCGCCGGCTACGTGGCGATCGTCGCGGTGGCCACCGTCTGGGCCGAGTGGCACCGCCCCAGCGACGTGATCGCCGCCCTGCTCATCGTGCTGGCGTGCGGCTCGCTCGCGGTCTTCGCGGTACGCCTGCGCCGCACCGGCCCGGCCCCCGCGATCCATCTGCCGAACCGGCTGGTCATGGTGGTCCTCGGGATCGCCGCCGCGCTGGCCACCGCGACCGCCCTGTTCGGCATGGGCGCCGTGGCCCTGTCCGAACGCCCGCTCCCGGATCTGGTCTCCGGCCGGTTCGCGTTCCTCACCGGCGCCGCCGGCATCGTCGCCGCGGTCGCCGTGACCTTCATCGTCTGGGTGCGCCTGACCGCCGGCGAGCCCACCGCCCCCACCTCCCAAGGAGACCCGAAGTGACCGCTCCCGCCTCCCCCGGCGCCCCGCAGCCGCCGGTGCCGCCCGGACCCGCCGGCGCCGTGCCGAGCCTGCCCGCGCAGACCACCGGCACCGGCATCGCCACCGGCCCGACCGTGGTCGTCGGCACCTACCCCGAGTACGCCCTCGCCCAGCAGGCCGTGGACCACCTGTCGGACAACAAGTTCCCGGTCGAGCGGACCTCGATCGTCGGTACCGACCTGCGCCTGGTGGAGAACGTCCTGGGCCGCCTGACCACGGCCCGCGCGGCCGCGGCGGGGGCCGCCAGCGGCGCCTGGTTCGGTCTGCTGATCGGCCTGTTCTTCGGCCTGTTCGGCAACTCCGGCTGGCTGGCGGTGCTGCTCACCACGGTGCTCATCGGCGCGGTGTGGGGCGCGATCTTCGGCGCCATCGCGCACGCCGCCACCGGTGGCCGCCGCGACTTCTCGTCGCGCAGCTCGCTGCAGGCCGCCACCTACGAGGTGCACGCCGACGCCGAGGTCGCCGACCAGGCCCGCTCGCTGCTGATCAGCCTCAACTGGCAGGCCAGCGGCGCCCAGTGAGCGCACGGGAAGACCCCGCGGGCCGTCGGCCCGCGGGGTCTTCCCGTGCGTGGGGTCAGATCTCCGCGGCCAGCTGCCGGCGCAGCTTGGTCAGCGCCTTGGTGAGCAGGCGGGAGACGTGCATCTGGGAGATGCCGATCTGGTCGGCGATCTGGCTCTGGGTGAGGTTGCCGTAGAAGCGCAGCGTCAGGATCTTCTGCTCGCGCTCGTCGAGGGTGGCCAGGGCCGGGCCGAGGGCGACGCGGGTCTCGGCGATCTCGTATTCGTGGTCCTCGCCGCCGAGGGTGTCGCCGAGTTCGGTGGTGCCGTCGGCGCTGATCGGGGTGGACAGGGAGGTCGCGTTGTAGGCGCGGGCGCCTTCCAGGCCCTCGAGGACCTCTTCCTCGGTGATCCCGAGGTGGACGGCGATGTCGGCGACCTGGGGCGAACGCCCGAGGGAGTGGGTGAGTGTCGCGTTGGCCTCGGTGATGGCCAGGCGCAGCTCCTGCAGGCGGCGGGGCACCCGGACCGACCAGGTGCGGTCGCGGAAGTGCCGCTTGATCTCGCCGATGATGGTCGGGATCGCATAGCCGGCGAAGTCGACCCCACGCTCCGGGTCGAACTTGTCGACGGCCTTGATGAGGCCGACGGTGGCGGTCTGGACGAGGTCGTCGGTGGGCTCGCCCCGGCCGGAGTAGCGGTGGGCGAGATGTCGGGCGAGAGGCAGCCACGCCTCGATCGCGCGGTCCCGCAACCGGGCCCGCCGGCGGCCCTCGGGAGCGGCGGCCATCGCGGCCAGCAGCTCCGAGGCGCTGGTCCCGGGCACCGTGTGGCCGGGATGTTGTCTGGTCTGCAACAGGGTCATGCTGGTGGTCCTCCATCAGCGGGCAGAGAGCCGTGCCCGCACGCGGCGACCGTTCTGAAGTGCAACGCTAACCGAGAAGCCTAGCCCCGCCCAGCCGAAAGTATGAGTGACATTGCGTGAACGGGGTAGTCACGGAACGAATTCATCCTATGGTGCCCGCGGGTTCACCGCCGGGAAGCGCGCGTTTCACCGTCGTACCCGCGTGGTAGACAGCAGGGCGCGGAACAGCGCAGGCACCGGCAGAACGGAAGACGGATGACCATCCTCGGCATCGACATCGGCGGCTCGGGAGTGAAGGGCGCGCCGGTCGACGTGGCCCGCGGCGAGCTGCTCGGCGAGCGGTTCCGCGTGCCCACCCCCCAGCCGGCGGACGTGGACAGCGTGGTGGAGTCGGTCGCCGAGGTGGCGGCCAAGTTCGGCGACTTCGACAGCATCGGCGTCACCTTCCCCGGCGTGGTCGTCGACGGGGTGACCCGCAGCGCGGCCAACGTCGACAAGTCCTGGCTCGACGCGCCGGCCGCCCGGCTCTTCAGCGAGCGGCTCGGCACGCCGGTGACGGTGCTCAACGACGCCGACGCGGCCGGGGTGGCCGAGGTGGCGTTCGGGGCCGGTCACGACCAGTCCGGCCTGATCATGATGCTGACCTTCGGCACCGGCATCGGCAGCGCCCTGTTCCTGGACGGCACCCTGATCCCGAACACCGAGTTCGGCCACCTGGAGATCGACGGCGCGGACGCCGAGCTGCTCGCCTCCGACCGCATCCGGGAGACCGAGGACCTGAGCTGGGAGCAGTGGGCCACCCGGGTCGAGCGCTACCTGCGCCACGTCGAGATGCTGCTCGCGCCCCGGCTGTTCATCGTCGGCGGCGGCGTCAGCAAGAAGTCGGAGAAGTTCTTCCCGCTGCTGGACATCCGGACCCCGATCGTCCCGGCGACCCTGCTCAACAACGCCGGCATCATCGGCGCCGCGATCGCCGCCCACCAGGCGTCGGGTCATCCCGGTGCCATCGCGGTGGACGCCGCCGAACCCGCCGCCCACGGCTGAGAGGCTGCCCGTCATGGCACGCACCATCGCGACGAACACCGCCGTCGGCCGGGCCGAGCTGATCGAGTTCCTGCGGCCCCGGCACCGGGCGATCCTGATGACCACCCGCAAGGACGGGCGCCCGCAGTCCTCGCCGAACACGTGCGGCGTCGACCCCGAGGGCCGCATCGTCATCTCCAGTTACCCCGAGCGGGCCAAGGTGGCTAACATCCGCCGCGACCCCCGGGTCACCCTCTGCGTCCTGTCCGACGAGTGGAACGGGCCGTGGGTGCAGGTCGACGGCGTCGCCGAGGTGATCGGCCTGCCGGACGCGGTGGAGCCGCTGGTCGACTATTTCCGGTGCATCTCCGGCGAGCACCCGAACTGGGACGAGTACCGCCAAGCCATGCGTGACCAGGGCAAGTGCCTGATCCGGGTGACGATCGAGTCGTGGGGCCCGCTGGCGACCGGCGGCTTCCCGGCCCGCCTGGCATAAACCCGGCGTGTTGAGTTCGGCCGTCATACGCGCCGCAACTCGACACACGAGAAGGCCGCAGGACCGGCACCCAGGAGGACAAGGGTGGTGCCGGCCCTGCGGCCTTCGGCCCTCCCGTTCCGGCGGGTCCCCGATCACCGATGTGAGCGGGGACCCTCGGGAGGGGTGTGCCGAATTCAGGCCGCCAGGGGGGTGCGGTCCTGCTCGGCGTCCAGGAGATAGAGCAGCTGGTCGCGGTGCATCGCGGCGATCGGCTCCAGCAGGTCGGGGTGGCGCAGCAGCGCGGCGGCCTCCCGGTCCCGGGCGTCCGGCTGCAGCAGCCGGCGGAACTCGGTGGGCAGGCCACCGGGGCGGCGGGCGTGCGGGCGGGGGCGCTGGTCGGGCACCGGGATCGCGGCGATCACCGAGTCGACGCCGCGGCGGGCCAGCAGCGGGTCGGCGAGCAGGCAGGCGGCCCAGCTGACCACGACCTCGTCGACCCAGGTGCGCCAGCCCTCGCCGTCGGCGAACTCGTCCTCGGGCTCGCTGCCGGCCTTCCAGTCGAGGATCGCCGATCCGCCCGGGCCGGCGATGGCGACCAGCGCCGCGTCGATCTCGGTCGGGTACCGCAGCCAGGCGGCGACCGTGATGGCCTGCCGGGCCTGCAGCTCGGCGAGCGTGTGCGCCACCGTGTTGGACTCCCCACCGGGGTAGGCCCGCGCCAGCCAGTGGGTGCTGGCGGCGATAACCGGGGACAGTGCGGTGGACGGTCCGGGCACGTAGGTCTCCTCCCTCAGGCGCTCGCCGTTCGGCTTGCGTCGAGGGTTGTTTCGGTGACCCGGGCCCGGCCTTGAGCGGGGTTCCCCGATGGCAACGCACGGCAACCGACGCACTCCCGGGGAGGCGCCGGGTGGTGCGAGATGAACGAGTGTTGCGTACAGGTGAAATTGTCGTGTTTTCCGGCGGCGCGCGGCCGCGTCCGCATGCGCCGCGGCCGCCCCTCTCCGGTAGGTTGAGGACAGCGGCGATCGGCCGTTTCAAAAACTCCACTGCGGAGAAGTCATAGAGACGACGGCGGTGGTTTTCCCGGTCGCCGAGTCCTCCGACCCCCCTCTGACTACGGTGGAGATCATGACCGGTCGCTTCCCCATCGAAGACGTGACACCGGCTGTTTCCGGTGGCCGATACCCCGCGAAAGCGGTGGTCGGCGAACTTCTTCCCGTCTCGGCGGTGTCCTATCGCGAAGGTCACCACGCCCTCGGCGTCAACGTGGTATGGCGCGGCCCCGACGGTGAGTCCCAGCCCTTCACCCGGATGACGCCGGGCGAGCCGGGCCTCGACCAGTGGCACGCCACCGTCCGCCCGGACCGGGTCGGCCGGTGGACGTTCACCATCGAGGCCTTCGACGACCCGTACCGGACGTGGCGCGACGCCGTGGTGAAGAAGATCGGCGCCGGGCAGGGCGCCGAGGACCTCGCCAACGACCTGGCCGAGGGCGCCGACGTGCTGGACCTGGCCACCAAGGTGGTGCCGGCCGAGCACGAGGAGAAGGTCCGCGAGGCCGCCTCCGCGCTGCGCGACGAGCAGAAGTCGCTGTTCGCCCGGGTCACCCCGGCGCTGGACCTGGAGGAGCTGCTCTGGCACCACCCGGTGCGGCTGCTGGTCACCACGACCCGCTCGTTCGCGATCTGGGTGGACCGGCAACGGGCCCTCTACTCCGCGTGGTACGAGTTCTTCCCGCGCTCCGAGGGCGCCGAGGTCGGCCCGGACGCGACGCCGATCAAGCACGGCACCTTCCGGACCGCCGCGGAGCGCCTGCCCGCGGTCGCCGCGATGGGCTTCAACGTGGTCTACCTGCCGCCGATCCACCCGATCGGCAAGATCAACCGGAAGGGCCGCAACAACACGCTGACGGCCCGGCCGGAGGACGTCGGCTCGCCCTGGGCGATCGGCTCCGACGAGGGCGGCCACGACGCGATCCACCCGGAGCTGGGCACCCTGGAGGACTTCCGGTTCTTCCGGGAGCGCACCGAGGAGCTCGGCATGGAGGTGGCTTTGGACCTGGCGCTGCAGGCCGCGCCGGACCACCCGTGGGTCAAGCAGTTCCCGCAGTTCTTCACCACCAAGGCGGACGGCACCATCGCGTACGCCGAGAACCCGCCCAAGAAGTACCAGGACATCTACCCGATCAACTGGGACAACGACTACCGCACGCTGCGCGACGAGGTCTACCGCGTGGTGATGCACTGGGTGAACAACGGCGTCAAGATCTTCCGGGTCGACAACCCGCACACCAAGGCCGTCAACTTCTGGCAGTGGCTCATCGCCAAGGTCAAGGAGACCGACCCGGATGTGCTGTTCCTGGCCGAGGCGTTCACCCGACCGGCGATGATGAACGGGCTCGGGAAGATCGGCTTCACCCAGTCGTACACGTACTTCACCTGGCGGACCACCGCGCAGGAGATGCGCGAGTACATGCAGCAGCTGCTGACCTCGATCGACTGGATGCGGCCGAACTTCTGGCCGAACACCCCGGACATCCTGCACGAGTCGCTGCAGAACGGCGGCCCGCCGATGTTCAAGATCCGCGCGGTGCTCGCCTCGATGCTCACCCCGTCCTGGGGCATGTACTCGGGGTACGAGCTGTTCGAGCACGTGCCCCGGCCGGGCGCGGAGGAGTACATCGACAACGAGAAGTTCGAGCTGAAGCCGCGGGACTGGGCAGCGGCCGAGCGCGCCGGCCGGTCGCTGGCGCCCTATCTGACCAAGCTGAACCGCATCCGGGACGAGAACCCGGCCCTGCACTGGCTGCGGAACCTGCGGTTCCACGAGATCGACAACGGCGCGCTGCTCTGCTTCTCCAAGCGGGATCCCGACACCGGCAACACCGTCCTGGTCATCTGCTCGTTCGACTCCAGCGATGTGCAGTGGGGCAACACCACGCTGGACATGCCGGCTCTCGGCCTGGACTGGCACGAGCGCTTCACGGTCGTCGACCAGATCACTGGCGCGACCTACGAATGGGGTCAGTACAACGCGGTCCGGATCGATCCGTACGTCGAACCGGCGCACATCTTCGTCGTCAAGGCGGGGTAGGGGGAACCAGTATGGAGCTGTCGAGCGAGCACGATCCGGCCGAGGGAAGCCACAACGAGGACGGGGTGGTCGAACACCCGACCGCCGACGACTTCGGGCATGCCCGGGCGCTTCCGGCGGACCGGACCTGGTTCCAGCGGGCCGTGTTCTACGAGGTGCTGGTCCGGGCGTTCTACGACTCGGGCTCGGACGGTGGCGGTGACCTGCGCGGCCTCATCGAGCGCCTGGACTACCTGCAGTGGCTCGGGGTCGACTGCCTGTGGCTGCCACCGTTCTACGACTCGCCGCTGCGCGACGGCGGGTACGACATCCGTGACTTCTACAAGGTGCTGCCGGAGTTCGGGACCGTCGAGGACTTCGTGGCCCTGCTGGACGCGGCGCACAAGCGCGGCATCCGGGTGATCACCGACCTGGTCATGAACCACACGTCCGACTCGCACCCGTGGTTCCAGGCGTCCCGGCACGACCCGGAGGGTCCGTACGGCGACTTCTACGTCTGGAACGACACCAGCGACAAGTACAAGGACGCGCGGATCATCTTCGTCGACACCGAGGAGTCGAACTGGACGTTCGACCCGGTCCGCCGGCAGTTCTACTGGCACCGGTTCTTCTCGCACCAGCCGGACCTCAACTACGAGAACCCGGCCGTCCAGGAGGCCATGCTGGACGTCCTGCGGTTCTGGCTGGACCTGGGCATCGACGGGTTCCGGCTGGACGCGGTGCCGTACCTCTTCGAGGAGGAGGGCACCAACTGCGAGAACCTGCCGGCCACGCACGCGTTCCTCAAGCACTGCCGCAAGGTGATCGACGACGAGTTCCCCGGCCGGGTGCTGCTGGCCGAGGCGAACCAGTGGCCGGCCGACGTGGTGGAGTACTTCGGCGATCCCAAGTCGGGTGGCGACGAGTGCCACATGGCGTTCCACTTCCCGCTGATGCCACGGATCTTCATGGCCGTCCGCCGGGAGAGCCGCTTCCCGATCTCGGAGATCCTGGCCCAGACGCCGCCGATCCCGGACAACACCCAGTGGGGCATCTTCCTGCGGAACCACGACGAGCTGACGCTCGAGATGGTCACCGACGAAGAGCGCGACTACATGTACTCCGAGTACGCCAAGGACCCGCGGATGAAGGCGAACGTCGGCATCCGCCGCCGGCTCGCCCCGCTGCTGGAGAACGACCGGAACCAGATCGAGCTGTTCACCGCCCTGCTGCTGTCGCTGCCCGGCTCGCCGGTGCTGTACTACGGCGACGAGATCGGCATGGGCGACAACATCTGGCTCGGTGACCGGGACGGCGTCCGTACCCCGATGCAGTGGACCCCGGACCGCAACGCCGGCTTCTCCACCGCCACACCCGGCCGCCTCTACCTGCCGGTGAACCAGGACCCGGTGTACGGCTACCAGGCCGTCAACGTGGAGGCCCAGCGGGACAGCGCGACCAGCCTGCTGAACTGGACCCGCACCATGCTGGCGGTCCGGCGCAGACATGAGGCGTTCGCCGTCGGCACCTTCCGCGAACTGGGCGGCTCCAACCCGTCGGTGCTCGCCTACCTGCGCGAGATCGGCGACGACGTGGTCCTCTGCGTCAACAACCTGTCGCGCTTCCCGCAACCGATCGAACTGAATCTGCAGCACTGGAACGGATACACCCCGGTGGAGTTGACCGGGCATGTCAACTTCCCCCGGATCGGGCAACTGCCCTATCTTTTGACCCTTCCGGGACACGGGTTCTACTGGTTCCAGTTGTGCGGGTCGGAGGAGAAGCAATGACGCTGCCTTTCGCCGAGTGGTTACCGAAACAGCGCTGGTACGCCGGGCGCAGCCGAGTCCTCGCCTCGGTCAAACAGGCGTCCGCCACACCGCTGGGCGAGGATCTGGAGCTGGTCCTCGTCGACGTGGAGTACACCGACGGCAGCTCCGAGCGCTACCAGATCCTGGTCGGCTGGGGCGGTGGGCCGATGCCGGAGTACAGCGCGGTCGCCACCATCGGCACCTCCGAGGACGGCCGGGTGGGGTACGACGCCCTCTACGACCCGGCGGCCGCGCGGTACCTGCTCGGCCTCGTCGACCGGTCGGAGATCGCCGGTGACGTCACGTTCGAGAAGGAGCCCGGGATCACGCTGCCCCTGGAGGCCTGGCCGCGGGTGTTCGACGCGGAGCAGAGCAACACCAGCGTGATCTTCGACCAGGACGCGATCCTCAAGCTGTTCCGCCGGGTCACCTGCGGCGTCAACCCGGACATCGAGCTGAACCGGGTGCTCGGCCGGGCCGGCAACCAGCACGTGGCCCGCCTGATGGGCTCGTTCACCGCCGCCGACGACTGCTCGCTCGGCATGGTCACGCAGTACGCGGTGAACTCGGCCGAGGGCTGGGCGATGGCGACCGCGTCGGCGCGGGACCTGTTCGCCGACGCGTCGTACCACGCCGACGAGGTGGGCGGGGACTTCCAGGGCGAGTCGTACCGGCTCGGCGAGGCCGTCGCGTCGGTGCACCTCACCCTGGCCGCCGAGCTCGGCAGCGGCCCGGCGCCGTTCCCGCTGGACGCGGTGCTGGCCCGGCTGCGCACCGCCGCCAACGCGGTGCCCGAGCTGCAGCAGTACGTGCCGTCCATCACCGACCGCTTCACCGGCCTGACCGGTGAGCAGGTCGAGGTCCAGCGGGTGCACGGCGACCTGCACCTGGGCCAGGTGCTGCGGACCCCCGAGGGCTGGCTGCTGATCGATTTCGAGGGCGAGCCCGGGCAGCCGCTCGACGAGCGCCGGCTGCCCGACTCACCCCTGCGGGATGTGGCGGGCGTGCTGCGCTCGTACGAGTATGCCGCCTATCAGCTGCTGGTCGACCAGGACGACGACGAACACCTCGCGGCACGCGCCCGGGAGTGGGTGGACCGCAACCGGGCGGCGTTCTGCGACGGATACACCCACGTGGCAGGCACCGACCCGCGGGAACGCGGTGAGCTGCTGGCGGCGTACGAGCTGGACAAGGCGGTCTACGAGGCCGCGTACGAAGCCCGGCACCGGCCCGGCTGGCTGCGGATCCCCCTGCGGTCGATCGCCCGGCTCGTCGGATGACACCCGGAGGGCACCCCAACACCATGATCGGTCAAACCACCGCGCGGCTCGCCGCCGACAAACGCGCCATGGACGGCGTGATCGCCGGGGACACCCACGATCCGCACGCCATCCTCGGCGCGCACCCGCACGGCGGGCGCACCGTCATCCGGACGCTGCGCAAGGGCGCCTCCCAGGTGGCCGTCCTGCACGACGGTGAGCGTCACGAGGCCACCAGGGTCCACGAGGACGGCATCTTCGCGGCCGAGCTGCCGGGCACCGTGCTCGACTACCGGCTCGACGTGGACGGGACCGAGTGCGACGACCCGTACCGTCACCTGCCCACCCTGGGCGAGCTGGACCTGCACCTGATCGGCGAGGGCCGCCACGAGAAACTGTGGACGGTGCTCGGCGCGCAGCCGCGCGGCGCCGGCGTGGCGTTCGCCGTGTGGGCGCCCAGCGCCCGCGGCGTGCAGGTGATCGGCGACTTCTCCGGCTGGGGCCCGTTCGACGGGTGGCCGATGCGGTCGCTCGGCTCCAGCGGCGTCTGGGAGATCTACGTCCCGGCCGCCCACACCGGCACCAGGTACAAGTTCAAGATCCTCGGGCGGGACGGGGTGTGGCGCGAGCACGCCGACCCGCTCGCCCAGCACACCGAGGTCCCGCCGGCCACCGCGTCGGTCGTCTTCCAGTCCGAGTACCACTGGCAGGACCAGGACTGGATGCAGGAGCGCTCGCGCAAGTCCTGGCACCAGGAGCCGATCAGCGTGTACGAGGTGCACCTCGGCTCGTGGCGGCCCGGCCTGAGCTACACCGAGCTGGCCGACCAGCTCGTGGAGTACGTCGTCGAGACCGGGTTCACCCACGTCGAGCTGATGCCGGTGATGGAGCACCCGTTCGGCGGCTCCTGGGGTTACCAGGTCACCGGCTACTACGCCCCGACGTCCCGGTTCGGCTCGCCGGACCAGTTCCGGCACCTGGTCGACAAGCTGCACCAGGCCGGCATCGGGGTGATCCTGGACTGGGTGCCCGCGCACTTCCCGAAGGACGAGTGGGCCCTGGCCCGGTTCGACGGCACGCCGCTGTACGAGCACGGCGACTGGCGGCGCGGCGAGCACCCGGACTGGGGCACGTACGTCTTCGACTTCGGCCGCAAGGAGGTCCGCAACTTCCTGGTCGCCAACGCGCTGTACTGGTGCGAGGAGTTCCACGCCGACGGCCTGCGGGTCGACGCGGTGGCGTCGATGCTGTACCTCGACTACTCCCGCAAGGACGGCGAGTGGACGCCGAACCAGTACGGCGGCCGGGAGAACCTGGACGCGATCAGCTTCCTCCAGGAGATGAACGCGACCGTCTACAAGCACCACCCCGGCGTCATGACGATCGCCGAGGAGTCCACCGCGTGGCCCGGCGTCACCCGCCCCACCCATCTCGGCGGCCTCGGCTTCGGGTTCAAGTGGAACATGGGCTGGATGAACGACACCCTCTCGTACATCGAGAAGGAGCCGATCTACCGGCAGTGGCACCACCACCAGATGACCTTCGCCACCGTGTACGCCTGGAGCGAGAACTACACCCTGCCGATCAGCCACGACGAGGTGGTGCACGGCAAGGGGTCGCTGACCGGCAAGATGCCCGGCGACCTGTGGCAGAAGCTCGCCAACACGCGGGCGCTGCTCGGGTTCATGTGGGCCTTCACCGGTAAGCAGCTGCTGTTCATGGGCTCCGAGATGGGCGACGAGCTGGAGTGGAACGAGGGCGGCGGCCTGCACTGGCACCTGCTCGACGACCCGCGGCACAGCGGCGTGAAGCAGCTCGTCACCGACCTGAACCGGGTGTACCGGGAGACCCCGGCGATCTGGGCGCAGGACACCTCGCCGTCCGGGTTCCGGTGGATCACCAGCGAGGACTCGCAGCACAACACGTTCTCGTTCGTCCGGTTCGCCCCGAACGGCGACACCATGGCGTGCATCGTCAACTTCGCCGCCGTGCCGCACGAGGGCTACCGCATCGGTCTTCCCCGCGCCGGCCGCTGGGCCGAGGTGATCAACACGGACAGCGAGATCTACGGCGGCTCGGGCGTCGGCAACCTGGGCGCCGTCGAGGCCGAGCACATCGCCTGGCACGGCTTCGACGCCTCGGCATCGCTGCGGGTCCCCCCGCTCGGCGCCGTCTGGCTCAAGTACGAGGGCTGACACCGGCGTGTCGAGTTCGGGCGCGATACGCGCCCGAACTCGACACGCTTGGTCTCAGCGCCGCCATTCGGTGCTCAGCAGGCCGTACAGCAGGTCGTCGGTCCACTCGCCCTTCAGGTACGTCTGCTGCCGCAGCAGACCCTCCCGCCGGAACCCGAGCCGCTCCAGCAGCGCCGCCGACCGGTCGTTGCGGGCGTCGCACTCCCCCGTCACCTTGTGCAGCTTCCGCACACGGAACAGCCGGTCCAGCACGGCGCTGACGGCCTCGGTCGCGAGACCCTTCCTCTGGTACGCCGTGGCGAGCGTGAACCCGATCTCGGCCTGCATCAGGTTGTCGTGCAGCCGCACGTAGACGTCCCCGATCAGCGCCTGTTCCCCGGTCAGCTCGACCGCGTACTGGAAATGTCCCGCCTGGTCGGGCGAGCCCGCGGCGAAGTTGCGGACCGCGACCTCCGCCCGCTCGAGCGGGAACGGCGCGTCCCACGACTGGTACCGCGCCACGGCCGGATCCGACCGGTACCCGGCGAGAGCCGGCGCGTCGGAGGCCCGGAAACGCCGCAGGATCAGCCGCTCGGTCGCGATCAGCACGCGCCGAGGATATGTCACACCCACCCGGCAGAATGCGGGGCATGGAGACGACGACCGCGCGCGTCCGTGGCATCTGCCTGGCCCTGCCGGAGACGACCGAGCGCCCCAGTCACTCCGCGCCCGCGTTCTTCATCCGCGACAAGAGGCAGTTCGTCATGCTCTGGCCGGACGGCCACCACGATCACGGGTTCCCGCATCTGTGGTGCGCGGCCCCGCCCGGCGCGCAGGCGGAGCTGATCGCCGAGGATCCGGCCCGTTTCTTCCGCCCACCCTATGTGGGCCACCGCGGCTGGCTGGGCGTCCGTCTCGACAACGACCCCGACTGGTCCGAGATCGCCGAGCTCTGCCAGGACGCCTTCCGCACCGTCGCCCCGAAGGTGCTCCTGCGGTGACGGAGGCAGTCCGCCGGGTGCTCCCGGAGGCTCGGCGAGCCCGGCAGCGCGCAGGCCTACGGCGAGTTCTCGCGGAAGCGATCCCCGGAGGAGGCCGAAGCAGATCGACTGCTGATCGAGAGCAGCAACGACATCGCCCTGCGCGGCGCAGAGTGGTGAGAAGGGGCCAGGTCCGGATTCTTTTCCAGGGCGGTTCCCGACATCGCGTTCTGGTCATCAGATGAACGCCGTCGAGGAGGCCATCCGCGATTTTCTCGAATTGCCGTGAACAGGTCCGGCTCCTGAGCTTCGGCCCCAGCTCACACCGCCGGAACCGAAGCTCGCCGAAGGTCAGGCGTCGACGACGTCGGCGACGATGACGGTCACGTTGTCGGGCGCGCCGTTCTCCAGGGTGCGGTTGACCAGGGCGGCCGCGCAGTCCTTGCGGTCGGCGACGTCGCGCAGCGTCTGGGCGATCACCGCGTCCTCGACGTAATCGGACAGGCCGTCGCTGCACAGCAGGAAACGGTCGCCGGCGCGGGCCGGGATCATCCGGCCGGCCGGGCGGTACGGCCCGCCCTGCACGGCCTGGGTGACCAGCGCCCGCTGCGGGTGCCGGCGGGCGTCGTCGGGTGTGAGCACGCCCTGGTCGACCAGCGCCTGGACGTAGGTGTCGTCCCGGGTGAGCTGCTGGAACTCGCCGTCGCGCAGCAGGTAGCAGCGGGAGTCGCCGACGTTGAGGGCGGCCAGCCGGTCACCGGAGAGCAGCAGCGCGGTGACCGTGGTGCCCATCCCGTCGCGGGCGTCGTCGTCGGCGACGGCGGCCTCGATCCGCTGGTTGGCGGTGGCCAGGGCGGTGATCAGATCCTGCAGCGGCTCGCCGGTGTCGGGCGCGGTGTCGACGACGCTGAGCGTCTGCACCAGGATGTCGCTCGCCAGCTCACCGGCGGGCAGTCCGCCCATGCCGTCCGCCACCACGAAGAGTCGATTACCGACGAAGACGGCGTCTTCGTTGTTGGACCGGACCAGGCCCTGATCAGTGGCGGCGACCGCCCGGACAGCAAGCGTCATGTGACAAGAGTGCCAAAGGCCAATTCGGTTGTCTCTAGTACCTCCTACCAAGTGTCGTATGGGGCGTGCTGTAGCGGTGTGGCGCAGCACACCCACGAACCGCCGCCGAGCGGATGATCTCGCAGGTCAGGGTTCATCCGGGACCCCGTGGGGCCCGGTTCCCGCGGTCTACCGGCCCGGCCGGGCCGGATCGGGCGGCACGTGACATTCCTCGCAGCCGGGGATACGAGGTGACCGTTGCCCCGGTTCAGGCACGAGCCGGGCGTCCCTCGTGCGGGGGACCCCGGGTGTGCCGGCCGGGGCGGCGTACGCACGAGCGGGGACCGCCGACGGGTGACACTGCGGGGCGGCGCGACAAGGCGGCGCGGCGTCGGTGACAATCGTCGGCGTGACGACAGCTATCCATCAGCGCATCGCCTCGGAGCTCGGGGTACGGGAAGGGCAGGTCACCGCCGCGGTCGAGCTGCTCGACGGCGGGGCGACGGTGCCGTTCATCGCCCGATACCGCAAGGAGGTGACCGGCACCCTGGACGACGCCCAGCTGCGCACCCTCGAGGAGCGCCTGGGCTATCTCCGGGAGCTGGAGGAGCGGCGGGCCGCGGTGCTGGAGTCGATCCGCTCCCAGGGCAAGCTCGACGACGCGCTCGAGCAGCAGATCCGCGAGGCCGACACGAAGGCCCGCCTGGAGGACATCTACCTGCCGTTCAAGCCGAAGCGGCGGACCAAGGCGATGATCGCCCGTGAGGCCGGCCTGGAGCCCCTGGCGGACGGTCTGCTGGGTGACCCCTCGGTGGACCCGAAAGCGGCCGCTGCGGCGTTCGTGGACCCCGAGAAGGGCGTCGCCGATCCGCAGGCCGCCCTGGACGGGGCGCGGGCCATCCTGATCGAGCGGTTCGCCGAGGACGCCGACCTGATCGGCGAGCTGCGCGAGCAGATGTGGACCCGGGGCCGGCTGGTCGCGAAGGTCCGGGACGGCAAGCAGACCGACGGCGCCAAGTTCTCCGACTACTTCGACTTCGCCGAGCCGTACTCCAAGCTGCCCTCGCACCGGATCCTGGCGATGCTGCGCGGCGAGAAGGAGGACGTCCTCGACCTGACCATGGAGCCGCACCCGGAGGAGGACGAGGGCTACTTCGAGGGCCGGATCGCGGGCCGCAACGGCATCAGCGACCACGGCCGGCCCGGCGACAAGTGGCTGATCGACACGGTGCGCTGGGCCTGGCGCACCCGCATCCTCATCCACCTGGGCGCCGACCTGCGGGTCCGGTTGCGGGAGGCGGCCGAGGACGAGGCGGTACGGGTGTTCGCCGCGAACCTGCGGGACCTGCTGCTCGCGGCGCCGGCCGGGACCCGCACCACCATGGGCCTGGACCCCGGTTTCCGCACCGGCGTCAAGGTCGCCGTCGTGGACGGCACCGGCAAGGTGGTCGCGACCGACACGATCTACCCGCACGTGCCGGCGAACAAATGGGACGAGTCGATCCACCGGCTCGCGGCGCTGGCGTCGAAGCACCAGGTCGAGCTGATCGCGATCGGCAACGGCACGGCCTCGCGGGAGACGGACAAGCTCGCCGCCGAGCTGATCAAGAGGCACCCGGACGCCAACCTGACCAAGGTGGTCGTGTCGGAGGCGGGCGCGTCGGTCTACTCGGCGTCGGCGTACGCCTCCCAGGAGCTGCCCGGCATGGACGTCTCGCTGCGCGGCGCGGTGTCGATCGCCCGCCGCCTGCAGGACCCCCTGGCGGAGCTGGTGAAGATCGACCCGAAGTCGATCGGCGTCGGCCAGTACCAGCACGACCTGTCCGAGGTGAAGCTGGCCCGCTCGCTGGACGCGGTGGTCGAGGACTGTGTGAACGGCGTCGGCGTGGACATCAACACCGCGTCGGCCCCGCTGCTCACCCGGGTCTCCGGCATCACCGCCGGCCTGGCCGAGAACATCGTGATGCACCGCGACACCAACGGCCCGTTCAAGAACCGCAAGGAGATCAAGAACGTGGCCCGGCTGGGGCCGAAGGCGTTCGAGCAGTGCGCCGGCTTCCTGCGGATCCGGGACGGCGAGGACCCGCTCGACTTCTCCAGCGTGCACCCGGAGTCGTACCCGCTGGTCCGCACCATCGCGGCGGACGCCGGCGCCGACGTCAAGACGCTGCTCGGCAACAGCCCGCTGCTCAAGGGCATCCGGCCGGACAAGTTCGTGACCGACACGGTCGGCCTGCCGACCATCACGGACATCCTGAAGGAGCTGGAGAAGCCGGGCCGTGACCCGCGGCCGGCGTTCACCACGGCGACGTTCGCCGAGGGTGTCGAGAAGATCGCCGACCTGAAGCCGGGCATGGTCCTGGAGGGCCAGGTGACCAACGTGGCGGCGTTCGGCGCGTTCGTCGACATCGGCGTGCACCAGGACGGTCTGGTGCACGTGTCGGCGCTGTCCGACAAGTTCGTGCAGGACCCGCGCGAGGTGGTCAAGTCCGGTGACGTGGTGAAGGTCCGGGTCCTGGAGGTCGACCCGGTCCGCAAGCGGATCTCGCTGACCATGCGCCTGTCCGACGAGCCGAACAAGAACCGGCAGCCGCGTGAGGACCGCGGCCCCCGTCAGGGTGGCGGCCAGGGCCGGCCGGCCGGTGGCGGCGGCCAGCAGCGGCAGGGCGGCGGCCAGCAGCGGCAGCCCCGGCAGCAGGGCGGCGGCCAGCGTGGTGGCGGCGGTGGCGGCGGGAACAGCTTCGGCAACAGCGCCATGGCGGACGCGCTGCGCCGGGCCGGCCTGGCCAAGGACTGATCAGGCATGCGGAGGGGGCCGCGGCCCCCTCCGCTAGAACTGCCAGATCCTGATGTCGCTGAAGACGACCTCGTACGGGAGGTCGTTCTTCGCGTTGGGCACGTTGTAGACGCCGAGCATCACCTTGCCGCCGTCGGCGAGCAGCCGGTCGGTCAGCCGGGCCTCGCCCACCAGGACGTCGTCCCGGGAGATCTGGGCCACGTCGCCCCGGGCCGTCACCGCGATCGTCACCGGACGGTCCAGCTCGATCGGATGCTGCGTCAGCGAGAAGGTCCGGGTGGTGCTGACGTTGTTGCCCCGGTGCACACCGACATAGACGGCCCTCTCGCAGACCCGTGCCACGTACCCGCCGATGTCGTCGTCCGGGCTGGTGTGGAAGTAGACCATCGCGCAGCTGTTCGGCTCGATCAGCCGCACTTTCACCTCGACCCGCATGTTCGGCAGGAACGGGTCGCGCAGTCCCCGGCACTTGTAGGTGCCGCTGGAGCCGCGCCGCGCCACCAGGCCCTTCGCCGGGTCGAACAGGCACTCGCCCTCGCCGGCCTGCGCGGACGGCTCCCAGTAGTCCCGCATGCGCAGCGAGTCCGCGATCATCGGCTTGCCCGGCGCGGCGGGGTTCGGTGTCGTGGCGCCCGGGTCGGCCAGGGTGTCGCGGTCACGGTTGCGCAGCGACATCGCCACCATGACCGCGCCGGCCACCACGGCCAGGACCAGGAAGGCGACGGCGGCCGGCAGCAGCCAGCGGCGGGCCGGCTCGGACGGCGGGCCGTTCAGCGGGCGGGCCGGCGGCGCCGAGATCGGGACGGTGACGATCGAGTTCTCGTCGTAGCCGACCATGCCGGGCGGGATGTCCAGGGTCGGCACCGCGGTGGTGCCGGCGGTGGGCGGCCCGCTGACCCCGGTGACCGCCTGCGCCTCGACCGCCGCCGCCCGCAGGTCCGGCTGGTCGGCGAAGGCCGCCGCGGTCGCCGCCGGTCGCTCCTTGCCGGAGATCAGCAGGTCGAGCAGCTCGCGGGAGCTGGGCCGGTTGGCCGGGTCCTTCTCCAGGGCGTGCGCCACCAGGTCGCGCAGCGGCCCGGAGAGGCCGTCGAGGCGGGGCGGCTGGGTGAGGATGCGGGCGGCCATGGCCGGCGGCGAGTCGGCGTAGAACGGGGTGTGGCCGGTGCCCGCGTACGCCACCACGCTGCCCCAGGCGAACACGTCGGCGGCCGGGGTGACCGGGGTGTCGGCGTCGGAGCTGAACCGTTCCGGGGCCATGTAGGCCACCGTGCCGACCATCTGGTCGGTGCGGGTGTTGGCGCTGGTCGCCTCCATGGCCCGGGCGATCCCGAAGTCGATCACCTTGGGGCTGCCCGGCGCCAGCAGCACGTTGCGCGGCTTGAGGTCGCGGTGGATCACCCCGGCGCCATGGATCGCGGTCAGCGCGGTGGCCACCCCGATCGCCACCCCGTGCAGGTTGGCGCTGGTCAGCGGCCCGCGCTGCTCGACCACCTCGGCCAGGGTGGGGCCGTCGACGTATTCGACGACCAGATAGGGGTGCTCGTGGTCGGGGTCGGCGTCGAGCACCTCGGCGGTGCAGAACGGCGGGACCTGCCGGGCCCGGTTCACCTCGCTGCGGAACCGCCGCCGGAACTCGTCGTCGTGGGCCAGGTCGGCGCGCACCATCTTGAGCGCGACCAGGACGCCACCGGCGGTCCGGGCCAGGTAGACCGTGCCCATCCCGCCCTCGCCCAGCCGGCCGACCAGCTCGTAGTCGCCGAGGGCACGCGGATCACGCGAACGCAGTGGTTGCGTCCGCTCGCCGGGCAGTGCGCCATCGACCATTCCCGTTCCCCCCGAACCGTGCCGATCGCACTGTATAGCCCCGTGTCCCGGGGCAGGGAGGCGGCGGGCTCATGGAGATCCCCGATACGCCGATCCGGGAGACGCCCGATGGCGACAGCCCCCCGGAGAGCACACCATGGAGTCATCGATTCACCACCAGTGAAGGCAGGGATCTTCTGATGAACGCCGTGCACGGCTCTCTCGCTCGCCAGGGCCTGGTCCGCCCGCAGGAGGGCCGGATGATCGCCGGCGTCTGCGCGGGACTGGCCCGCCGCTTCGGCCTCGACCCGTGGATCGCCCGGCTGCTGTTCGTCCTGGCCCTCTTCGTCATCCCGGGGAGCCAGATCCTGATCTATCCGGTCCTCTGGCTGCTGATGCCGGCCGAGAAGCCCGCCTACTCCCCCGTCGGGGAACTCTGACCGGACCGGCCGCGTCCAAGCGGCCATGATCTGGAAGCTTCCACGGACGGCGGTCACCCTCGCGGTGGCCGCCGTTCTGCTGTCCTCGTGCGCCCAGCCGGAACCGATCATCGACCATCGGCCGCCCGTGTACCCGTCCGAGCGGCCACCCGCCTCCGGTGGCGCCGCGTTCTTCGCCGCCCTGCGGCCCGGCCCGGCGACCGACCTGAAAGAACAACCCCGGACCCTTGCCGAGGCGTACGCGCAATCGACCGCCGTGGTCGAGGCGGACGTCGCCGACATCCGCCCGGGGGATCCCTACGGAGAGCCGCCGATGGGCGGCATCCTGGTCGATCTGCGCCCGGTGCGGGTGCTCCGCGGCGCTCTCCGGCCCGAGCTGACGACCGTCACCGTCGAGTTCTTCCACTCCGGCCCCGCCGGGATGGACGCCACGATCACGGCGATGAAGCAGGATCGCCCGGACCGTGGCATCTGGCTGCTGCGCTGGCAGGGGCAGCCCTCCACACAGCGCAAACCAGGCGTGCCGCCGGTCTCCGCCGCCGACGACCGCACCCTCTACCGCACGGTCCACCCGAACTGCGGCGTCTTCGTGCAGGGCGCGGGCCACGTGGCGGCGCCCTCCTCGCAGGACGCCGGACCGGCCCGGGACGCGCAGGCCGAGGCGGAACGGTTCGCCACCCTGGACCAGCTGGCCGATCACGCCGTCAGGGCCTGAACCTTCTCGGTCAGCTGGAGATCGTCCAGGTAGCCCTTGTAGATCTCCTTGCCGTCGGCGTCGAGCATCACGTACCAGCTCTGCTGCACGATCCCGAACCGTTTCCACAGCTTGCCCGGGGCGTCGTTCAGGTGCGGGATCGCCTGCAGCTGGAAGTCGGCCACGAAATCGTCCATCTCCCCGGCGCTGCCGAGACCGGCGATGCCGAGGATGTTCAGGCGGTCCCCGTACTCCTCCTGGATGTCAGCCAGGGACTGCGCCTCGCTCGCGCAGGTCGCGCACCAGGGCGCCCAGAACCAGAGGATGGCCGGTCTGCCGGCCATCCTCGCGGCGTCGAACTTCTCACCCTTCAGCGTGGTGCCGGTGAAGGTGAGCGCCTTCGGAACGGCGGCTCTCGGCTTTCCGGACGGCGCCGGGGCCGGGGCCGAGAAGGACGGCGGGGGTGCGGGCGGAGGCGCGGACGCGACCGGTGCGGTGCTGCAGGCGGTCGCCGCGAGAGCGGTCACGGCCAGAGCGGACACCAGCTTGGGTACGCGTACCGCGCGCTCTCTCGTCATTTCGCCACCGTCGGCTCGGTGAGCCGCAGCGCGAGCGCCGGGCACACGTTGACCGCCTTGCGCGCGCCGTCCTCGAGCCACGGCGGCAGGGGCGTCTGCGGGAACGCCGGGAACCCGTTGTTGTCCAGCCGGATGATCTCCGGGGCGACCGCCGAGCAGAGCCCGTGCCCGTCGCACCGCGACCAGTCCAGGGCCAGCTTCCGCGCCCCCTTCTCGGCCGTGTACGGCAGCGGCAGGATGCCGCGGACCTGCTTGCCGCAGCCCTCGCCGTTGGCGTGCGCCCGGACGTCCTCGTGGAAGACCTCCAGGGCGGACAGCGCGAACCGGGAGCTGCCGTCCGGGTGGCTGCACGCGCCCCGGCCCTTGACCATGCCGGCCGCCTGCCGCACCTGCTCGACCGCGTTGCCGCCGAGCGACACCAGGGTGACCGCGCGGGCCAGGTCGGGCAGGCCGATCCGGCACGGGCCGCACTGGCCGGCCGACTCGCCCGCCAGGTACTGCACGACCTGGGCGACCTCGCCGACCGGGCAGGTCTTCGAGCCGATCGGGATCAGCATGCCGGCGCCGAGGGTGCCGCCGACCTTCGCGAACCCCTTACGGGAGATGGTGATGGTCCTGGCCTGCTCGGCGCTGACCCACTTGCCGTGGTACCCGCCGACCAGCAGGCCGGGGCCCAGGTCGGCGCCGCACATCTCCAGCACCTCCATCAGCGGGGTGCCGGTCGGCGCCTCGACCACGGCCGGCGCCGACGCGGAGCCGCCGACGGTCAGCATGACCGTGCCCGGCTCCTCCGGGATGCCGACCGCGTTGTACTCCCACGGCCCGAGCCGGGCCGCGATCGCCAGCTGCGAGTACGTCTCGGCGTTGGACAGCAGGGTGGGCAGGCCCATCACGCCGTTGTCACTGGACCGGACCTTGCGGCCGGGCGGGATGTGCGCCTCGCCGTTGATGCCGCGGACCAGCGCGCCGCCCTCACCGGAGATGAACCGGTGCGGGACCAGCACGATCCGGGTCGGGCAGGGCATCTTCCGCTCGGCCAGCGCGGCCGCCAGGGACTCCTGGCCCACCCCGTCGTCGGCGACGCCGATGACGATCTCCTCCGCCTCCAGGGCGGCGGCGGCCAGCGCCGCGCCGTCCAGGATCAGGTGCGGGCCGCGGGTCAGGATCGCCTTGTCCTTCCACGAGGGCGGCTCGCCCTCGGTGGCGTTCACGACGATCACCGGCGGCAGCTCCTGGCGGCGGCAGGAGTCGACCACCGCACGGACCTTCCGGGCGAACGGGAAGCCGGCGCCACCACGCCCGCGCAGTTCGATCCGGTCGGCGAGGCCGATCAGCTCGCCCGAGGAGAGCGCCGCGAACCCGCCGTGCACCTCCTGGTGGGCCAGCAGGTCGAGACGGCCGTACTCGTCGAATCCCGCGGTGATCCGCGGCGTGCCGATCGCCGTGACCGGGGGGACCTGTGCCGTGCTCAATTCGTTTCCCTCACGTCACCGCGAAGCTGGGAGAAGTACCCGTCCTCGCTGTCGTCGCGGCCGCGGCGCGGCTCGGACCGGCGGTTGCGGCGCGAACCCGAGTCGACCAGCGTCGGGCTGTCGTCGGCCGGGTAGGCCGGGCCGTCGGCCAGGTCGACGAACTCGCTGCGGCTGGGCCGGCGGGGCGGCTCCGGCTCGTACCGCGGCTCCTCGTAACGGGGTTCCTCGTACCGGGCGGACCGGGCGGCACGCGGGGCCGGCGCGTCGTCGTAGCGGGCACTACGCGGGCGGGGCGCCTCGTCGTACTCGTCGTCGGCCCGGCGGCGGCCGCGGGCACGAGGCTCGTCGTCCTCGTACCGCCGCATCCGGGTGCCGGTCGCCTCCAGGTCGTCCCGGCGCATCCGGGTCCCGGTCGCCTCGAGATCGTCCCGGCGCATCCGGGCGCCGGTGGACTCCAGGTCGTCGCGGCGCATCCGGGTGCCGGTGGTCTCGGGGTCCTCGGCGTACCGGCGGCGCGGAGCGGGCTCGTCGTCGTCGGCGTACCGGCGGCGCGGAGCGGGCTCGTCGTCGTCGTACCGACGGTTCCGGGCCCGGGGCGCGTCGTCGAAGATCTCCTGCGAGCGGCCGCCACGGGAGCGCGGGGCGGGCTCGTCGTCGTACCGGTAACGCTCGTCCTCGAGGTCCCGCCGCGACATCCGGGTCTGGGTGTCGTAGCGATCGTCGTCCTCGGCCGGACGGCGCTGCCGCGGCGCCCGCGTCTCGTAGTCGTCCTCGGCCGGGACGGGGGCCGGGGCCGGGCTGACCGGACGGGCCGCCGGGCTGACCGGGCGGGCGGCGGGCGGCGCGGGCGGCGCGGGCGGCGCCGGGCTGACCGGGCGGGCCGCCGGGGTCCACATCTGCGTCTGCGGGGCCTGCGGGGCGCCACCGGCCGGGGCGAGCAGGTCCCCGGTGGGCCGGGACGGGCGGCGGATCGGCGCGACGGCGGTGGGCACCAGCGAGCCGGTCTCGCTCGGCTTGACCGCGCCGACACCGGCCGGCGAGGCGAAGTCCTTGCGGCGGTTCAGGCTGACCGAGAGGCGTACGGCCAGGCCGACCAGCACGCCCAGGACGCAGACGATGTAGCTGACGGTGACCCAGGTGGCCGCCGGGCGCCCGGCGGAGAGGCCGTGGGTGAGGGCGAGCGGCCACATCAGGTACGAGATCGAGTGGATGCCCCGCCACATCCACGGCCGGCCGCGCCCGATGAACTTGGCCCGGGCGATGCCGGACCACATCACCAGGATCATGACCCAGCCGGAGATGGTGCCCAGGCCGACGTACAGCCAGCGCAGCGGGGTTCCGCTCACCATGAACGGCACGAAGATGTCCAGCACGCCGATGTACTTCATCGCGAACTTGGTCCAGACGTGCGCGACCAGCGCGGCGACCGCGATCACGCCGGTGGTGCGGTGCACCGACTGCAACAGCACCCGCTGGCGGATGCTCAGGACGAGCCGGTCGGTGGCGACCAGGCCGACCATGATGGTGATGGAGAGCGACACCAGGCTGACGACGCCGATGTAGAAATCGAGGTAGAAGAAGAAGTAGACGTACCCGACCTTACCCGGGGTGGTCATCATCGCCACGGCGAAGACGGCGGCCATGATGCTCGCGATGAGCAGGGCCACCTGGATCCTCGACGCCGGGCGGGTGCCGGTGGAGCCGACGTCTACCGCCGCCGCCCGGGGGGCGGCGGATGCCTTGTTGTTCTTCGAGCGGGCCATGGACTCCTCGTTTTCCTTGGTGCGGTCACGTCCCGTGGGCGGTGGGACGCCGGCGTCCGTGGGGAACGCCCCGCGCTCAAGCTCTGCGGGGACCCGGTCCGTGGCGATGCTTTCCCCTGCGTGCCCCGGTCCGTGTCCTCCCCGGATTACGTGCCGCGCCGGGGATCGGATGAACACCGCCGGAATTTTTTGCGTAGTCACCTGACTACACTCCGCGCAGGCCTCCTGAGCTGCGGCGATTCCGAAAAGGTTGCCGCGTTAAAGAAAAAATAAGGATCACCGGGTGAGTCACGCGGACCACCGGCTGAACCATTCGCGCGCCCTGGGCGAACTAAGTAGTGCAGGGAACTTCCGGCACGCCTGAGAAGGGGGATCGTCATGCGTCACCGGATCGTCGCGCTCGCCGGCGCGATCATCGCCGGCGCCGTACTGAACACCGTGATCGGCGCGACGCCGGCCGCGGCCGACGTGCGGGGCTTCAGCGTGGAGGTCACCGCGCCGGACGACTTCACCCCGGGCGCCGCCGCGAAGACCGTGACCGCCGTCGTCACCTCCGAGAACCGGCGCTGCCGCAAGGTCCGCTTCGCCCTGCTGCTGCGCTCGGAGATCGACCCCGAACAGGTCCGGGTGACCCGGGTCGAGGACGACGGGCCGTTCGACACCACCATCGCCACCGAGGGCGCCACCACCACGATCGTCGACGACGCGCTCGACCCGGGGCTGTCCTGCCGGGGGCGTACCGTGACCGGTCGCTGGCAGATCGCCTTCGCCGGGCCGGACGGCGGCGACGTGCGGTTCGAGGTGCGCGCCTTCGACGAGCAGGACACGCTGCTGACCGCCGCCGGGGCCGCGGCCTCGATCGAGGGCGCATCATCCCCCGAGCCCGGCGAGGAACCCTCGGGCCCCCCCACTCCCGCACCCGAGGAAGAGAAGAGCGAGCCCACCAGGAAGGCCGACATCCCGGACGACACCGACACCGACGCCGAGGCGGCGCTCGTGTCCAACGACGTGTCGCTGCTCGGGCCCGGCCTGATCGTCGGCGGGATCTGCGTCTTCCTCGGCGTGCTGCTGCTGGTCCGGCTGCGCGCGAGGTCCCGGCAGACCCGGGTCGAGGAGCAGACGGCGCCGACCGGTTTCTACTCGATGCCCGGCTCCTACCGGTAGGACCACTTCCTCCGGGTGATTTCCCGTCACAACAAGCCGTCCGGGGAGCACGAACGGTTAGCGTGAGGACGCAGCGTCACCGTCCATAGGGGAGGGCCCCGTGACACTCACGCTTCCGCGCCATCTCAGGATCGCCGCCGCGTTCGGCGCGCTGGCGCTCGTCGCCGTCGCGGTGCCCGCCGGCGTCTCGTTCGCCGGCACCGACCGCGGCACGGCCGCCACCGGGCAGCCCGCCGCCCCGCCGGAGTCCTTCCGCGGGGTCGACCCGCGGGTGCCGCCCGAGCTGGCGCCGCCGCCCGGCAACGTGCTCCACGCGGTGCTCAAGGCCAAGGGCGTCCAGGTGTACGGGTGCCGCGACGGCGCCTGGGCCCTGCTCGAACCGGCCGCCACGCTGACCGGCGTCACCGTACGCCCGGTGAAGAAGGTGACCGCCATCCACTACCGCGGCCCGAGCTGGCAGTCGGACCAGGACGGCTCGCTGCTGGAGGGGAACCCGGATCCGGCCACCGTCGTGCGGGTCCCGTCCGAGCACCCGGACAGCATCCCGCAGCTGCGGATCACCGCGAAGACCACCCGCGGTGACGGGCTGTTCGGCAAGGTCACCTACGTCCAGCGGATCGACACCGTCGGCGGGGTGGCGAGCGGCTCCTGCACCGGCAGCGGGACGAAGGGTGTGCCGTACCGCGCGGTCTACCGCTTCTTCACCGCCAAACCCTGAGCGTGTGCAGTTCGGCCGTCCTACGCGCCCGAAATCCGCACGCTCACGGCGCCGCCGGCTGGGTGGTGAACGTGCGGGCCGCCGCGACCAGGGCCTCCGGGTCGTCGGCGTGGAACCGGACCGTGGTCACCGGCTGCCCCCTGGTCTTGCGGACCGGGAGCACGAGCGGGGCGGTCAGCCGCACGTCAACGCTGGTCTGACTGCCCATGCCCAGGGAGAGGACGCCGTCCTCGAGCTGGGTCTGGCCGCCGGGTGGCATCGACCGGCGGCGTACCTCGATCGCGGCGACCGAGTCCCAGGCGAGTGGCACGTCGAGGGTGACGCTGTTGCGGATCCGCAGGCCGGCGGGGCCGATCAGGTGCGGGTGGACGACCAGGCTGGCGTAGAGGCCGATCATCCAGAACAGCCCGTAGACGCCGATGACCAGCAGGGCGTCGGCGACCGGCCGCCACGGGACCATCAGCTCCAGGATCGGGATCTCGATCGCGGAGACGACGATGAAGGCGACGAGGATCATCCGGACCGCGCCGATGTACGCGAACCGCTGCGTGCCGGGCTCGACCGGGACCGGGCGCCGGAACATCCAGCGGAACAGGGACGCCCAGAGGCGTACCTCGTAGACGACCACGAACCTGGCGAGTTTCCCGAGCCTGCGCATGCGGCAACGGTAGGTTGCGATGCAGTCGTATTGCAATAGCCTTTCCGGCTGACGCGGAACCGGCCGGCTCCCCGAGGGGCGCCGGCCGGCCGCGTACCAGAAGATCTTTGTTACCGGTGGATCAGAGCGCCGGGTAGGCGTTCGCCATCAGCTCGGCGAACTGGGCGGAGAACCAGGCCCCGGAGATCGGAGCGCCCGGCAGGGCGCCGGAGAGGCTGTTGCCGTTGCGGGCGTTACCGGTGTAGGTCGGGTCGCACATCCGGTCGAAGCCCTTGCCCTCGTCGTTCGGGATGAGCGTGCTCGAGCCGTCCGACTCGCCCGGCGGCTTCACCCAGACGTAGGCGTCGATACCGGAGGCCGGAGCCGCGGTGGGACGCTCGCCGAGGCCGGCGCCGGCCTGGTTGCACCAGTTACCGGCGTGGATCCGGCGGTCGATGCGGGACTTGTTGACGTAGGCGTCGACGCTGCTGGTGTCGGTGCTCGCCGCGGTGGGCCGGTTCGCGCCGCCCCAGCCGTTGCGTGAGGTGTCGATCAGCATGCCGATGTTGGCGTCGAAGCCGACCGAGACCAGCTTGTCGCGGAACCCCTGGGCGAAGGACAGCTCGTCGGTGTACTGGTTCCAGTCCACCCACTTCGACTGCCGGACACTCTGGCCGTTCACCGTGGTGGTCGGCTGCACGAACGGCTCACGCAGGGCCGAGTAGTTGGCCGTGTTGGTGATGAAGCCGTGCACGTTCTTCACGTTGCCGGACGCCTGGGCGGCCTTCAGCATGATGTCGGCGGTCGGGCCGAAGTTCGAGTCCCAGCCGATCCAGCCGTGGTGGGCGGCGTCGACGTAGTTGTAGACGTTGCCGAGCGCGCCGAGCTTGTTCAGGGCGTAACCGATGCCCTGGACGTAGCCCTCGTTCGCCTTCATCGTGTCGCACATCGCCGTGCCGCCGGGCTGGCCGGAGACGTTGGTGACCAGGTTCGGCAGCGAGTCGATCTCGACGATGTTGATGATCCGCAGGCTCTTGTACTTCGCGTCGGCCTGGATCGCGGCGATCGGGTCGATGTACTGGGCCTTGTACTTCGGCAGGTCGTTCGGGCCGAGCTCACCGTTGGAGGCGAGCGCCGCGCAGTCCCGGCCGGGCAGGTTGTAGATGACGAACTGGATGTAGCCGGCGCCCTGCGCGAGAGCCGCGTCCAGGTGGTCCTTGACGCCCATCGCACCGTTCGAGCTGCTGTCCTCGGTGCCCTCGATCGCGGCGATCCGGTCGATCCAGACCGCGGTCGGGTTGTTCGAGACCCGGCTGCCGCCGGCGACCGACTCGGCCTTGGCCTTCCACTCCGGGTTCACATAACCCTTGGCCCCGGCGTACGGGTTGTCGACCTTGACGGTCGGGTCCGGCGGGACCGAGGTCGACGGGGACACCGACGTCGACGGGGACACCGAGGTGGACGGCGACGTCGAGTTCGACGGCGAGGTCGACGGCGAGCCGGTCGAGCCGTTGCAGACCGTGCCGTTCAGCGTGAACGAGGCGGGCGCGGCGTTCGTGCCCGAGTAGTTCGCGTTGAAGCCGAAGGTGGCGGTGCCGTTGGTGCCCAGCGACGACGCCCAGCCCGGGTTCGTGGCGGTGACGTTCTTGCCGGACTGGGCGATGGTGGCGCTCCAGCCCTGGGTGATCTGCTGGTTGCCGGCCCAGGACCAGGTCAGGTTCCAGCCGCCGGAGATCGGGTCGCCGAGGTTGGTGACGGTGACGTTGCCGGTGAAGCCGGTGCTCCACTGGTTGGCCGAGTAGTCGACGCGACAGCCGGCCGCGGCGCTGGCGCTCGTCGCGACGGCGACGGCGCCGGAGGCCGCGACGACGCCGACGGCCGTGGCGACCGTCAATGCCCTGGCGCGGGAGGGGATGGGTCTCATGAGGACTCCTCGAGACGGGGAGGTGCGGGAGCGCACCGGGGAACGGTCGGCCCGTACATCGGTGGGGATCACTGGCCGATGTGGAGAGCATGACATGGGAGCGCTCCCAGCGCAATCATTCCGAAACAGCCGGGCAACCCTGGGTTCACGACGCCGTACCCGCTGGTCCCGCTCCCCGGAGCAGGGACGCCCCTCCCCCGGTGGAGCCACCGCCTGCTCCGGGCGCCGGGCGACGGCCCGGTCGCCGACCCGGCTGACGACGTGGCCGGCCGCCCCGACGACGAACGGCCGATGCGGGAGGTGCTCACCGCAGTACGTCATCCGCCCCGCGCCGGACGCGAAGCCGTCGCGCTCTGCCTCTGGTTCCGGCGTCTCCTACCCCGAGGCCGCCGCCGTCCTCGGCGTCACCGAATCCACCGTCCGCAGCCGGGTCAGCCGCACCCGCGGCGGGTACGGCTTCGACCCGTGGAACGGCACCCGGGACTGGCTGCCCGGCCCGGTGCAGGTGCTGAGCCGCACCTCCTCGGAGGCCGATGCCGGGGTGGGTCACGGCGGCCGGGCTTGTTACACCGGCCCGAGGGGAGCTTTGGCCGTACGACATCGGGGATCTCCGCGGACCGCGACCATCGGACTGCTGAGCGGGACCACTCAGCCCGGCCACGACGTCACGCGCAACCCCCGGCCCCCTGAGCCGGACCACCCAGCCCGGCCAGGACGTCACCGCGCGACCATCTCCTGCCTAAGCCGGAGCGCCCAGCCCGGCCAGGACGTCACCGAGGGTGGCGGCGGTGGCGGCCGGGAGAACCAGGTCGGCGTGGGTGAAACGGGACGTGTCGGCGTACCGGTTGGGGATCGCGACGCAGCGCAAGCCGGCGGCGAGCGCTGCCGACACGCCGTGCGCGGTGTCCTCGAAGGCCACCGCCGCCTGCGGGGGCAGGCCGAGACGCTCCAGGGCCAGCCGGTAGACGGCGGGGTCCGGCTTGTGCGCGCCGACCTCGTCGCCGCAGGCCACGACCTCGAAGCGGGCGAGATCGCCGGTCCGGGCCAGATGCCCGGTCACCCACGGTCGCGGTGAGCTGCTCGCCACCGCCAGCCGCAGGCCCGCGGCCTCGGCGGCGGCCAGCCAGCCGGTGAGGCCGGCGGTCAGGCCCAGCGTCTCGTGCAACGTCTCCCGGTACGCCATCCGCCGCGCGTGACCGGCCGCCCGGTCGAACCCCGGCCCGGCAGCCGCCGCGAGCTGCGCGTAACGGTCCTCGCTGACGTCGCCGCCGTGGTCGGCGAAGAAGGACGACTCGTCCAGCTCCCGACCGTGCCAGCGCCACAGCTGCCGCCAGCTGTCCAGCAGCGTGGTCTCGGTGTCCATCAGCAGGCCGTCGAAGTCGAGGATAAGCGCTTTGATCTCCACCGGGTGATTATCAGCCGCACCCGATTTGCGACCTGCGGCACGGCGGTCACGGCTCAACCGGCGGGCCGCGGTGCCGACCACTAGGACCATGAGCGTGGGCAGTGCGATGCACACAGCCGGTTCCCTGGTGGAGGGGGCCGGCGGGGACCTGATGACGCCGGACCGGCAGGGGCTGCTGCTGGCCGAGCTGGTGGCCTTCATGACCAAGGACACCCCGTCGGTGCAGCACGTTCTCGATCTGACGGCGCCGCACCTGCGGGAGATCGCCGGCCTGACCGCAGCCACCGTCTTCGAGCTGGACTCGGTGACCGGCATGATGACGGTCAGCGCCCGGATCGGCGAACCCGGCAGGCGTGACCAGCTGGTGGCCGGCAAGGTGTTCCGCGCCCCGGCCGGCGGCAAGCCGGTGGTGAACGGCGAGCAGATGGCGATCCGCCTGCGCATCGGCGGGCAGACCGTCGGCATCCTGCTGCTGACCGGCCCGGACCTGGCCGCTCTCCAGCAGGACACCATCTCCACGATGGCGCTGCATTTCGCGACCACCCTGCAGGGGCTGGCCGCGGAGAAGCAGCGGCAGTTCGTCGCGCACAGCAGCGCCACCATCCGCGAGCTGTTCGAGCAGGGCATGACCGCCGGCAACGTGGAGAGCGCGGCCGAGTTGCTGGCCCGCTCGTGCGCGACGGCGTTCCGCACCGAACGCGCCGCGATGTACCTGATCGACGGTGAGGGGCGGATCCGGTACGTGCACGGGGTCGGTTTCTCCGATGAGATCCACGCGTCGCTCGCCGCCAACCTGCTCGGCAAGGCGGCGTCCGACTCGCCGGTCTGGCGGGGCGCCGCGGACAAGGGCGAGCCCATGCTGGTCGGTGACGTGACCACCACGAAGGTGCGCCCCGGCGGCCTGGTGCAGACCATCGGCGTGCAGTCGTTCGTCGCGATGCCGCTGATGAGCGCGCAGGGCCCGGTCGGCATGGTGATGTGCGGCGACTCGGGGGCCACCCGGGACTGGACCGTGCAGGACCGGATCCTCGCCGAACAGCTCGCCGTCGAAGGCACCCTGATCATGGACAGCGCCCGGATGCGGCAGGCCGCCGAGGTGCACATGAACGAGCTGACCCGGCAGGCGTTCCACGACTCGCTGACCGGGCTGCCGAACCGCAAGCTGCTGCTGGACCGGGCCGACGTGGCGGTGGAGATCGCCGCGGCGACCGGCACCCAGGTGGCGCTGCTGCTGCTCGACCTGAACGGGTTCAAGCAGGTCAACGACACCGTCGGGCACCACGCGGGCGATGTGCTGCTGCAGCTGGTCGCCAAGCGCCTGCAGGGCGTGATCCGGCGGCCGGACCTGGTGGCGCGGCTCGGCGGCGACGAGTTCTCGGTGCTGCTCACCTGTGACCCGGACGAGCAGGCGGCGATCGGTGTGGGCGAACGGATCTGCGAGCGGCTGCGGGAACCGTTCGACATCGAGGGTGAACCGGTGCAGATCGGCGCGAGCATCGGGGTGGCGGTCTTCCCGGCGCACGGCACCGAGGTCGGCGAGCTGATGCGCGAGGCGGACGCCTACATGTACCAGGCGAAACGCGGTGGCGGCGGGGTACGCCTGGCGGATTCGGGCCACTGACTCGCCGGAACCCGTCATAAACGGCGGAAGCCGGACCTCATACTGGTAGCTTTCGGGCTGAAAAGTCACGAAACTACCCCACGGAGGACATGGTGGGCTCTCCCCGCTTGCACGCGACCGGCACCGCGCTGGTAGCGACCGGCACCGCGCTGGTAGCCGCACTGGCCGGCGCGACCCCGGTGCGGGCGGCACCCGAGCCGGCGCGTACCCCGGCACTGTCCGCTCCGGCGCGGACCCCGGCTTTGTCCGCCCCGGCGCGGACCCCGGCTTTGTCCGCCCCGGCCCGGACGCCGGAGACGAGCATGGAGTTCGCCGCCGCGCCGGACGAGACGACGCCCGGCGCGCCGGTGGTGCTGAGCGGCTGGGCCGGCTTCGCCGGGCGCGGGACCGGCAACGCCGGGACCGTGCGCTTCTGGTTCCGCAAGGGGCAGCAGGGCCCGAAGATCTACCTCGGAGCGGTCGCCGCCGCCGACTCCGGGCACTTCCGGCACACGGTGAAGGCCACCGCCACCGGCGAATACCTCGCCGAGTACCGCAACCGGCGGCAGCCGATCCTGGCCAGCGCCACCGACTTCCTCGCCGTCTACGTCGACCGGCAGGTCGACCGGATGCTCTACACCTGGACCGCGACCCAGCTGTCCTGCCTGCCGTCCTGCAAGGCCACCGGCCCGGAGCAGTTCATCGGCCCCGGCCCGGTCCGCGTCGAACTGGACCGGGACTGCCTGCAGCCGAAGTCCGGCGGCCGGATCGGCTTCACCAGCGACCCGGCGAACACCGCCAAGCCCGGCGACCCGGGCTGGCGCGAGTTCCCGGACGGCGAGGGGCCGACCAGCTTCGAGCTGAAGCCGGGCGTCACGAAGGGCCACCTCTACCTCGAGTGGACCAGCAAGCCGGCCCCGGCCGGCCAGCTGACCTCGTGCGACATCTCCTTCACCGCGTCCCAGCGCACACACCGCAAGGACTACATCTGACGGGTCGCCGGCCGGCGCGGACGTCAGACGAACGCGCCGTGGCCGGTGATCGCCCGGCCCACGATCAGTGAGTTGATCTCGCGGGTGCCCTCGTAGGAGTAGAGCGCCTCGGCATCCGCCACGAACCGGCCGATGTCGTACTCCAGGACGATGCCGTTGCCGGCCAGCAGCTCGCGCGCCCACCCCACCACCTCCCGCATCCTCGTCGTGCAATAGGCCTTGGCCAGCGCCGAGTGCTCGTCCTTGTAGACCCCGGCGTCCTGCAGCTGGGCGAGCCGCACACACATGCCCAGCGACGCGGTCACGTTGCCGACCATCCGCACCAGCAGGTCCTGGACCAGCTGGAACTTCGCGATCGGGCGGCCGAACTGGGTGCGCTCCCCGGCATAGCGCAGGGCGATCTCGTAGGCCGCCAGCATCACGCCGACCGCCTGCCAGGCCACCCCGGCCCGGGTCTGCTGCAGCACCCGGGCGGTGTCCTTGAACGAGCGGGCCAGCTGGAGCCGGTCCGCTTCCGGCACCCGGACCCCGGTCAGCTCGATGTCCGCGTTCTGCACGATCCGCAGGGCGATCTTGTTCTCGATCTTGGTGGCGGTGAACCCGGGCGCGTCCTTCGGCACCACGAACCCCTTGACCTGGTCGTCGGCCTCATCCCGGGCCCAGACCACGATCAGGTCGGCGAAGGTGGCGTTGCCGATCCAGCGCTTGCGGCCGTCGAGCACCCAGGTGTCGCCCTCCCGCCGGGCCGTGGTCCGCAGCCCGGCCGCGACGTCGGACCCACCGTCCGGCTCGGTCAGCGCGAACGCCCCGACCTGGTCGAACGACGCCATCGCCGGCAGCCACCGCTCCCGCTGCTCGGGCGAGCCGCACTCCTGGATGCTGCCCATCGCCAGACCGGCGTGCACCCCGTAGAAGGTGGCCATCGAGGCGTCGGCGTGCCCCATCTCCAGCGCCAGCCAGCCGTCGAGCAGCGAGGACCGCTCCGCCCCGGCCAGCCCCAGCCCGGCGAACTGTTTGATCAGGTGGGACGGGAACTCGGCCCGCGCCCAGTATTCGTTGGCGATCGGCGTGACCTCGGTCTCGAGGAACTCGCGCACCCGCTGGACGGTGGCGGTTTCTTCATCCGTTAGTAGGTCCTGGAAGGCGTAAAGATCTCCGGCGAGCATATTCGCGTACCTACCCCCGTGCGGGCGCACCTAGACTTCGATCCCATGCTCACCATGCAGGACGCACTGGCCCGGCTGACCGCGTACTGGACGGAACAGGGGTGCCTGATCGTCCAGCCGATGAACACCGAGGTCGGCGCGGGAACCCTGAACCCCGCCACGTTCCTGCGGGTGCTCGGGCCGGAGCCGTGGCGGGTCGTCTACCCCGAGCCGTCGGTGCGCCCGGACGACTCCCGTTACGGCGAGAACCCGAACCGGCTCCAGACCCACACCCAGCTCCAGGTCATTCTCAAGCCCGACCCCGGCAACCCGCAGGAGCTGTACCTCGGGAGCCTCGCGGCGATCGGCATCGACGTGACCGCCCACGACGTCCGGTTCGTCGAGGACAACTGGGCCTCCCCGGCGCTCGGCGCGTGGGGCCTGGGCTGGGAGGTCTGGCTGGACGGGCTGGAGATCACCCAGTTCACCTATTTCCAGCAGGCCGGTGGCCTCAACCTCGACCCGGTCAGCGTGGAGATCACGTACGGCATCGAGCGGATCATCATGGCGCTCCAGGAGAAGACCCACTTCAAGGAGATCGCATACTCCCCCGGCGTCAGTTACGGCGAGGTCTTCGGGCAGTCCGAATACGAGATGTCGCGGTATTACCTCGACGACGCCGACATCGACGCCAACCGGCGGCTGCTGGAGATCTACGCCGCCGAGGCGCAGCGCATGATCGACGCGGGGCTGCCGGTGCCGGCCCACTCCTACGTCCTGAAGTGCTCGCAGGCCTTCAACGTGCTCGACTCGCGCGGCGCGGTCTCCACCGCCGAGCGGGCCGCCGAATTCGCCCGGATGCGCCGCCTCGCCGGTGAGGTCGCCAAGCTCTGGGTCGGGCGCCGCACCGAACTCGGCCTGCCGCTCGGGACGATCACCCCGCCGGACGCCGCCCGGCCCGCCGGCACGGTCCAGACCGACGACGGCGAGCGCACCCTCGTCTTCGAGATCGGCACCGAGGAACTGCCGCCGAGCGAGCTGCGCTCAGCCCGCGACCAGGTGCAACGGCTGCTCGCCGAAGGTCTGGCGGCCACCCGTCTCGGTCACGGCCAGGTGCGGGTCTTCGGCACGCCGCGCCGGCTCATCGCCGTCGTCCCGGCGGTCGCGGCCCGCGAGAGCGACCACGTCCGCACGGTCAAGGGTCCCAAGACCCAGGCGGCGTACGGCGGGGACGGCGCGCCCACCAAGGCCCTCGAAGGATTCGCCCGGGGGCAGGGCGTCACGATCGACCAGGTCGAGACCGAGGACGTCCACGGCGTACCCCATGTGGTTGTCCGGAAGCACGAAGCCGGGCGCGCGGCGCCCACCGTGCTCGCCGCCGTGCTCGCGCAGGTCGTGACCGGGCTGCGGGCCGCCAAGAACATGCGGTGGAACGACCCGAAGCTCGCCTTCAGCCGCCCGGTGCGGTGGCTGACCGCGCTGTGGGGCGACGACGTCGTGCCGGTGGCCGTCTCGACACTCGCCGCCGGCCGCCGCACCCGGCTGCTGCGCACCGCCGTGCCGCCGCACGCCGACATCGCCTCGGCCGAGACCTTCCTCGAGACGCTCGGCGTCAACGGGATCGTCGCCGACCACGAGGACCGCCGCGAGCTGATCGTCATCGGGGCGCAGGACCTCGTCTATCCGGACGGGCGGATCGACGTCAAGGGCGAGGCGGCGCTCATCGACCAGATCACCGACCTGGTCGAACAGCCGCTGCCGCTGCTCGGCACCTTCGACGAGAGCTATCTGTCGCTGCCGGACGCGGTGCTGACCACGGTGATGCGCAGACACCAGCGTTACCTGCCGGTGCGGGACGCGGACGGGGCGCTGCTGCCGATGTTCGTCACGGTGGCGAACGGGCCGGTCGACGTGGAACTGGTGCGCGCCGGCAACGAGGCGGTGCTGCGGGCCCGTTACGAGGACGCGGCGTTCTTCTACCGCGCGGACCTCGAGACCCCGCTCGCGGAGATGAGAGCCCATCTCACTCGCCTCACCTTCACTGACAGACTCGGCTCGATGGCTGATCGTGCCGACCGGATCGCCAACCTGGCTCTCGCCCTGGCGGACCGGCAAAAAGTTGGCACACCTGCCCTGAGCAGGGCTGCTGAACTGCTGAAATTCGACCTCGGCTCGCAGCTCGTCACGGAGATGACCAGCCTGGCCGGGGTGATGGCACGGGACTACGCGCTGCACGCCGGCGAGGACCGGGCGGTGGCGCAGGCCGTCTACGAGGCGGAGCTGCCCCGCAACACCGGTGACGCGCTCCCGTCGACGGTGGCCGGCGCGGTGCTGTCGCTGGCCGACCGGCTCGACCTGATCGCCGGGCTCGCCGCGACGGTCGGGCTGCCGACCGGATCGAGCGACCCCTTCGCGGTACGCCGTGCCGTGCTCGGCCTGCTCGCGGTGCACCGGGCCACCCCCGCGCTGGCCGGGTTCTCCCTGGCCGACGGCCTCGAGCTGGCGGCCGCCGCGCAGCCGGTGCCGGTGCCCGCCGAGGTCCTCGCCGCATGCGCGGACTTCCTGGCCAAGCGTCTCGAGCAGGTGCTCACCGAGGAGGGGCAGCCGGTCGACCGGGTGCGGGCGGTCCTGCCGCACGCCGCCCGGCCGGCCCTCGCCGACAGCCTGCTGGCCCAGCTCGGCACGGCGGTCACCGACCCCGGCTTCCTCGCGGTGGCGGCGGCCATCCAGCGGGCCCGGCGCATCGTTCCGGCGGGCACCCCGGCCGGCTACGACCCGTCCGTCCTGAAGGAACCCGCCGAGCTGGCACTGCACGCCGCCGTGGAAGCCGTGGCCGTCCCGTCCGAACCGGATCTGGAGGGTTTCGTGACCGCCACCCGGCCGCTGGTCGAACCGGTGGGGACGTTCTTCGACGAGGTGTTCGTGATGGCCGACGACCCGGCGCTGCGGGCGGCGCGGCTCGGGCTGCTCGCACGGGTCCGCGATCTCGGGGACGGGCTGCTGGACTGGGCTCACCTGCGGCTCTGAGGCCTGTCGTACCCCCATCGAGGGTGCCGGCATCCGGTGGTGGCGGAACACCTATGTCACGACCGGGTTCTACGGGCTCGCGGTGATCGCGGCCCGGGCCGCCACGATGCTCCTGCACCAGCAGATCCGCGACTGGCACGAGATCCCCACCGAGCACTTCCTGGAGATCGCCCGGGCCCGTGGCCTGCGCTGGGTGGGTGATCTCGGGATGCGGCCCGCCCACCGCATCCCGGCCCGCGGCGTCCCCCGCGTCCGTGACTGGCTGTTCGTCACGGCCCTGCTGACGGAGGGCACCGATCCCCCGGTGACCGAGGGGTCCTGCGGAGCTGGCTGACCGCCGTGCACAGTCACCCGGCGACCCCGCTGGCCGAGCGGCTGCACGGGGAGCCGTTCCTCGATCTTCTCCCGCCCGCGGTGTTCGAGACGGACGGTGTGGGGACCGAGCTGGCCGCCCACGCCCCGCTCTCCGCACGGGTGCTGTCCGAGGCGCCGTCGCCGGTGGCCACGCTCGCCCAGCAGTCGCTGCGGGCCGCCGACGAGGCCGGGCTGCTGGAGTGGGAGGTCCTCCTGGAGGTCTCCGGGGCGGCCCTGCTGCGCCCGGAGAAGACGATCGTCAAGGCTCAGCTCGCCTGGCTGCGGCGACCCGCACCGACCTGGCGTCGCGGCTGCACACGCCGACGGGTGTGCTCACCTACCGCGTCGCCGAGGTCGCGGCGGGACTGGCCGGCACCCCGGCGCCGCTGCTGCTCGCCACACCCACCCATGTCACCGGCAGCATCGACGCCCGGCTCCTGGTCGAGAGACTCGCCCGGCTGGAGGCGGCCGGGCACACGCCGTGGCCGCTGGACTTCCAGCAGGCGCTGCTCCGGGTGCCCCGCGACACCGATGCGGCGGCCCTGGCGGCTTCCTGACCGGCGAATGCGGCGCCCGCCTCGGTCCCGGGCGGTGCGACGTCCGGGGCAGGGCCGCTGCCCCGGGCCGGGCGGGAGGTGGCACGGCGCGGTCCGCCGGGGACCGATCCGCAGTGGACTTGACCGAGGATGACGGGAAGGGTCGGGTGGGGAGATTGGCCCGTCGTTCAAGGACGCGCCATGACACGGCTGCTTGGGGGACGAATCGATCACGTCGACTCTGAGCGGGATCCGGCGAGGGACGCCGGTGCTGAGGACCTGTGGAGGACAACGTGGCAGATCGCCGTCAGGTGCTGCGCTTCGGGGCTGTCGCCGCCGCCGCTCCGGCGCTGGCCGGGGCTGTTTCCGCGCCGGCGTGGGCCGGAGCGCACGGTAATGCCCGGAGCAAGGTGCTCGTGGTGGGTCACCGCGGCGCCTCCGGTTACCGGCCGGAGCACACCCTCGCGTCGTACGAGCTGGCCGCCCGACTCGGCGCCGACTACCTGGAGCCGGACCTGGTCAGCACCAAGGACGGCGTCCTGGTCTGCCGGCACGAGCCGGAGATCGGCGGCACCACCGACGTCGCGTCGCGGGCCGAGTTCGCCGGCCGGAAGCGGACCGTCGTGCTGGACGGGGTCAGTGTGACCGGCTGGTGGACGCAGGACTTCACGCTCGCCGAGCTGAAGACGCTGCGGGCGGTGGAGCGGATCCCGGCGATCCGCCAGCAGAACACGATCTACGACGGCTACTTCGAGGTGCCGACCTTCCAGGAGGTCCTCGACCTGCGCAAGCGGCTCTCCCAGGAGCTGGGCCGGGAGCTGGGGGTGTTCCCGGAGACCAAGCACCCGACCTTCTTCCAGAGCATCGGCCTGGGGCTGGAGAAGCCGCTGGTCCGCACGCTGCGCCGGAACGGGCTGGACAGGCGGGGCGCGAAGGTCTTCATCCAGTCGTTCGAGGCGGCGAACCTGCGCACCCTGGCCAGGGTGCACCGGGTGGAGGTTCCGCTGGTGTTCCTGACCAGTGCCTCGGGGAACCCGTTCAACGACCCGCGGTCGTACGCGGACTACCTGACGCCGGCCGGTCTCAAGGAGTTGTCGGTGTTCGCCGACGGTCTCGGCCCGGAGAAGAACCAGATCATCCCGCGGAAGGCGGACGGCACGCTGGGCACGCCGACCACCCTGGTCGCGAACGCGCACGCGGCCGGCCTGAAGGTGATCCCCTACACGTTCCGGGCGGAGAACTCGTTCCTGCCGGCGGAGCTGCGGGTGGGCACGGATGTGGCGGCGTACGGCAAGTCGATCGACGAGCAGGTGACGTTCCTGCGCACCGGCATCGACGGCCTGTTCACCGACAACCCCGACATCGGCGTCCTGGCCCGCTCCCTGGTCTGACCCGGGAGAGAGCACGCAAGGGAAAGCGAGGATGGCCCCGGCTGCAGAGCCGGGGCCATCCTCGCTAACGGGTCACTTCGCGACGAGTGTCGGGAAGATGTGGGAGAAGTCCAGCTTGTAGCCGAACCCGCTGGCCACGATGAACGTGAGACCGAGCAGCACGCCGATGATCACGACAGCGAACAGGGCGTAGCCGAGAACCGTGCCGAGCGGCCTCCGGTCGTTCGCGGTGACGCCGGTCTCGTCGACGGCGACCGAACCGGCGCCCCAGGCCAGCGAGCGGATGCCGAGGGCGAACAGGATGGGCAGCCCGGCGCCGAGGGCGAGACCGGCGAGCAGGACCTGCCACGCCCCGTCGAGCGCGAATCCGAGGTTGTGCATTCTGCGCCGTCCTTCAGTGAGCCGCGGCGGGGACGGGGGCAGCGGGAGCGGCAGGAGAGGCGCCGTCCCAGTCGTCGTTGACGTTCTCGTGGTCGACCTTGCCGGTGCGGGACTTCAGGTACATCGCGCCGGAGGCGAGGACCAGCAGGGTGAAGACGACCAGGGCGCCGGCGGTGCCGCCGACGGTGTCGCCGATGTACCACATCGCGGCGCCGACCAGGCCGGCCGCGGGCAGGGTGATCAGCCAGGCCAGGACCATCCGGCCGGCGACGGCCCAGCGGACCGTGGCGCCGGGGCGGCCGAGACCGGATCCGATCACGGAGCCGGTGGCCACGTGGGTGGTCGAGAGGGCGAAGCCGAGGTGGCTGGAGGCGAGGATGACGGCGGCGGCGCCGGACTGCGCGGCGGTGCCCTGCGGCGGGTTGATGTCGGTGATGCCCTTGCCGAGGGTCCGGATGATCCGCCACCCGCCGAGGTAGGTGCCGAGCGCGATGGCGAGCGCCGCGGAGACCTTGACCCAGAGCGGGATGTTGTCGGTGTCGCTCCAGTGGCCGCTGGCGATCAGCGCGAGGGTGATCACGCCCATGGTCTTCTGCGCGTCGTTGGTGCCGTGCGCGAGGGAGACGAGGGAGGCGCTGCCGATCTGGCCCCAGCGGAAGCCCTGCTCGGTGAAGCGGGCCGCGACACCGGTCGTGATCTTGAAGATGATCCAGGTGCCGGCCGCGGCGACCACACCGGCGATCACCGGCGAGATGACGGCGGGGAGCAGGACCTTGCCGACGACGCCGTCAAGCTTCGAGCCGTCGCCGTTCCAGTTGACACCGGCCACGCCGAGACCCGCGAGGGTGGCGCCGACCAGGCCGCCGAAGAGGGCGTGGGACGAACTGGACGGCAGGCCGAGCAGCCAGGTCAGCAGGTTCCAGACGATGCCACCGACGAGACCGGCCAGGATGATCAGCAACAGGGCGCTGCCGCCGTCGGCGAGGAGTTCCGCCTTGGGGGCGCCGCTCTTGTCCTGGATCTTGACGACGGCGTTGGTGACGGTGAGCGCGACCTCCACCGAGAGGAAGGCGCCGACGAGGTTCAGCACACCGGACAGGGCGACGGCGGTCTTGGGCCGTAGCGCCTTGGTGGCGATGGAGGTCGCCATCGCGTTGGCGGTGTCGTGGAACCCGTTGGTGAAATCGAAGGCCAGGGCCGTGATGACCACCAGCGCCAAGATCACGGATGTTTCTGTCACGCGGTGATCGTGACCGACGTTGCGGGGCCACTGCCATAGGTCGAACGGGACATGTACAAGTTTCCGCCGCCGTTAACCGGCCGTTTTCCCAAAAGGAACGCACCGCAACCTAAAAATTACGGTGCGCTACCACAAGGAACACACAGTTAACTTTTCCTTAGCCCCATCGGGTTGATAAAACCACTAAACCCGACATACCGGATTCAGGTGATTCGGTATTCCGCGTCGGCGGCCGCGATGGCGTCGGTGAGGATCGCCAGCCCCTCCCGCGCCTCCTCCTCGGTCAGCGTCAGCGCCGGCCCGAGACGCAGCACGTTGCCGTGCAGCCCGCCCTTGCCGACCAGCAGCCCGCCCTCCCGGCACAGATCGAAGACCCGCACGGTGACCGCCGGGTCGGGCTCGGTGGTGCCGGGGCGGACGAATTCGAGACCGATCATCAGGCCGCGGCCCCGGACGGCCGCGAGGACGTCGTACGACAGCGCCCGCAACCCCCGCAACAGGATCGCCCCGACCGTCCGCGCATTGCCCTGCAGATCGTGGTCGAGGACGTAGTCGAGCACCGCGTTCCCGGCCGCCGTGCTGACCGGGTTGCCACCGAAGGTGGAGAAGCTGATCGCCGGCACCGCGTTCATCACCCCGGCCCGCCCGACCACCCCGCCCAGGGCGAACCCGTTCCCGATCCCCTTCGCGAAGGTGACCAGGTCGGGCGTCACCCCGTGCGCCTGGAACCCCCAGAAGTGGTCGCCGGTGCGCCCCCACCCGGTCTGCACCTCGTCGGCGATGAGCAGGATGCCGCTTTCGGAGAGCACCTTCTGGTACGCCCCGAGCAGCCCGTCCGGCCCGTGCACGAACCCGCCCACCCCCTGGATCGGCTCCGCAATGAGCGCCGCCACGTCCCCCGCCGTGACCGTGGCGAGCACCTCCCGCAGGTCGTCGACCGCCGCGTCGATCACGTCGGCGTCGCTGAGCCGCGCCATCCGCCCGCGCAGCCGGTCCGCCGACGCCAGCCAGTTGACGGTGAGCGGGCTGAGCGAACTCGACGACCAGGTCCGGTGCCCGGTGATCGCCATCGTCCCGAACGACCGCCCGTGATAGCTGTTCTTGATCGCCAGGATCTGGTGGGAGCGGCGTACGTTCGTCGCCATCAGCAGCGCGGTCTCGTTGGCCTCGGTGCCGGAGTTGGTGAAGAACACCCGCGCGTCCGGGATGCCGGACAGCCGGGCGATCTTCTCGGCCAGCTCGACCTGCTGCCGGATCAGGTACAGCGTCGAGGTGTGCGCCACGCCGGTGCCGATCTGCCGGCGGACGGCGTCGTTGATCTCGGCGATGTCGTACCCGATCATGGTGGTCAGCACCCCGCCGAAGAAGTCCAGGTAGGTGCGCCCGGTGGCGTCGGTGACCCGCCGCCCGCCGCCGGAGACGATCTCCAGGGCGTCGTCGCCGTAGTAGACGGGCATCCAGCTCGGCATCACTGCCCGGTGTCGGTCGAGAAGACTCAACGAACTACTCCGTTCCGGTAGGCGAAAGCGGCCGCCGCGAGCACGTCGGCCAGGTCGTCGAAGCCGTCGCCGACCAGGCCCGCGGTGATCCGCAGGTGGCCGGCGGCGAGCGGGGTGACGCAGAACGGCGCCCCGGGGGCCGCCGCGATCCCGTGCGCGGCGAGCGCGATCAGGGCGTTCTGCTGGTCGGGGACCTCCATCCAGAGGTTTATCCCGTCGTCGGCGGTGGCGGTCACCCCACGCTCCCGCAGGGCTGTCACCAGCGCGGACCGGCGGGTCGCGTACACCGATCGGGCTTCCGCGACCCGGGCCACCGCGCCCGGGTCGGTGAGCAGGTCGAGGAGCACGCTCTGCAGCAGCCGGCTGGACCAGCCCGGCCCGAGCAGCCGCCGGTCGGCGACCGCGTCGAGCACGTGCGCGGGCCCGCCGACGGCGGCGAGCCGCAGGTCGGGCCCGTGGCTCTTGGAGAAACCGGCCACGTGCACGGTGCGGTCGGGCAGGTAGCGGCCGAGGCTCACCGGCGGCGCGGTGGCGATGTCGCCGGCGTGGTCGTCCTCGACGACGAGCAGGTGCGGCGCTTCGAGGAGGATGTTCGCCAGCCGGGCGGCGCGGGCCTCGTCCATGCTGGCGCCGGTCGGGTTGTGCGCCCGGGGCTGCAGGAACAGGGCGACCGCCCGGTACTCCCGGACGGCCCGCTGCAACGCGGTGGGGTCGATCCCGGCGGAGTCCACCGGCACCCCGACCACGGTGGCGCCGACGGCCTGCAGCAGGTCGAGCAGCGGCGGGAAGGCCGGGTTCTCGACGAGCACGTGGTCGCCGTAGCGCAGGACCGCGCCGGCCACCCGGTCCAGCGCGTCCATCGCGCCGTCGACCACCGTCAGCCTCTCCGGGGGGTACGGCCACCGCTCCCGGAGGACGGCTGCCAGGGCGGGCAGCACCGGGGCGCCGAGGTAGCTGCCGGCCCACCGCCCGTCCCCGATCCGCCGTAACGCCGCGCTGAGATCGGGCAGCAGCAGCGGGTCGGGCACGCCGGTGGACAGGTCCGTCGGCAGGTTCACCCGGGCACCGCCGATCTGCGCGTACCGGAGCCGGTCGCGGGGTGGCAGCGGCCCGGCCACGAACGTCCCGGACCGCCCGCGGGTCCGGATGGCCCCGGCCAGGATCAGGTTGCGCCAGGCCTCGCTGACAGTGGTCGGGCTGACGCCGAGCCCGCCGGCGACCACCCGGACGGTCGGCAGGCGGGCCCCGGCGGGCAGCCTGCCGGACGTGATGAGGCGGCTCACGGCGGCCGCGATGCCCCGGGCGCTTCTGTCCTGAACCGCCCCGGTGATCAGGTTGAGCAAATTATCGTCTCCGAAACATTCCGTAACGTACGGGCAATTGTTCGCCTCAATCTGTGTCGTTAGTGTCCTACGGCATCCGGAGCTTCCCATCAAGCCCTGGCGCAGAACCCTTAACTAGGAGTAAACACACGATCACAGGCGCTTTGAAGCGCACTGCGCGTGCGAAAGATCAAATGAGAGGGGCCGCAATGACGACCGGAGTCGTCCGCGCCGCCCTCGTCCAGACCACCTGGACGGGCGACAAGGAATCGATGATCAAGGCGCACGAGGACTACGCTCGTGAGGCCGCCGCCCAGGGCGCGAAGGTGATCTGCTTCCAGGAGCTCTTCTACGGGCCGTACTTCTGCCAGGTCCAGGACCCCGCCTTCTACGAGTACGCGGAGAGCGTCCCCGGCCCGACCACCGAGCGGTTCCAGGCGCTCGCCGCCGAACTCGGAATGGTCATGGTCCTGCCGATGTACGAGCAGGAGCAGCCCGGCGTTCTCTACAACACCGCGGCGGTGATCGACGCCGACGGTAAATACGCCGGTAAATATCGCAAGAACCACATCCCGCAGGTGAAGGGTTTTTGGGAGAAGTTCTACTTCCGCCCGGGAAACCTGGGTTATCCGGTTTTCGACACCGCGGTCGGCAAGGTCGGCGTCTACATCTGTTACGACCGGCATTTCCCCGAGGGCTGGCGCGCGCTCGGCCTGAACGGCGCCCAGATCGTGTTCAATCCGTCGGCCACCAGCCGCGGCCTCTCGTCCTATCTGTGGCAGCTGGAGCAGCCGGCCAGCGCGGTCGCCAACGAGTACTTCATCGGCGCGATCAACCGGGTCGGCGTCGAGGACCTGGGCGACAACGACTTCTACGGGCAGACGTACTTCGTCGACCCGGAGGGGAGGTTCGTCGGTGACGTGGCGGACACCCACAACCCGGAGCTGGTGATCCGCGACCTGGACCTGAGCCTGCTCGGGACGGTCCGGGACCGGTGGCAGTTCTACCGCGACCGCCGCCCGGACAGCTACGACGGGCTGGTGGCGCCGTGAGCACCCTGCTGATCAAGGGCGGGACGGTCGTCGGCCCCACGGGAGCCGTGAAGGCCGACGTCCTCGTCGACGGCGAGACCATCGCCGCGATCTTCCAACCCGACAAATCACCAGATGCCGGAAATGTGATCGACGCCACCGGCAAGTACGTCATCCCCGGCGCCGTCGACGCCCACACCCACATGGAACTCCCGTTCGGCGGCACGCACGCCAGTGACACCTTCGACACCGGCACGAAAGCAGCGGCGATCGGCGGCACGACCACGATCATCGACTTCGCGGTCCAGAGAACGGGCGAGGTCGTCCAGGACGGCCTGGCCGCCTGGCACGGCAAGGCGGAGGGCAACTGTCACATCGACTACGCCTTCCACATGATCCTGGGCGGGGTGGACGACGAGTCCCTCAAGGCCATGGACCAGCTCGTGGCCACGGAAGGCATCTCCAGTTTCAAGCTGTTCATGGCGTACCCCGGCGTCTTCTACTCCGACGACGGCCAGATCCTCCGCGCGATGCAGAAGGCGCGGGACAACGGCGCCATGATCATGATGCACGCGGAGAACGGCCCGGCCATCGACGTCCTGGTCAAGCAGGCTCTGGAACGCGGCGAGACGGACCCGATCCATCATGGCCTGACCCGCCCGCAGGAACTGGAGGCCGAGGCCACCAGCCGGGCCGTCTGGCTGGCGAGTGTGGCGGCCGACTGTCCGCTCTACATCGTCCATCTGAGCGCGTCGAAGGCCCTCGAACAGGTGGCGGAGGCAAGAGACAGAGGGAAGAACGTCTTCGCCGAGACCTGCCCGCAGTACCTCTACCTGACCCTGGAGGACCAGCTCGGCGCGCCCGGTTTCGAGGGCGCCAAGTGGGTCTGCTCGACGCCGCTGCGGTCCAGGCACGAGACGCACCGGGCCGACCTGTGGCGGGGCCTGCGCACCAACGACCTGTCGGTGGTGTCGACCGACCACTGCCCGTTCTGTTTCAAGGACCAGAAGGAGCTGGGCCTCGGCGACTTCTCCAGGATCCCGAACGGGATCGGCAGCGTCGAGCACCGGGTGGACCTGCTCTACCAGGGCGTGGTCGACGGGAAGTTGTCGCTGGGCCGCTGGGTGGAGACGATCGCGACGACCCCGGCGCGGATGTTCGGCCTCTACCCGCGCAAGGGGATCATCGCCCCCGGCTCGGACGCCGACATCGTCCTCTACGACCCGAACGGCCGCACCCGGATCAGCGCCGCGACGCACCACATGAACATGGACCACTCCGCCTGGGAGGGCTGGGAGATCGACGGGAAGGTCGACACCGTCCTGTCCCGCGGCGAGGTCATCGCGTCCGGCGGGGAGTACACCGGGCGGGCCGGCCGCGGCCGCTATCTCAAGCGCGGCCTCAGCGACTACCTGATCTAGAAAGGGGTGGGCCACGTGGACATCGGTGTAGTGCTCCAGAACGACCCGCCCGCACGGGAGGTCGTGGAGTGGGCGAAGAAGGCGGAGGCCGCCGGCTTCAGCCACTTCTGGACGTTCGACTCGCACGTGCTCTGGCAGGAGCCGTTCGTCGTCTACTCGGCGATCCTCGGCGCGACCGAACGGATCGTCGTCGGCCCGATGGTGACCAACCCGGGCACCCGGGACTGGACGGTCACCGCCTCGACGTTCGCGACCCTCAACGAGATGTACGGCAACCGCACGGTCTGCGGCATCGGACGCGGCGACTCGGCGCTCCGGGTCCTCGGCCTGACCCCGCAGACCCTCGGTCAGCTGCGGGAGAGCGTCCTGGCGATCAAGGGCCTCGGGAACGGCGAGACGGTCACGGTCCGCGGCCGGGAGCTGCACCTGGCCTGGGCCGCGGACAGCCGCCTGGAGGTCTGGGTGGCGGCGTACGGCCCGAAGGCCCTGGCCATCACCGGAGAGGTCGGCGACGGATACATCCTGCAGCTCGCCGACCCGGACATCGCCGAGTGGATGATCGAAGCCGTCAAGGACGCGGCCAGGAAGGCCGGACGGGATCCGGACGCGATCACGTTCTGCGTGGCGGCCCCGGCCTACGTCGGCGACGACATCCCGCATCAGCGGGAGCAGACCCGCTGGTTCGGCGGCATGGTGGGCAACCACATCGCCGACATCGTGAGCCGTTACGGCGGCGACGGGAAAGCGGTGCCGCAGGCGCTGACCGACTACATCAAGGCCCGCCAGGGGTACGACTACGCCGAGCACGGGCGGGCCGGCAACAGCCACACCGCGTTCGTGCCGGACGAGATCGTCGACCGGTTCTGCGTGCTCGGCCCGGTGGAGAACCACGTCAAGCGGCTGCAGGAGCTCAAGGAGCTGGGCGTCGGCCAGTTCGCGGTCTACCTCCAGCACGACGACAAGGATCGAACCCTTGCGGCGTACGGGCAGAGCATCATCCCGGCGTTCGCATGAGGCGAATCCTCTCGGTGGTCGTGGGACTGATCGCGGCAGCGCTGGTCTGGGAGGGCTACAAGGCCGCCGGTGATCCCGAGGGGACGGTGGTGTTCGGCGTGCGGGTCCTCCCGCGCGCCGACGACCTCTCCATGCCGCACCTGTGGACGGTGCTGCGGCGGCTGGCCGATCCGGAGATGACCGGCGGCCGCCCGGTGTGGCTGGTGGTTCTGGACGCCTGCCTGTTCACCCTCGGCATCACGGCCGTGGGTTTCCTCGCCGGAACCGTGATCGGCCTGGTGCTGGCGGCGGCGATGCAGCGGTTCCGGATCGTGGAGCGCGGCCTCCTGCCGTACGTCGTCCTCTCCCAGACCGTCCCCCTGGTGGCTCTGGCACCGCTGATCGCCGGCTGGGGCGGCACCCTGATGCCGCCCTGGGCGACGGTCGCGGTGATCGCGGCCTACCTGGCGTTCTTCCCGGTCGCCGTGGGCATGCTGCGCGGGCTGCAGTCGCCGGCGGCGAGCGGTGTGGAGCTGATGCGCAGCTACGCGGCGGGCTGGTGGCGCACCCTGGTGAAACTCCGGTTCCCGGCGGCGCTGCCGTACCTGTTCCCGGCGTTGCGCCTGGCCGGCGCCGCCGCGGTGGTCGGCGCGGTGGTCGGGGAGATCTCCACCGGCACCCGCGGGGGCATCGGGCGCCTGATCATCGAGTACTCGCGGGAGGCCACCTCGGATCCCGCCAAGGTCTACACGGCGATGCTCGGCGCGGCCCTGCTGGGCCTGCTGGTCGCCGGCGCCGTCAGTCTCCTGGAACTGCCGCTGATGCGGCACCGGCGCCACGTGGAGGTGGTGACGCTGTGACCGCGGTCGTGGTGGACAACCTGACCAAGATCTTCAACAAGGGCAGAGCCGACGAGGTGCCGGCTCTGTCGGAAGTGGACCTCACGGTCGGTGACGGGGAGTTCGTGTCGCTGATCGGGCCGTCCGGCTGCGGCAAGAGCACCCTGCTCCGGCTGATCGCCGACCTGATCGAGCCGACCACCGGCACGGTCACCGTCGCCGGGCGCCCGGCCGCCCAGGCCCGCCGGGAACAGGAGTACGGCATCGCCTTCCAGCAGGCCGGCCTGTTCGAGTGGCGGACCGTCCGGCGCAACGTCGAGCTGCCCCTCGAACTGCGCGGGGCGTCCAAGGCCGAACGCCAGGCCAAGGCCGAGGAGATGCTGGAGCTGGTGGGGCTGTCCGACTTCGCCGGGCACTACCCCGGTCAGCTGTCCGGCGGCATGCAGCAGCGGGTGGCGATCGCGCGGGCCCTCGCCGTACAACCGCCGCTGCTGTTGATGGACGAACCGTTCGGCGCCCTCGACGAGATGACCCGGGAACGCCTGCAGTCCGAACTGCTCGCCATCTGCGCGAAGACCGGCACCAGCACGGTCTTCGTCACGCACTCGATCTCCGAGGCGGTGTTCCTCTCCGACCGGGTGGTGGTGATGTCCGCCCGGCCCGGCCGGATCACCGCGTCGATCGAGGTGAAGCTCCCGTCCCGGGACGAGGTGGGCCGGCAGGCGCCGGTCTACTTCGAGAAGATCACCGAGGTACGACAGGCGCTGCGCGCATGAGACGCGTATTCCCGCCCCTGATCTTCGGTGTTCTCGCCCTGGTCCTCTGGGAGGTCTTCGTGACCGCGGGCCGGGTCGCGCCGTTCATCCTGCCCGCGCCGTCGGCGATCGGGGCGCAGATCGCCGAGCAGCGCGGCAACATCGTGGACGCGGCGGTGGCCAGCGGCGCGAACGCTCTCGTGGGCCTGATCGGCGGCACCCTGCTGGCAGTGGTCGCCGCGCTGGCCGCCAGCCGGTCCCGGTTCCTCGGCGAGGTGTCGATCCCGTTCGCCGCGGTGATCAACGCGCTGCCGATCATCGCGCTCGCCCCGATCCTCAACAACATGTTCGAGTCGACCAGCAGCGTCCCCCGGCGCCTGGTCACCGGCATCGTGGTGTTCTTCCCGGTCTTCCTCAACCTGCTGCGGGGGCTGCGCGAGGTGAGCCCGGTGCATCAGGAGCTGATGCGCACGTACGCCGCCTCGGGCTGGACCTTCGCCCGCAAGGTGCGGCTGCCCGGCGCGCTCCCGCACCTGTTCACCGGCCTGCGGCAGGCGTCGTCGCTGGCCGTGATCGCCGCTGTCGTCGCCGAGTACTTCGGCGGGCTGCAGGACGGGCTCGGCGCGCGGATCACCTCCGCCGCCGCGTTCACCGCCTATCCCCGGGCGTGGGCCTTCGTGGCCGGCGCCTGCCTCCTGGGACTCACCTTCTACCTGGTCACACTCCTGCTGGAGCGGCTGGCCATGCCCTGGAAACGAAGTTTGATCAGCTAGTTAAGGGGTTCGCGTCGTGAAGATAACCCGCATCCTTCTCGCTTCGGTGCTCGCTCTGGGCGCCTGCGGCACCGCCGATACGCCCGCCACTCCGGCTCCCGGCGCCAGCGGCGCCCTCACCCCGGTCAAGCTGCAGTTGCAGTGGTTCTACCAGGCCCAGTTCGCCGGTTACATCGCCGCCGTGGACCAGGGGTTCTACCGGGAGCAGGGCCTCGACGTGGAACTGCTCGAAGGCGGGGTCGACATCGTCCCGCAGACCGTTCTCGCCCAGGGCAAGGCCGACTACGCGGTCGCCTGGGTGCCGAAGGCGCTCGCCTCCCGCGAGCAGGGCGCCGGGATCACCGACGTGGCGCAGATCTTCGCCCGCTCCGGCACGTACCAGGTCGCCTGGAAGGACAGCGGCATCACCAAGGCCGCCGACCTCAAGGGCAAGAAGGTCGGCAACTGGGGCTTCGGCAACGAGTTCGAGCTGTTCGCCGGGATGACCAAGGCCGGGATCGACCCCGGCAAGGACGTCACCCTGGTGCAGCAGCAGTTCGACATGCAGGCGCTGCTGAAGAAGGAGATCGACGCCGCCCAGGCGATGAGCTACAACGAGTACGCCCAGTTGCTCGAGGCGAAGAACCCGGCGACCGGCAAGCTGTACACCGCAGGCGACTTCGCGATCATCGACTGGAAGACCGAGGGCTCGTCGATGCTGCAGGACGCGGTGTGGGCGAACACGGAGAAGCTGAACGACCCGGCGTACCAGCAGCAGACCGTGAAGTTCCTGACCGCCACGATCAAGGGCTGGGCGTTCTGCCGCGACAACGCGGAGAAGTGCCGTGACCTGGTCGTCGCCAAGGGCTCCAAGCTCGGCAGGAGCCACCAGTTGTGGCAGATGAACGAGACCAGCAAGCTGATCTGGCCGGCCGCCGGCTCAGGGATCGGCGTGATCGACGAGGCGGCCTGGAAGCAGACCGTCGACATCTCGCTGACCACGAGGAACCAGACCGGCGACACCGTCCTGAAGAAGGCACCGGAGGGCCTGGCCTACACGAACGACTACATCAACCAGGCGATCGAGCAGGCCAAGGCCGCGGGGGTCGACGTCACCGGCTCCGCCTTCCAGCCGGCCACCGTGACGCTCACCGAGGGCGGCGCTTAACCCCGACAGCGTGTGGAGTACGGCCGCCCATGGCGCCCGTACTCCACACGCTCGTGGGTTCACACCGGGATGAGGCGGGCGGCGAGGGCAACGGCTGTCAGGTCGCCCTTGCGGAGCTTCTCCGCGGCGTCGGCCTCGCCCAGGGCCTCCAGCCGGACCGCCGAGGCGTCGATCAGCGCGTCCTCCCCTTCCAGCAGGCGGCGCGCGATCCGGGACTGGGCGGGGCTGAGCGTCGCGTAGGCGCACCGGTCCAGGGCGGCGACCGTCTCCTCGTCCAGGTGCCCGTTCATCGCCCGCTCCGTGACGATCTTGATGAGCCAGGCCGGCCACCAGCTGTACTTGCCGATCACCATGCCGGACTGCATGGCCGCCGACGGGTCATGCCCGGCGGCCAGCATCTTGACCGCCACGTCGGCGTCGAACCGCTCCATCCGCATCGCGCCGACGAAGATCCGCAGAATCTGCTGGGTCTTGACGAACTCCTCGGCCGCGTGGGCGGCATCGCCGAACCGCCCCTCCAGCAGCGCACAGGCCGCGTGGGCCTCGGCGAGCGAGAACCCGTCACCGGCCCGCTCGGCAAGCCGGTCCACCGTGGCGATCAGCCGCTCCACCCCCTTCTGCGCACGCTCGGCCAGCTCCTCGGCGTGCGGCTTGTTGAGATGCCGCACCACGACGTCGGTGGCGATCTCCGCCTCCCGCCGCAGCAACTGCGAGCTGATCTTCGCGTTGATCAGGTCACCCAACCCCTCGGTCAGGTAAGCGGCGTCGAACCGCTCGGAGGCCTCTTGGAACTGCGCCCACCAGGACGCCGGGTGTCTCCGCTGATGTTGTGTCACGCACCTAGCGTGACCTACCGACTACTCTCCGGCAAACGATTCCGGGGACACGATGCGTTAGCACCCTCACCCCCGATTACGCTCAACCAGGGCGGCCGGATTCAGCAGGCCGGCCTTCACCACCGTGCGGCTCAACGGCCGGGTCAGCGCGGCCAGGCGCAGGCAGCCCTCCTCGCCGAGCACCCGGTACGCCGGCTCGGCCAGCCGGTCGGTGGTCTCCTCGATCCCGGCCCGCAGCCGCACCCCGTCCTCGGTCAGCCCACTCTCGCCGAGCAGCCCCCGGCCGCGCAGCTCCTCCTCGGCCGCGGCCCACGCCTCCCGGCCCCAGCCGCGGGTCGCCTGCAGGAACCGCGGCTCCACCTCACCGCTGGCGGCGTGCAGCACGATCGCGTCGAGCCCGCTGATCCCGGCCGCGACCAGCGCCGCCACGTGCCCGTCGCCCCGGAACTCGCGCAGCAGCATCTGGGCGTGGAACAGCACCAGGTGCGGCTGCTCCGGCCACGGCAGCTCGGCGTGCGCGGCGAACAGCGGCCGCCCGTGCGGCTGCTCGCTCGCGGCCAGCGCGGCGGTCCGGGCCAGCGCGGCCGCCTCGGCCACCTCCGGGCCCGCCAGCACCGCGGCGCCCAGGCCCCGGGTCAGGGCGGCGTCCGCGGCGTCCAGCCGGGCCGCGACCAGCTGCTCCGGGGACGCCTTCGACCAGGCCGACGGCAGCGCCCGGCGCACCCGGCGCGGGCTGAAGTTGTAGAAGGTGGCGATCACCAGGCCGGGACCGGCCGGCCCGTACGCGGCGGCCCGGGACGCGAAGTAGCCGTCCATCGCGTCCAGGCCGAACGCCGCATACCGCTCCGGGGCCTCGGGCACGAAGTAGACCATCGCGTGCAGCGGCTCGGTGACCCGCCAGGCGAGTCGGTACGGGCTCTCGGTCACGGTTCCCACGGCAGCTCCTCGGCGTGCACGGTCTCGGCGGCGGTGACCGCTCCGGAGTGACGTGGCGCGGGCCGCGCCGACACCGTATGCCATCGACCGGACCGGCGGGCGGCCTCGACGACCACCAGATGCACCGGAACCGGCGGCGGCGGGAACGGGCCGGCGCCCCAGCGCACCCAGATCGCGACCCGCCCGGCGGCGGCCTCGGCCAGCAGCTTGTCGACGGTGCGCTGCCGGTCGGTGCGGTCCACCTCGATCGCGATCGGCGGCGCGCTCGGCCGGGCGCAGGCGACGTCCAGCACCGACTTCCCGCGCAGCGGCGGCGGCAGCGGGAAGACGCTCGGAGCCCGCAGGTAGACACGCCAGCCCTGCCAGTCGGCCCACTTCGCGATCGCGTCGACGATCCGCGCGGTGGCGTCGCCCTCGGCCAGGTCGGCGAAGGCGAGCCGCTCCAGCCAGTCCCGCAGCGACCCCGCTGTGCTCGTTCCGTCGTCGGCCGCGTCCATGGGCCGTACGATATCGGGCCCTCACGCCGCCGCGGCCACCCGCTGCCTGGCCGCGAAGATCTCGGTGAGCTGGTCGGCCGGCATCGGCCGGCCCAGGTGATAGCCCTGGCCGACGGTGTAACCGAGCCGGAGCAGCCGGTCCGCCTGCTCCTGGTTCTCGATGCCCTCGGCCACCGTGTCCAGGCCGAGCGCGTCCGCGAGCTGCGCCACCGCCCGGGCCACCGCCTGCCGGGCGTCGGCCGCCGGGCTGCCCGGCTCGTCCAGCTCGATGCCGTCGACGAACGACTTGTCCAGCTTGACGATCGCCGCCGGGAACGCCCGCAGCAGGCTCAGCGACGACTCGCCGGTGCCGAAGTCGTCCAGCGCCAGCCGCACCCCCATCGCGTGCACCTCGTGCAGCACCCGGGACACCTGCTGGCCGCGCAGCACCGCCGACTCGGTCAGCTCCAGCACCAGCAGGTTCGCCGGCAGGCCGGAGTCGGCGACGGCGGCGGCCACGTCGGCGGCGAAGTCCGGGTCGTGCAGCTGGCGCACCGACACGTTCGGGGCCGCCTTCTCCAGCACGCCCGGGCCGAACGCGGCGATCCACGCGGCCGCCTGCCGGCAGGTCTCACGCAGCACCCAGCGGCCCAGCGGCACGATCAGCCCGGTCCGTTCGGCGGCCGGGATGAAGTCGGCCGGCGACACCAGCCCGCGTTCCGGGTGCTCCCACCGCACCAGCGCCTCCACCCCGACGATCCGCCCGTCCCGCAGGTCCACGATCGGCTGGTAGACGAGCCGGAACTCGGCGGCGTCCAGGGCCCGGCGCAGATCGCCGCCGAGCCGGGCGTGCGCCGACGCGGGCCGTTCCATCCCGTCGGCGTACCGCAGCCAGTTGGCCCGCCCGCGCTGCTTGGCGGCGTAGAGGGCGGCGTCGGCGCGGCGCAGCAACCGGCTCGCCGGCGTGCCCCGCGGCGCGGTCGCCAGGCCGGCGCTGAACTGGACCAGCAGCCGCTGCTCGCCGAGCGGCAGCGCGGTCGCCGCGGTGATCCGCTCGGCGACCGCCTCACCGCCGGTGTCGCCGGGCAGCAGCACCGCGAACTCGTCGCCGGCCAGCCGGGCCACCGCGCCGCCCGGCCCGGCCGCCGCCCGCAGCACGTCCGCGAAGACGACCAGCAGACCGTCCCCGGCGTCGTGGCCGAGCGAGTCGTTGACCGTCTTGAACTCGTCCAGGTCGGCCAGCAGCACGGTCGCCGGGCCGCTCGCCAGGGCGCCCTCCAGGTGCTGCCGGAACAGCGCCCGGTTGGCCAGGCCGGTCAGCGGATCGTGGGTCGCCTCGTGCCGCAGCCGCGCCTCCGACTCCTGCTTCTCCCGCAGCAGCCGGGTGTTCTCCCGGAACACCACGTACTGCCGGACCGCGACCAGCGCCGTGACCAGGACCGCCGCCGACACCATGAGCCGGCCCTCCGGTATCCCGGGCGCCCAGAAGCGCTGCCGGATCAGCACGTCGGCGACCGGGATGTCGACGGCCAGCACCGCCAGGTACGGCAGCCACACGTTCGCGGCGTCACGCGGCGCCTCGGTGGCGGCGCGCATCTGGCGGCGGGTGGCGAGCGCGATCAGCAGGCCGCAGACCGGCATGCACACCGCCTGGCCGGGCAGGATGCCGTTGTAGCCGCCGAGGACGGCCAGCAGCGCCACCACGGCCGCGCCCAGGCCGGTCGAGGCGACCAGCCGCATCGCGGTCCGGTCCACCGGGCCGCCGGCGATGTACGCCACCTTGGTGATCGAACCGGCTGCGAACAGGCAGGCCAGCAGCAGGATCGACAACGCCGAGGCGGTCCACGGCTCGGACGCCCAGATCATCGGGGAGATGCCGAAATGCCAGAGGACGGTGACGCAGCCGAGGAAGGCGATGGTCCGGTCCAGCCACTGCTTGCCGCGTTCGTACCAGCTGGTGACACCGAGCGGCACCTGCGCCACGCCCCACATCGCGACGACGACCCCGGCGCCGATCAGCGCGGCGCCGGCCGGGGGCATCGCCGGCATCTCCGGCGCCAGCCGCACCGCGTCGGCGAGGAGCAGCAGGAAGCCGGCGGCGAACAGGTGGCAGCAGACCTCCAGCAGCACCCAGAACCGGCGGCCGGCCGGGGCCAGGGGCACCGCCCGGCGCAGCGCCCGCACCGCGAGCCCGGCGGTTCCCATGGACAGCGGCATGAACAGGTAGCCGACGGCGACCGGGCCGGGCGCGAACGCGGCCCAGCACAGGTACCAGAGGGTGCCGAGCAGGCAGATCGCGGCGGTGGCGATGGTGTGGCGCCTCATGACGTGAACGCCCGGGTCTGCTGCTTCTCCTGGTACATCCGCAGGTCGGCGGTGTTGAGCAACTGGTCCGGCTCGGCCGCCGGCCCGGACGCGACGCCGATGCTGGCGCCCACCCGCAGCGCGCGGCCGTCCACATCCGCCGGGGTCCGCAGCGCGTCCCGCAGCAGGCCGGCGAGCCGCTCCCCCGCAGCCGTGTCCCCGCCGGCGAGCACCGCGAACTCGTCGCCGCCGAGCCGGGCCGGCACGTCGCCCGGGCCGGCGCAGGAGCGCAGCAGGCCGGCCACGTGGCGCAGGACGCCGTCGCCGGCGGCGTGGCCGTACGTGTCGTTGATCTGTTTGAAGCCGTTGAGGTCGATCAGCAGCACCGTCACGTCCCCGGCGCGCGCGGCCATCGCCGCGGTGAACCCGCGCCGGTTCGCCAGCCCGGTCAGCTCGTCGTGCCCGGCCTGGTAGCGGAGCCGTTCGTGCAGCTCCCGGGACTCGGTGACGTCGCGGGAGTTGGAGACCACGCCACCGATGCCACGCTTGTCGGTGAGGTTCACCGACACCACCTCGAGCCAGCGCCACGACCCGTCGGCGTGCCGGTACCGGCCCTGGTAGGTCAGTTCCGCGCCGGGCGTGGAGTACAGCCGGACCAGTTCGCCGTGCAGCCGGGCCCGGTCCTCGCGGTGCAGGATGTCCAGCGCGGACCGGCCGGTCGCCCCCGCCACCGGCTGCCCGAGAATGCGTTCCACCGCCGGGCTGATGTACCGGAACTCGCCGGCCGCCGACGCGATCGAGATGATCTCGCTGGAGTGCTCGAGCAGCGAGGTGAGCCGCTGCTCCCGGTTGCGGATCTCGCCGAGCAGCCGGTTGTTCTCGGCCAGCGCCAGCACCTGACGGGCCACCACCAGCGCCACATTGGTCAGCAGACCGGCCAGGGCGCCCCAGGCGGACACGCCGAGGCCCTGCGTGGCGAGGACGATCACCAGGGCGGCCGCGCAGATCACGGTTCCGGCGTACGGCAGGAGCGCGTACCGCGGCCGCGACGCCCACCCCCACCACTGCAGGCCGTCCAGCCCCTCCACGCCGTGCAGCTCCTGGATCCGGGGGCCGGCGAGGACCACGAGGAACGGGACGATCACCACCGCCATCTGCACGCCGGTCGGCGCCGACTCGGGCAGCATCACGCTCGCCACCGCGATCAGCACCGTGGACCCCACCAGCGCGATCGCCGAGGCCGGGGTCAGCGGCGCCTCGCCGCTCAGGCCGCAGCGCACCGAGACGAACACCCCGCACAGCACCAGGGCGCAGCCGAACACCGCGACCAGGTAGTCGGCCGGGCCCGCCTGGGCCAGGCCGGGCCGGGTCATCAGGCACCACGCGACCACGGCGGCGGCGCTGCTGACGATGCCGGTGTCGAGCAGCAGGCGGTTCCAGTCCCGCGGCGACCACTGCCGCTCCGGCCGCCGGATCAGGGCGACCACGAACACCACCGACACGCCGAGCATCACCGCGACCGACTGCGCCGGGTGGAACACGATCACGCCGGTGTCCGGGCCGGACACCACGCTCAGCAGCTGGGTCAGGTCGCCGGCGCAGAAGATCAGCCCGCCCGCGGCGACGGCCTGCCAGAACCGGCGGGCGTGCAACGGCAGGCCGGGCAGCCGGTAGACCCGGCGGGACAGCCAGAACTGCAGGAAGTCGAGAACCGGGGCGATCGTCCAGCCGGCCAGGATCTGCTGCCGGGGCGTGCCCACGTCCAGCACGAAACCGCCGAGCACCAGCAGACCGGCCGCCACGAGCGTGATCAGCACCGGGTCCCGCCGCAGTGGGGCGCGCACCGCTGGAGGCATGCCGACTCTCCCGTTCTACTCCTGACGTCCCCGGCTGCAATCGACCGATACCGCCGACTTCTTAGCGAAAACGCCGGTGACCGGCACGCCCCGGCTTGTCATGGCGGGTGGGGCGTACCGGTCACCGGTGGCCGGGAAGGGCTTACTCGCCCTCTTCCTCCTCCTCGGGGGCCTCGGTGGTCGGCTCGGCAGTCGGCTCGACGGTCGGCTCGGCGGTCGGCGACGTGGTGGGCTCGGTCGTCGGCTCGGCGGGCACGGTCGGCGCGGCGGTCTCGGCGGGCGTGGACGGCTCGACGGACGGCGACGGCGACGGGGCCGTGGTCGGCGCCGGGCTGGTGCTGGTCGTCGGGGCCGGCTTCGGGGCGGTCACCTTGCCGGACGCCTGGACCTTGGCGGCGGTGTAGGCGCTGTCCAGCCGGGTGCCGGTGATCGACACCTTCAGGCCGGCGCCGAGCGCGGCGACCTTGACCTTCTTGCCGTTGACGATGATCTGGGCGGCCGGGGCGACGGTCATCGTGACGGTCTTGCCACGGACGTCGGTGGTGCCGCTCTTCACGGCCACCGTGATCTTGCCGGCGGCCGCGGCGGTGATCGTACCGCTGGCCTGGAAGTTGGCCTTGACCGCTTTCTTGGTCGGCGTGGGCTTCGGCTTCGCGGTCGTCTGGGTCGGCGTGGGCGCCGGCTTCTTGGCCGGGGTGGACGGCTTCTTGGCCGGGGTCGCCGGCTTCTTGGCCGCGGCGGCCGTCGCGGAGCCGCCGGACGGCGCGGCGTAGGCGACACCGGCTCCGGCGACGGAGACCGTGACGGCGGCGGCGAGGGCAACAGCGGCGGCGGTACGGCGCATACGCATCGGGAAGAACTCCTCAGCTCGGGGAACACCCATGTTTCGGGCCGCCGGGTGCTGCTCGGTGACCCTCCCGGTTGCCGATCGGTAGCGGTGCTGATTTCTCATCGACGGTGAGATGCGCCGCCCGCGACACTCGCGGGAGTTGACATGCCCGCCGCACTGCGTGAATGTCCCTGGCATGCACGAAGTTTGGCCGGACTCGGGCGTCCTCCTCGCCACGCGGTACCGCCTCGTCAGCCTGCTGGAGACCGGCGGCATGGCGCAGGTCTGGCGGGCCACCGACGAGCTGCTGGACCGGCCGGTCGCGGTCAAGCTCCCCGCCGGTGACACCCGGGCCGCGCACCTGGCGTGGCGGGAGGCGCGGCTCGCGGCACGCCTGCAGCACCCGGGGATCGCCGCCGTCCACGACTACCGGGAAGCGGTCCGCCCGGACGGCTCGGTCGCCCCGTTCGTGGTGATGGAGCTGCTCGGCGGGGAGACCGTGGCGGCCCGGCTGCACGACAGCGGCGGCCCGATCCCGTGGGGCGAGGCGGTGTCGATCGGCACCGCCGTCGCCGAGGCCCTCGCCGCCGCGCACGCCGCCGGGGTGGTGCACCGCGACATCAAGCCGGGCAACGTGATGCTCTGCCCGGGCGGGGTCAAACTGCTCGACTTCGGGATCAGCGCGGCCGCCGGCGAGCCGGACGACGACGAGACCGGCGCGAGTTTCGGCACCCCCGCCTACGCGGCGCCGGAACGCCTGGACGGCAAACCCGCCGAGCCCGCCACCGACCTGTACGGGCTCGGCGTGCTGCTGTTCGAGATGGTCACCGGCGAGCCGCCGTACGACGTCAACACCTGGGAGGAACTGGCCGCCGCCCAGGCGCACGGCCCCACCCCGCTGCCGGAGTCCCTGCCCTCCCGCCTGCGTGAGCTGATCATGCGCTGTCTCGACGAGGACCCGGCCCACCGCCCGTCCGCCGCGCAGGCCCGCCGGATCCTGTCCCGGCTGATCCCGTCCGCCCCGGCCCGGCTCACCATCCCGCTGCCCGGCCGCCCGCCGACCGGGCACGCCAAGGTGCTGCCGGCCTATGACCGGACCCCGTCGCCGCTGGTCCGGCGGGTGGCGATCGGGGTGACCCTGGCCGTGATCGCCGTGGTGTTCGTCGCCGTGGTCAACGCGGTCGGCTCATCGCCGGACCGGGATCCCGAGTTCGCCCAGCCGGCGCCGTCGGCCACCACCACGGCCGCCGAGCCCTCCCCACCGGCGGCGTCGCCCGAGGTGACCGCCGCGAAGCAGACCCCCACCACCCGGCCGCCGCTGGACGTGGACGCCGCGGTGAGCCGGCTCCAGGCCGCCGTGGAGGAGGGCGCGGCCAACGGGGAGATCCGTTCCGACGTGGCCCTCGACTTCCAGAACCTGCTCCGCCTGATCGACCCGGAGGACAGCGCCGCCGTCTCCGATCAGGTCGACGAGCTGCGCCGCAAGGTCCGCCAGCGGCTCAACGAGCGGGGCATCTCCGCGGCCCGGGCCGCGCTCCTCCAGGACCGGCTGGCCGACCTGCGCGCGAGCGTGTGAGACCTCGGCTGGTTGTCAGGGCTGTCTCCGCGGCGCTGAGACAGCCCTGACAACCAGCCGGGGTCTAAGCGGAACCGCGCAGGATCAGGCGGGTGGGCAGGACCGTCTCCCACGCCGTCGAGTCCTCGCCGTCGATCTTGGCGAGCAGCAGCCGGACCATCTCCTGGCCCATCTGCTCGACCGGCTGGTAGACGCTGGTCAGCGGCGGATCGGTGTGCCGCGCGACCACCGAGTCGTCGAAGCCGATCACCGCGACGTCCTCCGGAACCCGGCGCCCGGCCCGGCGCAGCACCCGCAGCGCGCCGGCGGCCATCATGTCGGAGGCGCAGAACACGGCGTCGATCTGCGGGTACTGCTGGAGCAGCCACTCCATCGCGGTCGCGCCGCTGAGCTCGCCGAAGTCGCCACGGGCCGCCGGGCCGTCGCCGACCACGTCACGGAACCCGTCGTACCGCGCGATGCCGACCGCCATGTCGAGCGGGCCGGTGATCGTGGCGATGCAGCGCCGGCCCTGCTCGCGCAGGTAGGTGACGGCCGCCCGGGCGCCGCCGCGGTTGTCGGCGTCGACGAAGCTGACCGGCTCCGGGTGATAGGGCCGGTCGGCGCGGACCGTCGGCACGCCGCGTTCCTCCAGGATGGCCGGCAGCGGGTCGTCGCCGTGCAGCGACAGCAGCAGCGCGCCGTCGACGTGCTGGCGGGTGAGGTAGCCCTCGAGCTGGCGGCGCTCCTCCGGGGCCTGCGCGATCATCAGGACCATCTGCAGGTTCCGGGCGACCAGCACCGACGAGATGGACTGCACGATGCGGCCGAAGAACGGCTCGGCGAAGAACCGCTCCCCCGACTCGAAGATCACCAGGGCGATCGAATCGGTACGCTGCGTGACAAGCGCCCGGGCTGCCCGGTTCGGCACGTAGCCCAGCGCGTCGATCGCCTCCTGCACGGCCTCCCGCGCTTTCGGGCTGACCTGGGCCGACCCGTTGACGACCCGGGACACCGTCCCGCGGCCGACCCCGGCCCGGGCCGCCACTTCCTCCAAGGTCGGACGCCCGGTCGAGCGGCTCCGGTCTTCCCTCATCGCTGACCGTCCTTTCCGCGACCGGCCAACGGTACACGCGCTGCTCACACGTTTCCAGGCACCATGCACAGTTGAGGGGTGCGGTCCCACCGAATAGCGATCCTGGTCCTGCCCGGCGCCAACCCTCTGGACGTCGGGATCATCGCGCAGTTGTTCAACCCGCGGCACGGCCTGCCCTACGAGTTGCTGCACTGCTCTCTGGAGGCCGGGCCGGTGACCGGGCGTGACGGTCTCGGCTTCGTCGTCGAGCACGGTCTCTCCGCGCTGGCCGGCGCCGACACCGTGATCGTGCCGGCCTACAACCGCTGTCCCGATCCGCCCGGCCGGCAGATCCTGGGCGCGCTGCGGGACGCGGCGGGCCGGGGCGCCCGGACGGTGTCGATCTGCACGGCCGCGTTCGTCCTGGCCGCCGCCGGTCTGCTGGACGGCAGGCGCGCCACCACCCACTGGTCCCGCACCGGCCTCCTCGCCCGGACATACCCGGAGATATCGGTTGTGGAGGATGTGCTCTTCGTCGACGAGGGGCAGATCCTCACCTCCGCCGGGCAGGCCGCCGGGATCGATCTCTGTCTGCACCTGATCCGCCGCGACCACGGAGTACGCGCCTCCAACGAGGTGGCCCGGACCATCGTCGCCGCGCCGTACCGCAGCGGCGGCCAGCCCCAGGTGATCGCCCGCAGCCTGCCCGAGGACCTCGGGGACGTGTTCGCCGCCACCCGCGAGTGGGCGCTGCACCGGCTCGGTGAGCCGATCGGCGTACCGGAGATGGCCCGGCACGCGGGAGTGTCCACCCGCACGTTCGGCCGCCGGTTCGTCGAGGACACCGGCTACACCCCGATGCAGTGGATCCTGCGCGCCCGCGTCGACCTGGCCCGGCAGGTCCTGGAGACCACCGATCTCGGGGTCGATCAGGTCGCTGCCCGGTGCGGGCTGGGCACCGGCGCCAACCTGCGGATGCACTTCCAGCGGATCCTCGGGACCACGCCGCGCGACTACCGGCGGGCGTTTGGCGGAAAGCTTGCGCGATCTGTCGCTGCGCCCCCTGCCCGGGTTCCGGCGCGGCGAGCAGAGTCGACGGCATGAGAATCGCCATCAACGGTTTCGGGCGGATCGGCCGCAGCGTCCTGCGGGCCGCCCCCGAGAAGATCGTCGCCATCAACGACCTGACCGACGCCCGGACCCTCGCCCACCTGCTGCGGTACGACAGCACCCTGGGCCGTTTCCCGGGCACCGTCGTCGCCGGCGAGGACCACCTGATCGTCGACGGCCGGAAGATCGCCGTGACGGCCGAGCCCGACCCGTCCCGGCTGCCGTGGGACGACATCGACGTCGCCGTCGAGTCGACCGGCCGGTTCACCACCGGCGCCGCCGCGCACCGGGCCCGCAAGGTTCTGGTCACCGCGCCGGCCACGGACGCGGACATCACCATCGCGTACGGCATCAACCACGGCGACTACGACCCCGACCGGCACCGGGTGATCTCCAACGCCTCGTGCACCACCAACGCCCTCGCCCCGGTCGCGTCGGTGCTGGACGACCTGGCCGGCATCGAGGCCGGGTCGATGACCACGATCCACGCGTACACCCAGGAGCAGAACCTGCAGGACGGCCCGCACCGCGACCTGCGCCGGGCCCGTGCCGCCGCCCTCAACATCGCCCCGACCAGCACCGGCGCGGCCAAGGCGATCGGCGCGGTGCTGCCCCGCCTGGCCGGCAGGCTGGCCGGTTACTCGGTGCGGGTGCCCGTCCCGGTCGGCTCGCTGGTCGAGCTGAACGCACTGGTCAGCCGGGAGGTCACGGTCGAGGAGATCAACAGCGCGTTCGAGGCGGCGGCGTCCGGCCCGCTGCGCGGCGTGCTCCGGTTCGCCACCGATCCGCTGGTCTCCTCGGACATCACCGGCGATCCGGCGTCCTCGATCTTCGACTCGCTGCTCACCGCCGCGAACGGCCGCCTGGTCAAGGCTGTGGCCTGGTACGACAACGAGTGGGGATTCGCCAACCGGGTCGTCGACACGGTGACGCTGCTCGGCCGTTAACCTGTGCTGATGGCGGTCACCCTGGCGGATGTTGCACGGCTCGCCGGGGTGTCCCCGGCCACGGTGTCCCGCGTCATCAACGACAGCGCGAAGAAGGTCAACGAGCAGCTCCGGGAGCGGGTCCTCGCCGCGGTCCGCGAGCTGCACTACGTGCCGAACGCGCACGCGCAGAACGTGGCCCGCCCTCGCAAGTCAGCGGTCGGCGTGATCGTCCACGACGTCTCCGACCCGTACTTCGCCGAGATCACCCGCGGCCTGCAACGCCAGGCCGGCGCGCACGACCGGCTCCTGGTCATCTGCAACAGTTACCGGGAGCCGGAGCGTGAACTGGCATATGTCGGCCTGCTCCGCGCCCAGCAGGTGCACGCGCTGATCCTGGCCGGCTCCGGCTACCACGACGACGAGTTCACCGAGCGTCTCAACGGCGAGCTGAACGCGTACCAGCAGGCCGGCGGCCGGGTCGCCGTGATCGGCCGGCACCATCTGATCGGCAGCGCCGTCCTGCCCGGCAACGAGGAGGGCGCGCACGCTCTCGGGCTGCGCGTCCTCGGCCTGGGTCACCGCGACGTCGGCGTGATCTCCGGCCCCCGCTACCTGACCACCACCACCGACCGCCTGACCGGTTTCCGCCGCGCCTTCGACGAGCTCGGCATCCCGCTGCCCGCCTCCCGCATCATCTACTCCGACTTCACCCGCGACGGTGGCGCCGCCGCGACGGCGTCCCTGCTGGACGCCCAGCCCAACCTGACCGCCCTGATCACCCTGAACGACTCGATGGCCGTCGGCGCCATGGCCACCCTGCGCGAACGCGGCATCCGCGTCCCCGACGACATCTCCGTCACCGGTTTCGACGACATGCCGATCGCCCGCGACGTCACCCCCGGCCTCACCACGGTCAAACTCCCCCTGGTCGAGATGGGCGAACGCGCCATGGCCCTGGCCCTCGGCGACGGCGCCCAGCCGCACACCGAGAACGCCGACGCCACCCTGGTCTGGCGCTCCAGCTGCACGCCACCGCCCGCGCTGTAGCCGCCACCCCGCGTCTCTCACGGCAGGCGGCCGGCTTCCGCTCACACCATCCTTCCCGGTACGGCCACCCATGCACGCCGCCCGGAAGAGGCATCCACCGGCGGCCCACTGAACGCTTCCCCTGCCACCCTCGCGGCGCCTCCGGCTGGTTCCCCGGGCTGTCTCGAGCGCCCCGAGACAGCCCTGAGAACCAGCCGAACAAGATCCTGCTGTTGAAGTGACCGTGCGGGGCATGCATGAGCCGCACCGGGGGACGATCGTGCGGGAACGCCTGCCGTAGCCGCCGCGAGTCACGGGACCGTGCGTGGCCCGTACCAGAACAAGATCGAACCGCAAGCGACGCGGACCGTGCGGCGTCATGCCTCGCTGTGGAACCGCTCGCCGTCCGGGGTGAGGACCGCGATCACCTCGGCCGGGCCGCCGCGCGCGCCGAACACGTGCGGCACCATCGTCGAGAACGACGCCGCCTCCCCCGCCTCGACCACGATCTCCCGCTCGCCGAGCAGCAGCTCGACCGTGCCGGACAGGACGGTGAACCAGTCCCGGCCCGGATGCACCTTCTGATCCTCCGGCCGCCGCGACGCGGGGCGGGTGAGCCGGATCCGGGCCACGGTCAGCCCGGCGCCACCCTCCTCGCCGCTGAGCAGCCAGGTGGTCATCCCGCGCTCCGGATGATGGTGCGGCTTGATCACCACCGCGTCGCCCCCGGTGTCGACGAGCTGGTCCAGACTGGCGCCGAGCGCCCGCGCGATCGCCGTGAGCTGGTCCAGCCCGATCCGCCGGTGCCCGGTCTCGATCCGGCTGAGCGTCGACGGACTCAGATAGCAGCGCCCCGCCAGCTCGTCGAGCGACCACCCTTTGGCGATCCGGAGTCCCCGGATACGTGCTCGAACCAGCGCGTCCATTTCGGCGTCTTGCGTCATACGCAAGATTGTATGCGTCAGAGGCAATCGCGACCTACAGTCGTCCCATGGCACAGCACCCCGAACCCACTCAGCCCCCCGCCGCCACTCCCCACCTCGAAGGCGGTCCGACCCGCAGCCACGGCGCCGAACACACCCGGAGGCACGGCGGCGATCCCGGCCAGGGCACCAACCACGGCGGCGAGCACGGGCATGGAAATGGGTTCAGCCCCCAGCACGGCCAGGGCGGTGGGCACGGGCATGGAAATGGGCTCAGCTCCCAGCACGGCCAGGGCGGCGGGCACGGGCATGGACCTGGGCTCGCCTCACAGCACGGCCACGGACACAGCGAGCACCGGGACCGAAATGGGCACGGCAGCGGGCACAGCGGCGGGCACGGGCACGGGCACGGCGGGGCTCCGCTGGGCGAAGGGCTGTCGGAGATGCTCGACCTGGATGCCGAAGTGGCGGCCGAACAGGTGGCCGACCTCACCCGGCGGATCGCCGAGTTCGCCGGTGAGCGCACGGTCCGCACCGTGATCGACCTGGGCGCCGGGACCGGAAGTGGCTCGTTCGCGCTGCTCCGCCGGTTCCCGGAGGCCACGGTGACCGCCGTCGACACCTCCCCGGAGATGCTGGCCCACCTGGCCGCGAGCGCACGCCGCCACGGTCTCGCCGACCGGATCCACCCCACCGAGGCCGACCTCGACGCCGGATGGCCCGCGACCGGATCAGCCGACCTGATCTGGGCCGCCTCCTCGATGCACCATCTGTCCGACCCGGACCGGGTGCTTCGGGACATCCACGCCGCGCTCGTCCCCGGCGGCCTCTTCGCGATGATCGAGATGGAGGCGATGCCCCGGTTCCTGCCTGACGACCTGGGCTTCGGCGAACCCGGCCTGGAGGCCCGCTGCCACACCGCCGCCGAGCAGGCCCGCGCCGAGCACCTCCCGCACATGGGTTCCGACTGGCCGGCCCGCCTGACCGCCGCTGGTCTCCACATCCTGGAGTCCCGTGACCTGACCGTCGACCTGCCTGCCCCGCTTCCCGAACCGGGGGTCCGTTACGCGCTGGCCACCCTGCGCCGGTTCCGCTCCGGAATCGCCGACCGCATCTCCCCCGACGACCTCGCCACCTTGGACACCCTGCTCGCCGACGACGGCCCGTACGCCCTCCGCCACCGCACCGACCTGACCGTCCGCAGCACCCGCTCCGTCTGGATCACCACCCGCACCGCCTGACACTCCCCCGGGAGCTCAGCAACCAGTGGCGGGCGGTTCAACCCCCGTACCCGCCGGAGATCCCACCCCGATCACCAGCCGTCGCCCAGCCCCGTCACCGCCAGCCGATAACCGGCCTGCCGCACGGCCGACCTCCCCAGCCGTCGCCCAGCCCCGTCACCGCCGGCCGATAACCGGCCTGCCGTACAGCCGACCTCCCCAGCCGTCGCCCAGCCCCGTCACCGCCAGCGGGAAGCCGGCCGGCCACGGGACGCGGCGCCGTGGGTCAGGCGGACGCGGTTTCGGCGGCGCGTTCCTCGATGGCCGCCTTCAGGCGGTCGGCCTGGACGCGGCTCTTGATGCCGGTGACCGCCTGCACCTTGTACCTGGTGAGCCGGCCGGTGGTACGGAGGTGTTCGAACAGTTCCGCGCCGTGCATCTCCAGCAGTTCCTCGTCGCTGGCCGGGCGGGCCGGCCGTGGGCGGGGCAGCAGGCCGGCCCACGGCTGGTCGCCGGTGACGGTCATGCCGTTCAGGGCGAGCAGGTAGTCGCTGATGAACTCGCGGATGGTCCGGTCGTCGAGGCGGGGCGCGCTCGGGGCGAGCAGTTCGGCGAGGGCTTCCGGGTCCATCGGCTGGCCTTCGCCGAGTTCGTCCTCGAGGGCGGCCCGGAGGGCGGCGAGGGCGGCGTGCCAGGCTTCCGAGCCGGGCGGGGCCGGGAGCGGTGCGGGCAGGAAGTCGCGCCACGGGTACGCCGATTCGACGTGCTCCCCGTCGAGTTCACGGACGTACTCGTTGATGAATGTCCGGACGACGCCTTCGCCGAGTTCCGACACCCGGGGCGCGAGTTTGCGGGCGAGTTCGTTGATCCGCAGGTAGTTCATCTCCGGCAGATCCTCGGCGTTGATCTCCTGGGCGACCATCTTGCTCAGCCGGTCGACGGCGAGCCGCCACCACGGCGATCCGGCGATGCTCACCGCCGGCCGCGCGCCGGTGACCGTCGACGCCCAGGCGGGTACGGCGGGAGGGGCGGCCGCCGAGGGGGCCACCGGGTCCGGGCCGGGCTCGGTGGGGACCGGTTCGGGCGCGGCGCCGGGAGAAGGGGCGGGCCGTTGCGCCGGGACCACCGCGACCCCGTTCGCGGGCATCGGAACGGTCTCCTCGACGGCGACGGCGGCGGCGACGGCGGCAGCGACGGCGGCAGCGGGCGGCGGTGACGGCTGAACGAACTGCACCGGTTCCACGAACTGAACCGCCTGCCCCACTGGTGGAGCAGCCGGCTCCACGGAGGACGCCGCCTGCTCCACGGGGGGAACCGGCTCGGCGGGGCGCACCGGTTCCGGAGCTTCGGGAGCCGGCGTGACAGGCGGGGCGGCGACGGTCACCGCGGTCAGGTCCCGTACCGGCACCGTGATCCGCGGCGCGCCGGGCACCAGCAGATCCATCACCCGCTGGATCCGGTCGAGCTGTTCGATCACCTCGTCGACCACCGGCTCGCCGGCGGTGCGGGCGTCCTTGAGCAACCGCGACCGCCACCACGCCTTCGGGAACCGGCCCGCGCTGACCCGGTGGTAGTTCACGACCATCCGGCGGACCTGGCGCTCGGCCCCCATCCGTACCAGATCGGGGTCGTCGTCGGGGATGAGCCATCCCCACCGCTCGGCGAGCCGGCGCGGGCTGTAGGCGAACCGTCCCCGCCGCACCCGCTGCCCCGCCGCGGTGAGGGCCGCCCACCACATCAGGAAGATCATGCAGGGTACGGCGAGCCGCAGCAGTTTCTCGGTGAAGGTGGCCGCGTTGCTGGCCACGATGACACCGGACAGTCCCGCGATGAGCGCCGCGATGTACAGCATCGCGCCGGGGTGGCCGGGTGTGACGATGGTGCCGTCGGGGGCGTGCACGGAGGTGCGCCGGTACTGTTCGGCCGCGAGGGACGTCGCCGTCAGGAAGCAGATCTCGAACACCGCGAAGACCAGCACCGCGAAGATCGCCGGCAGGTTGAGCTGGTCGATCGCGATGACCCACATGCCTTCGGCGTTGAGCAGCAGCGCCAGGTTCATGCTGAAGGCCAGGGCGAGGGGCCGCAGCGGCTTCTTCGAGCGTTTCGCCCAGACCGCGAAGGCGATCAGCAGCACCACGCCGAGCAGGCCGGCGGCCAGCAGGACCACTGCGGCGTAGTCCCGCCAGAAGTCCGCTATCAGGTCGTTGAACTGCTTCACTCCGGATGCCTTTCATCGCGGCCGGCCGCATGCCGGCCGGCTGGCTTTCTACCACGCCCGGGTTACGCCTACGAAGTCCTGCGAGCGACGAGGAAGACTAGCGGAACCCTCGATGGACGCGCCGTCTCCGGTGTCCGTCCTCACCTCGCGGCGGCGGCGGCGCGGATGAGACAGCGCTCACGGTTGATCGGCGTGTGCCGGAGTGGCGGGCGGCGGGCGATCCAACCTACGGTCGGAGGATCGATGGAAGTCGAGGCTGAAGGGGATCAGCGGGCGATGGTCTGGGAGTTGGCGGCCGTCGCGGCGATGGCGATCGGGGTGGTGCTGGCGTGCGTGGCGGTGGTGGCCGCCTGGCAGCGGCCACGTCGGGGGACGGCGCCGGGCGAGGTGGACGAGATGATGGCCGACGTCGAGGCGGTCCGGTCGGCGGCGAGCCGGGCGGCGGCGGAGGCCGACGAGGCACGGCGGCGGGCCGAGCAGGCCGCCGGTGTGCGGGACAAGGCGGAGGATCGTTATCTGGAGGCCCGCTGGGAGGCCCGGGTCGCCACCGCTGACGAGGCGCATCTGCTGGTCCAGCGGGCGGCGCTGGCCGCCTATCGGCGCGGTGAGCTGTCGGTGGAGCAGCTCAACGGCATCTGGCATCACGCCGGGCCGCCGGCGGAGGAACTGGACGACGGCCGGGTGCGTGCCGCCCGCCGGGCGTACGAGCGGGCGGTCGCCGAGACCGTTCAGGTGCGGGAGCAGGCGCACGTGGCCGCGGTGGCCGCGGAGGTGCTGGTGGAGGAGGCCCGGAACGCCGAGGAGGACGCGGTGGTGGCGTGGGAGGCCCGGGAGGCGGCCCGGCCCACCCTGGACAAGTTCTTCGACGAGTAGCCTCAGCGCCCGGCCACGTCGAGGTAGACGAGGAAGATCATGCCGGCCAGGACGAGCCCGAACGAGCCGACGATGACGGTGAGCTGGAGGGCGTTCTCGATCCGGTCGCGCCACGGCGTCTCCGGAGCCCGGGCCGGGGCGGGACGGGTGACCGGGGCTGCGCGCGGCGCCACGGGAGGGCGGTACGCGCGGACGGCCGGGGCGTCCCGGCGGACCCGCGCGGGGCGCGGTGGCTCGGTGGCGGCCTGTTCGGCCAGTTCGGCGTAGCGGGGCCCGGCGAGCGTCCCGAGTTCCGGCGGGTTCTCCCCGCGCAGGTTGAGGCTCCGCAACCGCTCGGCCGCGGACGGGTAGGCCCGGGTGAACGCTTGGATCTCGTCCGGTTCGGCCTCCTCGGTGAGGAAGGCCCAGCGCCCGGCCTGCGGCCGGTTGCCGATGTGGCGGTGCACGGCGGCGATCCGGGCACGTACGCCGAGGTCGCAGGGGTCGGCCGCGTGCAGGCCGGACAGGCGCTGGAGGGCGCGGCGGGTGTCGCCCCGTCGCAGGTCGGCGTCCACTCTGGCCAGTACGTCGGACTTCGCCATACGGGGATTGTCTCCGGGGCTGTCCACCCTCGGAGGAACCAGCGGACGACGGTGACGAGGCCGAGGCCCATCAGGGCCGCCAGCACGCAGAGCGCTCCGATGACGAGGGACACCCCAGCGGCCGGCTTCACGACGGTTGCCGGTCCGGCGGTGCACGGCGGCGAGGCGGGCAGGCCGCCGGGCGGAAGTGCGGGTACGGACGACGGCCCGGCTGCCAGGCAGCCGGGCCGTCGGTCTCGTCAGGCGGGACGCGTCACTTGTTCAGGTTGCAGGCGGACAGGCCTTCGGCGTTCAGGTTCGGCTTCGCGGCGTTGCGGCCGATCGCCGTCTCCATCCGGTTGATGGCCGCGAACCGCTTGTCCTTCAGCGGGCCGAGGATCGCGTTGTTGATGAAGTTCACGCCGCCCTGGAACGCCGTGCTCTTGATCCGGGCGTTGGCCTCGTTGATCTGGGTCTGCAGCAGCGCCAGGTTCTGGTTGACCTCGGCCGCGGCCTGCGCCGGGATCGCCCCGTTGATCACGACGGCCGGGCAGTCCACCTGCGCGGTGCCGTCGTTGATGCCGACGTTGCCGGTGTTGCGGCTGGCGGCGGCCTGGTTGTTGCCGTTGCCGTTGTTGCCGGCGTTGCCGTTGCCGGCCGGGGCCTGCGTGGTCGGGGCCGCGGTCGGCTGGGCCGCGGCGCCACCGCCACCGGCGTTGAGCGAGCAGGTCGACAGGCCTTCGGCGTTCAGGTTCGGCTTCGCGGCGTTGCGGCCGATCGCCGTCTCCATCCGGTTGATGGCCGCGAACCGCTTGTCCTTCAGCGGGCCGAGGATCGCGTTCTGGACGAAGTTGGCGCCGCCCTGGCCGACGGAGTTCTTGAGGCGGGTGTTGGCCTCGTTGATCTGGGTCTGCAGCAGCGCCAGGTTCCGGTCGATCTCGGCCTTCGCCTGCGCCGGGATCGCCACGTTGATGACGACGTTCGGGCAGACGATCGTGCCGGTGTTCCCGGCTGCGGCGGCGCCGGCCGAGACGGAGGCGGCGGGCACCTGGTTCGGCTCGGGCGAGGCGTTGCCGCCGCCCTTGGTGTTCAGGGTGCAGCCGGAGAGGCCCTCGGCGTTCAGGTTCGGCTTGGCGAGCGTACGGCCGATCGCCGTTTCCATCCGGTTGATCGTGGCGAACCGCTTGTCCTTCAGCGGGCCGAGGATCGCGTTCTGGATGAAGTTGGCGCCGCCCTGGCCCTGGGTGTTCTGGATCCGGGTGTTCGCCTCCTGGATCTGGGTGTTCAGCAGCTGCAGGTTGCGCGAGATCTCCGCCTGCGCCTGGGCCGGGACCGCGCCCAGCTTGTCGGCGACCGTCGGGCAGCTCACCGTGGGCACCGCGCTGTCGGCGGCGGCCGCCACGCCCAGTCCCACACCGACCAGGGCCACCGCGACACCCGCCACGCCGGCGACCCGCCAGCGCCGGATGTTGGATCCCCCCGTGTTGCTCCGGTAGCTCCGGTAGCGCTTCATCTGCGTGCCTTCCTGTTGAACCGCCTTCTCGATCGGTCCATACGGGAACGCTCCCAGCGCCGGATCACCCTAGATCGAAATAAAGAGAAACTTAAGGTTCCAGGGCTGGATCTTTAAAGGAACTTCACCATACGAAGGTCTCCTCGGCGCCCACGCTCGTCGCCCGGGCACGCAGGATCCCGTACTGGCTGCCGGTGAACGTGACCTCGGCGGACACCCAGCGCCTGGTGTGCCGGGCGTAGAACGAGAAATGCTCGCCGGGCGGGCTGTTGGAGTAGTACCGCTCCCAGCCGCCGACGTTCTCGGCCTGGGCGCGCAGGAGGCCGTACTTCGCGCCCGCGTTGTCCAGCTCGGCCGAGACCCAGTCGCCGTTGGCCTGGGCCCGGATCCGGGTCACGCCGGTCTCCGGATCCCGGCAGACGGTGAACTTCTCCCAGATGCCGGGGCTGGCCGACCGGGCCCGCAACGATCCGTGGTCGGCGCCGTCCCAGCCGATCTCCGCCGTGACGTACCTGCCGTTGGCGGTGGATCGGATGGTGATGTTGCGCCAGCACGGGACGTCGGCGCCGATCTCGTGGCGCATCTTCTCCAGGGCCGGGGAGCCGGCGCCGGGCGGGATCCGGATCGCTGCGGCGGAGGCGGGCGTGGCGAGACCGGTGAGAGGCAGGAGAGCGGCTGCGGACACCGCCGCGAGGCGGCGGGTGGCAGAATTCATGAGACTCACTCCGCACATTACGTAAATGTCGGGAATGAGTGGAGCGTAGTGGAGTGGCAACCCCGGTGTGTGGAGTTCGGCCGCTATGCGCGCCCGAACTCCACACACCGAAAGTCGCCGATCAGATCCGCCCGGCTCCGGCGCTCCGGGTGACCAGGTCCGGCACCTGCGCGGTCGGGGTGACCGGCCCGGCACGCAGGACGGGGGTCCATCCGGCGTCGGTGCCCAGGTCCGGGTCGTGGGTGGCGTTGTACTCGGCGAGCAGGCTGACCGCCCGCACCGGCCCGGTACCGACCCGGGTCAGCGTGCCGATCTCGGTGATCGCCGTGCCGCCCCAGTCGTAGACGAAGTCCTCGAGGGCCAGATCCGAACTGCGGAGCAGGAAGTTGTTCTCGGCGTAGATGGCCGAGTAGACGCCCGCGCCCCACGAGTACGCATAGGTGTCCTCGTCGGTCTGGTAGTAGTAGTTGTTGTAGACGTCGACCTGCCCGAAACGCACCCGCGGGACACGCTGCCCGACATTGGCGAAACGGTTGTGGTGCAGGGTGACCCGCAGTTTCCCGACATCCGCGCCGACCGTGTTCGTCGAACCGATCAGCATCGTCTTGTCGTGCTCGGAGAAGACGTTCCAGGAGGCGGTGACGTAATCGGACGCCCGGATGATGTCGAGCGCCCCGTCGTGCACCTGGTACGGCCGTCCGAAATAGAGCGGCTGGTTCTCGTCGACGTTGTTGCCGTCACTGAAGGTGTTGTGGTCCGCCCACACGTGTGTGGCCCCGGTCAGGGTCACCAGGTCGTAGGCGGAGTTCCAGTTCCCCTGCGATCCGTCGGTCGGGTCCCACAGCGGGAAACAGTCGGCCGCGTCCTCGAAGCGCACGTTGCGCACGATCACGTTGTCGACGTTCTGGACCAGCAGGTTCGCGCCGACCAGCCGGGCGTTGGGGAGTCCGTAGATCGTCGTGTTCGCACCGACCTTGAACTGGACCCGGGCCGCCTGGGTCCGCGCCGACCGCACGCGCGCCTCTTCGAGCGGCCCGCTCGGCCGGGTGGCACGGCCCCAGACCGCCGGGTCGTAGGCGGCCAGGTAGGCGTCCAGGGAATAGGCCGGATCCGCGTAGTCGTCACACGTCAGCGGATTTCCGGCGTCGTCCTCATTGGCCCGGATGGTGCCCTTGATCAGCACGATCCGAGGGGTCGGATCGGTTCCGCCGGCCAGGGCGGCGGCCAGTTCGGCACGGTTGCGCACGACGAACACGTGCGCGTCGTCGGCCGCGGCGCCACCGGTGGTCCCGGTCGTCGCGGCAGCCCATCCGTCATTGACGGGCAATACGTCCCGGGCCGCGGACGGAATGCCCGCGGACGCCGAGGCGGGAATGGCGGCGGCACCGGCGGTGAGGACGAGGCCGATGGCCGCTGCGAGAGCGGTTCGCACGGTATGCATCAATACCTTTCTTCTCGATTCGAACCCTTTCCCTGTACGGGACGGGCCGCCCGGTGAAAAGCGCCCGTCCCGCTTACTTCCGCGTGTGGGGTTCGGCCGCTATACGCGCCGCAACTCCACACGCTGAAACGGGGTGGACCAGGGGACGCCGAGTTCGGACGGGAGCCGTCCGGTGCCGGCGACCTCGCGGACCAGTTCGTCGATGCCGGGGACGACCGAGCCGCCGCCGTCCGGGTGCGGCTCCAGGAAGGTCTCCGGGATCCGTGCGGGCTCGGGCGCCGCGACGATCGCCTCGGCCACCGCTGTGAAACCTGACGTCCGTTCCAGGGGCGCGAGCAGCGGCTTCTTCGGGTCGTCCCGGTGTTCGAGGAGGTTCTCCAGCAGATTGACCCGGCCCGGTACGTGCGTGAAATCGTCCTCGCCGGGCAGCCGCAGCCGGTCGGTCGGGTACTCCAGGACGGCGTCGCCCGCACTGATCTCCCCGGCGATGAACACCTGCGACGCGAGCGTCACGGCGACCGTGATCCGCCGCCCGCCCGCTCCGGTGATGCGCAGGAACGTGGAGTCGTCGGTCTCGATGTCCCGGGACCGGTACCGTTCCAGCTCGAGCAGCTCCGGCCGGAAGTCCGGGCCGGCGCTGCCGGCCACCACCAGCGCCTGCATGAGCGCGTGCGCGAACGGGTTGACCAGCGCCCCGTCGAACACCGGCCGCCCGCCGACACTGCGCCTACCGGCCCAGGGGGTCCGCCGGTAGTAGGTGTCCGGCCGCCACCAGGCGCCGGAAACCCCGATGTCACCGGCCGGCGCGGCCACGCACAGTTCGGCCAGGGCCGCCGACCCGAGGGCCTGGAATCCGATCTGCAGGATCCGGCCGGTGGACGCGACCGCCGACGACAGGCGCTCGTGCTCGGCGAGGGACATCACCGGCGGCTTCTCCAGCAGCAGGTCGGCTCCGGCGGCGAAGACGTCGAGCGCGATCGGCAGGTGCGTGTGCGGGGGTGTGCAGACCACCACCACGTCCGGCCACACGGTCGACAGCAGTTCCCCGTGGTCGGTGAAGAACGGCACCCCGTCGAGCGGGGCGTCCGGGTGCGGCTCGACCGGCTGCCGGTCGCAGAGGCCGACGACGTTGATCTGCCCGTCGTCCCAGAGGCGTTGCAGCACCCGCCGGTGCCAGAGGCCGTGACCTCCGGCGCCGACGAGTGCCACCCGCGTCGCCACTGTGCCGGCCTTGGGCATGCCCTTCTGGCCCTCGCTGTCACGATCGCCGGCAGGTTGCGGTTGGCGCGGCTCGGTGCAGTCGGTCATGCCGCGAGACCCCGGATGGTGGCTTCCGCGCCGTGTCGTTCGAGTTCGCCGTACCACTTGATCAGCTCGCGCTTCAGCTCGTCGTCGCCGGCCAGGGCGGGCGGGAAGATCTGGTCCAGGGCGAGCAGCGCGCCGACCACGCCGGCCGGGGTGTCCGGGGCGGCGGCGAGCGCGGCCCGGATCCGGTCGGCCATCGGGTCGTCCAGCGGGAGGGTGGCGCCGGAGTCGGCGTACCCCCGCGCGAAGCGCATCCACGCGGCCAGCACGAAGGCCGCCCACCCGGGGAACGCGCCCGCCCGGCGCCGGTCGGCGATGGTGCCCAGCAGCCGGTGCGGCAGCTTCTGGCTGCCGTCCATCGCGACCTGCAGGTTGCGGTGGCCCAGCTCGCGGTTGGCGAAACGCTCCAGGACGGTCTCGCCGTAGCCCTCGACGGTGACGCCCTCCGGCGGCCGCACGGTCGGGGCGATGTCCTCGGCGATGAACCGGCGCAGCACCGCGGGCAGCCCGGCCAGCTCGAGCGAGTCGGCGATCAGCTCGCGGCCCGCCAGCGCCCCGAGATACGCGCACGCCGAGTGCACCGAGTTGAGGGTCCGCAGCTTCAGCTTCTCCCACGACGTGACGTCGTCGGTGAAGATCGCGCCGGCGGCGGCCCAGTCGGGACGGCCGCCCGGGAAGTCGTCCTGCATCACCCACTGGGTGAAGGGTTCCGCCACGACCGGCGCGGCGTCGTCGGCGCCGAGCGCGAGCGCTGTCCGCCGCAGGTGGTCGGCGCTGGTGGCGGGCACGATCCGGTCCACCATGGTGGCCGGGAACGACACCCCGCCCGGCAGTTGCGCGCCGGCCACGTCGAGGGCCTGTTCGACCAGGCCGCGGATGCGCGGGCCGTTGCCCTGCAGGTTGTCGCAGCAGAGCACGGTCAGCGGACCGGCGCCGGCGGCCTGGCGCCGCAACAGACCACGAACCAGGAGAGCGGGTACGGACACCGGTGGCGCGTCGCCGGTCAGCTCGGCCCGCAGCACGTCGTCGAGCAGCAGCCGGCCGGACGGGTCGAGCCGGTACGCCTTCTCGGTCACGGTCATCGACACGATGCGTACGCCGGGGTCCGCGATCGCGGCGACCACCCCGTACGGATCGCCCGCCGCATGCCCGAACCCGGCCAGGACGCCGACGGCCTTGGCCCGGTCCTCTCCCCCGCCGACGGTGAGGACGCTGTAGAGGCCGTCCTGGGCGCGCAGCTTGTCGAGGATCTGCCGGGAGCGCGGGGCCACCCCGATGATCCCCCAGTCGCCGCCGGACGCGGCGATCGCGGTCTCGGTGAAGACGGCCTGATGGGCCCGGTGGAAGGCGCCGAGTCCGAGGTGGACGATGCCGGGGCGGACGGAGCCGGGTTCGACGGCGGGACGGCTGGCGGCGGCGATCGAGCTGAGCGCGCCGCGGTCGAGTCGATAGGTCACCGTCACGAGTTACCCCCATCAAGGCGGAAGACCTTCTTGGGCAGGTGGTACGCCAGGTCGGCGATCGTCTCGGCGGCCTCGTCCAGCGGCAGGGTGCCCTGGGCGACCAGCTTCGCGAGGTATCCGGCGTCGACCCGGCGGGCCACGTCGTGCCGGGCAGGGATCGAGCAGAACGCGCGGGTGTCGTCGACGAAACCGGACGTGTTGTAGAAACCGGCCGTCTCGGTGACCGTCTCCCGGAACCGGCGCAGGCCCTCCGGGCTGTCCAGGAACCACCAGGGGGCGCCCAGGAACAGCGACGGGTAGCCGCCGGCGAGCGGGGCGAGTTCCCGGCTGAACGTGGTCTCGTCCAGGGTGTACAGCACGATCCGCAGGCGCGGGTCGGTGCCGTACGCGTCGAGCAGCGGCCGCAGCGCGTGCACGTAGTCGGTGGCCGACGGGATGTCGCCGCCGGTGTCCCGGCCGTGCCGCTCGTACAGCGCCTTGTTGTGGTTGCGCACCGAGCCGGGGTGCAGCTGCATGACCAGGCCGTCGTCGAGCGACATCCGGGCGAACTCGACGAGCATGTGCGCCCGGAACGCCTCCGCGTCGGCCGCGTCCGCGCCACCGCCGAGCGCCTTGCGGTAGAGCACCGCCGCGTCGGCGTCGGACAGCTCCAGAGTGCCGGCGGTCAGGTGGCCGTGGTCCGAGCTGGTCGCGCCGGCCTCGATGAACGCCTGGCGGCGGCTGCGCAGCGCGGTCAGGAAACCGGGGAAGGTGCCGACGTCGAGGCCGGTCAGCTCGCCCAGTTCGGCGACCCGCCCGGCCCAGCCCGGCCAGTCCGGGTCGACCAGGTTGTCCGGCCGGAACGTGGTGATCACCCGGCCGCCGGGACCGCCCCAGCCGTCGGCGGCCAGCTTGGCGTGCGCCTGCAGCTCGTCCAGGGGGCTCTCGGTGGTGGCGAGCACCTCGATGTTGAACCTGGTGAACAGGGCACGCGGCCGGTACTCCGGTTCGGCGAGACGGGCGGACAGCTCGTCGTAGATCTCGTCCGCCGTACTCGCGCTCAAGGTCTTCTCGATGCCGAAGACGTCGGCGAGCACCTTCTCGGTCCAGAGCCGCGACGGCGTGCCCCGGAACAGCTTCCAGTTGCCGGCGAGCAGCCGCCAGATCTCCCGGCCGTCGGTCTCCACCGCCGAGCCGTCCACACTGGGCACCCCGAGGCGCGCCGGCGGGATGCCCTGGCTGGCGAGCATCCGCGTGACGTAGTGGTCGGGGACCACGAACAGCCGGGCCGGGTCGGGGAACGGCTGGTCGTCGGCCAGCAACAGTGGGTCGACGTGGCCGTGCGGGCTGATCAGGGGCAGGTCCTTGGCGTGCCGGTACAGCTCACGCGCGATCTGCCGCTGGTTCGGCTCGGCGGGAAAGAGATGGTTCTCGTCGGTCACCTGATCTCCTCAAGATCTAGGAGGTCTTGCACGCGGATCGCCTGCCCTTGGGCCAGGGATTCGTTGGCGGCCAGACCGGTCAGCAGGGCGCGGGCGCCGTCGACGGCGTTCGCGGTCCGGCCGAGCGGGTCGGCCGGGGCGTCGGAGCGGATGAGGTCGGCGAGCATGCGCACGTCGGCGCCGCCGTGGCCGTGCCGGGACAGCCCGTCCACGGCGATCTCGCGCGGCGGCGCCCAGAACGGGCGGACCAGCAGGCGCTTGAAACCCTGTTCGGCTGTCGACTCGGCGCCCGGCTCGCCCTTCACGCCGGCGGCGGCGCCCGGGGCGACGTGGTCGCTCTCGACCACCTCGAGTTCGAGGCGGCCCTTACTGCCGTTGAACATGACGCGGTAGCCCTCCCACGGCGCGTACGCGGTGAGGTGGTAGGTCATCGACGCCCCCCGGGCGTAGCGGACCAGCACCGCCATGTCGTCCTCGATGGTCACGCCGGGCGCGAACACGTTGCGGTCGCGGTGGTAGCCGTCGTGGTCCTCGGCGTCGAGGTACAGCTCCTTCATGTTCGGCTCGTCGGCCATCCGCAACGCGAACGGGTCGCCCTCGGCGGCGGGGGCGCCGTGCGCGCGCTCGTAGTCGCGGGCGTACCCGTGCCGCCGCCCCTGATCGCCGTAGAAGAACAACCGTCCCGCCGCGAAGACCTGCGCCGGGCTGTCGTCGAGCCACCAGTTGACCAGGTCGAAGTGGTGGCCGGCCTTGTGCACCAGCAGGCCGCCGGAGTTCGCCTTGTCGCGGTGCCAGCGGCGGAAGTAGTCGGCGCCGTGCCGCACGTCGAGCAGCCACTCGAAGTGCACCGAGCCGATCTCGCCGATCTCGCCGGAGGCGAGGACCCGCTTCACCGCCTCGTGCAGCGGGTTGTAGCGGTAGTTGAACGTGACCCGGACGTCCCGGCCGGTGCGCCGTTGCGCGTCCAGGATGCGGCGGCAGCCGTCGGCGTCGACGGTCATCGGCTTCTCGGTGATGGCGTCGCAGCCGGCCTCCAGCGCGGCCACCACGTAGTGGTCGTGGTAGCGGTCCACGGTCGCGACCAGCACCACGTCGACGCGTTCCCGCTTGAGCATCTCGGTGAAATCGGCCGCGCCGTAGACCGGGACGGGTTCGGCCAGCCGCCTGTTGTGGGCGGCGAGCCGGGCGGGATTGATGTCGGCCATGGCCACCAGCTCGGCCACATCGGCGTGGTCATCGGTGATCGCCCGGACGAACATTCCAGCCCGTGCGCCGGCGCCCACTAGGGCGTACCGGCGACGTGGGGACGGGGGCATGCCGTCGCCTCCATTCGGCAAACGTTTGCAACAGATTAGGGAGTGGACTGCGACCAAAGTCAATGCACCGCACTGATTTGTCCAAGTTTGCCCGCGCTCAGTGATGATCACGCAACAGAGGCGACATCGAGAGGCGTTGACACCACCGCAACCGTTTGCATTAATGGCTCTCACCAAGAGATCCGGGTCACACCGGATCGCCATCGAGGAGGCATCGTGGCCGTGACCATCCGGGACGTCGCAAGGGCGTCCGGAGTGCACATCTCCACGGTGTCGCGCACCTTCTCCGCCCCGCATCTGGTCAACCCCGAGACCCGTTCCCGGGTGCTGGCCACCGCGGAGCAGCTCGGTTACCGCCCCAACCGGGCGGCCCGGGCACTGATCACCGGACGCACCCACAACATCGGCCTGATCGTGGCCGATATCGCCAACCCGTTCTTCCCGCCGCTGATCAAGGCGGCCGAGACCCACGCCCGGCGGCGGGACTACCACGTCTTCGTCGCCGACACCGACGAGGATCCGATGGTCGAGGCCGACCTGGTGCAGGCCCTGGCCAAGCAGGTCGACGGGATCCTCCTGTGCAGTCCCCGGATGAGCGACGACCAGATAGAGCTTCTGAAACGAGAGGTTCCGCTGGTCGTGATCAACCGCCCGATCACCGGCCTGCCGTCGGTGGTCATGGATGTGGGACTGGGGGCGCGGGAAGCCGTGCAGCACCTGCTCGGCATGGGCCACCGCCACCTGGTCTACCTGGCCGGGCCACGTGGCTCATGGACCAACCGGGAGATCCGCCGGGCCGCCGGGGCCACCGCCCGCACGGCAGGCGCGGACCTCACGGTCCTCGGCCCGAACCAGCCGGTCGAGGAGACCGGCGCCGCGGCCGCCGAGGCCGTGCTCAAGACCGGCGCCACCGCGGTGCTCGCCTACAACGACCTGATGGCCATCGGCCTGCTCCAGGCGTTGCAGGACCGCGGTGTCGAGGTGCCCGGGCAGGTGAGTGTCGTCGGGATCGACGACATCGCGTACAGCGGCCTGGTCCGCCCACGGCTGACCACCGTGGCGAACCCGACCGGCGCCGCCGGCCGCACCGCCGTCGACATGCTGCTGCAGCAGGGCGACGACGGGGCGACCGGGCAGGTCACCCTCCGGACCGACCTGATCATTCGCAACTCCACCGGCCCGGGGCCCTACGCCCCGGCCGGAGCGCTCAACGCTGAGGTTGCCGCACACGTCAAGGAGTGACGAACCCCATGACCGCATCCCACCCCCTTCCCCGGCGCCGCGTGCTCAGCGGCGTCGTGGCCGCCATGCTGGCGCTGCCCCTCGCCCTCGGTGCCTGTGGCAGCGACGACGACAAGGCCGCCGCCGACGGCAAGGTCGAGCTGAGCTTCTTCTGGTGGGGCGGCGAGGCCCGCGCCCAGCTCACCGAGCAGGCTCTCGCGCTCTACACCTCGAAGCACCCGAACGTCACGTTCAAGAAGACGTGGCAGGCCAACCAGGGCTACTTCGACAAGCTGGCCACCCTGACGGCCGGCAACGACGCCCCGGACATCTTCCAGATCGACGACAACTACCTGGCCGAGTACGCGACCCGCAACGTCACCGCCGACCTCGGCGAGTACACCAAGGCCGGAAAGATCGACACGTCGAAGTTCCAGAAGGGCCTCGTCGAGTACGGCACCGTCGACGGCAAGCTGGCCGGCCTGGCGATGGGTGAGAACACCCAGGGCCTGGTCTTCAACAAGGCCAAGCTGGACGCCGCCGGAGTCGCCGTGCCCAAGACCGGGCAGACCTGGGAGGAGCACATCGCCTGGGCCAAGGACGCCGCCGTGAAGACCAAGCTGGCCGGCACCATGGACCCGAGCGCCGACTACAAGGCGTTCTGGGTGTGGCTGCGCCAGAACGGCAAGGAGTTCTACAACGGCGCGGAGCTCGGCTTCACCCAGGAGGACGTGCAGAAGTGGTTCGAGCTGTGGAAGGGCGCCCGGGACACCCAGGCCACCCCGACCCCGGACGTGATCCACGAGGGCAACGCCACCGACGTCACCAAGCAGCTGGTGGTGACCAACAAGGCGCTCACCTCGTGGGTGTGGGCCAACCAGCTGCCCGAGCTGCAGAAGAACACCAAGGACGACCTGAGCGTCATCGCGTACCCGGGTGACGCCACCAAGCAGTGGGCGCGCGCCTCGATGTACTTCTCGGTCTACCGCGGCAGCAAGAACAAGGACGTTGCGGCCGACGTGCTGAACTTCCTCGCCAACGACCCGGAGGCCGGCAAGATCCTCGGCACCGACCGTGGCCTGCCGTCGAACCTCGACATCCGCACCCAGGTCGCCGCGACCACCGACAACGCGGCGATGAAGGAGAGCATCCAGGTGACCACCGAGCTCGGCAAGAACTTCGGCCCCGCGCCGTCGGTTCCGCCGAAGGGTCACAGCACCGTGCGTTCCGAGCTGATCAAGGCCGCGGAAGAGGCCCAGTACGGGCGTGCCACCCCGCAGAAGGCCGCCGAGCAGTTCTTCAGCGCCGCCCAGGCCGCGATCAAGCGGTGAGTCCAGTGGCAACAACAACGGCCCGGCCCCAGCCGACCCGGCCGACGGCCGGCCCCGCCGCTACCAAGCGGCGGGGCCGTCCCGCCAAGCAGAAGTCGGACGGCATCGCCGGTTACGTTTTCCTCTCCCCCTGGCTGCTCGGGCTGCTGACCATCACGGCCATCCCGATGCTGATGTCGCTGTACCTCAGCTTCACCAACTACGACGTGCTCTCGGACTGGGAGTCGATGAAGTGGGTGGGGCTGGACAACTACCGGACGATGTTCACCGAGGACCCGTCGTTCTGGCACGCGGTCCGTACCACCCTGGTGTTCGCTCTGGTGGCGACGCCGCTCAAGCTGGCCGCCGCGCTCGGCGTGGCGGTGCTGCTCAACGCGTCGTTCAAGGGATCCGGCCTGTTCCGGGGCCTGTTCTACCTGCCGTCGCTGCTCGGCGGCAGTGTGGCGCTGGCGATCGTGTGGGTCAACATGTTCAACCGGGACGGGGCGTTCAACTCGTTCCTGAGCTGGTTCGGCATCGAGGGCAAGGCCTGGGTCAACGACCCGGACTTCGCGCTCGGCACACTGATCCTGCTGGCGGTGTGGCAGTTCGGCGCCCCGATGGTGATCTTCCTGGCCGGCCTCAAGCAGGTGCCGGGTGAGCTGTACGAGGCCGCCTCGGTGGACGGCGCCAGCCCGTTCCGCAAGTTCCTCAGCATCACCCTGCCGATGCTGTCCCCGGTGATCTTCTTCAACCTGGTCCTCGAGACGATCAACGGGTTCCAGGGCTTCACCTCGGCCTTCGTGCTCAGCAACGGCACCGGCGGCCCGGTGGACTCGACCCTCATGTACACGCTGCACCTCTACATCAAGGGCTGGAACGAGTACCAGATGGGCTACGCCTCGGCGATGGCCTGGGTGTTCCTGCTCTTCATCGGCCTGGTCACCGCCGTCGTCTTCCGGACCGGCAAGTTCTGGGTGCACTACTCGGACGGAGAAGACTGATGACCCTCCAGCGCCTGGCCCGGCCTCTCACGCTGGTCCTGCTCTCGGCGGTGGTGCTCTACCCTCTGGTGTGGATGCTCGGCAGCTCGTTCAAGTCGCCTCAAGAGGTGCTGAACAACATGTCGATCCTGCCGAACGAGTGGACGCCGGGGAACTACTCCGACGGCTGGTCGAACTTCGACGTCAGCTTCGGCCGGTTCTTCCTCAACAGCGCGATGGTCGCCGGCCTCACCGTGGTAGCGAACTGCATCTCGTGCCTGCTGGCCGCGTACGCCTTCGCCCGTCTGAAGTTCAAGCTGCGCGGCTTCTGGTTCGCCATCATGATCGGGACGCTGCTGCTGCCCGGACACGTGCTGATCGTTCCCCAGTTCGTGATGTTCAAGACGTTCGGCTGGGTGGGTGGCGACTGGCCGTACGCCCCGCTGATCGTGCCGCAGCTGCTGGCCACCGAGGCGTTCTTCGTCTTCCTGATGGTGCAGTTCATGCGGGGTGTGCCGCGCGAGCTCGACGAGGCCGCCACGATCGACGGCTGCACGCCCTACGGCGTGTTCCGGCACGTCATCCTGCCGCTGTCGCGGCCGGCCCTGGTGTCGACGGCGATCTTCTCGTTCATCTGGACCTGGAACGACTTCTTCCGGCAGCTGGTCTACCTGTCCGACCTGGAGAAGTACACCGCCCCGGTGGCGCTGACGCTGTTCATCGACTCCAGCGGCCAGTCGTCGGTGGGCCCGATGTTCGCCATGTCGGTGCTGTCGCTGGCGCCGGTCTTCCTGTTCTTCGTGGCCTTCCAGCGCATGCTGGTGGAGGGCATCAACACGTCCGGGCTCAAGGGATGACCAGGCCACGGCCCGCTTCCGGTTCGCTCGCCGCCTCCGCGGCGAGCGGGCCGGACAGCCCCTTCTCCGGTACGGAGGACAGCGTGCCGTCTTCACCCGGGCCGGGCCGGCCCACCTCCTCCTCGCCCGGGCCGGACTGGCCCGCCGAGGAGGCGCCGGAGAACCGGCCGGACTGGCGGGAGAAGTTCGCCCTCGGCGCCGACCTCGCCCTGATCGGCATCGTAGTGACGGTCGCGGCGCTGCCGCTGCTGACCCTGCCGGCGGCGCTGGCCGCCGGCTCCACCGCCGTCCGGCACCGGTACGTCACCGGCCGGCTCCCGTCGTTCCGGCCCCTGCTGCGGCAGTTCGGCCGGTCCGTGCTGCCCGGCGTGCCCGCCGTCCTGATCGGACTGCTGCTCCTGACCGACCTGGTCGCGGTCAGCCGCGGCTGGGTGCCCGGCGGCATCCCCGTCCTGGCGCTGACAGCCGCCGCCGTCACGTGGCTGGCCGGAGCGGCCATGCTGACCCTGGTCGCCGTGGGCCGCGAACCCGCGACGCCGTGGCGGGCCGCCCTGGGCTGGGCCTGGAACCAGTCGATCACCCGGCCGTGGGCGGCGCTCGCCCCGGCCCTGGCCGGCGGCCTCGCCTTCTTCCTGGCCCTGTCGATGCCGGCGACGATCCCGCTCGTCATCGGCTTCCACCTGTTCGCGGCTCACGTGATCAGCGACAGGCTCGCCCCGCCTCCACCGCGGGTACCCCGCTCCGGCCATCATCCCGGAGCCTGACCGCCCACCTCTCGGGCGGGCATGACGCCGGTCACATTCAGGCAACGTCGGGGCCTGGTTCGGTCACTGGAGACCGACCGGCTCCGACGACCGCCCGAGAGATCAGTGCACCGTTTTCCCGCTTCCCGGCTGCGCCGGCCCGGCCCGCCCCGGCCACCCCGGCGCCCGCCGCCCCCGCCACGCCGTCCCGCTTCCCCACACTGCCCGACCGGCCACACCGGACCCCGCAACGCACGGCCGGCCTTGCCTGCCGTCGCCCAGACCGGTCAACCCACCCGCGAAAGCGGCCTGGACGACGGCTGGCGATCTGAGGGTGGCGGACCGGCGGCGCCTCTGGTCTTCAGTCGGTTCGGGTGGAGGAGTCCTTGGCGAGTGGGTTCGCGGGCGGCGTACGGCCAGGGAATGTGATCTTTGTGAAGCGCCACACCGTGACGGAGAACAGAACGGTGAGTGCCGCAGCGCAGATCAACAGCGGGATGAGCAGGACCGTCGTGTGGGTGAAGAACGGTGGGTCGCCGGGGCGGACAGCGCCGGAGGCCAGGATCTGCTCGGGGACGTCGAGGGATTCGACGGCGCCCTGGACCAGGGCCGGGCCGCCGGTGAGCAGAGCCCGGCCGGTGCCGAGGCCGATCAGGCGGGCGGCCTCGACCGCGGCCTGGGCGACCGGTTCGTCCTGGCCGGTGGGGCCGGTGAAGAGGGACGGGACGGTGCCGGGGACCGCGGTGTACTCGACGGCGACCGGGGAGCCGGAGGGCCACCAGCCGATCACCCGGAGCGCGTAGACGCCGTCGCGGGTGATCTCGGTGCCGGTGACCGTGCCGTCCGTGGCGGAGATCGTGGTGACCGTCCAGCGGACCGGGTAGCCGGGGCAGTCGCAGCGGGCGCCGGACACCACCAGCAGGTTCCGGCCGTCGCGGGTCCACGCGCCCTTTCCGGCGATCCGTGCGCCGGGCGGGAGCGGCAGGTCGGTGGTGGCGCCGTCGGTGAGCGTGCGGACGCGGAGCCGGTAGACGTCCGTGCCGCGGCCGGCCAGGCCGGCCGTCAGGTGGGATTCGTCGAACCAGGTGCCGGACGTGTAGTACACCGAGGCGGCGCCGATCGGGGACTGCTCCAGGTCGGGCGTCCACATCGCCGGGGCGCCGACCCGCGCCGGCAGCGACCCGGCTGCCTGAACCGGCGGGCGCTCCGGGCCGTCGATCGGCAGCCACTGGATCAGCACGGGGACCGCGGTCCAGATCGCCACCCCGGTCACCAGCGCGACCAGGGCCGCCCAGCTCGCCACTCGCCCCGCACGCATCGGCCGATCATAGGGACCGATGCGATCAGGCGCCGCGGCGGTGCTCGAAGATCAGGTAGGTCTCGGTGCCGGCGATCAGGCCGGTGCCGCTGAGCCGCTCGGTGATGACGGCGCGCAGGTCGTCGACGTCGGCGCAGGCCACGTGCAGCAGGAAGTCGTAGGAGCCGGAGATGAAGTAGACGTCCCGGACCGCCGGGATGCCGGCGAGGGACTCGGCGAAACGGCCGATCGCCTCGCGGGCGTCCGGCCGGATCCGGACGGCGATCATCGCCTGGATGGGGCGGCCGATCCACGCCGGGTCGACGTCGGCGTGGAAGCCGCGGACCGCGCCGATCTCCCGCAGCCGGCGGATCCGGGTCAGGCAGGTCGACGGGGCGATGCCGACGCGTTCGGCGAGGGCGTTGTTGGGCATCCGGCCGTCGGCGCGGAGCAGGCTCAGCAGCTCGAGGTCGATGGGGTCGAGGCCTCGAACATCCTTCGGCAGATCGGTCACCGGAGAGCACCCGGCCGAAGCATCTGCTTGCATGAGGTTGCTGACAGAATCATCTTCGACCGTCTTGCCGTACGCCGCACATCGTTTCACTCTATCGCCAACGGGAGCGGCGGCCGCACCCAAGGCGGAAGGAAGGTCCCATGCACATCGGCGTGCCTGCGGAGGTCAAGAACCACGAGTACCGGGTGGCGATCACCCCGGCCGGCGTGGTGGAAGCGGTCCGGCACGGGCACCGGGTGTCGGTGCAGACCGGAGCCGGGCTGGGTTCCGGGATCACCGACGACGACTACGAGGCGGCCGGCGCGGCCATCCTTCCCGGCGCCGACACGGTCTGGGACGCCGCCGACATGATCCTCAAGGTGAAGGAGCCGATCGCCGAGGAGTACCACCGGCTGCGGGAGGACCAGATCCTCTTCACCTATCTGCACCTGGCGGCCGACGCGGACGGGACGAAGGCGCTGCTGAACAGCGGGACCACTGCCATCGCGTACGAGACCGTGCAACTCGCCGACGGTTCCCTGCCGTTGCTCGCGCCGATGTCCGAGGTCGCCGGGCGGCTGGCTCCGCAGGTCGGCGCGTACAGCCTGATGAGCAACAGCGGCGGCCGCGGCGTGCTGCCGGGCGGGGTGCCCGGGGTGGCGCCGGCCAACATCACGATCATCGGTGGCGGCGTGTCCGGGGTGAACGCGGCGACCATCGCCCTCGGCCTCGGCGCCGACGTGACGGTGCTGGACCTGAGCATCCCGCGGCTGCGGCAGATCGACGAGCGGTTCGGCGGGCGGGTGAAGACGCTGGTGTCCAGCTCGTACGCGATCGAGCAGTCGGTCCTCGCCGCCGACATGGTGATCGGCGCGGTGCTGGTGCCCGGCGCGAAGGCCCCGACGCTGGTCGGCAACGATCTGGTCAAGCGGATGAAGCCCGGTTCGGTGCTGGTCGACATCGCGATCGACCAGGGCGGCTGCTTCGAGGACTCCCGGCCGACCACCCATCAGAACCCGGTGTACCGGGTGCACGACTCGGTCTTCTACTGCGTGGCGAACATGCCCGGGGCGGTGCCGAACACGTCGACGTACGCCCTGACGAACGCCACCCTGCCGTACGCGCTGCGCCTGGCCGACCTGGGCTGGCGCGACGCCCTGCGCGCCGACCCGGCCCTCGCGCTCGGCCTCAACACGCACGCCGGCGCGCTCACCAACGAGCTGGTCGGCTCGGCGCTGGGGCTGCCCACCGAGAAGATCAGCGCGGTGCTGGCCTGACCCTGGCGACATGGGTACGCCGCCGCACCCGGCCCGGGTGCGGCGGCGTACTCGGCCCGGGTCAGAACGCGGCGAGGACCGAGCCCTGGTACTTGTCCTCGATGAACTTCTTGACCTCGGCGGAGTGCAGCAGCTTCTCCAGCTTGACGACCCGCGGGTCGTTCTCCTCACCGGCGCGGACCACGACCAGGTTCGCGTACGGGTTGTCCTCGCCGGTCTCCAGCGCGAGCGAGTCGGTGGCCGGCTTGAGGCCGGTCTCGATCGCGTAGTTGCCGTTGATCACCGAGATCGCGGTGTCCTCCAGGCTGCGCGGCAGCTGGGCCGCTTCGAGGGCCTTGAACTGGAGGTTCTTCGGGTTCGCGGTGATGTCCTTCTCGGTGGCCTTGACACCGACGCCGTCCTTCAGCGTGAGCAGGCCGTTCTTGGCGAGCAGGTTCAGGGCGCGGCCCGAGTTCGACGGGTCGTTCGGGATGCCGACGACACCACCGTCCGGCACCTCGGCGATGCTCTTGACGGTCCTGGAGTAGACGCCGAGCGGCTCGATGTGCACCGGCTTGAGCGCGGTGAACGTGTAGCCCTTCGCCGCGACCTCCTCTTCCAGGTACGGGATGTGCTGGAAGTAGTTGGCGTCGAGCTGCTTCTCGCTCAGGGCCACGTTCGGCTGGATGTAGTCGTTGAACTCTTTGATCTCGAGCTTCAGGCCCTCCTTGCCGGCCAGGTTCTCCGAGACGTACTTGAGGATCTCGCCGTGCGGGACCGGGCTGACGCCGACCGTGAGGGTGTCGGTCGACGTGGCCTCGCTGTCGCCGGACGAGCCGCAGGCGGCCAGGCCCAGGGTGAGGGAGGCGGCGGCCAGGACGGCGGCGAGGGAGCGGCGGCGCATAGGTGAACCTTTCACATCGATGGGTCTTAGAGGAAATGGGACGGACTCCGGGGCCGTGCCGATGGCCGGGAGCCCGGGCTCAGCGGTGGGACAGCCTGCGGACGAGCAGGTCCCCCACCATCTGAACGAGCTGGACGAAGACCACGAGGGCGACCACGGTGGCGATCATGACCTCGGTCTCGAAACGCTGGTATCCGTACCGGATGGCCAGGTCGCCGAGCCCGCCGCCGCCGACCACACCGGCCATCGCCGAATAGCCGACCAGCGCGATGATCGTGATCGTCAGACCGGCGACGAGAGCCGGCAGCGCCTCACGGAGCAGCACCTTCCCGACGATCTGCCGCCGGGTCGCGCCCATCGCGGTGGCCGCGGCCACCACGTCCGCCGGCACCTCCCGCAGCGCCGACTCGACGATCCGGGCGAAGAACGGGATGGCGCCGATGGTCAGCGGCACGATCGCCGCGTCGGTGCCGATGGTGGTGCCGACCACGGCCCGGGTGAACGGGATGACCGCCACCAGCAGGATGATGAACGGCAGGGACCGGCCCACGTTCACGATCAGGCCGAGGACCGCGTTGACCGGCGGCGCCGGCAGCAGGCCGCCCCGGTCGGTGAGCACCAGCAGCACCCCGACGAGCAGGCCACCGACCGCGGTGATCAGCGCCGAGACGCCGACCATCCAGGCGGTCTCCTGGGCGCCCAGGTTCAGCAGTTCCAGGACTTCGGACCAGGTCATCGGGTGACTCCGCGCTCACGCAGGTATTCGAGGGCGGCACGGTTGTCGTCCGCCCGGCCGGGCAGGGCCAGACGCCAGCGCCCGGCTCGCGTCGTGGCGAGGGTCTCCACCGACCCGCCGAGGATCCGCACGTCCACGTCGAACCGCCGCGCCAGCTCGGCGATGATCGGCTCGTCCGCCGCGGGCCCGCTGACGGTGATGTCCACGATCGTGACCTCCCCGTCCGCCACGGCGACCCCCGCAGCGTTCGTCGCCGCGCCGTTCGCTGCCGGGCTGTTCGCTGCGGGGACGGGCGCGGTCGTTTCGGCGGGCGCCGGGCCCGGGAACGGTGTGGAGCCGAGGACCGCCGTGGTGGCGGTGTCCAGCGGGAACAGGTCGCGGGCCAGCTCGGAGTCGGGCCGCCGGAGCAGGTCGGCGATCGTGCCGGACTCGACGAACCGCCCGTCGCGCATCACCGCCGCCGAGGTGCAGATCCGCTTCACCACGGTCATCTCGTGGGTGATCAGCAGGATGGTCAGGCCCAGCCGCCGGTTGAGGTCGAGCAGCAGCCGCAGGATCGAGTCGGTGGTCTCCGGGTCGAGCGCCGAGGTCGCCTCGTCGGAGAGCAGCACCTTCGGCCGGGCGGCGAGCGCGCGGGCGATGCCGACCCGCTGCTTCTGGCCGCCGGAGAGCTGAGCGGGGTACGCCTCCGCGCGCTCGGTCAGCCCGACCAGCTCGAGCAGCTCCGCGACCCGGGCCTTGCGCTCGGCCCGCGGGGTGCCGATGACCTCCAGGGCGAACGCCACGTTGCCCGCGACGGTCCGCGACGACAGCAGCGCGAAGTGCTGGTGGATCATGCCGATGCCGTGCCGGGCGATCCGCAGCCGCTTGCCGCCGAGCGCGGTCAGCTCGAGCCCGCCGACCGTGACGGTGCCGGCGTCCGGGCGCTCCAGCATGTTGACGCACCGGAGGAGAGTGCTCTTGCCGGCGCCGCTGCGCCCCAGCACACCGAAGACCTCGCCCTCGCCGACGCTGAGGTCGACGCCGTCGACAGCAACGACGGAACCCCTCTTCGAGCGGTACGTCTTGCGAAGACCGCTTATTTCGATCACGTGAACACCCTGGTCAGCAGTTGTGACGAGCGTCGCAAAACATACTCAATCAGTGGGTTTTGCGGCGAGCCCCACGTTAGCCCCTGTCACCGCCGGAAGCCAACTCGTGTAACGACCCTCACGACTCCCGTCACTTTCATCGGGCCTCGTGGATGAGAATCGCGATCTGCACCCGGTTGCTGCACCGGAGCTTGTCCAGGATCCGGGAGACGTACGCCTTCACCGTCGGCACGCTCATGTGCAGTTCGCCACTGATCTCGGCGTTGGAGCGGCCGGTCGCCACCGCCTCGGCGACCTCCCGCTCCCGCTCGGACAGCCGCCCGAGCGCCGCTCGCGCACGCCGCCGCGCCTCCGCGTCCCGGCCCGAGTCATCCCGGCCGTCGTCACTCCGGCCACCGTCGTCCCCGCCGCCGGCCGGCCCGGCGGCTTCCGGCCCGTTCCCCGCGCCGCCGCGGCCGACGGCGTAGTCGATCAGGCGAGGCACCACGGCCGGGGCCAGGATCGACTCGCCCGCGGCCGCCCGCCGGACCGCGTTCAGGATCTCGGTGGGCGCGATGTCCTTGAGCAGGAAACCGTTCGCGCCGAGACGCAGCGCCCCGAGCAGGTTCTCGTCGGTGTCGAAGGTGGTCAGCACGATGATCGCGGGCAGCGGGCCGTCCCGCCGCAGCACCTCGGTGGCGGCGAGCCCGTCCATCCGGGGCATCCGCACGTCCATCAGCACGACGTCGGGTTGCAGGCCGCGGCACATCTCGACCGCCTCCGCGCCGTCCCCCGCCTCCCCGACGATCCGGATCTCCGGAGCCGCCCCGAGCACCAGCGACAACCCGACCCGGACCAGCGGGTCGTCGTCGGCGATCAGGACCCGGACGGTGTCGGCCATGGCAACCAGGCTTCCAGATCGAAGGTCAGGCCGGTCCGCGGGTCACCGTGCACACCGTGCCGCAGCCGGCCGTCGAGCAGATCGACCCGCTCGGCCAGCCCGATCAGCCCGCTGCCCGCGCCGGGGACCGGTGTCCGGCCGGCGTGCACGGGGATCCGGACGCCTGCCGCTCCCCCGGTGTCCCGGGCAGTCTCGGCGGACGCCGCGCCCCTGCCGCTCCTCGGGTCTCCGGCACGCGGAACGGCGGGCAGCGGGTTGGAGACCAGGACGTGCAGGTCCCCCGCGGGGCTCCGGTCGAGCAGCACCGTCACGAGAGTGCCGCCGGCGTGTTTCCCGGCGTTGGTCAGGCCTTCCTGGACGAGCCGGTAGACCGTGCGGCCCAGTGACCCGCTGACCGGGCGGTCGCCGAGGTGGTCGCTGAACGCGACACGCACGCCCGCCCGCTCGGCCTCCGCCACCAGCTCGCCGAGCTGATCCCGGCCGGGCTGAGGGCGCAGCGCGTCGCCGGGCCCGGCCCGCAGCACGCCGAGGATCTCGCGCAGGTCCTCGAGAGCGTGGTGGGCGCTGTCGCGGATGGTCGTGGCGGCCCGGGCCACGTCCTCCGGGGACAGGTCGGGACGGATCTGCAGGGCCCCGGCGTGCAGGCTGACCATGGAGATCCGGTGGGCGAGCGCGTCGTGCATCTCCCGGGCGATCCGCTCGCGCTCCAGCGCCCGGAGCCGGTCGGCCCGCAGGCGCGCCTCCTCCTCCGCGCGGGCCGCCCGCTCCCGCAACGACGCGATCAGCTCGCGCCGGGAGCGGGCCGCCATCCCGACGGCCAGGGTCGTCATGATGATCGCGACGACCAGCAGGACCCCGAACACCAGCGGCACGGACGGATCGGGGTAGAGCCAGAGATAGGCGACCCCGCCCACCAGGTTGACCAGGGTGACCAGCACGACGTCACGGCCGCGCCGGCGGGAGACCACCGTGTAGAAGGCGATCAGCGCGGCGAGGCCGGCCCCGTCGGTGACCACTGACGCGAGCGCGAGGAAGACGGCCACGGGCACCGGCCGGCCGCACCGCCACCAGAGCGCCAGCGAGCACAGGCAGCCGAGCACGAAGGACAGGAACATCTCCTCGTCGGAGAAGTGCCGGAACGACGAGGCGTCGCCGATCAGGAGCAGTCCGCCGAACCAGGACACCAGGATCGCCGTGACATCCCACGCCCGGCCCCGGATCCGTGCCGCCAGGCCGCGCCGGGCCGGGCCGGACTTGCCCCGCCCGGAAGGCGCCTCCGTGCCCGGATCGGCCGGCACGGAAGGCGCCTGCGCGCCCGAGCCGGCCGCTGTGGAGGCCGGGCGCTCGGCGGGACCGGCATCCGGCTCGGCGGGACCGGTATCCGGTGACGGCCGCGGCAGCTGGTGTGCGGTCATGAGCGGACCAGCGGGCGCCAGAACTGGCGGTCGCCCTCGTCACGGACGGAATAGCCCAGTTTCTCCAGGGAGTCGCGCAGCTCGGCGGCCTCGCGGGCGGCCCTCCTGCGGACCGCCACGGCCCGGGCGGACAGCACCGCCTCGGCGGCCACCGGCAGCAGGCCGGTGCCCGGCACCCAGGGCTGATACAGCTCGGTGAAGGGGTCGCCGTCGCGCCAGGGATAGCCGTGCTCCCGGAAGGCGCGCTCCAGCGGGGCGCCGTCGGCCTGCGGCTCGCCGTGGAAGATGTGCCGCGACTCCCGGTCGAGGATCACGAGCCGGTCGCCGGACAGGAAGACGAAGTCGATCCGGGTGCGCGGGACGGTGACCACGTCGTCGCCGGTCTGCAGGCGGACCTCGGCGGGGGCGATCGTCACGCGCGCGCTGCGGCGCACCATCTCGACGCTGGCCAGCGCGCCGAGGACGGCGAGGATGGCGGCCTGCACGGCGACCTCCCACCAGGTGTCGACCGCGGCCGCCACTTTCCACACGATGCCCAGGACCGGGAAGCGGACGTCGACGAGCCAGCGCGCCAGCACCGGCACCAGGACGGCCAGCAGCACCCCGAGCGCGGCCGGGCCGAACAGCACGAGGACCCGGCCGGCCGGGGAGAACGTGAGCACCGTGGGCCCCCGGTCGGTCGTCTCGCCGCTCATCGTGCCGCCTCCCCGCGTCCGCTGTGGTTCACGGCTGACGCTATGCCGCGGGCCGGATCCCCGGCCAGTCGTCCAAGGTCGATGGATCGCGACTTTGGTATATGCCTCAGGGCTCGGGGATGGCCAGGGCGATGGTCAGGGCGAGGATCCACTGCGGGTCACGGAGGCGGTCCCCGTACAGCTCACGCAGTTTCGCCATCCGGTATCGCACCGTCTGCGGGTGCACGAACAGCTCGGCGGCCACGTCGTCCCGCCTGCCGTGATGCAGCAGCCAGCTGCGCAGCGTCTCGACCAGCTTGGCGGCGGCCGCGCCGCGTTCCCCGGCGAGCGGGGTCAGCGCCCACGCCCGCAGGTCCTCCAGCGCGCTCGGATCGGCGGTGACCACGACCTCGGCCAGGTGCTCCTCGGTGTCGAGGACGGTCCCGCCGGCCGGGGGATGCAGCCGGTGCACGCGGATCGCCCGGTCCAGCGAGCTCCTCGCCTCAGCCCACGGCCGGGCCGGGCCGATCACCACGCTGTGGCCGGTGAGCAGGCGCGTCAGGGCGGGACGGGAGCAGCCCTGCGGATCCGGGACGAAGAGCACGGTCATTCCGGGCGGATCGGGTACGGCGTCGGCGAGCTGCAGCGTCCGCGGGTCGAGCAGGTCGATCACCCAGCGGGCCGCGCGTTCCGGCAGCAGCAGCGCGGTGAGGCTCTGCGGCGGCGTCCACTCGGCCTGCTCGGCCAGCCCCAGCAGCACGTGCGGCGGCTCCCCGGCCACCAGCGCCTGGGTCAGCTCCTGGAGGCGGCGCTGCCGGATCCGGCCGGAGGCGGCGAGCTCGTCGGCGTGCCCGGCGACGCTGGCGGCGGACAGCTCGTCGATGTAGGCGAAGACGAGCTCGGCGAAGTCGGCGATGGTGGCGGCGGGCTGACCGGCCCGGACGCTGATCGCGGCCAGTTCCCGCCAGGCCACCCGGGCGCCCACCCGGTAGGCCGCGAGCAGCGCGTCCAGGCTCCTGCCGTTGCGGGCCTCGCCCCGGCCGAGCGCGTAGGCGCCCTCGACCGCCGAGGCCATCGGGGTGCCGGGGTCTGCGCCGGCCCGGGAGACCAGGTTGAGGAAGGCGCCGAGCGCGGCCCGGACCGCTCGCGCGATCTTGAGGCCCAGCTCGCCGGCGAAGGGCTCCGCGTACGCCGGGACCTCCTCGATGATCGCCGCGATGGTCCGCGAGGAGACCTCCGCCAGCCCCTGCCGGAGCGGGTTCACGACCTCGACCGGCAGGCGGTAGGAACCTGCGTCCCGCAACGGTTTTTTCATGGCGCCCTCATGTTTGACCGGCCGAACTTGTTCGCTGCGAACAATAATGCCGTCCGCGATTCACTTCCACCGGTCAGGATTTTACGTCTGGTAGCGGGCAGTCTTGGTCATGTGCCTGCTACACAGAGATTGCGCGACGGCGCGTGGCGTGTGGTCGAGCTGCTCACCACTCCGGTGGTGCCGGCCGACTACCTCGACGTGATAGCGCCCCTGCGCAACCCGACCGTCCTGCGTGCCCGGATCGAAGCGGTGCGCCCCGAGACCGCCCAGGCGGTCACCCTGGAGCTGCGCCCGGGTCGCGGGTGGGAGCCACACCAGCCGGGGCAGTACGTTCGTCTCGGCGTCGACGTCGACGGGGTACGCCTGTGGCGCGCCTATTCGGTGAGCAGCCAGGCCGGCCGTACCGACGGCCGGTTCACCGTCACCGTCAACGCCGTGGAGAACGGCGCGGTCAGCTCGTACCTGCTGGCCAACGCCCGCAAGGGCATGATCGTGCACCTGGACCTGCCGACCGGCGACTTCACGCTGCCCGCCCAGCGGCCGGCGAAGGCGCTGTTCGTGACCGCGGGCAGCGGCATCACCCCGGTGATGGGCATGCTCCGCAGCGCCCTGCACGAGCTGTCCGACGTGGTCGTCGTGCACTCGGCGAAGACGCCGGAGGACGTGGTCTTCGGCGCCGAGCTGCGCGCGCTGGCCGCCGACGGCCGGATCCGCCTGATCGAGCGGCACACCCGCGCCGACGGCCGGCTCAAGCCGGCCGGGCTGGCCGAGCTGGTGCCGGACCTGTTCGAGCGGGAGACCTGGGCCTGCGGCCCCGGTGACATGCTCGACGACCTGCAGGAGCACTGGGCCGACGGGGGTGTCCCGGAGCGGCTGCACATCGAGCGGTTCCGGCCGACCGTGCTGGTCGCCGGCGACGGCGGCACGGTGACCTTCGAGAAGTCCGGCCTGGTCGTCGAGGCGCCGAGCGGCACGTCGATCCTGGACGCCGGGGAGGCCGCCGGTCAGCTGATGAAGTCCGGTTGCCGGATGGGCATCTGCTTCAAGTGCGTGCTGCCGATGCGTGAGGGCATCGTGCGTGACATGCGCGACGGCACGATCACCACCGCGACCGAGGTCGACGGTGACAACGTCCTGATCCAGACCTGTGTCTCGGCCGCCGCCGGGCCGTGCCGTCTGGACGCCTGACCACATATCCCCACCCCGGCCCCTCCTGGCGAGCCCGCAACCTCGCCAGCCCGCCGGATCTTTCGAAAGACGAGGAAGACCTGTGACGACGCTGCAGCGCAAGGAAGTCAACCCGATCGCCCACCTCTCCCCCGAGGACATCGAGCAGATCGGCCGTGAGCTCGACGCGATCCGCGACGAGACCCTGGCGGTCCGCGGCGAGAAGGACGCGAAGTACATCCGCCGGATGATCAAGATCCAGCGGCGTCTCGAGCTGAGCAGCCGGGCCGTGCTGCTGTTCTCGATCTTCCCGCCCGCCTGGATCCTCGGCACGGCCGGTCTCTCCATCGCCAAGATCCTGGAGAACATGGAGATCGGCCACAACATCCTGCACGGCCAGTACGACTTCATGCGCGACCCGAAGATCCACTCCACCACCTGGGAGTGGGACTTCGCCTCCCCCGCCGAGCAGTGGAAGCACGCGCACAACGAGCTGCACCACAAGTACACCAACGTGGTCGGCCGGGACAACGACCTCGGCTACGGCATCATGCGCGTCGACGAGCAGCAGCGGTGGGCGCCGGCGCACCTCGGCCAGCCGCTCTACAACTTCATCAACGCGTGCCTCTTCGAGTACGGCATCGCCGCGTACGACCTGGAGCTGGGCCGCAACCTGGCCACCAAGAAGCGGCGCAACAACCCCGACTTCCGGGCGCGCCTGCGCCAGGTCGGCCGCAAGATCCGCAACCAGGTGCTCAAGGACTACGTCGCGCACCCGGTGCTGTCGGTGCCGGTCGGCCTCGCCTTCGGCAACCCGTTCGGCGCGCTCTTCGGCACGATGGCGGCGAACGCGGTGGCCAACCTGGTCCGCAACCTGTGGAGCCACTCGGTCATCATGTGCGGCCACTTCCCGAAGGGCGTCGAGACCTTCGAGCGCACGTCGATCACCGGCGAGACGCGCGGCGAGTGGTACCTCCGGCAGATGCTCGGCTCCGCCAACATCTCCGGCAGCAAGCTGATGCACATCATGACCGGCAACCTGTCGCACCAGATCGAGCACCACCTCTTCCCGGACCTGCCGGCCAGCCGTTACGCGGAGATCGCGCCGAAGGTGCGGGCACTGTTCGAGAAGTACGAACTGAAGTACGTCACCGGGCCGCTCGTCGTGCAGGTCGCGTCGGCGTGGGCCAAGGTCTTCCGCCTGGCCCTGCCGAACCGCAAGCCGGCCCGCGCGATCGACCACTCGGTCCCGCCGCGCCACCCCGCCGAGGTCGCCGCCTGAGCCACCCCGCGCCGGAACGGACCGCCCGCCGTGTGCCACACACGGCGGGCGTTCGCCGTCTCAGCCCGGTGGAAGGCCGAGCCCATCACCCACACCTTTCAGCCACGCAGGTAGGCCAGCCCGGGAAGTTCCGCGCGGTACGCGTCGATCAGGCGGCGCGCGACCGGTTCGGAGCCGACGAGCGGATGGGCGGCCATCGCCCGTACCGCCGCAGCCCTGGACTGTGCCGTGACCGCCTGGAGCACCCACCGCTCGGCCGACTTGACCGCCTCGACCAGCCCGGCGCCGTGTGCCGGAAACGGCGCGACGCGCAGCGGCGCCGCGCCGCTGCCGTCCACCCGGCAGGGAACCTCGACCACCGCGTCGTCGTCCACCATGCCGATGGTGCCCCGATTGCGGACGTTGAGGATCAGGGTCGCGGGCTCGTCCCGGGCGAGCGCGCGCATCACCGCCAGGGCGACACCCTCGTAACCGGCCGGGCGGGACTCGTCGTGCTCGCGCTCGCCGGCGCCGGTGAGCTCCCGGTTCTCGGCCATGTAGGTGGCCTCGCGCTCACGCCACGCCGCCAGCCAGGCGTCGAGAGGATCGCGGGCGGGCGAAAGGATCTCGGCATAGCAATGGCTCTGCTGGTCGAGGAGGAACTCGCCGCGGGTCCGCCCGGCGTCCCGCACGGCGGCGAGGGTTCCGGACGGATCGTAGTAATAGTGCAGATACTCATTGGGTACGGCGCCGAGCTCCCGTAGCAACCCGGCGCCGAAGAGCCGTCCCTCCTCGAACGATTCCAGCCGCTCGGGAGCCGCCAGCAATCCGGCGAGCAGTCCGGCGGCCCCGTCCCCCCGCACCGCGTCCGGTCTCACCGGCCCGTCCGCAGCGCGGATCCTGAACGAATCGCCGTCGGATCCGGCGTTCGATCGCCCGGGATCCGCGGTGGCGCGGGGGCCGGACGCGTCGGTTCCGGTCAGCGGGTGGACGCCGTAGAGCCAGCCCAGGTGATTGAGGCCCGCGTAGTCGACGCGCACGGACGCGGGATCCGCGCCGATCGCCCGCACCACCCGGTCCACCAGCCCGGACGGCGAGTCACAGATGCCGATCACCCGGTCGCCGAGCACACCGGCCATGGCCTCGGTGACCAGACCGGCCGGGTTCGTGAAGTTGATCGTCCACGCGTCCGGGGCGAGCCGGGCGACACGCTCGGCGATGCGGCGGGCCACCGGGACGGTGCGCAGACCGTACGCGATACCGCCCGCCCCCACCGTCTCCTGCCCCAGCACGCCGGCCGCGAGCGCCACCCGCTCGTCGACGACCCGCCCGTGCAGGCCACCCACCCGGATCGCACAGAACACGAAATCCGCGCCGGTCACCGCCGTGTCCAGATCGGTGGTGGTGATCAGCGCGGGAGCGTCCGGCACGTCCCGGGCCTGCGCGGCGAGCACCCGGCCGATCGCGTCGAGCCGATCCTCGGCGACGTCGTGGAGAACCAGCTCGGTGATGCCGGTCCGCCGCCGGTCGGCGAGCAGCGCCCGGTGCACCAGCGGCACCCGGAACCCGCCGCCGCCCAGAATCGTCAGTCGCATCGCATCCCCCTACCTCGTCCGCCGGCGGGCTGCCGGTGCTTTCCCGTACTCCCCGCCGGACTCTCCGCACCCTGTCCCGCCACTGCGGTTCCCGGATGATCCGCTTCCGCCAGGGCCGCATCCACGATGCCTCGATACCGGCGGCAATCGCGCAAGATCGCCGCCCACCGCTGGTGATCTTGCGCGATTGCCGCCGGCGCTCCCAGTTCAAGATCAATAAGGGCTGCGATCTTGAGCTGGGAGAGCCGGATCGCCGGAGTCGATCGCACAACATGGAGCCGGAGTTCGATCTTGTGCGGCCGGCTCCGGCGCCCGGCGCACAAGATCGGGTTGCTCGGGAACGGGTGGCCGGCTGGACGCGCGCTGGAAACCCACACCGGCAACGGAAGACCAGAACCGGCCAAGAAGCCGAGCCGGACAAAGGACCGGATTGGGCAGAACAGCGGTCTGGGCACAGGACCGGGCTGAGCAGGAGACCGGGCCGGGCGAGCGGCAAGGCGGCCGAGCGGCCGGACGGACTGCGCGGCCGGACGGGCTGCGCGGCCGGACGGGCTGCGCGGCCGGACGGGCTGCGCGGCCGGACGGGCTGCGCGGGCTGGGCGACCGGGTGGGCGGGGAGACCGGCGCAGGCTGCCCCGGTGGTCAGTGTTCGGCCTGGGCGTCGGAGAGGCGTGCGATGGTCGCGGTTGCGCGGTGGACGGCGTTGCGGCTGCCCGGTGGGATCACGTCGGCGAGAAAGGCGAACCGCCGGGCCAGGTCGGCGCGGGACTCGTCGAGGCGGACGGCCTGCCACCAGTCGGCGATGTCGCCCCAGCCCGGCGCGGACAGTGAACCCCCGAAGTGCTGCACCGACAGGGCGCCGACCAGGGTGGCGAAGGCGACCCGGTCGGCCAGCGGCCAGCCGCCGAGAGTGCCGGTGATGAAGGCGGCGGTGAAGACGTCGCCGGCGCCGGTCGGGTCGAGGGCGTCCACCGGCACGCCGGGCACGGACGCCACCTCGCCGGTCGTGCCGTCGACGGCGAGGGCGCCGTCGGCGCCGCACGTCACCACCACGACCGGGACCAGGCCGGACAGTTTCTCCAGGGCCTGCCGGGGATCGTCGGTGCGGGCGTAGCGCATGGCCTCGACCGAGTTCGGCAGGAAGGCGTGACAGTCGGACAGCACCTCGAGCACGTCGGAGGACCACCGGTCGGTCTCGTCCCAGCCGACGTCGGCGAACACCAGGGTGCCCGCCGCCCGGGCGCGGCGCACCCACCCCATCCCCTCGGGCGCCAGGCTGACGGCGGCGCTGCGGGCCGCGGGCAGGCCGTTGACCAGCCCGTCGGCGTCGGTCGGCAGCGGATGACCGTGGGTGATCATGCTGCGGTCGCGGTCGTACGCCAGTGAGACCGTCACCGGGGAGTGCCAGTCGTCGACGCGGCGTGACGCGGACAGGTCGATGCCCTCCTGCCGGCTCAGCACGCGGTGGCAGAATTCACCGTACGCATCCGAGCTCAGCGCCGTGCCGAGGCCGGTGTGCAGGCCGAGGCGGCTCGCGGCCACGGCCAGGTTGGCGACGCCACCGGGGCACGAGCCCATGCCGGACGCCCACACCTCGGCGCCGGGCCCGGGCAACTCACGCAGACCGGTGAAGATCACGTCAAGATAGACGACTCCCGGGACGAACAGGTCGAGCTGTCGAGCCATCGTCCGATCTTAGCCCCGCTCCTATCGGCGAAGTCGCCATTGATCACCGCGCCTTCCGGAGGTCGGCATGGCTGGCACGCAGCGTGTCCGCGGACCGCTCGGTGCCGGGTGGCCGCATCGCGTCGATCAGCTGCCACGCCTCGTCCAGAGCCTGGGACAGCTCACCGATCCGCTGGGCGTGCTGACGCCGGACGTCCTCCCGCACCTTCTCGATGCGCCGCATCCACCCCTCAGCCGACGAGGAAGAAGAAGCGGAGGAAGAGGAAGACTGGACCGGACGGGCGGAGCCCGAGGGCTGGACCGGAACGGAAGGACGAGCGGGGGCGGCGGAAGACGGGGAAGAGGGGGACGGCCCGTCACCGAGCACGGTGGAGGCCGGAACGATGGCCGCGATCGGCCGGCCTCCGTCGACCACGACGGTGACCTGACCGGTCAGCCCGGTGACCCGGACGAGTTGCTGGAACCGCAAGCGAGCCTCAGCGACCGTGAGCTCGATCCGGCGGCGAATCGGCGTTGCTGGTTCTCCCATACCTCGATGATGCGCGGGGGGTATGACAAAAACGCGTGACCACCGATCCCCGTACCAATAAATTGCCGCCATGAAGCAGAACGCAGAGGATGTCCGCCTCGCCGTCGCCCTGGCCGTCGCCGCTCTCCGCACGGCCACCGACCGGGACTGGAGCGGGAAAGCGGGCGATCTCGAATGGTCGGTGGGCGAGACGGTGGAGCACATCGCCGACGATCTTTTCGCGTACGCCATGCAATTGACGCCGGAGAATCCCCCGCTGGACTCCTACGTCCCCTTCGGATGGCGGCGCGGCCGCCCCGGCGGCCCGGCGCTGACCCTGTACGCGCGGGACGGCGCCGGCCCGGACGGCATGCTGCGGTTGCTGGACGCCGCGGGCGGGCTGCTGGCGGCGGTCGTCGCGGTCACCCCGCCGGACCGGCTGTCCTGGCATCCCTACGGCACGTCGGACGCGGCCGGTTTCGCCGCGATGGGGGTGGTGGAGACGCTGGTCCACACGCATGACATCGCCGCCGGTCTGGGCCTGCCGTGGGACCCGCCGGAGGACCTGTGCGACCGGGTGCTGCGCCGGCTGTTCCGGGACGTTCCCCGGACCGCCGCCGGCGCCTGGCCGACCCTGCTCTGGGCGACCGGCCGGGGTGAGATCCCCGGCCGGTCGCGCCGCACCGCCTGGCAGTGGGACGGCACCCCGGTCAGGTGACGCGGTGCGACTCCAGCAGGGCCATCGCCTGTTCGGCGCCGTCGGTCACCACCGCCAGGTCGACGTCGCTGAAGATCCGCGCCCGTCCGTCGATCACGCAGTGGGCGCCGAGGGGCTGCCCGCCCGCGCCGATCAGGGGCACCCCGAGGTAGCTGCGCAGGCCGGTCATCTTCAGGAACGGGTTGTCGGTGTGCCGGGGGTCGGACAGCCCGTCGACCACGCAGTACGGCTCCCCGGCCAGCACCGTGTGGGCGCACATGGACCATTCGGCGGGAACGCCTCCCGCCTCGGCGACCCAGCTGCCGACCCCGTGCGAGCCGAGGATGAACTGCGAGGTGTCGAGCACCATCGACACCATGGAGACCGGCGCTTCGAGCAGGGTGGCGCTGCGCCGGGCGATGGCGTCGAGGCCGGCTCGCAGCTCGTCGTCCCACAGGTCGTATGCGGCGATGTCGCGGATCCGTTCCGGGATGCCGAGGCGGTCGAACAGTTCGGTGTTCACGTCAGCTCCTCAAGCTGCTGTGCGCGGCGGCGAGGTGGGTGTACGAGGTGACCCGGATCTGCAGGGCGGCTGCGCAGAGCCGGCTGGTCGGGTCGGCCTCGCACATCATCCGCAGCATCCGGTCGAGCGCGTCGGGTTCGTGCCCGGTCAGTCCGGTGGCCTGGAGCAGCCGGCTCCAGACCTGCGGCCCGTCCGGCCCGTGCACCCGGTGCACCGCGTCCCGCGCGTCGTCCAGGGTGGGCATGGTGAGTCCGTAGGGAGTCTGGGAAGACAACGCTGTCCCCTTCACGAATCAGTGGCGGAAGCCGCCGACCAGGTTGGTGAGGTCGCCGGCGAGCCGGGTCAGGTCGATGGCGGCCTGCTGGGTGGCGCGGGCGCCCTCGGCGGTGGCGGTGGCGATCTCGGCGACGCCGGAGACGGTACGGGCCACCTCGCCGCTGCTGGTGGCCGCGTCGGCGACGGAGCGGCTCATCTCCCCGGTGGTGGCGGTCTGTTCCTCGACGGCCGAGGCGATGGTGGTGGTGTAGTCGCCGATCCGCTGGATGACCTGGGTGATCTCGCCGATCGCCTCGGCCGCCTGGCCGCTGGACGCCTGGATCGCGCCGATCCGGCCGGTGATCTCCTCGGTGGCCTTGGCGGTCTGCTGGGCGAGTTCCTTGACCTCGCCGGCCACCACGGCGAAGCCCTTGCCGAGTTCGCCGGCGCGGGCCGCCTCGATGGTGGCGTTCAGGGCGAGCAGGTTGGTCTGCTCGGCGATGCTGGTGATCAGCCGGACCACGTCGCCGATCTCGGCGCTGGCCGCGCCGAGTTCGGCGACCTGGTTGTTGGTGCGTTCGGCGACCGACATGCCCTCGTGGGCGACGCGGGCCGCCTCGGAGGCGTTGGTGGCGATCTCGGCGATCGAGGCGCTCATCTGTTCGGCGCCGGCGGCGATCGACTGAACGCCGACGTTGACGTCCTCGCTGGCGGAGCTGGCGGAGCCGGCGCGTTCGGCGACGTTCGCGGCGCCGGACTGGAGCTGGGCGCTGACCGCGGAGAGCTCCTCGGAGGCGCCGGCCAGGGTGACCGCGGAGCCGCCGATGCTGCCGACCGCCTCCCGCAGGCGCAGGATCGCGGCGTCCAGGGCGCGGGCCATCCGGCCGGGCTCGTCGCGGCTGGTCAGGCCGCTGCTCTGGGTGAGGTCGCCGTCGGCGAGGCCCTCGCAGATTCGGGTCACCCGCTCCAGCGAGCGGACGATGGCGCGGGCCACCGCGAAGCCGAGGGCGAGCGCGAGGGCGAGGCCGACGACGAGCAGGATGATGGATTCGGTACGGCTGGACTCGTACCCGGAGCGGGCGTCGGCAGCGGCCGCGGCGGCGGCTTCGTCCTCCACGACGCCCAGGTCGGCGAGGTTCTGCTTGATGTCGGTGATGATCGGCTGGGCGGCCTCGGTGCGGGCCCGGGTCCAGGCGGCCACGTCGTTGCGTTCGGAGATCGGGATCAGCTGGTCCCGGGCGACCGTCACGTACTTCTGCCAGTCGGCCTTGATGTCGGCGATCATCGCCGGGTCGGCCGCGGGGAGGCTGGCCTCGTACGCGGCCTGGGCCTCCTCGACAGCCTGCAGCGTGGTCTCGAACGCCTTCTCGTACTCGGCCTTCGCTGCGGCGTCCCGGTAGAGGGCGTGGTTGAGGAGTTCCACCCGGGCCTGGGTCATCGCGGTGGAGAGGTCGCCGAGCGCTGTCACGCTCGCCACGTTGCTCCGGTAGATCAACTGGGCGGAGTCGCTGGCCGACGCGAGCGACCGCAGCCCGAGCACTCCGATCAGCAGCGCGACCAGGGCCGCCACCGCGATCGCGGCCATGATCTTGATGCTGACGCTGAGGTCAGCCCACAACCGCCGTCCCATGTCCCTCACCTGTCTCCTCGGTCCGGGCTGTCCGCGGCCACCCGCACTACTCACGTCGGCAACCCTCGGCAACCTCTGAGCAACCGCCCGGACCAGGCAGGGTCTACCGGCGGCGCACCCCGGCCGCGGCCACGACCGCCCCGAGGACGCAGAGCACCCCGGCGACCAGTGCGGCGGTGTGCACACCGTTGAGGAAGGCGGTGGCGGAACCCTCGACGATCGCCGCCCGTACCCGCTCCGGCATGTCGGCCGTGACCGGAGCGACCCCCATGGCCACCGCGTCCCGGGCCTCGCCGAGGCCCTGCGCCATCGGGGCCGGCACCCCGGCGGCAGTGAGCGAGTCCACCAGGGTGGCGCCGACCCGGTTGCTGATCAGCGAGATCAGCACGGAGGTGCCGAGCGCGCCGCCGACCTGCAGCATGGTGGCCTGCAGACCACCGGCCACCCCGGCGTCCTTGACCGGGGCGCTGCCGACGATCGCCTCCGACGAGGCGGCCATCACCATGCCGATGCCCAGGCCGAGACCGATGAAGCTGGGCCACATCGCCCCGTGGCCCGAGTCCGCCGACAGGCTGATCAGGCCGAACGAGGCGGCGCCCTGCAGCATCATGCCGAGCGGCAGGGTCAGGCGCGGGCCGTACCTGTCGGTGAGCGCGGCGCCGATCGGCGAGGCGACGACCGACGCGATGCTCAGCGGCAAGGTGATCACACCGGCCCCGACCGGGCTGTAACCGCGGACGTTCTGCAGGTACAGCATGATGTAGAAGATCGACCCGAGCAGCGTGAAGAAGTTGATCGCGGTGATCACGGCGCCGATGGTCAGCGCCGGGCTGCGGAACAGCCGCATCGGCAGCAGCGGGTGCTCCTGCCGGGTCTCGTACCATCCGAACAGGACGATGATCAGCAGGCCGGCGACGATGGTGCCGAGGGCGGCGGCCGAGCCCCAGCCCCACGTCTCGCCCTTGACCACGCCGAACACCAGCACCAGCAGACCGAGCGCGAGCAGCACCACACCGGGCACGTCGAACCGGTGGTGGCCGATGGAGTTCCTGCTCTCCGGCAGCACGTAGGCGCTGAAAGCGAGCGCGATCACGCCGATCGGCGCGTTGATGTAGAAGACCGACTCCCAGTTCACGTGCTCGACGAGCAGGCCGCCGACGATCGGGCCGAGCGCGGTGGACACCGACGAGACCATCGCCCAGATGCCGACCGCCATGCCGAACCGCTTCGGCGGGAACACCACGCGCAGCATGCCGAGCGTGTTCGGCATCAGCAGCGCGCCGAAGAAGCCCTGCGCGGCCCGGAACGCGATGACCCCCTCGATCGAGCCGGCCAGCCCGATCGCGACGCTCGCCACGGTGAATCCGGCGACGCCGATCAGGTAGTAGCGGCGCCGTCCGAAACGGTCACCGAGCTTGCCGCCGAGGATCAGCGCGGCGGCCAGCGCGAGCAGGTAGGAGTTGGTCACCCACTGCAGCTCCGCGGTGCTGGCGCCGAGGTCACGGCCGATCTCCGGGTTGGCGATCGACACCACGCTGCCGTCCAGGCCGACCATGAACAGGCCGAACGCGACGGCGATCAGAGACAGCCAGGGATTGCCGCGCCGCCCGGTGGCGGGCGGCGTCCCGGTGAGGGTTGCCGAGGACATGAGATCTCCGTATCTGGGCGTGCGCCGTCGGCTCCGGGTCTGCCCGGAGCTTCACGAACGAGGGGGTACGGGGTGGGCAGCGCCCCGCCGGGCGACGGCCGCCGTCGCCGGTTCGAGGCGGCGGCGTCCGCGGTGGCCCGGACCGCTCGGCGCCACCAGGTCATGCGTGGGTTTGTCCGGCTGGTTGTCAGGGCTGTCTCAGCTGCGCTGAGACAGCCCTGACAACCAGCCGGGGGTGTTCTAGCGGCCGCCGTCCCGCACGTGCTGCGCGATCAGGGCGAGCGCCGGGAGAGCCGCCTCGACGGACGCCCGCTGGCCCGGCTCCAGGGCGGCCAGGGCGGCGTCGAGGTACCCGCTGAAGTTGCCCTGCACCTCGTCGATGCGGCGCAGCGACTCCGCGGTGTGGTGCAGCCGGACCACCCGGCGGTCCCGCTGATCGGGCTCGCGGCGCAGCAACCCGCTGTTGACCATGGCGGTGACCAGGGCGCTGGCGTTGCTGGGTTTGAGCTGCAGCTCGCCGGCGAGTTCCCGGACGGTGATGCCCGGCCGCTCCCGCACGTGCCACAGCGCCACGATCTGCGCCTCGGGCGGTTTGGGGTGGGCGAAGTCGGCCTGCAGCCGGCGGTCCAGGTTGCGGTGCAACCGGTGGGCCAGGTGCATCAGGGCCACTGCCGTCTCCGTCATGCGCCCATTATTAGGTATGACAGCATACCTATTTCAAGGTCGTGCGTCTCTGATCACTTCGCCTTACGCGTGACCCGCCGGGGACGTTAGTCCCGCACGCGCGCGGGTAGGCACGTATCCATGACCACAGTTCACGAACAGGACGTCATCGAACTGCTGCTCAGCCAGCATCAGGAGATCAAGGCGCTCTTCACCCGGGTGAACCGGTCCACCGGGGAGCCGAAGCGCGACGCGTTCCATGAGCTGACCCGGCTGCTCGCCGTGCACGAGAGCGCCGAGGAGCAGGTCGTGCACCCGGCCGCGCGCGACGACGCCGGCGACGAGGTGGTGGCGGCCCGCCTCGAGGAGGAGAACGAGGCCAAGCGGGCCCTGGCCGCGCTCTACGACCTGGGCGTCGACTCGCCGGAGTTCGACGCGCGGTTCGCCGAGTTCGAGGCCGCGGTGCTGAGCCACGCCCTGCACGAGGAGCAGGAGGAGTTCCCGCTGCTGCGCACCCGTACCGACCCGAAGACCCTGGTCCGGATGGCCGGCGCGCTCCGCGCGGCGGAGGCGGTGTCCCCGACCCGCCCGCACCCGAACGCCGGCGAGAACCCGGTCGCGAACCTGATCGCCGGCCCGCCGCTGGCCATCTTCGACAAGACCCGCGACGCCGTCCGCGACTGGCGCCGCTCCCAGAAGGACTGACCCCGATGGCGTGTGGATTTCGGCCGCTATGCGCGCCCGAAATCCACACGCCATCGGGTTCTAGCGCCGCACCGCCCGGCCGTGGCGCACCGGTGGGGTGATCCGGAGGCGGCGCAGGAACGGGGCGAACGGGTCGCCGAACGTGCGGGCCGCCGTGCTCAGCAGCAGCGCCGCCGCCACCATCCCGACCGACGGCATCCCCACCAGCAGGGCCCCGACCACGACTGTCAGCCCGCCCCACACCATCACCCGCAGGCCGATGTCGGCGACCGGGATGCCACTGGGCCGGGCCCGCGTCCAGACCGGCAGGAACGACGAGGCGAGGGCGAGCGCCACCGCCCCGAGCACGGCCGCTGCCGTGAGGAACATCCGCGGCCAGTCGAAGTGCAGCCCGATCGCGTAGGCCCCGGACACCACGATGCCGAACCAGATCTTCGCGACCGCCCAGCGCCCGAGCCGGAACAGCACGTCATCGGCATCCGTCGTCATGAGCGCTCCAGCCAGGCGGACAGGCGGTAACCGTCACCCTACCTTTAGTGACGCACTCCGGTCAGGCTGGTTCTCCCCGAAGACGGCGCGGAACGCGTCGCGGACCGTCTCGCGGCGGTCCATGATCGCGAAGACGATCCGGTCGAACCACTGCCGCTCCCGCAGCGCGCCCGCGAACACCCGGGCCACCGCACCGGGGTCGTTGCCGAAGACGCCGCAGCCCCAGGCGCCCAGCACCAGGTCACGGTGGCCGTGCGCGGCGGCCACGTCGAGAATCCGCGCCGCCCTCCGGGCGAGCGTTTCCGGCACGCGCGGGAGGAGCGCGGGCTGGTCGCGGGCGATCATCGCACGGTTGGGCGCGGCCGCGGTGAGGAACGAGACGGGGTACGGGTACGCCAGGAGCCGCCCGCGGTCGTCCCGGAACACCGGCACCCGCGGCGAGTAGATGACCCGGTCGGTGTAGAGGATGCCCCGGTCGGCCCGGTGGAAGGCGTAGAAGTCCCCGGCCGCCAGCAGCGACGCGTAGATCGCCGAGCTCCGCGCGATGCTCTCCTCCTGTGCCTGCGCGCCGTTGCGGAACCCGCCGCCGGGATTGCGGGCGGACGCGAAGTTGAGGCAGGCCACACCGTCCCCGAGCCGTCGCGCCGCGGCGAGACTGGACTCGCCGGTGACCTCGATCCCCGGCGCGACGGGCGGCCCGGGCGGTGGGGCCGGCGTCTCGTCCGGCAGGTGCAGCCGGGTGCCGGCCACCGCTGCCGCCACGTCCGCGCCGATGTCGACACGGCCGTCCGGTCCGTCGTACCGTCCACCCTCGATGATGGCGACCGTCTCCTGCGCGATCGCCCGCAACCTGCCACTCATGCCACAGATCATGATCGGTGCGGCGCCCGCGCTCCACCGATTTGCACCCGCCCCGGACCGCGATCGACACCCTGTTCGAGCCGAAGTACGCGACCGCCCGGAGCGCTTCGTGACGCTCCCGGCCGCGGGCCGCATCGCCGCCGGGGCGCTCGTCCCGGCGGCGCTGCTGGCCACCTGGCAGCTGACCGCGTCGGCCGGGCTCTACTCCGCCGCGCAACTCCCGCCGCCCGGCGAGGTGGTGTCCGCGCTCGGTGAACTGCTGCGGCGCGGCGAACTGTGGCACCACCTGGCGATCAGCACGCAGCGGGTGCTGATCGGGTTCGCCGCCGGGTCGGTGCTCGGGCTGGCGCTGGGCGGGCTGTTCCTGGTCGCCGCGGAACTCATTGCGTCGTCGATGGGCCTGGGTTTCCTGCTGATCGACAGCCAGAACACCGGCCGTACCGATGTGATGCTCCTGGCCATCATCCTGCTCGCGGTGCTCGGCAAACTCAGCGACACCGTGCTCGGCCTCGGCGAGAAGCGCCTGCTGGCAACCTTCTGAAGGGGGCACGATACTGATCGGCATGACTGATCAGGATCTGCTGCTGGTCGCGGTGGTCGAGATGGCCGACGGCGAGGCCGCGGCGGGACAACGGTACGAGGACACGGTCCTCGCCCTGCTGGAACGCCACGGCGCGACCCTGGAACGCCGGATGCGGGAGACCGGGCCGGCCGGGACGGAAGTGCACGTGATCCGGTTCCGGGACCGGGCCGGGCTGGCGGCGTACATGGCGGACCCGGAACGTCTCGCCCTGCGGGCCGCCGCCGGGCCGGCCGCACCCGCCACCCGTGTGCTCGAGGTCCGCGACCAGCCGACTCGGTAGCATCCCTCTCCATGATCGAGTTTCCGGTGATCCGGGCCCAGTCGCGGGTCACCCCCGAGTTCTTCCACGCCCGGTGGTGTGACGTGGCGACACATCCGGAGTGGGCGCCCGGCATGGAGTACATCCGGCTGGACGGCCCGGTGCGGGCCGGCGCCACCGGCGTGATGAAGACCCGGGACGGAGCGGAGACCCCGATGCGGGTCAGCGACCTGGTGCCGGGGGTCGCCTTCCAGGACACCGTGGTCCTCGACGGCGGCGAGCTGACGGTACGCCACGAGTCGCACCCCGACGGCACGGGCAGCCGCCTGGAACTGCACGCGCGGATCGAGGGCCCGAAGGCCGCCGAGCTGGCCGCGTCGATGGCCGGCCTGGACAAGGTCCTGGCCGCCGACCTGGCAAGCCTGATCACCCTGGTGGAGAGCGAACACTAGACCCGTCACGGCGCCCGGCCTCACCAGACCCGGTCGCTCGCTCCGAGTGCTGCGGTCACACCACCACCGAAACCGGTCGCCGCTCCCGCTGCCCGCTGTTCCCGCTCCCCGCTCCACCTGCTGCCCGCTGTTCCCGCTCCTCCCGCTCCGCCCGCTCCACCCGCTGCCCGCTCCGCCCGCTGCCTGCTGCTCCCGCTCCTCCCGCTGCACCCGCTGCCCGCTGCCCACTGCTCACGCTCCACCCTGCTCCCGCTGCTCCCGTGCTCGCGATCTTGGGTGATGCGCACCGGCATCACCGGCCCAAGATCGGCAAGGCCCTCGATCTTGGATTCGGAACACCGGCTTCCCGGAGCGAGGGGCACAAGGTCGGACACGATCCCGATCTTGTGCGCCGCAATCCGGTGCTTCCTGCCCAAGATCGATAAGGCTCGCGATCTTGGTCAGGAAGCACCGGCACGAATCGCACAAGATCTGCCGGCGGGTAGATGAGCGAGCCGGTGACGTCATCACACAGCGATCCGGATCCTCCTGGCCTCCGAGCCGCACGCGACAGCCCCTCGGCTGACCGATCACCCCGCGCCGGTGACGGTGACGGTGCGTGTGGCGGTCCGAGAGCCACTCAGACGATGCGCCCTGACGGCCGGAGACCGGGAGGACGACTCCATCCGCGCGAGCGCGGGTGAGACGGTCGTGAGAGGACACCGCTGCGCCGGAGCGGCGCTTCGCGTGTGGATCAGGCGCCACCGGCCAGGCGGAACAGCTCGGCATGCACCTGGCGGGACGGGACCTTCAGGGTGCGCAGGGTGGCGAGGACCGCCCGGGTGAGGGCGGCCGGGCCGCACACGTACACGTCGCGGTCGGTGATGTCGGGGATCAGGCGGCGCAGGTTGTCCGGGTGGAACGGCTGGTTGGCGCCGCCGGTGCGGCCGGTGATCAGGTGGAGGCGGGCGCCGCGTTCGCGGGCGAGGTTGCGCATCTCGCCGAGGAGGACGGCGTCGGCGCCGCTGCGGACCCGGTAGATGATGATCACGTCGGTGCCGAGGCCGGGGTCTTCGAGGAGGGCCCGGACCGGGGTGACCCCGATGCCGCCGGCGATCATGAGGGTGCCGGGGCGGGTGCGGCGGGCCAGGGTGAACGCGCCGTACGGGCCTTCGGCGAACACCCGCGCCCCGACCGGCAGGTCTCGCAGCCCGGCGCTGGTCGTCCCGACGGCTTTCGCGGTGAGCCGCAGTGACCTGCCGTTCGGCGCGGCGGACAGGGAGAACGGGTTCACCTGCCACCACCGGTTGTGGCCCGGGAACCGCCACAGGAAGAACTGCCCGGCCCGGGCCCGGAGCCGGTCCAGGTCGCGGCCGGTGACGTGCACCGACACCACGTCGCCGGATTCGGGGACGACGGCGGCGACGCGGAGCCGGTGCCGCCGGTTGCGGATCAGCGGCAGGATCAGACGGCCGGTGAGCAGCGCGCCGATCGCGAACGTCCACAGGCCCCACCAGTAGATCCGGGTGATCGGGTTGACGGTGAAGGCGGTGCCCTCGTAGACCTGGTGCACGATGCCGAGCGCCAGCACCACGTACAGCAGCAGGTGGATGGTGTGCCAGGTCTCGTAGGACAGCCGCCGCCGGGCGGCCCGCAGGGACAGCGTGACGACCACGGCGATCACTGCCACGGCGATCATGCCGAGCAGCACCGGGATCTGACCGGCCAGGGACAGGACGGTGGCGGGCACCGGGGCCCGGTCGTGGCGGGCGAATCCGGCGATCACGAACGACGGGTGCAACAGCGCGAGCCAGAAGACGGTGAGGCCGGTCCAGCGGTGCCAGCCGGTCAGCCGGTCCATGCCGAACGCCCGGTCCAGCGCCGGCACCCGGGCGACCAGCAGCACCTGCACGACGAGCGCGAACGCGAGGTAGAGCCCGAGCAGCCGGCCGGCCTGCCCGGCAATGTCGGGCGCGGGCGGCCCGGCGGTGACGAAGAGCAGATGGATGATGGCGAGATTGACGAGCAGGAACACCCACACCACGGCGCGTACGAGGGTCATCCGGTCTCCCCTGCTGGACCTCCATCTTGCGGGGTGTACCACCGGGGACGCCATCGGGTTCACGACAAACGAGACCGCAGCCGGATTCGAACCGGCGTGGACCGCTTTGCAGGCGGTTCCCTGACCACTCGGGCATGCGATCGGAATCAATGCACAATGCATTTGCGTGCGGGCGGCAGGATTCGAACCTGCTCAGCGCTTGGCAACCGGTTTACAGCCGGCCCCGACTCTCCCACTTCGGCGCACCCGCTCGGATAACCACAGGTAGAACGAGAAACGCCGCCCACCCCGGACGGGGACGGGCGGCGTGGAGAAGATCGCGAGGGCGAACTCAGCCACACCACCCGGCGGGCCGGCAACAGGTGCGGTACATGGCTGGTCTCCTCAGACTCTCGCTCGAAGCTGGGCCCCACATTAGTAGCCGCCCCGAGAAAGGGCAACCGTAAAAATGACGGCAGGCCCCCGTCGCGGGCCGCGGATCGTAAATCAGGCCGGGAGAATCGGCATCTTGAGCGGGAAAAAATACATCGCCCGTACATCGCTAATTGATTTCCCTCATCACCGAGCCGGTCCGGGAAGTGCATTTAAGGCTATAAAACGGGCCGCAGAGCCGATGCTAAACCGCAGGTAGATGCCGTTGCGGTGGACTTTGCACCTTTATTCCGATCTTCTGAATAGATCGACGATCATTGACCCGATAAAACGTCTGCCCCTACGGTCTGATGATCGCTTCTCCCTATTCGGACCTGGAGGTCCAGCGATGAATCCTGCCCATTTTCGGCGGACCGCGCCGTGGAAGAGACGGATGGGGGTGGCGGTCGCCCTGACCGTCACCGTGGCCGGTGTCCCGGCGCCGGCACGGCCCGCGGTGGCCGCGCCGGCACACACGCCGTCCGTAGCGACGGCATCGGCGGCACCGGACTGCTCGCTGCCCGCACAACCGGACGAGGCGAGCGCGATGGCCGCGGCCCGGGCCTGCGGCAAGGCGGTGGAGAACGCCGGCGCCCGCTCGGAGACGCAGGACGTCGTCGCCAACCCGGACGGCACCTGGACCGCGAAGATCTTCGCGGGCCCGGTGCGGATGCGCGACGGCGCGGGCGCCTGGAAACCGATCGATCCGACCATGCGAGCGGAGGCGGATGGTTCGATCGCACCGGTGGCGCACCCCGGGGGCCTGCGCCTGTCCGGCAAGGCCGGTCCCGGCCAGCACGAGCTGCTGAGCATCGGGGTCGGCACGGAGCGGGTCGGCATCGGCTGGGACGGGCCGCTGCCCGAGCCGGCCCTGATCGGCAACCGGGCCGTCTACGCGGAGGTCCGGGCCGGCGTCGACCTGGTCGTGGCGGCCTCGGCGACCGGTGTCGAGCAGTTCTTCGTGGTGAAGAACCGCGCCGCGGCGGCGCATGTGGCGTCGCTGCGGGTGCCGGTGCGGGCGGCCGGGCTGTCCACCGAGGCGGACGGCAGCGGTGGCCTGATCTTCACCGATGCCCAGGGGCGGACGGTCGGCACCTCGCCCACTCCGGAGATGTGGGACGCGTCGATCGACCCGGCCACCGGCGGGCCGAAGCGGATCGCGAAGGTGGCCGTGAAGCAGACGGCACGCCAGGCCGGCCGGACGGATCTGGCGCTGAGCCCGGATCAGAGGTTCTTCGACGACCCGGCGACGGTGTACCCGGTGACCGTGGACCCGCAGATCAACCCGCTGGGCACCACGTTCGACACGTACGTCAAGCAGGGCGACACGACCGACCGGTCCGGCGCCAACAACCTGCAGTTCGGCCTGACCTCGGGCGACGTGGCCCGGTCGTTCGTCAGCTGGAACACCGGCGCGCTGGTGGGCCGCCAGGTCACGTCGGCGACCTTCCACTTCTGGAACTGGTACTCGCAGTCCTGCACGGCGGCGCAGTGGGAGGTGTGGACCACCGGCGCGGCGAACGCGAGCACCCGGTGGACCAACCAGCCGGCCTGGCAGACCCGGGAGGCGACCAGCACCGCCACCAAGGGCTTCAGCTCGTCCTGCAACGACGGCTGGGTCTCGGTGAACGGGACGTCGTTCCTGCAGCGGGCGGTGAACGCGAAGCAGTCCACGGCGCACATGGGGCTGCGGGCCACCGACGAGACGTCGGACAACAGCATCGGGTTCAAGCAGTTCCGCTCCAGCCAGCCGGCCGAGCCGGAGCAGCAGGGCCAGCAGCCGTACGCGGTGGTCAACTACAACAGCTATCCGAACGCCCTCGACGCGCTGAAGCTGCAGCCCGGTGACGCGGCCGAGACCGAGACCCGTACCCCGGTGATGAAGGGCGTGTTCAGCGACCCGGACGGCGGCACCGGGCGGGTGGACTTCGAGGTCTACGACCGGACCGGCGCGACGCTGATGGTGTCCGGCGCCGGGTCGGCGGTGGCCGACGGCGGCGAGTCGTCGTGGACGGTGACCAGCGGCAAGCTGAACGCGAACACCACCTACCGGTGGCGGGCCCGCGGCCATGACGGCAGTCTTGCCGGGCCGTGGTCGGGGTGGCGGTTCATGACGACCTCCGACGGCTCGCCGGCCGGCGAGCAGGGCCGGTTCTCGTTCCAGGAGCTGAAGCTCACCGACCGGCTCGAGCTGAAGGCCAACGTCGCCAACGGCAACCTGCTGCTCACGGCGACCGACCTGCAGATCCGCGGCACCGGCACGGACCTCACCCTGGACCGGTACTACAACTCGCGGGACACCTCGACGACCTCCCTCGGCAAGGGCTGGACGCTCGGCACCGCGCAGGACGTGCGGCTGAGCTACTCGAGGAGCGACCACGCGACAGCGGACGTCACCTACCACGCGCCGACCGGGTTCACCGCGAAGTTCATCAACAGCGGGACGAACTCCTGGCGTACGCCGCCAAGCATCGACGCCGACCTGACCCGTGACACCGGCACCGGTGAGCTGCGGCTGGAGTTCGACAAGAGCGAGGCGAGCTTCTTTTTCGCCGACAGCACCGGGCGGCTGCTGCGCAACGTCGACAAGAACGACAACAAGATCACTTTCGGGTACGACGGGTCCGGCAACGTCACCACGATCACCGACACCCAGAGCCGGGTCACCACGCTCGCCTACACGTCGGGCCGGCTGTCCTCGGTGACCGACCCCGCCGGCCGCCGGGTGGCCTACACCTACAACGGCGACCGGAACCTGGAGACCGTCACCGACACCGCCGGCGGCGTGACCCGCTTCGACTACACCGGCGACCGGCTCACCAGGATCACCACCGCCGAGGGCCGGGTCACGAACGTCGGCTACGAGCCGGACACCTCCCGGATGATCGACTACTTCGAGCAGACCAACCCCGGCGGCACCCCGGACGCGGCGCGCTGGACGTTAACGTACGCCACCGGCAGGACCGAGGTGACCGACCCCAACGGCAGCGCCACCACGGCCACCACCGACGGCGTCACCACCCACACCTACGAGACCCGCGACCGGGTCACCGAGGTCAAGGACGCCCTCAACCACAAGCGGTCCAAGAAGTACAACGCCAACGACAACGTCGAGAACACGACCGACTCGCTGACCAACACCACGTCGTTCGGCTGGGACCCGAACACCGACAACCTCACCTCGGTGGGCATCGCCACCGGCGCGAAGTCGTCACTGGCCTACAACAACACCTCGCACCCGCACTCGGTCAGCTCCTCGACCGACCCGCAGGGCAACACGAAGAGCTACTCCTACGACGTCAAGGGCAACAAGACGGCAGAGGAGAGCTCGCAGTACCCCGGCCAGAAGATCTTCGAGGCCGACCACAACGACAACGGCACCGTCAAATGGCAGGACGACGCCAAGGACGTGCGCACCAGCTACACCTACGACGCCAAGGGCAACCTGACCAAGGTGGACAACCCGGCGCCGCTCGGTGACATCACCATCGTCCCCGACAACCTGTCGCGCATGGCGGAGCAGACCGACGGCAAGGGGCAGAAGACCCAGTACACCTACGACCGGCTGGACCGGATCGACCGGATCACGTTCCACGGCGGCGCGGTCGTCGACTACGACTACGACAAGGACGGCAACCTGGTCCGGCTGAGCGACCCGACCGGCGTCACCGTCTTCACCTACGACAGGTTCGGCCGGCAGACCGCCAAGCAGCTGCCCGGGGCGGCGGCGATCGGCTACGAGTTCGACCGCAACGGCAACCTGACCCGGTACACCGACGGCGGCGGCACGGTCACCTACGCCTACAACGCCGTCAACCTGGTCACCTCGCTGCAGGAGCCCGGCGCGACGAGCCCCGTCACGTTCACCTACGACGACAACAACCGCCGCACCCACATGTACCTGCCGACCAGCCCACGGATCACCGTGAAGATGGAGTACGACAAGTCGGGCCGGCAGAAGTCGATCGTGGCCACCAACGACTCCACCGGCGCGAAGCTGACGTCGTTCAGCTACGACTACACCAAGGGCGGCGCCGACACCGCGCTGCGGAACGCGATGACCGACCTGTCCGGCACCACCAGCTACACCTACGACAAGTCGAACCGGCTCACCGGAGCGTCCGGGCCGAGCCTGTCACGCAGCTACGGCTACGACGCCAACTTCAACCGCACCTCGAAGACCGAGAACGGCGCCACCACCGACTACGACTACAACGACGCCCACCAGCTCACCAGCGGCGGATCCACGAGCTACCAGTACGACGCCAACGGCAACCTGACCGGCTCCGGCAACGGCTGGGCACTCACCTACAACACGGTCAGCAACCAGACCACCGGGATCACCGCGCCCGGCAAGAACCTGCACGCCCCGCTGCAGTACGGCGGAGCCGACCAGACCGAACGCCGCCGCGCCGGCAGCGTCCACTACACCACCAGCGCACTCGGCGTCGCCTCCGCCAGCCGGCCCGTGGCGACCGGCGTCAGCACGATGACCACCGTCGGCCCCGACGCCATCGAGCCGCCCTGGGGCACCTCCGACTACTACACCAGGGACAACACCGGGAACCTGATCGGTTTGCGCGCCAACGGGGTGCGGTACTACTACCTCGTCGACGGGCTCGGTTCGGTGGTCGGGCTGGTGAACACCAGCGGCGCCAAGGTCAACTCCTACAGCTACGACCCGTACGGCAATCAACTGTCCGCGTCCCAGCAGATCCACAACCCGTGGCGTTACGCCGGCGGCTTCTTCGACAGCTTCACCGGGCTCACCAAGTTCGGCGCCCGCTACTACGACCCGGGGCTGGGCCGCTTCACCCAGCGCGACCCCAGCGGAAAGGACATCCCCTACCCCTACGCCGGCTGTGACCCCGTCAACAAGAGCGACCCCACCGGCCTGGACTCGTGTGCCAGCTCAGCGTTCGGCTTCGGGGCGGCGGCCCTGGGCTGGACCGCGACCATCGGTGCGATGTTCTTCACCGCTGCCGGCGCCCCACTGAGCGGTGGAGCATCTCTGGTACTGGGCATCGAGATCGGGGTGTTCATGATCGAGACGCTGGCGATCGGGGACACCACCAGCGACTTCGTGGAGGACTGTTTCTAGTGGACGCGAGACGGCGAAAGACCGTTCTGTACGCGCTCTTTCTCGTCCTGGCGCTGAGCGGCGCCGGTCTCCTGGTGGTCAATCACGACGACCCGGTGGACCTGGCCCTCGGTGCGGTGATGGTGATCGGCGGGCTGGCCATGGCCGCCGTGCTCCGCCGGGACAGGTAAGGACGACGGGCCGGCCCGGTGGCGGTCCGGGCCGGCCGATCACGCGGCTACTTGGGTGCGCCCAGGTCGTCGAGGGCCTTGGCGGCGCCCCGGTGGATCGTCACCGGGGCGGTCTTGCGGGCCGTCTCCAGGCTGATCTCCTTGGCCGCCGCGTTGGCCTGCTCCAAGGTGCTCTTCTTGTCGAAGAGCACCTTGGTGAGCACACAGGCCACGTTCGCGTCCAGGTCCTCGCGGACCAGCAGGACGTTCGGGACCACGATGGTCTTCACGTCGGCCGGGGTCTGGTAGGTGGCCGCCGGGACGACACCCTCCTGATAGACCTCGTTGATCTTCTGCATCTCCGGCAGCAGCGGGGTGATGTCCAGGAACTCCACCTGGTCCTTGCTGGTGGTGAGCAGATCGGTGATGCCGGGCGTGGGCAGGCCGCCGGACCAGAACAGGGCGTCGATGCTGCCGTCCTTGATCCCGTCGACGGTCTTGGTCAGGTCCAGTTTCTGCGCCTGGACATCGGTCTCCGGTTTCAGGCCGGCCGCGGTGAGCAGCCGGTTCGCGATCACCTCGGTGCCGGACTTCGGGGAGCCGGTGGAGACCCGCTTGCCCTTCATCCCGGCGACGTCCTTGATCCCGGACGCCTTCCGGACGATCACCTGCGTGTAGTTGCTGTGGATCCGGGACAGCGCCGCCACCGGCTGCTTCTCCTTGAAGCTGCCGGTGCCGTTCACCGCGTCGGCCGCCGTGTCGGCCAGCGAGAACGCCACCCCGTACGTGCCGGCCACCAGCGCCTGGATGTTCTGCACCGAGGCGCCGGTCTCCGAGGCGGTGGCCTGGACGTTCTTGTTCGAGGCGTTGACCTGCTCGGCGTACGCGTTGCCCAAGGCGAAGTAGACGCCGGTGGAGTTGCCCGTCGCGATGCCGACCCGGGTGGCCTGGCCCACCTCGCAGGTGACCTCGCCTCCGGTGTCGGTGCTCGCCGCGTCCTGCCGGCCGCCGCACGCCGCGGTGGCGGCCGCGAGCGTGCTGACCAGCGCCCAACTCAGTATTCGTCTCATGCTTCCTCCGGGGATGACTGCTGCGAAGGCGAACTTCCAAGGGGGGTCTGAGGGGTACGCCCGGCGAAGGCGACCGCCACGGCCGCGAGCAGGGCCGTCACGCCGGCGGCGATCGTTACCGGCTCCAGGTAGAGCAGCAGCAGCCCGGCCAGGCCCGCCAGCACCCGGCTCACCGGCCCGGCCGCGCCGGCGCCCGGCACCCACGCGCCGGTCGCGACGGCCAGCGCGAACACCGCGAGCATCGCCACCGCCGTGGTCCACAGCACGCCCAGGACCGGGCCGCGGGCCAGCAGGTACTCGCCGTTGCCGGTCAGCACGAACGCGATCGGCACCAGGAACGCGGGCAGCGCGTACTTCAGCGCCTGCCACATCGTCGCGATGGCCCGGCCACCGGTGATCGCGCTGGCGCCGACCGCGGCGAGCGCGGTCGGCGGGGTCACCTCGGACAGCACCGAGTAGTAGAAGACGAACATGGCCGCCGCCGGCGCCGGCACCCCGAGGGTCAGCAGCGCCGGGCCGATGATCACCCAGCCGATGATGAAGCTGGCGGTGACCGGCACCGCCAGGCCGAGCAGGGCGAGGGCGAACGCGGCCAGCACCACGGTCAGCGCGAGCACCGCCCGCGGTTCGTCGGTGATCGCCTTCGCCCCGTTGACCAGCAGCGACGCCAGCTGGGCGCCGAGTCCGGTCTTCGTCGTGGTGGCGGTGATGATGCCGGCCGCGGCACACACCGCGACCACCGGCAGCACCCCGCGCACCCCGGCCGCCAGCGCCGCGAAGATCCGCGGCGGGGTCAGCCGGGCGCTGCGGTCCAGGAAGGACAGGGCGGCCGACAGGATCGTCGCGTACACCACCGAGCGGGTGGCGCTCTCGCCCAGCGCGAGCAGCACCACGATGACGATCAGCGAGGAGAAGTGGTACCCGAACCGGCCGAGCAGCCGCCACGCGCTGGTCGGCGGGGCGTCGATCGGGCGTACCCCGTACCGCCGCACGTCGATCTCCACGGCCAGCAGGATGCCCAGGTAGTAGAGGACGGTCGGGATCGTCGCCCAGCCGAGGACGGTCAGGTAGGAGACGTTCAGGTACTCGGCGACGATGAACGCGGCGGCGCCCAGCGTCGGCGGGGACAGGATCGCGCCGACCCCGGCCGCGGCCAGCATGCCGCCCGCCTGCTCGGCCGGATAGCCGGCCCGCCGGAGCATCGGCCAGGTCACCGCGCCGACACTGACGGCGGTGGCCGTACCCGATCCGGAGACCGTGCCCAGCAGGAACCCGGCGGCGACGGCGGTCCGGCCCGCCGCGCTGCGCGACCTACGGAACGCGGCCACCGACAGGTCGACGAAGAACCGGCTCGCGCCGGACAGGTCGAGGACCGCGCCGTAGATGGTGAACAGCACGATGTACGTGGCCGCCACGTCGAGCGGGGTGCCGTAGAACCCGCTGCCGGAGTTGAAAAGGGCGTCGACGATCTGCGCGAAGTCGAATCCGGCGTGCGCGATCGGCCAGGTCTGGGGAAGCAGGCCGCCGTAGTAGGCGTACCCCAGGAAGAGAAGGCAGACGAGGGGAAGCGCCCACCCGGTGGTGCGCCGGCAGGCCTCGACCACCAGGATCAGCAGCACGGCGCCGAAGGCGACGTCGGCCGGCGCGAGCAGCCCCTGCCGGTCCAGGAACGCGTTGTACCCGCTGACCACCGGATAGAGACAGACCACGAGGCCGGTGCCGGCGAGCAGCCAGTCGGTCACGGTGGGCGTCTCCCGCCCTTTGCCGGCCCCGCTCCTGTACGCCAGGAAGACCAGTGGCAGCGTCCCCGCCAGGAAGATGATCAGGTAGTACTGGCTGCCCTGCGACAGCGGCCGGAACACCTGCCACAGCACCAGCAGCGCCACACCGAACGCGACGACCGAGACGAGAGCCCCGACCCGGCCGCCGAGTTCCCGCGCCGGACGTTCCTCGTCGTCGTAGTGCACGGCCGGCGCACCGGCCTCCACTTCGGCCAGGCGCTGCGCGGACCGGGCCGAAGATCGATCGTCGCCCATGAAACGGACAGTACTATGCGGTCTCCTCCCGGGTCATGATCGCCACCCGCTCTAACGGGCGATCTCGAAGCGGCGGACCGCGCCGGTCAGGCCGCCGGCCATGCCGGCCAGCTCGTGGGCGGCGGCGCGGGAGCTGTTCAGGCCGGAGGCGGTGGCCTGGGCCGCGTCGGCGACCTGCGCCTCGGGCAACCGTGGCTCCGTGCAAGGCTCCTCCACGGTTGCCCGAGGTCCCGTCAGCCGGGCGCCGAGGGCGAGAACGCGATTCTTACCGTGTGGGCTCTCCAACGAAGCGCGCGCCCGATCTTGGGGATCTGACACCGCAGCCGAGCGCACAAGATCGAATTACCGCCCTTTCTTGTGCGCTGAGCTGCGGAAATGCGATACCGCCTGCCCAAGACCGCCAGCTCTACCGATCTTGGGCAGGGAATGTCGGCGCGAATCGCACAAGATCGCCTGTGCGGGCCGATCTTGGTGGTGGCAGACGCGGAGGCCAAGGACGCGGCGGGAAACGGCTGGGCGTTGTAGTCCCCGCCGATGATCACGGCCCGGAAGGCCACGGGACGCTGGAAAGGCCGCCGGTGAAGCTGAAACGCCATGGGAAACCGGAAACGCCGCGGGAAACGGGAAACGCCGCAGGGAAACCGGAAACGCCCCAGTAGGCCAGGAATGCCCCGGTGAGACCGAAACGCCGCACGGTAGGCCGGGAACGCGGCGCTGGTGGCGCCGCGCTCCCAGGGCTGGCGGAGTCAGATGGCGGTGGAGACAGTGCGGGTGATCAGCTCGACGGTGTCCAGGGACAGGAGCTGGGTGTCGGTGGTGCGGAGGCGGGCACGGGCGGAGTCCGGGACCGCGACCGGGGAGCCCGCGGCCAGCGGCAGCACGTGCAGGGTGAGCTGCGTGCCGGGCAGGTAGCCGGCGTCGGTCAGGTTGATCAGCCAGGTGGAGCCGTCCCAGTAGCGGTCGGTGACGGTACGGCCGTCGATGCGGAGTTCGGCGACGTCGCCGGCCCAGACGACACGCAGGAGCGGGTCGCGGGCGGGGTCGGTGGCCGGCAGCCGGAGCCGGTAGACGGCGGCCAGCTCGTCGAACACGTCGGCGGCAGGGGCGGACGGGCGGCCCTCGTGCTTGCCGTAGGTGACCGGGACGGTGGGGGCGGCGGGGCGCAGCTCCTCGACGGTCACCGGCTCGGTCGCCGGGGGGAACGGCTGGGGGACGGTCACGTCGGCGAAGGTGCGGGTGGCGGGGTCGTAACGGCGTACCGAAGCAGGCTTCCCGGCTTTGACCGTGATCTGACCGGACGCGTCCCACTGCAGCTCGTCGTCGGTGAGGAACAGGCGGCGGCCGCCGTCCTCGGTGACCCACACGGAGGCGGCCAGGGCGGCGGGGAGGACGAGCACGTCCAGGCCTCCGAACCGGAGCGGCTCCGGTCCGGGGGTGATCCGGTGGACCGTGCCGGAGACGCTGATCTCCGGGTCGATGCCGGGTTCGGCCACCAGGACCAGGGTGGGGACGTCGCCGGGGAGCAGGGTCAGGGCCGACGCGGTGGCGTAGGTGACGGTGGCGCCGCCGGCGGTGAGGTTCAGCGGCCAGCGGGCCAGCGTGCCGGCCGGGATGTCGATCGGCGCCGAGGGGAAGGTGATCCGCCGGTCGCCGAGGGCGGCGGTGAAGCGGGCGCCGCGGTAGGCCGGCAGCGGGAAGTGCGGCTGGTGCCAGGAGACGAAAACGAAGCCGCTGGTCCCGTCGCTGCGCAGGGCCCAGCGCAGCGTGGACGAGTCCTCGACGCCGGTGGGGCGGACGTCGGGGAGGCTGGACGGCATGTCGGCCAGCGATGCCCCGAAGGCGGACAGGAAGGCGTGCTGGCGGCGCAGTTCGGCGTGGCTGGGCGCGAGCACGCCGGCCTCGCCGATCGGTGCGTGGAAGTCGTACCCGAGGCGGGCGATGTCGTTGGGGTAGCTGGTGGCGTGTGATTCCTGCAGGTCGGGGCCGGGGTTGGTGCCGCCGGCGTACATGTAGTAGCCCTGCCAGGCCGACCCGTTGCCGATCTTGCAGTGGGCGATGGCGGCGACGTCGAGCGCCTCCGGGCGCGGGCGCCGGTGGTACGCCGTCGCCATCCCTCCGCCGAGTTCGCAGGTGGCCGCCGGGAACTCCTCGGACGGGGTACGCGGGCCGCCGGACGCCGCCTCGATCGCCTGGGCCCGCCGCACGTCCGCGCCGATGCCCGCGTCGTCCCAGACGTGCGAGAAGAAGTAGTGGTCGCGGAACGTCGGGTCCCACGGCGCGTCGGCGTCGACCCAGAAGCCGTCGCCGTAGCCCCCGTAGAGCGGGAGGACCTCCTCCGCGGGCAGGTCGGCGCCACCCCACGCGGTGGCGGTCCAGAGCGGCGCGGACATCCCGGCCTCGCGGGCCAGCCGTTTCAGGGTGACCAGGTGCCGCGGCTGGTCGTACAGCTCGTTCTCCAGCTGGATGCCGAGCAGCTTGCGCCCGGACTTCCCGAGGGCGGCGCTGATCTGGCCGAACCACTCGGTGACCAGGCCGAGATAGTCCGGGTCGTCGGTGCGGTGCCGGACCGGCGCCTGTTGCACCCAGTCGGGGAAGCCGCCGTTGCGGGACTCGCCGTGCACCCACGGCCCGATCCGGAGCACCATGTCGAGGCCGGTCTCGGCGACCAGGTCGACGAAGGCGGCCACGTCGAGGTCACCGTCGAAGCGGGCCACGCCGCGGGCCGGCGAGTGGTGCAGCCAGAAGACGTAGCTGGCGACGACGGTGACGCCGCCGGCCTTCATCTGCCGCAGCCGCTCCGCCCAGCGTGCCCGGGGCACCCGGCTGTAGTGCAGCTCGCCGGAGACCGGGATGACCGGAACCCCGTCGCGGCTCAGGTAGCGGTTGGTCAGCGACAGGCCGGGGCGCGCGTCCTCGACGTTGCTCATCCGCGGCCGGCGCAGGGGGGTCGCCCAGTCTTGATGGCGGACGGAGAGCGGCTCGTGCCCCGACATGGATCAGCTCCTTGCGACTTGACTGTAACCGGTCACAGCCCGGTCGGCCCGAACGATACACAGGCGTAACGGGACAGACGCAAGGGCTTGACACACGGCCGTAACACCAGCACTGTAACCGGTCACAGGGATCGACCCGAGTTGAGCGCTCCCTTCCCCCGGCTTCCCCGCCCCCGGCTAAGCCGATCAAGGAGGATCGATGAAGACTAAATACGCACCGCTGATGGCGGCTCTGACCGCAGCGGCTCTTTTCACCGGCACCGCCTGCAGCAGCTCCGACTCGCCGGAGGGCGCCACCGACCCGAACGAGAAGGTCGCGCTGACCTACTGGACCTGGGCGCCGAACATGGACAAGGTCGCCGCCGCCTGGAACGCCAAGAACCCCGGCATCCAGGTCACGGTCAACAAGCAGGACGGTGGCGACCCGGCCGTCACGAAGCTGCTCACCGCGATCAAGGCGGGCTCCGGCGCGCCGGACATCATGCAGGCGGAGTACCAGAAGATCCCCACCCTGGTGTCCTCGGACGCGCTCGCCGACATCTCGGCCGAGGTCGGCCCGGTCAAGGACAAATTCCCGGCGGGTACGTGGAACGGCGTCACCCTGGGCTCCGAGGCCGTCTACGGCGTCCCGCAGGACTCCGGCCCGCTGATGTTCTTCTACCGCTCGGACGTCTTCGAGAAGAACGGCCTGCAGGCCCCGAAGACCTGGGACGACTACGCGGCCGCCGCCGAGAAGATCCACAAGGCGAACCCCAAGCAGTACCTCGGCACCTTCTCGGCGACCGACGCGGGCCTGTTCACCGGTCTCGCGCAGCAGGCCGGCGCGTCCTGGTGGGGCGTGAACGGCGACGCCTGGAGCGTCAAGATCGACGAGCCGGCCACCCGGAAGGTCGCCTCCTACTGGGGTGGCCTGGTGGAGAAGGGCGTCATCGACAACAAGCCGATGTACACCCCGGAGTGGAACGCCGCGCTCAACGACGGCACGCAGGTCGGCTGGGTCAGCGCGGTCTGGGCGCCGGGCGTGCTCGAGGGCTCGGCGAAGGACACCAAGGGCAAGTGGAAGGCCGCTGCCATGCCGCAGTGGGACGCCAGCGCTCCGAAGACCGGCGCGTGGGGCGGCTCGGCGGTCGGCGTGACCACCCAGTCGAAGCACAAGAAGCAGGCCGCCCAGTTCGTCTCGTGGCTCAACAGCGACCCGGAGGCCCTGAAGCTGCTCGCCACCGAGGCCAGCGTCTACCCGGCCGCGAACGACGCCGCCAGTGTCCTGACCAGCCCGCCGGCGTTCTTCTCGGGCCAGGCGGACTTCTACACGATCGCCGGTGAGGCGTCGAAGCAGCTCGCGCCGTTCACGTACGGCCCGAACGTCAACGTCGCGTACAGCGCGTTCAACGACGCCTTCGGCAAGGCCGCCGAGTCGAAGAAGGCCGCCGCCTTCACCGAGTCCCTGACCACGATGCAGAAGACCACCGTGGACGACCTGAAGAACACCGGGTTCACCGTCGCCGGCTAAGTGACCGTCTCCGGGCGGGTCCCCGCCCGCCCGGAACGTTCCTGGGAAAGAGATATGAAGAGATCCGGAACCCCGTACGCCTTCCTCGCCCCCGCTCTGATCCTGTTCACCGCGTTCCTGGCCGCGCCGATCGTCTACGCCGGCTATCTGAGCCTGCGCAAGGTCAAGGTGAGCGGGCTGGGCCTGGGTTCGAAGGCGCGCACCGAGGTCTGGGCCGGGTTCGACAACTACGCCCGGTCGCTGACCGACCCGGACTTCCTGCCGAGCGTCGGGCGGATCGGCGCGTACGGCCTGATCGTCGTCCCCACCATGCTCGGCCTGGCCCTGCTGTTCGCGCTGCTGCTGGACGCGAACCGGGTCCGGGCGACGATCGGCAAGGTCGCCCGTGTCTCCATCTTCCTGCCGTACGCGGTGCCGGCCGTGGTCGCCTCGCTGCTCTGGGGCTTCCTCTACCTGCCCCGGGTCAGCCCGATCACGGACGCCTTCGAGGCCGCCGGCATTCCCGCGCCGAACCTGCTCTCCAGCGACCTGACGCTGTGGGCGGTCGCGAACATCGCGATCTGGGGCGGCACCGGCTTCAACATGATCGTCATCTACACCGCGCTGAAGGCCGTCCCGACCAGCCTGTACGAGTCGGCCCGCATCGACGGCGCCTCGGAGTTCTCGATCGCCTGGCGCATCAAGATCCCGATCGTGATGCCGTCGCTGGTGATGACGTTCGTGTTCTCGCTGATCGCGACGTTGCAGGTGTTCGCCGAGCCGATGACGCTGCGCCCGCTCGCCAACACCATCTCCACCACGTGGACGCCGCTGATGAAGGTCTACCGGGACGCGTTCGCCCGCAACGACCTGTACGCGGCCGCCGCCACCTCGGTGGTCATCGCGCTCGCCACGTTCGTCCTGTCCTTCGGCTTCCTGAAGCTCGTCGGGCGCCGGGCCTTCAACCAGGAGGACTGATGCGGAAGACCAAGCGCAGCACCACGGCGACGATCCTGCTGGTTCTCGGCGCGCTGTACTGCCTGATCCCGGTGATCTGGGTGCTGATCGCGTCCAGCAAGAGCTCCGGCGAGCTGTTCTCCACGTTCACCCTCGCCCCGAGCACCCACCTGTGGGACAACATCGTCGACCTGAACGACTACCGGGACGGGCTCTACTGGCGCTGGATGGCCAACACCGCCCTGTACGCCGGGGTCGGCGCGGCCGCCTCCACGCTGGTGTCGGCGATGGCCGGGTACGCTCTGGCGAAGTTCGACTTCCGCGGTAAGTCCTTCGTCTTCAACGTGATCCTGGCCGGCGTCCTGGTGCCGGGCGTGCTGCTGGCCATCCCGCAGTACCTGCTGCTGGCCAAGGTGGGCATGACCAACACGTACTGGGCGGTGCTGCTGCCCAGCTTCATCAGCCCGTACGGCATCTACCTCGCCCGGATCTTCGCCGGCGCCGCGATCCCCACCGAGATCCTGGAGGCGTCCCGGATCGACGGCTCCAGCGAATGGCGCACGTTCGCCCGGGTGGTGCTGCCGATGATGCGGACCGGTCTGGTGACGGTGTTCCTGTTCCAGTTCGTGGCGGTGTGGAACAACTTCATGCTGCCGTACATCATGCTCGGCGACGACCGCCTCTACCCGATCACGGTCGGCCTGAACGGCCTGCTCAACCAGGGCGCCAACCAGCCGTCGATGTACACCGCGGTGGTCACCGGCGCGCTGGTGTCGATCGTCCCGCTGATCGCGCTGTTCCTGGCCCTGCAACGCTACTGGCAGGTCGACCTGGCCGCCGGCGGCGTGAAGGCGTGACTATGATCCCGAAGGTGTCGCGTAAACGCCCCACCATCCGCGATGTCGCGGCCGAGGCGGGGGTCTCCTACGCGACCGTCTCCCGCGTGCTGAACGGGCGTGACTGGGTGAGCCCGGAGGCGGTCCGGGCGGTCCGGGACGCGATCGCCCGGACCGGGTACACCGCGAACCCGCACGCCCGCTCGCTGGCCACCGGCAAATCCGGCTCGATCGCGTTCCTGCTGACCGAGCCGCAGCACCTGCTGTTCGAGGACCCGAACTTCTCGGTGCTGCTGCGCGGGGTGGCGCAGGCGCTCTCCGACCGGGAGCTGACGCTGATCCTGATGATCGCGTCGACGCCGGAGGAACGGGCGCGGACCCTGACGTACCTCTCCGGCGGCCACGTCGACGGGGTGCTGCTGGTGTCGCCGCACTCCGGTGACCCGCTGCTGTCGCAGCTGGTGCGGGCGGAGATCCCGATCGTCGCCTGTGGGCAGGTGCTCGGCTTCGAGGACTCGATCAGCTCGGTGTCGGCCGACGACTGGGGTGGCGCCCGGGCGGGCGTCGAGCACCTGATCGCCGCCGGCTGCCGGCGGATCGCCACCATCACCGGGCCGCAGGACCAGTTCGGGGGCGTGTTCCGGCTGCGGGGCTACGCCGACGCGCTGACCGCGCACGGGATCACCGTCGATCCGGCGTACATCGAGCACGGCGACTGGAGCCGGGAGAGCGGCGCGGCCGGGATGCGGGCGCTGCTGGACCGGGTGCCCGACCTGGACGGGGTCTTCGCGGCGTCGGACGCGATGGCCGCGGCGACCCTGCCGGTGCTGCGCGAGGCGGGCCGGGACGTGCCGGGCGGCGTCCGGGTGGTCGGCTTCGACGACTCGGTCCTGGCGGTCACCACCGAGCCGACGCTCACCACCGTCCGCAACCCGATGGAACGCATCAGCGAAGAGATGGTCCGGCTGCTCACGGATGTGATCGCCGGGCGTACCCCACTCTCCATCACCGTGCCCACCAGCCTGGTGGTCCGGGCCTCCTCCCCTTCCTAGAGCCGCCGGCCTTGATACCCCCCTTGATCAAGGCCGGCCCCTATTCCTGAAACGCCCCTTTTGTCATGGAAGACAAGGAGTGTCATGAAGAAGATCCCCCTCGTCGTCGCCGCGGTCCTCGCGGTGACGCTCCTCCCCCAGCCCGCAGCAGCGAACGAGAGGACCGGCCTCACCATGCGCGGCGCCGACGTCTCCACCCTGCAGCGCTCACAGGAACTGGGCGCCACGTTCTCCGACGTCCGCGGCCGGCGCGGCAACCCGTACGAGATCCTCGAGAAGGCCGGCGTCAACTACGTGCGGCTGCGCATCTGGAACGACCCGGCCAGCGGCTACTCCAACAAGGCGAAGGTCCTGCAGCAGGCGCGCGCGGCGACGAAGGCCGGGCACAAGCTGCTGATCGACTTCCACTACTCCGACACCTGGGCCGACCCGGGCAAGCAGTTCACCCCGAAGGCCTGGGAGGGGCACGACCTCGAACAACTGCGCAAGGACGTGTACGACTACACGTACGACGTCTGCACCAGCCTGAAGAAGCAGGGCACCACCCCGGACAGCGTGCAGATCGGCAACGAGATCAACGTCGGCATGCTGTGGCCCACCGGTTACGTGAACAACAGCGACTTCGGGCCGCTCGCGAAACTGCTCAACGCCGGGTACGACGCGACCAAGGCCTGCAACCGCAAGACCCGGGTGCTGGTGCACACCGCGCTGGCCGAGAAGATCGACGCGGCGCGCTGGTTCTACGACGGGATCACCGCGGCCGGGGCGAAGTGGGACATCACCGCGCTGTCGTACTACTGCATGTGGCACGGCTCGCTGGCGAACCTGGCGACGGTCGTCGCCGACGTCAAGGACCGGTACGGCAAGCCGGTGGTGATCGCGGAGACGGCGTACCCGTACACCACCGAGAACTTCGACCATCTGGAGAACATCATGCTGTCCGCCGCGCCCTGTGACGGGATCCCCGCCACGAAGCAGGGCCAGGCGCAGCAGTTCGCCGCCGTGCAGACCACCGCACGCGACGCCGGCGCCATCGGCGTCTTCTACTGGGAGCCCACCTGGACCGCGATCGACGGCAACGGCTGGGACACCGAGGACATCGAGAACTCCGGCAACGCCTGGGAGAACATGGCGACGTTCGACGACGCCGGCCGCATCAACCCCTACATCCGCTGGATTCGGTGAACCATGAAGAAGATCCTCGGCGCGGTCCTGGCCGCCGTGATCGCCGTGACGATCAACCCGGCGCCGGCCCGGGCCGCCTCCCTCACCATGCTCGGCGCCGACGTGTCGTCGCTGCAGCGCACCCTCGACCTCGGCGGTAGGTACTACAACGCGGCCGGGGCGCAGGCCGACCCGTACGACATCCTCAAGTCCGCCGGGGTCAACTACGCCCGGCTGCGGGTCTGGAACAACCCGGCCAGCGGCTACAACAACAAGGCCAAGGTGCTCCAGCAGGCGAAGGCGATCAAGGCCAAGGGCCTGAAGCTCATGGTCGACTTCCACTACTCCGACACATGGGCCGACCCCGGCAAGCAGTATCCCCCGGCCGCCTGGGCCAACCACACACTCACGCAGCTGCAGCAGGACGTCTACAACTACACGTACGACGTCTGCACGAGTCTCAAGTCGGCCGGGCTCACCCCGGACAGCGTGCAGATCGGCAACGAGATCAACGTCGGCATGCTGTGGCCGAAGGGCCAGGTCGTGAACAGCAACTTCGCGCCGCTGGCCGGGCTCCTGAAGCAGGGCTACAACGCGACGAAGGCGTGCAACAGCGGCACCCAGGTGATCATCCACACCGCCGACGCGGACAGTATGAGCAACGCGCGCTGGTTCTACGACGGCATCAAGGCGCAGGGCGTGCAGTGGGACATCACCGGCCTGTCGTACTACTGCATGTGGCACGGCACGCTCGCCAACCTGTACAACGTGATCGCCGACGCGCGGGCCCGGTACGGCAAGCCGGTGGTGATCGTCGAGACGGCGTACCAGTTCACCACCGCCGACGCCGACAGCGAGAAGAACTCCATCCCCGGCACGGTGCTCTGCGACAACATCCCGTCCACCTCGGCGGGCCAGGCCCAGCAGTTCACCTGGGTGCAGAACACGGCCCGCAACGCCGGCGCCATCGGCGTCTTCTACTGGGAGCCGACCTGGTACGCCATCAAGGGCAACGGCTGGGATCCGGCGAACATCAACGGCACCGGCGACGGCTGGGACAACATGGCCGTCTTCGACTGGGGCGGCAAGGTCAACCCCTACATCAAGTGGTCGGCGTGACACACCGTCGGCGGCCCGGTCCGGGTCTCCCCGGGCCGGGCTTCACGCTTTCGCCGTACGGGGCCCTCACAGCCCGGAACAGCCGTAGCAACCAGCCGAAACCGGAAACCAAGACCGGCTGGCTCTCAGGGTTGTCCCGGCGTGCGTGAGACAGCCCTGAGAACCAGCCGGAGAGGATCTTGCTGCGGGGGAACGCGGACGGCCGGCCGTGCGGTCACGAGCCGTGTGTGGAGTTCGGGCGGTATGGACGGCCGAACTCCACACGCGGAACGGGCTAGTGGGTGTGGATGAGGTCGGCGGTGGAGCGGGCGGGGGTGCGTTCCAGGGCGGCGCCCTCGACGTCCAGCTCCGGGAGCCAGCGCAGCCAGGACGGCAGCCACCAGGCGGAACGGCCGAGCAGGGCCAGGGCCGCCGGGACGGCGATCATGCGGACGATGAACGCGTCGAAGGCGATGCCGACGGCCAGGGCGAACGCGATCGGCTTGATGGTGTCGTTGCCTTCCGGGACGAAGGCGGCGAACACCGCGAACATGATGGTCGCCGCGGCGATGACGACGGGGGCGGCCTGCCGGAACCCGGTGACGATCGCGTCGAGAGGCCGGGCGCCGTGGGCGTGGGCCTCGTGCATCCGGGCCACCAGGAACACCTGGTAGTCCATGGCCAGGCCGAACAGGATGCCGACGATGATGATCGGGGCGAGGCTGAGGATCGGGCCGGTGGAGCCGGCGTTGACCGCGTCGGCGGCCCAGCCCCACTGGAACACCGCGACGGTGGCGCCGAACGCGGCGCCGATGGTCAGCAGGAAGCCGAGCACGCCGACGACCGGGACCAGCAGGGACCGGAAGACCAGCACCAGCAGCACGAACGCCAGGCCGACGACGAGGGCGAGGTAGACCGGCAGGGCGTCGTTGAGCTTCTGCGACACGTCGATGCTGACGGCGGTGTTGCCGGTGACGTAGACCGCGGCGCCGTCGGCGTCGGCGACCTGGTCACGGATGGCGTGCACCAGGTCGACGGTCTTCTGGTCCTCGGGGCCGGACGCCGGGATGATCGTGATCAGCGCGGCGGATCTGTCGGCGCTGGGGGTGGCCGGAAGGGCGAGCGCGACGTCGGGCAGCTTGGCGACCTGCTTCTGCACGGCGGCGGCGTGGGTGACCGCCTTCGGGCCGTCGACCAGGATCAGCAGCGGGCTGCTGACGCCCGGGCCGAAGCGGCTGTCCATGATCGCCTGGGCGCGGGCCTGGGTGGTGCCCTCGGCGGCGCGCTGGGCCAGGGTGGTCTTCATCGAGAAGAACGGGATGGCGATGACGCCGAGGACGGCGACGGCGGCGATCAGGCTGAGCCAGCGCTGCCGGGTGACGACGTTCGCCCAGCCGTGGATGAAGCCACGGCCCTCGACCGGCTCGTCGCCGAGCGGGACGTCACGCAGCTTGCGGGGCAGCGCCCGGACGCCGATGTAGCCGAGGATCGCCGGGACCAGGGTGATCGCGACGAGCACGGCGATCACGATGGTGGCGGCGGCCGCGATGCCCATCTCGGACAGGAACGGGATGCCGACGACGGACAGGCCGGCCAGGGCGATGACCACGGTCAGGCCGGCGGTGACGACGGCTGAGCCGGCGGTGCCGACGGCCATCGCGGCGGCGTCCTCGACCGTCCGGCCGTGCCGCAGTTCGTGCCGGAACCGGGTGACGATGAACAGGGCGTAGTCGATGCCCACCGCGAGGCCGAGCATGACGGCCAGGATCGGGGTGGTGGACTGCAGCTCGGTGAAACCGCTCAGGGTGACGATGCCGGCCGCGCCGATGCCGACGCCGACGATCGCGGTCAGCAGGTTCATGCCGGCGGCGACCAGCGAGCCGTAGGTGAGGGCGAGCACGATCAGGGCCACGACGACGCCGAGGATCTCGGAGGCGCCGCCGATGTCGGCCGGGTTGCTCAGCGCCTCGCCGCGGGCCTCGACGGTCAGCCCGGCCGCGCGGGCACGCTCGACGGCGGCGGTGATCGCCGTGCGCTGCTCGTCGGTGACCTCGGACGGCTGCACCGGGTACCGCACCGAGCTGTACGCCGCCGCCTGGTCCCGGGACACCGCCGGCGCCTTCGGGTCGAGCGGGTTGGACGCGCTCACCGCGCCGGGCAGTTTACCGAGGTCGGCGACGATCTGGGCGACCTTCGCCGCGTTCGCCGGCGCGGTGATCCTCTGCCCGGCCGGGGCTTCGAGGACCACCTGCACCGTCGCGCCGGCCGACGCCTCGCCGAACTTCTCCTTCATCAGGGAGAGCGCGGTGGTGGACTCCTGGCCGGGGATGCTGAACGTGTTGGCCGTGGCCCCGGAGAGGGTGCCCGCGCCGACGCCGACGGCGACCAGGGTCACCAGCCAGGCGATGGTGACCAGTAACCGGTGCCGTACTGACGCCAGCCCGAGCCGGTGCAGCAGCGTTGCCATGAGGGGTTTCCTTCGTCGAAAGGTGGGGCTTAGGCCTTGTGGCCGAGCGCGTCGTACCCGATCTCGGCGAGACGGGCCGGGGCGTCGGCCGCGGGAAGCCGGTCGCAGAGGGCGATGCTGGCCACTGCGACCGCGCCGAGCGCTCCGGTGATCCGGAGCGCCCGACCGGTGTCGGCGAACAGGTCGTCGCCGAAGGCCTCGGCGAGGGTCTGCCCGATCACCGCGAGTGCCTGGCCGATCTCACTGTCCGGCTCGCTGAGCACGGAGGAGAGCAGCAGGGCGACCATGCCGGGCTGGCTCGCGGCGAGATGCGCGAGCCCGGTGAGCACAGCCCTGTCCCGTTCCGGGCCGGCCGGAAGGCCGGACACGCCGGAGCCGGTGTCGCGGATCTGCTCCACGCACCGGTCGATCACCGCGGACTGCAGCGCCTCCTTGGTCGGGAAGCGGTGCAGCAGGCCGGTCTTGGAGTAGCCGACCGTGTCCGCGATCCGCTGGATCGAGGTCTCCTTGAACCCGTGCCGGGCGAACAGATGTGCCGCGGCCTCGAGGATCTCGTCGTCGATCTGCTGTTTGGTGGGACGGGGCATGCGGACCACCGTAGACCGTTATGGACCATCCTGGTCCGTCAGGGACCGTGGCGGTCCCCACACTGCGGAAGGTCATCCTGCGGTTCCCCACCGCAAGCGCGATAAACCTGCAAAAGGTACGGATCGGGCCCGTCCACCGCCCATCCGAAGACCACCGGATCGTCGGAGCACTCGACCAGATAGACCGGCAGCCACACCGGCCGCGGCTTTGGGCCGGTCACCTCCACCGGCACCGCCGGGCCGGTGAAGTCCGCGACGTCCGCCCTGCTCAGCAGTTGATCCACGGCATCGGCGGGCAGGTCGGCGGGCTCGCCCACGGCGGTGAAAACGGTCCCGTCCGGCAGGGTCAGCGCCGGTTGCGGCAGCCACACCGAGTGGGTGGCGTGCGGGTACGGCACCGGCCGCGCCGCCCCGCCGTCGAAGCGCAGGGTCAGCCGCCGGCCCGGGGACAACACGTACCGCCGCCCGTCCGCGTTCGATCGGCGGCCCAGCTCGGTCAGCGCCAGCCCGCCGGACTCCCGCCGCACGTGCCCGATCGTCTCCAGGAACCGCGCCGTCCGCTCCACCAGCGCCGGCTCCACCCCGAAGAACGCCGCCAGCTCGCCGGGGCCGGACAGCCCGGCCTCGGCCAGCGCCCGGGTCAGATAGCGGTCGAACACGTCGTAGGCGTGCGCCTGCCGGACCGTGGCCACCACCTCCACCGCCCACATCGGCAGCAGCAGCGGCACGAACCGCACCGGCCGCACGTCCGGCAGCGCCGAGACCCGCCGGACCACCTCCCGCATCGGCAGGTGCGCGGCCCCGGTCACCGGCCCGCCTCCGCCCGGTTGCCGGCCGGCGCCCGGGCCGCGACCCGCCCGAACACGCTGGCGGTGAGCAGCCCGGACAGCTCCGCGGCGTCGGCGCCGGACGGGCAGCGGGCGGCCACCCAGGCGCGGACCACCGTGTCGTCGCGCAGCGGCTCCCGGCCGGTCTCGCCGACCAGCACCGCCCGGCGGGCCCGGACCAGCGGCGCCAGCGCGTCCGGCACCGGCACCCGGCCCGCGTCGGCCAGCACCAGCAGGTCGAAGTCCAGGTCGCCGTGTTCCGGGCGGCCGGCGTCCAGGCACGAGGTGGACACCACGTCGGCGTAGCGCTGCAGCTCGGCGTGCAGCTGGCGGGTCGGCCGGGCCGCCCGCTGCCGCCACTCGCGCAACAGCCCGGCCCGGCCGCGCAGCACCGGCTCCATCGCCTGGCAGTGGGCGGCGAGACCGGACAGGCCGGCCGGGTCGGCGTCCCACCGCGGGGCCCCGGCCACCGGGGACAGCAGGCGGGTCAGGTGGTGGGCGGAACGTTCCGCGGACTCCAGCGCGCGCAGGGCCGCGACGTCGGCGAACGCGGCCCGGTCGGCGGCGGCCCGGACGACCGGGTCCTGCTCGACGGCTTTGTCGAGGCGGCGGGAGCTTTCCTCGTACGCCGCACGGGTCGAGAGGAACGCCGAGCGGGCAGCCCTCGCGAGCCGGACCGCCTCGCCCAGCGCGCGCCGCACCCGCTCCGCCCGCCACCGGCGCAGCCGGGAGGCCTCGGCCCGGCGCAGCGCGGAGGTCAGCAGCTCCACCTCGGCCTCCGCGGTCGCCGCCGCCCGTTCCGCCGCGTGCTTGGCCCGGGACCGCTCCCGCTGGTCCGCGCCGAGCCGCCCGCGCGCCTCCCGCACGGTCAGCTCCCGGTGCGCGGCGGCCCGGTCGGCACGCTCCCGGGCCTCGGCCGCCTCGGCCAGCGCGGTGGTCAGCCGGCGCAGCCAGCCCATCGCCGGGGACGGCTCGCCGAGCCACGGCTCCAGCGCGCGGGCGGCGGCCTGCGACCGGGCCAGGACCCGCCGCTGGACACCGGCCGCCACCGTGACGATGCCACCCGGCCCCTCCGGATCGTGGCCGGCGCGGATGATCGTCACACCCTCCGGCAGCCGGGCCACCAGCGCGTCGACCGGCGGCGCCACCGGGGCGGCGAGCAGCACCCGCTCGCCCCGCAGGGCGGCCGCGCGGACGATCTCCAGGACGGCCAGGGTACGAGCGGCGCCGGGCGGGGCGGCGAGACAGAACAGATCGGGCACGGCGAGCGCGCGGCCCACCGCCGTCTCCTCCGCGGCGATCTCCGGCAGGTCGGCGAACCGGCCCTCGGCCAGCAGCGCGAGCAGCCCGGGGTTGGCGGTCGTGCCGGTGCGCAGCCGCCGGATCGCCTCCCGCTGGACCCGCTCGTCCGCGGCGGTGGCGGCGGCGCCGTGGACCGGCCCCAGCTCCCGCCCGGCGGCGACGGCCAGCTCCAGCGCGGCGCAGAACCCCTCGTTCCGGTACGACGGCTGGTCTAGATCGACAAGGGTCGACGCCATGCGCCCCACCATAGTTGTGCCCCGTGCGGGCGGCCAATCCACGCACGATTGAATGAGTCCTTCGGACCGCTCGCGGCAGAAAGAGGAGACGCCGATGTCCCGTCCCCACGCTGACCTGCTCTTCACCGGGGGGCCGGTGTTCTCCGCCGGGGCCGGCCCGGCGACCTCGGTCGCGGTGCGGGACGGCCGGATCCTGGCCGTCGGCGACGACCTGCGCGAGCTGACCGGCCCGGGCACCGAGGTGGTCGACCTGGCCGGGCGGCTGCTGCTGCCCGGGTTCCAGGACGCGCACGTGCACGCCGTGATGGGTGGCGTCGAGCTGAACCAGTGCGACCTGACCGAGACCACCGACCTGGACGAGTACCTGCGCCGGGTCGCCGCCTACGCTGCCGCCCATCCGGGCGCGGAGTGGATCGCCGGGGGCGGCTGGTCGATGGAGTCCTTCCCCGGCGGGGTGCCGGCGAAGGAGCTGCTCGACCGGATCGTGCCGGACCGGCCGGTCTACCTGATCAACCGGGATCACCACGGCGCCTGGGTGAACAGCCGGGCCCTGGAGCTGGCCGGGATCACCGCGGACACCCCCGACCCGTCCGACGGCCGGATCGACCGGGCCGCCGACGGATCCCCCGCGGGCGGGCTGCAGGAGGGCGCGATCGAGCTGGTCGCCGCGCTGCTGCCGGAGGTGACCACGGCCGATCGGGTCGCCGGGCTGCGGCGGGCGCAGGCGCTGCTGCACTCGTACGGGATCACCGCCTGGCAGGACGCCATGGTCTGCGCGTCCAACGGCTACCCGGACGTGGCCGACGCCTACCACGCCGCCGCGTCCGAGGGCTGGCTGACCGCCACCGTGATCGGGGCGCTCTGGTGGGACCGGGAGCGCGGCGCCGAGCAGATCCCGGAGCTGCTGGAGAAGCGGGAGCGGTTCACCGTGGGCCGGCTGCGCTGCGACAGCGTGAAACTGATGCTGGACGGGGTGGCGGAGAACTTCACGGCCGCGATGACCGAGCCGTACCGGGACGGGTGCGGGTGCGCGACCGCCAACCGGGGGATGTCGTTCATCGACCCGGCGGCGCTGCCGGGGTACGTCACCGCGCTGGACGCGCACGGGTTCCAGGCGCACTTCCACGCGCTCGGCGACCGGGCGGTGCGCGACGGCCTGGACGCGGTGGCGGCGGCGCGGGCCGCGAACGGGTTCCGCGACACCCGGCCGCACCTGGCGCATCTGCAGGTGGTGCACCCGGACGACGTGCCGCGGTTCCGGCGGCTCGGCGCGACGGCGAACCTGCAGGCGTACTGGGCGGCGCACGAACCGCAGATGGACGACCTGACGATCCCGTTCCTGGACCCGGCGCTGGTGGAGCGGCAGTACCCGTTCGGCGACCTGTGGCGGGCCGGGGCGCACCTGGCCGCGGGCAGCGACTGGCCGGTCAGCACCCCGGACCCGGTACAGGCGATCCACGTCGCGGTGAACCGGGTCCACCACGGCGACGACCATCCGGCGTTCCTGCCGGAGCAGCGGCTCGGGCTGGTCACGGCGCTGACGGCGTACACGGCGGGTTCGGCGTACGTGAACCGCCGGGACGACACCGGCACGGTCCGGCCGGGGAACCGGGCCGACCTGGTGGTGCTGGACCGGGACCCGTTCCGGGAGCCGGTCACCGAGATCGCGGCGACCAGGGTGGCGATGACCTTCGTCGACGGCACCCTGGTCCACGGGGCCTGACTACTTGTCGCCGTCGTCCTCGGGCTCGTCGCCGTCGTCCTCGGCCGCCTGCGCGTGCCGGGCGGGCTGGGCCGGGGCCGGAGCGGCCTCGAGGACCTCGGCGACCGGCTCCTCCTCGACGTACTCGTTCATCTGCGGCGCGTCCACCCACAGGGCGCGCAATTGGCTCTGCATGAACGCGGTGAGCCGGCCGCGGTACTCCCGGTCGAACTGCTCGAGGGCCTCGATCTGCTGCTGCAGCGACTCGCGCTTGGCGCCGAGGCTGCCGACCACGTCGTCGTAGCGCTGCTGGGCCTGCTGCCGCAGCTGGTCGGCGCCGGCGACGGCGTCCGCGTTGATCGTCTCGGCCCGGGCGCGGGCGTCGGCGACGATCTTCTCAGCGGTACGGCGGGCGTCCTCGCCGTGCGCCTGGGCGTCCCGGCCGATCTGCTCCGCGGCGGCGCGGGCCTCGGCCAGCACCCGGTCGGCCTCGCGGCGGACGTTGCCGGCGTGCGCCTGGGCGTCCCGGGCGATCTGCTCGGCGGCGGCCAGCGCGTCCGTTCGGATCTTGTCCGCGTGGTGCTGCGCGCTGGCCACGTGCTCCTCGGCCGTGCGCTGCGCCAGGGCCAGCACCTGCAGCGCCTGGTTGGGCAGGCCCGGGTTGGGAGCTATCACCGCATGCTCCGAGGTCTCACCGTTCGTCCCGTTGAGCAGCACTTCGACACGATCCTTACGTCAGGAGGGGGTCCGGCCGGCTGGGGTCCCGCCACGGCACCGGCCATGATCGGCGGATGCTACCAAGCGGAACGGGCCCGGAGCGAGGCTCGTCCGGGGCAGTTTTGCAGGATCGCCGAGGACCTTCGCAAATCGCACATTAGGCTTAAATTCGTCTCTCCCGCCGACACCCGAGGACGAGCCATGGGAAAACCCCGCACACTGGCCACTGTCACCGCGCTGACCTGCCTTCTCACCGCTGTGGCCGGCCCGGCACAGGCGGCGGCGGACCACGTGATGGCGGTCTGGCCGATGGACGAGAGACCCGGCGACACCTGGATGTCCGACGCCGGCGGGCGCGGGCACCACGGCCGGATCGGGCCGGAGGTCGGCACGGGTCTGACCACCGGACCCGCCGTCGGGTACCGGTTCGACCGCCTGGAACCGGACACTCCGCCGGCCCGGCCCGGCCACCTGGTCGTCGTTCCCGACCACTCGGACCTCGACCCCGCGGACCGGGACTTCGCGGTCACGCTCCGGCTCAGGACCAGCCGCAAGTTCGGCAACATCATCCAGAAGGGCCAGGCCACCGTGCCCGGCGGGAGCTGGAAGGTGCAACTGCCGAACGGGCGGGCCACCTGTACGTACCGGGGGTCCAAGGGGACGATCGAGCTGATCGCGCCGTACCGGATCAACGACGGGACCTGGCACGTGGTCCGCTGCGTACGGCTGCGGGAGGGGGTCTTCCTCAGCATCGACGGCCGGCAGGCGGCGGCCCGGCTCGGCTGGACCGGGACGATCGACAACGACTGGCCGGTGTCGATCGGCGGCAAGATGGACTGCGACCAGGTGAAGGTGGGCTGCGACTACTACGCCGGCGACCTGGACTGGATCACGGTCGAGGCCGCCTGACGGGGACGCCACCCCGCGTGTCGAGTTCGGCCGTCATACGCGCCCGAACTCAACACACGCTCTGCTTTCAGCCCGCGTGCGACAGGCTGAACGACAGCAGGAAACCCGCCACCGTGATCAGGCCGATCAACAGGTGCGCGTCGTCGAACGCCTCCGGGATCATGGTGTCGGCGACCATGGTCAGGATCGCGCCGCCGGCCAGCGCGGTGATCCAGCCGAGCAGGACCGCCGGGGCGTCGGCGAGCACCGTGAAACCGGCGATCGAGGAGAGCGCGCTGATCACGGCGATGCCGCCCCAGAGCGTGAAGACGTAGGCGCGGCTGCGCCCGGCGGCGCGCAGGCCGGCGGCGCTGGACAGGCCCTCGGGGACGTTGCTGATGAAGACCGCGACGACGGTGGCGACGCTGACGCCGCCGCCCGCGAGCAGGCTGGTGCCGATCACGATGGATTCCGGGATGCCGTCGAGCAGGGCGCCGGTGGCCAGGGCCAGCCCGGAGCCGTCGCCGGAGCGGTCGTCGCCGCCGGAGCGTTTGCGGTTGCGGGCGCCGCGCCGGGCGAGCAGCACGTTGCAGCCGGTGTAGATCAGCGCGCCGGCCACCGCTCCGGAGGCGGTCCAGGCCATGCCGGCCTGCTCGTAGGCCTCGCCGACCAGCTCGAACGCGACGGCGGACAGCAGCACGCCGGCGCCGAACGCCATGATCGACGCGATGATCCGCGGCGGGATGCGCACCAGGTAACCGACCGCCGCGCCCACCAGCAGCGCGGATCCGGCCAGGAGTCCCCAGCCACCCGCCTCCACCCAACCCGGCATGCGGCAGAGGGTGCCCGGTCACCCCGCCCGGTACACCATCCGGGCGGGGTGATCCGTGCGACTCAGCGGAAGCCGCGGGCCAGGCGGTGGTACGCCTGGTTCCAGCGCACCTCCTTGACGAACGACCGGGTCGTCGTCGAGGAGTCGATGACCAGCAGCTCGGTGCCGACCATCTCGGCCAGGTCGGCCAGCTCCTCCGCGCCCACCGCCGAGGACAGCACGGTGTGGTGCGGGCCGCCCGCGGTCAGCCAGCACTCGGCGGACGTGGACAGCGACGGGGCCGGCTTCCAGACCGCCCGGGCGACCGGCAGCTTCGGCAGCGGCGCGGTCGGCGGGACCACCTCGATCTCGTTGGCGACCAGGCGGAACCGCTCGCCCAGGTCGGCCAGGCCGAGCACGACCGCCTTGCCGGGCGCGGCGTCGAAGACCAGGCGGACCGGGTCCTCCCGGCCACCGATGCCGAGCGGGTGGATCTCCAGCTTCGGCTTCCCGGCCGCGATCGACGGGCACACCTCGAGCATGTGGGCGCCGAGGATGACCTCGTTGCCGGGGGTCAGGTCGTAGGTGTAGTCCTCCATGAAGGACGTGCCGCCGCCCGGGGCCATCGCCTTCAGCGTGTGCACCAGGACCGACGTCTTCCAGTCGCCCTCGCCGCCGAAGCCGTACCCGTCGGCCATCAGCCGCTGGACCGCCAGGCCGGGCAGCTGCCGCAGGCCGCCCAGGTCCTCGAAGTTCGAGGTGAACGCGCGGAAACCGCCCTCGGTGAGGAACTGCCGCAGGCCCAGCTCGATCCGGGCGCCGTACCGCAGCGACTCGAGACGATCGCCGAGCAGCTCCGCCGCCACCTCGTAGGTGTCCTGGTACTCCTCGACCAGCTTGTCGATGTCCGCGTCGGACTGCTGGTCGACGACGGCGACCAGGTCGTTGACCCCGTACGTGTTGACCGAGACGCCGAACCGCAGCTGCGCCTCGACCTTGTCGCCCTCGGTGACCGCCACGTCCCGCATGTTGTCGCCGAACCGGGCCAGCTTCAGGTTCCGCATCGCGGAGTAGCCACGGGCGGCCTTCACCCAGGTGGCGATGCGGCCGACCACGGCCGGGTTGCTGACGTGCCCGGCGACGGTCTTGCGGGGTACGCCCAGCCGCGCCTCGATGAACCCGAACTCCCGGTCGCCGTGCGCGGCCTGGTTGAGGTTCATGAAGTCCATGTCGATCTCGCCCCAGGGCAGTTCGACGTTGTGCTGGGTGTGCAGGTGCAGCAGCGGCGCCCGCAGCGCGTCCAGGCCGGCGATCCACATCTTGGCCGGCGAGAACGTGTGCATCCAGGTGATGACGCCGAGCACCCCCGGCGTCGACGAGGCGCGGCGGCAGATGTCCAGGATCTGCTCGGCGCTGGTCAGCACCGGCTGCCAGATCACGTCCGCGTCGAGCTGGTGGTCCAGCTGGATCGCGATCTCCCGTGACTGTGCGGCGACCTGCTCCAGGGTCTCCGGCCCGTAGAGTCCCTGACTGCCGGTGAGGAACCAGATCTCCCCGTTGCTCATGTGCGGTCGCCTTTCTCGTTGCTTGTCATGCGGTTATCTCACTTTTCTCGTGACGAGCCGCTGCATCACGATGAAAGCGAAGAGCAGGATGCCGATGACGATCCGGCTCCAGGCCGCGTTCAGGTCGCCCTGGAAGTTGATGATCGTCCGGATCAGGCCGGTGACCAGGACACCGAGCAGGGTGCCCCAGACGAAGCCGGAGCCACCGGTGAGCAGCACGCCGCCGATGACCGCCGCAGCGATCGCGTCGAGCTCCATGCCGTTGCCCTGCCCCGCCCAGCCGGAGGTCGAGTTGATGCTGAACAGCACGCCGCCGAGCGCCGCGCAGAAACCGCTGAGGGTGTAGACGGCGATCTTGGTGCGGCCCACCGGGAGGCCCATCAGCAGCGCCGAGTCGGCGTTGCCGCCGATGGCGTAGACGTTGCGGCCGAACCGGGTCCACGCCAGCACGGCGGCGGCGATGATCACCGCGAGTACCGCGACCACGGCGATCGGCTTGGTGACGACACCGTCGGCGAGCTCGAACCGGGCGCCCGACCAGGACTTCCACAGCTCGTCGCGGATCGGGATCGAGTCCTGGTTGATGGTCAGGGCGATGCCCTTGGCGAGGAACAGCCCCGCCAGGGTGGCGATGAACGGCTCCACCTTGAAGAAGTGGATCACCGCGCCCTGGCCCGCGCCGATCAGCGCGCCCAGCAGGAGCACGACCGGCAGCACGACCTGCGGCGGCCAGTCCGCCTTCAGCAGGGTGGCGGTCAGCACCGTGGTCAGCGAGATGACCGCGCCGACGGACAGGTCGATGCCACCGGTCAGGATCACGAAGGTCATCCCGACCGCGACCACCAGCAGCACCGCGTTGTCACGGAACAGGTTGACGACCACGGCCGGCTTGTCGAAGTTCTCGTAGTTGATCAGACCGCTGGTGTACATCGCGATCAGCAGGCCCAGGGTGGCCAGCAGCGGGATGTACTTGGTGTTCGGCCGGTAGACGCGGCGGCGGGGGTTCGCCGGCGTGTCGTTCTTGGTGACAGGGTTCATGTCGACCGTCGTCATCACGCGGCAACCTCTCGCGCGGCCGGGCGCGCCTTGAAGCGCCCGAAGACCTTGGCCCGGAACTCCGGGGACTGGGACAGGCACAGCGCCACCACGACGACGGCCTTGAAGAGCAGGTTCGCCTGCGACGGGATGCCGATGGCGACCACCGTGACGGTGAGGGTCTGGATCAGGACGCAGCCGAGGACCGTGCCGGCGATCGAGAACCGGCCACCGATCAGCGCGGTGCCACCGATGACCACGGCCAGGATGGCGTCGAGCTCGATCAGGTTGCCCGCCGCGATGCTGTCCGCGCTCTTGATGTTGGCGCTGTAGATCAGGCCGGCCAGACCGGCGAAGCCACCGGCCACGACGTAGACCATGACGGTGATCCGCTTGGCGCCGATGCCGGCCAGGCGGCTCGCCGTCGGGCTGCCGCCGACCGACTCCAGCAGCAGGCCCAGCGCGGTGCGCCGGGTGAGCACGATGGTCAGCGCGACCGCCGCCATCGCGATCAGGAAGGCGACCGGCAGGGCCAGGAAGAAACCGGAGCCGAGCGTGGCGTACGTCGTGGACTGCACATTGATGATCTTGCCGCCGGTGACCAGCTCCGCCACACCACGGCCGGCCACCATCAGGATCAGCGTCGCGATGATCGGCTGGATGCCCACGACCGCGACCAGGGCGCCGTTCCACAGGCCCAGCAGCAGCGAGACACCGATCGCGGCCAGCAGGATCAGCAGGATCGCGCCGACCGCGTTCTGGTCGCCGAGGTCCTGGATCAGCAGACAGGCGACGGCCCCGGAGATCGCCATCACCGAGCCGACCGACAGGTCGATGCCGCCGGTGGCGATGACCAGCGTCATGCCGATCGCCACCAGGATCAGCGGCGCGCTGCCGCGCAGGATGTCGATCAGGGTCCCGAACAGGTGCCCGTCGTGGATGGTGATGAACTGCTGCGACTTGTACATGTTGATACCCAGCAGCACCGCCAGGATCAGCGTCGGCCAGAACAGCCGGTTCTTCAGAAAGCTCATGAGGTTGCTCCGCTGGCGATGGTCTGCATGATGCGGTCGGCGTCGACGTCCGCGGCGTTCTCCAGCTCCTCGACCAGGCGCCGGTCCCGCAGCACGGCGATCTTGTGGCTCAGCCGGAGTACCTCCTCCAGCTCGGCGCTGACGAACAGCACCGCCATGCCACCGTCGGACAGCTCGGCCACCAGCTTCTGGATCTCGGCCTTCGCGCCGACGTCGATGCCGCGGGTCGGCTCGTCGATGATCAGGAGCCGCGGCTCGGTGATCAGCCAGCGCGCCAGCAGCACCTTCTGCTGGTTGCCGCCGCTGAGGTTGCGGACCGGGCGCTCCGGGTCGGCCGGCCGGATGTGCAGGGCCTTGATGTACTTGTCGACGATCTCGTCCTGCTTCTTGCGCGGGATCGGGCGCATCCAGCCCCGGGTCGCCTGCAACGCCAGGATGATGTTCTCCCGGACGCTGAGCTCGCCGATGATGCCCTCGGTGCGCCGGTTCTCCGACGAGAAGGCGATCTTGTGCTTCATCGCGGCCTGCGGATCGCGCAGGTTGACCTTCTTGCCGTCGATCAGCAGGTCGCCCTTGTCGGCCTTGTCGGCGCCGAAGAGCAGACGGGCCAGTTCGGTACGCCCGGAGCCGAGCAGCCCGGCCAGGCCGACCACCTCACCCTCGTGGATGGTCAGGTCGTACGGCTGGATCGCGCCGGTCCGGCCGAGGCCCTTGGCCTCCAGCACCGGCTTCGCCCCGGCGGCCCGATCCCGGTTGCGCTGCGCCTTGTCCTCGAGGTTCTCCAGGGCGGCGAGCTCTTTACCGATCATCTTCTCGACCAGCTGCACCTGGGACAGCTCCTCGACCCGGTGCTCGCTGATCAGCTGGCCGTTGCGCAGGATGGTGAGCCGGTCCGAGATCTCGTAGATCTGGTCCAGGAAGTGCGAGACGAAGAGGATGGCCACGCCGTCCTCCTTGAGCCGGCGCATGACCCGGAACAGCTGCTCCACCTCGGCGGTGTCCAGGCTGGAGGTCGGCTCGTCGAGAATGAGCACCCGGGCGTCGATGTCGATCGCGCGCGCGATGGCGACCATCTGCTGGATCGCCAGGGAGTAGGAGCTCAGGGGCGCGGACACGTCGAGGTCGAGGTCGAGCCGGGCGAGCAGCTCCGCGGCACGCCGCCGCATCTTGCCCCACTGGATCTTCCCGAACGTGCGCGGCTCACGGCCGATGAAGATGTTCTCCGCGACGGAGAGGTTGGTGCAGAGGTTGACCTCCTGGTAGACCGTGCTGACGCCGGCCTGCTGGGCCTGCAGCGGCCCGGAGATCCGCACCGGCTTGCCGCCGAGCTTGATCTCACCACCGTCGATCTCGTAGACGCCGGTCAGCGTCTTGATGAGGGTGGATTTCCCGGCCCCGTTCTCGCCCATGAGAGCGTGGACCTCGCCCGGGAACATACGGAAATCGACGCCGTCGAGGGCGACGACGCCGGGGAAGACTTTTCGGATCCCGGTCATCTCGAGGACCGGAGACTGCTCGCCCATTCTGGCTCCGTTTCGCATCGCCGCAGGCCGCCCCGGACGATGCCGGGGCGACCTGGGCGAGTCAGATCAGTACTTGCGGTTGGGCAGCTCGGCCTTGGCCTGCTCCGGCGTGAAGGTGCCCTCCTTGGTGAGGATGCGCTGCTCCACGGTCTCGCCCGCCTTGACCTTCTTGACGGTCTCCATCAGCTGGTCACCGAGGAGCGGGCTGCACTCGACAATGAAGTTGATCTTGCCAGCGGCGAGCGCCGTCATGCCGTCCTTGACCGCGTCGACGGTGATGATCTTGATGTCCTGGCCGGGCTTCTTGCCGGCCGCCTCGATCGCCTCGATGGCGCCCAGGCCCATGTCGTCGTTGTGGGCGTAGAGCACGTCGATCTTCGGCACGGACTGCAGGAAGGTCTCCATGACCGTCTTGCCGTCGGCGCGCTTGAAGTTGCCGGTCTGCGACTTGACGATCTTCAGGTTCGGGTTCGCCTTGATCTTCTCCTGGAAGCCGGCCTGGCGGTCCAGGGCCGGGGCGGAACCGGTCTCACCCTGCAGCTCGACGATGTTGACGTCGCCGGTCTTGCCCTCGTACTCCTTGACCAGCCACTCGCCGGCCTTCTCGCCCTCGACCTTGAAGTCCGAGCCGATGAAGGACTTGTACAGCGTCTTGTCCTGCGAGTCGACGGCGCGGTCGGTCAGGATCACCGGGATGCCGGCGTCCTTGGCCTCCTTGAGCACCTCGTCCCAGCCGGAGGTGACCACCGGCGAGAACGCGATGACGTCCACGCCCTGGGTGATGAAGCTGCGGATGTCCGCGAGCTGCTTCTCCTGCTTGTTCTGGCCGTCGGAGAACTTCAGCTCGATGCCGGCCGCGGTGGCGGCCGCCTTGATCGACTCGGTGTTGGCGGAACGCCAGCCACTCTCGGAGCCGACCTGCGAGAAGCCCAGGACGATCTTGTCGCCGCCGCCGGTGTCGCCGCCGGTCTTGGTGTCACCGTCGCTGCTGCCGCAGCCGGCGAGCGCGGAGACGGCGAGCAGACCGCCGAACACGGCCACGGAAAGAGTCTTACGCACTGCAAACCTCCAGAACTGTTACCGTTCACAAATAAGCAGCGACTACGGCTACCAGCCGAAACCGCAGAGATCGGCGTCCTACTGCGACCGCCGTCACAGGTTGTCGTTTCGAGAGTGTTACCGCTCTCATCGCGGCCGTCAAGAGACTTGGATCGTTGTTTCGGATCTGTTGCAATAGCCCTCATCTCACACGCGGTGATCGACTGGAAGCAAGTAGGAATCATCCAATGGCGACATCTGATGAGGCGGCGGGGCAACCCGAAACCGTCACTGACCTGCACGTACCCGCGTCCCGGCCGCGCAGCGGCAAGGAACGTGGCAGCGTCATGCGCGACGTGGCCAAGCTGGCCGGCGTCTCGCACCAGACGGTGTCCCGGGTGATCAACGAGCATCCCAACGTCCGGGCCGAGACCCGGGAACGCGTCCTCGCCGCCATGCGATCGCTCAACTACCGGCGCAACCTGGCAGCGCGAACATTGGCCACCCGGGAGTCCCACACGCTCGGCATCGTCGGCTTCGAGACCACGTTGTTCGGTCCCGAATCGATGCTCTACGGCATCGAGAGCGCCGCCCGCGCCGCCGGATACCTGGTCAGCGTCGCCACCGTCCGCGACCTGTCACACCGACCCGTCCTGGAGGCCGTCGACCGGCTCGTCCAGCACGGTGTCGACGGGATCATCGCGATCGCCCCGAAACCTGCCGTCACCACGGCGCTCACCCACGCGCCGGCGGGCATCCCGTGCGTCGCCGTCGGCGGCGACGGGCAGGCCGGTTTCCCGACCGTACGGGTCGACAACACCGCCGGAGCCCGCCTCGCCACCCGGCACCTGCTCGACCTGGGACACGCCACCGTGCACCATGTGGCCGGCCCCCTCGACTGGCCCGAGGCGCAGGCCCGCGTCGACGGCTGGCGCGAGACCCTGTACGCCGCCGGCGCCGTCGTCCCGCCCGTCACCGCCGGCTGGTGGGATGCCGCCGCCGGCTACGAACAGGGCCGCCGCCTCGCCGAGGACCCGTCCGTCACCGCGGTGTTCTGCGCCAACGACCGGATCGCCCTCGGCGTGCTCCGCGCCATGCACGAATCCGGCCGCCGCGTCCCCGACGACGTCAGCGTCGCCGGCTTCGACGACATGCCCGACTCCGGCTACTTCCTGCCGCCGCTCACCACCGTCCACCAGGACTTCGCCGAACTCGGCCGGCGCGCGCTGTCCCTGCTCCTGCGCCACATGGCCGTCCTCGACGGCGACGCGCCACCGGAGGACGTGGTGGTCGCGCCACGCATGACACCGCGGGTCAGCGCGGCCCCACCGCACTCCTGACAAACCACGCCCCTTCCCCACAGACCCCGCCCCTGGACCGGCGCCAGCACCCCGGTCCGGGGGCGGCTCCATGTGTCGGGCGTCATACTTCATCAGGTGGGGGTGGGCTTGCCGCTCCCCCGTACGGCCAGGGATCCGCCTCGGGAGGCGGCCTTCCCTAGCCCCGCGGCCCAGCAGCACCTGCGCCTCGCCACCGCAGTTCGGCGAACCACCGCCCACCGCCGCCCGGTAAGCAACCGCTCAACGCTGCCCGGCGAGCCACCACCTGCCAACGCCGGGCAAGCCACCAGCCCATCAGCCGCAGCTTCACGAGCCAGCCACTCGGCAGGCCACCACCCGGCCGTTCGGCGGGCGGCGGAACACGCTTCATACGGCGTTTCACCGCGAACTCACCCGCATCGGTGACGGGGCGTTGCGAAATGGCTTCGCACCGCTACAGTCCAGGGGGTGCTCAACGACGACGCACGACGGACATCGACGACAGCGAGCCGCTGGTCACGGTCGCGCCGCAGGAACCCGCGGCTCTCCGGCACCCTGCACATCCGCGACACCACCGGCCGCGAGCTGGTCGTCCCCCTACGCGGCCGGGCATCCCTGCTGACCGGCGGCGGCACCGGCCTCCGCGGCCACGGCGAGGTGTGGGCCGTCCAGACCGACGACACCGAAACCAGCCTGATGATCGTTTATGGCCAGACCGATTCCGCCGCTGACCGGCAGGCCGGCCTCTGCACCGCCGGCCAGACGATCACCTTGAGCGGTGTCGCCTTCACGTGGCGGGGGCATCTCACACCGCAGACACGGGTCCCGCAGCCTCGGGCCGCCACTACCGGCGTCCCCCGCAACCTGCGCGTGCCACCGTCCCGCACTACCAACACCCGCACCTGACTCCAGGCCCACTGATCACTACCGGTCTGCCCTTCTCCTATTAACCCTCTTTCCAGTACGCCCGCCTCGACCCCTCCCCCGGAACCGCCTCGTGGGCGACCGAGACACTTCCCCCCACTGCCATCGGGCGGCTGACCTGGGACCACCGACGTGCAGCGGTCAGTTCGCCGGCCCGCCGCCGGCGAGTTCACGGCGACGGCCGACTCCGTTCCTGGCGAGAAGCCAGCCCAAGGCCGTTCCCGCCCGAGGCCGTTCCCGCACGACGCCACTCCTGCACGACGCCGCTCCCGTAAGGCATCAGCCTGGGACCGTCTACCGAGGAAGCAGCACGCAGCCGCTCATGCGATGCAGCAACTCGAGATGGCGAACAAGCCCCGGGCCGACCTCGTTCACTTGGCTCCGGCGCTACATGCCCAAGATCGAAGACCTGTCCCACCTCGTGCACCCAGCTTCGGAAATCCGACACTTCCCGACCAAGATCTAGCGCCTTCCCGGTCTTGGACGGGAAGTATCGGCACGAGGCGCCCAAGATCGCAGATGATGATCAACCCTGGAGATCAACTGCTCGGGGTCGCTCCCCTTGCCGCGGATCGACCGGCCGGCCCCACGCCTCGCGATCTCGGCTGGACCAGCGGAACGAACGTTCTCCCTGGCCTTCCCACTCACCCACGTCGAACGCCCAGGGGATCGGCTCGACTCACATTCACTCGCCACGGACCTGGGAATTTCGTCCGGGATCGCCGCCAGCCAAGGCCGGTCGAGCCCCGGGTGGACCGCGTAGCGGTACACAGCGCAACCCACCGGGGCAGAGCGAAGGAAAGCGAGTCACGCTGGGCCGCAATCCCGGCGGCGGGCCGCGGATGACGCGGAGGCCCGGTCCAGCGTGTTGAGCTGCGGCAGGCGCACGGCTCGGGAACCGGTACGGGACGGGAAGGCTCCGCGCGGAGATCAGATGAACGGGTAGCGTCAGCGGAGACAGTTGGAGCGGCATGGAACGCTGTTGGCGTTAACATGCCCCCCAGTGATCAAATCCAGTGCGTTTCGGCCTTGTGTCGGGGCATAGGGGCTCCGCTATGGTGAGCGCTAACATCCTGCGGTCGAGGAGAAGACGACGTGACTTACGGTTCGACGGCCCTGCGCCGGGCCGTGCTGTTGGCCAATCAGATGATTCCCAAGGCCGGACTTGCCCAGCTGACCTGGGGAAACGTCAGTGGAGTCGACCGGGAGGCCGGGCTCTACGTGATCAAGCCGTCCGGTGTCGCGTATGACGACCTGACCGAGGACCACCTGGTTCCCGTCGATCTGGAGACCGGCAAGGTCCTCGACGGCGACCTGCGGCCGTCGGTGGACAGTGAGAGCCACCGCGCGTTCTACCTGGCCTGGCCGTCGATCGGCGGGGTCACCCACACGCACTCGACCAATGCGGTGGCGTTCGCGCAGGCGAACCGGGACGTTCCGGTGCTCGGGACCACGCACGCCGACACGTTCAACGGCCCCGTGCCGGTGACCCGCGCTCTCACGCCCGAGGAATGCGCCACCGACTACGAGCTCAACACCGGCCGCGTGATCGTCGAGCGGATCGGCGACGACGAGGCGGCCGCGGGGATGCCCGCCGCGCTGGTGGCCAACCACGGCCCGTTCACCTGGGGCGCCACGCCGCTGAAGTCGGTGGAACACGGCATCATCCTGGAGGCCGTCGCCGAGATGGCGATCAAGACACTGGCCCTCAACCCGGCCGCCAGCACGCCGGCTCACCTGCAGGAACGTCACTTCAAGCGCAAGCACGGCCCGGGCGCCTACTACGGCAACGCGCCGCGCAAGTAAGAAGACCCTCCACCCCGCCCGAAGATCCCGGGTGGCCGACTTCCCCCTTGGCCGGCCGCCCGGGATCACCCCTTCCCCGAAGGCGACGCGGCACGGACTTCAACAAAGAACAGCGACGCGGCATGGGACGTCAACGGAGAGCGGCGACGGACTGCGCGACCCGCGTACGCAAAGCCTCCGGCAACGGAGCGAAGCCGGCCCGCCGGGCGTCCTCCTGCCCGCGCTCGCTCGCCGCGTACGTGAGGAAGCCGTGGGCCGCGTCCGGCACGGATCCCCGGCACACCACCTCGTAGGTCACCGAGACGATCGGGTAGCCGCGGCCCGTCCTGGCTGCCGGGTCGAGCTGCAGGCGCAGGTCGCCGCCGGTGCCGGAGACGGTGGCGGCGGCGACGGTCAGGCCGGCCGCGTCGTCGGTCGGGGTGATGAAGTCGCCGCCGGCGGTGCCGACGGCGACGGCAGGCAGGTCGGTGACGCGGGCGTACGACGACTCCACGTATCCGATCGCCCCGTCGGTCCGCCCGATCGCCGCGACGACCCGGTGGCTGCCGCGCTGGCCGAGCCCGCCCTTCAGCGGCCACTCGCTGCCGGCGCCGTGGGCCCACCCGGACTCCGTGCCGGCGAGGAAGGCGAGGAAGTTGGCGGTGGTGCCGGATCCGTCGGACCGGTGCACGACCCGGATCCTCGTGGCGGGCAACGCCGTACCCTCGTTGTCGGCGGCGATCGCCGGGTCGTTCCAGACCGTGACCCGGCCGCTGAAGATCGCGGCGATGGTGCGTGGCGCCAGCCGCAGGCCGTCGATGCCGGCGACGTTGTAGGCGAGCGCGATCGGCCCGGTGACCAGCGGCAGGTGGATCGCCGGGCCGGTGCCGCAGCGCTGGTCGGCCTGTCGTTGTTCGGCGGCGCTGAGCGGGGTGTCGGTGCCGGCGAAGTCGCCGTCGCCGGCGAGGAAGGCGCGGACGCCCGCGCCGGAGCCGGAGCTGGTGTATTCGACTGTCGCTTCGGGGCAGGCGATCTGATAGGCCTTGATCCAGGCGTTGACGGCGTTGGTCTGTGCCGAGGAGCCCTGCCCGGACTCGGCGCCACGAGCGCAGGAGATCGGCGGCGCGGCCGGCGCGGCCGGCGCCGAACAGCCGGTGAGAGCGAGGAGGACAGCGGCGACGAGCGCGGGCCGGCGGGTCATCGGTATTCCTCCAGGCGTTTGCGGACGCTCAGCGGGACCAGTGCGATGACCAGCGCGAGCAGCACGATCGGCAGGATCACCCAGCCGGTCAGGGTGCGTTCGGCGGATTCCAGCGACCGGTCGAACGTGGCCTTCCGCTCGTCGGTGACAGCGCTGACGGAGGCGTCGAAGTAGGCGAAGTCGAAGGCCGCGTCACCACGCCGGATCCCGGTGAGCTGCCGGACCGCCTCCGCGGTGCGCCCGGACGTGGCGAGCGCGAGAATCTCGTCGTGTCCGGTCCGGTACGTGTTCCACCGGCTGAGCGCCTCCGTCCCGGCCAGCCGCGGGAGGCCGCCCCGCGCCGACGGCGGCGACGGGCAGGCCGGTTCGCCGGTGAGGCAGGCCGACTTGCCGGTGAAGTCGTCGCGGTAGTAGGTGAGGTTGGCGCTGACCACGTACCGCCCGGTGTCGGCGGCGGCGTCGTACCCGAGCGCCCGCATCTCCGACAGTGCCAGGTACGGCCCGAGCCCCCGGTCGAGTCCGCCGGAGAGATGATGCGACTGCGCGGTGAGCACCGTGATCGCGGCGGCGGGAAGCGCCAGGCCGATGACGGTCGCGGCGATCAGCATCGGGTTCCACAGGCGCCGGAACCGCCGGGCCAGCCAGATCTGCAGCCCGATCAGCAGCGCGAGCAGGATCCCGCCGAGGAGCACGGCGAGGGTGACGCCGAGCGATTCGGTAGCGGTCTTGCCGGCGTACGCGTCATCGAGCCGCCCCGTGCTCGCGTCCCGCAGTTCCCGTGCGTCCGGCAGCAGCCGCTGGTGCAGCAGGTTCGTGGCCTGTGTGTAGTAGCCGAGCGCGTCGGCGGCGGCGCTCGCGGCGAGGGCCTGGCCGACCCGCTGCCGGTAGACCGCGAGCCCGTCCATCAGCCGCAGCACGATCGCCCGTTCGACGTCACCGGCGCCGGCGTTCAGTGACCGTTGCAGATCCTGGTCGACCTGGTATCCCCGGTTCCGGTAGGCGCCGAGCGCGTCGACCCGGCTGCCGGCCAGCTCGTCGCTGTCGCCGGCCAGCAGGATCCGGGTGACCTGCGCGTCCAGGTCGCTGAGGGCGAAGTAGAGGTCGGACGCGGTGGCCGCCTGCGGCGCCGCCTCCCGGCCGATCACCCGGACCTGCCCCTGCACGGTGGACATGATCAGGGCGAGGGCGGCGAGCAGGAGGGCGGCGGCGCTCACGGTGAGAGCGGACCAGAGCCGCAGGCGTACGGGTGTCTCGTTCCGGAGCAATGCCGAAATCGTCGCGGGCACGCCGCCACGGTAATCCATCACCGCAATTCCGTGGCAGCGCGCCCACCCGTTTCCGGGCCGTTCACTATTCGTTTATCTACCGGCCGTGACCTGGAAAGATGCGCTTGTCCGGGTGCAGCGACGAGGGCAGCTCAATGGTGATCCACTCATTGTTGTCGGCGACTCCGGCGGTCCGTCCACTGGAGAACGGGAAGTTGTTGTCGTTCAATACCGCGACGGTCTTCTCGTTCAGGACGACCACGTCCTCGATGGTCTGGAACGGGAAGGTGAAGGTGCTGCCGAAACCACCCAGCCTGCGCGGGTTCGCGACGTTCATCAGGTCGACGAGCAGGGTCTTGTCGAGCAGGCCGTCCCGGTTGCGGTCGCGCTTGTCGGCCACGTACAACCGCTTGATCACGGCGGTGGCGCCCTGGCCGCCGTCCCGCTCGATCACCAGGAACCGGTTGCCGTCGATCGCGATCATGTCGCCGATGGCCAGATTGGACGCGCCGAGCCGGTAGACGTACCGCTTCCCGGTGTATTTCCCGGTCCTCGTGTCGAACTCGTTGATCCGCAGGTCACCGGCGGTGTCCCCGGTGACCGAGCCTTCCAGCAGCGGGTACAGGTAGCGGCCGTCCGGCGACTTCGCCATGCCCTCGAAGCCCTTGCTGCCGCCCAGGGTGGCGGTGGTCCCGGTGCGTGCGGCGGTCTCCGGGGCGGTCACGCCGTCCAGCGGGACGGGCGCGGCGAGCAGGCGGCCGGCCCGGTCGAAGTGCAGCAGGTACGGCCCGAACTCGTCACCGATCCAGTACCCGCCGGCGGTGTCCCGGACGATCGACTCGACGTCGAAGTCGGCGCCGGTCAGCACCCGGTCCTCGCGGGTCAGTCTCCACGGCACCAGGCCCCGGGGGTCGGTCAGGTTGACGCCGCCGAGCACGTCGACGGCGCCGCTCGCGAACGCGGGCGCGAGCCGGTGGATCCGCAGCAGGAAGTCGGCCGAGTTGGCCTGGTTGCCGTACCCGTTGTCGGACAGCACGTCGAAGGTGCCGTCGCCGTTGTTCACGATGCCGGAGAAACCCTGGACCGGCTGGTCGGCGAAGGGCGCGGCGTGCCCGTTGGTGTTGCCGGTGACCAGGCTGCCGGACGGCTCGCTGCCGGGCACGAAGGTGGCGGCCGGTAGCGAGGCGAAACCGGTCAGGGTCGGGGTGGTGACCTTCGGGCCACCGCCGGCGTTCGCCGCGCCGGCCATCGTCACGGTGAGCGCCAGCGCCAGCGCTCCGGTGTGGATGATCTTCCGCATGGGGCCGGACCCTAGGCAGCGTGGATGAACGCCCGTTGACGGCCGGCCCCTCGGCGGACGAATCAGGCGCGCACCTTCTTCGCCGGCGCCGCCGCCGCGGAGTGACGCGGCAGGGACAGCGGGTCGGGCAGGTCGTGGGCGGCGCTCAGGCCGTCCTCGCGCCGGGTCAGCCGGCCCTCGCTGACCAGGTCGGCGATCAGCCCGGTGAGCCTGCCGTCCAGTTCGGTGGAGCGCCGCGCGGCCCAGCCGAACAGCTTCCCGGTGGCGGCGAGCAGACCGTCCACGTCGACCGCGCCGGCGTCCAGGACCAGGTGTTCCAGGGCCACCCGCAGCTCGGCGTCGGCGATCTGGTCGGCCTTGCGGGCCACCCCGGCGGCCTTCAGCCGGACCGGCGCGATGATCTGGCCGGGATCGCCGAGGAACTCGTCCGCCCAGGTCACCCGGTGTTTCCCGGCCTGCGTCTCGATCTCGGCGTCGATCACGGCCCGGGCCTGCCGGGTGATCCGGGCGAGCCCCCACTCCTCCCGCATCCGCTGCAGGACGACGCTGATGTGCACCGGGCCCTCGCTCGCGGCGATCCGGCGGATCGCCTCCGCGATCTTGGTGCGGCTCTCCGGATCGGTCACGGTGGCGCCGTGGGGCAGGGCGGGCAACTTCGCTTTCCGGTACGGGTGAGCCCACTCCTCCGGCCCGTGATGCGCCGCCGGCACCGGCGTCTTCTTCCGGCGCGTCGTGCTCTTCTTGGGGGCCGGAGCGGCGGGCGCCTGCTCCGCGACGGGCACGGGCGCGGGCGCGGGTTCCGTGACGGGCACGGGCGCGGGCGCGGGTTCCGTGACGGGCACGGGCACGGGCACGGGTTCCGGCCGGGACGGGGCCACGAACACCGGATCGGCGATCGGCAGGCCCGCCACCGGCCGGCTGACCCGCTCGAAGGCGACCGGCGCCACCTGCGGTTGCTCGACGATCTCGGTGGTCTCCCGGGTGACCCGCTCGAACACCGCCCGGGTGACCCGCGGCTCCTCGGTGATCTCGGTGGTCATCTCGGTACGCGTGACCCGCTCGAACACCGCCGGCCGCACCCGGGGCTCGTCCTCGTCGTACTCCTCGAGCAGCTCGTTGCGGGTGATCCGCTCGAACGTGGCCGGCCGCACCCGCGGCTCGTCGTCGAGCCCGGCCAGCAGGTCGTTGCGGGCGATCCGCTCGAACAGGGCCGGACGGACCTGCGGCTCGGGTTCCGGCTCGGGTTCCGGCTCGGGTTCCGCCCACTCCTCCGGCGCCGCCGCCCACTTCTCCTCGATGTGCTGCTCGAAGTCCCCGGCGCCGGCCAGATAGGCGTCCGCCTCCTCGGTCGCGACCTCCTCCTCGAGCAGGTCGTCGTCGAGCGCGATCGCCTCGTCCGCCTCCTCCTCGAGGTCGGCGAACGCGTCCACCGCGGCGTACTCGGGCTCGGCCACGTCCACGATGTCGGCGGCCGCGAACGCAGGTTCGGGCTCGGGCTCGAAGGCGGGCTCGGGCTCCGCGGCCGCGTACCCCTCAAGCGTCTCGACGATCGTGACCGGCTCGCGCTCCTCGGCCACCTCCGCGGTCACCGCCGGCGCCGCCGCCGGAACCGCGCTGCCGTCCAGCTCCGGCGCCTGCTCCTCGGGCGGGAACAGGGCGAGCGCCTCCTCAATCGCGGCACGCAGCCGCTGTTCCTCCCGTTCCCGGTCCAGGTACCACGCGGTCCCCCAGATCCGGTGCAGCCGCCAGCCGAGGCTCTGCAGCACCTGCTCACGCAGCCGGTCGCGGTCCCGGGCGGCGGGTGCCGAGTCGTACGTCGTCCCGTCGCACTCGATGCCCAGCGCGTACGGCGCGTTGCGCCGCGTCGACCGGCGCACCGCCAGGTCGATCCGGAAGGCGCCGGTGCCCACCCGGGTACGCACCCGGTAGCCCCACGACCGGATGACGTCACGGACCGAGTCCTCGAACGGGGTCTGCGCCTCCGGCCGCGGGTCCTCCAGGCCGAGCACCTCCTCACCCCGGGTCGCGTAGTCGAGGTAGGCGGCGAGCGGCCGCAGCTCCTCGGTGTCCGGCAGGTCCCGGGACCGGAGCGTGGAGATCACCTCGATCCGGCGGCAGGCCCGGGTGGACGCCACGTTCAGCCGCCGCCAGCCGTCCGGCCCGTCGAAGCCGCCCAGGTCCCCGCCGACGGCCAGGATGATCACGTCGCGTTCGTCGCCCTGCACGGTCTCGACGTCCTTGACGAAGAACCCGTGCAGCCGGTCGTCGTCCGGCGGCACCACCATGTCGGCGACCGCGGCCTCGATCAGCCCCGCCAGCGCGGGCGTCCCGGCGATCACGCCGAGGCTGAGTTCGGGCCGGGTGACGAAGTGGTGGGCGACCCGGCCGGCGACCATCGCGGCCACGCCCTCGTCGCCGTGTTCCGGATCGGCCGGGAACATCTGCACGCCGGTGTCCGGCCCGGCCGGCCCCGCGGGCGGGAACGTGTTGAGCCGCCCCTGGTAGAAGGTGTGGTTGGCGAACGCGATCAGCGACTCGTGCCGGCTGCGGTAGTGGGTGCCCAGGTCCAGCACCGGGAACGCGGCGCAGCTCATCGCCAGGTCCAGGATGGACCGCTCGTCGCCGGGGGTGGGCAGCGCGGTGAGCTGCCGGTCGTCGCCTACCACCACGAACGAGGCGCCGCGGTAGACGCAGGTGATCGCGTCCGCGATCGGCACCCGGGACGCCTCGTCGATGATCACCACGTCGAAGGTGAGGTCGGCCGGGACGAGCCGGCTGACGTCGGCGGGCACGGTCAGGAAGCACGGCTTGACCGCGAGGGTGGCATGCCGGGTCGCCCCGATCAGCTCCTGCACCGGCAGCCGGCGGCCCTGCTGGGCGGCGGACGCCCGGAGCAGCGCGGCCTCGGCGGCGGCCGCGCCGGTCGGCTGCATCTCGTCGACGGCGTTCATCACGTCGGCCGCAGCGGCCCGCTGCAGCCGGGAGTCCCAGAGCCGGAACTCCTCGACCAGGTGGTCGCGGGCGTCGGCGTCGAGCGGGGCGAGCCGGGCGTCCTCCCGGATCACGGTGTCCGCCCAGGACTGGAACAGCGACCGGCCCAGCACCGGCAGGATCTGCTCGACGGCCAGGTTCCCGGCGGCGCAGAAGTCCACGACCTCGGCCAGCCCGTGCTCGGCGAGCACGGCGCGGGCCTCCTGGTACTCGAACCACTCCTGCTGGCCCGCGGCATCCTCGAGCAGCGCCTGGATCAGCTCGCGGGCGTGCTGGTAGTCGTCGAGCGCCGAGGTGAGCGCGGCGTGCCGGCGCGGCGCGAAGGCGCGCAGGATCCAGTCCCGGGCGGCCTGCCATTCGGCGACCCGGGTCGGCAGGGCGTCGGTGGGCCGGGCCGTGCGCAGCGCCTCCACCTGGGCGGCGGTGAGCGCGGTGTCCACGCCCACCCGGATCCGCCGGGCCTCGGAGGTCCACGCCATCGCGGCGGCGAGCGCCTCCACGTCGGTCTGGGTGCCGCGGTACGCGTCCCCGAGCACCTTGGCGTACTCGGTGTTGTTGGCCGACAGTGCCGCCGCGGCGTCGGCGGCGGTCTCCCGGAGCAGCCCGACGGCGGCCGACTCGGCGAGCGTGAAGTCCCGGCCGGACGCCGCGCTGTACGCCTGCACCAGCTCCGACGCCGCCGTCAGCGGTTCCACGTGGGCCCGCAGCCAGGTGACCGCGTCGTGGATCGGCCCGGCCGCCAGCTGCGGCCGGGGCGCCGGCTCGGGTGGCGGCCGCAGCGCCGCGGTCCACCTGTCGAACTCCTTGCGGGCCTCGGTGACGATCCGGATGATCGCGCTGTTCGGGGTGGCGGCGCTGACCCGTTCGATGACCGCGGGCAGGGCCTCCGGCGGGGTCACCCGGAGCACCTCGTCGGCGGTGCCGAGCGCCCGGCGGATGGTGTCGAAGTCGGTGTCCAGGTGCTGCCAGTGCCGGCCCAGGACCCGGGCGTGCTCGCGTTCGGCCTGTTCCAGGTCGTTCAGCGCCTTCTTCCACGCGGCCGCGCTGGCCAGGTTCGCCACCGCCTGCTTGCGCTTGACGTCGGGCCGGGCGATCTCGGCGGCCGCCTTGCGGTCCCGCCGGTACGGCGCCCGCAGCTTCCCCATCCCCCGGTGCACGGTGGCGAACCGGTCGGCCAGCTCGTCCACCGGATGCGCCAGCGCCGCCTCGTTGAAGTGCTCCCGCGCCTTCGCCTCGGCGATCCGCACCACCTCGACGGCGCGTTGCAGCACCCGGGCGGCGGTGTGCGCGGCGGCCATCCCGGCGGCGTCGAACCAGGCCGCCTCCGGCCGGTCGCCCCGGGACAGCAGGTCGACGATGGCGGCGACCCGGCCGATGTCGGAGAACGCCACCACGTTCGGCAGCCCGAGCCGGGCGGTGACCCGGTCCAGGCTGTGCTGGTGCTGTTCCAGGCGGTCGGCCTCCTCGGCGAACCGGCGGGCCAGGCCCCGGGACTGCGCCGCGGTCAGCGGCAGCATCTCCACAGCGGGCGGGTCCAGGTGGGCCAGGTTCGGCACGATCGGCAGCTTGCCCGGCGACGGCAGCGCCGACCAGCTCACCCCGGCCCGGGCCCGGACCGCCTCCTCGGCCTGGTTCAGCGCCTTGAGGTGGCGCAGCAGCCCTTCGGCGGCGCGGGCCACCGGCTCCAGGCTCTCCAGCAGCAACCACGCGTCGGCGGCTTCGGCGGGCCGGCGGGCGGCGTGCCCGATCAGCGTGGTCAGCGCGATCGCGTCGGACAGGTGCCGGGTCCGGAACGCGGCCGCGACCGGGTCCTTCGTGGACGCCTCGACCAGGTTCTCCAGCGACGCCCGCGCCTGGTTGAGGCGGGCGTCGAGCCCGTTGCGGTCGATCACGTCGCGCCACAGGAAGTCGTCGCCGCGCAGCGCCGGGCGCCAGGCCCGGCCGAGCCGGTCGGCGGCGTCGCGGACCTTCTGCAGGGACTGGGTGGTGAGCGGGACCGGCAGCACCTGCGGCACCGGCCCGGCCGGCACGTCGGTCATCTGCGCGCACATGCCGAGCACGTCGTGCAGGCGGTGGCCGAGCGGCTCCCGGACCTCGTTCATCGCCTCCGCGTACGCGTTCAGCCGCTCCCGGTGCTCGCGCAGTTCCTCCCGTTCGTCGGTGGACAGCCCCGGCGGCGGCAGCGGGATGAAGTCGAGCGCCGCCGCGAGGGTCGCCGCGACCTGGTCCCGCCCGATCCGCTCGCTGTGCAGTTCGAGCAGGTAGTCGTCGAGCCCGGCGTGCGCCAGCCGGTCCTTGACCACGTCCAGGGAGGCGGCCTTCTCGGAGACCAGCAGCACCCGCTTCCCGGCGTGGATCAGCGCCGCGATCATGTTCGCGACGGTCTGCGACTTGCCGGTGCCGGGCGCGCCCCGCATCACGAAACTGCGCCCGCCCAGCGCCGCCGACACGCAGGCCCGCTGGGCGGCGTCGGCGTCCAGGACCAGCGGCACGTCGTCCGGCGACGCCATGTCGTCGATCCGGCGGGCCGGGACCGGCTCGAACCGGAACGCGTCGATCTGCGACCGCGCCTCGGTCGCCAGGGCCCGGACCACCGGGTGCGCGAGGATCTGCCGCTCGTTGTCGACCAGGTCGTGGTACACCACCTCGCGGTGCACGGTGAACCGGGACAGCACGATCGCCTCGTCGGTGCGCCACTCCGGATGCTCGCTGATCGCGGCGTCGAGGCGGGCCCAGAAGACCGTGACGTCCAGCCCGGTCAGGCTCTCCACCCCGGGCAGCTCCACGCCGTGCTGCCGCAGGCTCACCGTGAGGGCCGGGTTGACCATCGGGTCCTCGGCGCGGGCACGCAGCCGCGGGTAGTCGAGCGGGTCCGCGTCGACCAGGTCCACCGGGAGCAGCAGGATCGGGCTGGCGTACTCCCGCTGGTCGTCCTTCCAGTGCAGGGTGCCGAGCGCGAGGTAGAGGGTGGACAGCCCGTACTCCAGCTGGTCCCGATGGTCGGTGCGCCGCAACGCCCGCAGCGTGGCGTCCATGTCGGCGTCCGCCATCGGTGTCTGGAACGCGCTCGCCGCCCGCGGCCGCGGCCCCTCCAGCTGCTCCTCGACGCCGAGGAACCCGCACTCGCGGCCCTGCTGCAACGCCTCCAGCACGCTGCGGGGCGACGGGCTGTCGATCGCCACCACACCCGGCGAGTCCGGATCCACATGGATCAGCGGATTGCCGGCGGTGAGGTCCAGCAGACCGGCACGCCAGGACTCGAGCACTCCCCGGACACGCGCGTCCGGCCGTCCGGTCAGCCCGTCAGCATCATCCCACCGCATTTGCACATTCCAGCAAGCAGAGGGGTGTCAGCGTGGCGATTTGCCGGGTTAATCCGACCTATCCGGCCACCAAAATCCCTTTGAGCTTCCTAAAATCCCCCAAATCGGAGGAAAGCTCCCCTCCAGGCCGATCCCCTACCCAAACCTTTCCCGGTACGGGCCACGCGCACGACAATCCCCCAGGCGGCGACCGGCGGCCGGCCCCAGACGCGTCGTGGAACCAGGACCCGTCATCGCGTGGTGAGTCCGGGCGCGCAGGAGAGCCTTCTTCCCGGTTGCTCATCTCCGCGTTCGCCGGCCTTCGAACGGGTGAGCCCGTACGCACGATCGACCCGCGGCCGGCGTTCCTGTGCGACGCGGCCCGGCAACTCCTCCCCGAGATCGACAAGGCTCGCGATCTTGGGGGGAAGGTGCCGGATTTCCGCAGCTCAGCGCAGAAGAAGGGGCGGAAGTTGGATCTTGTGCGCCCCGCTCCGGCGTCGGGTTCACAAGATCGGGCTCTGGCCCGGGGAGCCCCGGCCGCAGTCGTGACCCGCATCGCCCCGGACAAGGGCTTGACCACTCGCCGTTCAGTACCCCGGAAGAAGACTCATGACGGCCGAACCCGGCACATGATCTACCGGGGGTCAGTCCCAGGTGGGCACCCAGAACTGCCAGTCGGCGGGCGCCGGGGGCCAGGCCGGGTCGGGACGCCAGCCCTCGGGCGGGTACCACCCGGACGGCGGGGTGGGCCAGCCGGACGGCACCACGAACCTGATGCCGGTCGGGGCGGGCGGGATCGGCGGGTGCGGGTTCGCGGGTTCCGGGACGCCGGAGACCGGGGCGAGACCGGCCAGCGCGCCCGAGTTGGCCTTCACCACGGCGGCCAGGGCGGGGATCACCGTGGTCTCGGCGATGGCGTAGTCGTCGCCGACCGCCGGCGCGGGGCTCACCGGCCCGGTGGGGGCGGCCGGGCTGACCGGCCGGTTGAGCGGGTCGGTCAGCAGCCCGCCCGAGCCTTCCCTCCGGGGAACCGGGGTGGTCGCGGAGTGCCGGCCGGAGGACAGAACGTTCGGTACCGCGCTGCCAGCAGACGGAACGTTCGGCACCCCGCCACCAGCAGATAGAACGTTCGGTACCGCACCACCGGCAGACGGAACGTTCGGTACCGCGCCGCTGGCGGCCGACCAGCTGGGCACTCTGCGGTTCGTGTCGTCGCCGGCGTTCGCCCAGCTCGGCGAGCTCTCACCGGGGGTGGCCCAGCTGGGCGGGTTCTCGCCGGCGGGCGCCAGGGTCGGCGGGTTCTCGCTGGGCGTGACCCAGCTCGGTGTGGTGTCGCCGGACGTGGACCAGCCGAGACGGCCGTCACCACCGGCGGCCCAGCCGGGCGCGGGCGACTCCGTGCCGGGCGAACCCGCGCCGCTGCGGCCGCCGGCCGCGAAGGCGCCCGACCCGGCGGAGAAGGCCCCGGACTGTCCCGGGAACTGGTCGGCAGAGGACGGCGACCCGGGCGCGGAAGGCGATGACGTCCCGGGCGGCGAAGAGGGCGCCCCCGGGCCGAGCGAGGAGGCGAACGTCGACAGGAACGACGACGAACCGGCCGCGCTCGACGGGATCGAGCCGGTGGTGCTGGCGGGGAACGAGCCGGTGTTCGACGGGAACGGGGCGGCCGGGGAGACCGGCGACGACGGTACCGGGCTGGTCGCCGGCGCCGGGGTGATCGCCGGGTTGGTGCTGGCCGGGGCCGCCCAGCTGGGCAGGGAGTCGCCGCTGACCCAGTTCGGCACCAGGCCGCCGGAAGCGGGGCCGCCGGACATCAGCCCACCGGAGCCGGGGCCGCCCGGCAGCGCGCCGCCGGAACCGGGCCCACCCGACATCGGGGCGCCGGAGCCGGGACCGCCGGACATCGCGGTGCCCGGAGCCGGGGCGCCGGAGGCGCTGATGCCGGGGATCGCCGGCGCCGGGGTGCCGGGAAGCGGGCCGGGACCCGGCGTGACCGGTCCCGTGGCGGCCACGCCGGGGGACGGGACGCTCGCCGTGCCGCGGCCCGGGGCGCCACCGGCCGGAGCGCCCGGCCCCGGGCGGTTCGCCGTGCCCTGCCAGCTGTCCGGCAGGTCCTGGGCGCGGGCCACGTAGAGCATGACCTCGCTCTTGCCGCTGTTGCCGCGGACGATCGCCCGGGCCGCGGTGACCAGGCCCTGTTCGGCCATGTGGCGCAGGGCCGGGAGAAGTTCGCCGCTCATCTTGGGGCTGAGGTCGCCGACCCGGGCGTCGCCGATCCGGACCTCGACGAGGTGGTCGGCCATCTCGTGGAGGGTGACGTACGCCCAGCACTCGCCCTCCGGGCGGAGCAGCGGCACCAGCGCGTCGAGGAACTGCTGCTGGCCGACGACCTGGGCGGCGGATCCGGACGGCAATAGCCGGTGTTCCTGGATCGGGGCGGCGTTGGCCGGGACGAGCATGTGCGGTTCGGCGAGGTCGAGGCGGATGGTGCTGTCGAAGGCGGCGGGGCGGCCGTCGGCGGCGCCCCATTCCCGGCCGGTGATCCGGGCGTTGACCTCGGGGGTGAGGCCGCGGGTGGTGAGGTCGGTGAGGACGCCGACGTACCGGGCGGCCTCCGAGCGGGGCAGGTGGCCGAGCAGGCTGGAGCCGGACCAGACGCCGACCGCGTTCCGGTCGTGTTTGTTGTTGCGGTCGGGGACGAGCTGGACGGGGATGGTCAGGTCGGTGCCCCGCGGGTCGAAGTCGCCGCCGAAGAGCGCACGTATCGCTTTCGCGTAGTGCGTCTCGCCGACCACCTCGGCACTTGCCCAGCCCGCTTGTCCCCAGAGGGGGAACCGATTCGCCACACGGGAACGCTAGTGTCTGCTTTCCGTCAGTGACCTCACCCGTACGGACGAGGGCGATCAACCGTACGTTCTGTATCCACTCCGTTCACCTGAGCGACTGAATCGGCGTTCAGTTCCGGGTGATACCCGGCGACCCGTACGAAAAGGTCGCCGGGCGTACCTTAATTGCTGGTTAAGCGACCTTGACCACCATCTTGCCGGTGTTCTCGCCGCGCAGCATCCCGAGGAACGCCTCGGGGGCGTTCTCCAGACCCTCGACGACGGTCTCCCGGGCGGTGATCTTTCCGGCGCGCAGCCAGCCGCCGACCTCGGCGACGAAGTCGGGCATCCGGTGCGAGTGGTTGCCGACCAGGAACCCGCGCAGGTTGATCTCCTTGCCGATGGTGGCGGCCAGGTTGCGCGGCGCGGCCGGCGGGGCGGTGTCGTTGTAGTGCGCGATGGCGCCGCACATGGCGATCCGGCCGTACTTGTTCATCACGCTGATCGCGGCTTCCAGGTGGTCGCCGCCGACGTTGTCGAAGTAGACGTCGATGCCGTCCGGCGCGGCGGCCTTGAGCTGCTCGCGCACCGGCGCGGCCTTGTAGTTGAAGGCCGCGTCGAAGCCCAGGTCCTCGGTGAGGTGGCGGGCCTTCTCGGCGGAGCCGGCGCTGCCGATCACCCGCTTCGCCCCGCGCAGCCGGGCGATCTGGCCGACGACGCTGCCGACCGCGCCGGCCGCGCCGGAGACGAACACGGTGTCGCCCTCGCGGAACTGCGCGATGTCGAGCAGGCCCGCGTACGCCGTGAGGCCGGTCATGCCGAGCAGGCCCAGGTATGCCGAGAGGGTGGGCGCGGCGGCCGGGTCGACGACGCGCACCCGCTCGGCGTCGGCGACGGCGAACTCGCGCCAGCCCAGGTTGTGCACGACGTGGGCGCCGACCGGGACCGCCTCGGCGTTGGAGGCGACGACCTCGCCGATCGCGCCGCCGTCGAGCGGCTGCCCCACCTGGAACGGCGGCATGTAGGACTTCACGTCGTTCATCCGGCCGCGCATGTACGGGTCGACGGACATGTAGATGTTGCGGATCAGCACCTGGCCGGGGCCGGGCTCGGGCGTCGCGGTCTCGGCGATCTCGAACGTCTCGGCGGTGGGCCAGCCGACCGGGCGGGACGCGAGGCGGATCTCTTTCATCGGTGCTCCTAACGGCTCTGACCAGCGTGTGGATTTCGGGCGGACACTCCACCCGAAATCCACACGCTCGCAGTGGGACGGCGTGTCGTTCGGAATCGACAGTACGTCGAAAAAGTCGACACCGCGTTAGTGTGTCGGTATGAGCACACTCCCCGGCCGCCGCCGCGGGCCCAGCAAGGGCGACCGCCGCGAGCACGCGATCCTGGAGACCGCCCGGGCCCTGCTCGCCCGCAAACCCCTCGCCGAGATCACCATCGACGAGCTGGCCGCCGGAGCGGAGATCTCCCGGTCGAGTTTCTACTTCTACTTCGACTCCAAGCTCGCCGTCGTGGTGGCCCTGCTGCACGGCATCACCGGTGAGCTGGGCCGGGACGCGGGTCCCTGGCTCGACGGCGACGGGCCGGACGCGGCGTCGCTGCGGTCCGCGCTGTCCGCGCTCGCGGCGCTCTGGCGTGACCAGGGCCGGCTGCTGACCGGGGCGCTCGCCGCCGCGCCCGGCTGCCCGCCGCTGGCGCGGTGGCGCGACGGGATGCGGGCCGCGCACGTGGACCGGCTCGCCGATCGGATCGGGCGGGAGCGGGCGTCGGGCCGGGCCCCGGCCGGTCCGGACCCGCGGGTGCTGGCCGGGCTGATCGACGATCTGCGGACCGCCGCGTTCGCCGGCAGCGCCGATCCGGAGGCCCTGGTGGACGATCTGGTCACCGTCGAGTTGCGGATGATCTACGGCGATTTCCCGGATCACCACTCGCCCGGGTGATCCGGCGGGCACCCTGAGGACATGCGTATCGGTGTCATTGGGGCGGGGCAGCTCGGCGGCACGCTGGCCAGGTGGTGCGCCGAGAGCGGGCACGACGTCGCGGTCACCTCGCGGCACCCGGAGCGGCTGCGGGCGGAGCTCGGCCGGGACGGCTCACCGCTGCGGGTCATGTCGATCCCGCAGGCGGCGGCCTTCGGCGACGTGGTGATCTTCAGCCCGAACTGGGAGTCCGCGCACGAGGCGGTGGAGCTGACCCGCGGCGGGATCACCGGCAAGGTGGTGATCGACGCGACCAACCCGGACGTCCCGGACAGCGTCTCCGGCCTGGAGACGCTGATCGACTGGGCGCCGGAGGCGCACTGGGCGAAGGCGTTCAACACCGTCTCGACCGACGTGCTGAGCCGGCGGCGCGGCCACGACCCGCTGCTCACCGAGTACGTGTGCACCGACGAGGCGGACGCCCGCGCGGCCGCCTCGCAGATCATCCGGGACCTGGGGTTCGCCCCGTTCTACGCCGGCGGCCCGCACGCCGCGCTGCTCACCGAGACCGGCGGCCCGCTACGCATGCGCGAGGTCGACGTGAAGGACGCCACCGACGTTCTCGCCGAAGCGCTGACCGTCCTGCGCTGACCACCGGCGCGGGACATCGCGGAGCGCGTCCTCCCGCATCCGCAGCCAGGCCGTCTGGGTGTCCCGGACGGTCGGCGTGGTCGATGTGCCGATGCTGATGGTGGTCGTGCGGGCGTTCGTCATGCTGGCCTCCTCGATCCGGACCCGCCTCATCGGCGGCCGGGCACCCTTCTGAAGCTTTTCCTTGCCCCAAGCGCCGGTGGCGGCTAACGTACAACCACATGGTTGTAGATACGGACCGTGTCTTCCACGCGCTGGCGGACGCCACCCGGCGGGACATCCTGTTCCGGGTGATCCGGTCCGGGCAGTCGGTGTCCGAGCTGGCCCGCGCCTATCCGATGAGCTTCGCCGCGGTGCAGAAACACGTCGCGGTGCTGGAGCAGGCCGCCCTGGTCAGCAAGACCAGGCGGGGACGGGAGCAGATCGTGACCGGCGAGGTCGAGGCGTTGCGCCGGGTGGCGCGGCTGCTGGACGAGTACGAGGAGATCTGGCGGCAGCGGGTCGCCCGGATCGAGCAGATTCTCCAGGAGGACGAGCAGAGATGACCGTGATCAGTTCCGACAAGGACGTCAGCGCGCTGACGCTCACCTTCGTCGCCGAGTTCGCCGCCCCGGTGGACCGGGTGTGGCAGGTCTGGGCCGATCCGCGCAAGCTGGAGCGCTGGTGGGGCCCGCCGAGCTACCCGGCCACCTTCGACCGCTACGAGTTCAAGCCCGGCGGCGACGTCCGCTACCACATGACCACGCCGGAGGGCGCGAAGCCGCGGGGCTGGTGGCTGATCACCGACGTCGACGAGCCGGGCCGGCTGGAGTTCGACGCCGGGTTCTCCGGTGACGACGGGGAGCCGCTCGACCCGGCGGACGCCATGCACGGCGTGGTCACCCTGGAGCCGGCCGCGGCCGGGACCCGGATGACGACGGTGTTCCGGTTCCGCGACGCCGAGCAGTTGGAACGGTCGGCCGGGATGGGCATGGCGGAGGGTGTGCGGGCGGCGATGGGCCAGATCGACGACCTCCTGACCGGCGACTGAGGTAGCGTCAGATCATTCCGACGTACCCGCCCCGGGGGTCTCTCACTGATGCCGTTCTGGTCGAAGCTCGCCGGCAGCGACAGGCCGGCCCCCGGCGGCGGATCCGCCGAGGCGACGGTCGCCGAGCTGACCGCGGCGCTGCGGGAGCGGGACGCCGAGCTGGAGCAGTTGCGCGGCGCCCTGGCCGTGCAGGAGCAGACCGCCCAGGCCCAGCAGCGGGAGCTCAACCAGCGGCTGCGGCGCCGGGCCCGGGAGGCGATCGACGACACCGCCGAGGTGATCGGCGGCAAGCTGGAGGACGTGGTCCTGCACGTGGGTGAGGCCCGGAACGCCGCGGCCGCCACCCACGAGCGGGTCTCGATCACCAGCGACGCGGCACAGGCGCTGGTCCAGCGGGCACACAGCGCCGGCGAGTCGGCCACCGCGCTGAACGCGAGCCTGCGCCAGGTCGCCGGGATCGCCAGCGTGATCTCACGCATCGCCTCGCAGACCCGGCTGCTGGCGCTGAACGCGACCATCGAGGCGGTCCGGGCCGGCGCGGCGGGCAGCGGGTTCGCGGTGGTCGCCGACGAGGTGAAGAGCCTGGCCGACACCACTGCCGACTCGACCGAGCAGATCACCAGCACGATCGCGACCCTGGAGGCGGACGTCGCGAAGATGGGCCAGACGCTCAGCGCGATCATCGCCGACGTCGGCGACATCGAGGAGGCGATGCGCCAGCTCGGCGGGATCGCCGACCAGCAGCACGACATCGTCCGGCAGTTGCACCAGAGCGTGGACACGACGATGCACCAGATCGGCGATCTGTCGGATGTGGCGGAGCGCCTGGAGCGCCGCCGCCACGACCGGTTGCCGGTCAGCGGCTCGGTGCGGCTGCGGACCGCGACCCGCCCGGCGCCGATCGAGGCGGAGATGATGGACCTCAGCTCGGACGGTCTGGGCTGCATCGTCGCGGCCGCGACCGCGCTCCCGGTGGGTGAGCTGGTGCAGGCCGAGTTCACCTTCGAGGGGCTGAGCGGGAAGGCCGACGCCCGGGTGGTGCGCCGGGTGCCCCAGGGTGACACCGCCGAGCTGGGCCTGCAGTTCCAGGGCGTGCCGGAGCACACCCGGGCGCAGATCGACGCCTTCCTGTCCGCCCGGGTGGCCGCGGAAGCCTGAGCCGGCGTGTGTATTTCGGCCGCTGTGCGCGCCGGAAATACACACGCGGGGTTCAGCCCTCCACGCCGGTGGCGTCGTGCGGGCTGCCGACCGGTTTGGACTCCGGGGAGCCACGCTGGACGAGCCAGACGGTGAGGAAGATGTAGAGGAAGAACTGCAGGTACTCGGACTGCCAGTTCTCCGCCACGTCGGCCGCGAACGAGGCGGACGTCAGATAGCGGCCGAGCCCGATCGGTTCCATGCCGGCGGCGATCTGCTGCTGGTTGAAGTCGGCGTGCCCGGCGAACGCCTGGGCCACCAGCACGATCAGGAACAGCAGCCCGAACACCAGGCCGAGGGAGTTGTCGCGGAGCCGTCTCATCGGTGCATCACCCCGAGCGCGGCGAAGTACAGCAGCCCGGCGGTCACCACGAACAGCAGCAGCAGGTATTGGGCGCGCATCCGGCTCACCCGCCCTGGACGGCGCAGTCGTACGGCTGATCGCCGCGCGGCGTGCACCCGGCGGCGACGACCTTCCAGCCGTCCGGGAAGACGGCGAGGAACACGGCGTCGCCGTCGAACGTCACGAGCGCGCGTTGCCCGTACACCTCAGCAGTCGCCCGGGGTGAGGGCGCCGCGAGCGACTCGCCCAGAATGCTCTCCGCACACGGCGCGTCGATCTCCTCCGCGGTCCGCGGAGCGAGGGCGCCGCAGGCGGCCTGCCCGTCACCGTCCGCGACCGCCTGCAGGAACCGGCGCGCGGTGTCCTCCGCGGCGTCGCCGGCCGGCGCGCACCCGGCGGCCGCGAGCAGCAGCAGAATGATCGATGGGTACCGCACGGACTGCCGCATGCCCCGCCGGGCCCGATCTCATGCTCCGAAGACGCCCGGCAACTCTTCCGTGAGGTAGCGCTGCACCGCCGGGCCGACCGCGGCGACCAGGGTCTCGGACGGCACCGACGCCAGCGGCTCCACCTTGATCACGTAGCGGGCCAGGGCGAGCCCGGCCAGGTGGCCGGCTGCCAGGGTGACCCGCAGCTCGGCCTCCGCCGGGTCCAGGTCCAGTTTGGCGGTGGCCCGGCGCAGGATCTGGGTGACGATGAACTCGCGGAACATCTTCGCGGTCCACTCGGTGCCGACCACCGACCGCAGCAGCGCCACCGCCGCCGACCCGCGCGGACCGTCCCACATGGCCAGGAAGGCGCGCACGAACCGTTCGCCGATCTCGTGCCGCTCCCCCGCGCTCGCCTCCGCGATCAGGTCGGTCGGGTCGGCCGGCGCGTTCATGGTCGCCAGGAACAGCTTGTCCTTGGTGCCGAAATAGTGGTGGACCAGCGCCGGGTCGACACCGGCGCCGGTCGCGATGGCGCGGATCGAGGCGCCGTCGAACCCCTTCTCGGCGAACGCGCTGCGCGCGGCCGAGAGGATCGCCTCCCGCGTGTCCGGGTTGCCGGGCCGGCGTCCGGTCCGTCGCACCATCGATCAAACCCCTTTTGTCGTACGGCCTAAGCGGTCCTGCGCCGGAGCGTCGCCGCCCCGAGGATCAGCGCCACCACGATCGCGCCGACCACCACGGTCAGGTCCCGCCACATGATGCCCGTCGGCTCGGCGTGCACACCCACCTCGGTCAGCGCCTCCACCGAGTAGGACATCGGCAGCACGCCGCTGATCGCCTGCAGCCACCCGGCCATGTCCTCGCGCGGCACGAACAACCCGCAGAGCAGCAGCTGCGGCGCCACCACGAGCGGCATGAACTGCACCGCCTGGAACTCGGTCCGGGCGAACGCGCTGCACAGCAGGCCGAGCGCGACCCCGAGGACGGCGTTGGCGACAGCGATCAGGATGACCAGGCCGATGCTGCCGGCGGTGCGCATGTCCAGGGCCCAGTAGGAGAACCCGGCCGCGACCGCCGCCTGGGCCGCGGCCGCGAGACCGAACGCGATCCCGTACCCGAAGAGCAGGTCGAGTTTGCCGACCGGGGTGGTGAAGAGGCGTTCCAGGGTGCCGGTGGTGCGTTCCCGGAGCATGGCGATGCTGGTGATCAGGAACATCACGATGAACGGGAAGACGCCCAGCATGGTCAGGGCGACCCGGTCGAAGACGTGCGGCTGCCCCTCGTACATGAAGTAGATCAGCGTGATCAGCAACGTCGGCACCACGATGATCATCGCAATGGTCCGCGGGTCGTGCCGCAGCTGGGTCAGGATCCTTCGGATCGTGCTCGCGAGTATCACGCCGCCGCCCCCTCGTGCTTGCGGATCAGGGTGAGGAACGCCTGGTCCAGGTCGTCCGTTCCGGCGCTGCGCTTGACCGCGGCCGGGGTGTCGTCGGCGATCAGCGTGCCCTCACGGATCAGCAGGAGCCGGTCGCAGCGGTTGGCCTCGTCCATCACGTGGCTGGAGACGAGCACCGTCGTCCCGTCGGCGGCCAGCCTTCGGAAGTGGTCCCACAGCTCGTCCCGGAGCACCGGGTCCTGGCCGACGGTGGGTTCGTCGAGCACCAGCACCTCGGGCCGGCTGACGATGGCGCAGGCGAGCGACGCCCGGCTCCGCTGACCGCCCGACAGATCGGACACCAGTTGATTCTTCGCGCTGTCGAGCCCGACCGCCGTGATCGCCGCATCCGCCTCTTTCCCGCCGAGGCGGTAGAGCGAGGCGAAGTACCGTGCGTTCTCGGCGATCGTGAGGTCGGCGTAGACGCTGGGCGCCTGGGTGAGATAGCCGATCCTGCTGCGCAGCGGCGCGGACCCGGCCGGGTGGCCGAGCACGGTCACCGTGCCGGACGTGACGACCTGCACGCCGACGATCGCGCGCATCAGCGTGGTCTTGCCGCTGCCGCTCGGGCCGAGCAGCCCGGTGACACCGCCCCGCGGAATGACGCAGGAGAAGCCGTCGAGGACGGTTCTCCTCCCACGCCGCACGACGAGGTCGCTGACCTCGATGGACATGGTTCCTCCCGAAACTCATCAAGTGTTGAACTCAACGCTAGATGAGTTTCAGGCGCCGGGGAAGGGGAGAACTCAACACATGGTGAAATCCGGCTACCCGGAAAACCCCTCAGCAGCACCCGTCCGGCACCGATGGTGAGGACGTCGAAAGCTCCATGGCCGGAGGTAGTGCCCGCACATGTCCATTCCCCGGTTGAACCCGTACCGCTCCCTGATCACCCCACCCGGCGCCGTCGCCCGCCCGGCCCGGGACCGGCACTCCGCCCGCGAGGACGCCGCGTCCCTCACCGACCGCGACCGCGAACTCATCTACCAGGCCACCGGCCAGCGGATCGACGCCGCCGTCCCGGGCCAGGGCTGGATCAACTCGCTCGCCGCGGCGATCGCCGCCGACCGGTCCGCGGGACGGCTCGCGCCCGGTCAGGAGGTCACCGAGGTCTACCTGCGGGACCTGGCCCGCCGGTACGACGAGAACCCGGCCGGCCGCAACCCGATCGCCGGCTATCTCGACGCGGCGCTGCGCCACCTCGACCAGCACGGCCCGCGCACCACCGGCCGGCTGGACGTGAGCGCCTGATTCCGCGTGTGGATTTCGGCCGTCATACGCGCCCGGAATCCACACGCGATCTAGCCGCGCTGGGTGCGCTCCACCAGAGCGGCGGCGACGTCACGCAGTTTGCGGTTGGTGTCCTGGGAGACCCGGGTGAGGATGGCGAACGCCTCGTCGGCGCCGCACCGGCGCTCCCCCATGATGATGCCCTTGGCCTGCTCGATCACCGCGCGGCTCTCCATCGCCGCCTGCAGGTGCTGGGCCAGGCTCGCCGTGGCGTCGTAGAGGTGGGCGTTGGCGAGGGCGACGGCCGCGTACCGCACGAAGGTCTCCGCCAGGACCAGCGCGTCCTCGCCGAACGCCCGCACGGGCACGCCGTACACGTTGAGGGCCCCGCTCACGCCCTCCATGATCGGCAGGCCCAGCGACAGGACGCTGCCCATGCCGGCCCGCGCCGCCTCGGCGCCCCAGCGGTTCCACCGGGGGTCCGCCGCGGTGTCCGGGACGTCGACGGTGGACTGGGAGCGGGCCGCCTCCAGGCAGGGACCGGCGCCATGGGCGTACTGGACCTCGTCGAGGCGCAGCGCGGCGTCGCCGGTGTGCGCCACGGTGGCCGCGCCCCGATCGCGCAACAGGGTGATGGAGACCTGCCCGGCCCCGGGAACGGTCCGCCGGGCCAGGTCCGCGACCCGGCTCAGGACCCCGTCGAGATCGGTCTCGCCCAGCTTGATACGACCGAGCTCCGCGAAAGCGGCAGCGGTGTCGGTCGGGTCGTGCGCCATCAACGTCAGTGGATCCCCACAGCGGAGCACGGGCCGCTGCGGGCGGCCGTGCCTTCGATCGATCAATCACCGGGGGCCGGGCGGCCCTCGGGATCGCGCCGCTGCTTGACGCTGGGGACCGGTGTCGATGTAACGGGCACCGGCCGCAAGAGCACGATACTACGTGGCGGGATCCCCGCGGGTCACCCCGAGATGGGCAATATCCGGTCCAGCCCGGCGATCTCCAGCACCTGGCGGGTCATGCCGTGGACCCCGTGCAGTTCCAGGCGTACGCCCCGGGCGGCGGCCCGCCGAGCCGCGGCGGCGAGGGTGTTCACCCCGGCGGCCGCGATGAAGGTGACGCCGCTGAGGTCGCAGTGGATCAGCGAATAGGTGCCGATCGAGTGCAGCAGGACGGCACGCACCACCGAGACGTTGTCGGCGTCGATCTCGCCCTCGACACACACCTGGGCGATCGTCACGCGACTGTTGCGGGCCAGCCGGGAGCGCACGGTCAGCACTCGGAGCGAACGGTCCACGGTCACGGGCGGCCTCCCGGCACGGCGATGGCCGGGCACCCGTCTTGACCCGGAACCAGCGTAGACCCGAACGGGCGTGTCGCCATGCCGATAACCGCATCGGGTGAACGTGAGCGGGTCGCTGCGCTACAAAGAGGACTTGGACCCGATCGACGCTTTCCGTGAGCTGGGGCGCATCAGCCTCGGCGAGACGGACCTGCCGGGATTCCTGACCCAGGTGGCGATGCTGGCCGAGCATGCCGTCCCGGGCGTGTCCGAGGTGTCGGTGACCCTGGTGCGCGACACCGGCCCGCACACCGTGGCCAGCACCGGCGACTACGCGCGCGCCATCGACGAGTGGCAGTACGCGTACGGCCGTGGCCCCTGCCTGGAGGCCTCCGCGACCCGCGGCACGGTCAGCGTCCCGGACGTCCGCGCCGAGACCCGCTGGCCGGGCTGGGACGAGAACGCCGCCCGGCTCGGGGTGCGCAGCACGTTCTCGGTCGGCCTGCCGATCCGGGACACCGTGAGCGGCGCGATCAACCTCTACGCCGTCACGGCCCGCGCCTTCGACGACGAGGCGATGGCCCTGGCCCGCACGTTCGCCGAGTACGCGGCCGTCGCCCTGGCCAACGCCGACCTCTACGACGCCACCGTGACGGTGGCCCGGCAGTTGCAGGCGGCGATGGAGAGCCGGGCGATGATCGAGCAGGCCAAGGGCATCATCATGAGCCGGCGGCGCTGCGGGCCGGACGAGGCGTTCGCGATCCTGTCCCGCGCCTCCCAGGACGCCAACCGCAAACTTCGCGACGTGGCGGCTGACCTGGTGGAACGCGCTCAGCGCCAGTGACCGGCGAATATTCAGGCTCTTGACAGTGATGTTGTGATCGTTAACATACTGGCAACATCCCCCTCGAAGGGACTCCCCCATGTCTCTTGCGCGCCTGAGAAGTCTCGGAGCCGTCCTCCTCCTGCTGTTCAGCACCGCCGTCGCCATCGAAGCCGCCACCGCGTCCCCGGCCAAGGCGGCCACCACCTTCACCAACCCGGTCGCGGCCGCGCCGTACGGCGCCGACCCCTGGGTGGGCTACTACAACGGCTACTACTACCTGGCCGCGACCACCTGGAACAACCAGATCGTGATCAAGCGGGCCACCTCGGTGGCGGCCCTGCCCGGCGCGGCCGAGTCGGTGATCTACACCGGCACCGCCGCCGCCAGCTGCTGCAACGTGTGGGCGCCGTCGATGCACCGGCTCAACGGGCCGAACGGCTACCGCTGGTACTTCTACTACTCGGCCGGCACCGCGGCCTGCTGTGACGGGCAGCGCTCGTTCGTGCTGGAGAGCTCCGGGGACAACCCGATGGGCCCGTACACGTTCAAGGGCCAGCTCAACGTGCAGGCGAACAACGGCTGGGCGATCGACGGCAGCGTCGCGACGATCAACGGGGCGAACTACTTCCTGTACTCGTCCTGGGTCGGTGACCTGCAGAGCCTGTTCATCGCGCCGATGAGCAACCCGTGGACGGTCAGCGCGTACGGGACGCGGATCTCGTACCCCACGTACGACTGGGAGAAGGTCGGCGGCAACACCGAAGAAGGGCCGTACGTGCTGCAGCGCGGCGGGAAGACGTACCTGACCTTCTCGGCGAGCTCCTGCAACACCCCCGACTACAAGATCGGCATGCTGACGCTGACCGGCGCCAACCCGCTGTCGGCGTCGTCCTGGACCAAGAAGTCCACCCCGATCTTCCAGCGCTCCGACGCGAACAGCGTCTACGGCCCCGGCCACCACTCGTTCTTCACCTCGCCCGACGGCACCGAGACGTGGATGGCGTACCACGCCAACGAGACCACCGCGCAGGGCTGCGGCGCGACCCGGACGACCCGGCTCAAGAAGGTCACCTTCAACAGCGACGGCACACCCAACCTGGGTACGCCGGACAAGCTCTCCACCAGCCTCACCGCCCCCGCCGGCGACCCGGGTGGCACGGTCTCCTTCCCGGTGGCCGGCACGAGGTACCGGATCGTCAACCAGAACAGCGGCAAGGTCCTCGACGCGCAGAACTGCGGCACCGCCAACGGCACCGCCGTCCAGCAGTGGTCGTCGCTCGGCAACGCCTGCCAGCAGTGGACGTTCACCAGGACGACCAGCAACTACTACCGGATCACCAACGCCAACAGCGGCACCGTCCTCGACTCGGTCAACTGCGGCACCGCCAACGGCACCGCGGTCAACCTGTGGGCCAACCTGAACAACTTCTGCCAGGAGTGGAGCCTCACCCCGATCAACGGCGGGTACCTGATCGCCAACCGGGGCAACGGCATGGTCCTCGACGTCACCAACTGCGCCGCCACCGACGGCACCGCGGTCCGCCAGTGGGCCTCGCTCGGCAACGCCTGCCAGCAGTGGAACATCACGGTCTGATCCCCTTCACCAGCCGGCGCCTCACCGAGTCCTGAACCCTCGGTGAGGCGCCGGCTGGTTACCCCCGGCTGGTTCTCATGGCTGTCTCACCGCGCTCGGGACAGCCATGAGGGCCAGCCGGGGTTCAGTCTCGGGTCCGGGCCGCGGCGACCGCCCGTACCTCCTCGTCCTCGATCGGGTCGTCCCGCAGGTAGGCCAGGCGGGCGCGGTTCTCCGGGGTGAGCCGGACGCACTCGGCGGACAGCAGCCGGACCGCGGACTGGCAGTCCCACAGCCCTTCGGCGTACAACGGCGCCGCGGCACGCGGATCGGCGAACCGGATCGCCCGCAGGTAAGCGGCCCGCTCGTGACTGTGCGGCGACAGCCACAGGCCGTGCAGCCGCGGGATCCACCGGTCGGCCTCGCCGTCGTTGAGGCGGATCAGGCCGTCCAGCACGGTGTCGTACCCGCACAGATCACCGGTGGCGTCCAGGTGATCCCAGGCGTCGAGCAGGGCCGGGCCGTCCGACCAGTCGCCGTGGACGGCCAGCACGCCGACCCCGCACCACCACAGCGGATGCCCGGGGTCGGCGGCCCAGCGGCGGGCGGCCCAGATCGCCCGGTCGCCGAGCAGCCGGACGGCCCTGGTCAGCGGCCCGGTGACCCCGCCGGACGCGGCCAGGTCCTCGATGATCGGGAGCAGGGCCGGCTGCGGGCCGCGCCGGTTCAGTTCGGACAGCGCGTTCACCCGCTGCCGTCGATCGCCGGCGGCTACCGCAGCCAGCAGGTCCTCCGCCGGAACACCGGCCGGCGCGGGCCACGGCCGCCGTACCGCGGACCGTTCGGCCACACGGGCGGCGATCGTCTCGTCGCCGGCTGCCCAGTCGGTCCACGGCCCGGTGTCCCACCAGATACCGTCCCCGGCGTCCGCGATCCGCTCCCGGGCCACCGTCAGCAGGCCGTCCCACCGGTCACGCGGCCAGTCCTCGGCCATCTGCTCCAGCACGGCGGCCCAGCGCGGCCCCGTGCCGACGTAGCACCGCAGACCGTCCGCGGCCTCCTCGTCGCCTGCCGTGCCCAGTAGCGTCAGGACACTCAGAACGTTCCCGAACGTCTCGTCCCGGCGGTGGTCGTCCAGGCCGGGCGGGTCGTCGAGCAGCGCCAGGAGCGGCGCGACGGGCAGTCCGAGGTCACGGACGAGCCGGGCAAGGTAGACAGAACGTTCTTCTACTTGGGTGTCCCAGCGCTGGTCCCGCGCCAGGCACCGGAACACCGCCGCGCCGGCGTCGCCCTCCGCAGCCGCCCGGATCGCGCCCCGCCCCAGACCGCGCTGCAACGCCCCGAACAACGTCTCCACCGGCTCGTACGCAACCGTCTCCTCATGACCGTTCATCGCGCCCACCGTAAGGGCCCCGGCGACCGCTTTCCACCGCCGACAACCAGCCCGCCAGCCGTCGCCAAGCCCGGCAACCGCCACCCCGAAACCGTCCTGAACGACGGCCGAGGACCCCAGCCGTCGCCGAGCCCGGCAACCGCCACCCCGAAACCGTTCTCAGCGACGGCCCACGACGCCGGCCGTCGCTGAGGCTGGTCACCCTGGGGGTGAGAGCGGGCTCGGCGACGGCGGGCGCGTACCGGGAAGTCAGCTCTTGCGGAGGCGTACGCCGACGGTGTCGCCCTGGTGGACCAGGATGGCCTGGTAGCCGGGGGTCTTCACGACCACCTTCGCGAACCGGCCCCGGATCTTCCGCGCCTTGATCACCGGAACGACCGAGTCGTATTTGTCGGACTTGGCCACCTCGATCTCCAGCACCGCATGCGCCCCGACAACCGCATCGTCACCGACGGTGAGCGGCGCCGCCCCGTGCGGACGGACCGTGACCGCCAGGACGCCGGAGCTGATCCGGGCCGCCCCACGGACGTGCACCTTCGGAGCCGCCAGGCGCAACGTGCCCCCACTGACCGTGACGTCCCCATCTCCCAGGGCCGACTTGGACCCGGCGACCAGCGTGCCCTGCGCAATGGTCGTCCCGCCCTGATAGGCGTTGTCCCCGGAGAGAGTCAGCGCACCGGTGCCGAGCTTGATCAGCCCACCCCTGCCGTCGATGTCGTTACGCCACGTGTCGGCGGCGGAGAAGCCCCCGGCCGCCGCGTCGAGCGTGACGGCCACCGTCGTGTCGAACGCCCCGTAACCGTCAGCAGCCGCGAACAGGTTGATCCGCCCCCACTGTTCGGGACCGTCCAGGATCGGGTTGCCGGCCGCGTACCCGGTGGTCCGCAGCACTTCCCGGCGCTGCGCGGCGTCCAGGTAGGGCAGCCGCGTCTCGAGGAGCACCTCGGCGCCGGCCGGCACCACGAACCGCACGTTCGACCGGCGCGCCGGCAGACCGTAGGTGACCTTCGGCGTGACGATGGCCGCGTTGGCGTCCCGGTCGGCGTACTCGTCGTCGCCGTGCGAGCGGTGCGCCGCGGCGAAGACGTCCGGGCCGGCCTGGGCCTGGAAGTACGCCAGGGCCTGCGCGCGGGCCTCCGCCTTGAGGGTCGCGTTGGCCGGGTCGCTGAGGATGGCGGCGGTGAGGGCGGTGCCGAGGATCCGGCCGCCGATCACGTCGACCGGCGAGTGCATGCCGGTGACGATGCGGGTGTGCGCGAGGTCGTACGCCGCCGTGACGAGTTCCTGGAACCGTTCCGGCACCGCGTACGCGAATGCCAGCGCCGCCATGTACAGCGCGTTGGTGTGCCCGCTGACGTACCCGCCGTCCTCGGCCGGGTTGGTGCTGCGCTGGCGCAGCAGTTGCGGGGTCACCACGACGTCCGAGCGGTAGACCGGGTATCCGAGCTCGTCGGTCGCGCCGGTCGGCACGACGGTGCTGTCGCCGGTGAGCCGCCACGGGCGCGGGTACTGGTAGGAGAACTTGGCCGGGTTGCCGGAGGACCAGTTGCCGCGGACCGTGTTGACCAGCGTGACGACCTTGCCGAGGGCCGAGGCCGGGTTGCCGGCGCCGAGGGTGGACCCGGCGGGCGCGCCGGCCGGGACGGCGTCGCTGACGGTGGTCGCCGGGGTGGTGGCGGGGGCCTCGGTGATGCCGGTGACGGCGAGGGCGCCCGCCTTGTAGACCGGGGCGAGCGGGCCGAGGCCGGCGATCACCGAGTACGACTGGTGCTGGCGGTCGACGACGAACGAGCGGGCGGCCTCGGCGGCGGTCCGGTTGCGGGTGGTCGTGACGACGTAGCGGACGTTGGCGCGCAGGAAGGCGGCGTCCAGGACGGTGCCGGTGTTCCACGCGGTCCCGGTACTCCACACCTGCTGGAAGCCGGAGAGGATCCGTACGGCGGCGTTGGTCTCGGCGGTCAGGTTCGCGGTGGTGTTGGTCTTGTAGGCGTCGATGAAGTTCGCGGCCGTACTCCCGGCAGCCCGGGCGATGCCGGCGGGGCCGGCCACCAAACCGGCGGTGCCGGCGGCGCCGGCGATCAGGAGGGTACGGCGGCTGACGTTCACGGGAACTCCACAACATGCGGGGGCAAGATCCCGTTCAGTCTTGGTGGATCGAACGACCGATTTCCCAACCGGTGCTGTTGTGAACGTGAACAACGCTCGAATGACCTTCCCTGACGACAGTCGTCGATGGAAGGCTGCGGCCCATGAAACGCGCTCTCGTGGCGTTCGCCGCCCTCGCCGGCACGCTCGCCGTCGCGCCCGCCGCCCCGGCACACGCGGCCGGCGGCTCCTTCTCCGTCCTCACCTACAACGTCGCCGGGCTCCCCGGGTTCATCTCCAGCGCGGAGACCGACCGGAAGACCGCGCACACGGCGATCGGGCAGCGGCTCGGCCCGTTCGACATCGTGCACGTGCAGGAGGACTTCAACTACCACGCCCACCTGTACGCGGCCGACACCACGCACGCCCACCGCACCCCCACCAGCGGCGGCGCGGGAATCGGCTCCGGGCTCAACACCCTTGCGCGGTACGCCTACGACAGCGACGACTTCGAACGCGGCGACTGGGACTCCTGCCAGTTCGACTCCGGTGACTGCCTCACCCCGAAGGGCTTCACGTTCGCCCGGCACCGCCTCGCCGAAGGCGCCTGGGTCGACTTCTACAACCTGCACACCAACGCCGGGACGAGTACGGGTGACCAGCAGTCCCGCGCCGACAACCTGCGCCAGCTCACCGCCTTCATCGCCACGCGCTCGGCGGGCAACGCGGTGATCGTCATGGGCGACACCAACACCCGGTACACCCGGGCCGCCGACACGATCCGGCAGTTCGCGGCGGACAACGGGCTGACCGACGCGTGGGTGGATCTGGAGCGGGGCGGCACCCCGCCGGCGGCCGGGGCGGACGCGCTGGTCTGCGACGCGGCGGCGCTGACCGACAGCTGCGAGGTGGTCGACAAGATTCTGTACCGGGGCAGCCGGGCGGTCACCCTGAACGCGACGGACTACCACAACGAGGAGGCCGCGTTCACGAAGCTGTCCGACCACTATCCGATCAGCGCGTCGTTCACCTGGTCGGCGAATCCGGACCTGGCGCTGAGCGAGCAGTTCGGCGGCCCGCACGGCACCTTTTTCAATGACATCTCCGACATCCCGGCCAAGCCCTCGACCGTGGGGCTGCGCGCCGGGTCACGGGTCGACCAGGTGAGCCTTGGTGGACTGGCGCACGGCGGCACCGGCGGCACGGCGAAGTCCCTCACTCTCGGCCCGTCGGAGTACGTGACGAGCGCCCAGCTCTGCCGCGCCGCATACAACGGGCACACGCGGGTCTTCTACGCCGAGTTCACGACCTCGGCGGGGAACAGCATCGCCGGCGGCACCACCACACCGGACTGCGTGACCAGGACCGCCCCGAACGGCTTCCAGATCGCCGGCTTCCACGGCCGATCCGGGAGCGCGGTGGACAAACTGGGATTCATCTACACCCGTCGCTGACTCGTACGTCTCAATCTCGCGTGGCGCGGCACCCCGGCGGGTATCCGGGTGCCGCACCGCTCGAACGCTGGAGGCGCGGAATGAAACTGTGGCGGCGGGTCTTCCTGACCGGCTTCGGACTGTGGCTGTTGACCGTGGTGGTCACCTTCGCCACCGGCAACCCCAACCTGATCCCCACCCTGGTGCTGCTCGGCAGTTTCCTGGTGCCGGTCACCTTCGTGCTCTGGGCGTTCACCAAACGGCACAGCGGCGAGGTCACCGCCGAGCTGCTGTTCAGCACGTTCGTCACCGGCGGTGTGCTGGGTGTGCTGGCCGCGTCGCTGCTGGAGACGTACCTGCTGCACCCCAGCCCGCTGTTCTTCCTCGGCGTCGGCCTGATCGAGGAGGCCGCGAAACTCGCCGCCCTCGCCTTCCTGTGCCGCCGCCTGCACCACAAGTACGCGGTCGACGGCGTGATCCTCGGCGCCTCGGTCGGATTCGGTTTCGCCGCTTTCGAATCCGCCGGGTACGCGTTCACCGCCCTCTTCACCCAGCAGGGCCTGTCCCTGATGACCCTGGTCGAGACGGAGCTGCTGCGCGGGGTGCTGGCCCCGGTCGGTCACGGCCTGTGGACCGCGATCCTGGGTGGCGTCCTGTTCTCGGCGAGCGGCCGGAGCCACTTCGCGTTCACCGGGCGCCTGCTGGCCACGTACCTCGGCGTCTCGATCCTGCACGCCCTGTGGGACGGCTGGCAGAGCATCGCCCAGGTGATCACGGACGTGGCGCGCGAGCCGCACCTGTTCACCGTGCTGTCCTGGGGCGGCCTGGTCGGCGTCTCACTGGTCGGCATCGCCTGGCTCCTGGTCGTCCGCCGCCGCGCCGACCGGGAGATCGCCGACCCGCTCTGGCGCATCCCGATCACCCACCGGGTCTGAGGCCAGCTTCGCAGAAGTGGACCGCGACGGGCGGGGCGCCGGGTTCCTACGGTGAGGTGTGCACCCACCTCTCGCCGACGATCTGGCCGCCCTGCCCGCACTGTTGCAGGCCACCCGCGACTACGCCGTGTCCGTCCTGGCCGGCCTGGACGAACGCCCGGTCGCGCCGGCCCCGCCCGGCATCCCCGCCGCGCCGCTGCCGGTCACGGGCGCGGGCACGTCAGGTGCTCTCGCCGCGTTCCAGCGCCGCTGGGCGCCCGGTTTCTCCGGCAGCGCCGGCCCCCGCTACCTGGGTTTCGTCACCGGCGGCGCGACCCCGGCGGCGCTCGCCGGCGACTGGCTGACCGGCACGTTCGACCAGAACGGCTCCAACCGCGCCGGATCCACCGCCGCCGCTCTCGAGGACGAGACGGTCGCCTGGCTGCGCGAGATGTTCGGTCTCGGCCCGGAGCACAGCGGCGCCTTCGTCAGCGGCGCCACCATGTCCAACCTGGTCGGCCTCGCCATCGGCCGGGAGTGGATCGGCCGGCGGCTCGGCGTGGACGTCGCCCGGCAGGGCCTGGCCGCCCTCGGCGAGATCACGGTGCTGTCCGGCGCCGCCCACAGCAGCGTCTTCAAGGCCCTGTCCGTCCTGGGCCTCGGCCGTGACGCGCTGCGCCCGGTCGCCACGCTGCCGGACCGGGAGGCCGTCGACGTGTCCGCGCTGGCCGAAGCCCTGGAAGCGCTGAACGGCAGGCCGGCGATCGTCGTCGCCAACGCCGGAACGGTCAACACGGTCGACTTCGACGACCTCCGCGCCATCGCCGCGCTGCGCGACCGCTACCCGTTCTGGCTGCACGTGGACGCCGCGTTCGGCGGTTTCGCCGCCCTCTCGCCCGCGCACGCGCACCTGGTCGACGGCCTCACCGACGCCGACTCGGTCTGCGTCGACCTGCACAAATGGCTGAACGTCCCGTACGACGCCGCGGTCCAGTTCACCCGCCACCGCGACCTGCAGGTGCCGGTCTTCCAGAACGCCGCCGCCTACCTGCCCGCCGTCTCCGGCGACCCCGACCACTGCCACCTCACCCCGGAGAACTCCCGCCGGCTACGCGCCCTGGCCGCCTGGTTCACGGTGGCCGCGTACGGCGCCGACGGCCACCGAGCGATCGTCACCGGCGCGATCTCCGCTGCCCACCGGCTGGGCGAGCGCCTCACGGCCATCCCGGGCGTTCACCTGCTTGCCCCGGTACGCCTGAACGTCGTCTGCTTCACCGTCCCCGCCGACGTCCCCACCCTGGTCCAGGCCATCGCCGACTCCGGTGAGGCCTTCCTGACCCCGACCGTCCACCAGGGCCGCCCCGCGTTGCGCGCCGCCTTCTCCAACTGGCGCACTGCCCCCGCCGACGCCGACCGCGTCGCCACCCTCCTGGAGAAACTCCTCATCCCCGAACGGTGACCATGGCGACCCGGCTGGTTCTGGTGGCTGTCTCCACCCCGCAGACCGCCAGCCGTCGTTCGGACATCTCTCGGCCGCCGGGGAACCGGTCTGGCGTACGGCAGGGCGGGTCAGCCGTACGCCGGACCGGCCATGCGCAAGCCATGAGATGCCTGGGCGACGGCTGGCGGCCGGCGAGCGGCGGCCGGTCACGCCGGGATGATCGGAAGGCCGGTGAGGGCGGGATGGGCGGTGGGTGCGTCGGTGATGACGGCGGTGACCTGGTCGGCGGGGAGGACCAGGAACGGGGAGGCGGCGCCGATCTTCTCGCTGCTGGCGAGCACGTACGTCTCGGCGGCGCGGCCGGCCAGGGTTCGTTTCATCGCGGCCTCGTCGGGGTCGCCGGTGGTGAGGCCGGCCTCGTGGTGGACGCCGGTGACGCCGAGCAGGAACAGGTCGGCGGCGATCGAGCGGGCCGCCTCTGACGTTGCGGCGCCGCAGGTCACTGCCGAGTGTTTGAAGAGGCGGCCGCCGAGCACGTAGACGTCGACGGCGGGGTGACCGACGAGGGCCGCGGCGACGGTCGGGCTGTGCGTGACGATGGTGGCGGTCAGATCGGGTGGCAGGGCGGCGGTGACCGCGAGCGCCGTCGTGCCGCCGTCCAGCAGCACTGTCGCGCCGGGACGGATCAGTGCGGCGGCCGCTGCCGCGACGCGTTCCTTGCTGGAGGTCGCGACGCCGGCCCGGGTCGCGTAGTCGGCGAGCGCCGGGGAGACCGGCAGCGCTCCGCCGTAGACCCGCTGGCAGAGCCCGGCCGCGGCCATCTCGCGCAGGTCGCGGCGGATGCTGTCCTCGGCGACGCCGAGTTCGGCGGCGATCTCCTTGGCCACCAGTTTGCCGTCGGCTCGCAGCCGCTCCATGAGGAAGTCCCGACGTTCCGCCGCCAGCATTCCGTGTTTCCCCTTACTTTTATCGATTATTGCGCGTTTGCCAGTGTAGGTTACCGGCCATGATGATTCTGATCGCCGGACCCTACCGCTCCGGCACCGGTGACGACCCCGCCCTGCTCAGGGCCAACCTGCGCCGTCTCGAGGAGGCCGCCTGGCCGATCTTCCAGGCCGGCCACGTGCCGATGATCGGCGAGTGGGTGGCCCTTCCGGTGCTGCGCGGCGCCGGTGGCACGAGCGTCGCCGACCCGATCGCCGAGCACATCATGTACCCGGCGGCGGAACGTCTCCTGGAGGCGTGCGACGCGGTGCTGCGGCTGCCGGGCGCGTCGAGGGGTGCCGACCAGGACGTGGCAATCGCGCAAAAACGCGGAATTCCCGTCTATCACAGCCTGGCCGAGGTCCCGGGATACGCGGGATGAGCGGCAACCCGAACGTCGTCGTCCGCGATGTCGAGCTGATCGCGAAGGCCTGGCACACGCTGCGCCGCACCACCTTCGACTACCGCGGGCGGGACGGCAGCTGGTCGCGGCAGCAGCGGGAGACGTACGACCGGGGCGACGGCGCGACCGTCCTGCTCTACGACCCGGGTCGCCGGACGGTACTGCTGACCAGGCAGTTCCGTTATCCGGTGTACGTCAACGGCCACCCCGACGGGATGTTCCTGGAGACCGCCGCCGGCCTGCTCGACGGCGACGACCCGGCCGCCGCGATCCGCCGTGAGGCGGCCGAGGAGCTGGGCGTGACGGTCGGCGAGCTGACCGAGGTCTTCAAGGTCTGGACCAGCCCCGGCTCGGTGACCGAGCGGCTGCACTGTTTCGCCGCGCCGTACTCCGCGGCCTCCCGCACCTCCGGCGGCGGCGGGCTCGCCGAGGAGGGTGAGGACATCGAGGCGGTGGAGCTGTCGTTCGATGCCGCGCTGAAGATGATCGGGACCGGGGAGATCGCCGACGCCAAGACGATCATGCTGCTGCAGTGGGCGGCGCTGCACGGGGTCCTTGACAGGGATCGGTGACGGTCATTGGATGTTACCGGGAGGTAACGCGATGATCATTCGCCGGGCCGTACTCGTCGCCGCACTGATCGCCGGGATCCTGACCGGATCACCGGCGGCGGCAGCCGAACCCGGGTGCTCCGCCCCCACGCCGAGCACCACGAGACCCGGCTATCTGGTCGCCGATCCGGACTGCGGGCTGGACGGCGCCCCGTTCACCGCGCTGCCCGGCGCCCGCACCCACACCGGGGTCCGGGACGGCGCGGCGTACCGGATCGAGGTCCCGGACCGCTGGAACGGGCAGCTCGTCGTCTACGCCCACGGCTACCGCGGGACCGGCACGACCGTCCACGTCAGCGACCCGGACCTGCGGGCGCACTACATCGCCCGGGGTTACGCGTGGGCGGCGTCCAGCTACGCCACCAACGGGTACGACGTGGGCCAGGGCGTCCGGGACACGCACGCGCTGATCGGCGTCTTCCGGCAGGTCACCGGGAAACGGCCGCGGGACGTCTACATCACCGGCGCGTCGATGGGCGGCCACGTCACCGCGGTCGCCGTCGAGGAGTTCCCGCGGTCCTTCACCGGCGCGATGCCGTACTGCGGGGTTCTCGGCGACACCGAGCTGTTCGACTACTTCCTCGACGCCAATGTCACCGCGGCCGCTCTCGCGGACGTCGACATCGCGTTCCCGCTGCAGCCGGACGCGGGTTTCCCGGCCCGCTGGGCGCAGCAGGTGGGAGAGATCACGACCAGTTTGACCGGTACGGAGGCCGGCCGCACCTGGTCCGACGTGCTGGAACGGCGCTCCGGCGGGGAGCGGCCCGGTTTCCCGGGGGCGTTCGCCTACTGGAACGCCGCGTCGCAGGGCGGCCTGCCGTTCCTGTTCAGCGTGTACCCCGGCCTGACCGGCGGGACCGCGGGCATCGCGCCGGGCAACGTCACCGACAACCGGCGCACGCTGTACCGGGCCACCGACGGGTGGCGGCTCACCGCGACGGAACGGCGGCTGAACGCGGAGGTGCTGCGGGTGCGGCGGACCGCGTACGCCGACCCGGGCCTCTCCGGGATCCCCCGCGTCGACGGCCGCCCGCCGGTCCCGGTGCTGTCCCTGCACGGGATCGGCGACCTGTTCGTCCCGTTCTCGATGGAGCAGGAGTACGCCCGCCGCGCCGCCGCCAACGGCCGGTCCCGCCTGTTCGTGTCCCGGGCGGTTCGCGACGTCACGCACTGCGGTTTCACCCAGGACGAGCTGAAACGCGGCTTCGACGACCTGATCACCTGGACCCGTACCGGCCGCCGCCCGTCCGGCGACGCGATCCTGGACCGCCGCACGGTCGCCGCCCCGGACTTCGGCTGCCGCTTCACCACCCGTACCCGGCCGCAGTTCCCCGCCTGTCCCGAGTGATCGATCGCGGTGATCGTTGCGGCATAGTGGATCCGTGCTGCCCCGACCGCCCCGCATCTTCGCGGCCGATGAGATCCTCACCGGCCGCGTGCAACTCGACGCCTACCCGTTCCGCTACATCTACATCGTCCCGTCCGGGGCGTCGCTGCTCGCCGGCGGCGGCAGGTACCGGTTCAAGACCGGCAACAACGGCCCGCCCGACGAGATGCTGTCCGCGGTGGAGTTCCTGGAGACCCGCCACTGGGAGCTGGTGACCATCGACATCAGCGGCCACGTGTGCTGCATGCGCCGGGTACGGGTCTGAGGCTCAGGCCGCCGTCACCGGTTGACCGCCTGCGGCCAGGAGCCGCCGGGGAACACGTCGTTGTTGTTGTTGATGATCCGCGCCTCGGTCATCGCGCTCACGCTGTCCACCATGTGCCGGGTGGCACGCTTGAGGATCTCCAGGATGGCGGTGAGGGCCGAGGCGACCGCGTCGGCGACCGTGTCGATGGCCTCCAGGATGCCGAAGACGGTGCTGATCTCGATGGCCGCCTCGATGATCGACTCGACCAGGTCGATGACCGGCTGGGTGACGTCGACCAGGAAGGCGGTGTTGAGCGCGGCGACGTCGACGAGCCACTGGCCGGTGTCCTTGACGACGTTGGTGGTGCCCTGCAGCGCCTTCTCCTGGCCCCACCGCTTCTCCCGGTAGGCGTCGCCGGCCTCGCCGCCCCAGGCGTGCAGGCCGTTGGGCCGGATGTCCCGCGCGATGCTGACCGCCCCGCTGAGCTTCGGGAGCACGTCCTCGACCCAGCCCCGGCTGCGGTGGATCAGCGAGACGATCGGCGTGGACGACTCCAGGATCCGGCCGATCTCCTGGGCGACCTGCAGCAGTTGTTCGTTGAGCCGGTCGACCCGCTCCTGGACCTTGTCGCTGAAGAGCATGACCGCGACGGGCGAGATGTACGACGCCGTCCGCATGCAGTCGTTGATGTTCGCGATGAGGCCGTGGAACTCCGGCGTGATCCGGTTGACCTCGGTGTTCAGCTTGTCGATCGCCGCCTGCAGGGTCGCCTCGGCGACGGAGTGGTCGGGTGCCATCGTCGTCTCCCCTACTTGCCGTAGATCCGGACGAAGGCGGCCGCCGTCGTCCGGTCGCTGCCGTCGTACTCGTCCTGGGCGATGCGCAGCGCCCCGGCGATCTGGTCGAACTCCGCCTCGGCGTCCTTGAGCAGCGTCTGGACCAGGTTGAAGATGTCGTCGTACGCCTGGGACAGCGTGGTCGCGGTCATCGGGTCACCGCAGAAGAACGCCATCGGGCTCAGCCCGAGCCCGCCCGCGATCCCGCGCTGCTTCTCCATCAGCCCGGCGAGTTCCACCCACTTCTTCGCCTCGTCCTCGAGCGCCTCGCGGACGACACGGACCTCTCCTCGGTTCTCCGGCATCTCACTCGTCCCCCGTCTCGCGGTCGCCCGCGCTGTCGTTGCTCGCGCTGTCGTTGCCCGCGCGCAGTGCCCGCAGCGCCCGGAGCACGTCCTGCTCGATCGCCGCGGCGTCGGCCGGCCCGATGGTGTCCCGCACCGTGATCTCCCCGACGTCCCCGCCCCGGACCAGGACCGTCACGAGCCGGTGCGGGCCGTGCAGGGTGCGGTCGCCGGGCCGGGCCGCCCGGCGGCGCTCCCGGTGGTACTGCCGCTCGTACTGGCGGTCCTCGATGGCGCGCAGCCGTTCCCGCAGCTCGTCGAAGCTCGGCGCCCGGAAACTCCCGGCGGGTTCGGCCGGCGGGGAGGGCGCGGGGCCGGGCTCGGCGGCGTCCATCGCGCGGGTGAGCGATCCGACGACCTCAGTCATGGCCGCCTGGTACGCCGCGAACAGCGCCGGGCCCAGGGCCGCCGGCGACCGGCGCGGGAAGCGGTCCCGGTCCACCCGGACCGCCGTCACCCGCCCGGTCCCGTCGGCCGTCACCGTGGCCAGCCCGCCGGGATCGCTGCCGCGGAAGCGGGCGCCGGTGTCCCGCGGCGCGCTCCGCGGGAACTCTTCCATCGACGCGGCGATCCGTTCGAGAGCGGCGGCCGGGCCGGCCGCGGCGCCGTAGCTGAATTCGGTCATCGGATTCCCCCCGTTCCGCGCCACCGCGGTGTGCGGCCACGACGGCGCGCCGTCATGCTCCGGCCGCGCCGTCGGGCGGCCGGGACCACAAGATCAGACACTGACGTGGTCGGTTCGTCAATGTCTCGTCATGTTCCGAGCAGAATGTCTCAGTCGGCGGATCCCGCCGAGCCGTAGAGCCCTGGGCCGCCGATCTCGTCCTCGGGGAGCCGGGTCGGGTCGAGGCTCCACCGCCCGGATCCAGCCGTGGTGGGACCAGCCGCGCTCGTTGCCGGAGTACTGCACCTCGCCGAGCTCCCGGCCGGCCGGGCCATCCAGGCCACCAGGTCCGGGTTCTCCTCGGCGGCCAGCAGGGCGTGCATGTCGCGGCGGCCGTGCGCGAGGGTCCATCCGCGGACCGGCGGGGTCACGAAGACGCCCTCCCGGTAGGCGCGGTCGACGCCCTCGCCCCCGGGGCATTCCGCCAGGCCGGTCAGCCGCAGCGCGGCGGCGACGTCACGGGACGGGCGGTCCCGTACGGCGATCCCGCTCGCCTCGAACCCGAAGGACATTCACGCATCGTCGCAGGTGGATGCCGTACCGGAAAGAACGTTCTTCTCCAGGATGTCGCGGAAGGCGCGCGCCGCCGGTGACGCCGCGCCCGCCAGGCGTTGCGCGGTGAAGATGGTGCGCCGCGGCGATCCCTCCAGCTCCAGCAGCCGGGCCGTGCTGCCGCGCCCGGCCCAGATCAGGTCCGGGATGAGCGCGACCGCGTTGCCCGACTCGACCAGGCGCATGTGGGCCTGCAGGTCCGCGGTCTCGTAGCGGACGTCCGGCTCGAACCCGGCCCGCCGGCACAGCTGCTCGGCGAAATGCCGGGACGCGGCGCCACGCGGCTCCATCACCCACGGCATGTCCCGGGCGGTCTCCAGGGAATCGACCGGGCGCAGCGACTCGGCCTCGGACGGCAGGGCCAGCCGGATCGCGTCGGTGGTGAGGTCGCGCCGGTCCAGGCCGGGGTGGTGTGGCGCGGCATGGGCGGGGTACTGCTCGGCGATCACCATGTCGAAGTCGCGGGCCCAGGTTTCACGAAGTGCCTCTTCGGGCTCCCGCTGGATCATCTCGACCCGCACATCGGGGTAAAGGGAGGCCATGGCGCGAAGCGTGGCGGGCATGAAGGCCAGCGCCGCCGACTGGAAGACGGCCACCCGGACCCGGCCGGTGACCCGGGTCGCCGAGGCCTGCAACCGGGCCTCGGCGCGCTCCAGGGTGTCCAGGACCTCGCCGACCTCGGCGACCAGCACCTCGGCCTGCGGGGTGAGCTGGACCCGGCGGCCGGCCTTGCGCAGCAGCTGGGTGCCGGTCTCCTTCTCCAGCTGGCTGAGCTGCTGGCTGACCGCGGACGGGGTGAAGTTGAGCGCCTCGGCGACGGCCGCGATGGTCCCGCGAATGGCGAGTTCGCGCAGCAGCACGAGACGGCGGATCTCCAGCATCCGCTCACGTTAGCCGAACTTAAGAGTACTGCTCATAAAGCATCGCTTTTCCTAAGCGCTTTCAGGGCTTCAGACTGTGGCGCAGAACGGAAGGAGTTCCCGATGTCTGAGATCGCCGCAGAGACGATCGCCCTTGTCCGGCGCTGGCTGCGCGAGGCCGCGGACGTCCCGGTCGGCGGTTCGGCCGCGCAGCTCGCCGCTGTGCTGCGCGATCCGAAGGGCCTGGCGTTCACCGTCGGTTTCGTCGACGGCGTGATCCGCCCGGAGGATCTCCGGGTCAGCGCCCGGACCCTGAACTCCCTGGCCAAGGACGTGCCCGCGTTCCTGCCGCCGCACCTGCGGCTCGCGGTGAAGGCCGGCGGCGCCCTCGCCCCGATCATGCCCGGTGTGGTCGTCCCGGTGGCCCGGCGCGCGCTGCGGCACATGGTCGGCCACCTGATCGTCGACGCCACCGACGCCAGGCTCGGCAAGGCGATCAAGCGCATCCGGTCGCGGAACGTCCGGCTCAACGTCAACCTGCTCGGCGAGGCCGTCCTCGGCAAGCAGGAGGCGCGGCAGCGCCTGCGCAGCACCGAGAAGCTGCTGAGCCGCCCCGACGTCGACTACGTGTCGATCAAGGTCTCCTCCGCCGTCGCCCCGCACAACCCGTGGGCCTTCGACGAGGCCGTCGAGGAGATCACCGAGCAGCTCCTGCCCCTGTTCACCCTGGCCGCGCGGACCGGCAAGTTCGTGAACCTCGACATGGAGGAGTACAAGGACCTCGACCTCACGATCGCGGTCTTCACGAAGCTCCTCGACCGGCCCGAGCTGCTCGGCCTGGAGGCCGGCATCGTGCTCCAGGCGTACCTGCCGGACGCGCTCGGCGCGATGATCCGCCTGCAGGAGTGGTCCGCGGCCCGGCGCGAGCGCGGCGGCGCCGGCATCAAGGTCCGCCTCGTCAAGGGCGCGAACCTGCCGATGGAACGGGTCGAGGCGGAACTGCACGGCTGGCCGGTCGCGACCTGCGACAGCAAGCAGGCCACCGACACCAACTACAAGCGGGTCCTCGGTTACGCGCTGCACCCGGACCGGATCCGGAACGTGCGGCTCGGGGTGGCCGGGCACAACCTGTTCGACATCGCGTACGCGTGGCTTCTCGCCGGCGAGCGCGAGGTCCGCGACGGCATCGAGTTCGAGATGCTGCTCGGCATGGCCGAGGGCCAGGCGGAGGCGGTCCGGCGCGAGGTCGGCGGTCTGCTGCTCTACACCCCGGTGGTACGCCCGGAGCAGTTCGACGTCGCCATCGCGTACCTGATCCGCCGCCTCGAGGAGGGCGCGAGCCCGGACAACTTCATGTCCGCGGTGTTCGAGCTGCACACTCACCAGGAGCTGTTCGAGCGGGAGCAGAACCGCTTCCTGGCGTCGCTCGCCGATCTCGACGAGGTGGTCCCGCAGCCGAACCGGGTCGCCGACCGTTTCGCCGCCGTCCCGCGCAGCGTCCCGGGCCTGTTCGAGAACGTCCCGGACACCGACCCGGCGGTGGCGAGCAACCGCGACCGGGCTCGCCTCGTCCTGAAGGATCTGGACATCTCGGCGATCGAGGTGCCGCGGATCCACGACCGGGCGCACCTGGACGAGGCCGTCGAGAAGGCCGCCGCCGCGAATTGGGGCGCCGCCGACCGCCGGGCCGTCCTGCACGCCGTCGGCGACGCCCTGGAAGCCCACCGGGACACCCTGCTGCGGGTGATGGCCGCCGAGGCCGGCAAGACCGTCGACCAGGCCGACCCGGAGATCTCCGAGGCGATCGACTTCGCCCACTACTACGCCGAGCTGAGCGCCGCGCTCCAGGAGACCGACGGCGCGGTCCCGGTCCCGGCCCGGCTCACCCTGGTCACGCCGCCGTGGAACTTCCCGGTCGCGATCCCGGCCGGTTCGGTGCTGGCCGCCCTCGCCGCCGGGTCGTCGGTGGTGCTGAAGCCGGCCGGGCCGACCGAGCGCTGCGGCGCCGTGCTCGCCGGGATCGTCCGGGACGCGCTGTCCGCCGCCGGCGCCGACGCCGACCTGCTGACCCTGCTGCAGGTGGACGAGGGCACGCTGGGCCGGGAGCTGATCGCGCACCCGCTGGTCGACCGGGTGATCCTGACCGGCGCGTACGAGACCGCCGAGCTGTTCCGGTCGTTCCGTGCCGACCTGCCGCTGCTCGCCGAGACCAGCGGCAAGAACGCGATCATCGTGACCCCCAGCGCCGACCTGGACCTGGCCGTCAAGGACGTGGTGTCGTCGGCGTTCGGGCACGCGGGGCAGAAGTGCTCGGCCGCGTCGCTGGTCGTGCTGGTCGGTTCGGTGGCCCGGTCGCAGCGGTTCCGCACCCAGCTGCTGGACGCGGTGGCCTCCCTCGACGTCGGGTACCCGGCCGAGCTGCGTACCAAGATGGGCCCGCTGGTCGAGCCGGCCGCGGGCAAGCTGCTCGACGGCCTGACCACGCTCGGCGCCGGGGAACGCTGGCTGCTCGAGCCCCGCAAGCTGGACGACTCGGGCAAGCTGTGGAGCCCGGGCGTGCGGGACGGGGTGCGGCGCGGCTCGGAGTACCACCGCGTCGAGTACTTCGGCCCGATCCTCGGCATCATGACCGCGGACACCCTGGACGAGGCGATCGACATCGTCAACGAGGTCGACTTCGGGCTCACGTCGGGGCTGCACTCGCTGGACGCGGGCGAGATCCGTACCTGGCTGGACCGGGTGCAGGCGGGCAACCTGTACGTCAACCGGGGCATCACCGGCGCGATCGTACGGCGGCAGCCGTTCGGTGGCTGGAAGAAGTCCGCGGTCGGCCCCGGCACCAAGGCGGGCGGCCCGAACTACCTGGTCGGCCTCACCGGCTGGGAGCCGCGCCCGGCGACGTCCGGCGCGGAGATCAGCCACCCCGGGGTGCGGGCGCTGCTCGGCGACGCCCGGGACGTGCTGGACGCCGACGGGTACGCGAAGGTGGAGCGGGCCGCGCGCAGCGACGCCGCGTTCGGTTTCCGCACCCCGTCGGACGTGTCCGGCCTGGCCGTGGAGCGGAACGTGTTCCGGTACCTGCCGTGCCCCGTCACGGTCCGGTTCGCCGCCGGCGGATCGGTCGCCGACCTGGTCCGGGTGCTGGCCGCGGGCCTGCTCACCGGCGCCGAGGTGCGGGTCTCCAGCGCGGGGCCGCTGCCGGAGCGGCTGGCCGCCCGCTGCCCGTCGCTGACCGTCGAGGACGACGCGGCGTTCGCGGCCGGGCTGTCCGCGGGCCGGGTGCGGCTGGTCGGCGGTGACGCCACGGCGCTGGCCGAGGCCACCGGTGGGCGTCCCGACCTGGCGGTCTGGTCCGGTCCGGTGACCGAGGCGGGCCGGATCGAGCTGCTGCCGTTCCTGCGGGAGCAGGCGGTCAGCATCACCGCGCACCGGTTCGGCAATCCCCTGCCACTGGCCGCCGAGGTTCTGTAAAGGCTTTACCCCCGGGTACGCCCGGCCCGAGGTTCGCCCTCCGCGTTACTCCTCTTCCGCGGAGGGCGAACCCGTGTGCTCCGATCAGTCGAGCGACAGGCAGGTCGTGGACGTGACGGCCTTGCGGTCGGTGCGGGTGAACGTGCCGCCGCTGAACTTGTACCTGTAGGTCAGCTTCAGGTTCGGGCAGGCCTGCGGGTTGTCGCCGCCGACCCCGTGCGCGCGGACGGTCACCACGCCGCCACTGGCGCTCAGCTCCGTGACGTACGGGAAGTCGGCCTCGCCCACGTCCTTGAGCAGCACCCCGAGCCGGCGCGGCTTCTCGCCGGTGGCGCCGTCGAACACCTCGACGGTGCTCGGCCGGCGCGACGTGATCGGCTCGCAGCTGCGTGCCACCAGCGCGTCGTCCACCCCGTCGCCGGTCACGTCCCCGTACGACAGCTTCTGGACCTCGGTCTCCTGCCCGCCCTCGCACGCTGCGAGCGCGCGGAACCAGTTGCCGCCGTCACCGGGGTCGCTGGTCGGGGTGGGGTCGCCGGGGTCGCTGGTCGGCGTGGGCTTCTTGCCGCCGTTGCCGCCCTTGCCGGCCGGGGTGGTCTTCAGGCCGTTGTCCCCGGGGTCGGAGGTGGGCGTGGCGGTGGCGGCCGCGCCCGATCCGGTGGCGGATGCGGCGGGCGCGGTCGTGGTCGCCGGCGCCGCTGTCGTCGACTCGGAGCAGCCGGCGGCGAGCGCGACGGTGAGCGCGGCGGTGGTGAGCAGAGCAGCCTTCTTGAGCACGATCGTCCCCGTTGGTCACGTGGCGGCCTCCTCGGTCGGGCCGTCCCGGAGGAGACGTTAGGGGAATCGTGGGAGCGCTCCCTCACGCGTTCGTGCCATCCAGCCGTACGGGACACGAGCCCGCCTGAATTGCCCGCGATCGATGGATGCGCGCCGTCCCGCCACTGTGGCCGGGGACACTCCGGACGCACTCGTGGACCTAGACCACCGAGAAACCGGAAGGCAGGGGGTCGCGGCCGGTGAGCGCGCGCAGCGCGGGCAGGCCGTTGCCGGTGGCGGCGGCGATCCGGGCGGCGAGCGCGGCCGACTCGGCGATCGTCTCGAAGTCGAACTCCACCGGCACCCCGGCCGCGACCGCCGCGTCCGAGGCGTGCACCACCAGCTCGAACGTGCGGGTCGGCAGCCAGTCCCGCACCCGCATGCCGCCCGCCGCGGTCGCCACCAGGTCGTCGTCGGACGCCCCGGCCAGCGCCGCCGTGGCCTTGCCGATGAAGCCGCTGACCGCGGTCGCCGGCTGATCGCCGAGTTCGGCCCCGGTGCGCCGGGCATCCTCGGTGGACGCCCGGTGGGCGGCCGCGACCATCGCCGGCGGCGCGGTCCGGGCCATCCCGAAATAGGCCTCCGGCGCCGGGACCACCAGGGTCGGCGCCCGGTCCGCGAGAACGGCGGGGACCTGCCGCAGCGCCGAGCTGACGGTGTGCCCGAGCAGGTCGCGCAGGGTCCACTCGCCGAGGCCCGGGCCGTCCAGGCGCTCGAGCGGGATGCGGGACACCAGGTCGGCGAAGGCGATGGCGGCGGAACGGTACGTGCGGCGGTAGTCCATGCCACCAACCTGCCACGCCCGGGATATTCACGTGCGCCCCCACCGCGGGAACGACAGGATTCGATCCATGATTCATCAGCGCGCGCTGGAGTACCTGCTGGCGATCGAGGGCGTGGCCCTCCTCCGCTCGTTCACCGAGGACTCGGATCCGCGGTCCGGGCCCGCGCGGGTGGCCGAGATGCGCCGCCTGCTGGCCATGGACGACCTGGACACCGCGCCGGTCGCCGTCGGATGGGCGGGCACCGGGGACGGCTACCAGGTGTGGTCGCAAACCTACGACGACCCCGGCAACGGGCTGTTCGCGCCCGAGGAGGAGGTGGTCCACCGGATCCTCGGCGGGCTGCCGCCCGGGGTGGCGGTGGACGCGGCGTGCGGCACCGGGCGGCACAGCGCGTGGCTGGCCGGGCAGGGACATCAGGTCATCGGGGTGGACAGCTCCCCCGGCATGCTGGACCGGGCGCGAGTACGGGTTCCGGGCGCCGAGTTCCGCGCGGGCCCCCTGGAGAAGCTGCCGGTCCCGGACGCGCACGCCGACGTCGTGACGTGCTCGCTCGCGCTGACCCACGTGGGCGATCTGCGCCCGGTGTTCGCCGAGTTCGCCCGGGTGCTGCGGCCCGGCGGGCACCTGGTGGTGTCGGACATCTCCGCGGAGCTCAACGCGCTCGGCTCGGTGCCCCGGGTCCGGCTCGACGGCGGCCGCCCCGCGCTCATCACCAACCACCGGCACCGCGCCTCGGACTATCTCGGCGCGGCGCTGCCGGCCGGGTTCACACTGCGGTCGTGCGAGGAGCCGCGATGGGGCGCCCAGGCCGGAACCGACGCCACCCTGCCGGACACTCCCCTGGCGACCGGGCCGTGGGACCGCTGGCCGTGGTCCCTGCTGGACCTGGTCCCGCACGTCCGGGATCAGGTGTTCGCCGGCATCCCGGTCGTCATCGTCTGGCACTTCCAGCGGGATCCAGCGGGTCGATGACCCGGTTGCGGTGGTGCTGGTAGATCACCGAGCTGCGGAAACCCACCACCTCCCGGCGGCCGGAGAACCGGTCCATCAGGAACGCGTGCAGCTCCTCCACGCTCGGCACGGCCACATGCACCAGGAAGTCGTCGCCGCCGGCCAGCACGAACACCGACAGCACCTCGGGCAGGCCGGCCGCGTACGCCTTGAAGCCCTCGATCACCTCCCGGTTCAACGGGCGGACCTGGACGTTCAGCAGCGCCTCGACGTCCCGGCCGAGGGCGGTCAGGCTGACATCGGCGTGATACCCGGTGATCACCCCGCGGTCACGCAGAAGACGCACCCGCTCCAGACACGTCGACGGGGCGATGCCGACGGCACGGGCCAGGTCCCGGTTGGTCTGCCGGGCGTTCGACTGCAATTCCCGCACGATCGCCGAATCAACGTCATCCATGGCCATGATTCCGGAGGATATCCCGAACTTCCTTCGGCACAACGGTTTCGCCTCCGGCGGCCCTCCTAGTTTCAAGGCATCAATCCCTTCATCCGTACGGGAGATGCGCCATGCCCTTCAACCACCAGCACGTCGTCGTGGAACGGGGCGCCCGGACCGGGTTCCCGATCGTCGTGGCGGTGCACTCCACCGTGCTCGGGCCGGCGATCGGCGGGTGCCGCCTCGCCGTCTACGGCGACTGGCGGGACGGGCTCGACGACGCGCTCCGGCTGTCCGAGGCGATGACCGCCAAAGCCGCCCTGGCCGGCCTGCCCCACGGCGGCGGCAAGACCGTCGTCGCGCTCCCCCGCCCCGCCGGCGCGGCCGAACGGCGAACCGTGCTGCACGACGTCGGCGACGTGATCGAAGGGCTCGGCGGGATCTACGCGACCGGCCCCGACGTGGGCACCGGACCGGACGACATGGTGACCATCGGCGAACGCACCACGCACGTGCTGTGCCGGGACGGCGACTCGTCCCCGGGCACCGCGGCCGGGGTGATGGCGGCGCTGCGGGCGGTCGCCGCCGACCGGTTCGGATCACCGGAGCTGACCGGGCGCAGTTTCGCGGTGCTCGGCGTCGGCCGGGTGGGCACGCATCTGGTACGGCTGCTCACCGCGGCCGGGGCCCGGGTCGTCGCGTCGGATGTGGACGGCTCACGGCGTACCCCCGCCATCGCCGCCGGCGCGACCTGGACCGATCCGCGAACCTGTCTCACCGCGGAGGTGGACGTGCTGGTGCCCGCCGCGCTCGGCGGCGTCCTGACCCCGGCGGTGGTGCCCACGCTGCGCTGCGCGGCCGTCGCCGGGCCCGCCAACAACCAGCTCTCCACCGGCGAGGTGGCCGGCCTCCTGCACGACCGCGACATCCTGTGGGCGCCGGACGTCGTGGTCAGCGCCGGCGGCATCATCCACGCCATCGCCACCGAACTGCACCGGGAGACCCCGTCGCAGGTCGCCGCCCGGATCGACGGCATCGGCGACACCCTGTCCGGCATCCTGTCGGCGGCCCGGGAGACGGTGACCACCCCGGCGGAGGCGGCGTCCCGGCTGGCCCTGTTCCTGACCGCCACACCGATGATCAATACGATGGCGCCATGCTGACAGCGAAACGCACCGGGTTCTGGGGGAACACGTTCGATCTCGCCGAGGACGGCACACCGGTCACCGTCTGGGACACCGGCTGGTGGGCGAACGGCGGCCGGTTCGAGCTGGACGGGCGGGCCTACCACGTGCGCTCGAACACGTGGGGCACCCGCTGGTCCCTGCTCGACGACACCGGCGCGGTGGTCGCCGAAGCCGAGAAGGTCGGCCGGAAGAACTGGACCGTCCTGGCCGGCGGCCGGTCCTACACGTTCCGCCGCCCGTCGATGTTCAGCCACGACCAGCAGCTCGTCGACGGTGAGCGCGTCATCGGCGTGATCAAGCGGACCAGCGCGTGGAACCTGGACCTCGCCGCCGATCTGCCCGGCCTGCCGCTGCCGTTGCGGGTGTTCGTGGTGGGCATCCAGATCGCCCTGTACAAGGCCGCGGCCGCCGCTGCCTGACCCGGCGGCGCGGCCCGTATGGCAACCTGAACACCCGTTCGGGCCGCGCCGCTGGAGGACCTCATGACCGGATTCGCCGACATCCCGCCGACCACGCTCGCCGACGTGCTCGACCGCAGCCGCGTCATGGACATCGGGATCCGGCCGCTCTGGACGCCGGTGCCGCGGGTGGCCGGTCCGGCGTTCACGGTCCGGTGCCCGCCCGGCGACAACCTGATGCTGCACGCGGCAATCTACCGCGCCGAGCCGGGTTCGGTGGTGGTCGTCGAATCCGGCGATCTGGACCACGCCCTGGCCGGCGGCAACGTCTGCGCCGTCGCGCACCGGCGCGGCATCGCGGCGTTCGTCCTCGACGGGCTCATCCGGGACCTCGGCGAGGTACGGGAGATCGGCTTCCCGGTCTTCGCCCGCGGCGTCATCCCGATCCCCGGCACCAAGACCCGGCTCGGCGCCCACCACGAGCCGGTCCGCTGCGGCGGCGTCACCGTCGGCGCGGGCGACATCGTGGTCGCCGACGAGGAGGGCGTGGTGGTCGTCCCCGCCGCCCGGCACGACGAGGTCCTCGCCGCGGCCCGCGCCCGGCTCGCCAAGGAGGAGACGGAGACCCTCGACGACTGGGAGCGGGCCCACCGCGCCCGCATCGACAAGACCCTCGCCGAGCACGGCTTCCCCGCGTGACCGCGGTTCCTACGATGGCGGGATGCTGACAGCGGAACGCACCGGGTTCTGGGGAACCCGCTACGACATCGCCGAGGACGGCATCCCGGTCACCGTCTGGGACAACGGCTTCTGGGTCGGCGGCGGCAGCTTCGACCTGGGCGGCCACAGCTATCACGTACGGGCCAATCTGTGGGGCAGCCGCTACTCCCTGCTCGACGGCAGCGGCGCGGTGATCGCCCAGGCGGAGCAGGTCGGCCGCCGGAACTGGTCGGTGCAGGCCGCCGGCCGCACCTACACGTTCCGCCGCCCGTCCGTGTTCGGCACCGACCAGCACCTCGTCGACGGCGACCGCACGATCGGCGTCATCACCCGTACCGGGACCTGGACCGGTGGCTTCGCCGCGGACCTGCCCGGACTGCCGTTGGCGGTCCAGGTGTTCGTCGTCGGCGTGGTCATCGCCCAGTGGCAGGCGGCCAACGCGGCCTGAACCCGCCCGGGTCAGATGTGGCGCCCCGTCCGGTTGCCGGTGGATCTTGTGCGGCTGGTTCTGATGGCTGTCTCCCGCGCGGCGAGACAGCCGTCAGAACCAGCTGGGGATTCCGGCTGGTCGTCAGGGCTGTCTCGACCGGGTCGAGGCAGCACTCACGGCCAGCCGGAACCATCACCGAGCCGCGCTTCTTCAGGGATGGCCGGCCACGGTCGTTGCGGCGGGCGATTCGCGTTGCCGGTTCGGGGGCGGGACGCCGGCGGTGCAGCGCCGGCGTGGAGTGCGAATCGGGGTGTGCTTTTTCGGTCGCGGCATGGGCGCTGGCGATTTGCGATCTTGAACGATTCACCTCTGGTCTGGTGCATTTTCCGCCGGACTGAGAGGCGCACTGATTCCTGTGCATTTTCCCGCCGGATTGGGGCGCGCAAGATCGGATGTAGGGCTGAACTTGCGCGTTTGGATCCGGAAATGAGTCTTCTTCTCGGGTGCAGAATGGCGAGTAGTCAAGCCCTCACCCGAGGGCTGCCGTCACGACTACGGCCGGGGCTTCCTGGGCCAGTTCCCGATCTTGTGGACCCGACGCCGGAGCCGAGCAAACAAGATCGAATTTCTGCTCCTTCTTGTGCGCTGAGCTGCGGAAATCCAGCACTTCCCGCCCAAGATCGCGAACCTGATAGACCTTGGGCAGGAGGTGCCGGACCGAGTCGCACAAGAACGCTGGCCGCGGGTCGATCTTGAGGGTCAAGGGTGCGTACGGGCTCACTCGCTCGAGGCCTGGCGGATACGGACCTGAGTAACCGAGAAGAAGACTCAAATCCGGCACTGCCTGCCCAAGATCGCGGACTCTCTCGATCTTGGGCAGACAGTGCCGATGCGGAAGGCACCAGATCGCAGGTTAGGGCTGATCTAATGGGACAACTGCTCAAGATCGCCAGGAAAGAGCGCCTTCCCGCGTCGAGAAAGCTGACGCGGGCGTCGGCTTCGTTCAGGGCTGCGATCGCCGGGGCTCGGATGGGCGAGACCAGATCGACGGGAGCGGATCGGCGAGGCGAATTGGCAGGCCGGATTGGTGAGCCCGGATCGACTGCGGCAGATCGACAGGACGGATCAGCAGGGCGGATCGGCAGGGCGGATCGGCCTGCATCCCGGCGGGCAGGAGCTGTGGGGCGTCGGGTGGGGAGTAGGCGGAGGGATCAACCGGTGGTGATCACGGCGTAGAGGAAGGCGGCGTAAGCGGGCAGGGCCAGCAGAGCGATTCGCTGGGCGGCTCGCGGAGCACCGGATGCGGCGGTGGCGGCGGCGATCGCCAGCAGCAGCCAGGTCAGGGAATGAGCCCAGCGGAGGACGGCGTAGGTGAGGCTGGAAGCGCTTGCGGCCTGACCGGCGGGCCAAACGAACAGCCACACGACAGCCAAGGCCAGGCAGAGGGCGGACCAGACGAGGGCTGGGACGCCGAGCAGCTTGATCACAGCGGGAGGGTACAGCCGTGTCGCCAATGGCTGACTCATGGCTGTCGCGGGCGACGAGCGATGCGGGCGACAGCTTCGGGGGCGGCGGGTCACGAGGACGGCGAGTCACGGGGACGGCGGGTTTCGGGGGTGGCGGGTTTCGGGTCGGGAGTGGTTGGGGCGGTGGGAGCAGTGGCAGGTGAGAAGGGCGGTGATCACAGCGTGACAGCCCGGACGTATGGGGCGAATCGCTGTGGAGGTCACGCGCAGCTACGAGTGGTGGGGACCGCAGGGCTGCCACCGGGAGCGCAGGGTTCGGCGAGGTAGGGAGTGTGACGGTCAGTGACAGGGGGCGAGTGTGCCGGAACCGGCGAAAGTTGTTTCCGGGGCGTAACAGGCGTCGTGAGGGCCTTGCATGGGATGCACGTTCATCAATAATGAGCGCCATGAATCGAGCCGAGGCGATACCGGTTGACGGGTCCCGGAGCACGACCGAGCCCTCCGGTGGTGGTACCCCGGTGGCGCTGCCGGCGGGCTCCGGCCGCGATCCCGGCGAGGAGGCCCCTTCACCATCGGGCGGCATGTCGTGCACGTCCCTGTCGGATGACACGGCCCTGTCCGGCGGCACTTCCCTGAACGCGCGCCAGACGGTTCGTCTGAGACCGCCGGCGCCGGCGATCCCGCCGTATCGGGGGCGGGCGGCGGTGGTCGCGTACCGGGAACGACCACTCCTGCCCCAGACCGTCCCGCCGGACCGGCCCCCCGCCCGGCGGGACGAACCCGAACCGCCGGCCCGATGGGCCGGCCAGTCGCCGGAGGTACGGTCGGCGGGCTCGGTGACCCGCCGGACCGGGCGGCGCCGGGGCGCGTTCGCGGTCCGACGCGTGGTGGGCCTGTGATGACCACATCGTTGGACAGCCACCCACGGCCCCGAAGGCGCACGTCAGAAGACGGCCACGGGCGAACGGGAACGGGCGTCTCCCGGGACGGGCGGCCAGGGGTGGCGACGGTGGGCCGATCACAGCGATCCCGTCGCGGACGGCCCACGGAGCAGTTGCTGCTGGCCCGGGCACACGGACGGTCCCTGCCCGCGACGGAGCGCGGGTGGTGTCCCGCTGGGGCTCCGCAGCGCGGGACCCGCGGCGGGCGGCCCACGATCACGGAGCGGCTGCTGCTGGGCCAGGCACACGGGCGGCCTCAGCCCGGGACCCCGGAGCACGGGCGGCGCTCGGCCGGGACGATGCGGCACGGGCGGTATTCGGCCGGGACCGCGCAGCACGAGCGGCGTTCGGCCGGGACGATGCGGCACGGGCGGCGTTCGGGCGGGACCGCGCCGGGCGGGTGGTATTCGGCGGGGACGGCGCAGGGTGGGTGGGCGCCGACGGGGACGTCGAAGGAGTGTGCTGCCCGTCATGTGGGGGCGGGCGAGCGGAGTCCTCGTGGCGCCGGGCGCGCGATCGAGCGTACAACCAGGAAAGAACCTGGTGGGAAGCATGCCGTGACCGTTCGCGCGGGTCTGGCGCCGCCACCAGCCGCGGAGCCGCGGGCCCGGCCGCCACCCCGGGGGACGCCGCGAAGTGATCATCAGCTCAACTCGGCGGCATCGGCGGGGCGATGGTGGGGGCAGACGTCTCCCGCGGGGTAGAGAGGGAGACACATCGCTCGCCTCGCCGGACATCGTCGGCGGGCCGGGTGGCCGATTCCGCTGACGAGGGGGACCACTTCCCATGGGCGCAACGCCTGTCATCACGCTCAACAACGGCGTCACGATTCCGCAGATCGGTTACGGCGTCTTCCAGATCCCCGAGGCGGAGACCGCCGCCGCCGTCACCACCGCGATCGAGGCGGGTTACCGCAGCATCGACACGGCCGCGATCTACCGCAACGAGTCCGGGGTCGGCGCCGCGCTGAAGTCGGCGGGGGTGCCGCGGGACGAGCTGTTCATCACGACCAAGGTCTGGAACAACGATCAGGGGTACGACGAGACGCTGCGCGCGTTCGACGCCAGCCTCTCCCGGCTCGGGCTGGACCACCTCGACCTCTACCTGATCCACTGGCCGACCCCGAAGCGGGGGAAGTACCTGGACACCTGGCGGGCCCTGGAGTCGCTGCTGGCCGACGGCCGGGTCCGCGCGATCGGCGTGTCGAACTTCCTGCCGGAGCATCTGCGGGCGGTGGCCGATCTGGGTGGCACGGTCCCGGCGGTGAACCAGATCGAGGTGCACCCGGCGCTGCAGCAGCGGGACGCCCAGGCGGCCGGCACGGAACTCGGCGTGGTGACGGAGGCGTGGAGCCCGCTGGCGCAGGCGGGTGTGCTCGGCGACCCGGCGATCACCCGGATCGCGACGGCCCACGACCGCACGCCGGCGCAGGTGGTGCTGCGGTGGCACGTGCAGCAGGGCCGGATCGTCATCCCGAAGTCGGTGACCCCGTCGCGGATCCGGGAGAACATCGCGATCTTCGACTTCGAGCTGTCCGCGGACGACATCGCGGCGATCGACGCGCTGGAGAGCGACGGCCGGACCGGGCCGCACCCGGACCACTTCAACTGACCGGGTCGCCGTCCAGACTTCGCCAAGCGACCTCACAGGAAACCGCCGCATAGTTGGGGGGCAGGTTCCCGCCGACGGAGGTTCCGATGGTTCTCGCTCTGGTCAGTTTCGCGCTGCTGCTGGTCCAGTTGGTGCTGGTGGTTCGGGTGGTGCTGGATTGGAGCGTGACGCTGGCCGGTCCCGCGATGCCCGGGTCGTGGCGGTCCAAGGCGCTCGACGCGATCTACACGATCACCGAGCCGATGCTGGCCCCGCTGCGGAAGGTTCTGCCACCCCTGCGGGCCGGTGGCATCTCGATCGACCTGGCGTTCATCGTGCTGTTCCTGGGGATCAGCATCCTCAGGTCGCTGATCTGACGACGGTGCGGGGCGCTTGTGCGAACGGCGCCCCGCACCGGTTTCAGCTCAGGCGGTCGTCGGCGAACTCCAGGGCCGCGATGTCGAAGCGGCTCCGGCCGCCCTCGTGGCCGTCCCACTCGTAGACCTCGATCTGCTTCGGCGCCGGGATCGCGTTGTACGCGGCGAACACCCCGGACGGCGGGCAGACCGCGTCCATCAGGGCGGCCGACAGGATCGACGGGGCGGTGATCCGCCGGGCGAAGTTCACCGAGTCGACGTGGTCGAGCGTGTGCAGCGCCCGCTCGGCGACGTGCGGGTTGATCCGCAGGAACCGGACCACCTCGTGGAACGGGTCGCTGTCGGTGATGGTGATCGCCCGCCGGATGTCGCACAGGAACGGCACCTTGGACACCACTGCCGAGACCAGCTCCGGGGCCAGGCCGCCGGCCGCGAGCGCAAGCGCCCCGCCCTGGCTGCCGCCGGTCACCACGAGCCGGGACGCGTCGACGCCCGGCAGTTCGGCGGCGGTCTCCACGGCCCGGACCGCGTCGGTGATCAGCCGCCGGTAATAGAACGTCTCCGGGTCGAGCACGCCCCGGGTCATGAAGCCGGGCGTGGACGGGCCGGCGCCGGAGTCGTCCGGGTCCGGGGTGTCGCCGCCGCGCCACGAGCCGCCCTGGCCGCGGGTGTCCATGACCAGGTGCGCGTACCCGGCGCTGGCCCAGACCAGCCAGTCGATCGGCAGGCCGCGGCCGCCGCCGTAGCCGATGAACTCGACCACCACCGGCAGCGGGCCGGTCGCGGCGGACGGGCGGTTCAGCCAGGCCCGGACCGGCTGCCCGGCGAAGCCGCTGAACGTCACGTCGTACGTGGTGATGCCCGTCAGCGGGGTGGTCACCTCGTGCATCTTCGGGGGCAGGGCGGCCCGGCGCGCCTCGGCCAGGGTGCCGGACCAGAAGTCGTCGAAGCCGTCCGGTTCCGGGCGGGTGGAGCGGTACTCGCGCAGTTCGGGGAGCGGGAGGTCAAAAAGCGCCATGGTCCACACGTTAGTTGTCTCTTTCCGGCTTCGACAGGCACGATGGGCGCGTGCCGCCGGAGTCCCCGCCCCGCCCGAAACAGGTTCTCGAAGCCGTCCTGGAGCGGCTGACCTATGTGAACGAGGAGACCGGCTACACGGTGGCCCGGGTGGCCTACCAGAGCAGCTCGGATCTGCTGACCGTGGTGGGCGCGCTGCTCGGGGCGCAGCCGGGTGAGAGCCTCCGGATGTCGGGGTGGTGGTCGTCCCACCCGCAGTACGGCAGGCAGTTCGAGGTGCTGTCGTACACGACGGTGCTGCCGGCGACCGTGCAGGGGCTGCGCCGCTATCTGGGGTCGGGGCTGGTCAAGGGGATCGGGCCGGTGTTCGCCGAGCGGATCGTGGACCATTTCGGACTCGACACCCTGGAGATCATCGAGAACTCGCCGGAGCGGCTGATCGAGGTCGCCGGGCTCGGGCCGAAACGGACGAAGAAGATCACGGCGGCGTGGGCGGAGCAGAAGGCGATCAAGGAGGTGATGGTCTTCCTCCAGGGCGTCGGGGTGTCGACGTCGATCGCGGTGCGGATCTACAAGAAGTACGGGGACGCCTCCATCTCGGTGGTGAAGAACTCGCCGTACAAGCTGGCCTCGGATGTCTGGGGCATCGGGTTCAAGACGGCGGACACGATCGCGCAGGCGGTCGGTATCCCGCACGACAGCCCCGAGCGGGTGAAAGCCGGCCTGCAGTACACGCTGTCCCAGGCGACGGACAGCGGGCACTGTTTCCTGCCGGCCAACGAGCTGATGGCCGACGCTGCGAAGATCCTGGACGTTCCCGGTGTCCTGATCCCGCCGTGCCTGGACGAACTGGTCGCCGAGGAAGGCGTGGTCCGCGAGGACGATGCCGTGTATCTGGTGCCGTTCCATCGCGCCGAGCAGTCACTTTCATCAACACTCATCTCTTTGCTGCGGCACAGATCGGACAGGATGCCGCACTTCGTGGACGTCGACTGGACCAAGGCGCTTGGCTGGCTGCACCAGCGCACCGGCTCCACCCTCGCGCCCGAGCAGGAACAGGCCGTGCGGCTCGCGCTCACCTCGAAGGTCGCGGTCCTCACCGGCGGCCCGGGCTGCGGCAAGAGCTTCACCGTACGCTCGATCGTCGAACTCGCCGCCGCCAAGAAAGCCAGGATCCAGCTCGTCGCCCCGACCGGCCGCGCCGCGAAACGGCTCGCCGAGCTGACCGGCCACCCCGCCGCGACCGTGCACCGCCTGCTCAAGCTGCAGCCCGGCGGCGACGCCACGTACGACCGCGACAACCCGCTCGACGCCGACCTGATCGTCGTCGACGAAGCCTCCATGCTGGACCTGATCCTCGCCAACAAGCTGGTCAAGGCCGTCCCGCCGGGCGCGCACCTGCTGCTCGTCGGTGACGTCGACCAGTTGCCGTCGGTCGGCGCCGGCGAGGTGCTGCGTGATCTGCTGACCGCCGAGGTGATCCCCCGGGTGCGGCTGACCCAGATCTTCCGGCAGGCCGCCGAGAGCGGCGTCGTCACCAACGCGCACCGGGTCAACCAGGGCAAACCGGTGCTCCTGGCGGGCATGACGGACTTCTTCCTGTTCCCGTGCGACGACAACGAGGCGGCGGCCGCGCTCACCGTCGACGTGGCCTGCTCGCGGATGCCGCGCAAGTTCGGCCTGGACCCGCGGCGCGACATCCAGATCCTCACCCCGATGCACCGCGGCCCGGCCGGCGCCGGCGCCCTGAACACCCTGCTCCAGCAGCAGCTCACCCCGGGCCGCGAGGGCCTGCCGGAGCGACGGCTGGGCGGGCGGGTGTTCCGGGTCGGCGACAAGGTCACCCAGATCCGCAACAACTACGACAAGGGGGCCGCGGGGGTCTTCAACGGCACGGTCGGCGTCGTGACCGGGTTGAGCCCGGAGGAGCAGACCTTGACGGTACGCACGGACGAGGACGAACTGATCGACTACGACTTCGACGAGCTGGACGAGCTGGCCCACGCCTACGCGATCACCATCCACCGGTCGCAGGGCTCGGAGTACCCTGCCGTGGTCATCCCGCTCACCACCAGCGCCTGGATGATGCTGCAGCGGAACCTGCTCTACACCGCGATCACCCGCGCCAAGAAACTGGTCGTGCTGGTCGGTTCGCGCCGCGCCCTGGCCGCCGCGGTCCGCACGGTCGGCGCCGGCCGCCGCTACACCGCCCTGGCCCGCCGACTCGGCGCGTAACACACTCCGCCGGGACCGGTGCGGTGATTGCGGAAATCAGGACGAATGGCCGGGTTGTCCGCACTCTGGTACGGCTGTGGCGCGCATCGGGCCGCGCCGTTCCCGCGATCGCTAACGTGGGATCCGTAAACGATTCTTGAGGACCTTTTCCCGAGCCATTCTCGGATTTCTTCGTAAGGTTTCGAGGAAAAGGAGACGGGGGATTTCTCATGTTGCGTTCGATGACCGCCGGAACGGCTCTTCTCGGTGTTCTCGCGATGGCCGCGCCGGCCCAGGCGGCACCCGAGCACGCGCCGAAACCGGACAAGATGATGGTGATCGACGTGGTTTCGGCGAACGGCTCCGGCTGCCCCGACGGCAGCGCGGACATCCAGGTCTCGCCGGACTACACCGCGTTCACGGTGACCTACTCGAAGTACACCGCGCAGGTCGGCCCGGAGGCGTCGCCGCTGGACTTCCGGAAGAACTGCCAGATGGCCCTGGACATCAAGGTGCCGTCCGGGTTCACGTTCGCGATCGCCAGCGCCGACTACCGCGGATACGCCAGCCTGAAGCCGGGGGCGTACGGGCAGCAGATGGCGAGCTACTACTTCCAGGGCCATTCCCACACGACCCGTACCCGGCACGACTTCAAGGGCCCCATGGACGACTCGTGGCAGCGCAACGACAAGGTGGGAATCGCGTCGATGAGTTTCCTGCCGTGCGGTGAGCGGCGTTTCCTGAACATCAACACGGAATTGCGGGTGAACCGCGGGACGTCGGACACCAAGAAGCACACGAACTTCCTGTCGATGGACTCCGCCGACGCCGCGATCAACACGCTCTACCGGGTCGAGTGGAAGCAGTGCGGCAAGTAGCCCGTCACCGGTCGCGGTCCACGAACGCCGCCCACGGGTCCTCCTTCTGCGGGCCACGCCGCTCCCTCTCCCCGGCGGGGGCGGCGGAGGTGGGCGCGGCAGCGGGGGCCGTGGGTGCGGAGGCCGTGGGCGCGGGAGCCGTGGGCGCGGGAGCCGTGGGCGCAGCGTGTGCCGGGATGTGCGCGGGACGATGCCGCCGGGCCGCCAGGAACGCCGCCAGCGCCGTGGTGATCGGCACCGCGGCGACCAGGCCGATCGTGCCGACCGCGCTGCGCACCAGCTCCTGCGCGATCAGCGGCGTGGTCAGCACCTCCCCGACCGGCGTGTTCCCGGCCGCGAACAGCAACATCAACGGCAGCGAGGCGCCCGCGTACGCCAGGACGATCGTGTTGATCACCGAGGCGATGTGCGCGCGGCCGATCCGGGTGGCGGCGCGATAGAGGCGGCGGAACCCGTACGCCGGATTCGCCAGCGCCAGCTCGGTGACCGTGGCCGACTGGGTGACCGTCACGTCGTCGAGCACGCCCAGCGAGCCGATCACGATGCCGGCCAGCAGCAGGCCCTGCATGTTGACGTCGCCCTGGGTGATGGTCAGGAAGTTGGACGTCTCGTCGGCGACCCCGGTCAGGTGCACCGCCGAGGTCGCGACGGCGGCCAGCACCGCGGTGATCGCCAGGCTGGCCAGCGTGCCGGCGACGGCGATCGTCGTGGTGATCGACAATCCGTGTGTCAGGTACAGCACGATCAGCATGATCGCGGCGGCGCCGACCACCGCGACCAGCACCGGCGACCTCCCGTCCAGGATCGCCGGAACGATGAAGTACAGCAGGATGCCGAACGTGACGGCGAGCCCGGCCAGGGCGGTCAGCCCGCGCCACCGGCCGAACGCGATCACCGCGAGCGCGAACGCGGCCCCGAGGATCCACAGCTCGCTGCCGCGCTGATGGTCGGTGATCGAGTAGGCGGTGCTGCCGTCCTCCGAGTTCAGCGCCATCATCTGCACGTCGTCGCCGGCCGCCACCTCGGGCGCGCCCGGCCCGGTCGGGATCGCCGCGGCCACCGTCGCGCCGCTGTCCAGCTTCACCGCCACGGTGCCGCAGTTCTCGTCCGGCTTGTCGCCCGCGGGCACCGGCGGGCACTCCTGCCGGGTCACCGACACGACCTCGCCGGTCACCGTCACCGGGCCGTCCGCGGCCTCGGCCGCCGTCGGCGCGTCCCGCGGCCACAGCAGCAGCATGCCCAGCACGGTCAGCAGCACCGCCGGGATCAACAGCGTCAGCGTGATCCGCCGGGCGCGGGGATCGTCCGGCAGGTCGCCGTGCGCGTGGTGATGGTGGTCGGCGGTCATCGTGCTCCTCGTCGGCCGGGTGTCCTGCCGATCGACCGTACCCGGCCGGCCGCGGGTGCTGTCTCGGCGGCCGCTGTCTCGGCGGCTGCTGACTCGGCGGCGTCGGGACGGCCGGGGGGATCTCAGCGGGTGGAGCGGGACTTCGCCCGGTCCTCGGCGGAACGGCCGAACACCAGCCAGAAGTCGGTGATCGCCAGGCTCAGCACCGGACGGCGGCCGGCCAGGTAGCCGAGCGGGCCGCCGGGCTCGGGACGCCAGGCGGCGCTCGCCGTCCGCAGACCGGCCCGGCCCCGGACCGGGGTGCGCCGGACCTGCCCGGCGAGCTCCTGGGCGACCGTGAACCCGAGCGGGAACCGGCCGGGCAGGCGGCCCTTGAGCCGGATCAGCGCCGAGGCGAACGGGGCGGCCTCCTCCGGGGCGGTGATCGTGGCGTCGACCAGCGGGTCGTTCTCCGCGTCGATGCCGAACGTGGCCAGCTCCTTGGGGATGCCCCAGAGCCGGCGGCCGCCCTCACGGGAGGCGACGCTGTCCACCCAGATGTCGGTGATGCTCACCCGCGGGCGTCCGCGCTCCCGCACCAGGACGGCGCTGAGCAGCTCCTGGTAATGCAGGACGCCGCCGGGCTCGTACGACACCCAGGCCGCGCCGACCGCGACCCTGCCGCCGACCGTCAACGGGCGCACCGCCGCGCCCAGGACTCCGGGCAGCGGCGGCGCGTCACTCCTGGGGATCAGGAAGACCGAGAGGTACATCTGTCCGCGCAGCTGCCAGGGTTCGGGCGGGTACATGCCTCCACCCTGTCAGCGAACGTCGATGCGTACAACCACTCAGTACCGGAATCGGGAGACCACCGACTGCAGCTGGGCGGCCGTGGCGGTCAGCTCGTCGGCGGCGTGCCGGGTCTCGCCGACGGTGTCGGTGGTCCGGCGGGTCGCCTCGGAGACCGAGCCGATCGTCATCGCGATGTCGCCGGCGCCGTTCGCCGCCTCGGACAGGGTCCGGTTCATCTCGGCGGTGGTCGCGGTCTGCTCCTCGACGGCCGACGCGATGGTCAGCTGGATGCCGTTGATCCGCTCGATGATCTGGGTGATCTCGCCGATCGCGGTGACCGCGCCGCTGGTGTCGGCCTGGATCGCCTGCACCCGCTGGGAGATGTCCTCGGTCGCCTTGGCGGTCTCCTGGGCCAGGTCCTTGACCTCGCCGGCGACGACGGCGAAGCCCTTGCCGACCTCACCGGCGCGGGCGGCCTCGATGGTCGCGTTCAGCGCGAGGAGGTTGGTCTGCTCGGCGATGCTGGTGATCACCTTGACCACGGTGAAGATCTCCTCGGACGACGCGCCGAGCCTGCCGACGATCGCGTTGGTCTCGGCGGCGACCCGGACCGCCTGCGCGGCCACCTCGGTCGCCTCCGAGGTGGAGATGCTGATGTCACGGATCGCCGAGCCCATCTCCTGCGAGCCGGCCGAGACGACCTGGAGGTTGTGCGAGACGGCGTCGGCGGCGGTGGCGACCGTGCCGGCCTGGCCGGAGGCCTCGCTGGCGGCCGCGTCCACCGACCCGGACACCGAGCTGAGCCGGCCGGCGGCGTCCTGCAGGGTGCCGGCGCTGCCGGCCAGCTGGACCATGTCCTCCCGGAGGCGGGCCACACCCTGGTCGAGGGCGGCGGCCATCCGGCCGATCTCGTCACGGCTCTGCACCCCGGAGGTACGGGTGAGGTCGCCCTCGGCCAGCCCTTCGGCGATCCGGCCGACCGCCGTCACCGTCCTGCGGACCCGGCTCGCCACCTGGAACCCGATGAACAGGCTCAGTGCCATGCCCGCCGCGAGCAGGCCGCCGACCAGGTAGGCCGCCTCCTCGCCGGCCTTCTCCGCCTCGCTGATGCGCTGCTCGGCGAGCGTCGTCGCCTGGTCCCGCAGCGCCGTCTGGTCCTCGCCGAGCGCCTCGTGCAGGGTGTTGTACTCCTGCAGCGCCTTGGTCAGCTCGGCCTGGGAGGCCCCGGTCCGGTCGGTGCCCATGAACGTGACGAAGTCGGCCCAGTCCTGCTGCGCCCGGGCGACGCTGTCGTCGCCCGGCAGCGCCCCGTCCAGCTGCTCCAGGGCGGTCTCGATCTCGGCCTTGTTCTGCTCCATCCCGGTGCCGATCTGCTTGGCGATCGCCGGGTAGAGCTGCATGGCGGAGGCGCCACCGACGTACGCCTCGATGTTGCGGCCGAACGAGCCCACCGCGCTCTGGATCGTGATCGACTGCCGCTGCGACTCCGCGGCCTTGTCGTTCAGGTCGTAGACGGTGCTGATCGCAAAGCCTCCGACGATCAGTCCGGTGACCGTCGCCGTCATCGCCGCGGCACCGATCTTGGTGCGCAGCGACCGGTCGTCGAACAGCCCGCTCAGGCCCATTTCCGGTAGTCCCCTCTTCTGCCATCCGGCTCGTGATTGCCCGCCTGATCGGCACGGGCGGAGCGCAGTTGAGAAGCCGTTCGCCCCCAGTCTTCCGGTTGGGGCCACGGTGGCGGGCGCACTCGCCCAGAGTGACGGAAGGGATCAGGGAGCGGTCACGTCGGCCAGCGCCTGGAAGATCAGCCACGTCGAGGTGGCCCCCGGGTCCTGGTGACCGGCGCTGCGTTCGCCGAGGTAGGAGGCCCGGCCCTTGCGGGCGGTCAGCGCTGTGGTGGCCCGCGCCCCGTCACCTGCCGCCCGGGCCGCGCCGGCCGCCGCCTCGGGCAGCCCGGCGCCACCGGCCACCGCCTCCTCGAACGCGGTCAGCGCCGGCTGGTAGGCGTCCACGATGGTCTTGTCGCCGGGCTGCGCCCCGCCCAGCTTGCGGACCGCCTCCAGGCCCGCGTGCAGGGCCCCGACCAGGTCGGCGGGACCGACCCGGTCGCCGGGCGGCAGGGCCTTGCCGAACGCCCGGAAAGCGCTGCCGTACAGCGGGCCGGACGCGCCGCCGACCTTCGAGATCAGGGTGGCGCCGGCCCGGACGAACACGTCACCGACAGCGGTGAACTCGGAGCCGTCCAGGACCGTCACGACAGCGGTGAACCCGCGCCGCATGTTGACCCCGTGGTCGCCGTCGCCGATCGCGGAGTCCAGCCGGGTCAGCAGGTCCGCCTCGGCGGTGACCGACCCGGCGGCCGCGCGCAGCCAGGCGGTGGCGAGTGCGACGTCCACGTCAGGCGCCCCACCGCAGGCCGGGCGTGCGCACCGGGGCGTCCCAGAGCCGGATCATCTCGTCGGTCACCCGGGTCACGGTGATCGACATGCCGGCCATGTCGAGGCTGGTCACGTAGTTGCCGACCAGGCGGCGGCTGATCTCGACACCGCGCTCGGCCAGCACCGCGGCGACCTCGCCGTAGATCAGGTACAGCTCGATCAGCGGAGTGCCGCCCAGGCCGTTGACCAGCACGATCACGCGCTCCCCACGGTCCAGCGGCTGGGCCTCGAGGATCACGTCGAGCGCGGACCGGACCAGCTCCTTCGCCGGGCGCAGGCGCTCCCGGCGGCGGCCCGGTTCGCCGTGGATGCCGACGCCGGCCTCGATCTCGTCGTCCGGCAGGTCGAACCCGGGACGGCCGGCGGCGGGGGTGGTGCCGGCCGTCAATGCGTACGCGAAAGAAGCCGACGCCGCGTTGACCTCGCGCCCGATCGCCGCCACCTCGCCGAGCTTGCCGCCCTCCTCGGCGAGCGCCCCGGCGATCTTCTCCACCAGCAGGGTCGCGCCGGTGCCCCGGCGGCCCGCCGTCCACGTCGAGTTCTCCACCGCCACGTCGTCGTCGACGAGCACCGTCTCGACGGTGATCCCCTCGTCGCCGGCGAGCTCCGCGGCGAGCTGGAAGTTCATCACGTCGCCGGTGTAGTTCTTCACGACGTGGATCACCCCGGCGCCGCCGTCGACCGCCTTGGTGGCGGCGAGGATCTGATCCGGCACCGGGGACGTGAACACCTCGCCCGGGCAGGCGGCGTCCAGCATCCCGGCGCCGACGAACCCGCCGTGCAGCGGCTCGTGCCCGGAGCCGCCCCCGGAGACCAGGGCGACCTTGCCGGGACGGGGCGCGCCGGCGCGGGCCACGTACTGCTCGGTGGTGTCCACCCGGAGGTCGGGATGAGCGGCGGCGAGCCCCGCCAGCGCCTCGGCCACCACGTCGGCGGGATCATTGATGAACTTCTTCACGGTGGCTCCTTCCGTCGTCCCATCAGCATGGTCGCGCGGGGCGATTCGGCCAAGACTTTCCGTGACTACGATCTGCAGACATGGCGTACGTGGGAATCGTCCTGGTGTCACACAGCGCGCAACTGGCCGACGGGCTCCGCGACCTGCTGTCCCAGGTGGCGGGCGGTGACGTGCGGGTGGAGCCGGCCGGCGGCACCGGCGACGGGGATCTCGGCACCAGCGCGGACCGGATCGGGGCCGCGATCGCCCGGGCCGACGCGGGGGCCGGTGTGCTGGTCCTGGCCGACCTGGGCAGCGCTGTCCTGACCGCCCGGGCCGTCCTCGACGAGCTGCCGCCCGGTCCGGTTCCGGCCGACATCGTGCTGGCGGACGCGCCGTTGGTGGAGGGCGCGGTGGCCGCCGCGGTGCTCGCCTCCACCGGCGCCGACCTGGCCACCGTCGCCGACGCCGCCCGGGAGGCCCGCGATGTCCCCAAGTTCTGAGGTCGCGGTGGTGCTGCCGGTGGCGTTGCACGCCCGCCCGGCGGGCGAGGTGGTGCGGGCCGCCGCGGCCTTCACTTCGACCATTGCGGTACGGGTGGACGACCGTGCCGCGAACGCCCGCAGCGCCCTGCGCCTGATGTCCCTGGGCGCCACCGCCGGCGCCACGGTGACCGTGCACGCCACCGGCGACGACGCGGCCGCCGCAGCCGCCGCGCTGGCCGAGGTGCTCCGAAACTTTCGGGACTGACTGCCAGCGTATTACCGGTATCGATGGTTGAGGTTTCCGGAAGCTGTCGGTAGCTTTTCGAGATGTATCGATTTCCCCGTCGATACTTCCCCGAATCCCCTATCGGAGTTTCCCCATGAGACGATCCCTCGCGATCCTCACGGTCGTGGCCAGCGGCGTCCTGTCCGCCGGAGCGTTCGCCGTGCTCTCCCCGAGCGCGAACGCGGCCAGCACCCTCGGCTCGGCCGCCGCCGCGAAGAGCCGCTACTTCGGCACCGCGGTCGCCGCCTACAAACTGTCCGACCCCGTCTACTCCGGCATCCTGAACCGGGAGTTCAACTCGGTGACCCCGGAGAACGAGATGAAGTGGGACGCCACCGAACCCACCCAGGGCAGCTTCAGCTTCAGCTCGGCCGACACCATCGTGAACCGGGCGATCGCCAACGGGCAGAAGGTCCGCGGGCACGCCCTGGCCTGGCACTCGCAGCAGCCGTCCTGGGCGCAGAACATGAGCGGCACCGCGCTGCGCAACGCCATGGTCAACCACGTCACCCAGGTCGCCACCCACTACAAGGGCAAGATCGACTCGTGGGACGTGGTGAACGAGGCGTTCGCCGACGGCGGCAGCGGCGGCCGCCGCGACTCCAACCTGCAGCGCACCGGCAACGACTGGATCGAGGTGGCGTTCCGGACCGCGCGGGCCGCCGACCCGGGCGCCAAGCTCTGCTACAACGACTACAACACCGACGGCGTCAACGCGAAGAGCACCGCCGTCTACAACATGGTCCGTGACTTCAAGGCCCGCGGCGTGCCGATCGACTGCGTCGGCTTCCAGTCCCACCTCAACCCGCAGTCCCCGCTGCCCGCCGACTACCAGGCCAACCTGCAGCGCTTCGCCGACCTCGGCGTCGACGTGCAGATCACCGAACTCGACATCGAGGGCTCCGGCACCGCCCAGGCCAACGCGTTCGCCGCCGTCACCCGGGCCTGCCTCGCCGTGACCCGCTGCAACGGCATCACCGTCTGGGGCATCCGCGACAGCGACTCGTGGCGGGCCAGCGGCACCCCGCTGCTCTTCGACGGCAACGGCAACCCGAAGGAGGCGTACACCGCCGTCCTCACCGCCCTCGGCGGCTCCACCACATCACCGTCCGCCTCGATCTCCGCGTCGGTGTCCCCGTCCACCAGCCAGCCCACCGACACCGGGGCCTGCACGGCGACGGTCTCCGTCCAGTCCTGGACCGGCGGTTTCGTCACCACCGTCACGGTGCGGGCCGGCTCGGCAGCCGTCTCCGGCTGGACCGCCGGCGTCACCCTCCCCACCGGCGCGGCCGTCACCAACACGTGGAGCGCCACCGCGAGCGGCTCCACCGGCGCCGTCTCCTTCACCAACGTCAGCTACAACGGCTCCCTGGCCGCCGGCGCCGGCACGTCCTTCGGCTTCCAGGGCACCGGCACGGCCCCGTCCACCGCCGCCACCTGCACCGCCCGCTGATCCGCGTCAACCCCGCCGTCCGGCTCCCGTCACCCACCACGACCGGAGCCGGGCGGCGGCCCCCGTCCGCGCCGGACAAGGCCTGCCGCTGTTCACGGTGCGGGCGGCGGACCGCCCGGGCTCCGGCGATGACCAGCGCGCCCACCAGCGCCACGCCGGCGCCCAGGCGGAGACCGGTCCGGTAGCCCTCGATCGGAGCGTCCGCAACGTCGGTGGCGCCCCCCCAGCACGGCGACACCGACGGCGAGGCCGGCCTGCTCGGCGGTGTTGAGGACACCTGAGGGCCCGGCCGTCCGGGTCCAGGCCGGTGGTGGCGGCGATGGTGGCGCCGACGAACGTCACGCCGAGGCCGAGCCCGAACAGCACCAGACCCGGCAGCAGGTCGCGGGGAAAGCTGCCGCCGGCCGGCAGCCGGCCCAGCAGCATCTGGGCGGCGGCGACCGTGAGCAGACCGGCCGCGGCGCTGGTGCAGGAGTCCGGCCGGATGCTGCGCAGCGAGGGCGTGCGTTACCTCCCGGTCAGCGACGCCGACCGGGCGGTGATCTCCGCGGTGATGTGGCGGGCCGGCGACACGTCACCGGTGCTGGCCCGCTTCCTGGAGCTGCTCTGAGCGTTCCGGTGTGTCGAGTTCGGCCGTCCTACGCGCCCGAACTCAACACGCCTGATCTTGATCTAGCGCTCCAGGATCGCGACGACGCCCTGGCCGCCGGCGGCGCAGACGGAGATCAGGCCACGGCCGGAGCCCTTCGCCGCGAGCTGTTTGGCCAGCGACGCGACGATCCGGCCGCCGGTCGCGGCGAACGGGTGGCCGGCCGCCAGGGACGAGCCGTTGACGTTCAGCCTGGCCCGGTCGACGGCGCCGAGCGGCGCGTCCAGCCCCAGCTTCTCCTTGCAGAACTCCGGCGACTCCCACGCGGCCAGCGTCGCGAGCACCTGCGACGCGAACGCCTCGTGGATCTCGTAGTAGTCGAAGTCCTGCAGGGTCAGCCCGTTGCGGGCGAGCATCCGCGGCACCGCGTACGCCGGGGCCATCAGCAGCCCCTCCTCGCCGTGCACGTAGTCGACCGCCGCGTTCTCCGCGTCCACCAGATAGGCGAGCACCGGCAGCGACCGGGCGGCCGCCCACTCCTCGGAGGACAGCAGGACGGTCGAGGCGCCGTCGGTCAGCGGCGTGGAGTTGCCCGCCGTCATGGTCGCGCCCTCCTTGCCGTACACCGGCTTCAGTGTGGCCAGCTTCTCCAGGCTGGAGTCGGGGCGCAGGTTCTGGTCGCGGGTCAGCCCCAGATAGGGCGTCAGAAGATCATCGAAGAAGCCGCTGTCGTACGCCGCCGCGAGCCGCCGGTGCGAGGCGAGCGCCAGCTCGTCCTGTGCCTCCCGGGAGATGTTCCACTTCCGGGCCGTGATCGCCGCGTGCTCGCCCATCGACAGGCCGGTCCGCGGTTCGGCGTTGCGCGGCAGCTCCGGCTTGATCGCGTGCTGCGGGCGCAGTTTCGCCGCGGCCTTGAGACGCGCCCCGAGGGTCCGCGCCCGGTTGAGCTCCAGCAGCGCGCGGCGCATGTCCTCGTTGACCTGCAACGGGGCGTCCGATGTGGTGTCGGCGCCACCGGCCACGCCGACGTCGATCCGGCCCAGCGCGATCTTGTCGGCGACCAGGATCGCCGCTTCCAGACCGGTGCCGCAGGCCTGCTGGATGTCGTACGCCGGGGTGCGCGGGTCGAGCCGCGACCCGAGCACCACCTCGCGGGTCAGGTTGAAGTCACGCGAGTGCTTGAGCACCGCGCCGGCCACCACCTCGCCGAGCTGCTCCCCGGCGAGCCCGAACCGGGCGATCAGGCCGTCCAGCGCGGCGGTCAGCATGTCCTGGTTCGACGCCTCGGCGTAGCGGCTGTTGGACCGGGCGAACGGAATCCGGTTCCCGCCCAGCACTGCGACACGGCGCACGGTCCCCACGGCTATCCTCCACATCGACGCACTGCTGCGTTCCCAGCTGCTTTGTTCCCGGCTGCCCAGTTACTCACCGGTAGGCTACTCGCATGGCTGACAGGTACGCGAACTTCGCCAACTCCGGTCTCGGCCGGACCGTGGTCAAGCGCCTCGGGCTGCCTGATCCGCCCCGGCTGCGGCGGCACACGCCCGGCGATCCGCTGGTCAGCGGCCCGGTCCTGACCGGCGCGGCGCCCGGCGGGCGGCTCTCCGAGCCGGTCGGCAAACTGCTGGAGGCGGCGGGCGTCCAGGTCACTTCGCAAACCCCTGCGGGGGTACGGGTGAGCGCCCTCCTCTTCGACGCCACAGGCATCACCGACTCCGGTCAACTGCGGGCCCTGTACGACTTCTTCCACCCGTACGCCCGCTCGCTGGAGACCTCGGGCCGGGTGATCGTGCTCGGCACGCCCCCGGAGAGCACCGCATCGCCGGCCGAGGCGACCGCGCAGCGAAGCCTGGAGGGCCTGACCCGCAGCATCGGCAAGGAGTTCGGGCGCGGCACGACCGCGCAGCTCGTCTACGTCGCGCCCGGCGGGGAGAACGCCGTCGAGTCGACGCTGCGGTTCCTGCTGAGCGGCCGGTCCGCCTACGTGTCCGGGCAGGTGATCCGGGTCGGCGCCGGCAGCGCGCCCGCCACCGCCGACTGGGCGCGCCCCCTCGACGGCAGGCTCGCCCTGGTCACCGGCGCGGCCCGGGGCATCGGCGCGGCCATCGCCCGGGTGCTGGCCCGCGACGGCGCCGAGGTGATCGCCCTCGACGTGCCCGCCGCCGGCGACGCGCTCGCCGGCGTGGCCAACGAGACCCGCGGCCGTGCCCTGCAACTCGACCTGACCGCCGGCGACGCCGCGACACGGCTTGCCGGGTACCTGGCGGCCGGCCCGCACGCCGGCGTCGACATCGTCGTGCACAACGCCGGGATCACCCGCGACAAGACGATCGCCCGGATGTCCGCGGACCGGTGGGACGCGGTTCTCGGCGTCAACCTGACCGCCCCCGAGCGGGTCAACCAGGTGCTCCTGGACCGCGGGCTGATCCCGTCCGGCGGGCGGATCGTCGGTGTCGCGTCGATCGCCGGCATCGCCGGGAACCGGGGCCAGACCAACTACGCCACCAGCAAGGCCGGCGTGATCGGCCTGGTCCAGTCGTACGCGCCGCTGCTCCTCGACCGCGGCATCACGGTCAACGCGGTCGCGCCCGGCTTCATCGAGACGGCGATGACCGCGAAGATGCCGATCGGGCTGCGCGAGGCCGGCCGGCGGCTGAACAGCATGTCCCAGGGCGGCCTGCCGATCGACGTGGCCGAGACGATCGCCTGGTTCGCCTCACCCGGCTCGGCGACGATCACCGGCAACGTGGTCCGGGTCTGCGGCCAGAGCCTGCTGGGATCCTGACATGGTCGCGGTGGTCGAGCTGAGTTCCGGGCCGGGCACCACGGCGGCGTACGCCCGGGCCGCTCTCGGCCTGCTCCCCGGCCTGCGCCGGAGCGGGCCGCTGCCGGACGTCGAGGTGCTGCACCGGGGCGTCACCGTGGACCGGGGACATCTGGCGGCGTACGACCGGGTCTGCGGGTTCCGTCTCACCGACACCCTGCCGCCCACCTATCCGCAGGTGCTCGGGTTCCCGGTGACCATGCGCGTGCTGACGGCGCCGGAATTCCCGCTGCCGCTGATCGGCCTGGTCCACATCGCCAACCGGATCACCGTGCACCACCCGATCCCGTCCGGCGCCACCCTGGACCTCTCCATCCGCGCCGTGAACCTGCGCGACCACCCGCGCGGCCGCCGGTTCGACGTCGTCACCACCGTCTCGTTCGACGGCGCCGAGGCCTGGCGCGGCACCGCGACCTACCTGCGGCTCGGCCCCGCGCCCACGCCCGGCTCCGACGACTCCGGATCCGCAGGCGTCCGTGAATCAGTCGGGTTCTCGGGTCCCGGCAGCGTGTGGCGGGTTCCCGCCCGCGTGGGCACCGACTACGCCGCCGTCTCCGGCGACCGCAACCCGATCCACACGTCCTGGCTGGGCGCCCGCCTGTTCGGTTTCCCGCGCCCGATCGCCCACGGGATGTGGACCAAGGCCCGCGCCCTGGCCGCCCTGGAGGGCCGCCTCCCCGACGCCTGTACCGTCGACGTCACCTTCAAGAAGCCGCTGCTGCTCCCGTCCCGCGCCGAGTTCCACGCCGCGCACACGGCGGCCGGCTGGGACTTCAGCGTCCGTTCCGCCCACCCCCATATGGCCGGCTCGATCGTGGCTGCCTGAGTGCCGATCGCCGCCATCGACGGGGCGATGCTCTGATGACGGACTCCCGGATGCTCCTGCTCGGCGCCGGCGTTTCCTCCGGCGGCCGCCGACCGGGGCAGGGTGTCGCGTGCGCCGGATGACCTGTTCACCGAAGACCTCACGTTCGCTGGTGGTATCGGTTGCGGCGGGGTAGCCGGTTCGCATCCAGCCCAGCCGGCGGGACGAAGTCGGGTAACCCGTCGTCGCCGATGTGGATCTCCCAGCCGGTGCCGGCATGGATCAGGCGGTGATGGTGCCCGCAGAGAAGCACCAGGTTGTTCAGGTCGGTGGGGCCGTCGTCGGCCCAGCTGATCACGTGGTGGGCGTCGCACCAGCGGGCCGGGCGGTCGCACTGCGGGAAGGCGCAGCCTTTGTCGCGGACGGTGAGGGCGCGGCGTAGAGGGCCGGTGGCGGTGCGGCGGGTGCGGCCGGCGTCGAGGATCTGCCCGGCGCCGTCGAGGATGATCGGCAGGATCCGGGCGTCACAGCCCAGTCGCCGTACGGTCTCCGCGGACACGGGCTCCCCGGAATCCAGCACGCCGGTGCCGAGGGCGGCCTTCAGCGGGTCGAAGTTCACGGTGACGGCGATCTGCGGCCGGTCGCCGCCGTTGTCGGGCAGGCTGCCGCCGCCGGTCAGCACGAGTCGGCACACTTCCACGAGGGCGTCCGCGCGCCGCTGCCCGGGCGTGCGGGCCTCACCGGTCGCGGCGAGTTCGGCGGCGACGGTGTCGGGTTTGCACAGCGGGTCGAGGGCGGCGGTGACGATGGCTGCCGTCTCGCTGTCGAGGATGCCGGACAGGCGGACCCGGCCGTCACCCAGCGCGGCCAGCGTCAGATACCGCTGTTCGTGAGCGTCACGTTCGCTCTCGCGGAGGCGGCGTTCCTCGATGGCTTCGGCGATCTCGGGGGCGACGTGGTGGAGGATGCGGCGGCCCATGGTGCGCAGCCCGTCGGGGTCCAGGTGCTGTGCCCATCCGGTCATGGTGGTGGTGGCGTCGGCGCGGAGGCCGGCGTCCAGTTTCTTGGGCAGGGTGGCCAGGGCGTTGGTGATCGACGCGAGCTGCTCGGCGTTGATTTTGCCCACCGTGAGGGCTGTGTCGAGGTCGGCGTCGCGGTCGACGGCGGCGGCTTGATGGAGCAGCCGGGTGGCGGCGCGGGGACTGACCCGCAACCGGTCACGCAGCCACAGCCGTGGCGTGGAGGCGCCGTGCGCGGTGGGGATCTTGCGGGCGCGGACTTCGTGGACGGCGTGCAGGACGGCGGCGTGCAGCATCTGCTGGGCCTGGTGCACGCCGTCGAGGAAGTCCAGCAGCTCGGCGTCTGGCAGAGGGCTCGTCCGCCACGTCGCGCACTGCGCTGCGAGGTCGGTGAGCTGCCGCATCGTCTCTTGCATGCCACCATTCTCGAACAGGCGTACGACAACAACGAGGCCCCGAGACCGGCACCGACACGGATTCGCCCACATCTCACAAACGGACAAAACAACTCGCCACAGAGCCGACGACGGGCTAGCCGGTACGCCGCCACCGGGGCCGGTCAAGTGTGGGTCCGGGTGCACCATCCGTAAGCTGCCGACTGTGGAAACCGTCGATGGAACGCAGCCCTGGGACCGGGAGATCTCCGGATGGCGGTCCGCGTTCCGGCCCGCGCCGGAGCAGTTGCGCCGCCAGCGATCACGTCTGCTCGCGCTGGTGGGGCGGCGGCTGCGGGAGGGCTGGGCCGGCTGGGATCCGGAGCGGGAGGTGGGGCAGCCGGTCCTTCCCGTGGTGCTGGTGTTCGACGGCGGCATCCAGCTGGAGCTGGCGTGGCAGGGCTGGGACGACCTGTCGATCACCTGGAACACCATCGACCTGACCACCCCACCCATCCTGGCCGGCAGGCCGCACGCGTGGCGCGCGTCGAGGCCCCGCGCGCTCGCCGCCGTCGCCGGCCGTGCCCTGACCGGGTGGGCGGTGTCCGAGAAGCCGTACTTCGACGGCGCCACGGATCTCACCGGCGACCCGCCGGCGGGCGAGGTGAAGGGCTGGGCCACGTACGGCTTGTGGCTGGAGTTCGATGGTGTCGATCTGCACGGTCTCAGCGGCGCGGACACCACCCTCGTCGCGGGCGAGCTGGCGCAGCCGGACGACCCGTACCCCGCCCGCCTCGCACACCGGGGCCTTCCGGAGGATGCCGCCTACACGGCCTGAGGCATCGACGGGGGTTGTCCACGGCGGTTACCCGCTCGTAAGGTTACCGCCGAGTTAACCTGCTGGCGGAGGGGCTGTCCGACGTGGAGTTCTGGCTCGATCTCAACGATGAGCAGCGGGAGCTGCGGGACTGGGTGCACGGGTTCGCCGAGTCGGTGATCCGGCCCGCGGCGGCCGAGTGGGACGAGCGGGAGGAGACTCCCTGGCCGGTTCTGCAGGAGGCGGCGAAGATCGGGCTGTACGGGTTCGAGTTCCTCGCCAACACCTGGTCGGACCAGTCGGGGCTGAGCCTGCCGATCGCCAACGAGGAGATGTTCTGGGGTGACGGCGGGATCGGCATGGCGATCTCCGGCACGTCGCTCGCGGTGGCGGCGATCTTCGGGTCGGGGACGCCGGATCAGCTGGTCGAGTGGGTGCCGCAGTGTTTCGGGGACGCGGACGATCCGAAGGTGGGGGCGTTCTGCAGCACCGAGCCGGAGGCCGGGTCGGATGTGGCGTCGATGCGGACCCGCGCGGTCTACCACGAGGCGACCGACGAGTGGGTGATCAGCGGGCAGAAGGCGTACGCCACCAACGGCGGCATCGCGAACGTGCACGTGGTCACCGCCAGTGTGGCGCCGGAGCTGGGCTCGCGGGGGCAGGCCGCGTTCATCGTGCCGCCGGGGACGAAGGGCCTGGCCGGCACCCGCAAGCTGAAGAAGCTGGGGTTGCGCGCCTCGCACACCGCCGACGTGTTCCTCGACGACGTGCGGGTGCCGGGGAGCTGCCTGCTGGGCGGCAAGGAGGCCCTCGACAAGCGGCTGGCCCGGGCCAGAGAGGGGCAGCGCCGGTCGGGGCAGGCGGCGATGCGCACGTTCGAGCTGTCCCGGCCGGCGGTCGGCGCGCAGGCGATCGGGATCGCCCGGGCGGCGTACGAGTACGCCCTGGAGTACGCGAAGACCCGGGTCCAGTTCGGCCGGCCGATCATCGAGAACCAGGCGGTGGCGTTCGCGCTGGCGGACATGCGGATGGAGATCGACGCGGCGCGGCTGCTGGTGTGGCGGGCGGCGTGGATGGGCCGCAACGACAAGCCGTTCACGGCCGGTGAGGGGTCGATGTCGAAGCTGAAGGCCGGCGAGGTGGCGGTCGCGGTCACCGAGAAGGCGGTGCAGATCCTCGGCGGTGCGGGTTACCTGCGGGAGCATCCGGTGGAGCGGATGTTCCGGGACGCCAAGATCTACACCATCTTCGAGGGTACGTCGGAGATCCAGCGCCTGGTCATCGCCCGTGCCGTGTCCGGCGTGCAGATCCGCTGATGAGCGCGCTGTTCGTCGCCGCGACGATGGCGCGGCGGGGACTGCTGACGCCCGGCGCGCCGTGGCGGGTGGCGCGGCAGTTCGCGGCGCTGGGGCGCTGGGGGTTCGGGCTGGCCGGCGAGTTGCGGCAGGCGGCGGCCCGGAGCCCGGAACGGGTCGCGGTGATCGACGACGAGCGCGAGGTGACGTACGCCCAGCTGCTGGAACGTGCCGAACGGCTCACCATGGGCCTGCCGGTGAACCCGGGTGACCGGGTCGGGCTGCTGTGCCGCAACTCGGCCCGGATGATCGAGGCCCTGATCGGTGTGACGTCGAAGGGCGCCGACCCGGTGCTGGTCAACACCGGGCTGTCGGCGCACCAGCTGGAGACCGTGGTGAAGGAGCAGCGCCTGGCCGCGCTGATCCACGACGACGAGTTCGGTGACCGGCTGCGCCTGATCGAGGGCACGTTCGGCGAGCGGCGGGTGGCGGAGCTGATCGCGTCGGCGGCGACAACCCGGCCGGAACCTCCGGAGCGCCCCGGCCGTACCATCGTGCTGACCTCCGGGACCACCGGCATGCCGAAAGGCGCCCGCCGCCCCACGCCCGGCGGTTTCCGCCCGCTCTGCTCGATGATCGACCGGATCCCGTTGCGGGCGGGCGAGCGGATCCTGATCGCCGCGCCGCTGTTCCACACCTGGGGTTTCGCCGGGCTGCAGATCGCGCTGGCGTTGCGCGCCACGATCGTGCTGCGGCGGCGCTTCGACCCGGCGGCGGTGCACGAGACCCTGGTCCGCGACGAGATCGGCGCGCTGATCGCCGTACCGGTGATGGTCCAGCAGTTGATGGAGCTCGAACCGCAAGCGAGGCCGCACGCCTTGCGGATCGCCGCGGTGAGCGGCTCGGCGTTGCCGGGTGGGCTGGCGACCCGGTTCATGGACCGGTACGGCGACGTCCTCTACAACCTGTACGGCTCGACCGAGGCGTCGTGGGTCTCCATCGCCACCCCCGCTGACCTGCGGGAGGCTCCGGCGACGGCGGGACGGCCGCCACGCGGCACGCATCTCACGATCCTGGGCGACGACGACCAGCCGGTGAGACACGGTGAGACCGGCCGGATCGTCGTGAGCAACGAGATGCTGTTCGAGGGATACACCGGGCAGAACGCCGAGCGAAGCACACGGGTGAACCTCGGCGACCTGGGGCATCTCGACGGGAAGGGCCGGCTCTACGTCGACGGCAGGGCGGACGACATGATCGTCTCCGGTGGGGAGAACGTCTTCCCCGCCGAGGTCGAGGACCTGCTCGCCGCGCTCCCCCAGGTCCGCGAGGTGGCGGTGATCGGCGTCCCGGACCGCGCCTGGGGTCAGCGGCTGGCCGCCTACCTGGTGCTGCGCCCCGGTGAACGGCTCGATCCGGAGGCGGTCCGCGAGCACGTACGCCACCACCGGGCGCGGTTCTCCGTACCCCGCGACGTGATCTTCCTGGACGAGCTGCCCCGCAACGCCACCGGCAAGATCCTGGCCCGGGAGTTACCGAGGCCCGCGGCGGGGTAACCGCCGGTCATGCCTGAACGTTTCGACAGCTACGCCAGGGCCGCCATCGTCACCGGCTCGGACTCCGGGATCGGCGAGGCGATCGCGGTCGCGCTGGCCGGCGCCGGGTTCGACGTGGGTGTAACCTACCGGTCCGACCGGGACGGCGCCGAGCGGACCGCGGAGAAGGTACGGGCCGCCGGCCGCCGCTGCGAGGTCCGGCACCTCGACCTGTCCCGGCTCCCCGGGGCCGCGGACGTGATCGACGACCTCGCGGACGCGCTCGGCGGCCTCGGCGTGCTGGTCAACTGTGCCGGGACCGGGATCGCCACCCCGGTCGTCGACACCGGCTGGGACGACTGGCGGCAGGTCCTCTCGGTCGACCTGGACGGCCCGTTCCTGTGCGCGCAGCGCGCCGCACGCCGGATGATCGCCGCCCGCCGCGGTGGCCGGATCGTCAACATCACCAGCGTGCACGAGCACGCGCCGCGGGTCGGCTCGGGCGCCTACTGCGCGGCGAAGGGTGGCCTGGGCCTGCTCACCAAGGTGATGGCGCAGGAGCTGGCGGCGGCCGGGATCACCGTGAACGCGGTCGCGCCGGGTGAGATCGCGACGCCGATGACCGGCAACGAGGACGTGGACCCGTTCACCGTGGAGCGGCCCGGGGTCCCGGCCGGGCGGCCCGGCGACGCGAACGAGGTGGCGGCCGTGGTGGCGCTGCTGGCGTCCCCGGCGGCGGCGTACGTCACCGGCGCCTCCTGGGTGGTGGACGGCGGGATGCTGCTGATGGGCCCGCAGGCCGGCTCGCACCTGGGCACCGGCGAGTGGCGCGACGGCTGACCGGGGAGTTTTCCTGCCCGCTGCATGAAGGGTGGACCCACCGGATTCACGATGGTCTGGTGGGTCATGCGGTTGCTGGCGGCTGACGCGTTCGAACGGCTGTTCCGGTCCTTCGAACGGACCGTGTTCCACCTGGAGGTACGGGACGGCCCGGAGGCGGCGGCGCCGTTTCGGCGGCCGTGGCTGGAACTGGTCCGTGACCTCACCGACGCGGGCCGCAGCGTGCGGCGGCTGCGGGTGATCCCGGTGCCGCACCCCGATCACACCCGGTGGCTGTTGAGCGTCTCCGGCGCGAACCTGGAGGCCGGTGAGGAGATCCGCTGGCTGCCCCGGCCCGTCGACGGCGGGGACCCGGCGGTCTCCACCGACGACTTCTGGCTGTTCGACGACCGCCGGGTGGTGTTCACCCTGTTCACGGCGTCCGGCGTGTTCGCCGGCGGCGCGGCCACCGAGGATCCGGGGCTCGTCCGGCACTGCGCGCGGACCCGGTCCACCCTGTGGGCGGCCGGGATTCCGCACGAGGACTACATCAGAGCTTGACCGACATCAGAGCTTGACCGACATCAGAGCTTGACCGGGTCGTACGTGGAACGCCGCGGCAGGGTCGCCGGATCGGGCAGGTCGAGCAGGTCGTCCTCCGGCGCCGCGATCAGGCCGTTGCGGTGCGCGATCAGCCGGTCCGCCTCGACCAGGTCGTCGAGCATCGCGGCGAGCCGGGCCGCGCCGGTCCGGCTGCCGCTCCAGCCGAAGAGCCGGCCGGCCGCGGCCAGCAGGTCCTCCCCCTCGACCAGGCCGGCGTCCAGGACCAGGTATTCCAGGGCGAGCTGGAGTTCGGCGTCGGCGACCTGGTCGGGTTTGCGGGTGACCCCGTCGCCGGGCACCCGGACCGCCGGGATCGGTGCTTCGGCGGCGGTCACGAACGTGCCGTCGAAACCGGCGCGGGACGACCGGATCGCCGTCTCGATCGCGGCCTTGACCTGCTGGGTGAGGCGGCTCAGGCCCCACGCCTCGCGGATCCGCCGGGTCAGCACGCCGACGTGGACCGGGCCCTCCACCTCGGCGATCCGCTCGACGGTGCGGATCAGCAGCCGCCGCGCCACGTCGTCGTCGAAGCGGGCGGCGGCGGGCAGCGGGGCGATCTCGGCGCGTTCGTAGGGCAGCGCCCATTCGGGGAGCTGCGCCGGGCGTACGGTCAGCGTCTCGTCCGGGATCTCGGCGAACACGTCCGGGGTGGCCAGGGCGTTCTCGACGGCGACCCGGAGCCGGGCCTCCTCACCGGACCGGTCGGCGTACCAGGCGACGCTCCACACCCGGTGCAGGTGCCAGCCGAGGCCGGCGAGGACCTGGTCCTGCAAGCGGTCCCGGTCCCGGGCGTTACCGGCGCCGGCGCCGTCGAAGAGCACCCCGAGGACGTACGCGTCCTCGTTGCGCACCCCGATCCCGAACCCGACCGGCTCGGCCGGGATCCCCCACGAGTCCAGGGCCGCCAGCACCGACTGCTCGATCGGCGACAGTTCCCGGGGCTCGCCGGGCAGCACCCCGCGCTCGGCGAAGTCCAGGTAGGCGGCCAGCCGCCGTTCGCCCTCGCCGCCCGGCTCCTCCCGGTCGGCGGCGCTGATCGCGGACACCACCTCGACCCGCTGCCGGGCCCGGGTGATCGCCACGTCGAGCCGCCGGGCGCCGGTCGGCCCGCCGGCCGCGCCCAGGTCGGCGCCGGTGGACAGGATGATCACGTCGCGTTCGTCGCCCTGTGCCGCGTCGGCGCCCTCCACCACGAAGTCGCCGAGGAAGCTCTCCAGGTCGGGCCGGCCGGCGAGGGTCGCCTCGACCGCGTCGGCGATCTCGTCGGCGTGCGCGGCGGTCAGGGTGACCACGCCCAGCGACAGCGCCGGCCGGGTGGTGAGGTGGTGCAGGACCCGTTCGGCGACCGTCCGGGCCTCGTCCTCGGGTGCCGCCGTGTACAGCTGGACGCCGAGGTCCGGGCCGGCCGGGTGCGCGGTCGGGAAGGTGACCAGGCGGTTCTGGTAGAACGTCTGGTTGGCGAAGGCGATCAGGTTCTCGTGCCGGCTGCGGTAGTGGCTGGTCAGCGCGAGCCGGGTGAACGCGCCGCAGTCGTTCGCGACCACCAGCACCGACGGCTGGTCGCCGGGCGGCGGGAGCTGCGCGTCGTCGCCGACGATCACCAGCGAGGCGCCGCGGTAGGCGCAGGCGGCCGCGGCGGCCGGGGTCATCCGGGACGCCTCGTCGATCACCACGACGTCGAAGACGGCCTGGTCCGGCAGCAGGCGGCTGACCGCGGCCGGGGGCATCAGCAGGCACGGTTTGAGGGCGGCGACGGTGTCCCAGGCGGCGGCGAGCTGGTCGCGTACCGGTAGGTGCCCGTCGGGTTTGCCGCCCTCGACGCGGATCCGGGCCGGGCCGCCGCCGTCGGTGACGGCCGGGCGGCGGGCGTTGAGGGCCTCGATCACCCGGCCGGCCGCGTCGTGCAGCAGTTCGGCGTCGAGGCGGCGGAACTCGGCGGCCAGTTCGTCACGCTCGGCCGCGGCCAGGGGCTGCAGCCGTTCGTCGTCGGCCAGGATCCGGTCGGTCCAGGCCCGGTACGCGGTCCGTTCCAGGACGTCGCCGAGCCGTTCCACGTCGACGCTGTGGTCGGCGCAGTAGTCGACGACGGTGTCCAGGCCGTATTCGGCGAGGACCCCTCGGGCGGCCAGGTAGTCGAACCACTCGCGCTGCCCGGTCTCGTCGTCGAGCAGGTCGCGCAGCAGGTCACGGGCGGTCTCGTAGCGGTCCAGGGCGGTGCCGAGCCGGACCTGCCGGGCCGGGCCGAACGCGTCCAGGATCCGCTGCCGGGCGGCCTGCCAGTTCTCGATCACCGGGGTGAGGTCGGGTGCGGGGCGGCCGCCGGTCATCGCCTGGGCCTGCTCGTTGTTGAGGGCGGCGTCGGTGCCGGTGCGCAGGGTACGGGTGTGCGCGGTCCACTCGATCGCGTCCTCGAGGGCCCGCAGGTCGGTCTGCTTGCCCTGGAACACCGGGCCGAGGGTGGTCGCGTAGGAGTGGGCGGCGGTGGCGAACGCGTGCTCGGCGTCGAGCACCCCCTGCCGTACCTCGATCACCCCGGCGGCTTCGGCCACGTTGAGGTCGCGCCCGACCGCGTCGCCGAGCTGCCGCAGCACCGCGGCGGTGTCCCGCAACGGCGCGACCTGCGCGCGCATCCAGGTGACGGCGTTCTGCACCGGGCCGTGTCCGAGTTCCGGCCGGGCCGCGGCCTCGGGTTCCGGGCGCAGCGTGGACCGCCAGTGCCGGAACACGTCGCGGGCCTCGGTGACCAGCCGGTGCAGTTCGTCGGCGTTGGCGCGCTGCGGGCCGCAGACGTACTCGACGACCTGGGCGAGCGCTTCCGGCGGGGTCACCCGCAGCACTTCGGCGGCGGTCTGCAGGGCCCGCCCGATCGCCGGGAAGTCGGTGTCGAGCCGCTTCCAGTAGCGGCCGAGCAGCCCGGCGTGCTGCCGTTCGGCGGCGACCAGGCCCTCGTGGGCGCGCCGCCAGCCGACCGCGAGCGGCAGTTCGGCGATCGCCTCGTCGACGGCGACGTCCGGCTGGATCAGTGTGGCCACCGTCTCCTTGTCCCGCCGGTGCGGGGTGAGCAGCTTGCGGGCCCCGCGGTGCACCGTCGCGAACCGTTCGGCCAGTTCCTCGACCGGCTCGTGGAGCACCGCGTCGGTGAAGATGCCACCGGCGGCGGCGCGGGCGGCGTTGGTCGCGTCGACGTGCAGGCGCAGTGCCCCGGCGGCGGCGTGCACTGCCGACTGGGAGCCGGGCGCGAACCAGGCCGGTTCCGGCTTGTCCGGCCGGGCGCCAAGTTCGGCGATCAGGTGGACCAGTTCCACGTCGGAGAAGGTGATCACGTCGGGCAGGCCGAGCCGGCCGGTCGCCCGGTCCAGGTTGCGCTGCTGGTGCTCGAGTTCGTCGGCGTCCGCGGCGAACCGCCCGGAGAGGGCCTTGGCCTCGGCCGCGGTGAGTGGCCCGAGGTGCACGGCGGGCGGGTCGAGGCGCGGCGGCTCGGGCAGGGTGTCGATGTCGAGCGGGGCGGCGAGGATCTCCCAGGACACCCCGGCCCGGTGGCGGACCGCCTCGGCGGCCCGGCGGCTCACCTCGATGCGCTGGCCGAGTTCCTCGGCGGCCAGCCGGATCGGGCGCAGGCTGGCCGCGGTGAGCCAGTGGTCGGCGACGCCGGACGGGCGCTGCGCGGCGTGTTCGGAGAACTCGGCGAGCTGCCCGGCGTCGGTGGGCAGCCGCAGGTGGAAGGCGGCGGCGATGGGCGCGTTGATCGCCGCGGCGGCGGCGAGGGACTCCAGGGCGGTCTGGGCGGCGGCGAGGGCCTCGGCGAGCGGTTCCTGTTCGGCGACCTCCCGCCAGCGGAAGCCGCTGCGTTCCAGGGCCGGGCGCCAGGCGTGGGTGAGGCGGGCGGCGGCGTCGCGGATCCGGTCGATCGCCTCGTCGGTCAGCGCGTCGGCGTGCAGTGCCGGCGCGGGCGCCTCCGGCACGTCCGCGAGCCGGGCGAACCGGCCGATGATCTCGTGCAGGGTGCGGCCGAGCGGTTCGCGGGGTTCGGTCAGGGCTTCGGCGTACGCGTTGAGCTGCTCCCGCCGCTCGCGCAGCGTTGCGCGGGCCGCCTCCTCCAGGCCGGGTGCCGGGAGCGCCATCGCCTCCAGGGCCGCCGCGAGGGTGCCGGCCACCTGCTTGCGTGACGCCCGCGGCCCGTGCAGGTCGAGCAGGTAGTTGCCGAGTCCGGCGGCGGCGAGCCGCTGCGCGACGGTGTCCAGGGCGGTCGCCTTCTCGGAGACGAACAGCACCCGTTTCCCGGCGTGCGCGAGCGCCCCGATCATGTTGGCGATGGTCTGCGACTTGCCGGTGCCGGGCGGCCCGTCGACGACGAAGCTGTGGCCCTCCAGGGCGGCCGCCACGCAGGCCCGCTGGGCGGCGTCGGCGTCGAGCACCAGCGGCACCTCGTCGGGCGGCGCGAGCACGTCGATCTCGTCGTGGGCGACGGGGTGGAACGTGAACGCGCCGGGGGCGCCGTCGCTGTCGGCGAGCGCCCGGACGACCGGGTGGGCCAGGACCCGGTCCTCGTTGTCGATCAGGTCGCGGCGGATCGCCTCGGCGGCCGGATCGAACCGGGCCAGCACCGCGGTCCCGGACGTGCGCCATCCGGTCCGTCCCTCGACCGCCTGCCCGACCCGTGCGGTCAGCCCGGCGACGTCGATCCCGGCGAGGTCGCCGACTTCGGGCAGGGTGACCCCGAGGTGGCGCAGCCGGGCGGTGAGCGCCGGGTTGACCAGCGGGTCGCCGGTTCCGGCGCGCAGCCGGGGCAGGTCGCCGGGGCCGAGGGTGACGAGTTCGGCGGGGATCAGCAGGAGCGGGCTGGCGTACCCGCTGCCGTCGGTGTCCTGCCAGTGCAGCAGGCCGATCGCGACGTACAGCACGTCCACGCCCCGGTCGGCCTGTTCCTGCTGCGCGTGCCGGCGCAGCCGCCGCAGCAGCGGTTCCAGCACGCCGTCCGGCAGGTCGGCGCGGAGGGTCTTGCCGCCTTTGCGGGTGGCCCGGTCCCCCGCGCCGGTCAGTGGGCAGTCCCGGCCGTGCCGCAGCGCCTCCACCACGCCTGACGGGTCGGGGCTGACGATCTCGACCAGGTCGGAGCCGCCTCGCGGCAGGTTGATGAGGCGGTTCGCGCCGCCGGTTCCGACGATCCCCTCGCGCCAGGCCGCGAGCGCCGCCCGGGCGTCGTCGCCCGGCCCGGTGTGTCCTTCAGCATCATCCGGCCGCATGTGCCCATTCCAGCAAGGCGACCGCACCCGCGTACCCGATTTGCCCGGATCAGTGCTGCCGCTGCGCGACCAGCACCGCGTCGTGGATGGTGATCGTCCGGCCCTCCGGGTCGGTCACCGTACGGGGACGGGCCTCGGCGGTCACGACCTTCCAGCCGTCCGGCAGCAGAGCCGCGATCTCCTCCGCCGTGAACAGCATGTCCGGGAAGTGCATCCGGCCCACCGTCGTCGCCAGGTCGGACGGGTGGTGACCGGCGACCAGCAGGGTGCCACCGGGCCCGACCGCCGCCGCCAGCCGGGTGTACAGCTCCCGGCGCGCGTCCGGGGGCAGGTGCATGAACTGGGCGCTGACCAGGTCGTACCCCTCACCCGGCTCGTCCTGGCGCAGATCCGCGTGCCGGAAGGTGATCCGTTCCGCGACGCCTGCCGTGGCCGCGTGCCCGGCCGCCCGGCCCAGCGCGACCGTCGAGATGTCCACCGCCGTCACCTGCCAGCCGCGGTCCGCCAGCCACACCGCATCGGCGCCCTCACCGCAGCCGACGTCCAGCGCCCGCCCGGCCGTCATCGCGCTCACCTCGGCGACCAGCACCGGGTTCGGCCTGCCGCTCCAGACGGCGTCCCGCCCGCGGTACCGCTCCTCCCACGCGTCCTCCTCGAACATCGTGGCGATCCGCTGCCGGTACCCGGCGACCGCCTCCCGGGTGTCCTCCGCGATCAGGTCCATGTTGATCGAGGCCGCCGCGGTCTGCCCGCCGGCCATCGCGACCACCACCGTCGCGCCGAGGTTCGTCACGTTCCCGGCCACCCACACGCCCGGGACCGAGGTCGCGCCCATCTCGTTCGCCGCGATCCGGCTGCCCAGCACGAACCCGTTCATCGCGAACGGCTCCGGGGTGAGCCCCAGCGACTCGGCCACCGCCGACCGCGCGGTGAACCGGGGCGCGACGACGACCGCGTCCACGGCGACCACGTCACCGCCGGTGAGCCGTACCCCCGTCACTTCGTCGCCGGAGACCTCCAGCCCGCCGATCGGGCCCGCCACCACCGGGATGCCGCGGGCGGCCAGCTCCTCGGCCTGCTCGGCGGCCGGCGCCGGGCCACCGTTCAGCAGGAGCAGCACGTGCGGGCTGATCTGCCGCCACATGTGCGCCTGGTGCACGCTCATCGGCCCGGACGCGATCACCCCGATCCGGCGATCCCGCAGCTCCCAGCCGTGACAGTACGGGCAGTGCGCCACGTCCCGGCCCCACCGCGCGGCCAGCCCCGGGACCTCCGGCAGCTCGTCGACCAGGCCGGTCGTCAGCAGCAGCCGGCGCCCCCGGACCACCCGGCCGCCGTCCAGCACCACCCGGAACCCGGCGCCCTCCCGGACCGCCGACTCGGCCCGCGCGGCGACCTGCTCCACGCCGTACCCACGCAGCTCCGCCCACCCGTCGGCCAGCAGGTCAGCCGGCGGCACGCCGTCCCGCCCGAGCACGTTGTGCATGTGCGCGGCCGGCGCGTTCCGGGGCTCGCCACTGTCCACCACCAGCACCGACCGCCGGGACCGGCCCAGCGCCAGCGCCCCGCTCAGCCCGGCCGCGCCGCCTCCGACCACCACGACGTCGTACATCCGCTCGTCCACGGCCCACTCCTCGTCTCTCGCCCGGTCCCGCCCGCCCACCGTGCCCGCCGTTTCCGTCGGGCCCCGGCCTCGCGCTGCACCCCACCGTGCCCGCCGGTCCGGCAACCTGGCAACTATCGTTGCTGTTATGGCAAAAGACCTGGAGTCGGCGCTCGCCTCCGTCGGACCCCGGCTGCGCGAGCTGCGGCAGCGCCGTGAGATGACGCTCACCCGGCTGGCCGAGACCACCGGCATCTCGGTGAGCACCCTGTCCCGCCTCGAGTCCGGCGCCCGGCGCCCCACCCTGGAGTTGCTGCTGCCGCTGGCCGGGGCATACCAGGTGACCCTCGACGAACTGGTCGACGCCCCGGAGACCGGCGACCCCCGGGTCCGGGCCCGCCCGATCGAACGCGGCGGGCACACGTTCATCCCGCTCAGCCGCCGCCCGGGCGGTCCCCAGGCCTTCAAGCAGATCCTGCCGCCCGCCGCGCCGTCGTGCGGCACGGAACAGCAGACCCACGAGGGGTACGAGTGGCTCTACGTCCTGTCCGGCCAGGTCCGCCTGCTGCTCGGCGACCATGATCTGCTGCTCGGCCCGGGCGAGGCCGCCGAGTTCGACACCCGCCTGCCGCACGCGATCCTCAACGCCGGCCACACTCCCGCCGAGCTGATCAACATCTTCGGCCCGCAGGGCGAACGCGTCCACATCCGCGCCCGCCCTACCCGCTGAAACCCCTGTCGGCTGGTTCTCAGGGCTGTCTCGGGCGGGCTGAGACAGCCCCGAGAACCAGCCGGGGTTGAGGCCGGCCACCCGCCGGCCCGGTTGTGTCAGCGGGCGACCAGGTTGCGCAGCGGGCGGCCGGACGTGAAGGCGGCGAGATTCTCGGTGAGGAGAGCGTCCGCGCCCTCGGGACGCCCGCCGGCCGCGTGCGGGGTGATGATGACGTTCGGCTCGTCCCAGAGCGGGGAGGTGAGCGGCAGCGGCTCGGCCGCGAAGACGTCCAGGGCGGCGCCGGCGAGACGGCCGGAGCGGACGGCGTCGAGCAGGGCGGACTCGTCGAGGGTCGCGCCGCGGCCGACGTTGACCACCCAGGCGTGGGCGGGCAGCCGGTCCAGGATCGTGGCGTCGAGGACGCCGGTGGTCTCCGGGGTGGCCGGCAGGATGTCGATCAGCAGGTCGGTGCCCGGGAGCAGGCGGGGCAGTTCGGCGGCGGTGACGACCGGGAAGCCGTGCCGGTCGCCGGGGGTGCGGGCCACGCCGGTCACGTTCGCGCCGAGGGCGGCCAGCAGTGGGGCGAGCCGGGCGGCGATGCCACCGAAGCCCCAGATGACCACGTTCGCGTCGCGCAGCGTACGGAACGAGTCCCTCTGCCGGACCGGTTGCGGGCCGCCGAGCTCGCCCGCCCACCGTTTCCCGATCTGGGCCCGGATCAGCAGGTTGAGCCGGCGCGCGGCGGCCAGCACCAGCCCGAGGGTGTGTTCGGCGACGGTCCGGTCGTGCAGCCCGAGGCCGGCCGTGACCAGCACGTCCGGGGCGAAGCCGGCCTGCAGCACCGCATCGGGCCCGGCGGCGAGGGTCTGCACCCAGCGGACCGCCGTGAGCCGCCGGGCCGCGTCGGTCAGGTTGTCCGCGCTGTTCCCCCACGCGACCAGCACCTCGGCGTCGAGGTGCTGGTCCGGCAGGGGCCGGCGCGCGTCGTAGACAGCGGTCTCCACTCCGGCGGGCAGATCCGGGTCGAGCGCGATGGTGTCCGGCAGCAGAACCTTCATGGCCGTCAGCTTGCCAGTCCCGGATCGGTGGTTGTGGTGGCTGTCTCTACGGCGCGGGTCAGCCGGTGAGGCGTTTGAGTTCGGCGGCCGAGCCGATTGCGGCACGGTGCGTGGGGTCGGCGGCGTACTGCCGGATGATCGAGGCGAGACGGCCCGGCTTCGTGCTGACCATGAAGAAGCCACGGGACTGGACGCCGACTCCGCGGATCGCGAAGCGGTCGACGACGGACACGTCCTGCGGGGTGATGTCCTCCCAGCGCAGCAGCACCGGCCCGCGTGCCGCGCGGAACTCGACGCCCTCGGGGAGCAGCCGGCCGGGCGCCTTCGCCGCCCGCCACCACAGGATGCCGAGGATGGGCAGCCAGATCAGCGTGAGCGGCAGCGAATCGAGCCAGGTCTCCTCGCCGCGGAGGACCTCGCCGACGCGTTCGGGCAGCAGGAAGGCCAGCCAGAGAACCATCAGGCCGGCTGCCGAGAGCACGTTGAGCGGGACGACCGGCGTCTCGAACGACGGCCCCTCGGCGCGGACCAGCACGGCGGGCGAACCGTACCGCTCGGTGCCGGTGAGCAGACCGAAGACGACGAAGAACAGGGCGACGAGCATCGCGGCGACGACGAGCGCGGCGCCCACCCCGTCGTGGAAGAACTGGGCGATGACGCCGACCACGACCGAGGCCACGCACGTGCCGAACAGGAACGCCCGGGTGTGCCGCGTGACGATCCCCTCGAAGCTGATCATGCGGATCAGCGTATGGCCGCGCCGCCACCCCATTCGCTGACCAGGCGATTCCGTTCGGTCTCGGTGCCGATCGCGGCCCGGGCCTCCGGACGGTGCGCGTACCCGTGGATGACGCCGGCCAGGAACACGCTGTCGGTGCTGAGGCTGGAGATCATGGTGATCTCGCCGCTGCGCCGGCCGCGTCTGCGCACCAGGTCCGGGCGGGAGACGTGGAGCAGGATCCGGTGCGCGGAGCCGGCGTGCGCCGGGAACTCGACGCCGTCGAACGCCTCCCACGGGATGAACGTGGCGCCGAGCGACTGCCGGTCCTCGATGCCGTCGGGCCGCAGCCGCACCCCGAACCGGCCCAGGGCGAGCGCCCACCACCAGGCGATCAGGACCACGAACATGCCGGCGAAGAGGATCGCGATCACCCAGGCGGCGTCCCCGGCGAGGGCGTCCTGGACGATGCCGGCGCCCATCGCGGTGCCGAGGGTGGTGGCCAGCGCCGCGCCGAGCACCAGGGCGGGACTGACCGGCACGTCGAACGCCGGGACCTCGGGGCGGGCGACCAGGGCGGCCGGCCGGTAGCGGGCGCCGGCGTAGAAGGCGCCGAGGAACAGCACCAGGTTGACCAGGCCCATCCCGAGCAGGAGCAGCACCGGCACCCGGTCGGTGCGGATCACACCGGCCGCCGCGTAGAGGACGCCGATCACCAGCGCGCCGAGCAGGATGGGCAGCCGGAACCGGGTCGTCCATTCGAACATGTCGATCAGCCTAGTACGGCGGCCGCGACACCGGAGCGTCGCGGCCGCCACACACCTCAGCTGCCGATGGCGCCGCCGTCGGCCTTCCAGGTCACGACCACGGCGGGCTTGGCGAAATCGCCGTCCGGCCAGGTCGACGCCGGTTTGTCGACCGACGCGCCGGTGATCTCGCCGGGGTGCTGGACCGCGACGAAGACCGACTTGTCGTCGCCGGTGATGAACGGGCCGCAGGTCTCGGCGCCCTTGGGCACGGTGAGGAACTGCCGCAGGTGGCCCTTCTCCCTGCCCTCGATCGGCGTCGCGAACAGGCCGTCGTTGCTGCCGAGCGCGTTGCCGTCGGTGGAGATCCAGAGGTTGCCGGCGCTGTCGAAGGCGACGTTGTCCGGGCAGGAGATCGGGGAGACGGCGGTCTTGTCGTACCCGCCGAAGTAGGTGTCGGCGGACGCCGGGTCGCCGCAGACGATCGGCAGCTGCCACGTGAAGGTGGTGCCGGTGTGGTCGCCGCGGGTCTCGGTGATCTCGAAGATGTGGCCGTGCTTGTTGGCGTTGCGCGGGTTGGCCTCGTCCGCCTTGGCGTTGGTGCCGACCCCGCGGTTGGTGTTGTTGGTCATCGCCGCGTAGATCTTGCCGGTGCGCAGGCTCGGCTGGACGTCCTCGGGGCGGTCCATCTTGGTGGCGCCGACCGCGTCACCGGCGAGGCGGGTGAAGGTGAGCACCTCCTCGGCGGTCATACCGGGCACGAACGACCGGTTGCCGGAGACCAGCTTGATCCACTGGCCCTTGCCGTCGAACTTCCCGTCGGTGGGGAGCGTGCCGGTGCCGTCGATCTGGGCCGGGTCGCTGTCGCCGGTCACCTTGGCCACGTACAGCGTGCCCGACTCCAGGAGGGTCAGGTTGTGCTTGCGCGCCCACGGCGAGTCGCTCGCGATGTACTTCTTGTCCGAGACGAACTTGTACAGGTAGTCGAACCGCTCGTCGTCGCCCATGTACGCGACGACGTGGCCGTCCTTGGCGACGATGACGTTGGCGCCTTCGTGCTTGAACCGGCCCATGGCGGTGTGCTTGCGCGGGCGGCCCTCGGGGTCGAACGGGTCGACCTCGACGATCCAGCCGAAACGGTTCGCCTCGTTGGGGTGGGCGGCCAGGTCGAAGCGTTCCTGGGCCCGGTCCCACTTGCGGCTGCCGCTGGGGTAGCGGGCGGTGGTGGTGATGCCGTACCGGTTGAGCTTGGCCTTGACGTCGGCCGGGACCGCGTCGCCGCCGACGAAGTACTGGTTGAAGTTCTCCTCGCCGGACAGCACGGTGCCCCACGGGGTGACGCCGCCGGCGCAGTTGTTCAGGGTGCCGATGACGATCCGGCCGGACGGGTCGGCCTTGGTCTTGACGAGCGCGGAGCCGGCGACCGGGCCGGTCAGCTTGAACTCGGTGGACAGCGCGGTGATCCGGCGGTTGTAGGGCAGGCGACGGCTCTTGACCGGCTTCCACTGCCCGGTGCGCCCGACCTTCTCGATCTCGACGACGGACAGGCCGTGCGCCGCGATGGCGACCTTGAGCTGTTCGACGGTGAGGGCGTCCTGGCTGGTGAAGCCGCGGAACATCAGGTCCTCGTTGGTGTACTCGTGGTTGACCACGAGCAGGGCGCGGTCGCTGCAGCCCGGGATCGGGATGACGCCGACGAAGTCGTTGTTGTAGCCGAACTGCTTCGACTGGGCCGCCGCGGTCTGGTTGTCCACGTCGAACGCGGGCGCGCCGGGCACGACCGGGTCGCCCCAGCGGATCACCACGGAGGACCGGTAGCCCTCCGGGATGGTGAACGCGTCGTTCGTGTTCGGAGCGACCGGCTTGAAGCCGATCTTGCCGGCCTTCGGCTGCGGGTGGTGACCGTGGCCGTGGCCGTGGCCGCCGGGGTGCGCCGCGGGAGCGGCGGTGGCGGGGCCGGCGGCCGCGAGCGCGGAGCCGCCGAAGCCGAGCACCATGGCGCCGACGGCGCCGGCGCGGACCACGCCGCGGCGGCTCATCTCGGCGTTGACGACGTCGCCCAGGTACGGGTTGGCCGACTCGTTCGGCGCGGGGTGGTCACACGCGTTGGCGCAACGGTAAAGGCAGGTCATCGCGTCTCGGCTGCCGCCGCTGTGTCCCAGCAGCGGCAGCAGACGGCGACTGAAGTCCGGCATCGGTTTCGTTCTCCTCGGTCTCGCGCCACCCTGCGGTGACGTGCTGCCCGGACGCTAAGAACCGGAGATGTACGACAACCACCCCCGCGTGGTGGCAGGCGAGTGAACGCGGCGTGAACCTCCGTGACGGCAGCTGAAACCGGTTTCCACAGTAGTGAGCGCTAACAAGTAGGGAGCCTAACCGTTGCAGCGCTGCAAAACCATCGACGTGGAACTCTTGACAGCCCTATCGATGTTTGCGTACACATTGCTGGACCCCTCTCCAGGAAACACTTCTGAAACCGTTGCGATCCGCACCGGAGGACCCCTCATGCCCAAGATCCCCTTCCGCCTCGCGGGAGCGGCCGCCGTCCTGGTGTCGCTCCCGCTGGCGGTCTCCCCTCCGGTCGCCGCCCACGCGGTCGAGCCGGACTACACGATCACGGTGAACCCGGCCGCGACCGGCCCCGCCATCGACAAGTCCATGTACGGCGTGTTCTTCGAGGACATCAACTACGCCGCCGACGGTGGCCTCTACGCGGAGCTGGTCCGCAACCGCTCGTTCGAGTTCAACGCGACCGACGCGAACGGCTTCAACGGCCTCACCGCCTGGACCACCTCCGGGGCGGCCACGGTGACCGACGACGACCAGCGGCTCAACGAGCGCAACCGCAACTACCTCACGGTGAGCGGCGCGACGAGCCTGGTCAACGCCGGTTACAACACCGGCCTGGCCGTCGCCCGGTCGGAGCACTACAACTTCTCGGTGTGGGCCCGGGCCGGCGCGGCCACGACGCTCGAGATCGCGCTGCAGACCGCGGACGGGACCGCGCTGTCGGCCCCGCTCAAGCTCGCGGTCTCCGGCGACACCTGGAAGAAGTACACCGGCACGCTGCGGGCCACCGCCACCAGCGACGTCGCGCGGCTCTCGGTGAAGACCGCCGGGGCGGTACGCCTCGACGAGGTCTCGCTGTTCCCCCGGGACACCTACAAGGGACGCGCGAACGGGCTGCGCAAGGACCTGGCCGAGAAGGTCGCGGCGCTCAAGCCGGGCTTCGTCCGGTTCCCCGGCGGCTGCCTGGTCAACACCGGCAGCATGTACCCGTACGACGCCGCCAACAACTACCCGCGCGCCCGGTCCTACCAGTGGAAGGACACCGTCGGGCCGGTCGAGACGCGGGCCACGAACAAGAACTTCTGGGGCTACAACGCCACCTACGGCCTCGGCTACTACGAGTACTTCCAGTTCTCCGAGGACATCGGCGCGATGCCGCTGCCGGTGCTGCCGGCCCTGGTCACCGGCTGCGGGCAGAACCGCGCCACGGTCGACGAGAAGCTGCTGCAGCAGTACATCCAGGACGCCCTGGACCTGATCGAGTTCGCCAACGGCGCGACCACCACCACGTGGGGCAAGGTGCGCGCCCAGATGGGCCACCCGAAGCCGTTCAACATGACCACGATCGGCATCGGCAACGAGGAGAACCTGCCCGAGGAGTACTGGGCGAACTTCGTGAAGTTCGAGGCCGCGATCAAAGCGAAGCACCCGGACATCACGGTGGTCAGCAACTCCGGGCCGGACGACCAGGGCGCCACGTTCGAGAACCTGTGGGCGAAGAACCGCGCCCACGGGACGGACATGGTCGACGAGCACTACTACAACAGCCCGGCGTGGTTCCTGCAGAACAACAAGCGCTACGACGCGTACGACCGCAATGGCCCCAAGGTCTTCCTCGGTGAGTACGCGTCACTGGACAACAAGCTGTACAACTCGCTCGCCGAGGCCGCGTACATGACCGGCCTGGAGCGCAATGCCGACGTGGTGAAGATGGCGTCGTACGCGCCGTTGCTCGCCAACATCGACAACGTGCAGTGGAAGCCGGACATGATCTGGTTCGACAACGACGAGTCGTGGGGCTCCACCAGTTACCAGGTACAGAAGCTGTTCATGAACAACGTCGGCGATCACGTGATCCCGACGACCACGAGCGGCGGCGGCGTGCAGGCGCCCAAGCCGATCACCGGCGCGATCGGCCTGTCCACCTGGCGGACCGCGGCGACGTACGACGACGTCAAGGTCACCCGGCCGGACGGCACCACGCTGTTCAGTGACGACTTCAGCGACAACAACGCCGACGGCTGGTCCCCGGTGACCAACCGGGGCAACTGGACCGCGGCCGGTGGCGCCTACGCGCAGACCACCACGGACACCGAGGACACCATGGTCAAGGCCGCGACCATCGCGGAGACCGAGTACGACTACACCCTCAAGGCGACCAAGCAGGCCGGCGCCGAGGGCTTCCTGGTCGCGTTCGGCATCCAGGAGACCGGCAACTTCTACTGGTGGAACCTGGGCGGCTGGAACAACACCCAGGGCGCCGTGGAGAAGGGCATCACCAGCGCCAAGGAACAGATCCTGACGAAGCCGAACACGGTGCAGACGGGCAAGACCTACGACCTCAAGGTTCAGGTACGGGGGACGAAGGTCACCCTGTTCCTCGACGGGGTGGAGTGGGCGAGCTTCGACGACAACGCCGTGACCGAGCCGTTCGCGCAGGTCGTCACCGAGGACACCAAGGCCGGCGAACTCATCGTCAAGGTCGTCAACGCGCAGGACACCCCGGCGGTCACGAAGATCGACCTGGGTGGGCGCAAGGTGTCGCGTACCGCCAGGCAGACGGTCATCACCGGTGACCCGGGCGAGTTGAACACCCGCTCGGCCGAGCCGATCCAGCCGGTCACCACGACCGTCTCCGGGATCGCCTCCACGTTCACCCGCGAGTTCGCGCCGAACTCGGTCACCTTCCTGCGCATCAAGACCCGATGAGGAGCCCGCTGATGAACCGACGAACAGTGCTGACGGGCGGCGCCGTGGGTGCCCTCGCCGTCGTCCTGCCGGCGGGCGCGGACGGCGCCCCGCAGGCGAAACCGCTGCCCGGTGATGCTGAGATCTACGGTGTGCCCACCGTCGACCCGCTGATCAGCCAGCGCGCGGACCCCTGGATCACCAAGCCGGTGAACGGCACGTACTACTTCACCGGATCGGTGCCGGAGTACGACCGGCTGATCATCCGCGGCGCCCCCACCATCGAGGGCCTGGCCTCCGCCGAGGAGTCGGTGATCTGGCGCCGGCCCACGAGCGGCACGATGGGCGGCCACATCTGGGCGCCGGAGCTGCACCGGATCGGCGGGCGGTGGTACATCTACTTCGCCGCCGGTGACGCCGGTGACGTGTTCCGGATCCGCACCTACGTGCTGGAGTCCTCGCTCGACGACCCGCGCGACCCGTCCGGCTGGACCCTCAAGGGCAAGCTCGCCACCGAGTGGGACGGCTTCACCCTGGACGCGACCAGCTTCACGCACAAGGGCAAGCAGTACCTGGTGTGGGCGCAGAGCGAGCCGGAGATCGCGGTCAACACCAGCCTGTACATCGCCGAGATGGCGAACCCGTGGACCTTCAGGTCCAAGCCGACCCGGATCGCCACGCCCACGAAGAGCTGGGAGATCATCGGGTACCGGGTGAACGAGGGCCCGGCCGTGCTGATCCGCAACGGGAAGGTGTTCATCACCTTCTCGGCCAGCGCGACCGACGCGAACTACTGCATGGGCCTGCTCACGGCGTCCGCTTCCGCCGACCTTCTGAAGAGGGAGAGCTGGACGAAGAGCCCGGATCCGATCTTCGTGTCGAACGAGCAGACCCAGCGGTACGGGCCCGGGCACAACTCGTTCACGGTCGGCGCGGACGGCAAGACCGACGTGCTCGTCTACCACGCCCGGGACTACAAGCAGATCACCGGCGACCCGCTGTACGACCCCAACCGGCACACCCGGGTGCAGAAGGTCTACTGGCACGAGGACGGGACGCCGCTGTTCGGCATCCCGGTCGGTTCCGGCGGCCCGATCGTCCGGCTGTCGCCCGCCGACGCGAAGCGCTCGTTCGTCAAGCACGAGGGCGACGCGATCCGGGCCGTCCAGGCGCCGCGGGAGCTGGAGCTGACCCAGTTCCGGTTCGTCAAGGCCGCCGACGGCGCCGAGACGATCCAGTCGGTGGACCAGCCGGCGAAGTTCGTCGCGGTCAGCGGCACGACGGTGGCGCTGGGCGCGACCGGCACGCCGGTGACCCGGATCGCCGTGAAGGGCGGCGTGACCATCCGGGTCGCGCCCGGCAAGTTCCTGAAGGTCCTGAAGAACGGGGAGCTGACCGTCGCCGACAAGGCCACGGTCTTCATCCTGAGCTGACCGGCACGATCACCGAGGGGGTGTGCGCCCCCTCGGTGATCTACGGCTCAAAAGAGGACTTTCATATACCTCTTTTAGTACGGTCGACCCGTGCGACTGAACCGCTCCACCGACATCGGCCTGCGCGTCCTGATGCTCGCCGCGGCCCGCGCCGACGACCTGCTCACCATCGACGAGCTGGCGTCCGCGGTGGCCGTCCCGCGCCATCACCTCGCCAAGGTCGTCCAGCGGCTGCAGCACCTCGGCCTCCTCGACACCGTCCGCGGCCGGTCCGGCGGGGTCCGGATCGCCGGCGGGGCGGCCGGCGCGTCGATCGGCGCGCTGGTCCGTGACCTCGAGGGCGCCACCGAGGTGGTCGACTGCGACGGCGAGCCCGGGTGCCCGCTGAGCGGCGGCTGCCGGCTGCGCGGGGCGCTGCGTGCCGCACAGGAGGCGTTCTACGCCTCGCTCGACCCGATCACGGTCGGTGACCTGGCCGCACCCCCGGTCCGACAGGTCCTGCTCACCCTCGGTGTGTCGAGTTCGGGCGCGCACAGCGCCCGAACTCGACACACGAAAACGTCGTAGAGGAGACCCCTCATGCTGTCCGCATCCAGCGCCCCGATCATCGAGGCCACCCTGCCGGTCGTCGGCGCGCACCTCGACGCGATCACCGGCGAGTTCTACCAGACGATGATCGGGGAGAACCCGGATCTGCTGAACCTGTTCAGCCGCAGCGCGCAGGCGACCGGTGAGCAGCGGAGCGCGCTGTCCGGGGCGGTCGCCGCGTACGCCGCGCACCTGATCGGCGCCGGCCCCTCCCCCGCCGCGTTCGAGCACATCGTCGAGCGGATCGCGCACCGGCACTGCGCCCTCGGCATCCGCCCCGAGCAGTACACGCTGGTCGGCCGCTACCTGCTGCGCGCGGTCGGCACGGTGCTCGGCGACGCGGTCACCCCGGAGATCGCCGCCGCCTGGGACGAGGTGTACTGGCTGTTCGCGGCCCGGCTGATCGGCCGGGAGGCCCGGATCTACGCCGAGGCCGGGGTGGACGAGGACCCGTGGCGGCTCTTCACCGTCGCCCAGAGGATCACCGAGGCGCACGACACCGTGTCGTTCGTGCTGGTCCCGGCGGACGGCGGGGACGCGCCCGGCTTCCGCCCCGGGCAGTACGTGACGGTCGCCGCCGACCTGCCCGGCGCCGGCCGCCAGCTGCGGCAGTACTCGCTGTCCCAGGCCGCGACCGGCGGCACCCTGCGGATCACGGTGCGGCGGGTGCGCGGCGCCGGCAGCGCCCCGGACGGTGTGGTCTCCGGCTTCCTGCACGATCAGGTCGCGGTCGGCGACGAGCTGCGCCTGAGCCGGCCGTACGGGGATCTGACGCTCCAGCCCGGCGACGGCCCGCTCCTGCTGATCAGCGCCGGGGTCGGGATCACCCCGATGGCGGCGATCCTGGAGCACGTGGCCCGTACCCAGCCGACCCGGGAAGTGACGGCGGTGCACGCCGACCGCAACCCCGGCCGCCACCCGTTGCGCGCCGACATGTCCGGCAACGGCGCCCGGCTGCGATCGTTCCGCAGCGTCCACTTCTACGAGGAGGGCCCCGCGGAGCCGGGCGCCGTCACCGGCCGGATCGACACCGACCTCATCCCGCTGCACCCGGACGCCGAGGTGTACCTGTGCGGGCCGGCGCCGTTCATGCAGGCGGTCCGGGCCGGCCTGCACCGCCGCGGCATCGCCGACGAGCGGATCCGGTACGAGGTGTTCGGCTCCGAGCAGTGGCGCTCCGCACCCGCCCCGGTCCCCGCCTGACTCTCAAGTGCGCCGCCCGCCCGACGATAGGCGGGACGTGTTCACCGTCGAAGCCTCATCGATCAGCGCCCCGCCGGTGGCCGGCCTCCGGGATCGTGCCGTGGACGCCTCCGGGCTCGCCTACCTGCAGGTCGACAAGGCCGGCGTGATCCGGGACTGGAACCCGGCCGCCGAGAAGCTGTTCGGCTGGACCCGCGCCGAGGTGATCGGCCGGCGGCTGACCGACACGGTCATCCCGCCGGCCCTGCGCTCGGCCCACAACGCCGGATTCGCCCGGCGGCTGGTCAGCGGGGACAGCGACGGCATGGGCCACCCGGTCGAGGTGCCGGCGCTGCACCGGGACGGCGCCGAGCTGCGGATCTCGCTCACCGTCGACTCGCTCGGCGACGACGGTTTCTTCGCGTTCGTCACCGACCGGACCGACGGGCACCAGGCCCAGCAGGAGCTGCAGCGCAGCAACACGCTGATCAGCGCGATCCTGCAGCACACCACGGCGATGATCTCGGCGAAGGACCTGGACGGCCGGTACCTGTTCGTCAACGGCGAGTACGAGCGGGTCTTCCAGGTCACCGCCGCCGACATGGTCGGCCGGACCGAGGCCGACCTGCTGTCCGCCTCGGTCGCCGCGGTCGGGCGCACCCACGACCAGGCGGTCGTCGCGAGCGGCACGGCGCAGACGGTCCTCGAGGAGATCCCGTTCGGCGACCAGATCCGCCGGTACGTGGTCACCCGGGTGCCGCTGACCGACCCCGACGGCTCCGTGCACGGCGTCTGCGCGATCGCCGTCGACGACACCGTGCGCCAGCGCAGCGAGGACGCCATCGCGGCCGGCGAGCGGCGGTTCTGGACGACGGTGAACAACGCGCCCGGCATGCTCTACCAGTTCCGGATGGAACCGGACGGCAGCACCGCCTTCACCTTCGCCTCCGACGGGTGCCGCGACATCTATCAGCTGGAACCCGGCGACATCGTGGCGTCGGCGGCCCGGATCGTCGACATCATCGCCGAGGAGGACCGGCAGTCGTTCGCCGACACCGTGCTGGCGTCCGCGCGGACTCTGGAACCGTGGGACTGGCGCGGCAGCGTGGTCCGGCGCGACGGGTCCCGGCGCTGGCTGTACGGGGTGGCCCGCCCGCACCGGGAGCCCGGCGGCGCGACCGTCTGGGACGGCATGCTGCTCGACCGCACCCGGGAACGCCACACCGAACTCGACCTGGAAACCGTCCGCGGCGACCTCACCGACCTGGTCGGCCGGCTGGCCGTCCGCGCCGCCACCGTCCCGGCCACCCCCGAGCCGGACCCCGCCCTCGCCGCGCTGATCGCCGCGCCGGACCAGGAGACGCTGGCCGGCCTGTGGCGGGCCGTGCTGCGCGGCGACCGCGCCGACGCCGCCCTGACCGGCCACGACGGCCGCCTGCTGGTCCGGCTGCGCCTCCGCGGCACGGAGGTCAACGTGTCCTGCTTCCGGATCGCCGTCCCACGGGACGGCGCGGCATGACCACCCCGGCCGGGCCCCGGATGCCCCGCAAACTCGGCGAGATCGGCATCCCGATGACGCCGCTGCCGGCCGGCACCCCGGTCCGCGACATCGAGGCCGTGCTCGCCGCCGACGGCCTCGTCCCCGGCGTGATCATCGCGGCCGGCGACGGGTACCGGCTGCTCAGCCGGGCCGCGGTGGACCGGGCCCGGAACACCCCCGGGGCCGCTGCCGGCCTGACCGGCGCGGCCCCGCTGGAACTGGCTGCAGACACCGACATCGACATGGCCGCCGAGGCCGCGCTCGCCCGCCCCGCCGCCGACCGTGAGGAGCCGGTGCTGGTCAGCTGGCCTGACGGCAGGTACGGCATCGCCCCGATCGTCGACCTGCTCGCCGCCATGGCCGGCCGGTTCGCGCGGCTGTCCCGCACCGACCCGCTCACCGGGCTGCCGAACCGGGCCACCATCCAGGCCGAGGGCCGCCGCCGGCTGGAGGCCGGGAACCTGGTCGCCGTCGTACACCTGGGCCTGGACCGGTTCCAGGACGCCAACGACGTGCTCGGCCACCACGGCGCCGACATCCTGCTGCACCGGGTCGCCGCCGCGCTCGGCACCGCGCACGGCCCCGGCAACGTGGCGGCCCGGCTCGACGGCGACCAGTTCGTGGTGCTGCTGTCGGAGGTGCCGGCCGGGCAGAGCCCGTACACCGTCGGCCGCCGCCTCGCCGCCGGCATCCGCGGCCCGCACCCGGTCGACAACCTGCCGATCAGCGTCGAGGCCAGCATCGGCATCAGCCACGCCGACCATCACGACGTCACGGTGCTGATGCGGCGGGCCGCCGCCGCGATGCGCCGCGCCAAACACGAGCGCACCGGCGTCGTCGAATGGACCCCTCACCTGGACACCGACCAGCGCGTCGACCTGCGGCAGCTCACCGAGTTGCGGGCCGGTCTGCGCTCCGGTCACCTGCGGCTGCACTACCAGCCGCTGCACGACGCCGGCACCCGCCGCATGCACGGCGCCGAGGCGCTGGTCCGGTGGCAGCACCCGCAGCGCGGCCTGCTGCCGCCCGGCGTCTTCCTGCCCGACGCGGAACGCTCCGACGTCATCCTGGAACTCACCGACTGGGTGCTGGCCGAGGCCCTGCACCAGGCCGCCGTCTGGCACGGGTCCGGCCTGCACCTGCCGGTGTCGGTCAACCTGCCACCCGCGTACCTGGCCCAGGACCGCGCCGTCGACACCATCCTGACCCTGCTCGACCTGGCCGGCGTGCCCGCCTCGATGCTCACCGTCGAGATCACCGAGACCGCCGTGCTGACCCGGCAGGAACAGGTCGCCGCCCAGCTCGCCGAACTGCGCGCCCGCGGCATCCGGGTCGCCATCGACGACTTCGGCACCGGCTACACCTCGCTGGGCCTGCTGCCGGCCCTGCCCATCGACGAGCTGAAGATCGACCGTTCCTTCGTGATCCGGATGCACGACTCCCCGGCCCACGCCACCATCATCGACTCGGTCATCTCCATCGCCCGCTCGCTGGGCCTGACCGTCGTCGCCGAGGGTGTCGAGGACGAGCCGACCGCCACCTCCCTGGCCACGGCCGGCGTCGACCTGCTGCAGGGCTTCGGCCTCAATCGTCCCCATCCCCCCGACCTGATCCCCACCCTCCCCGGCCTGCCCACCGCGGTCCCCTGAGGCCGGGCGGCCACTCCCCTTCCGTCACCTCGACGGCCGAGCCGTGCACCGGCGGGGACGGCGATCACCCGCGAGGTGACGGCCGTCAGCGGGGAAGGAAGTCGGCGCGGTTCAGGGTCGCGGTGCGGCGGTGGTACTCCTTCGCCTTGCCGGGCCAGTTGGTGACGACGCGGCCGGCGGCGGTGCGGTACCAGCTCTGGCAGCTCGTCCACACGCTCGTCGCGAGGCGGGACTGCATCTCGCTGTCGTAGCCGGCCGCCACGTCCGGGCGTACCTCCAGAGCGTCGCCGGCGGCGACCAACCGCACCGCCTGCGCGATCCAGCGGGCCTGTGCCTCATGGAAATAGATCACCGAGGTGTTCCCGGTGTTCGTGTTGGGGCCGTAGACCAGGAACATGTTGGGGAAGTTCGGGACGGCGAGGCCCAGGTACGCGTGCGCCCCGTCCCGCCACTCGTCGGCGAGCCGCACCCCGTCGCGGCCGGTGACCTCGATCGGGACGAGGAACTCGGTGGCCGCGAAACCGGTGCCGTAGACGAGCACGTCGCAGGGGTGGTCGATCCCGTCAGCGGTGCGGACGCCGGAGGAGGTGACCGCGACGATCTTCTCGGTGATCAGGTCGACGTCGGGGCGGGCCAGCGCGGGCAGCCAGGCGTTGGTGAACAGCACCCGCTTGCAGCCGAGCGGCTCGTCCGGGGTGACCCGCGCGCGCAGCTCGGGGTCGCGGACCTGCAGGTGACGTTGCGCCCAGGCGTACCCGCGGACCAGGGCGTTGACCGGGCGGTTCCCGTGCAGGGCGGCGCCCGGGACCAGGGTGAGCCCCCAGGTGGCGAGGCGGGACAACTTCATCAGGGCGGGGATCCGGCGGTACGCGGCCTTGCGGAGCCTGCCGTAGCGGCGATCCGGTTTCGGCAGTGTCCACGGGGCGGTGCGCTGGAAGACGTCGATGTGGGCGGCTCTCCCGGCGATCGCGGGAACGAGCTGGATGGCGCTCGCGCCGGTGCCGACGACGGCGATCCGCTGCCCGTCGACCGGGACGCCGGGGGTCCAGTGTGCGGTGTGGACGGCGACGCCGGTGAAGGTCTCCGCGCCGGGCAGCGACGGGATGCTGGGCCGGGACAGCTGCCCGACAGCCGGGATCAGGACGTCGGCCTCCAGGGTCTCGCCGCCGGCCAGCGTGATGTCCCAGCGCGTGCCGTCCCACGCCGCGGACGCCACCTCGGCGCCGAGGCGGACCAGCGGGGTCACGCCCAGCTCGGCGGCGCAGCGCTGCAGGTACGTCAGGATCTCGTCGTGCGGCGGGTACCGGCGCGACCAGTCCGGGTTCGGCGCGAACGAGAACGAGTAGAGCGGTGCCGGCACGTCACACGCGCACCCGGGATAGGTGTTGTCCCGCCACACGCCGCCGATCCGGTCCGCCTTCTCCAGGATCACGATGTCCTGGAACCCGGCTTTGAGCAGCTCGGCAGCGGTCGCCACACCACCGAACCCGGCGCCGATGATCACGATCCGGGTCATGGCCGCCGCCCCCGCACGGTCAGGCGCAACGCCGCGGGCGCGGTCGCCGGGACGATCGGATGCCGTGGCGCCACCGGCTCCACCGCCGTGTAGGCCGCGCCGGGTGAGGGGCGCGGATCGGGTTCGCCCGCGTTGGGCCACAGGGCGACGGCCCGCTCCGCCAGCGCGGTGATCGTCAGCGACGGGTTGACCCCGAGGTTCGCCGCGACCACCGAACCGTCGATCACGTGCAACCCCGGATGACCGAAGAGGCGGTGGTACGGGTCGACGACGCCCTTCTCCGCGGACTCCCCGATCGCGCACCCGCCGATGAAATGCCCAGTCACCGGCCGTCCGATCAGTTCGGTGTACGACCCGGCGGCCACCCCGTCCACCTGGTCCGCGACCCGGCGGGCCACGTCGTGGGCGGCCGGCACCCACACCGGGTTGGGTTCGCCGATGCCGGGCCGGCTGCTGAGCCGCCGCCCGAACAGGCCGCGCCGGGTGTGCACGGTGATCGAGTTGTCCAGGGGCTGCATCGCCAGCAGCACGATGGTCTCCTTGGACCAGTTCCGTGGGGACACGTACAACCGCAGGTCACGGCCGGCTCTCGCGAGCTTCTTGACGGCTTCCCACCAGCGCGGCCGGCCCTCGTCGACGAGCACCGTGGCGAGCAGCGCGAGCAGGTTGCTGCCGGGCCCGTACCGGACCGGTTCGACGTGGGTGACCGGGTCCGGGTGGATCGACGAGGTGATCGCGACGCCATGACTGAAATCAAGATCCTTGCGGCGGGTACGGGCTCCGAGGATCGATTCGGAATTGGTCCGGCTCAGCTCCCCGAGCCTCGGCGACACGTGAGGCAGCAGTCCCCGGTCGCGCATCCGGTGCAGCAGCCGCTGGGTGCCGAGCGCCCCACCGGCGAAGACGACCTGCTCCGCGGTGAGATCCCGTTTGTACCGCCCGCCGGTACGCCGCGCCGACACCAGATAGCCGCCCCCGGCGCGAGGCCGCACCGACCGGACCGTCGTCAGCTCGTGCACCACCGCCCCGGCCCGCTCGGCCAGGTACAGGTAGTTCTTGACCAGGGTGTTCTTCGCGTTGCCCCGGCATCCGGTCATGCACGATCCACAGAGGGTGCAGGTCCGGCGCTCCGGCCCGGCCCCGCCGAAGAACGGATCCGGCACCGCCTCGCCCGGCCGGTCGCCGAACAGCACCCCGACCGGGGTGTGCCGGAACGTGTGCCCCACCCCGAGATCGTCGGCGACGGCCTTCAGCGCCCGGTCCGACGCCGTCTCCACCGGGTTCGTGGTCACTCCGAGCATGCGTTTCGCCTGCTCGTAGTACGGGCCGAGTTCGCTCTTCCAGTCGGTCACGCCGGCCCACTGCGGGTCGGCGAAGAACGCGTCCGGCGGCTCGTACAGCGTGTTGGCGTACCCCAGCGATCCCCCGCCGACCCCCGCCCCCGACATGATCAGCACGTCCTTGAGGACGGTGAGGCGCAGGATGCCGTAGCACCCGAGCGCCGGCGCGTAGACGTAGTCACGCAGCCGCCAGGAGGTCTTGGCGAACTGCTCGTCGGTGAAGCGCCGGCCCGATTCGAGGACGCCGACGCGGTAGCCCTTCTCGGTCAGGCGCAGCGCTGTCACGCTGCCACCGAACCCGGAGCCGATGACGAGGACGTCGTAGTCGTACGACATCGCCGTACCATCACACCCTTATTGGCAACATGTCAACAAGGGGCTTCCAGGTCTTGCGCGAACCGCGAATCGGTCTCATAAATAGGTGATGAGCGAGCTGGCGTACGAACGTCGCGGTTCCGGTCCCCCACTCGTGCTGATCCACGGCATCGGCAGCCGCCGTCAGGTCTGGGACCCGATCCTCGACGAGGCCGCCCGGCGCCACGACGTGATCGCCCTGGATCTGCCCGGTTTCGGGGAGTCCCCGATGTGGCCGCCCGCCCCGCGCCCCGGTTCCGTCGCCCACCTCGCCGACCGGGTCGAGTCCTTCCTGGACGATCTCGGCGTCGACGGGTTCGCGGTGGCCGGCAACTCGCTCGGCGGCGGCATCGCCCTGGAGCTCGGCCGCCGCGGCCACGCCCGCGCCGTCACCGCCTTCGCACCGGTCGGCTTCTGGTCGCCCGCCGGCCGTCGCTACTGCCAGGCCGTCGTCACCGCCGCCCGGGCCGCCGCCACCCGGCTGGACGCCCGGCTACCGCAGATCATGAACTCGACGGCGGGCCGGTCCGGGTTCTGCGCCCTGTTCTACGCCCGCCCGGGGCGCCTCGACCCGGACGACTGCGTCGCCTCGGCCCGCGCCCTCTCCGGCGCCACCGGTTTCACCGCCGCCCGCGACGCCTTCGGCGATCTGCGCCCCTGGACGAACGCTGCAACCGGCGGCCTGACCCGGATCCCGGTCACCATCGCCTGGGGTACGCGGGACGCCGTCCTGCCGCACCCCCAGTCCCGCCGGGCCCGCGCGGTCCTCCCTGACGCCCGCCACATCACCCTGCCCGGCTGCGGCCACCTGCCGTTCTCCGACGACCCCCGCGCCTGCCTGTCCGCCCTGGACCGGCGCTGACCAGCGTGTTGATTTCGGCCGCCGTCCGCACCCCAACTCCACACGCGGAACGGGGTCAGCGCACCAGCCAGATGATCAGCATGGCCAGCAGGAAGACCGCGCCGGCCACCGCCGTGACGACCCGGACCAGGGTGCTCATGCTGTCGTCGGACCAGCCGGGCCGGTCCGGCGAGCCGGGCGCGGTCCAGTCCCCCACCACGGTCAGCAGCCGATCCCCGGCCTGACCGAGACGGCGGCGGGCTTGTTCCCCGGGCTTGGACGACACCGGCACCTCCACACGACACCTGCTTCTGGAGGTCAACGAGCCGCCGGAGAAATGGGTGTCGGGACGCTCGCTCGTGCGGTTACATACGTTCATCCAGAACGGGGGGAACGAATGGACGACCTGCGCGACGCCGCGACCGCCCTGGCCAAGGCCCGCACGGTGGTGGTGTTCACCGGCGCCGGCATGTCCGCGGAGAGCGGCGTGCCCACCTTCCGGGACGCGATGACCGGCCTCTGGGAGCGGTACGACGCCCAGGCGCTCGCCACCCCGCAGGCTTTCGCCGACGATCCCGACCTGGTCTGGGGCTGGTACGAGTGGCGCCGCTCCCTGATCGAACGCGTCCACCCGAACCCCGGCCACCTGGCCGTCGCCACCATCGAGGCCCGCTCCCCGCACACCACCGTCATCACCCAGAACGTCGACGACCTGCACGAACGCGCGGGGTCCCGGGCGCCGATCCACCTGCACGGCAGTTCGTTCGCGCCGCGCTGCGCCGGGTGCGCCCAGCCGGCCCCGGTCACCCGCACCGAGGAGCCGGCCGAGGGCCGCCGCCTGGCCCCACCCCGCTGCCCCGCGTGCGGCGGCCCGATCCGTCCCGGCGTCGTCTGGTTCGGCGAGGCGCTTCCCGCGGAGGCTCTGGAAGCCGCCGTCCAGGCCGCCACCGAGTGCGACCTCCTCCTGACCGTCGGCACGTCCGCGCTGGTCCATCCCGCCGCCGAGATCCCGGTCGTGGCCGCGAAGTTCGGCGCCACCGTGATCCAGGTGAACCCGCAGCCGACTCCCCTGGACCCGGTCGCCACGTACAACCTGCACGGCACCGCCGCCACCACCCTCCCGGCCCTGGTCACCGCCGCCTGGCCGTCCTGACCCCCGGCTGGTTCTCAGGGCTGACTCGCGGCGCGGGAGACAGCACCTGAGAACCAGCCGGGGTCTTCAAGGGAAGACGTTCCCGCTCCGGTCGCTGTGCCAGGCGACCGGCGGGTTCTACTTCCCCGCGGACGAGGCCGCCGGCCGGGAGTCGCTGAACCGTCTCGGCGCGCTCATGGCCGAGCATGTGGGCGCCCCGGCCCCGCTCGCCTTCGACGGGTGGCACCAGGCGATCGACGCGCTGCTCGGTCTCGGCCGGGACAGGCGGATCCCGGTGGTGATCGACGAGTTCCCGTACCTGGTACGCGCCGACCCGCAGATCTCCTCGATCATCCAGAACGCTCTCGCGCCGCTGCGGCCGGAACGCGACCGGAGCCGTGCCGGCCTGTTCAGTGGCGCCGGGTTCACCGAGCAGTTACGCGAGGCCGCCGCCGGCGATCCGGGCATCGTGCTGATCGGGCTGGACGCGCTCTACCGGCCCGCCTGACGGGAGCGGGAGGTCGCGGAGAGGGCCTTTGCGGACCTTGTTGGAGCCGGTCCGGGGCAGCTCGGTGAGGATGTCGACGTAGACCGGGATCTTGTACGGGGCGAGGCGGCCGGTCAGGAACGCCGGGATGTCCGCCGGGGTCAGGTGGGCGCCCGGGACGGGGACGACGAAGGCGCGGCCGACCTCGCCCCACTTCGCGTCGGGCACGCCGACGACGGCGGCCTCGGCGACCGCGGGATGTGCGAAGAGGGCGGCCTCCACCTCCGCGGGGTACACGTTCTCGCCGCCGGAGATGTACATGTCCTTGGTGCGGTCGACGATGCGGAAGTGGCCGTGTTCGTCGACGACGGCCAGGTCGCCGGAGTGGAACCAGCCGTCGGTGAAGGCGGCCTCGGTGGCGGCGGGGTCGTTCCAGTAACCGGGCGTGACGTTGGGGCCGCGAACCAGGACCTCTCCGGGTTCGCCGGGCGGAGCCGTACACCGTACGTCGGCGAAGAAGACCGGAAGCCCCGCGGAGCCGATGTGCTCCCGGCTCTCCCCGGCCTCCAGGAACGTCGCCCCCGGCGACGTCTCGGTCATGCCGTAACCCTGGCAGAAGGCCAGGCCACGCTCCTGGTACGTCCTGATCAGCGCCTCCGGGACGGGTGCGCCGCCGGTCATCAGGCTGCGCACCGACGACAGGTCGGCGGTGGCCCAGCGCGGCGACTGCGACAGCCCGGCGAACATGGTGGAGACGCCGAACATCCAGGTCACGCGGTGTGCGGCGATCATGTCGAAGCAACCGTCGACGTCCCAGGCCGGCATGATCACCGAGGTGGCGCCCTTGAGGAACGTGGGCAGCAGGCACTGGTTGAGCGCGGCGACGTGGAACAGCGGCGCGCTGACCAGGGTGACCTCGTCGCTCGCGACGTCGGCGCAGACGAGCAGGTTGTAGCAGTTCCAGATGATGTTGCCGTGGGTGAGCATCGCCCCTTTGGGGTGGCCGGTCGTGCCGGAGGTGTAGAGGATGCAGGCGACGTCGTCGAGCCCGGCCGGTTCGCCGACGTGTTCACCACCGCTTCCCATACTCGAAATATCCCATTTTATCGGCACATCTGCGTGAACCGGCAGCGAGTGGATCAACGCCACGGCACCGCTGTGGCTCAGTTGATAGGCGATCTCCGGCTCGGTCAGCCGGACATTGAGCGGTACGAAGATCGCCCCGAGCATCCACGTCGCGAACATCGTCTCCACGAACGACGGGTGGTTCGGGCCGAGATAGGCCACCCGGTCGCCGGCGCGAACCCCGGCGCCGCGCAGGGCCGCGGCCAGGCGCGAGGTGCTTTCATACAGTTCGGCGTACGTCGTACGCCGTCCCTCGAAGATCATCGCCGTCCGCTCCGGCGACATGGCCGCCCGCCGTGCCGGCCACGACCCCAGCCCCGCGTTGCGCATCGGCACGCCCTCTCAGGCGTAGTGCCGGTAGACCGGGCGGGCGACACAGGCCGGCTTGTCCGAGCCCTCCACCTCGACGGTGAAGTCGAACGTGCTCTGCACCCCGTTGCCGGCCACGTCCTCGACGCTGACCACGCGCGCGGCCAGCCGGATCCGCGCGCCGACCCGCACCGGGCTCGGGAACCGCACCCTCTCCAGCCCGTAGTTGACGCCCATCGTGATGCCGTCGACCGTGAGCAGCTCACCGAACAATGGGATGACCAGCGACAACGTGAGATACCCATGGGCGATCGGCGCCCCGAACGGCCCGGTCTTCGCCCGCTCCACGTCGACGTGGATCCACTGGTGGTCGCCGGTCGCGTCGGCGAACGTGTTCACCCGCTCCTGGGTGATCTCCAGCCACGCGGAGTGGCCGAGGTCCTTGCCGGTCAGGCTCTTGAGTCCGTCGAGGCCGGTGACGGTGGTGGTCATGACTGCTCCCTGAGGATGAGACGGGCGGCGTTCTCTTTGAGGATCTTCGGGCGTACGGCGTCCTTGATGTCCAGGTCCGCGAAGTCGGCGAGCCAGCGGTCCGGGGTGATCACCGGGTAGTCGGAGCCGAACAGCACCTTGTCCTGCAGCAGCGTGTTGGCGTACCGGACCAGTTGCGGCGGGAAGTACTTCGGCGACCAGCCGGACAGGTCGATGTGCACGTGCTCCTTGTGGGTGGCGACCGCGAGGGCCTCGTCCTGCCACGGGAACGACGGGTGAGCCAGGATGATCCGCAGGTCCGGGAAGTCCACGGCCACGTCGTCGACCAGCATCGGGTTCGCGTACTTGAGGCGGATCCCGCCGCCGCCGCGCACCCGGGCGCCGATGCCGGTCTGGCCGGTGTGGAACAGCGCGATCGCGCCGAGTTCCTCGATCACCTCGTAGAGCGGGTAGGCGAGCCTGGCGTCGGGGGCGAAACCCTGGATGCTCGGGTGGAACTTGAAACCGCGTACGCCGTACGTCTCGACGAGCCGACGGGCCTCCCGGACGCCGGCCCGGCCCTTGTGCGGGTCGATGCTCCCGAACGGGATCAGCACGTCGGCGTGTTTCGCGCAGTCCTCGGCGATCTCCTCGTTGGCGATCCGCGGATGGCCGGTGGCGTGCTCGGCGTCGACGGTGAAGACGACGGCGGCCATCCTCCGTTCCCGGTAGTAGGCGGCCGTCTCGTCGATGGCCGGCTGCCGGTGGCCGTGCGCCTTGAAGTAGTCGGCGGAGGCGCCGAGCAGCTCCGGGCTCAGCGCGGTGTGGCCGTCCCGGCTGACCTCGGCGTGCGTGTGGACGTCGATGGCGACGAGTTCGGTGGCCTTCATGGCTTCGGCGCCGGGATGCCGTACGTCTCCGGCTCGAAGTCCCCGCCCGCCGCGATCGCCGCGGCCGGCCAGCCGCCGTCCGCGAGACGCACCGCCTTCTCCGCCGGATGCGACCACAGCGCCAGCCGGTCCCCGCCGATCCCGATCGCCTGGCCGGTGACGTCCTCGACCGTGCCGAGCCCCTCGTCGCGGCGCAGCCAGGCCGGGAACGGCGCGCCGGTCCGCTCCGCCTCCTCGATGACCGGTGCGAACGCCGGGATCGTCCGGGTCATCGCGGTCGCCGCGTCGAAGTCGTCGTCGGTCATCTTCCACAGCACCCGGTCGCGCAGGATCCCGGCGTTGGTGATCAGCACGTCGAGCTTCCCGAACATCTCGACCGCTGTCCCGACCAGCCGCTCCACGGTCGCGGTGTCGCCGACCGCCGCCGTCACCCCGGCCGCGCCGGGGATCGCCGCCACCGCCGCGTCCACCAGCGTCGGGTCCACGTCGTTGACGACGACGTTCGCACCGGACGCCGCGAGCGCCTCGGCATACGCCAGACCGAGCCCCCGGCCACTGCCGGTGACGATGGCGACCTTGCCGCTGACATCCATACTTCAACTTCTCACGAAACCCGCCCGGCAATCAACAGGAAACCTGTCAACCAGGTAGGGTGCCCCCATGCCCTCGATGCTCTACCTCGTCAAACAGCTCGAACTCGCGGTCCGCGCCCGCCTCGACGAGGTGGTCCGCCACCACGGCATCACCGCCCTGCAGTACACCGCCCTCACCGTCCTGGAACGCCACGACGGCCTCTCCGCCGCCCAGCTCGCCCGCGACTCGTTCGTCACCGCCCAGTCCACCGCCGACCTGGTCCGGGCCCTGGAGACCCGCGCTCTGATCCGCCGCGAACGCAACCCCGCCAACCGCCGCGAGCTGCTCATCCACCTCACCGACGGCGGCCGCGCCCTGCTCGCCGCCGTCGACGCCCCGGTCCGCGACCTGGAAGCCCGCATGATCAGCAAACTCACCGCCACGCAGTCCGCCGGCTTCCGCCAGTCCCTGATCACCGCCTGGCAGTCCCTCGCCTGACCCCGGAATCCCGCAGACCCTCCGATCCGCGCCGGCGACGCCGATCAGTGCGGTATGCGAATGAGCGGGTTCCTCCGCCACCTGTGGTGGATCTGGCTTGTGCTCGCCGCCACCGCCGCCGCGGCGTACGTCGTGCTGCCCTTCAACGCCGCCACCCGCTGGGTGTACGTGCTGCTCAACTGCCTCGCGCCGATCGCCACCTGGGTCGGCCTGGCCCGCAACGCCCCGCGCAAACGGCTCGGCTGGCAGGTCATCGTGGCCGGGCTGGCGCTCTCCGGGATCGGCGACGTCATCTTCGCCGGCTACACCGCCCGCGGCCTGACCCCGCCGTTCCCGTCCGCCGCCGACGGCCTCTACCTGCTCGCCCACCTGGCCATCGCGGCCGGCGCGGCGATCCTGGCGGCCCGTTCCGGCCGGACCGCGTTCCTCGACTCGGCGGTCCTCCTCGCCCCGTTCGCCAGCATCGCCTGGCTGCTCGTGGTGAACCCGCTCGTCACCGAGGGCGGCACCCCGCTCGCCCGGTTCGTCGCCGTCGCCGCCCCGGCCGGCACCCTCGTCGTGCTGTACTGCGCGCTCGCCCTCGCCCTCGGCGTGGAACTGCGCGCGCCCGGGGTCCGCTGGCTGCTCGGCGGGCTGATCGCCTGGTTCGTGTCGGACGCCCTCTACACCCACGAGAGCCTGACCGGGACGTACGTCGAAGGGAAGTTGATCGACCTGGGCTGGATGGCGATGCCGATCCTGATCGCCACGGCCGGCCTGCACCCGTCGATGGTCTACACCACGCCGCGGCGCTCGTCGGTCACCACCCTGACCGTGCACCGGGCGCTGCTGCTGTTCGGGGCCGCCCTGGTGCTGCCCACCCTGCACCTGCTCTGGACGCCCGCCTCCGACGGCCCGCTGGTCGTCGGCGCCTGGCTGACGGTCGCCCTGGTCGCGCTCCGGCTGATCACCCCGATCCACGACCTGGCCCGCCGGGTCGGCCACGACGCCCTCACCGGCCTGGCCAACCGGGCCCTGCTGATGGACCGGCTGGCGCTGGCCTGCGCGTCCCTGCCCGACGACGGCGAGACCCGGGTCGGGCTGCTCTTCTGCGACCTCGACCACTTCAAGAACGTCAACGACAGCCTCGGCCACGACGCCGGCGACCAGTTGCTGGTCGCCATCGCCGGACGGCTGCGCGGCGCGGTCCGCCCCGGCGACGTGGTGTGCCGGCTGGGCGGCGACGAGTTCGTCATCCTGATGCCGGCCGTCACCGAGGACGAGGCGGGCGCCGTCGCCGACCGGGTCGCCACCGACCTCGGGCAGCCGCTGCGGCTCGCCGACGGCAGCGACTTCTTCGCCTCCCTGTCGATCGGCCTGCGCACCACCGAGGCGCTCAACGCCGACCCGGAGACCCTGCTGCAGGACGCGGACACCGCGATGTACCAGGCGAAGGCGGCCGGGCGGGGCCGGACGGTGCGGTTCGACGCGCACAGCCGGACCGAGGCCGCCCTGCGGCTACGGCGGGACGCCGACTTCCGGCGCGCCCTCGCGCACCCGGGCGAGCTGTTCTGCGTCTACCAGCCGGTGTTCCGGGTCGACGACGGCGCCCTCAGCTCGGTGGAGGCGCTCGCCCGCTGGGAGCATCCCACCGACGGGATCCTGATGCCGGCCGCGTTCGTGCCGGTCGCCGAGGCCACCGGCACGGTCGCCCAGCTCTTCGCCGTCGTCCTGGACCAGTCCCTGCACGAGCAGCGGACCTGGTACCACCGGACCGGCCGCTGGGTGCCGATCGCCGTCAACCTGTCACCGCGGCAGCTCGACCCGGGCACCGCCGAGGTGGTCCTCGCCGCCCTGGCCCGGACCGGCACCCCGGCGCACGCGCTCACCCTGGAACTCACCGAGATGGGCCTGGCCATGCCGGAGACCGTCGAGGCCGCGCTCGGGCCGCTGCGCCGGGCCGGGGTACGGATCGCCGTCGACGACTTCGGCACCGGGTACTCGTCGATGGCCCGGGTGGCCGACCACGGCTGGGACGTCGTCAAGATCGACCACACGTTCGTCAACGGGATCGCCGGTGATCCGGCCCGCCGGGCGCTGGCCGACGCGATGATCGGGATGGCGCACGCGCTCGGGATGGCGTCGCTGGCCGAGGGCGTGGACGACCCGGCCGACCTGGCGGTGCTGCGGGAGCTGGGCTGCGAGTACGCGCAGGGTTACCTGCTGGCCCACCCCGTCGACGCCCCCGGGATCGCCGAGCTGCTGGCCACCCCACAGCGTGTGTAGTAAGGGCGCACATAGCGGCCAAACTCCACACGCTGGGGTCAGTGTTTGAACTCCGCGACGATGCCGGTCAGGTCGGAGGCCAGGCGGGTCAGCTCGTCGGCGGCCTGCTGCGTGGTCCGGGCGCCCTCGGCCGTCGAGGCGGCCACCCCGGCGACCCCGGAGACGGTACGGGCCACGTCCCCGCTGTTGCCCGCCGCCTCCGCCACCGACCGGCTCATCTCGGTCGTCGTCGCGGTCTGCTCCTCCACCGCCGACGCGATCGTCGTCGTGTAGTCCCCGATCATCCCGATCACCTCGGTGATCTCCCCGATCGCGGACGCCGCCGCCTCGCTGGACCGCTGGATCGCCCCGATCCGGGCGGTGATCTCCTCGGTGGCCCGGGCCGTCTGCTGCGCCAGCTCCTTCACCTCGCCGGCCACCACCGCGAACCCCTTGCCCAGCTCCCCCGCCCGGGCCGCCTCGATCGTCGCGTTCAGGGCCAGCAGGTTCGTCTGCTCGGCGATGCTGGTGATCAGCTTGACCACCTCGCCGATCTCGGCGCTGGCCGTGCCCAGCTCACCGACCTGCGCGTTGGTCCGTTCCGCCACCGACATCGCCCGGGAGGTCACCTGCGCGGCCTGGCTGGCGTTGGCGGCGATCTCGCTGATCGACGCGCTCATCTCGTCGGCGCCCGCCGCGATCGACTGCACCCCGGTGCTGACCTCCTCGGAGGCGCGGGCCGCGGTGGTCGCCTTGCTCTCGGCGTCACCGGCGCCGGCCTGCAACTGCGCGCTGACCGCGGCCAGCTCCTCGGCGGCGGCGGCCAGGCTCTGCGCGGTCTGCGACATCCGGCCGCCGATCATCTCGCGCAGCCGGGCGGTGGTCGCGTTCAGGGCGGCGGCCAGCCGGCCCAGCTCGTCCCGGCTGTCGACGTCGGCGGTGGCGGTCAGGTCGCCCTTCTCGACGCGGCGCAACGCGACCACCACCGTGGCGAGGGGCCCGCTCACCGACCGGGCCACGAACACCCCGACGGCCAGCGCCAGGGCCATCCCGGCGATCAGGATGACGATCAGCAGCGTGCGGGCCGACCGGTAGGTGTCCTCGGCCAGCGCGGCACTGGCCGTCGCCCGGGCGTCCTCCATCTCCCCGAGCTTCTGCAGCGCCGCACTGACCTCGTCGAAAGCCGGGTCGAACTGGTCGTTCTCGGCCGCGACCACCCGGTCCGTCTGCTCGGCCCGGCTGGCCGGCAGCACCACCTCGTCAGCGACCCGGTACATCTCGTCCAGAGCGCTGCGGAACTCCTGCCGGACCGCCCGCTCCTCGGCCGGCCCCGGCGCCGACGCGTACCCGGCCCAGCGGCTGTCCAGCTCGTCGCGGAAGTCGACGATCTCCTGCTCCCGTTGCGCGGTCTCCCCGGCGTCACTGGTGATGACATGCCGCAGGACGCTCGCGCGCAGCTCGTTGACCAGCCCGTCGATCTCCGCCAGCTCGCTCATCGGGACCAGGTTGCGCTCGTAGATGCCGCCGCCGGCCTCGTCGACCGCGCCGAGCTTGACGATGCCGACCCCACCGGCCACGGCCGCGGCGAGCGCGGCGACCAGCACCGCGCACAACACCTTGACCATGACCGGAAGGTCCGACCATCCGGATCTGCGTGCCATCCGTACAGCGAATACCGCGATGCCCCGGTCGCGTGCCGATTCGCCGAAATCAGGCTCCGGCCGAGTCCAGCGCGGCCAGGTCGTCCGCGCCCATCTCGAGGCCGAGTGCGGGCACCAGGTTCTCGAACTGCTCGGGGGTACGCGGTCCGATCAGCGGCAGCACCCGCGGCCGGTCCTGGTGCAGCAGCCAGGCGAGGACGAGCTGGTTGGGGGTGACGCCGAGCCGGGCCGCGTGCTCGGTGACAGCGGCGAGGCGGACGTCGGTGTCCGGTCCCGCGTACGACTCCATCATCCAGTGCTCGGCCGCCCGCGCCGGGTCGTCGTAGATCCCCTTCACGATCGGCGAGTACGCCACCAGGGACAGGCCGGGGTGCTCGGCCAGGTAGTCCAGCTGCTCGTCGTCGACGATCGAACCGTGCCGGAGGCCGGCCCGCCGGCGCAGGTAGGAGTGCTGCTGCTGGACCGCGACGGGCGCCGGCCAGCCGTGCCGCTCGCACAACTGGCGGATCCGCTCCAGCCGCCACGTCCGGACGTTGGACCAGCCCAGGTAGCGCACCTTGCCGGACGTGACGAACCCGGCGAGCGCCTCCAGGGTCTCCTCGAGGGGTGTCGACCGGTCGTCGACGTGTACGTAGTACAGGTCGACGTGGTCGGTGCCGAGCCGTCGCAGGCTGCCGTCCAGCGCGTGCCGCAGCGTCTCCGCGCCCGCCCCGGCGAACGTCTGCCGGGCCAGCTCCCAGTTCGCTTCTCCGTCGGCGTTCCACAGGTCGTCCGAGTAGACCGGCAGGGCGGTGCCCTTGGTGGCCAGGAAGATCTCGTCCCGGTTGCCGCGGTCGCGCATCCAGCGGCCGAGCAGTTCCTCGCTCTCGCCGCCCCGGCTGCCCCGCCGTGCCCACCACTCGTAGCAGTCGGCTGTGTCGAGGAACGAGCCGCCGAGGTCCCGGTAGCGGTCCAGGATCCGGACCGCCTCCGGCTCGGCCGTGGCATTGCCCATCTGCATGGCCCCGAGAGCGACACTGCTGACCCGCTCGCCGGTCTGTCCGAGTTCGATGGTTCCGATGTTCGTCTCACCGCTCATGACTCACGAACCTAGAAGCTGGAGCGCGCTCCAGGTCAAACCCTCATCGCCCCGCGGTCACCAACTCCCGGCCGCGTGGCTCCGCCATCACGGCGACCGCCGGCGCCACCTCGGCGGCCCGGGTGGCGGCGAACAGCACGGCCAGGCAGAGCGGGGCCAGCACCGCGCTCATCAGCAGGCTGGCGTCGGTGCCGTAGAGGCCGCCGGAGAGCGGGTCGGCGGCGAGCGGGGTCACCGTCATCAGCCGGTGGGTGCCGAACACGTCCGGCCCGAAGATCGCGCCGGTCGCCAGGTTCCACCCGATGTGCAGGCCGATCGGCAGCCACATCGTGCGGGTCATCAGGTAGGCCCCGGCGAACAGGACGCCGGACAGCGTCGCCGGCACGGCGAACAGCAGCGCCCCGGCCGGACCGTCCACGATCGACGCCATCCCGAAGTGCAGCAGGCCGAACAGCAGCGCGGTCGTGGCCAGCGCGACCCGGGCGCCGGCCCGCCACTCGATCAACCGGAAGATCAGATAGCGGGCCAGGATCTCCTCGACCAGCGCTGTCAGCACCACCGCGCTGACCGCCGCCGAGGCGACCGCCGGGAACGGCTCGGCCGACCGCTCCAGGGCGATCGCGTCACCGGCCAGCAGTATCAGCATCACCGTCACGGGGAGCGCGAATCCGGCGGCGAGGCCCCAGCCCAGGCTGCGGCCCATTCCGCGGCTGCGCCAGGGGCTCATCCACCACGTCGTCTCGGGCATGACTCCACTGTCGCCACTACGGCCGCCACCTGCGATGGGGCTACCACGCGGCGGTTGGTGGGGCAGGCACACTTGCCAGATCGGCCGATCAGCGGTACAAGCGGCTCAGTCGGCCGCGCGCAGCCATTCCCGGATCGCGCGGGTCGCCCGTACGTCGTCCTCGTTGTAAGCCAGCAGCCGCCCCGCCGCCGCCGCGTCGCCGTCCCGCGCCGCGCTGTGCCACTGCTGCGACTGCAGGCCGCCGGGGTCGGCGTCGCGCCACTCGTGCCCGGCCCCGTGGGACGCCACCGCCTTCAGCCCGTGTCCCGCCCGCGAGTCGACAGCGCCCCGTACCAGCGGCAGCAGGTCCACCCACGCGTTCGGGTGGGCGTCACCGGGCGGCAGCGGCGCGAACCGCAGGGCGTGCCGCGGCTCCGGCGGCGCATAGTGGTAGACCCGCAGGCTCAGGCCGCGTCCGGCGGCGTCCCGGGCGAGCCCGGCGAGATGATCCAGACACTGCCGGGCCAGGCGTTCCTCGCCGGCGGCGTCGGTCACCCCCGGGTCGAAGAACGGCGTGTAGACGTCGCCGGCCAGCACACCCCACAGGTAGACCAGCCCGTCGGCGCCCCATTCGACGTCGATGTCGACCTCCACGCCGGCACGCGGGATGTCGACCCGGGCGGTGCGCCGCACGGTCAGCCCGTCCCGGGCGAGGCCCGCGGCGATCACCGCCTTGCGCAGGCGGAACGCCCGGTTCCGCAGGTGCGTGACCTCGCCGCCGTAGGTTCCGGCGAGGAGCGACGCCGGGTCACTGTCCGCCAGATCGGTCACGGTCCGCACGCCGGAGGCCCGGAGAGCGAGATATTCCCGTACGCCCAAAGCCCCGCGCAGTGACCCACTCAGGTCGTCGCCGGGCAGGGTCGCGACGCAGACCGGCGCCCACGGGCAGGTCGCGCACTCCTCCTGGCCGACCGGCGCCACCAGCGGCGCCGCACCCCGGCGCGCGGTGTCGGCGACCCGCAGGCGGAAACCGTGCTCGTGGTCGTAGCGTTCGAGGGCGCTGCGCGTCGCCACCCCGCTGGTGCGGGAGAAGGTGCGGAAGGCGGGGCTCGCCAGGTCGTACCAGACCAGCAGCGGATCGCCGGGCCGGTCGTCGCCGCAGATCGCGCCGCGCGGCTCGGCGGCCTGATGGCCGCACGCCTCCAGCATCCGCCAGTAGTGCGCCAACTGGAGCAGGTCCTCCTCGCGATGCCGGGAGCCGCCGTCCGGCAGCAGCACCGCGTCCCGGTACGCCGGGGTCTTGAGACTGCTGGCCGGCGCGTTGTCGTAACGCCGGTCCAGCACGTGATGCGCCTTGATGTCGGCCGGGTGATATCCCCGGTCGCCGTCGTGCAGCAGGATGTCCGGCTTGCCGGTGCGCCCGCCGGCGAGGTCGTCGGGCAGCCGGCCGCCGACGATCACCGCCGCGCCGGCCCGCATCGCGCCGAGCGTCGCCCCGATGTGGGTCCGCTTGTCACCGCCGAGATCACGAAGATCGACATATCGTGGTACGGCGAGAGCCGCCCAGTGGTCGAGCACGGCGGCCTCGAACGCGACCCCGATGTCGAAGAGCGCCCGCAGTTCGGCCGGCACCGGCCCGTCCGGGCGCGGCATCGTCGCGTCGTGGGCGTTGTGGACGGCCCGCGCGCAGGACTTCGCGGCGTAACCGCTCAGCAGGATCGGTCGCACCGTCGTCAGGGGCGCAGCGTGCCGGAGGTGAGGCCGTCCCGGGCCCGGGAGATCAGTTCCAGCGTCTCCTCGGCGAGTCTCCGCACCAGTTCCTCGGCCGCGTCGAGATCCCGGAAAGCGGCGCCGTACCGCCGCTGGTCCGCGATGTCCATCTGCGGAATCCGGGAACCCCGGACATCGACGCGGTGCGTGCCGCTGCTGCTGGTGTTGCGCGACGCGTTCGGCGGGCTGTGCAGGAATCCGCGCAGATAGTCGGTGTCGAGCTGATCGCTGGCCGAGGTGACCGTCTCCCCGATGCCGACCAGCCCGGCGCGCGCCAGATCGGCGACCCGCAACGTGCCGCCCTCGATCGAGCCGGGCCCGGCCGGCAGCTCGGGCAGCAGCTCGGCGATCCGCCGGGCCGCCTCCTGGAGGCGCTGCCGGGTCTCGGCATAGTGCTCGGCCAGGTCGACGCGGGTGGCCGGCAGGTGCGCGGCCGGTGTCAGGTCGACGTTCTCGTCCAGCAGGTCGATCACCGGGACGTCCACGGCCTGCTCGCCGTCGGTGCGGTCGGTCATCCGGACGGTCGGGGCGGCCCGCTCCCCCTCGGCCAGGCGCCGCAGGATCCACAGATGCACCGGCTGCGGATGCGAGGCGACCATTCCCGGCGGCAGCGCGACGATGTGCTCGACGATTCCGGCGCGGAGCAAGGCGGCGCGGATACGTTTTCCGGCGCGGCGATAGGCGACCGACGGCGGCATCACGAAGACGACTCTCCCGCCCGGCGCGGTGTGCGCGTAACAATGCTGCAGCCAGGCGAGTTCGCTTTCCGCCTTGGTGGGGATGCCGAATTCCCAGCGGCGGTCCAGCAGGAGGCTGTCGCGGCCCCAGTCGGTCAGGCCGGCCGGCGGATCACAGACGACCAGGTCGGCCTTCAGATCCGGCCAGGCGTCCTCCTGGAAGGAGTCGCCGAGGCGCATCTCCAGGTCGGCGCCGGCGAGCCGGGCCCGGGCCTCCGCGAGCGCCACCGCCGCCGGGCTGCCGTCCTGGCCGGCCAGCCGGACCCGGCCGGACTCCGCGCAGGCCAGCAGCAGGGTGCCGGAGCCGGCCGCCGGGTCGAAGACCACTCCGCTGATCTCGCCGGCGGACCGGGCGACCTCCTCGGCGAGCCGCGGCCCGGTCATCGCCGTTCCCGACGCGACCAGCCGGTCGGTGAAGTCGGTGACCACCTGCCGCGCCGACGTCCGCTCCGCCATGTCCCGCAGGCGCCGCCGGGACGGCTCGTCGAGACGGCCGGTGGCGCCGGTGGTGAGCAGCGCGGCGAGCTCGGCGACGCCGCCGACCATGTCCTCGCCGTACAGCGCCCGCAGCTCCTGCCAGATCAGCACCTCGTCGGAGACGTCGGTGTTCTTGCGCTGCCGGTCCAGCCAGCCGGTGATCTCGGAGAGGGCGAACAGCGCGTTCCGGCCGCCGCCGACCGGCTCCGGGAAGTCGGGGTGACGGCGGCGCCAGTTGGAGACCGCGGCACGGGTGACGCCGGCCAGGCGCGCCACCTCCGCGGCGGAGATCAGCCTGCCGTCGGTACCTGAACCGGGAGCCGTCACGGCGTCGACCCTACATGTTGTGACCAGCGAATCAACACCGCTAGCAGCGGTTGACACTGCCAAACGACTCGGCGGTCCGCTGCGGGTCAGGTGCCGCAGAAGGTGCGGTAGGCGCCGAAGTCGGGTGGCGCCGGCTCAGCGAAGCGGGCCAGGCCGGGGCGCTCGGTGAACGGATCGGCGAGCGCGCCGAGGAGCGCGTGCAACGGTGTCAGGTCGCCCTCCGTGGCCGCGGCGAGAGCCTCCTCGACCAGGTGGTTGCGGGGAATGTAGATCGGGTTCACCCGGTCCATCGCGGCGGTGTCCGGGTCGAGGTCGCGCCAGCGTTTCACCCAGTCCGTGAAAGCGCCGTCGACGTCACCTTTGCTCAATGCGCGGAAGAACGAGGTGAAGTCGCTCCTCTCGGTTCTGAGCAGGCTGAGCAGGTCCTCGATGAGCGAGGTGACGGTGGCGTCGTCGACCGTGTCGTCCAGGCCCAGCTTGGCCCGGAAACCGGTGACCGTGGCCGCGGCGTAACGGCTGCGGAAACCGCCGAGCGCCGTGGTCGCCTTCTCGATCGCCCGGTCCTGGTCGTCGTCGAGGAGCGGCAGGAGCGCCTCGGCGAGCCGGGCCAGGTTCCACTGGGCGATGGTGGGCTGGTTCCCGTACGCGTACCGCCCGCCCTCGTCGATCGAACTGAAGACGGTCGCCGGATCGAACGCCTCCATGAACGCGCACGGCCCGTAGTCGATCGTCTCCCCGGAGATCGTCATGTTGTCGGTGTTCATCACCCCGTGGATGAACCCGGTCAGCATCCACCGCGCGATCAGATCCGCCTGCGCCTCGACCACCGACGTGAACAGCCCGAGGTGATCGACTCCGGGGTAGTGCCGGTCGATGGCGTGGTCGGCGAGCCGCCGCAGGAGGCCGGTGTCACCGGTCGCCCGCGCGTACTGAAAACTCCCCACCCGCAGATGGCTGGCCGCGACCCGGACCAGGACCGCACCCGGCGCGAGGTTCTCCCGCAGAATGCTCTTGCCCGTGCCGATCACGGCGAGCGACCGCGTCGTCGGGATGCTGAGCGCGTGCATGGCCTCGCTGATCACGTATTCCCGCAGCATCGGGCCGACCGCCGCGAGCCCGTCCCCACCACGGGCGAACGGGGTCCGGCCGGAGCCTTTGAGGTGCAGATCCCGCCCGCCGATCTCGCCGAGCAGCAGGGCCCGCCCGTCCCCGAGCCTCGGTGAATAGCCGCCGAACTGGTGGCCGGCGTAGGCCTGAGCCACGGGTTTCGCCCCGTCGGGAACCTCGACCCCGGTCAGGAAGCGGATCCCCGCCTCGCTGCGCAGCCACGCGACGTCGAGCCCGAGCTCGGCGGCGAGCGGTTCGTTGAGCACGAGGAGTTCCGGTTTCGGGGGCTCCGCCGCCTGCCACGAGACCCCCATCTCGGGCAGCTCGTCAGCGAATCGGGTACCAAGCGCGGGCGCATCACTCACCGGACCAACGGTACGTCGGCCCACCCCGTTCCGCCGCTTCCCGAGCCCGGCCGTGACGCCACCCACCCTTCATGCATACCGGATCGGCTGCGCTACTTTAAGTTGACGCTCTCGCCGGGTTTTTCGTAGTTTGTCATTGCTGACGCGGCTATGTCCGCGCCGCGGCCGGCGCAGAAGCCGCAGTGGCCGTGGACCGCCGGCGCGGCAGGCCGGAAGACGGAGAGGACGGCTGACCGGTGAGACGCCGGTCTCTGTTGAGGCCGAAAGGCGTCAGTCGATCGGTTAAGGGGTCGCCTGATCAGGGGTTCCACCCGTATGCTCTCCGGGTTTTCCTGATCAGAAGGTGTTTCGTTGCGTGAGTTCTCCGTGCCCGAGCGGATCGGCGGTTTCGGGTCGCTGGTCGTTGTCGCGGCCGCGGTGTGGCCGGCCCTCGTCGACGCCACCGGAGTGGGCCTGCCGTGCCCGCTGCGGACGTTGACCGGCGTGCCGTGCCCCGGTTGCGGTCTGACGACCGCGGCTGTCGCGCTGGTCCGCGGTGAGTTCGGCGCGGCGTTCCACGCGAATCCTCTGATCTTCGGCCTGGCCGCCTTCACCGTCGCCGTGGGCCCACTCGTCGCGCTGCGTGCCGCGGGTGTGCTCGGGCCGCCACGACCGTGGTCGGCGGCCGGGCGGCGCCGGACCGGCTGGATCGCTGGACTGCTCGCCGCCGCGAGCTGGATTTTCCAACTGCACCGGCTCGCACCGAGCCTCCCCTATTGAAGGAACGAAGAATGAGCTACCCGAACGCCGGTGACCCGTACGGCCAGCAGCAGCCGCAGTACGGTCAGCAGCCGCCGCAGCCCTACGGCCAGCCCCAGCAGCCGCAGTACGGCCAGCCCCAGCAGCCGTACGGCCAGGAGCAGTACGGCCAGCAGCCGCAGTACGGCCAGGAGCAGTACGGCCAGCAGCCGCAGTACGGCCAGCCCGCCTACGCCCACCAGGGTTCGTACGGCCAGGCCGGCACGGACTACGCGAGCTGGGGCGCCCGCGTCGGCTCGTACCTGGTCGACAGCGTCGTCGTCCTGCCGCTCGCCCTCCTCGGCGTCGTCCTCGGCATCGACTTCCAGACCGGCGCGATCAACCTCTTCTACCCGCTGTTCTTCCTGGCCGCGATCGTGCTCAGCGGTTACAACCGCTGGTACCTCGCCGGCAAGACCGGCCAGTCCTGGGGCCGCAAGGCGCTGGGCATCCGGCTGCTGAGCGAGCAGACCGGCCAGCCGATCGGTGGCGGCACCGCGTTCGTGCGCGACCTGGCCCACATCCTGGACAGCATCTCCTGCTACGTCGGCTGGCTGTTCCCGCTGTGGGACGCCAAGAAGCAGACCTTCGCCGACAAGGTCATGAACACCATCGTGGTGCGCTGACCCGCGGTTCCGACAAAGCCCTGCCGGTTCGCCGGCAGGGCTTTTCCCTGCTCAGGTACGGGTGGCGCAGAACCGGGCCAACTCCTCGGCGCCGTGCGGCTCCACCCATGCGAACGTGCCGCGGAGCAGGTCGGCCCGCTGGTCGACGGTGGTGACGGCGGCCGTCATCTCACCCCACGGCATGGTCACGTGCAGCAGGGTGCGTTCGATCCCGTACGGCAGGGCCGCCACGTTGTCCGCGGTGGTGGCCCGCAGCAGCAGCCCGGCGGTGGAGATGTCCTCCACCCGGCCCCGGATCGCGACCAGGTGGCGGCCGTCGATGTTCTCGATCTGCACGGTCCCGACCGCCGGATGGCTGCCGGGCCGCCGGGCCGCCGACCGCCGCTGCACCACGTCGGTCGGCGCGTCACCGATCACCGTCAGCTGGTCGTTGCGCAGCTCCGCTTCGACCCAGGTCACGCCGGAGCCGGTGACGAGTTCGACGACACCGATCCGGCGTACGCCGGGCCCGTCCAGACTCAGCACCGGGATCGGTGGCAGCTCGCTGATGAACGGCGCCGTCACCTCGGCGAGCGAGACGAGGACGATGCCCTGCGTGCCGGGGCAGCGCAGGGTCAGGCTGCTGCCCGCCGGCACGGTGATCATCATGCCTCCCGTGAGGTCACCCTGAACCGCACGTTACCGGCATCCTCCGGCCCCGTCCGCTGTTCCGCTCTTCCCCGTGCCCGCCCTCTCAGTGCTCCTGCAGGCGGATGTCGTCGACCTTGACCGTGCACTCGCTGACGTGCAGGCCGTAACGCTCGACGGCCTGGATGACGGCGGTCCGGACCGCCGCGGTCACGTCCGCGACCACCTCCCCCGCCGAGATCACCAAAATGACGGTGACCTCCACATCCGTACCGTCGACCTTCGCCCACACCCCGCGGGTGGCGTCGCCGACCTTGTCCAGGCCGATCTTGTCGAGCACCGAGTTGAAGAAGCGGGCCACGTCACCGCCGAGCTCCGCGACGCCGGGCACGGAACGAGCGGCAGCCGACGCGATCTTCTCGATCACCTCGCGCTCGAACTTCGTCTGACCGCGGAAGGCCGCGACCTCGATCACCTCGGCGCCACCGTGCTGCGGCGGCACGGCCGGAGCCACGGCCGGCAGGAAGATCTCCTGCGTACGGTCCGCGTGGAACTCGGCCTCGTCACTCATATCCGTCCCTTTGACTGTGCTTGATCGAACCGGGCCTGAGCCTACTAGTGCGCCCCCGCCGCTCCACTCACGAGATCGCGCCACGAATTCTTGTCGGACCCCTCCTCTACATTGCGTATGCGGGCGACTCCACACGGGAAGGAGAACCGGTGGCGAGACGACGCAGACGCCGCGGCGGGTCGATCAGTCCGGGCGCCGCCCTGGCGGCCCTCGCCGGCGGCTTCCTCGCCCTGTCGCTGCTGGTCGAGGCGGTCCGGCAGCATCCGGGGATCGCCGGGGCGATCACCGCCGTCGTGATCGCCGCCGGCGCGGCCTGGTTCCATCTGCGCTCCGCCGCCGACCGGCGCCTCGCCGACCACGAACGCAACATCGCAATCACCGACGGGATGAGCGGCACCGAGTTCGAGTTCTTCATCGCCCGCCTGATGCGGGCCAGCGGCTGCCGCGGCGTCCGCGTCTCGGGCGGCTCCGGCGACATGGGCGCCGACGTCACCGGCCGCGCTCCCGACGGCCGCCGGGTCGTCGTGCAGTGCAAGCGCTACACCGGCCCGCTCGGCAGCCCCCATGTGCAACGTTTCGCCGGCACGGCCCGCGACATCCACGGCGCCGACGTGGCCCTGCTGGTGACGACCGGCCACCCCACCCGGCAGGCCCGCGACGTGGCCCGCCGCTGCCGCATCACCCTGGTCGACCGCGCGGCCCTGGCCCGCTGGGTCACCACCAACGTCCCACCCCTCCCCTGACCCGCCGCGGCGGTCGAGATCAGGACGAGCACAATGCCGTAGCCGTTGCCATAGTGTGTGTCGCACAGTATTGTTTGTGGCATGACAATGGATGCGACGCTCTCCGGTCATCTGCAGGAGTTGCGCCGCGGCACGGTGGTCGTCGCGAGTCTCACGGTCCTGCGCGAGCCGGGATATGGATACTCGCTGCTCGAGACGTTGAGCGCCGCCGGGTTCGAGGTGGAGGCGAACACGCTCTACCCGCTGCTGCGGCGCCTGGAGGCGCAAGGGCTGCTGACCAGTTCGTGGAACACCGAGGAGGCCCGGCCGCGGAAGTTCTACCGCACCACCGAGCAGGGCGACGCGATCGCGGCCGCGCTGCGGGACGAGTGGGGGCGGCTGGACAAGGCGATCGGAGACCTGGACATCCCCGCCGGCACCGACACCGGGAGCGAGCAATGACGACACTCATCGACCGTTATGTGTTCACCGTGCTGCGCCGGGTTCCCGAGCAGCAGCGCACCGACATCGAGCGTGAGCTGCGCACCTCCATCGACGACGCGGTCGACGCCCGGACGGGCGGGGGCGAGCCGCACGACACCGCGGTGGAGCAGGCGCTGCTGGAGCTGGGCGATCCCGACCGGCTGGCCGACGGTTACGCGGGACGGCCGCGCTATCTGATCGGGCCGGAGTTCTATCCGGTGTGGAGCCGACTCCTGGTCCTGCTGCTGTCGATCGTGGTGCCGGCGGCGGTGACGGTCGGCGTGGTGGTGCGGGTCCTCGAGGACGCGTCGTTCGGGGACCTGGTCGGCGGGGCGGTCGGGACGACCCTGACGGTCGGGGTGAACCTGATCTTCTGGACGACGGCCACCTTCGCGATCCTGGAGCGCAGCGGGGTGGCGCGGGTCGAGCTCGGCGGCCGGGAGTGGACGCCGGCCGACCTGCCGCGGTACGACCCGGGGTTCATGGGCCCGGGACAGCTGGCGGCGGCCGTGCTGTGGCCGGTCCTGCTGATCGCGGGGCTGGTGCTGCAGCAGTTCGCGTTCACCGAGGCGCCCGTGCTGGATCCGGCGAACTGGGCGTTCTGGTGGCCGTACCTCATCGTGGTCCTGATCCTGGAAGTGGTCTATGCGGTGTGGCTGTTCCGGCGCGGGGCGTGGACGCACACGGCGACCATCGCCAACGCCGTGCTCGCCGTGCTGTTCGCCGGGCCGGTGGTGTGGCTGGCGGCGACCGGGCGGTTCTTCAACCCGGAGTTCCTCGCCACCCTCGACGGGAGCGGGGCCGATCCGGAGCGCTGGCTGTCCGGCATGGTGATCGTCGTGCTGGTGGTGGGCACGATCTACGACGTGGTCGACGTGGCGGTGCGGGCCGAGCGGGCCCGGCGCGGACTGGCCACGGCCGTGCCGGGGACGGGCCGGGAGTACAGCGCGCCGCTCTCCTGATCACCGGGCTGGAGGCGTACCGCAGGCTCGCTTGGATTTGATCTCAAGTCCAGGTGGGGGATGCCGATTCTCGCGGCACTGCCGGAGAACACTCGGCCCACAAGGCCGGTCGCATGTCCGGAATTCCGCACACGGACGAGCGGGAAGGACTCGATATCCCCCTATGAGCAAGCAATCGCTACGCACCGTCCCGGTGCGGGTGGACCGGTGGAAGCCGGAGAACCCGCTCCTGGACAGCGTCATCAACAAGTACCTCGACGAGGCGAGACAGGACGCCTGCGAAACCACCGGCAGCACCGGGACACTCACCGGCGGGGCCCTGGTACTCATCGCGTTCGGGGTCATCCTGTCGGCGGGCAGCGGTAACCCGATCCTGGCGATCGTCGTCGTGGTGACGCTCGCCGTGCTCGGGCTGGCGTTCACCGGGGTGCAGTCGCCTCCGCTGAAACTGGACGCGCTGCAGATCCTCGCGCCGATGGGTGGGCCGGGCAACCTGCCCGCCGGGTACCTGGTGCACCCGCTCGCATGGAAGGCGGGGATGCCGGAGTACCTGGCCGGGGTTCCGGAGCGGCGGCTGCGGATCGCGGTCCACCTGTGCCGGGCGCACCCCGGCGCGGTCACCGACCTGCTGCGGCTGATCGAGCGGGCGGAGAAGCACGTCGCCGAGTTCAAGCCGGGCAAGGACTTCAGCCCGGAGGGGCGGCAGGCGGAGGTGCTGCGGCTGTCCACCAGGCTGGTCGAGCACCAGGTTCGCAACACGGTCCTGGCGAAGCGCTGACGTTCCACACCAGAAGAGCAACCGAGAACGCCTCCGGCATCCTGCCGGAGGCGTTCTTCGTTCCCACAAGAGCAGCCGCTTGAGTTGATCGACGGCGGTCGAAAGAATCGGCGGCCGGAGGGTGGCCATGTGGAGCGATGACGAGTTGACCGCCGACGAGGTTCTCGGACGGCACGCCTGGACGGGCGTCAGCGGGCGGGGGGACACCGGCGAGGGCCCGCCCGGCGGGGTGCGGTGCGGGCATCCGCTGATCTATCCGGTGCCGCCGGAGGAGCTCCCGGCGCCGTTGCGGGGCCGCGGCGCGATGGGACACCGGTATGTCGGCGCGCTGTTCGCGTTCGACCTGGACCCGGTGCCGGGGGCCACCGGCGTCCGGTTCGACGTGGCACTGACCGGGCCGGGTTGCCGTGCGGTGCGGCTGGACGCGGACGGGGACGCGTTCGGTCTGGTGCCGTCGGGGCCGGGGTCGGCGGTGGCGGCGCGGACGGCGGCGGTGGCGCGGCCGGGTCTGCTGCGGCGGCTGGCGATGCGGCGTGGCGGGCCGCGGGTGTGGACGTCGGGGGCGCAGAGCGCCACGTTCGGGTGGGGGTACGCGGACCGCCGCGCCCGCCTGCCCCGGACGTACGCGATGCACGCGCTGCTGGAGATCCCGGCCGCCGCGACCGAGGTGGGCGGCCTGCTGTCGGTACGGGTCGAGGGCGCGGGCGAGGTGTCCGGGGTCCCGTTCCACGAGCCGCTGCAGCCGGACGCCGGCGACACGGCGGCGGTCCGGTTGTGCATGGCCGCGGACGTGGTCGGTTACAGCCGCCGCGGTAACGCCGAGACCGAGCTGCTGCAGCACGACCTGGTCCGGGTCCTGCAGGACGCGCGGCAGGCGGCGGGCATCGACGACGGCCGGGTGCGCCCGCAGCCGGCCGGGGACGGCCAGTTCACCGTGCTGCCGGTCGGGATCGACGAGTCGGCGGTGATCCCGGTGCTGCTGCGGGAGCTGGGTGAGCGGCTGGCCGACCGGGACCGGGGCCGGGACGCCGCGGAGACGATGCGGTTGCGGGTGGCGTTGCACCGGGGGCTGGTGAAGGAGGCGCCGAACGGCTGGGTGGGCGCGGCGGCGATCGCCGTGCACCGGCTGCTGGACAGTCCGCCGCTGCGGGCGGCGGTCGGTGACAACCCCGCGGCGACGTACGTGCTGGGGCTGCCGGACGTGCTGTACCGGGATGTGATCGTGCCCGGCGTACACCCACCGGCGGCGGACTTCCGGGAGATGACGGTGGACCTGCCGGAGAAGGGTTACCGGGAACGCGGCTGGATCTACATCGGCCCTACAGCCATTCCGCCTTCTCCGTGAGCGCGCGCAGCCCGGCCGCGTCGAGGACGGTGATCCGGCGGTAACCGGTGCGGACCAGGCCCTCGCGGCGCAGGTCGCGCAGCGCCCGCTGGACGGTGTCCTCCCGGGCGCCGACGAGGGAGGCGAGTTCGGTCTGGCTCAGCTCGACCCGGATCAGCACGCCGTCGCCGACGGCGTCGCCGCAGCTGGTGGCGATCTCCAGGAGCACCCGGCCGAGGCGTACGTGCACCGGGAACGCGGAGAACTCGGAGCGCCGCTCGTTGGCCCAGCGCAGCCGCCGGCCGACGGTGGCGGTGATCTGCGCGGCGACGTGCGGGTGCCGGCCGACGAAGTGCAGGAACTCGGCCTGCCGGATCACCGTGGCGACCACGTCGCCGCAGGTGGTGACGGTGGCGATGCGGCCGTTGCCGGTGAGGGCGGCGAGTTCGCCGACGAGGTCGCCGGGCAGCCGGATGGCGAGCAGCCGGGACGTGCCGCCGACCGAGGTGGTGATCTTGACGTGGCCCTGCCGGATCACCTCGACCTGGGTGTCCTGCCGGCCCTCGATCAGCAGGTGGCGGCCGCCGGGCACGCGCCGGGTGGTGCCGAGCGCCAGCAGCTCCTCCCGTTCGCCGGCGGTGAGCCTGGTCAGGAACGATCCCGGTGCCCAGGCGGGCTCGCCGTCACGATTCACACCTCATTGGAACTTCATCGATGCGCCGGGGGCAAGACCGGGTCGTCGAATCCCTCGTCGGCCCGTTCCCGCCGCAGGTGCGCCTCCGCTCCCGGATGGCCCTCGGAACGAAGTCCCTCGTACATCCCCTTGATCTGCTCGTAGGTCCGGCCCGGTGGCAGCAGTGGGATCGCGGGGTCGACGACCGCCTGGATCACGGTGGGCCGGTCGGCGGCGAACGCCTCCGCCCAGGCCGCGTCCATCGACGCCGCGGAGGTGACCCGGACGCCGCGCAGGCCGAGCAGGTCGGCGTACGCCGCGTACGGCACGGCGGGCAGGTCCTGGGAGTCCGGGAACCGGGGCTCACCCTCGGTCTCCCGCTGCTCCCAGCTCACCTCGGCCAGGTCGCGGTTGTCGAGCACGCAGATCACGAACCGCGGGTCGGCCCAGTCGCGCCAGCGGGCGGCGACGGTGACGAGTTCGGCCAGGCCGCTCATCTGCATGGCGCCGTCGCCGGTGAGCACGACGACCGGGCGGTCCGGGGCGGCGAGTTTCGCGGCCAGCCCGTACGGCAGGCCGCACCCCATCGACGCGAGCGTGCTGGACAGGTGTGCCGGGACGCCGGTGGGCAGGCGCAGGTGCCGGGCGTACCAGTAGACGACCGACCCGACATCCACCGCCACCCGCGCGTCGGCCGGCAGCCGCGGATTCAGCGACCGGACGGCGAGCTGCGGGTTCAGCGGTTCGGCCGGGGCCTGCGCCCGGGACTCGGCGATCGTGTGCCAGCGCGCCGTCCACTCCTCGACCCGGCCGGCCCACGGCCTCGGCTCCTGCGACGGCACAAGATCAAGGAGTTGGCGTACGGTCTCCGCCGCGTCCCCGAGCAACGGCACCTCCACGGGGTACCGCACGCCGAGCCGCCGCCCGTCGATGTCGATCTGCACGGCCCGCGCCTGCCCCGGCTTCGGGTAGAACTCGGTCCACGGGTCGTTCGTGCCGATCAGCAGCAGCGTGTCGCAGTGACGGAGCAGCTGGTCGCTGGCGGTCGTGCCGAGGTGCCCCATGACCCCGGTGTGATATGGCAGGGTCTCGTCGAGGACCGGCTTGCCGAGCAGCGACGCGGTCACCCCGGCGCCGAGACGTTCCGCGAGCTCCCGGATCTCCGGCGCGGCCCCGTACGCCCCCTGCCCCACCATGATCGCAACCCGCTCGCCCGCCGTGAGCAGCGACGCCGCCTCACGCAGATCCTCGTCCCGCGGCACCAGCCGGGCCGGGCGCAGCCCCGGGCTGGTCACCAGCACCCCGTGCTCCTGCGCGTGCGGGTCGGGCGCATCCGCGGACTGCACGTCGTGCGGCAGGATCACGCAGGTGGGGCTGCGGGTGGCGACCGCCGTCCGGAACGCCCGGTCGATCAGCATCGGCACCTGCTCCGGTGTGGACGCGGCCTGCACGAACTGGGCGCACACATCACCGAACAGCCGGACCAGGTCGATCTCCTGCTGGTACGCGCTGCCGAGCACACTGGACACCTGCTGCCCGACGATCGCGACCACCGGCTGGGAGTCGAGCCGGGCGTCGTAGAGCCCGTTGAGCAGGTGCACCGCGCCGGGCCCCTGGGTGGACAGGCAGACGCCCACCGCGCCGGTGTACTTGGCGTGCCCGACAGCCATGAACGCCGCCGCCTCCTCGTGCCGGGCCTGCACGAACGCGGGTCCCCCGGCCCGGCGCAGCGCCCCGAGGACCGGGTCGATGCCGTCGCCGGAGTACCCGAACACGCGGTCCACACCCCAGGCGGCGAGCCGCTGCACGACCACGTCGGCGACGGTGCTCATCGCAGCGACCGGACGGTCGGCCGGCACACGGTCCGGGCGGCGGCCCCGCGGGCGACGTCGAGCTGCTGGTGCGCGGGCAGCCGGGTGCCGTGCGCCGACAGATGCACGGTGGTGACGACGGTGAGCGTCTCCACGGTGTCACCGGCCGGCAGGGTGATCCGGGTGCCGGGCGGCGCGATCGTATCGGGCGGGCACAGCACGGTCGTGGCGCCGTCATGGTGGGCGATCACGCACGGGCCGACCGGGACCGGTCGCCGGCCGGGCGCCTCCACCCGGACGGTGACCGGCTCGTCGACGTGCAACAAGGCGAATTCGAGCCAGTTCACCCTCTCAAGATTGCCCCGCCGCGAAAGATCTAATCCGCCATGCGGGCGGCCCACGGTCCTTCCCGGATTTCGTACGCCGTACGCCGCCCTACGCCGGAGCGACCCGTCCCGTGAGTCCCGCGCGAGGCCGGCGGTGGTCCGGACCGCAGCGCGTCCACCGGGCCGAATGCGATGGTCACCGCTACCCCGAACCGTCCCACCCGGCGATCTCGAGGATCCGGGCCGCCTCTCGCTCGGCCTCCTCACGAGGTCCGGGCTGCACGCGAGACCTTCACTTGCCCGGCTGTCCCCCTTACCGCGATCTTGGACGGCTGGCCCTCATCCGGGGCCTTCTTCTCGGTGGCTCACGCCCGCACCCGCGATCCCGCGACGGGGCACCCGGGAGGCCCTCGAAGTCAGGTGCACGAGTCGCGATCTTGGGTAGCGGACATCCGGGACTGCCCGCCGCCCGCGATCTTGGGTAGCGGACATTCGGAACCGCCCGCCGCCCGCGATCTTGTACGGCGCACATCGGTCTTCCCGGCCCAAGATCGACAAGGCTCGCGATCTTGGATGCGGGGCACCGGCTTTCCGGAGCAAAAGGCACAACATCGGGCGCGAAGCCGATCTTGTTCGCCTCGACCCGGTCCCGGATCCCCAAGATCGAACCGTCGGCCGCCGCGCCCGGTCGACGGCCTCACCCCGGCACACCAGGGAGCCGGCACCGGGCTCCATTCCGGACCCTCACGCCCCGAGCTCGGTTCCGGACCAGCACGCCCCGAGCTCCGTTCGGAACTGCACGCCTCGAACTCCGGTCCGGACTCGTACGCCGCAGGCATCCCGGCCCGTCTGAACGGAGTCGTCTACCAGTCTCCGGCCGGGCCCGTGGGTGGACGACCGGCGACCGGCCCGGCCTGGTGCTGCACCTGTGGGGCGGGTGGCCACGGCGGCGACCGGCGGGCGGACGCGCGCGCCGCCAGCAGCACCCCGCCGGCCAGGACCGACAGCAGGACGGCGCCGATCGCCAGGACCAGCCCGAACCGTCCCCACGGCGTGTCCAGCAAGCCGTTGTCCCCGTTCGCGCCGCCGTCGGATGGGGCTGCCGCCGCCGGTGACGGCGCCGGGGACGCCGGGGTGGCCTGGAACGGGGGGACCTGGGCGGTGAGGGCACGTTCGGCGTCGACCACGCCGAAGCCGTAGCGGTCGTCGCGGCCGGCCGGACCCCGGTCGGCGGCGGTGCGCATCAGCCGGTTGGCGACGTCGGCGGCACGCATGCGCGGGAACCTGGCCCGGATCAGGGCCGCGACGCCGCTGACGATCGCTGTCGCGTTGGCGGCCGAGGTGGCGGTGGAGTAGCCGTCGGCGTCGGCCTGCCGGGCCGTGGTGCTCAGGACGGCCTCGGCGGGGGCGGCCAGCGCGACCTGGGGGCCGCTCGCGGAACCGGTCCAGACCGCGCCGGCGCGGGTGATCCCGGAGACCGCGACGACACCGGGGATCCGGACCGGCTCGCCGCCGGCCCGATCGGCGCCGGTGACCACGACGACGTCCTTGGCCAGGGCGTACGCGATCGCCGCGGCCTCGTCCGCAGGCACCCGCGGCCCGGGGACGGTGATGCTGACGACCTTGGCGCCGTGGTCGACGGCCCAGCGGATCGGCTGGGCCAGCGAGACGGTGGGTGTGCCGACCGCCACCGGCAGGATCCTGGATCGTGGGGCGATGCCGAGGGCCTGGTCGCCGCCACCGCGGGCCGCGATGATCCCGGCCGCGCGGGTGCCGGCGCCGTCCGGGTCGGTACGCCCGGTCCGGTTCGCCGCACCTCCGATTCCGGGCAGCACCGCGCCGGCCAGGTCGGGGTGTCCCGCGTCGACGCCGCTGCCGATCACCGCGACGATCACCCCGGCGCCCTTGGTGATCTTGTGCGCGTTCCGGGCCTTGACCGCCGCGAGGAACCATTGGCGCTGGCTGACAGGTTCGGCCGCGACGGCGGGCGGGGCGGACGCGACCATGACGGCGACCGCCGCACAGGCCGCGAGCGCACGGTTGCGGAGACCCCGCCGTCGGCGGGGGTGGTTCGACATGGCGAGGATGATACGAGTCGCCGTCCATGTTCCGCGACGAACCCGGGCTGCCACGGTGCCGCCGACGAGCGAGACGGTCGGGAAACGCCCGCCGCGGAGGATCCGGATCCCGGGCTATACGGCCGCCTCGGCGAGGACCCGGGCGGGGAACCGGTGCCGCAGCCAGAGGACGGCGGGCAGGACACCGAGCACGACCGCGGCGGCGGTGCCCCACATCAGCGCGTTGCCGACCGCGAGCAGGGTGGTGTAGAGCAGCGGCCCGCACACGTCGGCGAGGCCCCACGCGGTCTGGAAGAGGCCGCTGTACCGGCCTTTCTGCCCGTCCGGGGCCACCTCGTTGGCGGCGGCGATCATCAGGGGGAAGCAGAACGCCTCACCGACGGCGCCGAGCACGGCGGCGGTCAGGACGATCGGGACGACCAGGTCCGGGCCGATCTCCGCGGCCGGTGTCATGAGCAGGAGCCCGGCGGCGTAGAAGAAGACGGCGAGGATCAGGAAGCGGGCCCGCGGCACCCGCCCGACCCAGCGCAGCACCGGGGCCTGCGCGAGGGCGAGGACCAGGTTGCCGGCGACGATCGCGGCGCCGGGCAGCCACAGCGGGCCGTCCATCACGTCCAGGACGACGACCGGCAGGATCAGCACGAAGGTGGAGCCGGCCAGCACGTACAGCACCTGGATGCCGCACAGCACGAGGTAGGGACGGTCGCGCCAGACGGAGGCGGCGGGTTCGCCGCGGTCGGCCGCCGGGGCGGGGACGCGGAACATCATCCGGCCGAGGGCCAGCGTGATCAGGACGGCGGCGACCGCGAACGACAGGCCGTTGAGCACGGCGAGGGAGCGCAGGCCGGTCGCGGTGCCGGCGAGGAACCCGGCGAGACCCGCGCCGGCGCCGAGGCCGAGGACCCGGGCGACGGCGGCGAGGCTGAGGAAGCGGTCGAGCTGGCGGCCCTGGAACAGGGTGCCGATCATCGGGGCGTTGGCGGTCCAGTACATCCGGTCGGCGGCCGCTGTCACGCAGACCACCAGCATCAGCTGCCAGGTGGAGTGCACCAGCGGATACAGGCAGTACGAGCAGGTCCGCAGCACGTTGCTGAGCACCGCGGCGAACCCGGCGCCCCGCCGGTCCACCAGGTGCCCGCTGCGGTAGCCGACGACCAGCCCGGCCAGCGCGCCCACGGTCAGCGCGGTCCCGGCGGTGGTCAGCGGGATGCCCTGGCCGCGGCTGAAGAAGATCAGGCTGAACGGCACCCAGATGCCGCTGCCCAGCGCGTCGATCATCGCCGCGGTGATGAGCAGGACCTGCCGCGACCGCTGGGTCACGTCCGTACCTCCGCCGTCCGGCGCCGGACCCCCGTGATCCAGCGACGGACGTCAGTCTTACAGGCGGCCGGTCACGGCTTGACGAGGGCGGCGGCGATGCCGCGGGCGTGCTCGGTCCACGGGGCCGGGCGCATCGTCGCCGGGTCGAGGCGGACGTTGACCCGGCGGCCCTCCGCGTACACCGCGCCGCCGTCGAGCGAGGTCACCCGGAACCGGTAGTCGGCGCTGGTGGTGCCGAGTTTCTCCAGCCAGAAGTGCACGGCGATGTCGCCGACGCTGTTCACCGGCCGGTGGAAGGTGATCGCGTACTCCCGGACGGCGTTGAACGCGTCGGGCGACGTCGGCTGCCCGCCGGCGAACGCGATGCCCCGGTCGGCCCACCACTTGCTGACGGCCCGCTCGACGAGGACCGCGTACCGCGAGTTGTGCAGGATCCCCATGGCGTCGAGGTCGTCGAAGTGGACGGCGGTGTGAACCACATCGCCGAAGGTCAGAACGCTCGTCATGTCAGCTCCGGGAGGATCGTCGGGTCGGTGGCGATGGCACGCAGGTGCTCGTGCAGGGCACGGCGGGCCTGGCCGCAGGTGGTCTCGGTGCCGAGCACGGGCGCCTGCATCACGGCGCAGATGCCGAGGGACTCGGTGAGGTAGGCGAGGCCGTCCGGGCTGACGTCGGGCCGCAGCTCGCCGAGTTCGACGGCCTCGGCGGCGAGCCCGGTCAGGAACGCCATCCAGTCGGCGAGTTCGGCGGCGAGCCGGTCCCGGATGGCGCCGGGGCGGGCGTTGAACTCGAAGTGGGCGTTGGCGAAGAAACAGCCGCCGGGCAGAACCTTCGCCTCGTAGAAGGCGAGCCGGCTGTCGTGCACCGCCCACAGCCGGCGGACTCCGGCGGGCGCGGTGCGGGCCGGGCGGATGACCCGGTCGGTCCACTGGGCGCGGGCCTGGTCGACGACGGCGAGTTGCAGGGCCTCCTTGGAGCGCCAGTGCGCGAAGAGGCCGGACTTGCTGACGCCGAGCGCGTCGGCGACCTGGCTGAGCGACAGGCCGTCCAGGCCGGAGACGGTGGCCAGCAGCAATGCCTGCTCGAGCACCGCGCTGCGGGTCCGCTCGCCGCGGATCAGCCTGCCGTCCTGGGTCATACCGACGAACCTACAAAACGACCGACCGTTCGTAAATATAAGTACCGTCACAGCCCGCGTTCCATCATGTGGGGCGGCCCGGTCCGCCCGTTTCCGGGAGGGATCTTGACGCGCGCGTTGTGATCGTTAACATCTTGGCGATGTTCGTGAGTTCGCGCCCCGTACGCCGCACCGCCTTTGTCGTTGCCGCGCTGGTCATCGCCGTGATCGCGGGCATCGTCGTGCTGCGGGCGCGCAACGGGGGTGCGCCCGCAGCAGTCACCACACCGGCGGTGGCGCCGAGCGCGTACCCGGAGCCACGGTTCGTCCTGGGCGACAGCGGCGTCCACGACCCCACGATCGTCGCGAAGCCGGACGGCGGGTACCTCCTCGCGCACACCGGCGACAACCTGAGGCTGCTGACCTCCACCGACCTGGAGACGTTCACCGAGGCCGGCCCGGTCTTCCCGGGCGGCGCGCCGTGGACCACCGGTTACACCAAGGGCAGCACCGCCCTGTGGGCCCCGGACGTCTCCTACCACGACGGTCGCTACCACCTGTACTACTCGGCCTCCACGTTCGGCTCCAACCACTCGGCGATCTTCCTGGCCACCAGCGCCACCGGCGCGTCCGGCAGCTGGCAGAACCGGGGCCTGGTCATCGAGAGCGGCACGGATTCCGACTTCAACGCCATCGACCCGAATCTGTACGTGGACGGCTCCGGCGCCTGGTGGATGACGTTCGGCTCGTTCTGGACCGGCATCAAGCAGATCCCCCTGGACCCGGCCACCGGCCTGCGCGCGCCCGGCGACGCCACCCCGGCTGCCCTGGCCACCCGGGGCGACACCGCCATCGAGGCCCCGCACCTGGTCAAGCACGGCGACTACTACTACCTGTGGGTCTCGTTCGACGCGTGCTGCAAGGGCGCCGCCAGCACGTACCGCACGATGGTCGGCCGTTCGGCCAGCCCGCGGGGCCCGTTCGCCGACCGGGACGGCACCCCGATGACCGCGGGCGGCGGCACCGAGATCCTGTCCGCGCACGGCAGCGTCCACGGCCCGGGTCATCCCGCCGTCCTCACCACCAGCAGCGGCGACCTGCTGGTCTACCACTACTACACCGAGACCGGCGGTTCCGCCCTCGGCCTGAACGCCATCGGTTACGACGCCGACGGCTGGCCCTTCGCCTACTGACACACCCCTCGGCTGGTTCTCCGGGCTGTCTCGACGGCCTGGAGACAACCCGGAGAGCCAGCTGAGGGGTGTGACCGGAAGTGGACAGCCCGCCGACCGTCTCCTGTGGAATGGTGGCGGGCATGGTGAAACTCGGTGTCAGCCTGCCCCAGTTCCAGCAGTTCACGCCCGGCCTGGATGTGGTCGCCGCGGCGCGGGCCCTGGAGGAGATCGGTTTCGACAGTCTGTGGGCGTTCGAGCGCCTGCTCGTGCCCGAGGACCAGAGCGGGCCGCACGGGCTCTACAACGTGCCGGGGCTGCCCTGGCCGGACCTCTACCGCGGGGTGACCGACGCGCTGGTCACGCTGTCGATGGCGGCGGCGGTGACCGAGCGGATCAGCCTGGGGACCGGGGTGCTGGTGGTGCCGTTGCATGTGCCGCTGCGGCTGGCGAAGCAGCTGGCGACCCTCGACTCGGCGAGTGGCGGGCGGCTGATCGCGGGGCTCGGGTCGGGCTGGTCGATCGACGAGTTCGCGGCGGGCGGGGCGGTGCCGATCACCGAGCGCGGGCGGGCGCTGGACGACTTCCTGGACATCGCGGAGGCGGCCTGGGGGCCGAATCCGGTCAGTTTCACCACCACGCGGTTCAGTGTGGACGCCGCGGACATCGGGCCGAAGCCGGCCCGGCGGATCCCGATCCTGCTGGGCGCGGCCACCGACCGGGCGCTGGCCCGGGTGGCGCGGCGGGCGGACGGCTGGGTGGCCAGCGGGGCGACGCCGGAACAGGTGGCGGAGAAGCTGGGCCTGGTCCGGCGCCTGGCCGAGGAGGCCGGCCGGGATCCGGCGACCATCGGCTGCACGGTGCAGATCGCCACCCTGGATCTGTCCGAGGCGACGGCGCAGCCCCGTCCGCCGTACGCGGGGAACGTCGCCCAGCTGGCCGAGGACGTGGCGGCGCTGGCCGAGGCGGGCGCCGACCACGTCTACATCACCTTGCCCGCGGCGGTGAAGGACGTGACCGAGCTGATCGACCGGTCCGCCGAGTTCTACGAGGCGGTCCGCGGGGCGGGCGTCTGAGAAGTGTGTTGAGTTCGGCCGCTATGCGCGCCCGAACTCAACACACGGTCGCGGGCGGCGCGGGCCAGCCGGGCGGCCTCGTCCGGCCGGCCGAGATCACGCAAGGCGAACCCGGTCCGCAGCACGAGCGCGGCGTCCGGGCCCGCCACGGCGGCCGCCTCGTAGGCCTGGAACGCGCGGGTGAGCCGTCCCGCCGCGGCGAGGGCGAACCCGAGGTCGCTGAGCAGCGCGGACCGCTGCCGATCCCGGCCGAGACGCCCGGCGGCCTCGGCGGCGGCTTCGAGCAGCCGTACGTGATCATCGGTCCCGCGATGCCGGAAGAACCAGGCCCGCAGGGCGTCCGGCAGGTCGGCGACCACCTCGTCGTCCCCGAGCCGGACGGCGGTGCCGAACGCGGCGACCAGGTTGACGTACTCCAGGTCGAGCCATTCCAGGGAAGCGCCGGACGCCCGTGCGAGATAGTGCCGCGGCACCCGGCGCAGCGCGTCGTCCGAGGGAGCAGAGGCGGCGAGTTCGGCCGCGACCTCCGCGTCGAAATCCCCCCCGGGCAGCATCCCGAGCAGCCGGAACACGTGCCGCTGCCGGTCGTCGAGCTGCCGCAGCGACATCCCGAACGCGGCCCCGAACCGGTTCGTGGTGTCGCGCAGCCGTTCGGCCAGCACCGCGACCGTCCAGCCGGGACGGTGCCGCAGCCGGGCAGCAGCGGCCGGACCCGGTCGGCGTCGGCGCCGGTGGCGGGCAGGTCGGTGACGTCGAGGGCAGCGAGCAGGCGGCCGAGCGCGGCCTGCAGTTCGAGGGGTTCCTGGCCGGGGGTGAAGCCGTGCAGGTCGAGGTAGAGCCCACCGTCCGGGTAGGCGGTGGCGAGCCGGTGCGCGACGTGCACGGCTGGTTCACCAGTCGTTCCTGGGGGCCGGCCACGTGCAACACCGTACCGTCCCGTCCCACGGCTACCGATCTTGAGCAGATACGCCCTGGCCAGGCCGACGGTCGGTGTCCCACGGCGTCCCACGGCAGGCGCGGGCCGGGCGGCGCCGGTGGCCGGATGAATCCCGAGGCCGTCCCCCGACGAAAGGAACTGCCATGACCAGCACCAAGACGTACGACGGGTTCACCGAGGCCGAGCGCGGTGCGATGAAGGAGCGGGCGAAGGAGCTGAAGGCCGGCACGAAGGAGGCCGAGGTGCTCGCGAAGATCGCCGAGATGGCCGGGGCCGACCGGGAGATCGGCGCGCGGGTGCACGCCCTGATCAAGGCGGCCGCGCCGGGCCTCACCCCGAAGCTCTGGTACGGGATGCCGGCGTACGCCCGGGACGGCAAGGTGGTCTGCTTCTTCCAGCCGGCCGCCAAGTTCGAATCCCGGTACGCGATGCTCGGGTTCAGCGACGAGGCCCGGCTCGACGACGGCGAGATCTGGTCCACCTACTTCGCGGTGACCGGCCTCTCCGCCACCACCGAGGAGAGGATCACCGATCTGGTACGCCGCGCCGCCGGCTGACTCCCCGTCAGGAGGCCTGCCGGATCCGGGTGTCGGCCAGCCACACCTCGGCGAGGTCGCTGAGCGGGACGTCGAGGGCCTCGCTGAGGCAGACGACGGTGCCGAAGGCGGGCGCGGGCAGCCGCCCGCCTTCGATCTTGCGGAGCGTCTCGGGGGAGATGCCGGCCGCCGCGGCCACGTCGACGAGGCTGCGGCCGGCCCGGGCGACGCGCAGGGCGGCCCCGAGGCGCCGGCCGGCGGCGATCTGTTCGGCGGTCAGTGGTTGGCGAACCATGTCCGCAGGATAGTCTCCCCGAAGGGCGTGGTATAAAAATACCGCATCCGTAAGGGGAGGTTGTCGTGATCGAGCTCAAGTCGTCCGCGGAGATCGACCGCATGGCGGTGACCGGGCAGTTCGTCGGCGAGTTGCTGGCCGAGCTGAGCGCGTCCGCCGCCGTCGGCATGAACCTGATGGACCTCGAGCACCACGCCCGGGGCCGGATCAAGGAGCGCGGCGCCGAGTCCTGCTACTGGGACTACGCACCGTCGTTCGGCCGCGGCCCGTTCCGCAACGTGCTGTGCCTGTCGGTCAACGACGCGGTGCTGCACGGACTGCCGCACGACTACGTGCTGCGCGACGGCGACCTGCTCAGCCTGGACATGGCGGTCGGCATCGACGGCTGGGTCGCCGACTCCGCGGTGTCGGTGATCGTCGGCTCCCCCGACCCGGCGGACCTGCAGTTGATCGAGGCCACCGAGGTCGCCCTGGAGGCAGGCATCGACGCGGCCCGGCCGGGCGGCCACCTCGGCGACATCTCGGCCGCGATCGGCGCGGTCGCCCGCCACTACGGGTACGGCGTGAACCTCGAGTTCGGCGGCCACGGCCTGGGCCGCACCATGCACGAGGGCCCGCACCTGCCCAACGACGGCCGCGCCAAGCGGGGCATGAGACTGCAGCCCGGCCTGACGATCGCGATCGAGCCGTGGTTCTGCAAGTCCACCGACAAGATCAAGTTCGATGAGGACGGCTGGACGATCCGTTCGGCCGACGGCTCCCGGACCGCCCACTCCGAGCACACCATCGCGATCACCGAGAACGGCCCGCGTGTCCTGACCCGCCGCCCGGGCGAGGAGTCCGGCCAGCCGGCCACCATCACCCCGATCAGAGGAACAGCCTGATATGTATCGATGAGCGTCACTTTCTGGAAACCTTCGGACGCAGGTAGAGACCCGTTCCCCGAAGGCAGAAGGACGTTCTCATGCGCACCTCAGCCAAACTGCTGCTCGCCGCGGCGGTCGCCGTCACCGGTATGTTCGCCCCCACCGCCGCCTCCGCCGCACCGCCCGACCCCGAGCCGGGCCCCGGCACGTACGTCGTCGGCGGCACCCCGGCCAGCCAGAACTACTCGTTCATGGTCTACGTGTCCGGCTGCACCGGCTCCCTGATCAAGGCCAACTGGGCGGTCACCGCGAAACACTGCCCCACCCCCGCTTCGGTACGGGTGGGCAGCACCGACCGCTCCAGCGGCGGCACCGTCGTGTCCGTCCGCCGGGCCGTCAACCACCCGCGGATCGACGTCAAGCTCCTCGAACTGGCGTCCTCGGTCACGTACGCCCCGGCGCCGATCCCGACCACGTCCGGCGCGGTCGGCACCGCGACCCGCATCATCGGCTGGGGCCAGACCTGCCCGACCCGCGGCTGCGGCTCCGCCCCGCGCATCGCCAACGAGCTCAACACCTCGATCGTCGCCGACAGCCGCTGCTCCGGCATCGACGCCGCGTACGAGATCTGCACCAACAACACCAACGGCAACGCGGGCGCCTGCTACGGCGACTCCGGCGGCCCGCAGGTGCGCCAGGTCAGCGGCCGCTGGGCGCTGATCGGCGTGACCAGCCGGGCCGGCAACAACAGCTCGACCTGCGCCACCGCCCCGTCCATCTACGGCGACCTGCCCTCCATCCGCGCCTGGGTGAACACGCAGGTCGGCGGTCTCCCCGCCTGACGATTCCGGGAAAGGGCCGGCGAGTGACTTCGCCGGCCCTTTTTTCGTGTCCGGGTGCATCCGCCGGGCCACCCCGCAGCGAACCCTTGGAGAATCACTGCGTGGAAACGGAAGGAGGTCGATGAGCTCCGACGACGAACTCGCCGAGCGGTTACGCGCCGGCGACGAGAAAGCACTGCGTACGGCGTACGACAGGCATGGCGCCGCCGTGCTGTACCTGGCCCAGCGTCTGCTGGGCAACCGGGCCGACGCCGAGGACGTCACCCAGCTGACGTTCGTGGCAGCCTGGACCGGCCGGGACGGTTTCGATCCGGCGCGCGGCACGATCCTGGGCTGGCTTCTGGGCATCGCGCGGCGCAAGGCCGTCGACCGCTTGCGGTCCGCGGAACGCGACGTCCGGACCACCGAGACGGTACGGGCCCAGCTCACGCCACCCTCCGACGAGCCGGAGTCACCCGAGCGGGTCGTGGACCGTCTCGTCGTCGCCGACGAGCTGGGCCGGCTGCCCGATGAACAACGACGAACCCTGGAGCTTGCCTTCTTCGACGATCTCACCCACCCACAGATAGCCGCCGTGACCGGGCTCCCGCTCGGTACGGTCAAGAGCCATATCCGCCGTGGAATGGCGAACCTGCGACGTCGTTGGGAGGTGGACGGTGCAGCATTTGGATCCCGACAGGCTGGTCCTTCTCGCGCTCTCTGAAGAACAACAGGAGGCCGGCGAGTCGGATCACCTCGACCAGTGCGCCGGCTGCCGGCATGAACTCGGCGCGTTGCGTGAGGTCGCCGATCTCGGCGCCGAATGCGGAGACCTCCGTGATCTCCCCGCCCCGCCGGAACACGTCTGGGCCGCCATCGAGGCGAACATCAGCGTCCCCCCGGCCCCGGCAGCGGGCCTCGCGACGGTCACCGACCTGTCGGGCCACCGTGCCCGGCCCGGCCGGCGGCGGTCCCGCTGGCTGGCCCCGGTCCTGTCCGCGGCGGCCGCCGCGATCGTCGCGGTGGCGGGCACCGTCGCCGTCATCGGGCTGCCCGACCGCACTCCGGCCAAGACGGTGACCGCGCAGGCCACCCTCGCGCCGTTGCCGACGGTTCCGGCTTCCGCGAGCGGCAGCGTCGTGGTGCTGTCCGACGGGCGCATGCGGATCGACGTCCGCGGCCTGCCGCTGACCACCGGTTTCCACGAGGTGTGGCTGCTCGACCCGGACAGCCCCGGCAAGATGGTGTCGATCGGCAACCTGCCCGACGGGCCGACCGTGGAACTGCCGGTGCCCGCCGGCACCGACATGAACCGTTATCGCCTCGTCGACGTCAGCGACGAGCCGCACGACGGCCAACCCACCCACTCCGGGAGCAGCCTCCTCCGCGGAACCCTCACCTCCTGACCGATGGCGTGTGGAGTTCAGCCCGTATCCGGGCCCGAACTCCACACGCTGTTCTCCGCGTCAGGGGCGGGGCAGCACGCCCAGGAGGGTCGCGGTCAGCCCCTGCTCCAAGGCGTCGCCGAGGCTGGCATGCAGGCGAGCCAGCTCGGGCTCGGCCTGGTACGCCGCCAGCAGGCTGGGCGGCGGCGTGCTGTACGCCGACAGCGCGCCGGCCAGGACCATGGTCTGCAGACTGAACAGCGTCGCGTTCTCCCCCAGCTCCGGCAGATGCTTCCGGACCAGATCGGTCATGGTCGCCAGACGTTCCAGGGACGCGCGCTTGTAGCGGGCCACGACCTCCACCGACACGTTGTGCTCCAGGACGCTGCCCTGCGCGCCGAAGAGCTCACAGAGCACGGCCCGGCCGGACAGTGACCGGCTGAGGATCCCGGCCACCGCCGCCGCCCGCTCGGCCATCGGCAGATCGGCGCCGACCCCATCGGCCAGCTCATCGGCCAGCTCGATCAGCCACTCCCGCAGGAAGCGGTCCAGCAGCTCCAGCAACACCGCCTCGCGGGACTCGAAATAGCGCAGCACGTTCGGCTTGGCCAGGCCCACCCGGCGGCTGAGCTCGTTCAGGGTGACCGCGGCCACGGGCATCTCGCCGAGCATCGTCGATGCCATGTCGAGAATCGCCCGCCGACGGATCTCCCGCTGCTCCTCGGTCCGCGCCCGCTGGAAAGTCACGACCACCACTCTAACTTAAGTACCTCCGGTACGTTGACATCGTACCGGAGGTACTTTAACGTCTCTCCCATCAAAGTACCGCCGGTACTTAAATGACGGGAGTCGACATGGACCAGAAGTGGACGACGGCGAGCATTCCGGATCAGCGCGGGCGGGTCGCCGTGGTCACCGGGGCCAACACCGGTTTGGGGTACGAGACCGCCAGGGCGCTCTCCGAACGCGGCGCGTCCGTGGTGCTCGCCGTCCGCGACGTCGCGAAGGGCGAGCGGGCCGCGGCCCGGATGACCGGCGACGTGACGGTGCAGGCGCTGGACCTGACCTCGCTCGACTCGGTCCGGACCGCCGCGGCGGCGCTGCGGTCCCGGCGGGACCGGATCGACCTGCTGATCAACAACGCCGGCGTGATGTACACCCCGAAGCAGGTCACCCCGGACGGCTACGAGATGCAGTTCGGCACCAACCACCTCGGGCACTTCGCGTTCACCGGGCTGCTGCTGGACCTGATGCTGCCGGTCCCCGGCTCCCGCGTGGTGACGGTCAGCAGCACCGGCCACCGGATCCGGGCCGCGATCCACTTCGACGACCTGCAGTGGGAACGGTCGTACAGCCGGGTCGCCGCCTACGGCCAGTCGAAACTCGCCAACCTGATGTTCACCTACGAGCTGCAGCGCCGCATCGCCTCGCACGGCACCACCGTCGCGGTGGCCGCGCACCCCGGCGTGTCCAGCACCGAACTCGCCCGGAACACCCCGGCGCCCCTCCGTCTCCCCCTGAACTGGCTCGCGCCGCTGATCACCCAGACCCCGGCGATGGGCGCGCTGCCGACCCTGCGCGCCGCCACCGACCCCGCCGTGCTCGGCGGCCAGTACTACGGTCCCGGCGGCCGCTACCAGGTCAAGGGCCACCCCCGGCTGGTCACTTCGAGCCCCGGGTCGTACGACGTCGCCGTCCAGCAGCGCCTCTGGTCCGTCTCCGAGGCCCTCACCGGCGTGACGTTCCCGGCCACCTCGCCCATCAGCACTTCACCCGGCCCGTCCATCACGATCTAGCCCACGCCGGCCGGAGAACTTTCGATCCGGTGCATCCATGACCGGGACACCGAGCGAAGTACGGGTGGTGGCGCCGAAGCCACCGCACACTTCGAAAGGACGAAAGACAATGAGGATCACCCGCGCCGCCGCTGTGGCGACCGCCGCGCTCGTCGTCTCCGCCCTCGCCGCTTCCCCGGCCGCCGCACACGGCAAGACCACCAAGCCCAAGCCGCTGGGCACCCGTTCGCTGGCCACGGTCCTGACCGCCGACAAGAGCGGCTTCGACCGCAACGGCCACGACTACGACATCCTGACCGCCGCCGTGCAGGCCGTCCTGAAGGCCAAGCCGTCCAGCCCCGTCAAGGTCCTCGCCGACGGCAAGACGCCACTGACCGCCTTCCTGCCGAACGACCGCGCCTTCCAGCTCCTGGTCGCCGACATCCAGAAGACCAGGAAGCTGTCCGGCGAGAAGCAGGCTTTCACCGCCGTCGCCGGCCTGGGCATCAACACCGTCGAGTCGGTCCTGCTCTACCACGTGATCCCCGGCGCCACGATCACCAAACAGGCCGCCCTCAAGTCCGACAACGCCACCCTGAAGACCGCCGCCGGCGCCACCGTCAAGGTCGACGTCCAGGGCCACTTCTGGAAGCGCATCAAGCTGGTCGACGCCGACCGCAACGACCTCGACCCCCAGATCGTCCGCTTCAACCTGAACAGCGGCAACCGCCAGATCGCCCACGGCCTCGACCGCGTCCTCCGCCCCACCAACCTCCCCTGACCCACCGCCAGCCAGCTCGCCCGAGCAACGACCAAACTCCTCAGCCGTCCCCCACCCCGCCTACCGCCACCCACAAACCAGCCCGACCAACGGCCGGACTCCTCAGCCGTCGCTCATCCCGCGTAAACCCGTCCGCCGCCCGCAATGCGGGCTGAGCGACGGCCGAACTCCTCAGCCGTCGCCCGGGCCGCTCGTCGGTGCTTGCATAGGGCATCTCAGCGACGGCTCGAGGGGTCGGCCGTTGCTGAGGTGCCCTATGGGACCTGGGTAGCGGGTCTCGGCGACGGCTGGCGATCTGGAAGCGTTGCGGGCCGGGTCGCGGGCCTGGCGTTCGGCTGGGGGGCCTTGCTGTCAGTAGCGACGTCCGCATTTCTATCCGCAGCCAGCGCACCTGCCGCAGCCACGGTTCGGGCCTCTGGGGGGGGTCGGGATTGGCGTGGGCCGCCAGCCACGCCCGGGTGGTTGTGGCCTAGGTTTTGCCGGCGGTGGTGCCCACGAAGGGATCAAGCCTGACCGCCCTGAGTGGGCACCACCGCCGGCAAAACCGACCCCACACCAAACCGTCACGGAAACGCAGAAAAGGCCCACCCGGATACCCGGGTGGGCCTTTCTGTCACGTTGAGTCCGGCGGCGTCCTACTCTCCCACACCCTCCCGAGTGCAGTACCATCGGCGCTGGAGGGCTTAGCTACCG